>NZ_JBNYXO010000003.1:0-654877 GCF_051380715.1 Janthinobacterium kochi
GACCAGTTTTACCGCTTCTTCCCGAAGCTCCGGTGTGTATGTTGTTGAGCGTGTCATAAGTTCTCCAGTCGGTGAAGTTTACCAAACTAGAGTGTCCGAAAAAGTCAGGGTACCTCACTTCGACATTCGTTTTGCCAACGTTTTGGTAAGGCAGTGTCATGTCCTTGATACGGCCTTTGTTCAAACCGGGATTATTCGCTTCCAGCACGGGATTGCGCGGGTCGCGGCCGATCAGCGCGGCAAAGCCGGGAATCGTGTCTTCATGATCGAGCGCATATTGCGCATCCAGAGACTGGATCGTGTCAGTTTGACGCACGCTATACCAATCCAGCGATGCCGACAGGTCCTTGATCGGTTGCAAGACGATACCCAGCGAGAAGTTCTTCGCTTTTTCCGCCTTCAGATCGGGATTGCCGGACAGGTAAACCTTGGGACTGTAGGAGCATTGCACGCCCGTGTAACCCAAGGGCTTGCAACGGGCCCAGTCGGCCACGGTGGTGTAGGCTGTGGTGGTCGAGGCGACCTCCGGCAAGGTCGGCGCCTTGAACGAAGTCGTGGCCGAACCGCGCAACATTACTTGCTGGTTCGGACGCCATGCGAGCGCCACTTTCGGGTTGTAGGAATTGCCGAAGTCGCTGTAATGGTCGCCGCGCAGCGCCAATTGCATTTCGACTTGCTTGGCGATCGGCACGTTCAACTCGCCGTATATGGAATACACCGTGCGGCTGGCCTTGCTGCTGGTTGCGCCAAAGTTGACGATGTTGCCCGCTGTCATCTGTGGATCGGCGACGTCGTCGATCGACTCGTGGCTGCCCTGTGCGCCCCAGGCGAAGCCAACTGATTCGCCGCCCAGCGTGAACAATTCAGGCGTGCTCATCTTCCATTCGGCGCTGCCAAGCTTGGAGGTCGAGCGGTGCGAAGTTGTTGTCAGGAAAGGCAAGTAGGCGCTTTCCGGATTATTCAAGACAAAGGGATCGTAGCCACCCGCTTTGCCCAGCAAGCCGGCTTGCAAGGCTAGCGTCGACTTGTCCAGCAGCGTTTGCTTGTCGGCGTCGTCGCTCAACTTGTTCTGGTTCAGGCTGATTGCGCCTTCGCTATCCCATTTGCCCAGCGTACCGCGCCAGCCGCCGACCAGACGTGTGGTTTTGCTGGTGATCTTGGAGGTCCGGTTGCCGGCCTCGTAGACGCTGCGGAAAACCTGCACCAGATCGCCAGGCAGGAAGCCGTTCACGCTGCCGTCGCTGCCGTCTGGCAGCGTCGCCAGACCGGGGTTGGTCGAGCCGGCCGTCCTGTAGTTGGCGCTGCTAAAGGCGGGGGAGTTCCCGATAATTGTCGACGAGTTCTGGGTGTAAGCGGCCTCCAGGAACAATTCGTCGCTGCTGTTGAGGCGCTGAGTGAAAATGGACGAAATACCGGCGCGCTCCTGCCTCGGCGTCAGGTTCGAAGCCGGATTGGTGAAGCAGACATTGTCTCCGGTGCTGGAGACACCTACCGTACCTTGGCAGCCGGGGATGACATAACCCTTGTCGCCACTGCTCTGATTGCGGATCCAGCCCATGTACTCGGTGGTCTTACGGTTATCGGAGCCGCCGAACTTGCGGAAATCGTGCTCCGCCAGGTTCGAATGCTTGTCCGACACCAGCGGATTGCGGCGGTACAAGTCCAGCGTCAACAGCAGGTTGCGCCCATCCTTCTCCAAATCGCCCCAACCGGAGGTCAGGCTGACGTTGCCGGTCTGGCCGTCGCCCTGCTGGTTGGCGCCGATGTTGGCGGTGCCCTCTACACCCTGGTAGTTGGTGCGGGTCTTGAAGTTGATCACGCCAGCGACGGCGTCGGAGCCATAAATGGCCGAAGCGCCATCGCGCAGGACTTCCACCGACTCGATGGCCGACAAAGGCAGGCTGTTCAAGTCGACGAAGGAATTCTCCGCGCCGTTCGCGAAGCCGTAGTTGGCCAGGCGGCGGCCGTTCAACAGAATCAGCGTGTACTTGGAGTCGAGACCGCGCAACGCGGCCGACGAGGCACCCTTGGCGAAGCTGGCGCTATCGTTGCCGTCGAGGGCGACGGAAATCGATGGCAGTTTGCTTAATAATTCGATCACGGTGGAGGCGCCGGACTTGGCAATGTCGGCGCGCTTGATGACCTCGATTGGAGTCGGGCCTTCCATATCGACGCGCGAAATATTGGAACCAGTGACGATGACGCGCTGTATTTTTTCGTTGGCGACGTCGGCTTGCTGCGCTTGCACTTGACTAGCGATGAGAATGCTTCCGGCCATGACGCTCAGTGCGATTTTGACCGCATGAACGCTCTTTTTTTCTTGAAAAATCATATTTCCCGAGACATATTAAATAATAAATTGTTTTTAATAAACAACAAAATTCAAGCCACCGATATCAGTTAACGATCCGCTGCTGAAATTATTGTTGCATCGTTTTTGGCAACAAGCTCATGGATTTACTGTAGATAGTCTTCTCCATAAGGCGAAGTTAACTATACAACTATGGGATGAATGCGGTTTGTATAATGTTGCTAATAAACAACGAAAAAAATATGTATTTAAGCAATATTTCTCTGTTTTGATGGATTCCTTGCTTGACTTGCCGGGCCAGCAGACATTTCGGTACATCCCAGGAACGAAAAAATCAGGGCGGCACATTTCGCTTAACGGGTATTTTTGCCACGAACGTGGTCTAACGGGATATTGTATGAAGGAGAGATGCCATGTCTGGACATATTGCCAGTGTCAAGGCCGAACGCGAGCATTGGCTCGCGCTGACACTGCCGCCCATGCGGCACTACCGGACACGATAGCAGCATGCTATGCCGGCGTGTGCATAGCGCTCAGCAACTAGCGGTACCTTGCAGCAAAGGTGTCGTACTGGGTTCTGGAAAACGCCGCGCCTGTCCCGGCAGGGTATGCATGCATGTGCCGGGACAGGCTTTCAGTCTGATTTCAGTTTGATTCAGGCCGCGTTCAAGGCCTGTTCCAGGTCTTCGCGCAAGTCGTCGATATGCTCGATGCCCACGGACAGGCGCAGCATGTCTTCGGACACCCCCGCCTTGGCCAGTTCCGCCGGATTGAGCTGGCGGTGCGTGGTGGACGCCGGGTGGGTGGCCAGCGACTTGGCGTCGCCGATATTGACCAGGCGCGTGAACAGTTGCAGGGCGTCGAGCACGCGGGCGCCGGCTGCGCGCGGATCCTCGCCGGCGGCCAGTTTCAGGCCGAAGGATAAAATGCCCGAGGCGCGGCCGTTCATGTATTTTTTCACCAGCGCGTGGTCCGGGTGGTCTTCCAGGCCCGCGTAATTGACCCATGCGACTTTCGGGTGCTGTTTCAAGTGTTTGGCCAGGGCCAGCGTGTTGTCGCAGATGCGGTCCATGCGCAAGGCCAGGGTCTCGATGCCCTGGATCAGCTGGAAGGCGCTCAAGGGAGAGATGGCTGCACCCATATTGCGCAGCGGGACGACGCGCGCGCGGCCGATGAAGGCGGCGGGGCCGAACGCTTCCGTGTAGACGACGCCGTGATACGACACGTCCGGTTCGTTCAGGCGTTTGAAGCGCTCCTTGTGTTCGGCCCATGGAAATTTACCGCTGTCGACGATGGCACCGCCCACGGTGGTGCCGTGGCCGCCCAGGTATTTGGTCAGCGAATGGACGACGATGTCGGCGCCGTGCTCGATGGGGCGGAACAGATAGGGGCTAGGCACCGTGTTATCGACGATCAGCGGGATGCCGTGCGCATGCGCGATTTCGGCCAGTTTCGCCACGTCCGTCACATTGCCCAGCGGGTTGCCGATCGATTCGCAGAAGATGGCCTTGGTGCGCGCGTCGATCAGCGCTGCGAAGGTCTCGGGCTGGCGCGCATCGGCGAAGCGCACTTCGATGCCGATTTGCGGCAGGGTGTGGGCAAACAGGTTGTAGGTGCCGCCATACAGTTGGCTGGCGGAGATGAAATTGTCGCCCGCTTCGGTGATGGTCTGGATCGCGTAGGTGATGGCCGCCATGCCCGACGCCACGGCCAGCGCGGCCACGCCGCCTTCCAGCGCCGCGACGCGCTTTTCCAGCACGTCCTGCGTGGGGTTCATGATGCGCGTGTAGATATTGCCGGCCACTTTCAGATCGAACAGGTCGGCGCCATGCTGGGCATTGTCGAAGGCGTAGGCCACCGTCTGGTAGATGGGGACGGCGGCGGCCTTGGTGGTCGGGTCGGGGGTGTAGCCGGCGTGCACGGCCAGGGTTTCGATTCTCATGTGGTCTCCGGTTCGAATGGTCTGCGATGGTGAAGCGTTTGAAATTCGCAGCCATTGTGCCATGCGCCCGTTGGCTGGCTGTTACGCTTGATAGAATATTAAGTCATAAGCTAGTGCCGTCTTGATATAAGTCATGCAGCTCTGCCAGCCCGATAAACCGCTCATGCGTGCCATGCTGGGCACAGGCAAACGCGCCGGCGATGGCGCCGCGGCGCATGGCGGCGTCGATCCCCGCGCCATCCAGCCATGCCTGCAGGAAGGCGGCGACGAAGGAGTCGCCGGCGCCATTCGTGTCCACCACGGGCAAGTCAAGCTGCGCGCAGGCGAAATGGAGGACGTGGTCGCCGCCCCGTTCCAGCACATACGCGCCGTCCGCGCCCGCCATGGCCACGACAAGCTGCGCGCGGCCTTCCGCCACAATCGCGCGCATGACGGCCTGCGTGCGTTCGCCCAGTGCGGCCGTGCTGAGGAACACCAGGTCGGCGCGCAGGGCAAAGACCTGGTGGTGCGGGTTGACGCCATCCCAGTCGTGCAAATCGGTCGACACCGTGGTGCCGCACGCTTGCGCATCGTCAAACAGCGCCGCCACCCAGCCCATGATGGAAAAGTGCGCGTGGCGCGCCGGGCCCAGGTAGGGCAGGTAAAAGGCGGCCGGCATGCGCACGTCTTCCGGGTGACGCCCGTCGTACAGCGACAGTCTGCGCCCTTGCGGGTCGACCAGGTTGACGCTGCGCCGCGTGCCCGAGGGTTCGACGATGTGTGAAAAATCGAGCCTGGCATCTTTATAGCGCTGCAGGATGGCCGCACCTTGCGCATCGTCGCCGATGAAGTCGATGAACTTGCAGCGCAAGCCCAGCGCATGGCAACCCAGCGCCACGCCATTGCCCGTGTGCGCCACGTAATCGTGGATGGGCGGCACGTGCATGGAATCGGCGACGGGCAATTGCAGGGAAGGGACGCGGACGATGGTGTCGATGCCGGCGCCGCCGACCACTAGAATGTCATAGGTACTCATGGTGCAGCTTTCTCCAGCAGGACGGTGCCGGCCGCGTTCACCGCGACGGCGCTGTCTTTTACGATATAGGTTCGATTGGTGTAGGCGTCGCGCAGCTTGGTGCCATCAGCGAAAACGCCGTGTATCTTCAACGTGATAATCCCCTGTGCCTCCGGCACGGCGATGATGGCGTCGTCCTGCATCACGCGGGCGAATGCATACGGCTGTTCATGGATGAATCTGTGCTCGCCGCGCGCCAGGGCAGGGTGGCGCAAACGGAACTGGCCCAGCTTGCGCGCATGCGCCAGGGTTGCAGAGTCCATGGATGTCCAGTTCATGTCGGAGCGGGTGGCCTGCTGTTCGTCGCCGGCGGGCGCCGCGCCAGGCAGGCGCGCGCTTTCATCGCCATAGAACAGCTGCACGCCGCCCGGCGCCAGCAGCAGGGCCGACAAGCCATGTTTCAATTGATCGCGCGGGAACAGGCTGGTGTCGTGCGAGGAGATATACGACAGGATGTCGTAGCGGGGCGCATTGCCAATGCGCTTGCCCAGCAAGCCCGCGTACTGGCGGTACACGCCGTCGATGCTTTTCCAGTCGGCCCCGGCGCGATGTTGAAAGTCGAAATTGATCATCGAGTCGAAGCCGGCGTCATGCCAGCTGCTGCGCTCGGGGCCATGGCCCCACGCTTCGCCCGTCATCCAGAACGGCGCATCGTCGATCTTTTGCTGAGGATGGCGCGCCTTCCAATCCTTGAGGGCATCGGTGGCCGCCGCGCGCAGGGCCAGCCAGCTAGCGGGTTCTACGTGCTTGACGGTGTCGGCGCGAAAACCGTCGACGCCGAATTCGCGCACCCAGTCGGCCAGCCAGTGGACCAGATAGCCGCGCACGGTGGTGTCGGGCAGGGCCACGGCGCGTGTGTCGGCCTTGCGCTGCAGGATAGGTGGCAAGCCCACGGCCTTGCCGCTCTCCGTGCGGAAGTCGGGCAGGTAGGCCAGCTGCATCGTGTAGTCGTCCTTGCCGCCGTCGGGATAGCCGGGCAAGCCGGCGCGTACCCAGTCCGGGCCCCACCACTGCGCGAATGCGAAGTTGTTGTAGTCGATGAAGCCGTGATAATCGCGCAGCACGGCCTTTTCATGGCCCGGCCACAGCACCGGCACCTTGTATTGCGCCAGGGTGCGCAAGTCCGCGTAGCCGGGATGGTTCAGCACCACGTCGAACAGCACGCGGATGCCTTGCGCGTGGGCCGTGTTGACCATCTCGCGCAGCTCGTCGCGCGTGCCCATGTTCGCATCCATGGTGGTGTAGTCGAGCGCCCAATAGCCGTGGTAGGCGTAGTGCTGGAATTGCTGCTTGCCGCCCACCACCCAGCCGTGTATCTGCTCATACGGCGCCGTGATCCACAGGGCGTTGACACCCAGATCTTGAAAATAGCCGGCCTTCAGTTGCTGCGTGATGCCGGCGATGTCGCCGCCGTGAAACGTGCCGACATCGCCACCTTGCGGGTCGGCGGCGCGGCCGTAACTGTGGTCGTTGCCGGGATTGCCGTTGGCGAAACGGTCTGTCACGGCAAAGTAGACGATGGGGTTTTCTGCGAAGCTTCCTGCCTGCGCCGAAGCGCACAAGAGCAGGGCGGCCAGCGTAGTCAGGGGGATGCGCATGGTCAGCCCTTCACGCCACCAGCCGTCAGGCCGGAGATCATCCATTTTTGCGCCAGCAGGAACACGGCCGTGATGGGCAGACCAGACAAAATGGCTGCCGCGGCGAAATCGCCCCACAGGTATTTTTGCTCGTACAGGAACAGTTTCGAGCCGACGGCCAGGGTCAGGTTGTTCTGTTCATGCAGCAGCACGGAAGCGATCGGGTATTCAATGATGGCGCCGATGAACGACAGCAGGAACACCACCATCAGGATGGGCACCGTCATCGGCAGCAGCACGTAGACGAACGCCTGCCATTGCGTGGCGCCATCGACCTTGGCCGCTTCCTCGATCTCGATGGGAATGGTTTGATAATAGCCCTTGATGGTCCATATATGCAGGGCGATGCCGCCCGTGTAAGCGAGCACCAGGCTGCCGTGGTGGTCGATACCCAGCCACGGCACGTAGCTGCCCAGCACATCGAAGATGGCGTAGATGGCCACCAGGGCCAGCACGGCGGGGAACATCTGCAGCAGCATCAGCGCGGACAGGGTCTGCGACTTGAAGCGGAACTGCATGCGCGCAAACGCATACGCGCAGGTGGTCGACAGCAGCACGGTGACGGTGGCGCTCATGCTGGCCACCTTGATGGAGTTCCATAGCCACAGCAGCACGGGGAAGTCCGGCTCGACCAGCGTGCCGTTGGGCGCCTGGTAAGACATGCCCAGCGCCAATCGCCAGTGCTCGAAGCTGATCTCGGGCGGTATCAAACTGCCCGAGGCGAAGTTGCCGGGTCGCAGGGAGATCGAGAGTATCATCAGGAAGGGAAACATCACCAGCGCGATCAGCGCGATCACGGCGACATGGGCCGCCAGGATGCGCCAGCGGTTGGAACGGTCGACAACGATAGCCATATGCTGTCCTTTATGCTTTGTTCATGCGCGTCAGGCGCATGTTGACCAGCGAAATCGCGGCCACGAGGAAGAAGATCAGGGTCGAGATGGCGGCGGCCAGGCCAAAGTTCTGGCCCGAATCCTCGAACGCGATGCGGTAGGTGTAGGACACGAGCAAGTCCGTCGTGCCGGCCGGTAAGGTGGTGTCGAGGAAATCGGGACGCCCGCCAGTCAGCAAGCTGATCAGTACGAAATTATTGAAATTGAAACCCAGGCTGGCCACCATCAGTGGCGTTAGCGGCTTGATGATCAGGGGCAGGGTGATCTTGAAGAAATTCGTCAGCGGTCCCGCGCCAGCCAGGGCCGAAGCTTCATACAGGTCCGACGGAATCGCCTTGATCAAGCCCATGCACACCACCATCATGTAGGGATAACCGAGCCAGGTGTTGACGATCAGGATCATGGCCTTGGCCAGGGTGGTGTCCGAGAACCAGGCGGGCTTGATGCCGAACAGGGCGTCGAGCACGAGGTTGATTTCGCCAAAGTTGTTATTGAACAAGCCCTTGAAGACCAGGATGGAAATGAAGCCCGGCACGGCGTACGGCAGGAACAGCAGGGTGCGGTACAGGCCGCGGAAGCGCAGCGCATCCCAGTTCAAGAGCACGGCCAGCACCATGCCCAGGCCCGTTGTCGTGGCCACGCTGATCAGGGCGAAAACGATGGTCCAGACGAAAATGCGCAGGAAAGGGCCGCGGAACGCTTCATCGGAGAAAATCTTCACGAAGTTGGCGAAGCCCACGTTGACCTTGAAGCCCGGCTCCAGTTTCGTGCCGTCCGGCATTTCATAAAAGCCCGTCTTGAAATTCGGTGTCACGAGCTCGCCCGTGGCGATCTTCTTCAACGTCTTGTCGGGGAGTTGCTTGTAGACATGCGCGACGGGGCCGAATTCGCGCAAGCCCACCATGCGCAGCTCGATCTTGTTCGGCATGACCAGGGTGAGCTGTTTCAAATCCTTTTGCAGGGCGATGATGTCCTTGATAGGCAGCGGCGCGGCCAGAACGGGCGCCTGCACGGGGTCGGGCGGCGCCACTTCCACCTTCAGCGGTACGGCGCGCTTGAGGGCCAGCGGCTGCGTCAAGAGCACTTCGCCCGTATCCGGGCTTTCCAGGCGCAGGCGGTATTCCTTGTTGTCGGCATGCACGGTCATGGCATAGCCGGTGCTTTCCACGCGCTGCGTCTCGTCCAGCAAATATTGCGTGGCCCGCTCGTAGGTGAGCAGGTTGCGCGAGCTGAAATTGGTAAAGCCGATCGACACCGTGTACACCATCGGCAGCAGCACGAAGACGATGACAGCCGTGATGCCGGGAAACAGATAACGGTAGGCATAGGCGCGCGGCGACGTGAAGACAAACGTCGTCAGGGTCAGCAAGCCGAGGAAAACGGCGGCCAGCATGGTCTGGCCGGAAATGTACAACATGAAGAGCAGATACAGACCCAGCGCCATGCTGATGGTCAATACCGTAGGGCCGATAAACTTGCGCACGATGGATACCTGTGAAGATGGATGCAGCAGAATACAGGGGTCAGACCCGCCGGGTCTGACCCCAGATTTTTGCCTGGGGTGATGGATACTGGGTCTAATTCGCCGTCGTAATCCGCTTCGCCGCCGCATCCAGGCCATCCTTGGTGCTCTGGCGGCCTTGCGTGATGTTTTCCAGCGCCGATTGCATGGACGACCAGAAGCGGCCCATTTCCGGGTTGTTCGGCATTGGGCGGCCCGCTTGGGCGGATTCCATCGTCGCCTGGATGTTCGGATTGGCTTTCAATTCCGCGAACAGCACTTTGTTAGCTGGCGTGCCCAGCGGGACGTCGGCGTTGATGGTTTTCAGGCCGTTGAGTTGCAGCATCTGGTTTTCCAGGAATTCCGTCGCCAGGTCCTTGTTCGGGCTAGCCTTGGAAATCATCGCACCCAGTACGCCCACGAATGGGGTGGCCGTCTTGCCAGCCACGGTAGGGATCGTTGCCACGCCGAAGTTGATCTTCGACTTGCGCGCATTGTCCCACGACCATGGGCCGTTGATCATCATGGCGATCTTGCCCTGGTTGAAGCCCGCTTCCATTTCCGCGTAGCCGGCACCCTTCGGCATGGCGCCGCTGTTGATCAGGGTCATCAGCGCATTCACACCCGCTTGCGAGCCGGCATTGTTCACGCCGGTTTTCGCCGCATCGTAGCGGCCATCGGCCTTGACTTCAAACGGGAAGCCGCCGCCCGCGCCCAGCAATGGCCAGGTGAAATAGGTATTCGTGTAATCCCACAGGATGGCTTTTTTACCCTGAGCGGACAATTTTTTGTCCAGCGCGGCGATTTCCTCGAAAGTTTTTGGCGGATTCGGCACCAGGTCCTTGTTGTAGACGAGGGCGACGGCTTCGATGGAGATCGGGTAGCCCCAGGTCTTGCCGCCCACCGTGAAGGCATTCCAGGCCAGCGGCAGGATGGCGGCGCGTGCTTCCTTGCTTGGCGTCAATGGTTGCAGCAAGCCCGCATCGATCCAGGTGCCGATGCGGTCATGCGGCCAGATCCAGATGTCCGGGCCCTTGCCGGCGGCCGCTGCCTGCTGGAATTTATTTGGTGCATCTTCCGGGTGCTCGACGACAACCTTGATGCCCGTCTTCTTGGTGAATTCCTCGCCGACCTTGGCCAGGCCCTTGTAGCCTTTGTCGCCATTGATCCAGATCAAAAGGGTGCCTGCTTCGGCCGCGTGCGCCATGCTGACGGCGGCCAGGTTGCCGATGCCGGCCAGGGCGGCGGCGATCAGGGTGGTTTTGATGAAGCTGCGTTTCGGGTGTGTGAAGGACATGTCAATCTCCAGTATCTTTTTTTATGCTAAGTTTATGTTGAGTATCAAGGCTGAAACGATGCAACCGGGCCAGGCGGCGCCTGTAGCGCCTGGCCCCTTAAAGCCGGGGTTCAGGTACGGGTCTGGCCGTGTTCGTCGAACACGTGGACGCGGGCGGGCGCCACCTGCAGCGCCACGGACTGGCCAATGGCCCAGTCCGTATCCGCATCGGCGCGCACCACCAGCGGGTCCTCGCCGCCCGGCACGTGTACATACAGATAGCTGATGTCGCCCAGTTTTTCCACTGCCTGCACGGTGGCCGTGATGGCAGCAGTGGCGCCGGGCGCGCACGCCTGCACGTGTTCGGGGCGCGCGCCGACGGTGACGGGGGTGCCGCTGGCCAGCGGCTGCGTCAGCACAGCCTGCAGCATGCCGCCCGCATTCGTGGCGATGGTGGCCACGCCGTCGGCATAGCTGTGGATCTTTCCTTTGAGGAAATTCATGCGGGGCGAACCGAGGAAGCCGGCCACGAACAGGTTGGCGGGGTGGTGGTACAGCTCCAGGGGCGCACCCACCTGTTCGATGCGGCCTGCGTTGAGCACGACGATGCGATCTGCCAGGGTCATCGCTTCGACCTGGTCATGCGTGACGTAAATCATGGTCGAGCGCAATTCGCGGTGCAGATTCGCCAGTTCGATGCGCATCTGCACGCGCAGGGATGCGTCGAGATTGGACAGCGGTTCGTCGAACAGGAAGACGTCGGGCTTGCGCACGATGGCGCGGCCGATGGCCACGCGCTGGCGCTGGCCGCCCGACAAGTCTTTCGGTTTGCGTTCCAGCAACGGTTCGATGCGCAGGATTTGCGCGGCGCGCTGTACGGCGTCGGCAATCTGTACGCGGCTCTGTCCAGCCAGTTTGAGACCGAACGCCATGTTTTGCGCCACGCTCATGTGCGGGTACAGGGCGTAGCTCTGGAACACCATGGCGATGCCGCGCTTGGCGGGCGGCACGTCGTTCATGCGCGTCTTGCCGATGAATAAATCGCCGCCGCTGATTTCTTCCAGGCCGCAGATGCTGCGCAGCAAGGTCGATTTGCCGCAACCGGACGGACCCACGAAGACCATGAATTCGCCATCGGCGATCTCCAGGTCGATGCCGTGCAGGGTTTGCACGTCACCATATGCCTTCTTCAGGCCTGTTAATTTCAGTCCAGCCATGTCGTCCTCGTTCTCTCAATTTGGCCCCGCTGATGCGCGGGGCTCGTTATTGTAATTGGCGGCATGGCCGCCAAAGCCTGCGATTTACGCCAGTGTGCCGAACCAGCCGCCATGCGGGGGCAGGCTGAGCTGCTGGCCATCTTTATTGCCTGGCAAGCCATGACCGGCCAGGTCGGCCGCTGGCGCCGCGTCTGGCCAGGCGAATGTGACCGCTTGCGTGCCCAGGTTGAAGGCGGCCAGTACGGATGGTTGGCCCGGCAAGTCGCGGCGCAGGGCCAGCACGGGTTCGGGCGCATCGAAGAAAACGATATCGCCGCGCAGCAATTGCGGCAAGGTGCGGCGCCAGGCGAGGATGTTCTGCGCAAAGGTCAAGGGCGAGGCGCTATCGCGCTCTTCCACGTCAACGGCGCGTGCCAGATGCTCGGGCGGCACGGGCAACCAGGGTTTTGCCGAACTGAAGCCGCCTTGCGGCGCATCGGCCACCCACGGCATCGGCGTGCGGCAGCCGTCGCGGCCCTTGAACTGGGGCCAGAACGGGATGCCATATGGGTCTTGCAATGCTTCGAAAGGAATGTCCGCTTCCGTCAGGGCCAGCTCGTCGCCCTGGTACAGGCACGGCGTGCCTTTCAGCGCCGCTTGCACGGCCAGCACCACCTTGGCCAGCGATGGCGACGGGTTTTCGCCGCCCCAGCGCGTCATGACGCGCACGCTGTCGTGGTTGCCCACGGACCAGGAAGCCCAGCCGTCGGCCACTTGTGCTTCGAATTCTTCCACCTGCGTGCGGATGTGCGCGGCCGAAAACTCCGCCGTCAGCAAGTTGAAACTGTAAGCCATGTGCAGCTTGTCTGCGCCCGTGTAGGCGGCCATGGTGGCCAGCGCATTGTCGTCGCCCACTTCACCGATGGAAATGGCCTGATATTCATCGAGTATGGCGCGCACGCGCTGCAGGTAGGCAATGTTTTCCGGCTGTGTCTTGTCGTACACGTGTGCTTGCATGCCATACGGGTTGATGGCCGACACGCTGCTCGCATCGCGCTGGGCGGCAGGCGGATTGTCGCGCAGCAACTGGTCGTGATACGGGAAGTTGCAGGAATCGAAGCGGAAGCCATCGACACCGCGTTCCAGCCAGAAACGCAGGTTGTCCAGCTGCGCCTGCTGCACTTGCGGGTTATGGAAATTCAGGTCGGGCTGGCTGGCGAGGAAATCGTGCAGGTAGTACTGGCCGCGTCGCGGCTCCCATTGCCAGGCGGAACCGCCGAACACGGACAGCCAGTTATTCGGCGCCGTGCCGTCTGGTTTCTGGTCGGCCCATACATACCAGTCGGCCTTGGCATTGTCGCGGCTGGAGCGGCTTTCCACGAACCACGGGTGGACGTCGGACGAATGCGACAGCACCTGGTCGATCATCACTTTCAAGCCCAGTTCATGGGCGCGCGCCACCAGGCGGTCGAAATCGACCAGGCTGCCAAACATGGGGTCAACGTCGCAGAAGTCAGCCACGTCGTAGCCGAAGTCTTTCATCGGCGACGTGAAGAAGGGCGAGATCCAGACGATGTCGGCGCCCAGGGCGGCGATGTAATCAAGTTTCGAGGTAATGCCGGGCAAGTCGCCGATGCCGTCGCCATTGCTGTCGAGGAAGCTGCGTGGATAGACCTGGTAGATGACGGCGCTGCGCCACCAGTCGGCGGGCAGGTGGGCGAGATTGTTCTGGATGGTCGGCATGAATGATTTCTTAAAAGTTGCCTGTAGCCTTGGCTATCAGGGCAGCGCTGCTGGTTGGTAGACGAACGTCTTATTTTAAAATTCAAAGCGCTTTGGGTATGAAATGAGTATAGTTCAAAGCGCTTTGAAAAGTAAAGCGATACACGCGCCAGACATACGATTTTTTTATGAGGGTAATTCAGGACAACGAGGCGGCACCGCTGGCCAGGCGGCCGGCGGTGCCGGGAATGCGGGATGGGCTAGTTCGGCACGGGTCCCGCCGACTCGCCCGGCAACAGTTCGCACGGCCACAGTTCCTGCAAGTCGGTGACGGGCGTGCCATCCATCAGGGCCAGCAGCATGTGGATCATCTTTGCGCCGGCGCCACGCGGGTCGGGCTGGACGACGGTGGTAACGTTGTGGCCGGCCAGGGAATCTTCCATCACGCCCCAGACGATCAGCGACATTTCGCTGCCGATGGCGATGCCCGCGTCGAGCAGGGCGCGCACGGCGCCCACGCCCGACATGTGATTGTCGACGATGACGGCGGTGGGGCGGGGCGAGCGGGCCAGCAGGCGCTGCATCGCCTGGTAGCCGGCGCGGCGGTCGTGCGCATTGTCGACCAGGTTGTCCGGATCGACGGCCAGGCCGCCCGCCTGCATGGCGTGCTGGAAACTCTCGACGCGCTGGCGCACGAAGTTCAGGTCGGGCGTGGCGCTGATCAGGCCGATGCGCTGGTGGCCCAGCTGCGCCAGGCGCTCGACGGCCAAACGCATGCCCGCCTCGTTGTCGTAGTCGAACCAGGCGTGCGGCTGGTTCAGCTGCGTGCGGCCATGCGCGACAAACGGCATGCCTTGCTGCGCCAGGTAGGCGATGCGCTCGTCGTACGGTTTCGTGCGTCCGACGATCAGGCCATCGATGCGGCGGCCCTTGACCATGCGTTGATAGGTGTGGAATTCATTGGTGGCCGAGGCGGGCGCGATCATCATGTCCATCTGCTGCGCTTCCAGCGCTTCCGACATGCCGCCGACGATGTCGATGAACATGGGATCGGCCAGGTCGTTCGGCATCAGCGGGTAGATGATGCCGACGATATTCGTGCGTCCCACGGCCAGGCTGCGCGCCATGGGATTGGGACGGTAGCCGGCGGCCTGCGCGGCGGCCAGCACCCGCTCGCGCGTGCGTTCACTCACTTCCGGATAGCCATTCAAGGCGCGGCTGACGGTGGTTTCGGATATTCCTAGCGTTTTGGCGAGATTTTTGAGGTTCATGGATGCTGCGTCTGGGGTGGATCGGGAGCGATGCAGGGTAGTTTATCTGATAAATGCCGGAATGATCAGGGGCATGACCAGCGTCGGCAGCGCCCAAAAAAATACGCGGGCAAACCCAGGGGCGCCCGCGCTAAAAGAGGATACTGCTGAATCACTACAGTGAAGCTGCCGGCCATCGCGTGCAGCGGCGAAATGGTGGGTCCGGATATTCCTTGCCCCTGAAAAAGCGGGCGGTGTTGCTGCCTGAGGCAAGTGTCCAGGGACGCTTGCCAAAGTTCTAGAGTCCCGCGCTTACCACCAGGATTCCACTTGGAAACCGACCGAGCTGCCATTGGTCTTGCCACCGAACACGCCCGTCGACGACAGCGCCGATTCCGCGGCGGCGGCCGACTGGGCTGCCTTATTCCATTTGGCATAGGTGTAGAAGGCGCGCAGCACGGGGCGCGACCAGAAGCTGTTGCCAGCCGACAGTTGCGGCGCGAAGGTCAGCTTGGTCAGGTTGCGACTCTCGCCGCCTTCCGGCTTGACGATGTCGTGCCCCAGTTCCACGGCCAGGCTGTAGTTGTCCGTGAAGTGGTAGACGGGACGCGCGCCGATCGACGTCCACTTGCTGCTCACGCCGGCCGTTTCCTTGTCTTCGTAGACGAAGGTGCCCATGCCCGACCAGGCGCCTTTCGGCTGGATCATGATCTGTTCCGTCAGGCGCACGACCTTGTCATCCTTGCCAGCGCCCAGGCTGAAGCCGCCCGTGTTGGCGGCGCTGCCTTTGCCGTACTGCAATGCCACCTTGTTGAAGCCGCCCAGAAGGTTGCCCTGCGTATGCATGATGGTCAGCAAGTGGCCGCTGGCGATGGGGGCCGCGCCTTGCGCGTTGCGTTTCTGGTTGAATTGCACGCCCAGCGTCAGTTCGCCATCCGGGTTGACCTTGATGCCGGAAAAGCGCAGGTCGTGAGACAGCCCCATGCGCTTGCTGTCGCCGTCATCGGCCGTGCGCACGACGGCGTAGGCCAGCTTGGCGGCGCCCAGGTCGATGTTTTCCAGGCCGGCGCCAGGGCCGCTGTTATTCCAGAAGTAGTAATCGGTGATGTGCACGTCCTGGCGGTCGTAGTAGCGCTTGCCGACCCAGGCGCGCGCTTCGGCGAAGGCGCCCGTGCCGATCTTGTCGGCGACGACGTTCATTTCGCGCCACGACGGGTCCGATTGCTCCCAGTCCTGGTTCTGGTTGACGGAGAATGCCACCAGGGTATTGATGCGGAAGGTGGTGCCGTTGGCTGCCTTGAAGGCTTCGCCGCCGAATTTCAGCTCGCCGTAGGTTTCGCACTCATTGCCCAGACGATACTTGGACGAGGCGCCGGCCAGGCCGAAACAGGCTTCCTTGCCGCCTTCGCTGCTGGTGCCGAAGCCCGAGCGGATGTAGCCGCCGAAGTCGATCGGCAGGGCAGCCTGGGCAGCCGAAGCGCTCAAGGCCAACGCCACGGCGGCAGGCAAAGTTTTCAAGAAATGTTTGTTCATTGCGTCTCCAGTGTTTTTATAGGTGTGGGATCGGTGCGCATAACTTCGCACAACCAAAGCGCTTTAGTTATGTTTCAAAGCGCTTTGAGTATAGTTCAAAGCGCTTTGATCAGTAAACTAGTTTTATTCTTGGAAATTTTTCAGGTGTTGCGGAGAAACATCAGAGAGGGCGGCGGCGCGTGGGTGCCGCCGTGTACGGCAAGAGGAATTATGATTGAGCGTCGCAGGCGGGCAGGGCGGCCGAGTTCGTTGCTGCAGGGGCCGGATGACGCAAAAAGGCCAGGATCAGCAGGGCCGAGGTCGTCGTGATGCCCGCCAGTACATACAGCAAGTGGCGGAAGGCCGTGCCGTAGGCTTGCGCCAGTTCGGCGGCTGGAGCGTGCGGCAGCAGGGTGCTCGTATGGCGCAGCTGGCCCAGCGCCAGGAAGGGGCCGGCGTGCGCCGCCTGTTCCGCGCCGATGCCGGCAAGGCCGGCGCCGCCCAGCGCCGCGACAGTGAACGTGCCCAGCAGCGCGCTGACGATGGCCAGCGCCAGGCCTTCGCCCGCCACGCGCGTCGTATTGAAGATCCCGGCCGCCATGCCGGCCCGCTCGACAGGTACGACGCTGATGGCTAGGCCATCCATCAAGCCCCAGGGCAGGCTGATGCCGCAGCCGATCAGCAACAGCGGCCCCAGCAAGGTGGCGGGCGACTGGCCCGGCGCGCAGGTCGACAACCAAAGCAAGCCGCCAACGGCCAGCAGCAGGCCGCTGGAGCAAATGTGCGCGGCGGCAATGCGCTGCGCCGCCATGCCGGCCAGGATAGGCAGCACCAGCATGGGGGCCGACAGGGCAATCATCATGCGTCCCGCCTCCAGCGCGCTGTAGCCTTCGATGCCGATGAAGCGGGCCGGCAACAGCACCAGCAGCACGACAAAGGAAAACGCGGGTGCGGCCGCCAGCAATTGCACGCCGGCAAAGGCGGGCAGGCGGAACAGCGACAGGTCGAGCATGGGCCGCGCGGCGCGCCGCTCCACGCGGATGAACACGGCCAGCAGCAAGGCCGCGCCACCGAGCAGCCCCAGGCTGGCGGCGCTGCCCCAGCCACTGTCGGGCGCCTGCAGCAAGCCATACGTAAACAGCGATAATGCGCCGGTAAACGTCAGGGCGCCGGGCCAGTCGACGCCTTGCGCCTGCGGGTCGCGCGATTCGCGCATGGCGCGCTCGGCGGTTAGCAGGGCGGTCAGGCCGGCTGCGGCCGTGGCGACAAAGATGGCGCGCCAGCCCGTGTGGGTGATCAGGGTGCCGGCCAGGAAGGGACCGAAGGCCAGGCCCACGCCGAAGGCTGTGCCGATCAGGCTGAAGGCACGCGCGCGGGCCGGGCCGTCGAATTCCTTTGCCAGGGCCGCCAGTCCGCTCGACAGGGCCATGGCGCAACCGAGGCCCTGGACGGCGCGCAGCACATCGAGCCACAGGATGCCGGGCGCGGCCGCCAGCGCCAGCGCGGCGGCGGAAAACACGCCCATGCCCAGCAAGAACACGCGCTTGCGGCCGTAGCGGTCGGCCAGCGCGCCAGCCACCATCAGGCAGCCGCCAAAGCTGAGCATGAAGGCATTCGTGATCCACGCCAGCGCCAGCGGCGTGCCGTGCAGGTCGGCGGCGATGGCGGGGATGGCGATGGCGGGGCCCGTAAAACTGAGCGGCATGCATAGCGCGGCCAGGCAGACGGCGGCCAACACGAAGGTGCGCCGGGCCGGGGAGGCAGGCTTCATACGGTGATTCGTATCCATGGGAGTGATTCCAGAAAGAGGGAATCTGATGATAATATGGACGCAATCCATGAAAAAGTGGCTGAAAATCCACTCATAGCGGACAAATATTCCTTAATGGAGATGGCGAGGTGGCATGGATAATTTGAACGGCATCGCCGCCTTCGTGCGCGCGGCGGAAACTTCCAGCTACGTGGCGGCCGGGCGCTTGCTCGGCGTGTCGGCCTCGGCCGTGGGCAAGAGCGTGGCGCGGCTGGAAGAAAAGCTGGGCGTGCGCCTGCTCAACCGCAGCACGCGGCGCATCAGCCTGAGCAACGAGGGCGCGCTGTTTTACGAGCGCTGCCAGCGCATCCTGGCCGACCTCGGTGATGCCGAGGCGGAATTGTCGCACCTGGCCGAGGCGCCGCGCGGCAAGCTCAAGGTCAGCTTGCCCGTGATCGGCTACCGCATCATCCTGCCCCTGCTGGCGGACTTTACACGGCAGTATCCCGAGATCGAACTCGACCTCGATTTCAACGACCGCCTGGTCGACGTGGTGGCCGAAGGCGTCGACGTGGCCGTGCGCAGCGGCACCCTGACCGATTCGCGGCTGATGGCGCGCGAGCTGGGGCCGTTTGCCTTTGCCATCGTCGGTGCGCCCGCATATTTCGCCCGGCATGGCGTGCCGGCCACGCCGCGCGCGTTGGAGGAGCACGCCTGCGTGCGCTATAAATTTCCCACCACGGGCAAGTTGCAGGAATGGGCGCTGCAGCGCGCCGAGGGCGACAGCGGCAGCGAGTTGCGCTTGCCGACGGCCTTGACCTGCAACAATATCGAAGCGCTGATCGGCGCTGCCACGCAGGGCGTGGGCCTCGCTTACCTGCCTGACTTTATCGTGCGTGACGCCATCGCGGGTGGCGAACTGCAGGCCGTGTTGGCCGATTACTTGCTGTACTCAAGCAAGTTCTGGGTGCTGTGGCCGTCGAGCCGTCATCTGTCGCCTAAAATTCGCGTCTTTGTTGACCACTTGTGTACCCACCTGGACTTTTCCTCGCCTCTTCCCGACCCAGCGGCGCTGCGCTGATCTCCCTGGCCGCCGCACTGGTGGCTGGTTGCGGAATATTCCTACCCATAAGGGATTATTCCTAACGCTGCCGAATTTATATTTGCTGCGCCGCATCACGCGATGCCGCGCAGCATCAGCTTATGGTCTTCCTGAATACCGGTCATGCGTTATGGAAATTGCCATAAGGAATTTATTTATGTTAATTTCATATCTGTTTCTGCAACATTGCATAGGCGCAAAGGTTGCGAGGGCATGCGCAGGATTAGGCGCACTAAGCGTGTAGTAACCAACAATTAACGGGTGATAATCCCGTTCCGTTCAGGGAGTGTGCATGAAGACAGTGATGATGACGCCGCCGAATCCGCCGCCAGCTAAGACAGCGAAACCGGCCCGCAAAACGGGTTTGCTGCTGGGTGGCGGTGCACCAAATTCCACCTTGATCGCCGGTGCCCTGGCCGCTTTCCTCGATGAGGGCATCGAGTTCGACGTCATTTCCGCCTCGGGCGCCGGCGTGCTGATGGGCCTGCTTTACACGACACCGCACGAGGCCACGCCGCGCCAGGCCTTGCAAAGCTGGGCCGACACGGGCGTGGCCGACAGCATCTACAAGATGATCCCGATCAACTACAAGGTGTTCCAGAAGCCGGGCATGCAGGCGAGTACTTTCCGGGACGCCTTCCAGCCACCGGCCAACAATCCTTTTTTCCAGGCGTTCAAGCAAACGTTTGCGGGCGTGCCCATGGCCTGGTCGGACTGGGGCAAGCTGATGGTGTCATCGCTGTCGCCATCGGACCTGTCGGCGAAAAGCCTGGGCCTGTGCGCGCACTTGCCCTTCCTGGAAAAAGCCGTGGATTTTTCCGGCGTGGCGCGCATGCGCCCCGATTTCTACATCAATGCCTACAACCTCAGCGAACACCGCATGCAAATCTGGGGCAAGCACGAGATCGAAGCTATCCACGTGCGCGCGGCCCTGTCATTTCCCTTCCTGTATGCGCCCACGACCATCGCTGGCGACGATTACATCGAAGGCGCGGCGCTCGACACGCTCAATTTCGACCCGTTTATCGAAGGCAAGGGCGAGCACCATGACGCCGACACCCTGGTCATCCTCGACATCCTGGGCGACGAGCGCTTGCTGCGCAAGCCGCGCAACCTGTACGACGCCTGGGTGCGCTCCATCATCACGCCGCTGGTGAAGATTTCCAAGAGCGAGCTGCGCCTGTTCGAGCTCGAGCACAACACGGACGCGCGCACGGGCCAGCCCAAACGGCGTTTGCTCAAACTCGACTTGATGGGTGGCATCCCGGAGCAGCACTGGCCGGACACCCTGGACTGGTCCAGCTCGAACATGCAGCTACTGTTCGACGTGGGCCACAAGGCGGGCCTGGCGTTTTGCCGCCAGCATGGCGACTTGCTGCGCCGCACGCCTGACGCTTCCGCGCTGGCGGCCTAAGTAACCCCGCCGGCACCAGATCCCCGGCCACCTGATCGGCAGCTACTCATCCTGCCTGGCCTTGCCAGGCCACTCTTTTTACTGTGAAACACCATGAATATCACCAAGCAATTAATTCTGACCCTCACCATCGCCTTGCTGGCCCTGCTATTGCTGGGCGCCGGCGGCGCCTTCCAGCTGCAGCGCGCCCAGGAGCGTTTTGACACCATGCAAAACCGCATCATCCCCAGCATCCAGGGCTTGAATGCGGCCAAGGGCTTCCTGGCCGATTCGCGCCTGGCCGGCTACCGCCTGTCCGTGTTCTCGAATTTGGCCGACAAGACGGCGCTGGACAAGGCCGTGGCCGACGCCAATACGAATTTCGACAAGGTTATCGCCAGCTACCGCGCCGAGCGCCTGTACGACGCGACGGACAGCAAGATGCTTGACGCCGACCAGGCCGCCATGGAAGCGTATCGCCGCGCGCTGGTGCCATTCTTTGCAGCCGCCTACGCGGGCGACATGGATGGTGTGCGTGCCACCTTGCTGGCAGGCACACCGCTGGCCATCACGGCCGCCGCCGCGAAAAAGAGCATGGATGACCATATTGCCTACAACAACAAGCTGGTCGACGACGTAAAGGCCGAAAGCCTGGCCGCCTACGACGCGGCGTTCAACACCATGCTGGCCGTGCTGGGCGTGGCCGTGCTGCTGACAGGCGCGCTGGCCTGGCATATCTACCGCACCATCAGCGGCGGCCTGGGCAATATTGAACACACGCTGGAGCGCGTCAGCGCCTCGTTGGACCTGTCCGTCGCCATGCCCGTCGAGCGCATGGATGAAGTGGGCCGCACGGCCACCGCCTTCAATAAATTCCTCGAACGCATCGTCGGCGTGATCGCCACCGTGCGCACGTCGGCCGATACGGTCAGCGTGGCGGCCGCGCAGATTTCCGCCGGCAACGCGGACCTGTCCGTCCGCACGGAGCAACAGGCGTCGTCGCTGGAAGAAACGGCCTCCAGCCTGGAAGAGCTGACCTCGGCCGTGCGCCAGAATACGGACAATGCGCGCCAGGCGAACTCGCTGGCCGTGTCCGCCTCGGACGTGGCCCGCAAGGGCGGCGCCGTGG
Organism: Janthinobacterium kochi; assembly: GCF_051380715.1. Classification (NCBI taxonomy): domain Bacteria; kingdom Pseudomonadati; phylum Pseudomonadota; class Betaproteobacteria; order Burkholderiales; family Oxalobacteraceae; genus Janthinobacterium; species Janthinobacterium kochi. Next base: position 21,669 of record NZ_JBNYXO010000003.1, read on the forward strand.
TGGCGCAAGTGGTGGGCACGATGGGTTCCATCAATGAGTCGGCGAAGAAGATCGCCGACATTATCGGCGTGATCGACGGCATTGCCTTCCAAACCAACATTTTGGCGCTGAATGCGGCCGTCGAAGCGGCCCGCGCGGGCGAGCAGGGCCGTGGCTTTGCCGTGGTGGCCACCGAAGTGCGCAATCTGGCGCAGCGCTCGGCGGCGGCCGCCAAGGAAATCAAGGGCTTGATCGAGGATTCCGTCGACAAGGTCAATACGGGCAGCGCGCTGGTCGACCAGGCGGGCGCGACGATGGAAGAAATCGTCGCCAGCATCCGTCGCGTGACGGACATCATGGGCGACATCGCCAACGCCAGCCACGAGCAAAGCGCCGGCATCGAGCAGGTGAACCAGGCCATTTCCCAGATGGACCAGGTGACCCAGCAAAACGCGGCCCTGGTGGAAGAAGCGGCAGCAGCAGCTTCCTCGCTGCAAGAGCGCGCCGTGGAGCTGGTCGATGTGGTGGCTGTGTTCCGCCTGCGTGGCGATACCCAGGGGAAAACGTTGAAAGTGGCGGGCGGCTTGCCTGCCCCGGCTATACCTGCCGCCAGCCGCCGCCTGGCGCTGCCGGGCCGCAGCGCCCGCGCTTAAACCTTGTGACTGCCCCGGTACGCCGGGGTTTTTCCTTGGTGGTGTCACTGTCCCATGCGGGAGCGTTGATGTTCTGCAGCTGTGGCGAGTGTCAGTAAAGTTGTTCGGGCTGGCAGGGCGGAAGGGAAGGTGGGAGGCGCCCTCCGGTTCGGCAGCAGTCAGGGTGTCAGCCTGACTTTCGGGCGCGTGAGCCCGCTTGCGCCCCAAATCGGACCGTTGCGTTAATTGAAAACGCTAGTGTTCCATATCTGCGCCAAAAGACATAAAAAACTGGCCCGGCCGAACCGCGCAGGGCAGCTTTGCTCACCTACTTCGCGTCTCTCAGCCTCCGTGCAAACTCGCGCATCGTCTCCGTGAACGTATTTGGCTCGATGACCTGTAGACGGCGGGCGCGCAATTTGGAGATATATTGAAATTGCAAGGGATCGCTCTCGATGCCCCCCATCGACCACTTCTCAAAGATCCGATCGTTCGCCGGGGAAATATAAAGAATCTGTGCGTCGCTGTGTCTGGGATCATCTAGAATCTTCACATATTTGCGGAGCACATCCTGTTCCGGCCCTTCTAAAACTTGCATGAACAGTCCGCCACCGTGGATCAGGATGCCAGTGATACTGCTGGCCGAATTATTTCGGCGCGAGGACAGCAGGATGTCCTGCACTTGTTCATCCGATATCATGGGGGCGGCATGGCTGATATAGAGAAGTCGAATCATTGAGTTATCTTTGTAAGGCCAGCCGCAACGGCATGAGGGTTGTTGTTGGAATGGATCACGAGCGTCGGGTTGAAGCGTTATTTGTTGTCGTGGTCATAGGGCTGGATAATGCGCAAGACAGGACTTCATTTTTCTGAACGGCGGCTTCTGGCCCAGGCTGTGTAAGAAGGCAATCCTGTATCCACAATGGCGGACTCGGGCCGCCAAGCTATGTTTGAAGGGCTAAAACGCGTTGTACTGCGCCATGTCGTTTTATGGGACTTCGCCTTCGAAATGCCACGGCAATCACCGCAAGCGCCGCTTTTAAGCCTCGCCAATGGATAAAAGCCTTGATGGCCTTCATCATATCCGCAATGCCGAGGATGGCGATCAATCGCTTGAGGTTATAGGCGAGGACATGAAGGCTCATCCCGGTCTTCACGCGCTCCAAACCCTTGCTCAGGAAATGCGTCGCCCCCATCCAGGCTTTGATGGTGCCATACGGATGTTCAACCGTGCAACGTCGAATACGCATGGTATCCGGCGTTTGCTCGAGACGCGCCTGCATGTTCTCAAGCACGTCCTGATGTTCCCAGCGGGTCACGCGCCGCTGCGGACTCGGTGTGCACTTTTCTTTAAGCGGGCACACCTTACAATTTGAGCTCCATTATCGATGATTCGTCATCCTTTTTCGACGGTCGCAAAGCGCCAAATGAGTGATTGACCCGCCGGGCACCGGGCCGACTGAATTCGATTGAGGTCGCCGTAGATGTACAGCTTGAGCAGGACGCTCGGATGGTAGGAAGGCCGGTCCGTTGCCGCAGGCTGCACACGCTCAAATCCAAGGCTGGCAAGGTCAAGATGATCGACAAATACATCGACCGCCCGAACCTGGTTGTCTTCGTCGACATAGTCGTCCAGTAGCTCGGGGAGCATCGTGGACTGGCTGCGGTCTGCACCTTCGATAAAGCGCTTCATTTCTCACCCCAAGTGATGAGTTACTTGCTTAACGTTTACCGCTCAGGTTTCGTTTACAGCGATGGACGTCTTTACACGGCCTGGCCGAACGCGGCCTTTAATCAACGACAAGTCGCTGCCCCACCTCGAATGCATTTTCATGACAATAAAACACGATAAGCGGCGTGTCGTTCGAATAGACCATCGCATCGTCACGTGAAGGAACAAAAATATCCGACCAATTCTCGATCAGGAAGACATTGCTGCATAAAAAACAGTCGTCTTCTCCAAACACAACGACGACCTGCTGAATTTCCGGCACACGCGCATGTAGCCACCTGGTTGCGATGGCCGCATCATCTCCGAATTCGAGCCGCTCGATTGAGCCAACGGTGTTAACGTTCAAGCCGAGATGCGTCTTCGAGTCATGAAGGCCCACTACATCATATGCACGGCGAGCATCCTCGGCATTGAGCCAAACGATATCTGCTGAGTGATGCTTTAGCTCCTGAACCCGCCAATGTGTTGCGTTCATAATCTCTCAAAATCCAATATGCTCACGGCCATGACGAGCGGCAGCTTGTGGCTCCTGCTCACTGGCGCATCCCTTAATCTTGGCGTCAAATAAGGCTGTCATCTTGGTCCGGCTTTGTCTGCGACAAGTATAACCAGAATCTAACCCTATTTATATGATAAAAAAACAGTGTATCCTGCAATCGCAGCAGCTATATTTTTTATCGATGCAAAGGAAAAGCGGCTGTCTTTGTACCTGTCGGAAAACGATCCTTTGACTGTCGCAATTGTCATGGATATTCCACATGATGAATGCCATGCCGCTGACCAATACCCAGGCACTGCGCGATGCCGGATAGCAGACGCAGTTACTTTCGTCAAAATGATATGGAGAGTCGCCAATTGATGCATATTGAAGAAAGCATCCACATTGCAATCCCGCCCACGGTCATCGATCAAATTTGGAGTGAGGTTGACCGATGGCACCTGTGGGATCCGGATACAAAGCAAGCCCGGCTCAATGGACCATTCGCGGCTGGGACACAGGGCAGGATAGTTCCCAATAAAGGGATGGGTATTCCGATGGTTGTTACCGAGCGCTCTGCAGGCCGCTCGTTCACCGTCGAGGGTTACATCCCCCTGTTCCGCATCCACTTCGAGCACACGGTTGTGGCCGTAGACGGCGGATCGCAAGTCGTTCACCGCGTGTGGTTTACCGGAGCGCTTGCCTTTCTGTTCGGGCCGGGTGTTGCCAAACAAGTCCGGCAAGGGCTACCCAAGACGATGCGCTCGCTCAAGGCCTATGCCGAGCAACGCAACGTGACTCTCCTTGATGGCGAGGTAGGCGGGGCTAAGGCGACCACAGCCTGATAGATAGTTTTTCCTCGTCAATTCCTTGCAAAGTACCGCGTCAAATTAACGTGCCCTTCCCGTCATGATGGAATACAATTCCTGCGTGGCAGCCAGCTTGCCTGGCAAGGCCGGGCACGGCGCCTTTGACCTCGGAAAGATGTTGGCTTATGACTCTGCAGTTCCCCCAGCGAACGGCGCTCTGTGCGCCATCCACGCTTCGCCTTTCACGCAAGCCCCTCGTTTCCCTGTTCGTCCTGACGTTTTCGTGTCAGCTGGCCGCAGCGCCCGTCATGGGGGCCGCGCCTGCCAGCAGCAGCGTCATGCTGGAAGAGCTGACCAGCACGGAGTTGCGCAGCCGTATCGACCATGGCGCCACGACCGTGCTGGTGCCGATTGGCGGCATCGAGCAGAGCGGGCCGTACATCGCGCTGGGCAAGCACAATGTGCGCGCCGCTCTGCTGGCACGCCAGATCGCACAAAAGCTGGGCAACACCATCGTCGCGCCCGTCGTTTCCTACGTGCCGGAAGGCGCGATTTCGCCACCGGCCGGCCACATGCGCTTTGCCGGCACGATTTCGATACCGCCGGCCGCCTTCGAAGCCGTGCTGGAAGGGGCGGCCGCCAGCCTGCGCCAGCATGGTTTTCGCGACATCATTTTCCTTGGTGATCACGGTGGTTACCAGAAGAACGAGCAGAATGTGGCGAGTAAGCTCAATCGCGCCTGGGGAAAAGCGTCCGCTGCCAAGGATGCGCGCGCGTATGCCTTGCTCGACTACTATGACATCACGCAATCGGCCTATATTGCCGAGCTGCAAAAGCGCGGCCACAGCAGCGCCGAGATCGGCCTGCACGCGGGTTTGGCCGACGCTGCGCTGATGCTGGCAACGGACCCGTCGCTGGTGCGCAGCGAAGCCATGGCCCACGGGCTCAAGCCCGGTGTGGCAGACGGCGTGCGCGGCGACGCCACGCGGGCAACAAAGGAATTGGGCCAGATTGGTATCAAGCTGCAGGTGGACACCTCGGTGGCCGCCATCAAGCAGTTGCTACAACGGAACAAGTAAATTCTTCGCCTGAAGTCCTGAACTTCCGGCTTTTGCAACGAAAAGACACGAAATAACATGAAAAAATCTCAACGACGCACCATCGTCACCTTGTCCGCCCTGGCTGCCGCACTGGCAGGCCTGGGCGTGGCCAGCCAGGTCATCGGCGCCAGCACGCCAGCCGCGGCCAGCCCCGCACCAGCTGCCGCCTACTCTCCGCTGCCGGGCATGCCGCCGCTGGTGGACCCGAAAAACGTATACGGCAGCATCGCCAGCAGCAATATGAGTCCTGTCGTCAAGGATCACTTGCGCCGCGTCTATGTCCCCAATTTGCGCTCGAACGATGTGTACGTGATCGACCAGGACAGCCTGAAAGTGGTCGACAAGTTCAAGGTCGGCAGTGGCCCGCAGCACGTCGTGCCGTCGTGGGACTTGCGCACCCTGTGGGTGGCGAACAATGCCGAACGCACGGACAAGGGCAGTCTGACGCCGGTCGACCCTTTGAGCGGCAAGCCGGGCAAGGAAGTGCCTGTCGATGATCCCTATAATATGTACTTCACGCCCGATGGCAAGTCGGCCATCGTCGTGGCCGAAGCGCGCCACCGCCTCGATTTCCGCGATCCGAAGACCATGGCGGTGCAGTATTCGATCGACACGCCCCAGTGCGGCGGCATCAACCATGCGGATTTCTCGAATGACGGCCGCTACGCCATGTTCACCTGCGAGTTCGACGGCACCATCGCCAAGATCGACTTGGTGGGGCGCAAGGTCGATGGCTACCTGAAATTGCAGATGCCGGCCAAGCGCTTTGCCGAGTCCGGTCCCGTGGGCGGCCCCGCGAATGAAATCTGCAGCGTCAAGAAGGGCATGCCGCAAGACATACGCATCTCGCCGGACGGCAAGAAATTCTATATCGCCGATATGGACGCCGACGGCGTGCACATCGTCGATGGCGCCACCCTGAAGGAAATCGGATTCATCCAGACGGGCGTGGGCGCGCACGGCCTGTACCCGAGTCGCGACGGCAAGAAACTGTACGTGGCCAACCGCGGCACGCACCGCATCCACGGCAAGCGCAACGGTAAGGGCAGCGTCAGCGTGATCGATTTTGCCACCGAAAAAGTGGTGTCGCAGTGGCCGATTCCCGGTGGCGGCAGCCCAGACATGGGCAATGTATCCGCCGATGGCAAGTACCTGTGGCTGTCCGGCCGTTTCGACGATGTGGTCTATCGCATCGATACGAACAGCGGCGATGTGTCCAAGGTGAAAGTCGGTCAGGAACCGCACGGCCTCACCGTGTGGCCGCAGCCGGGCCGCTATTCGCTGGGCCATACGGGCAACCTGCGCTAGGCACCGGCGCCATGCGCATCGATTCCATAGAGCAACTGCGCGCGCGTTATACGCCCGCACAGGGGCGGGCGCTGAGCAAGCAGCTCGACCGTCTCGACCCGCATTGCATGGCGTTCATTGGCCTGTCGCCGTTCGTCGTGCTGGCCACGGGCGGCGCTGGCGGCCAGCTCGACGCCTCGCCGCGCGGCGGCGCGCCCGGTTTCGTGCAGGTGCTCGATGCCCATACCTTGCTGCTGCCCGATGCCAAGGGTAATAACCGCCTCGACAGTTTCAGCAATATTGCCGAGACGGGCAGGGCGGGGCTGCTGTTCATGATCCCTGGCGTCGATGAAACCCTGCGTGTGAATGGCGAGGCCAGTCTCAGCGACGATCCGGCGCTGCTGGCGCACTTCGCCGGCGAGCGCCACCCGCCGCGCCTGGTCATGCGCCTGCGCGTGGCAGAGGCGTATCTGCATTGCGCCAAGGCTCTCATGCGTTCGCGTCTGTGGGATAGCGCGGCGCAAGTCGAACGCTGCGTCTTGCCGACGATGGGCCAGATGATCCAAGACCAGACGGGCGGCAGCGGGCCGCAGGAAACACAGGCGCAGATGGTCGCCCGCTACGCGCCGGATCTGTAGCTTTGCTTGCGAAAAAGGCAATGTTGGCGCATACTGTGTTTCCTTTCTTTGTTTTCCATACCCTCCAAGGAGCGCCACCATGATTCTTGATCACATCGGTTTGAATGTCAGCGACGCACAGGCCAGCAAGGCTTTCTTTTCGGCCGCCCTGGCACCTCTGGGCGTGTCGGTGGTGATGGAAGAGCAGGGCTGGGTCGGCCTGGGCAAGGATGGCAAGCCTGATTTCTGGTTCGGCGTGGGCGCCGCGCCGCATGCCGGCATGCATCTCGCTTTCACGGCGGACAACCGCGCCCAGGTGGACGCGTTTTACCAGGCCGCGCTGGAAGCGGGCGGCAAGGATAACGGCGCACCAGGTATCCGCGCCATCTATCACCCGAATTACTACGGCGCCTTCGTGCTGGGCCCGGACGGTCACAATGTCGAAGCCGTCTGCCACCATCCCGAGCCCTGACACCGTTCATTACCTGAAGAGAGCAGCATGAAGCACAGCGCCACCCTGTTTGCCGACGATGCCGGCCGCTATGCCTACGTGAAAGCGGGCTTTTCCTGGCCGGCCCTGTTTCTGGGCTCGTTCTGGGCCGTGGCCAAGCGCCGCTGGTGGCTGTTGCTGCTCATGCTGGCGATGGATGCGTGCCTGTGGTTTGGCAGCCATCTGGCAACCGAACTGCGCATCGGTCCGATGATGCTGCTGATGGCTGCCGTGGAGCTCAGTTATCTGCTGGCGCGTGGCTGGTTTGGCAACCGCTGGCTGGAAGCCTCGCTGCGTAGCCATGGTTACAAGCCCGTCGCGCCCGGCACGGGCACTGTTCGTTGAGCGTGCCGGGCACAGATTTCCCTTCCCGTCACTGACGCTTGCCAAGGGCAAGCCGTCCAGCCAAAACTTTTTGCGCTGCCTGGCGTACCTTTGATCCAGATCATCCCTCTCCTGCAGTGCTCACGTAGCCTTGGGACTCGCGTTGCAAAGCATCTCTCCACCAATCGGATATGTTTTTCGCGTTTCGTGGCGTAGCCCGGTCGTCTGCTTCACCGTTCGACAGCCGGTGGTGTCGCCTTGTGTCTACCCAACCGCTATTTAATGAGGAACTCCATGTATCCATTTTCCCGTAGTGTTACCCCTGCCGTCAAAAACCACCTGGAAGCGCAACTGGCTTTTTTCAATGGTCTGTCGAAGTCCTTGTTCCAGTCGGTGCAGCACTTCAGTGACCTGAACATGCAGCTGGCGCAAGGCTTGCTGGAAGAAACTACTGTCACCAGCCAGAACCTGCTGACGCTCGAGCGCGCTGAAGATGTGTTTCAGGTGGCTGCCGTAGCGGGCCAGCCAGCCGCCGAGCAACTGCGCAAGTACCAGCAACAGCTGTCGCGTCTGGCCGCCGATACGCAGGTCGAACTGGCGAATGTGGCCGAGCAGCATGTGAATGAAACGAGCCGTACTGCCAAGGCCCTGGCCGAAGAAGTGGCCCGCACGGCTTCGGAAGAAACGCAGAAAAACGTGCGCAAGCAGCAGGAAGTCATGCAGCGCGTCGCCGAACCATTCCAGGCCAACCATCAAAATGGTAGCAACCGCGACCAGCAGCGCGGTGCGCACAGCCGTGACGGCCAAAGCCTGCAAAGCGCCAGCCAGCAGGGTAGCCAGCAGTCGGCCGGCAGCGAAAGCTCTGCCAGCGGCAGCGCATCGCAAGCGGGCTCCGCACAAAGCAAAAGCAGCAGCGCCAGCCGTAAAGAGTAAGCGCACTGCTGCTGGTAGCTCAATGCCAGCTGAATTCGCATTGCGAGGGTCGAGCCTGGCGATGCGCTTGGCTGGCGCAGCATCGTGCGTAGTGGTCCGGGCAGAGCGCCCGTCCTTCAGGGGGCGGGCGTTTTGTCGTAAGTGGCGGGGCGCGCTGCGGCTCGCGTAGTGTTGCTCTGCGCCGTGGCAGGCCGTTGCGCCGTTGCAGAATGTTGCCGCATGGCCGAGCTTTCCTGCATGCTCGTGCCTTGCGGCATGCCCGCGTTGTGCGTCTTGCTGTTGGCGTCGATAAAGGCGCTCACGGCGTCCAGCGTGGGAGCCAGCATGTGCAAGGGGCTGGCCAGCGAGGCGAGCAAGGTAGTATGGCTGACCTTGTCGAAATACGTTTCCGTTACCGGCCGTTGGTGTGCCCGCAAGGCCATGGCCAGGCCGCCCGTGTTGCGTTGCGGATTGACCAGTTTGTCCCGTCCGGGCAGGGGGGCGATCAGCAGGGTGGGCGGGGCTTCGGCAGTCACGTGATGGATCGGCTGCGAAGAGGCGGGCGTGTCCGGGTAAAAGAAGACGGGCCGGGTGGTGGTATTTTCGATCGGCAAGAAATCGTACGGACCGGCCAAGCCTATCCAGCCGCGCAAGTCGTGCGGGCGCATGCCATGGCGCGCCAGCAGGCTGGCATCGAGCGCCAGCATCGCCGCATTGTAGGCGCCGGCGCTATGGCCCATCACGAACAAGCGGGCGGGGTCGCCGCCATGGCGACCGGACTCCATCGCGGCCCAGGCCACGGCGCGGGCCGTATCCTGCAAAATCTCCGGGTAGTGCACGTCCGGATACAGTCGGTAGTCGGCGATCACGGCCAGGTAGCCGCGCGCAGCGAGCGCCTGGCCAACGAAGGCATAGTCGGCGCGCTCGCCCGTCGTCCAGTTGCCGCCATAAAAGAACACCACCACGGGCACGGGCCCCGTACGGATTTTTGGGGCATATACATCGAGTTTTTGGCGTGGCAGGGGGCCGTAGGCCAGGCCCCGCGTCACTTGCGAGGCGCTGCCGGACGACAAGGCGTTGATGGCCATCAAGGGCGAGCAGGCCGCCACGCTGGCAGCGAGCGGGATGGCCGCCAGCAAGCTGAGTAATGTGGTGCGCAGGATCGTCATGCTGGCTCCTGATGGTTAAGGGTGATGCTTGCAGTGTAGGCCAGGCATGGCAGGGCGTACACGGGGAAGTTGCAATCTGGCATAGTTAACTGTTTCATATTTCATATTAGTCCTGCAGCAGCCATTTGCGCGCCGTGGCGATGACGGCGTCCGACAGGGTACGCGTGAGGGGCGTCTGGATATCCCAGGCATGCCAGGTCAGCGGCACGTCGAGCGCCTGCCCGGCCGCCACGTCGACCAGCCTGCCGGCGGCCAGCGCCGTTTCCGCCTGCAGCAGGGGCACCATGCCATAGGCATAGCCCGCTTCGATGAAGCGCACGAAGTCGCGCGCCGAGCCGAGCACATGGTGCGGATAGCGGCCCGTGTAGCCGAGGCGGTGCTGCAGATAGCGCTCGTGCAGGGCATCTTTGCTGCCAAACGTGATGGCGGGCGCCTGACTGACGGCTTCCACCGTAAAACCATGGGAAAACCATTGCTGCGCGAACGCGGGCGACGCCACGCACAGATAGCGCATGCCGCCCAGCGGCGTGGCCGTGGTGCCGGCCACCAGGTCGTTGGCGCTGGTGACGCAGGCAAACACGCGTCCTTCGCGTAGCTGGCTCAGGGTGTGGTCCTGGTCGTCGAGGCGGATATCGAGCAGGCACGACGGTGGCGACAGCAGCGGCCCCAGTGCTTCCGGGATCCAGGTGGCGGCGCTGTCGGCGTTGACGGCAATGGCCAGTTCCGGTAATTGCGTGGTGGGTCCCGGCTGGGCGTCGAGCGCCGCTTCCAGCAGCTTGACTTGCCGGTAATGGGCGATCAGGCGCTGGCCCGCTTCCGTGGGCAGGGGCGGGTGGCTGCGGATGATCAACAAGGTGCCTTCCAGGTTTTCCAGCGTGCGGATGCGCTGCGACACAGCCGGCTGGCTGATCGCCAGCGCCTGCGCGGCCTTTTCAAAGCTTCCCAGGCCGATCACGGCGTCGAGGGCGGCCAATCCACGGTAATCGACGACGCGCATAAGATTCTCTTATATATGGTTAGAATCATTCATTATACTTATATTTACTTTTTCTTTACACTGTTGAAATAGGGTAACAACTCCACTCTCCCGCGCGGTCCTCCTGGTTCCGCACCACCCTCCACCTACCTCTGATGACTTTGCCGTTGCCGGCAGAGCGTGGGCGGCCGTGCGCGTGATGGAAAGCAATAAAGGATGCAATATGGACAGCGCAATTTTCTTGAAAGGCATGGGGCTCGGAGCGAGCCTGATCGTGGCCATCGGCACGCAAAACGCATTCTTGCTCAAGCAGGGCTTGAAGCGTCATTACGTGCTCACCTGCATACTCGTGTGTTTGCTGTGCGACGCCATCCTGATCACGGCCGGCGTGGCCGGCATGGGCACCTTCATTGCCGATAATCCTAATTTCCTGCTGTGGGCCAAGGCCGGTGGCGCCACGTTCCTGATCGCGTATGGCTTGCGCGCGGCCAAGTCGGCCTGGCGTCCAACGGCCATGACGGTGTCGGCGGCCAAGTCGCCTGAAGGCTACTGGGCCGTGATCGGCGCGGCGCTGGCGTTCAGCCTGCTGAACCCGCACGCCTTCCTCGACACGGTCATCCTGCTCGGCTCGATCGGCGGCCAACATGAAGGCGTGGGACGCTTCTACTTTGCCGGCGGCGCCATCATGGCTTCGGCCCTGTGGTTCTTCCTGCTGGGCTTTGGCGCCCGCTACCTGGCGCCCGTGTTTGCCAAGCCCATGGCCTGGCGCGTGCTTGACGGCATCATCGCCCTCGTCATGTGGGCCATCGCTGCCTCGCTGTTCCTCTAAGCAATTAGCGCGTCAGGAAGGCCAGCACGCGGCTGGCCAGCTTGCCATACGGTGGCCACAGCAGTGTCAAAGGGCTGAAGCGGGCCTGGTAAAACACGGGCCGCAGCTTGCTGAAGGTATGAAAACCTTCCACACCGTGGTAATGACCCATGCCGGACTCGCCCACGCCGCCGAACGGCAGATCGTGCTGGCCGACGTGGAACAGGGCGTCGTTGACGGATACGCCGCCCGACATCACCCGGTCGATCAGTCTCTGCACCGTGTCTGCCTGCTTGCTGAACGGATAGATGGCCAGCGGGCGCGGTCCCGCGTTGATGCTGTCGATCACGGTGTCAAGGTTCATATAGCCGCGCAGCGGCAGGATGGGGCCGAAGATTTCCCGCGTCAGCAGCAAGCTGTCCTCGGGCGCATCGAGCACGATGTGCGGCGCGATCTTGCGCGTGGCGCGGTCCCAGGCTGGCCCCGGCAACAGCGAAATCACTTGCGCGCCCCGTTCCCGCGCCTCGTCGAGCGCCAGCAGCAGGCGCTCAAAGGCGGCCTCGTCGATGATGGAGGTGTAATCGGGCGTGTCCAGCTGCGGGTAGCGCGCGGGCACGATCTGGCGCGCATGTTCGACGAAGGCTGCAATGCTGGCTTCGGGCAGCCAGGCGTGGTCGACGCTGGTGCAGATCTGTCCCGCGTTCAGGTACTTGACGAACAGGATGCGTTCGGCGGCCGTGCGCAGGGGAAAGTCTGCGCAGACGATGGCCGGCGCCTTGCCGCCCAGCTCCAGGGTGACGGGGCACAGATTGCGCGCAGCTGCCGCCATGACGGCGCGGCCGGTCTGGCCGGAACCCGTAAACAGCAGGTGGTCGAATGGCAGTTGCGAAAACGCCATGCCGACGCCGCCCGTCTCGTCGAAAAACTGCAATTTTTCCGGCGGAAAATAGGCGGGCATGGTGTCGATCAGCAGCCGGGCCAGGTGACGCGAATTTTCGCTCATCTTGACCATGGCGCGGTTGCCGGCGGCGAAGATGTAGGTCAAGGGCACCAGGCTCAGGTTCACGGGGAAATTCCACGGCACGATGACGCCCACCACGCCCAGCGGCTGCGGAAGCACGCGGTTGCTGGCGCCCAGGAAATTGCGCCAGTCGACGGTGCGGCGCTGCGGCTTCATCCATTTTTTCAACTGTTTCAAGACATGGTCTATGCCGTCGATGGCGGGAAAGATCTCCGCCAGCAAGGTTTCGTGTCGGGAACGGTTGCCATAGTCGGCACTGATCGCCTCGCACAGCGCCTCTTTATGGTCGCGGATAAAGCGCTGCAAGGTTTGCAGGTCGCGTTTGCGCTCGGCAAGCGTGGGCACGGGGTGGGCCAGATAGGCGGCCCGCTGCAAGGCCAGGGCAGTAGCCAGCTCGGCGTTCTTCATCTCCATGTTTTCTGCGACTTCAGGCATGTTTCTCCTTGGCTGGCTGGGCAATACGCGCGCCGTTCCAGCATACTATAGTGGACTATGCGGATAAGCGCCGCCAGCGTGCCGACGGCGCCGCACGATACACCGTAAAATGTCCGATAACTTTACGCTACGTTTCCCAGGAATGCCATGACCTCGACCACGCCAGACTCCCTGCACATCGTGTGCCCCCATTGCGACGCCGTCAACCGCCTGCCGCACGCCCGCCTCAGCGAGCAGCCCACCTGCGGCAAGTGCCAGAAGGATTTATTCGTGGGCCAGCCCGTGGACCTGGCCAGCGCCCGTTTCCTCAAGCATATTGAACGCAGCGACATTCCCGTGCTGGTCGATTTCTGGGCGCCGTGGTGCGGCCCGTGCCGCAGCATGGCGCCATTCTATGTGCAGGCCGCCAAGACCCTGGAACCGGCGTTCCGCGTCGTCAAGGTGAATACGGAAGCATCGCCAGACCTGGGCAGCCGTTTCAATATCCGCAGCATTCCCACCCTGGCCCTGTTTTTGCGCGGCGTGGAAGTGGCGCGCCAGCCTGGCGCCATCGATGCCAATGCCATCGTCGCGTGGGCGAGGGACAAAGCCCGCCTTTGAGCCGACAGCAAAACCATGACGGTTTTTCATTTGACATGTGGTATGGCGCCATATTATATTGCGCCATATGATAAAACTCGAACAAAAATACACGGCCTTGCTGGGCGACGTGCAGCGCCGCGCGCTCGGTCCGGACATGCCGGCATCCATCGGTCGCCTGCGCCTGTGCTTTGAAGTGCTGGGCCTGGCGTCCGCCATCGATGGCGATTGCGCCACGCGCCTGGGCCGGCATGGCTTGTCGGAAGGCAAGTTCGTCTTGCTGTCCCTGCTGCGCGACGTGCCCGAGGGGCTCTCGCCGCACGCACTGGCCGAGCGGGCCGGCGTGACGCGCGGCACCATCACGGGCTTGCTCGACGGCCTGGAGCGCGACGGTTTCCTGGCGCGTCACGCGGATCAGTTCGACCGGCGCAAGCTGCTGGTGCGTCTGAGCGCCAAGGGAGAAGCTGCGGCCTCCACCTTGGTCGATGAGCACGCGCAATGGATGGCCAGCCTGTTTGCCGATTTCACGCCGGACGAGATGCAGTTACTGAGTGCGCTGCTGGAAAAAGCCTGGCGCAAGACGGATAAAGGTGAAATGCAGGGCGCGCCATGAGCCGTGGCATCGCTGATATTGCTCCCGCGCGCCTGGACCTGCTGAACGCGGGGAGCGTAGCCAGCGCCACCCTGACAGAAGGGTTGGCCATCGATTTCACCCAGCTGCTGGCCGCAGCCGTACCCGACATCGGCGCCGCCCGCCTGGACCGGATGCGCGCGCAAGCCGCAGCGGGCATCACCCTGCGCATGGTGCTGGCGGCGCAATTGCTGCTGGAGGCTAACGCCGACCTGGCGCTGCTGCAAGCGCACGCATCCGACACGGTACGTGGCTGGGCCTGCTTTGCCATCGCCGCCCAAGCTGGCTGGCCCTTGCCGCAACAGCTGGCCGCCATGCGGCCGCTGGCCGACGATGGCCACTTCGGCGTGCGCGAATGGGCCTGGCTGGCGCTGCGGCCCCGGCTGGCTGCGCATCTGATTGACGCCATTGCCTTGCTGGCGCCGTGGACGGCGGACGCGTCGGAAAGAGTGCGCCGCTTTGCCTGCGAAGCGCTGCGCCCGCGCGGCGTGTGGTGCGCGCATATCGCCCAGTTAAAAGAGCAGCCGCAGCTGGCCTTGCCCCTGTTGCAGCCCCTGCGCGCCGACCCGGCCATCTACGTGCAGGATTCCGTGGCCAACTGGCTCAACGATGCGGCCAAGAGCCAGCCGGACTGGGTGCGCAGCCTGTGCGCGCAATGGCTACAGGAAAGTCCCAATGCCGCCACGGCACGCATCTGCAAGCGCGCCCAGCGCTCGCTCGTCTGACAATTCATCTTTTTAAGGAGAAACCATGCATTACCTGTTAGAACTGTACAGCCCGAAACCCGCCTGGCTGGCCCTCGATGGCGCCGCGCGCCAGGCGTATTTCGATACGGTGGGCGCCGGCATGGCGGCCTTGTCCGGCAGCGGTGCCGAAGCGCTGGCCATGGGCGCCATCGACGGCGGCAAGCTGCATGCGGCTGCCCAGCAATTCTATGCCGTCTGGCGCTTCCCGGACGAGGCAGCACTGGACGCCTTGCTGGCCGGCATCGCCGCCACGGGCTGGCATGATTACTTCGACACCGTCAATGCGGCTGGCCCGGCCGTGGACTTTCCTGCCCACCTGGCGCAGCTGGCCGCCTAGCGTCCGACGTTTTTCCTGCCGCTGCGGTAAAGTTGGCATTTCTATCCGATAATCGACGTTGATGCCAATCAAACTGCTCTCCATCCTGATGCTTGCCCTGGCGCCCATGCTGGCGTCGGCAAGCCCCGCCACCCCGCAAGCCCTCGTCGCCGCCGCCCGCAGCCAGGTGGGCGTGACCCTGCAGTACGACCCGCGCTACGAACGTCTCGCGTATCCGGGCGGCGACGTGCCGCTCGAGCGGGGTGTGTGCACGGATGTGGTGGTGCGCGCCTACCGCCAGCTGGGGCAGGACTTGCAGGTGCTGGTGCACGAAGACATGCGCAAGGCGTGGCAGGTGTACCAGCAGCAGGGACGCTGGCAGATGAAAGGGCCGGACCGCAATATCGACCACCGCCGCGTGCCGAACCTGGGCACGTACTTTGCCCGCCACGGCACCAGCCTGTCGCCAAGCAAGCAGGCGAACGCTTACCGGGCGGGCGACATCGTCACCTGGCGCCTGCCGCGTAACCTCACGCACATCGGCATCGTCAGCGACAAGCAGTCGTGGAGCGGCGTGCCGCTCATCATCCACAATATCGGCGAGGGCGCGCGCGAGGAAAATATTTTATTCAGCTATCCGATCACGGGGCACTATCGTTGGCAACCCCGCTGAGGTGCAGGGGCGCCATGTCTTGCAGGATCGCCAGCACACGGGCCAGCGCCGTGTCGATATCGAGCTTGTCGATGGCGCCATAGCCGAGGAACAGGCCTTCATGGCGGGCGGGCCCATGGTAAAAGCTGGCCAGCGCATACAGGCTGACGTCGGCCAGGCGCGCCCGGCGCAGCAATTCGGCGATATCGAGCGGCGCCTGCGCCAGCGCCGCCACGTGGAAGCCGGCGCTGGCCGGCACCAGGCGGAACCACGGCGACAACGGGCCGTTGAACCAGTGCTGCAGCCGTTTGCGCCGCCCCGCATAAATGTCGTGGCAGCGGCGTATGTGGCGCAACAAATGGCCGTCGCCGATGAACTTGGCCAGCGCATGCTGGCCCAGGCTGGCCGTATGGCAATCGCTCAGGTATTTCACCGTCTGCATGGCGGCCACGAGGGCTTGCGGCAGCACCACATAGCCGAGCCGCAACTCCGGCAGCATGATCTTGGAAAAGCTGCCCACATGTGCCACGATGCCATAGCGGTCCATGCTTTGCAGCGCGTCCTCGGGCCGGCCTTCATAGCGGAAGGCGCTGTCGTAATCGTCCTCGATGATGATGGCCCCCAACTGCCGGGCACGCTCCAGCAAGGCATGGCGGCGCGCCATGCTCATCGGCATACCGAGCGGAAATTGATGCGCAGGCGTGACATAGATCAAGCGCGTGCCGTCGGGAATCTGCGCGACGACGAGACCATCCTCGTCCACTTCCACGCCCACCACGCGCGCGCCCTGGCTGGCGAACACGGCGCGCGCCACGGGGTAGCCAGGTTCTTCCACGGCAACCGTGTCGCCCGGCTCCAGCAGGGTAAGCGCCAGCAGATGCAAAGCTTGCTGGGCGCCGCTGGTGACGAGCACCTGTTCCTCGGTGCAATGGATGCCGCGGCTGAAGGCGGCATGGCCGGCAATTGCCGCGCGCAAGGCGGGCAAGCCTTCTGTGCGGCCATAGCGGCCGCGTGCCTGCCCATCCTGGCGCAGCGCGTGCAGCATGCAGGCGCGCCATTCATCCTGCGGGAAGTGCGCGGGCGTGGCGCGCCCGCCAATGAAGGCGTAGCGGGCGGGCGTTTCCTGGCTGGCCTGGCGCAAAGGCGTGGGCGTCGCTTCCCAGCGGGCGATGCGCTGCGCGCTGGCCAGCGGCGTGCTGGCGTGGCGGCGCTGCGGCGAGGCATGCGGTGTCTGCACGAAGCTGCCCACGCCCACTTTGCCGACCAGCAGCTTTTCATAAGCGAGCTTGTCATATACGTCGGAGACCGTCTTGCGCGACAGGCCCAACTGGCTGGCCAGCAGGCGCGAGGGTGGCAATTGCTGGCCGTCGGCAAGGCGGCCCGAGCGGATGGCTTCGCTGAGCTGGCGGTACAGCTGGCCGCCCAGGTCGCGCGTGCCGTCGATCAGGATATGTAATTCCATGGGGTTTCTGCTGGTGGTCTGCTGCTTTTCGGGGGGATTGGCCTGCCGCGCGGACTTCTTGCGCTTTTACAATGATGCATCTTTACTCCATCAAGGAATGCATCATGACACAGCAACGACTCGATTTTACACAAGCTTCGCCGGACGCCGTCAAGGCCATGTATGCGCTGGAAGCGGCGATTGCCAAGCTGGGCGTGGAACACGCGCTGCTCGAGCTGATCCGCCTGCGCGCCTCGCAAATCAATGGCTGCGCCTTTTGCGTGGACATGCACACGAGCGACGCGCGCAAGGCGGGCGAAACGGAACGCCGCCTGTATGCCGTGTCCGTCTGGCGCGAAACGCCGTTCTTCACGCCGCGCGAGCGGGCCGTGCTGGCCTGGACGGAAGCGCTGACCCTGCTGCCGCAGAATCATGCGTCGGACGAAGACTATGCGGCGCTGGCGCAGCAATTGACGCCTGCGGAAATGGTCAACGTGACCCTGGCCATCGGCTCCATCAATACCTGGAACCGCCTGGCTGTGGGCTTTCGCAAGATGCCAGAATAAACCCTGTGTTCGTTCGCGAACAGACGCCTGGCTGGTCCCTGCGTAGTCTGACAGGACGATTGATCAGCCAGGGAGCAGCCATGCAAGTACATACCGGGGAAGGCGCCGAAAAGACGCCAGGGCAGCAAGAAGAAGCGCAGGAAGAGGCGCGCCGCGCCTTTGTCACTGAACTGTGGCGGCGCTTTGAAACCTTGCAGGAATGGGCTGTCAGCCACTGGCCAGACCAGCAGCATCCCCTGAGCTCGGCCGACTTCGTCGAATCGCGCAAGGAAATCTTGAGTTTGCGTTCGCCGGCGGGGGCGTTGAACCAGCCGTCGCAGAACAATGAAGCCGAACCGGAGCAGGGCGGGGCACAATATGTCGACGTGACGCCCGCGCCGTGGCCGTAATCGTGGCTGTATATTGCTCGTAGGTCGGATTAGCGGGGCCGCCGAGGCGCTTGCGCGTAATCCGACTTGAGCCGCCAACAATGGTGTCGGATTACGGCCCTCCGGGCCTAATCCGACCTACGCTTCAGCTTTACCCTGCGCAAACACCCAGCAAATCAAACTCACCAGCAGTCCCGCCATCACGCCATACGCCAGGTTCAGCGCGCTGTCGAACAGCAGCGGTGCCACCAGGCCCGACACCAGCGCGAACAGCAGCATCTGGATGAACGATTGCATCGACGAGGCCAGGCCACTGTTGTTGGGGAAGTGGTTCAGCGCCATCAGGGTCATCGGCGGCATGGCGATCGACAGGGCGAACGAGTAGAAGAACAGGGGCAGCACGGCCCACGGCACTTCGGCGGCAAAGAAGTAGTTATAGCCGATGTTGGCCAGCGCTGCCACCAGCATCAGGATGAAGCCGGCCCAGATCATCTGGCGCTGGCTGGTGCGGTGGGCGATTTTCGCCGACAGGGCCGAACCGAACACCATGCCGCTAATTAAGGGAATGAACAGCCAGGCGAACGCCGTCTCCGGCAAATGCAGGATGTTGATGATGAAGTAGGCGGCCGAGCCGATGTACAGGGCGAAGCCGCCAAAGGCGGCGCCGATGGCCGTCGACAGCAGCAGGAACTGGCGGTGGCACAGCACTTTCCAGTAATTGACGGCGATGTCGCCCAGGTGGAAGGCGTGGCGCTGCTCCTTCGGCAAGCTTTCCGGCAGCGCGCGCCAGACGACGACGAACATCAGCACGCCGAAGGCCGTGAGGAACCAGAAAATCGCCCGCCAGCCCAGGCCCACCTGCAGCCAGCCGCCCAGCACGGGCGCGATGGCCGGCGCCAGCGCGAACACCATCATGATGTGCGAGAGGATTTTCTGCGCGGCGGCGCCCGAATAGCGGTCTTGCACGATGGCCCGGCCGATCACGGAACCGGCGCCCGCCGACAGGCCCTGCAGCACGCGCCAGGCCAGCAGCCAGCCCAGCGACGGCGCCAGCGCTGCGCCCACGGAGGCGATCACATACAGCACCAGCGAAACGAGAATCACGGGACGGCGGCCGAACGAATCGGACAGGGTGCCGTAAAACAGCATCATGAAGGCGAACGTGAACAGGAAAAAGCTCAGGGTTTGCTGCACCAGCAGGGGGCTGGCATTGAAATCGTGCACGATGGCGGGGAACGACGGCAGATAGGTGTCAATTGCAAGCGGTCCGACCATCGCCAGGCCCGCCAAAATCCAGGTTAATAATTTAGTCATGTTGAAGAGTGTTTTTGTTAGTCCGTCATTTTACGCTAGTGGCAACAATCGGGTTTGGCACCGGCGCTGTTTGCCAGCCATATGCGTTTTTCGCATATGAAAGCTTGAAATTCTTCGTTTGCATCGCTTGTCGCCACCGTTAAACTGGGGCGACCCGGCCTGTTTGCCGTTTTTTTGGAAGTGATACGCCATGCACAGCACTGACCCCGCGGCGCCCGCCGACGACACGGCCCAATGGAACCTGGGGCCAGTGATCCAGGCCTTGCGCAGCTCGCGCGAAGACAAGCACAAGATCCGCCATAACGGCAGGGTGCGAGAACTGCCGTCGCGCGAAGCGCTCACCACCATCGTCAACGGCCTGTCGGCAGCCCTGTTTCCCACGCATTACGGACGGCCGAATCTCACCGATGAAAGCATCGACTATTTTGTCGGCGATACCCTCAACACCACCCTGAACCGCCTCAGTGAGCAGGTGCGGCGCGGTTTGCTATTTTCGGTGCCTGCCGGCGAGGAGCAGGCTGCCGCCAGCGACGATGCGGCGCTGGCGCAGCAGGCGCGCGACATCACGCGCGCCTTTGCCGCCAGCTTGCCCGACATCCGCGCCTTGCTTGTGTCGGACGTGCAGGCTGCCTACGCGGGCGACCCGGCCGCCACCTCGGTGGCCGAGATCATGCTGTGCTATCCGGGCACCATCGCCATTTTGTACCACCGCCTGGCGCACCGCCTGCATGCACTGGGCGCGCCGTTCCTGGCGCGCCTGATCGCCGATATCGCGCATACCCTGACGGGCATCGACATCCACCCTGGCGCGCACATTGGCGCGTCCTTCTTCATCGACCATGGCACGGGCGTGGTGATCGGCGAGACGGCCATCATCGGCCAGCGCGTGCGCCTGTACCAGGCCGTCACCCTGGGTGCCAAGCGTTTTCCGGCCGATGCGTCCGGCGCGCTGATCAAGGGCACGCCGCGCCACCCCATCGTCGAGGATGACGTGGTCATTTACGCGGGCGCGACCGTGCTGGGGCGCATCACCATCGGCGCAGGATCGACCATCGGGGGGAATGTGTGGCTGACGCAGAGCGTGCCTGCGAACAGTAATGTATCGCAGGCGCAGATGCGCAACGACTAGGTACTGCGGACGGGGGAAGCCCATAGTCAAGGCTGGGGTCAGACCCGGCGGGGGAATGCGCCCTAAAGGGCGGATTCCGATCGCGAAGCGACTGACCCCACAGTTTTACTTCACCGTCAGCGCTTCATAGCGCGCCACGGGCACGCCATCCTTCAGCAGCAGCAATTCCTGGTCGGCGTAGCGGTAGCCATTGACTTCGCCCAGGGTGCTCAAGAGCAGGCGCTCCAGGTCCATGTCCTGCGGCTGGCACATCATCATGGTGCCGGCCAGCTGCGAGAAGGCCAGGGTGCTGACGCCATCGCTGGTGTAGCCGCCCATCGTCTGGTTGCAGCCGCTGTGGCCGCTGGCGCGGCCTTCAGCCAGCATCAAGGTCACTTCGCGCTGTTCAGGCGCCTTGCGCAGCACTTGCTTGCCCTTCAATTCCTTCAGCTTCCATTGCGTGCCCACCAGCTTCGGTGCCGGCTTGGCAGGCGAGGTGGCGCCTGGCGCGGCAGCGGCAGCGTCGCTGCGCACGGGCGTTTGCGCGCAGCCGGCGGTGATGGCGACGATGGCGGCGAGGGGAATCAGTCTGGCGAGTGTGAACATGGCATTTCCTTCTTCAAATGAATGGCGCCAGCGTAGCAGATCGGCGCTGCGCCAGCGTGCACGGTTGACAAGGTCACTGGCAAATTCACGGTTGTTTTTCCTGTTCCAGGCGCGCGTCGAGCAAGGTGCGCGCCGCCGCCACGTAGGCGCGGCAGGCCTGCGGGTCGACAAAGGCATCGCTGCCGGCCGTGGCGCTCGCTTCCAGCCGCTCCCACAAGTGCGAGGCTTCCGGATGGGCCGCAACGAGCACGTCGCAGGGCAGCTTTTCCAGGGTCTCGAAGCTGTGGCGCAAATCTGCCAGGGCGTGCGGATACTCGCTGCTGGCGCTGAACTTGAAGCCGGGACGCGAGACGGCGTTGAGGCTGTCCGCGTAGACCATGTTCAGGCAGCGGGGGCCGTCGCACGACTCCCACGTCCAGCTCAGGCCACCGGGCGTGTGGCCCGGCGTGGCATGCGCCGTCAGCGCAATGGGTCCGACATTGAATTGGCCGCCGTCGCGCGCCAGGCGCATGTCCTTCACGGGTGGGTACTTGGGCAGCGCATGGTATTGCGGATCGTCCGGTCCCACTTCGCCCGACGCCAGGTCCAGCGCCGCCGACGGGCTGGCGGCCACCAGCGCATTGCTGCGCCGCTGCAGTTCGGCCAGGCCGCCCGCATGGTCGATATGGCCATGCGAATTGAGGATCAGTTTCACGTCTTCGATGCGAAAGCCCAGGGTGGCGATATTGGCGATGATCTTGGGCGCCGATTCCGGCAGGCCGCCGTCGATCAGCGCGTGGCCCTGCGGCGACGTCACCAGCACGGAACTGAGGCCTTTCACGCCCACATAATAGGTATTGCCGAAGATACGGAACGGCGCCTGGTCGGCATTCCAGGTGGCGCAGACGTCGCAGCCCGGCGTCGGCGGCGTGACTGGCGCCTGCGCCAATGCCAGGGAGCCATGGCTTGCCAGCAGCGCCAGTACCAGCGCGCGTGTAAGAGTGAGGGGCATTGCGATCCTTATCCATGTTGCCAGGGTGGCGTATGCTGACATGGAACGGAGCTGGACGCAAACGCCTAAGGGGGCGCGGGCGGCGGGCCGGCGCGGACCATGGCCGAAGCCCCTGTGGCGCAAGCTGCCTTCCTCGTAACGCGTACGATAGCGGCCGCACCGCAGCAGGCTATCTTGTCGCGGGTATTGCAGCCGTCTCGGCCAGCACGATGAAACCATCCGCATCGACGGTTGCCACGATGCACTCGTAGTTGGCGATGGCGGGGTGGCGCGTGGCCAGCGGGTGTGCATGTGTGGCGGTGACGACGATGACCTTCGCGCCCGCCGCCTCGCCCGCCTCGATGCCGACGGACGCATCTTCGAACACCAGGCAATCAAAGGGTGCCACGCCCAGTTTTTCAGCCGCCAGCAGGTAGCAATCGGGTTTTGGTTTACCCGCCTTGACGTCTTCCGCCGTCACCATGATGGCGGGAATGGGCATGCCGGCCGCCTTCAGGCGTGCCGTGGCCAGCGCGCGCGGTGCCGACGTGACGATGGCCCATTGCGCCGGCGGCAGCGACTGCAGAAAGCGCAGCGCGCCCTGGACTTCAATAATCCCTTCCACATCGATGATTTCCGCATCCGTGATGCCCTGCGACTCGCGCTGCGCGTCGACGCCGGGCAAGCGCAGTTTGGCGATGGTGTCGACCGAACGCGCGCCATGGATGGTGGGCAAAAAGGCTGCCACATCGAGGCCCTGGCGCTGCGCCCAGGTGCCCCAGATGCGTTCGGCGGCGGCGATGGAATTGATGACGGTGCCGTCCATGTCGAACAGAAAAGCCCGATAGCGACCGGCGGCCGATGGTGTAGGGGATGAAGACGGCGAGGGCAGGGCGGACATGGCTTCCTTCCGGATGATGGGCTGGAAGCCATTGTAACGGCAGTCGATTTTTATTTCACAGGTAGACCGATTCAAACTTGGCCACGGCCGCGCCATCCTTGAGCAGGATCAGCTGTTCGCCCTCAAGCTGGTAGCCCGTCACGCTGTTCAAGTTGGCCAGCACGGCGCTTTCCAGCTGCATCAGTGGTGGCGGGCAGGCCATGCGCGTGCCAGCCAGTTGCGTGAAACGCAGGGCCGTGCCGGCCAGCGTGTAGCCGCCCATCACGCGGTTGCAGCCCGTGAAACCGGTGACCTTGCCATCGTCGCTGAGGGTGATGCGCACTTCGCGCTCCTGCTGTGGCGCCATCGCCACCTGCGCGCCATCGAGCTGCGTCAGTTTCCAGTAGGTATTCGTCAGGCTGGCGTTTGGCTTGGCGCTGTCGGACGTGGCAGCGCAGCCGCCGGCCATGGCGATGGTCGCGGCAAGAGGAAGGTACTTCAGGCGATGCAGCATGGAAGGCTCCTGTTCATGGGTGAATAGTCGCCAGACTAGCAGTTTTCCCCTGCGTACTGGCGTACTGTAGCGACGATTGTTTTCATTTTGCCAGCCTTGGTATTACACTCATGCTTTCTGCTGTTCAACCTTGATCGGGAGCCGGGCCGATGCTGCAAGCGCAAGCGCTGGATAATCGACTGGTCGCCACCAGTGCCGACGACGTGCTGGTCGACCGCATCGTGCCAGGCGCGCCGCTGGTCATCGCCTTCGGCTTCGTCTCGTGGACCACGCGCCCCGCCTTCGATTTTTACGGGCGCCTGAGAAAGCTCGAGCAGGCCAGCGGGCAGCCGCTGAACAAGATCCTTGTGCGCGATTCGGGCAATGCCTGGTACCACCGCCAGATTGCGGGCCTGGGTAATCACGTGGATGAAACGGCGCAGGCCCTGCGCGAGCTGGTGAACCGCATTGCGCCAAGCCAGGTCACCACCCTCGGCCAGTCCATGGGCGCGTACGCGGCCGTCATGTTTGGCTTGCTGCTCGACGCGCAGCAGATCGTCGCCTTTGGCCCATTGTCCTTCCTCGACGTGCAGCAGGCGCGTTTGTACCATGAGTTGCGCTGGCTGCCCGTGATGGAGTCGCTGGCGCAAGACCCGCCAGCCTCGGGCTATTACGACCTGGCGGCCCTGTGCCGCGCCAGGGCGACCGAGCATACGCAGCTGCACCTGGTGTTCGGCACACGGCCCGACGTGGCGAACCTCGGCGCCAGCGCCAGCGAATCGGTGAACCTCGACGCCATGCACGCGCAGCGCCTGGCCGCCTTCGGCCGCTGCACCCTGCACCCGTTTCCCCAGTCGGGCCACGCGGTGGTGCAGCACCTGATCGACACGCAGCGCATCAATGGTTTGCTGGCCGCATGCATAATCGGTCTCACGTTGGCGCCCGAGCCGATGCCGCAGATCGGCCCCGCGTGGAAGGACTGGGTGGCGGAAAACCTGCGCCTCGGTTGCGCCGGCGAGCAACTGGTGGCGGTGCTGCAGCAGCATGGCTTTTCGCTGGCCAGCAGCGTCGCTGCCGTGGATGCCGTTCGCGCCGCGCCGACAGCGCCATGACGCCGCAGTTCGAACTCGACACCCTGAAAATCCGCATCGCCGCTCCTGAACTGGCGGCGCTCGACTTGCGCGTGCGCGTGCAGCGCGCGCTGCGCCAGTTGATACTCGATGGCGTACTGGCGCCTGGCTTGCGCCTGCCGGCCACGCGCGCGCTGGCGCAATCGCTGGGCGTGTCGCGCGATACGGTGGAAATGGCGTATGCGCAGCTGCGCCTGGACGGGTATATCCAGCGGCAGGCGGGATCGGGCAGTTTTGTGTCGCCGACGATAGGCGCCAGCTTGCTGGGCAAGCCTGCGACTGCGCTGCCGCCCTTGTCCGCGCAGCCGGCGGCCCTCAGCGCGCGCGGCGCGCACATCCTGGCCAGTGGCGGCGTGGTTGACCAGCAGAGCGTGAAGGCATTCGCCACGGGCTTGCCGGAAACGCGGGCCTTTCCGCTCGACGTGTGGGAGCGCTTGCGGCGCCAGGCGGCCAGCGAACACCATGTGTTGCTGCATGGCGACCCGCAAGGCGCCGCACCCCTGCGCCAAGCCATCGCCGACTATGTCAACCTGGAGCGGGGCGCGCGGGCCACGGCGGATCAGGTGCTGGTCTTGAGCAGCACGCGCCAGGCCCTGTACCTGTGCGCGCAGGTGCTGGCCGACGCGCATGGCCCGATATTGATGGAAGATCCCGGCTATTTTGGCGCGCGCAAGGCGTTCGAGATGGCGCAATTGCAGGTGCTGCCCGTACCGGTCGATGCGCATGGACTGTCCATCGAGCACCTGCGGGCCGACCGCAGCGGGGCCAACACGATTTACGTCACGCCGTCGCATCAATACCCGACGGGCGCCACACTGGCGCTCGAGCGCCGCTTCGCGCTGACCGCCTGGGCCGCCGAGCGCCAGGGCTGGATCATCGAAGACGATTACGACAGCCAGTTTCATTACGCCGGCTTGCCGACGGCCTGCGTGCAGGGACTCGATACGCAACAGCGCACGATTTATCTGGGCACCTTTGCCAAGTCGCTGTATCCGGGCCTGCGCCTCGGCTACATGGTGCTGCCGCCCGCGTTGGTGAAACCGATGACGTATGCGCGCAGCATCCTCGACGGGCATACGCCGCAGCTGGATCAGCTGACACTGGCCCGTTTCATCGCCGATGGCCATTTTGCGGCCCATGTACGCGCCATGCGCAAGGTCTACGCCGTGCGCCGCGATGCGATGGCGCAGGCCGTGCAGCGGCACTTGCCGCACGTGGTCACGGCGCAGCTGCCGCCGGGCGGCTTGCAGATGCCGTGTTTGCTGCACGAGGGCAGGGACGAACTGGAAACGATACGGCTGGCGGCACAGGCGGGCATTGTGCTGCCGGGCCTGAGCCGGCTGTATGCGAGGCCGCCGGCGCGCGGTGGCTGGCTGCTGGGCTTTGCGGCCTTGAGCCCGCACGAGATCGAGAGCGGCATCGTCCGCCTGGCCCGCGCGCTGGGATAAACTTGCTAAAGTGGTCTGTTGATCCGCGATGAATTGGCCTGCTCGGGCGGTCCATATGGCCATTAAGATGCTCCCTTTCAATGCCAGGGGCATATTCATGACAACAACCACAACCACCGCCGCTATGGCCGACCGGCTGAACTGGCGCGATCTTGCTGCCCCCACGATGGCCGCCTGCATCTCCGTCCTGGTCAACTATGGCGGCACCTTCGTGCTGGTGTTCCAGGCGGCCCAGTTGGCCCAGCTCAGCGCGGCGCAGACGGCGTCCTGGGTCTGGTCGCTGAGCATCGGCGTGGGCGTGACCGGCATCTGGCTCAGCTACCGCTACCGCGCGCCCATCATCACGGCCTGGTCCACGCCCGGCGTGGCCTTCCTGGCCACCGTCATGCCGCACACGCCGTACGCGGAGGTGATCGGCGCCTACATGGTGTCCGCCATCGCCTTCATTTTGCTGGGCATGTCCGGCGCCTTCGAGCGCCTGGTGCGGCTGATTCCTGGCGGCATCGCCGCCGGTTTGCTGGCCGGTATCTTGCTGCAGTTTGGCGTGAACGCGTTTGGCGGCGCCAGCGCCGATCCGCTGCTGGTGGTGGTATTGCTGCTGTCGTACGCCGTGCTGCGCCGTTTCACGGCACGCTTTGCCGTGGTCGGCATCATGCTGGTCGGCCTGGGCCTGCTGCTGGCGCAGGGACGCATCGATGCGCACGGCATCGAACTGGCCCTGGCCGCGCCCGTGTTCGAAATGCCGCGCTTTTCCGTGGCGTCGCTGCTGGGCGTGGCGCTGCCGCTGTTCCTGATTACCCTGACGGGGCAGTACATGCCGGGCATGCTGGTGCTGCGCAATGACGGTTACCCGGTCAGCGCCAATCCGATCTTGACGGTGACGGGACTCGGTTCGCTGCTCATGGCGCCATTTGGTGCGCACGCCTTCAACGTGGCCGCCATCACGGCCGCCATCTGCACGGGCAAGGATGCGCATGCGGACCCGTCGAAGCGCTATGTCGCTGGGCTGGCGTGCGGCGTGCTGTACATCCTGGTGGGTATCTTCGGCGTCACCCTGGCCAGCCTGTTCATGGTCTTGCCGCGCAGCTTCATCACGGCGCTGGCGGGCCTGGCCCTGCTGGGCGCCATCGGCAACAGCCTGGCGCAGGCGATGGCGGACGTGCGCATGCGCGAAACGGCGTTGATCACCTTCCTGGCGACGGCCGCGAACGTGACCTTGCTGGGCGTGGGCGGCGCCCTGTGGGGGCTGGCGGCGGGACTGGCGGCGCATGCGCTGATGCATGGCTGGCGCAAGGCGGCTTGACGGCGGCATAGCCATTTTGCCAGCCGCCGCATACAATTGCTGCGCCCGTGCCCGTTGGCACCGTACTTTCCCCGATGTGAGCGATGGCCGAGTTGAGCTCCCTGGCGCATGGCCTGGCGATTTTCGCGCTGGCCGCCGGCTGGGTGTGAATGTTTACTTTTACTATTAATGAAGAGTGAGAAAGCGATGCCAGTCAGTTCCTACCTGAATACCCGTCCCGTCGTGGGCGAACGCGTCTACCTGCATGACACGGCGCAAGTGATTGGCGATGTGCAGATCGGCGACGACTGCTCGATCTGGTGCAACAGCGTGCTGCGCGGCGACGTCAACCGCATCGTCATCGGCGAGGGCAGTAATATCCAGGACTTTTCCATGGGGCATGTGTCGCACAAGAATGCGGCCAAGCCCGACGGTTCACCCTTGACCATCGGCAAGTACGTGACCATCGGGCATTCCGTGATCTTGCATGGCTGCACCATCGGCGACGAATGCCTGATCGGCATGGGCAGCATCGTCATGGATGACGTGGTGGTGGAAAAACACGTGATGCTGGGTGCGGGCAGCCTGGTATCGCCCGGCAAGGTACTGGAAAGCGGACATCTGTATGTGGGCCGGCCCGCCGCCAAGGTGCGCGCACTGACCGAAGCGGAGATCGCCTACCTGCGCTATTCGGCCGAGCATTACGTGCGCGTAAAAAACAATTATCTGGCCGGTGGGGACGAGGCCTGATCGCCAGCGCGATCAAGGCGGCGCAGTTCCGGCCGCGGCGCCAGGTCTTGCGGCAGGCGCAGGCCGGACACCAGGCCCATGCGCTGCCACAGCAGCAAGACCCACCAGCCCGGGTCCCACTCGCCCGGTAGCAGGCCCAGCCTGGCCGAGCCGGGATAGGCGTGATGGTTGTTGTGCCAGCATTCGCCCATGGTCAGCAGCGACGTCAGGCGGATATTTTTCCCTTGCACGGCGGCGCCTTCGACATGAAAATGCATTTGCCCATGGTTGTGGGCGAAGTAGCCGATCAGCCAATGGCCGAGTACGCCGGCGCTGACGCGCGCGCAGACACCCCAGCAAACCAGGCCCCAGCCACCCCAGGCGAAGAACAGCAGGGCCCACGGCAGTTGCTGCAACATCCAGGTGGCTTCCAGGAAACGATAAAAGCGGTCGTGCGCGATGCGCGGCTCGATGGCGATGTGCGGCGGGTGCTCGAGCTCCAGGCGGCAGTGTAATTGCCACCAGGCATCGCGCCAGAAGCCGGCGCCGTGGCGCAGGTAGGGGTGGCAGTCGGGCAGGCGCTGGGCATAGTCGCGCAGTTCGTGCTGGCGCAGCAGGCCCAGCGGACCGCTGAGTCCCACCAGCACGCCCAGGTAGACGAGTACATATTCCAGCCATTGCGGGCATTGATAGCTGTCGTGGATCAGCTTGCGGTGGCTGCCCAGCGAGTGGCCGAACAGCAGGACGATGGCCGTGCCGCTGACAAACAGCAGCAGGCCGGTCCAGCTGAAGAAGAGCACGGCGCCGGTCACGGCGCCGGCCAGCATGGCTGTCAGCCACAGCGATGGCAAAGGCGCATGGCGTACTGAACCTTTCAGCACGCTGCCAGCGTGCGTGGCGCGGGCGCGGTGGTTATCCAGGCTGGCAGCCGTGATCAACCCTCGGGGGCCGACGACGGTTGCGTGTACTTGTCGAAGTTGGTGATGTAGTCGTTAAAGTTGTCGGTCAGCATGCGCTTGTACTGTTCCGTGAAGAACGCCACGGCGCCTTCCTTCTCTGCCTGCATCTTGGCCACGTCGTTGCTCTTGCTGGCGACGAGGAAGGCGTTGAAGCGGGCGGCCGCGTACAGCAGCGAGGTGGCTACTTCATTGCCGCCGCTGTGCATGCATTGTTCATTGGCCAGGGCGATGACCTGGTCGGCGCGTTCCCAGAATTCCGGGCCCGGTGCTGGTTTTGTCGTTGGTGTGGTCATAAAAATCCTTCATGAAAGTGCGCGCCAGTCTACACAGGGGGCCGCGGGCTGTCCAGCCGCGCGCCTGTCAGGGTGCTTGCAGGATCTGTTCGACCAGCACGGCCAGCGGCTGGCGGATATCGAGCACGATGCCGGCCTCGTCCGCTTGCAGTGCTTGCAGGGTGCGCAGCTGGCTGTCGAGCAGGCTGGGCGGCATGAAATGGCCGGGGCGCTGCATGCGGCGCTCCAGCACGTCGCACGGACCGTCCAGGTGGGCGAAGCGCAGGGCCGGGTCGCCTTCGCGCAGCAGGTCGCGGTAAGCACGTTTCAGGGCCGAACAGGACACCACCAGGCCGCGGCCCTGGGCGCAGGCCGTGGCGATCTGCTGGCGCAGGGCGGCCAGCCAGCCGGCCCGGTCGGCATCGTCGAGCGCGATACCGGCGGCCATCTTGGCCACGTTTTCCGGGGTATGCACGTCGTCGCCTTCCACGTAGGGCACGTGCAAGGTGTCGGCCAGCAGGCTGCCGACGGCGCTCTTGCCGCAGCCGGATACGCCCATCACGACCCAGCGCACGACGGGCCCGCCCGCTCTCAAGGCGCCGAGACGATGACAGTGACGCGGCGGTTTTCTGCCTTGCCCGTTTTGCTGGCGTTCGAGGCCACCGGTTTGCTCATGCCCAGGCCCTTGACGGCGATGTTGTCACGTGGAATGCCCGATGCGCTCATGGCGTCGGCCACCACATTGGCGCGCGCCAGCGACAGCTTGTTGTTGTACGCTTCCGTGCCTTCGTTATCCGTATGGCCTTCCACGCGCATGTGGGTGATGCCCACTTTCAGCAGGGCGGCGCTGATTTTCTGGATCGCGGTGCGGCTCGGCGGCGTCAGTTTGGCAGCGTCGAATTCGAACAGCAGCTTGTCGGTAAAGCTCAGTTCCCAGCCTTCGTCGGTCTGGTTGAAGCCCTGTTCCTTCAAGGTGGCGACTTGCTCGGCGTTGAAGATGGGCTTGGTCTCTGGCGTGCTCTGGCAGGCGGCCAGCAGGCCCAGCATGAACAGACCGAGGAAGCCGAGGCGTAATTGCTTGTAGATGAATTGCATGGTGTTGCTCCTTGGGGTCAGGGGTGAGGGTGGGGTTGCGGCAGGCGTGCCACCTGGCGCGTGCCGCGCTGCACCTGCTTGGCGCGGTACATGGCTTCGTCCGCCGCGCCGACCAGCGAGGCGGCGTCGATGGCGTGATCGGGGAAGACGGCCACGCCGATGGTCAGCGAGCTGACGATGCTGTTGCCGGTAGGCAGTTCAATGGCTTGCGCCATGGCGGCGATGATGTTGTCGGCGATGTGCATGGCATCGCTGCTGTTGCGCAGCGGCTTGAGCAGGATGGCAAATTCGTCGCCGCCCAGGCGGGCCACCAGGTCGCCTTCGCGCAATTGCTGCTTGATGCGCGCGGCGATCGTCACCAGCACGCGGTCGCCCGAGGCATGGCCGAAGGTATCGTTGATGTACTTGAAGCGGTCGCTGTCGAGAAACAGCATGGCCACCTTGCCATTGCTGACCCGCGCTTCGAGGATGGAACGTTCCAGCTCCGCTTCCATGAAGGCGCGGTTCGACAGGCCCGTCAGGCTGTCGTGGTTGGCGCGGTGCGACAGCGAGGCGTGTTCCTTTTGCAGATGGCTTTGCCACGCTTCCAGTTCGTCGAGCAGGGCGTTGAAGTCGTCATTGATCTGGTTCAGTTCGGCGATGTTGGCCGGCGGCACGCGCAATTCGAACGAGCGGTCGCGCCGCACGCGGTGGGCCGTTTCCGCCAGGTGGCGCAGGGGCGAGGTGATTTCTGTTTCCATGCGGCGCGACAGGCGCACGGCGACGACCAGGCTCAGCACCAGGCAAGCCAGCAGGCAGGAGAGGCCGCTGAGCAGGAAGGGCAGCAGGCTGCGGCTGTGCGGCACCAGCTTGATGCTGCCGATGGCCTGGTCATTGCGCATGATGGGGAACGTCAGCGAATCGGGCAGCATCCAGCCCGTCAGCGCGCGTTCGATGTAGTAACGGGTGCTATGTTCGCCCCGTTCCCAGCGGGCCAGGACCTTGCCGGCCTTGTCGCTCACCTGTGCCTGGTCGATATCTTCATTGACGCCGATCAGGGCCAGCGCTTCCCTGGCGACCATGGAGTCGCCAAAGACGACGGCCCCTTCCACCGTGTAGCTCATCGAGCGGGCCACCAGGCGCAGGTTCTGGTCCGAATAGACGCGCAGGGCCAGCAGCGCCACGGCTGTCAGGGTCAGGCCGGCCGCCAGCACGGCGATCAGTGACACGCTCAGGTGGGCGCGCCGCAGCACGCTGTCGAGCGTGGGACGGGGCTTGCGCGTCAAGCGGGGAGGCATGCTGGCGCTCATGGCGACGGTACCTTGCGACGTGCAATTTGCAAGGCGTTCGGATGCACGCGCAGGCCGCTGCGGGCGATGGCGTCGAGGTTGACATCAAAACCGATCTGCGCCTCGGAGAGGCGCAGGCAGAACATGGTGCCCATGGTGCAGGACGTGCCGGGTTCGGCGACCGATAAAATCGGCTTGCCGATGATCTGCGCCAGCAGATGCTCGCGCTCGCCCTCGGGCAGGCTGCCCAGGTAAATGACGTCGCATTCGCCGGCCGCGGCTGCCGCCGCCGGGATTTTCACGCGGATGCGCTGGCCCAGGCTGGAGGCGGGCGTGTCGACGATCGCCGCGCCATAGCGGGGCGCGCCGAGCATGCAGACGCGCACTTCCGGGCGCGCCACGGGCCAGCGCACATAACTGATGATGCCAAACAAGACCTGGGCCACCTCGGCGGGACGCCTGGCGTCGGCCGTCGCTCCCGTCTGCGCCCACGCCGCAGACGGCGCCAGCGCGCCGCAGGCGAACAGCGAGGCCAGCAGCGAGGTCAGCAGCATGGCGAGCAGGGCAGGCAGCGCGCAGCGCTGCCGGTGGCGAAGGGAGGAGGGCACGGCGTCGGGTGTCTTTATTCAGGTCGGGTGGCTACTCAAATTGCTACTCATCAGCACAGACTGTACGGAAGTCCATGCTGAAAGTAAATCACGGCGCTACGCCATACAACCTTGCATTATAAACACGAATGTGAAAACTTGCATTCTTTGCCACGAGGATTGCTTATTGATACAGCCGCAGCGGGCCAGAGTGTTGCTATTCTTCCAGTGTCGCTTCCAGCAAGTCGATTTCGCGCAGCAGACGCAAATGGATGGTGTCGTCGAGTTCGCCCGAGATGCGGCGGCGGTACAGTTCATCGCGTTCCGCATTCAGCGCTTCCAGGCGCAGCGCGCGCTCGGCCTTGGCCAGTTCCTGCAGCCGCATTGCCTCGTCGTTGCTGCTTTCGCCATACGCGAGGCGGCGCCGGTAGGCTTCGATCAGGCGGTTGGCCGCCTCGGTGACGACTTGCTGCTTGTCATTCTTGTCGATGCCCTCGCAGACTTTTTCCAGCCGCGCGATGGCCGCTTCGGCGGCAGCGGCGCGGGCATTGCGCTCTTCCGTCGAGCGGCGCGCGGGCGGCGCGAACACCAGGCCCTTGGTCAGCAGGGGCAGGGTGACGCTGGCCAGTATCAGTGACAGCAAAATCACCCCCATGGACAGGAAGATGACGAGATCGCGCGCGGGGAAACGATTTCCGTCAGGCAAGAATAAGGGCAGGGTCAGGATACCGGCCAGTGTCAGCGCGCCGCGCACGCCCGCAAACGACGCCACCAGCAGCAGGCGCAGGCTGGGGCGTGCCAGCAGCGCGGCATCCTTCGATTCGCCCGGCATTTTCTTGTGGTGCTTGAACAGGGTCAGTTTCATGGAAATGAAGACCCAGATGAAGCGCATGAAGGTCAGCCCTACCGTGATGGCGATGACGAACAGGGGCAGCTTCCAGGCGCTGCCGGCGCCGATTTCGGCGGAGGCGGCCGGCAAGCCGGCCACGGTGGTGGGCAGTTGCGCGCCCAGCATGACGAAGATCACGCCATTCAAGACCAGTTGCACGGTATCCCACACAGCCTTGCGCTGGGTGCGCGTGGCGGCCAGCGGACGGCCGATCAGGTCGGCGTAATGCATGGACACGCCCGCCGTGGCGGCGGCCAGGATGCCCGAGCCGTGGATTTGCTCTGCGCCCAGGTAGGCGGCAAACGGAATCAGGATGCTGATGAGGATTTGCAAGCCCGGTTCTTCGCCGACCTTGCTCACCAGCCATTTATTTGCCAGGCCCACGCCCCACGAGATGGCCAGGCCGATGACGATGCCGCCGCCCGCTTCCTGCAGGAAACTCAGCGAGGCGGCGCCGATGGAAAAGCCGCCCGTCATCATGGCGCCCACGGCAAACGTGAAGCAGACCAGGCCCGACGCGTCGTTGAGCAGGGATTCGCCTTCGAGGATATGCATCAGGCGCGGCGGGATCGGGTTGCCGGCCGCGATTGCCGACACGGCCACGGGGTCCGTCGGCGAGAGGATGGCGCCCAGCGCGAAAGCGACGGCCAGCGGCACGCTGGGGATCAGCCAGTCGATGAAGAAACCCATGCCCAGCACGGTAAACAGCACCAGGCCGATGGCCAGCATCAGGATCGAGCGCGCATCGGAAAAGAAGGCGCCCTTGGGGATGCGCCAGCCGTCGAGAAACAGCAGCGGCGGAATGAAGAGCAGGAAGAAAATATCGGGATCGAGCGGCACTTGCACGCCAAACAGGGCCAATCCCGTGCCGCCGGCGATCTGGATCAGCGGTAGCGGCAACTTGACCCAGCGCGAGCGGGCGATGAAGCCGCACAGGACGACGCTCAGGACGAGGATGAGGATGATGGTAACGGTATGCATGAAGGAGCGGCGGCGTGCTGAAACGCTGATTATAAGGTGCAGCCCGCCTACAGGCAGCGCCTGCGTGTCATTGCGTACATACAACAAGTCACAATCGCGGTAAGATTGTCACTGCGGCCTTGTTGCCGCCGCCGTTAGCCGGCGGCTGGCCGCCTTGCTTTATATTCTTGCTTTTACCCTGGCCTTTACTTTTCATTGGTTCCTGTTTTGCTCAAGAAAATCTTCACCGGCTTGCTGCTGTTGCTGGCGCTGCTCACCGTCGCGGCGCTGGCCGCCTACTTGTATTACTGGCGCCCCGCGCTGGCGCCCATCGAGCCGCCTGCCGCCACGGCATTTTCCCCGCAAGTGGTGGAGAAGGGCCGCATCCTCGCCGGCATGGGCAACTGCGCCGCCTGCCATACGGCCAGCGGTGGCGCCGATTACGCGGGCGGCCACGGCCTGGCCACGCCGTTCGGCACGATTTACGCGACGAATATCACGCCCGACAGGCAAACGGGCATCGGCCGCTGGTCGCTGGCCGCCTTCCAGCGGGCCATGCGCGAAGGCGTGGGCCGCGATGGGGCGCATTTGTATCCCGTCTTTCCGTACACCCATTTCAACCTTGTGTCGGACACGGACCTGGCGGCCCTGTACGCGTATTTCATGACGCGCCCGCCCGTGTACGCAGTCGCGCCGGCCAATAGCGTGCCTTTCCCCCTGAACCTGCGCCCCTTGCAGGCGGGCTGGAAGCTGCTGTTTTTCAAGCCAGTGACTTTCCAGCTGGATACTGCGCAAGGGCTGGACTGGAACCGGGGCCGCTACCTGGCCGAAGGCCTGGCGCATTGCGCCGCCTGCCACACGCCGCGCAATGCGCTGGGCGCCGAGCTTGCCGGTTCAGCGTATCTGGGCGCGGCCATCGATGACTGGTATGCGCCGGCCCTGACCAGCGCCAACACGGCTCCGCTGCCGTGGACGCAGGATGAACTGTATACTTTCCTGCGCACGGGAGCGACGGCCCTGCACGGCGTGGCGGCCGGGCCCATGTCGGCTGTCGTGCACGAAGGCATGGGCGCGTCGCCCGATAGCGATGTCCGCGCGCTGTCCGTGTATTTTGCCGGTGTGGCCGATGTTGCCGAGCGCAAGGTGGATGCGGATGCCGTGATAAAAACCGGCATCGCCCGCTCGCAGCGTGTCAGCCTGGTCGACAATGACCGTGGCGCCAGCCTGTACGTGGCCGCCTGCGCGTCGTGCCATTCGAACAGCGATGCCCAGCCCATGGCCCTGCGTCCGGAACTGAGCCTGAACAGCGCCGTCAGCGCGCCCGATCCCGCCAACCTGATCCAGGTGATATTGCACGGCATCAGCAAGGACGAAGCCATGCCCGGCGTGCTGATGCCCGGCTTTGCCGCCTCGCTGACGGACAACGATGTGGCCCAGCTGGCCGCCTATCTGCGCCGCAGCCGCAGTCACCAGTCGGCCTGGACGAACCTGGAAGCGGCCGTGGTACGCGCGCGCGCCGGCAAGTAATTCTTGAAAGTTTCTAATGTATAACATGACTGTGAATGGCCAACCCTTCGGCACCGAGGCCGACGCCGAGACACCGCTGCTGTGGGTGCTGCGCGACGAAGCTCATCTGAAAGGCACGAAGTTTGGCTGCGGCATCGGCATGTGCGGCGCCTGCACCGTGCATGTCGATGGCCGCGCCATGCGCGCGTGCATCACGCCGATTGCCGCCGTCACCGGTTGCGCCATCACCACCATCGAAGGCCTCTCGCCCGATGGCACGCACCCGCTGCAGCGGGCCTGGCTTGCCACGCAGGCGCCGCAGTGTGGCTATTGCCAGTCGGGCCAGATCATGCAGGCGGCCACCTTGCTGCGCGACTATCCACAGCCGACGGATGCGAATATCGATGCCGTCATGAGCGGCAACCTGTGCCGCTGCATGGCGTATGTGCGCATCCGCAAGGCGATCAAGCTGGCGGCCGGCATGCAGGAGGCGCCCGGTGTTTAAGTTGCCGAAAGAAAATTCTGCTGCCCGCCCCAGCTCGCTGGGACGGCGCGGTTTCCTGATCGCCGCCGCCGGCACGGGGTTTACCCTGGCCTTTTTGCGCGCCGACAGCTCATTGGCCGCTGGCAAGACGGCGCCCGCGCCACCAAAACAAAGCGCTGCACCCGTGTTCGATCCCAGCATCTGGTTTCAGATCGGCCGCGATGGCATCGTCACCGTCAACATCGCCAAGGCGGAAATGGGCCAGCATATCGGCACGGCCCTGGCGCGCATCGTGGCCGAGGAGCTGGAGGCGGACTGGAGCAAGGTGCGCCTGCATTACGTCGACACGGACCCGAAATGGGGCTTGATGGTGACTGGCGGCAGCTGGTCGGTCTGGCAGAATTTCGACCCCCTCAGCCGTGCCGGCGCGGCCGGGCGCATCGCGCTGGTCGAAGAGGGCGCGCGCCTGTTGCGCGTGCCCGTGTCCGCTTGTCACGCCCGACTGGGCGTCGTGCATGGCCGTGGGCGCTCGATCAGCTACGGCGAAATCGTGCGCCGTGGCAAGCTGGCGCGCCAGTACACGCCGGAGCAATTGCAGGCCATCGTGCTGAAAACGCCGCGGCAGCGCAGCCTGATCGGCCAGCAGGTGCAGGCGCTCGACATCCCCGCGAAAATCAATGGCACGGCCGTGTACGGCATCGATGCGGAAATCGAGGGCATGCTGTATGCGCGCCCGAAGATCCCGCCCACGCGCTACGGCTCGAAGGTCGTCTCCATCGTTGATACGGCCGCGAAAAAGGTGAAGGGCTACCTGCGTTCGTTCGCCTTGCAGGACCCCAGCGGCACGGTGCCCGGCTGGGTCATGGTGGTGGCCGACACCTATGCGGCCGCCATGCGCGCGGCCGACCTGGTGCAGGTGAAATGGCGGGCCGGCGCGGCGGCCCACGTGTCGGAGCAGGATATCGTCAACTATGCTACCAAGCAACTGGCCGATGCCAGCCTGGGCGCCCGCGTGGTCGATGATGATGGCGTGGAGCAGGCGTTCAAGGATGCCAGCCTGCAGCTGGAACGCCACTACACGACCAGCACCGTGCTGCATTTCCAGCTGGAACCGGTGAATGCGCTGGCACAGGAAATCGACGGCGTCTGGCATATCCATGCGGGCAATCAGTGGCAATCGTTGATCTTGCCCGTGCTGGCGCAGGCGTTGAAGGTGCCGGAGAGCAAGGTCATGCTGCACACGTATCTGCTGGGTGGCGGCTTCGGGCGGCGTTTGAATGGCGATTATTGCGTGCCAGCCGCGCTGGCGGCGCAAGCCGTGGGACGCCCCGTCAAGATGATTTGCACGCGGTCCGACGATGCGCGTTTCGATTCGCCCCGTTCGCCATCCGTGCAGCATGTGCGCATGGCGTTCGACGATGCCGGCAAGGTCTCGGCGATGGTGCACGAGGCCAGCGCGGGCTGGCCCACGCAAGCCATGATTCCCGCTTTTTTGTCCAAGGATACGCAGGGCCATCCGTACGACCCGTTCGCCATCGCTGGCGCCGATCACTGGTACACGGTGGGCGCGCAACGCGTGCGGGCCGTGTCGAACGACCTGGCCAACAGCAGTTTTCGCCCCGGCTGGCTGCGCTCCGTGGGGCCGGGCTGGACGAATTGGGCCGTGGAAAGTTTCATGGACGAGGCGGCGCAGGCGGCCAAGGTCGATCCGCTGGCGTTCCGTTTGTCGCTGTTGCAGGCGACGGGGCGCAACGCGGGCAGCGCGCCGAATGCCGTCGGCGGCGCCGCGCGCCTGGCCCACGTGCTGCAGCGGGTGGCGGACAAGGCGGGCTGGGGCACGTCCATGCCGCCCGACACGGGCCTGGGCATCGCCGCCACGTTCGGCCAGGAGCGCGACATGCCCACCTGGACGGCTTGCGTCGCCCGGGTGAAAGTGGACCGCAGCACTTGCATGGTGACAGTCGAAAAGCTGTTCATGGTGATCGACGCGGGCAGCATCGTCGACCCCGATGGCGCGCTGGCGCAGGCGGAAGGGGGCGCGCTGTGGGGCGTGAGCATGGCCTTGCACGAAGGCACGGCATTCCTCAACGGCGAAGTGAAGGATATCAACCTGAATACCTACACGCCCCTGCGCATGGCCGACGTGCCCGAGCTCGACATCGAATTTGTTGCCAGCACGCAAACGGCGACGGGCTTGGGCGAGCCGCCCACGACGGCCGTGGCGCCAGCGATAGCCAACGCCATCTTTGCCGCCGTGGCCTCGCGCGTGCGGCATTTGCCGATTCGCCCGGAAGCCGTGTTGAAGGGGCTGGACCGGCACGGCGCCGTCTGATGCGGGCGCATGGCAAAATGACGTGCGCCGCGCGTGAACGGGCGCAGGCTGGTACACTGAAGCTTGCCGCTCAGTGCGCGCAGGCGGCGCCCGGTCCGGCAAAATCAGAGCAAAATCAGCGCGATGTCAGCTTAATTACAGCTCGATAGCGGAGGCAGCCATGCAAGAACAATTTGTCAGCATCACGGCCGATGAACTTCAAATGGACGGCGTGCTTGAAATGCCCGAGCGGCCCGTGGGCATCGTCCTGTTTGCCCATGGCGCGGGCGCCGATAGCGACTACCTTGGCGCTTCCAGCCACGCCACTTCCCAGGATTTTTTGCGAGCGGGCATCGCCACTCTGCGCTTCAACCAGGGCGGTGTCGGGCCCGGTGGCGGCAGCAATGGCCACGCTTATTTCGTGCGCAGCGATATTGTGCTGCTGGCGCGTCAACTGGAAAAAGCCCTGGGCTGGCTGCAGGTCGACCCGTCCACGCGGCGTTTGCCCTGCGGTCTGTATGGCTATGGCACCAGCGCCGCCGTGGTGATGCAACTGGCAGCCTGGCGCAGCGCGGAAATCGCCGCGCTGGTTGTCTGCGATGGCCAGGTGGAAATGGCGGGCAAGGCGGCGCTGGAAACCGTGCGAGTGCCATCGCTGCTGATCGTGGGCGGGCGCGACCCCGACGTGGCTGGCCTGAACCGCATGGCGTTTGCCACCTTGCGCTGCGACAAGCAGCTGGAACAGATCGCCGCGCCTGGCGGCCCCGACACGCGCCACCAGGCCGCCTTGCTGGCTACGGACTGGTACACGCGCCATTTCAACGGGCATACCAGTACGGCGCAATAGCTCAATCTGGCAAGGGCGTCAGGCGAGGGCGCGCAGGTTCTTCGCATGGAAGCGCACATGCTCTTCCATGAAGCTGGCGATGAAGTAATAGCCGTGGTCATAGCCGGCATGGCGGCGTAGCCGTAATGGCTGGCCGGCGTCGCGGCAGGCCGCTTCGAAGACGTCGGGGAACAGTTGCTCGGGCAGAAACTTGTCGGCCAGGCCCTGGTCGATCAAGATGCCATCGGGAAACAGTGCCGGCTGGCCCTGCAGAGTACGCATCAGCGCGCTGGCGTCGTATTGCTGCCAGCTGGCTTCGTCGCTGCCCAGGTAGCCCGAAAACGCCTTCTTGCCCCACGGACACTGGCTCGGTGCGGCGATGGGGGCGAAGGCGGACACGGAGCGGAACAGCTCAGGATTGCGCAAGGCCAGCACCAGCGCGCCGTGGCCGCCCATCGAGTGACCGAAAATGCCCGTGCGTTGCGCATCGATCGCCAGTTCCTGTTCCAGCAGCGCACGCAATCCCAGCAGGTAGCTATACATCCGAAAATGGCTGCTCCACGGCGCCTCGGTGGCGTCCACGTAAAAGCCGGCGCCCACGCCGAAATCCCAGGATGCGCTCTCGCCCGCGATGTTGGCGCCACGGGGGCTGGTGTCGGGCGCGATCAGGATCAAGCCTTCCTCGGCCGCCACGCGCTGCGCGCCACCCTTGATCATGAAGGTTTCTTCCGTGCACGTCAGGCCCGCCAGGTAAAACAGGGCGGGGCGTTTGGTGCTGACCACGCTGCCTGGCGCCGTGTCGGGAATGAAGGCCGAGAAACGCATGGGCAAGCCGATGGCGTGCGCGTCGTGGCGATAAAAGCGTTGTACGCCGCCAAAACAGGCGTGTTCACTCAACAGTTCCAGCATGAATTCTCCTCGTCAATCCCACAGTATAGCCAGAGTGGCGCACCGCTGAGACGGGATCAGCCCAGCATGGCCGCTAATGCTGGCAAGATGTCCTGTGCCGGCGCTTCGGTCTTGAATGCCAGCAAATGGTCGGCGCGCGTCTTGCCCATGTTGATGGCGGCCACTGGCTTGCCCGTCTCGGCCGCCATGCGGCACAGGCGAAAGCTGGAATACACCATGACGGACGAGCCCACCACCAGCAGGGCACTGGCGGCGTGCATCTTGCTTTCGGCCTCGGCCGCGCAGGCGGCGGGCACGCCATCGCCAAAGAACACCACGTCCGGCTGCAGGGTGCCGCCGCAGCGGGGACAGACGGGCAGGTGGAAGGTGGCCAGCTGGGACGGCTCCAGCAAGGCGTCGCCATCGGGCGCCGGCGTGGCCGTGGCGCCCAGCATCTGTGGATTGTCGCGTTCAAGCTGATCCTGGATCAGGCGGCGCGTGTGGCGGGCCTGGCAATCGAGGCATACCACGCCGTGTATGCTGCCGTGCAACTCCGTGACGGTGGCGCTGCCTGCCTGCTGATGCAAGCCATCGACGTTTTGCGTGACCAGGCCGCCTATTCTCTGACGTTGAGCCAAATGCGCGATGGCCAGGTGACCGGCGTTTGGCATGGCGCGCGCGAGGGTGGGCCAGCCGACCATGCTGCGCGCCCAGTAGCGGCGGCGTACGGCTTCCTGGCGGCGAAAATCGGGGCCTTGCACCGGGGCGTTGCCATGCCGCACGCCGTCCGTGTCGCGGTAAGCGGGAATGCCGGACGCCGTACTGATGCCGGCGCCCGTCAGCAGCAGCACGTCGGGATGGCGCTGCAGGAAATGCGCCAGTTGATCGAGGGCAGGATCGTCGCTGGCGCCTTGCTGGCTAGCTCGGGGAAAAATTTGCATGATGCCCCATGCTAACCGAAAAGCACGGCGCCGTTGCAAGGGCCACGTTTACTCCAGCTTCATGCCGAAACGCTGCAGCCGCGGCTGCCAATGCTCGTCGATATTGGCCGAGACCAGGATGCGCTCGGCCTTGCCGATCAGCAATGCGCGTGGCACGAAGCCGAAATAGCGCG
Source organism: Janthinobacterium kochi (assembly GCF_051380715.1). NCBI lineage: Bacteria > Pseudomonadati > Pseudomonadota > Betaproteobacteria > Burkholderiales > Oxalobacteraceae > Janthinobacterium > Janthinobacterium kochi. The sequence goes on from NZ_JBNYXO010000003.1 coordinate 62,856, forward strand.
AGTCGGCGCTGTTGTCGCGGTTATCGCCCAGCATCATGAAGTGGTCGGCCGGCACCGTCACGGGGGCAAAGCTGCGCGCAGCGCCCGCGATTTGCGGCAAGACCTGGATGCGGTGCTGCTCGGTCGCGTTGCGCTCGCTGATGCGCTGCGCCGTCAGCTGGCCCACGTGGGCGATGGTTTCAGGCGCCGTGTCGAGCGCCGTGTACCGGGCGGGCTGGCCATTGATGACCAGCTCTTCATTGCGCATTTCCACCGTGTCGCCGGGCAGGGCGATGATGCGCTTGATCAGGCGCGTGCCGTCTTTCGGCGAGGAAAAAGTGACGATGTCGCCCCGCTGCGGGTCGCCCAGGCGCTGCAGCACGATATCGGTGAGCGGTACTTTCAGGTTGAAGGCGAGGCGGTTGACGAAGACCACGTCGCCTTCGAGCAGGTTGGGGCGCATGGATGCCGACGGTATCGGATTCCAGTCCGCCACGGCCGTGCGGAACACGCCGAACAGCAGCAGAAACATCAAAAAACCTTTGTTGGCGCGCATCCATGTTGTCATGTTGGCTCTTTCGCTGGGCCGTGCCCGTGAGTGTGAGGGGAGGCGCCATGCTGCTGGCGCCCTATCCACGATGCACGGCGAGGCTGAAGCCAGTCTTAAATCAGGCGCCTGCGCGGCCGATGTTGCGTGCAAGCGTCAGCAACGAGGCTATTTGAACGCCTTGATGACGGCATCGAGCTTGACCTTGAGCGACTTGTCGTGCGCCTCGATGGCCGGCACGTCGCGCTGCACGCCGAGCAGCTGGTAGACGGCCGTCTGCGCCGCGCGCACCGAGTATTCCACGGTGAAGACGACATCGTCGGCGAGCTCCACGAACTGGCTGACGAAGGCAAGGTTGACGGAGTTGGCCGGCACGGGCAGCGGGCGGTCGCTCTTTGCGCGGGGCATGAACATGCTGGTGATGTAGGGCATGCGGCAGGGAATGCAGTTGGCCGTGGCCATGATGTCGAGGTCGAAGTTCAGGTGACCGCACAGCTCGCGCAGGATCTCTTCGCCGCTGCATTCGGACATGGGCTTGGCGACGAAGTTGCCGATGCGGTCAGGGTGCAGCGCATAGCCCCAGAATACTTGCACTCCCTGGGGCTGGCCGGCGAAATGGGGCTGGTGCGCCAGCACGATGGACATGAACCAGTTGCTGTCCTTGAAGGTGACGAGGCCGCCCGTGCCCGCGCTGTTGCCCGTGAATTGCTCCATCCTGTCAAAGAAGGCGCTGTCTTTCAAGGTGACCGTGTACGAGGCCCAGTACGATTCGGGGATGCTGCTGTTGAAGGCGGCTGGACGGCCCAGCGCCGGGCGGCCTTCGGCCAGTTTTTCCCACAGAAGCCAACCCTGGCTGTCGGTTTTCGTGCGCTTGGCCGGTGCGCTGTGCATGCTGCCATAGCTGGAGGCATCCGTCATCGAGGCGTTCTGGAAAAACACCAGGTCGCCGGCGCCGACGGGAATCACGTCGGCCAGGCCGCGCCGCTGGCAGTGCAGGGCGGTGGCAGTCAGGCGGCCTTCGGGTTCCTGTACCTCGATATCGGTCACCGTGCAATCCATGATGATGTTCACGCCTTGTTCCTGCAGCCACGCGACCAGCGGGCGCACCAGCGAATCGTACTGGTTGTAGACGGTACGCTTGACACCGGCCAGGGTTTCGATGCGCGAAAACTCCATCATGAAGCGGTGCAGATAGCGCTTGAACTCGACGGCGCTATGCCAGGGCTGGAAGGCAAACGTGGTGGCCCACATATACCAGAACTTGGTGTCGAAAAATTCGGGCGAGAGCCAATCCGTGATGGCGCTGCTGCCCAGCGTGTCTTCGTCCGCTTCCGTCAGCTTCAGCAGTTCCAGCCTGTCCTGCATGGAAAAGCCCATGCTGCTGACATCGACCTTGAAACGGTTGCGGTCGACCAGGCGCGCACGCGAGTGGGGAATGTGCTGTGCATTGAAGGCGATGGTTTCATCGTAGACGCTCTGGCCCGCATGTTCGAGCGAAGGGATGCTCTTGAACAAGTCCCAGGTGCACTCGTAATTATCGGTGGTCAGCATGCGCCCGCCGCGCAAGGTGTAGCCATCCTCGGCATTGCCGCCGCCATCGAGGCTGCCCCCGGTCACGGGCGATGTTTCGAAGATGGTGATGTTGCTGCCTTGCATGCCGCCGTCGCGTATCATGAAGGCGGCCGCAGCCAGTGAGCCGATGCCGCCGCCGACGAGGTAGGCTTTTTTGTCTATATTGGTCATGGTTTTCCCCTGAATGTGAGCGCATCCGCGTGCGCGAAAGGCTTGCAAGCGGCACGGCCAATGCCATGCCATATTTGCCTATTTTACAACGTCAGGGGGCGGGGCGGCTGATAAATAGAGCGTTCGTTCGGTTTCCGTCAGGCGCCAGCGTGTTCTTTGCGTCGTTCAAAGTACAGCAAATCCGACCAGGCATCCTGGAAGCGCATGGCTTTTTCCGAGTGGCCATATTGGTGAAAGCCGTTGCGCTGCATGACAGTGACCGAACCCAGGTTTTGCGGCCGCGCCGTCGCTTCCACGCGCCACAGTTCCAGTGCGCCGAACGCTTCTTCCAGCAGCAGGGCGACCACGCGCGTGGCGTAGCCGCGTCCGCCGAACCGTTCGCCGATGCGATAACCGAGCGTCGCCTTGTTGAAGTAGGGGCGTGTGACGGCTGTCAGGTTGACCCTGCCGATGATTTGCCCATCCAGCTTGGCCAGATACTGGTAAGCGAGGTCTTGCTGGCGCTCGCGCCGCGCCTGCTCGATGGCGGCGGCGATGGCTTCCTGGTGGTAATAGGACGGTGCGCGCGCCGTGACCCAGCTTTCAAAATACGCGCGGTTTTCCAGTTCGAAGGCCAGCAAGGCGGGAAGGTCGGCGCTGGAGGGTGGGAGTAACTGAAGGCGGTCGAGGTCTGGCATGGGATCGTGTCGGAAAGCGATGCGCCATTATAATCAGCTGGCGCATTTCGCCGCACATGCTTGAATTCATGAAGGAGCAGCATGCTGTCCCATCTCTGCCTCGGCACTAACGACTTTCCACGCGCCTACGCTTTCTACACGGCCTTGCTGGGAGAACTCGATTTGATCGAGAAATTTCATGACCCGGCTAAACCCTGGGCGGGCTGGATGGCGCGGGAGGCGCCGCGCCCCCTGTTCGTGCTGACGGCGCCGCATGATGGCTTGCCGGCGACTCCCGGCAATGGCCAGATGACGGCCTGGCTGGCGGTCAGCCGCGCCCAGGTGGACCGCAGTTACCAGGCCGTGCTGGCGCTGGGCGCCGTGTGCGAAGGGCCGCCCGGCTTGCGCCCCCATTACCACGCTCATTACTATGGTGCCTATTTCCGCGACCTCGACGGCAACAAGCTGTGCGTCTGCTGCCACGCCGAAGAATGACTCAGCGCGCTCCCCAGACGTCGTCTTCCGTCCAGCCCAGTTCCAGGAAATCCTGTGCCCGTTCGCCAGCTTCGCCAGCGCAATAGAACTCGTCGAGCTGGGGCGGCGCGATGCGTGTGCCGGCCAGCATGGCGTGCACTTGCCCCCGGTGATGGATTTGGTGCTGGAACAAATGCGCCAGCATGCGCTGGCGCGTGTCGACTTGCGGCGTGTCGCGCAGGATCGTCACGGGCCGCGCCAGATCCGCATCGCACAGGCTGCGGCAATGGGCGATCAGGCGCAGGTCCGACGCGCGCTGTGCCGCGCGCAGGGCCGCGCCATCGGTGAACGGTTCATCCTGTTCAAAAAAGACATAGCAGTCAGCATGGGGCGCTTCGCCGCGCAGTTCGCGTTCGAGCGCATCGAGATAAAACCAGTCGCATGTGAGGATGTGATTCAGGGTAAACTGGATGGTGGGGAAAAAGCTGACGCGCGTGGCCTGGAATTCGGCCCGGGTCAACTGCCCGCAAGCCTTCAGCAGGCGGTGGTTGGCCCAGGCGTTGTTATACGCCTGGGTGGTGATGTAGTGTACAAGTGGATTGTTCATGATGGGTTGCTTGTCGAGCGGGGCAGGGTGCATGTCGTGCCACTTTAGCATGTTGCGGCAGGTGGACAAAGCGCTCACGCCTGCCGCACCAGTACTGCCGTCATCAAGTAAAATCACGGAGCGAACTTCGCGATAATGATGCATACAGGGCTTGGACAGCAAAATGGGTTGGATAGGAAAATTACTGAACGGCGGCGACGAAAAAAGCAAGCCTGCGCCAGTCACGGCAGCGGCGGCTCCCGAGGCGACACGGCAGCCAGCCACCATCGCCGAAATCGATGCCATGTACTACCGCTGGCTGGCGGCTGCCGGTCCGGCGCAGGCTCCGGAGCAGACCGAACAGCAGATTCTGGACGAATTGGCGCGCCTGGCCCGTGAACCGATCGCTGGCGCTGCGCTGGTGCCGCGCATTCCGGCCATCATTCCGCAGTTGATGCGTACCTTGCAAGATGAAAACATGAGCGCGGCCAAGCTGTCGGCCCAGCTGGCCCAGGACGTGCTGCTGGTCGCCGAGGTCTACCGCGAAGCGAACCGGCCCTGCTACCAGTCGCGCTATAACGCCAGCCCGTCGATCAGCAACATGGAAGGCGCCATCATGCTGCTCGGGCAAAACGGCATGCGCATGCTGCTCGCCCGCGTCGCCTTCCGTCCCATCGTCAGCATGCAAAGCGGCGGGCTGACCGTGCGCACGGCGCCGCTGATCTGGCGCCAGTCCGAGAAATGTGCGCTGGCGGCCAGCCTGGTCGCGCCGGCCATGCATGCCAACGCCTTCGATGCCTATCTCGCGGGATTGATGGCCAATGTCGGCCTGGTGGTGGCGTTCCGGTTGATCGACCAGATGCATGCGCCCGATGTCTTTCCACAATCGGACGCCTTCATTGCCCAGGTGTTTGCGCAAGCGCGCATCCTGTCGGTGCGGATCGCCGAATTGTGGGAGTTTCCCCAGTCCGTGACCCGCGCTATCGAACAAGTAGGGCAGGCCGATGCCGATCCGCAGGCGCAAGCGCTGGCGCTGGGCGAACGCTTGAGCAAGCTGCGCATGCTGGCCGATACAGGCCGCTTCCCCGCCGACGATCCTTTCGTGACGACCGGACTCGACAAGAATGCCCTGCTGGCGTTTGGCAAACTGGCCGACGACGAAGACTGATGGCAACCGCGTGCAACTGATATCACTCAGCGCGCGAAATAGAGTTCATGCAGGTGCTCGAGGTCGACATCAACGGCCGCCTGCGACAGCGCCACTTTGCCGCTTTGCATCAGGTACACGTGATCGGCCACGCCGACGGCGCGCGCCGTGTTCTGCTCGACGAGGATGATGGTGCGCTTGCCATCGTTCAGGTGCGCGAGGATATCGAACAGCTCGTTGACCACCAGCGGCGCCAGGCCCAGCGAAGGCTCGTCGATGATCAGCAGCGACGGGTCCGACATCAATCCCCGCGCCATGGCCAGCATCTGCGCCTCGCCGCCGGAGAGTGAGCCGGCCAGCTGCTTGCGCCGTTCTTGCAGGCGCGGGAACATGGCGTAGGCTTCTGCCAGGCGCGCCGGCATGTGGCTGCGGTGCTCCTTCGGAAACGCGCCCATGATCAGGTTTTCTTCCACGCTCATGTCACGAAACGTCATGCGGCCTTCGGGGATCATGGTGACCCTCGCATCGCTCATTTTCCACGTGGGTGTGCCATTGATCCCCACGCCATCGAGCGCGATGCTGCCCGCGTCCACGGGCAGCAGACCCATGATGGCGCGCAGCAGGGTGGTCTTGCCGGCCCCGTTCGGGCCGATGATGGTGGTCAGCTTGCCCTTCTGGATCGACAGCGACACGTCCCACAGCACATTGATGGCGCCATAGCCGGCGCGCAGGTTTTCTATCTCAAGCATCGTTTCAGGCATGGTTTCAAGCATGGGCGGCTCCCGTATAGCTTTCGATGACGGCCGGATCGCGGAACACGACGTCCGGCGTGCCATCGGCGATCAGCTGGCCAAAATTGAGCACAGCCACACGCTGGCACAGGTTGCTGATGGTTTCGATGTCGTGCTCGATCATGACGATGCCCACGCCAAAGGCCGCATGCAAGTCCTTCAGCATGCCCATGAAGCGGCGCTTGCCGTTCGTTTCCAGGCCGGCCAGCACTTCGTCGAGCAGCAGCAGTTTCGGATTGGTGGCCAGGGCCTTGGCCACTTCCAGCGCTTTCAATTCCGTCAGCGCCAGTTCGCTGGCCGCATCGCGCCCGGCCTTGTCAAGCAGGCTGGTGAAATCGAGGATATCATCGATCTTGCGCATGTCCACCTTGCCGGTGCCGAAGCGCTGCGCCACGACGAGATTTTCGCGCACCGTCAATTCATGCATCGGTTGCGGAATCTGGAAAGTGCGGCCCAGCCCCAGGCGGGCGCGCTGGTACATGGGCGTGGCCATGATGTCGCGTCCCTCGAAGCGGATGCCGCCACTGGTGGGGCGCACCAGGCCGGAAATCGCATTGAACAGGGTGGTCTTGCCGGCGCCGTTGGCGCCCACGAGGCCGATCACGTCGTGGCTGGCCACTTTCAACGTGACGGAATCGACGGCCGTCAGGCCGCCGAAGCGCACGGACACATTATCGAGTTCAAGCATGTTGTTTCTCCTTCGCTTTGAACATTTTGCGTAGCAGCGGCAGCAAGCCGTTCGGGCTGAAGACGATCATCGCCACCAGCAGCACCCCCAGCACCAACTGGTGGCCCGTGGGAATCAGCGACTTGAAAATCAGCTGATCGACCAGGTAGACCACCACGGCGCCCAGCACGGGCCCGAGTATCGTGCGGTAGCCGCCGAAGATGGCCGCCACGATCGGCAAGGTCACCCACAGGCTGTTGAAGGCGTAGTCTGGCTCCAGGAAGTTGATGTAGTGGGCGTTGAAGGCGCCGAACAGGCCCGCCATGAAGGCCGACACCAGCAGCATGGCGCCTTTCAGCAAGGTGCTGTTGACGCCGACGACGCGCGTGGCGTCTTCGCTGTCGTGCATGGCGCGCAGGGCGATGCCGTAATGGCTGGCGCGGATGCGGCTGTAGGCGAAGGCGCACGCCACCACCAGGGTCAGCACCACCAGGTAGGCGCCCGTCTTGCTGGCCAAATCAAAGCCGAAGACGGTGGGCAAGGTGGGAATATTGTTGATGCCGCCGGCGCCGCCCGTCACCGAGCTCCATTCCGTGGCCAGGATGCGGAAGATGTGGGCGTAGGCGAGGATGGCCAGCGCAAAATACGGCCCGCGCAGGCGCAGCACGGGCAGCATGATGACGGCGGCGATGGCCGCCCCCGCGCCGCCGAGCAACATGGCGGAAAACACGGGCAAGCCCAGTTTCACGGTGGTCAGCGCGGAGACATACGCGCCCACGCCAAAGAACGCAGCATGGCCGAAGCTGACCATGCCGCCCAAATTACCGAGCAGGGCCCAGGACATGGCCACGCCGCCGATGATCAGGGCCGCCACCACCATGCTCATCACATACTGGTTGCCGCCGAGGGCCAGCGGCACGGCGATATACGCGGCCAGCAGCAAACCGGCCGTTGAAATCAGTGTTGAGCGCTTCATCCGCGCCTCCGTTGTGCGCCGAACAGGCCATTCGGCATGATGAACAACACTAGCAGGAACAGCACCATGCCGGACAATTCCTGCAGCGCGGAGCTGGCCAGGGTGACGGTCAGCGCTTCGGCCACGCCCAGCAGCACGGCGGCGATCAGCACGCCGGGGATCGAGCCGATGCCGGCCAAGACTGTGATGATGAAGGCTTTCACCGTCAGCGCGCCGCCGTAGGCAGGCTGGATCACGCCATAGCTGAACAGGGCGACACCGGCGAAGGCGGCCAGGATGCCGGCGACTAAAAAGGAGACCATTTCCGTGCGGCCCGGGTCGATGCCCATCAGCTTGGCCGCATCGCGGTTGCTGGAGACGGCGCGCACGGCGCGGCCATACCAACTGGTGGCCAGCCAGCGCCACAGGGCCGCCATCAGCACCAGGCTGACGCCGAAGAAAATCACTTCGCTGCGCATGCTGAAGAAGGGGCCGATTTCAAAACCTTCCTGCAGCCAGCTCGACGAGGTCGAGCGGATGTCCGCCTTCCATACCAGCAGTATGAAATTGGTGAGAATGACGCCGATGCCGTAGGTGAGGATCAGCGAATTGATTTCGCGGTCTTTCTTGATGCGGCTGACGATCAGATACACGCCCACGGACGTCAGGCTGACGATCACCAGCGCGATGGGAATGGCGAACATGGGACCGAGGCCCAGGCTTGACTCCACGCTGTAGGCGATGTATGCGGCCAGCAGCACCAGCTCGCCGTGCGCCAGGTTGATCACTTTCATGGTGCCGAAGACCAGCGCCAGTCCCAGTGCGATCAGGGCGTAGGAGCCGCCCTGCAGCAAGCCTGAATACAGGGCTTGCAAGATTAATTCTGTCATGTCGTCATCCCGTCAGGCAGCCCTGGCGCGGGCCAGGACTGCCGTTCATCGGTGCGCGCCCTGGCGGACACGCGCGTGTGCAGGGGGGAGGCTGCTGCTACCAGGGCAGGGCCGGGTAGGCCAGCTTGCCCGTGGCGTGTTCCTTCGGCCAGACGATCACCACTTTTTTGTCCTGGTGCTGCGCCATGCGGTGCACGAAGTTCTGGTTGTCGCCATTCGCGGCGAACTGCACCCGGCCGATCAGGGTTTCGCGGTCCGTCTTGCGCATTTCCTCGGCCACGCCGCCTTTCTTCAGTGTGCCCTTGTCGGCCGCGCGCGCGATCGCTTCGAACAGCAGCATCGATTGCACGTAACCGAACTGGCCCAGGTAGTCCGGTTCCTTCTTGTACAGCTGCTTGTAGGCGTCGCTGAAGGCCTTGCCATCGGCTGTCTTGAATTCGGTGGGGAAGGGCAGCAGGGCCGTGCCGAATACGTTCGGCATCAGGTCGGGGAAGTCGGTCGCCATTTTCGGCGTGGCCAGCGACCATACGCCCACCATGGCCTTGATCTTTGGTTTGAGCACGCGGGCGGCGCGGATGATGCCCACGTAATCATTTTCGTAGCCGACCATGGCGACGACTTCGGATTTATCCTGCAGCCTGATCTTGTTGATGATGGGCTTGAAGTCCGTAATGGCCGGGTCGAACGAGTGTGTCGTCACTTTCACGCCCCTGGCGGCCAGGGCTTTTTCCACGTCTTTCGCCAGGCCCGTGGTGGCGTCCTTGGTCGAATACACGATGGAGACGGACTTGGCGCCCACGTCCTGCAGCAGTCCCAGCATGGCTTTTTCGTAGCCGGCCGTGTTATTGATGCGGAAAAAATTCTTGCGTCCGCTGGCTACCAGGCTGTCGTCCACGCCGCCCGAAGTGATGTAGACGAGGCCCAGTTTGTTCGCCGTGTCCGAGGCGGGCGAGATATTGTTCGAGCCGTAGCCGCCCGTGATGGCCACCACGCCCTGGCTGGCCAGCTTTTCCACGGCGGCGATGGCCTTGGCGGGCGCCGATTCGTCGTCGACGGTGATGATCTTGATGGTGTGCTTGCCGTTGGTCTTGTTGAAGACCTCGGCTGCGACCATGATCCCTTCCTGCATGCCGGCGCCGACCCGCGCCAGGTTGCCCGTCAGGGGGATTTCCGCGCCGACCAGGAATTCGTCGGCGCTGGCCTGCGCCATCCAGGCGCTGGCAACCAGCGCTGCCATGGCGATGCGTGTGTAGGTGCGTTTCATCGTGTCTCCTCCGGTGATGTGGCTTGGTTTTATTCTCAAGTCTGGTACTACATGGTCAACTTATCGGGCATTCTGCGCCATGTGCCGCAGTTGCCCTTTTAAAATCTTGCCCGTGGCGGCCGCTGGCAGCGCTTCCATGACGATGATGGCCGACGGGCACTTGTACGGCGACAGGGTCTGCGCCAGCCAGGCCTGCAATTGTGCCACGCTGGCGGGCTGGCGCGGATCCAGTTCCACATAGGCGATGACGTCCTCATTGCCATCGTCCAGGGTGCGTCCCACCACGGCCGACTGCACCACGGATGGGTGGGCGTTGAGGGCCGTTTCCACTTCCAGCGGATACACGTTGAAGCCGGAGCGGATGATCAGCTCCTTGGTGCGCCCGACGATGAACAGCGCGCCGTCCGGTTCCTGGCGCGCCATGTCGCCCGTATTGAGCCAGCCGCCGTCGCGCATGGTCGCCGCCGTCATGGCCGGCTCGCGGTAGTAGCCTGCCATGACGTTTGGCCCGCGTATCCACAGTTCGCCCGCTTCGCCCGGCGCCACGTCCGCGCCGGCGACGTTCACCACGCGCACTTCGACGCCGGGGATCGGCGTGCCGACAGAACTGTCCTGGCGCGGCGCATCGAGCCGCGTCTGGCTGATGGTGGGCGCGCTTTCCGTCATGCCGTAGCCATTGTGCAGCGCGGTACCCAGCAGCTTTTCCACGTCGCGCTTGAGCGACGGCGCCAGCGGCGAGCCGCCCGCATACGCAAAGCGCAGCCGTGTGGGCAGCGGCGTATCGGCGCCGCCCAGGGTTTGCAGCAGCTTGGCGTACATGGCGGGCACGCCCTGCACGATGGTCAATTCATCGTCTTTCAGCGCGGCCAGCAGGCCATCGACGGAAAAGCGCGGCACCAGGTAAAGCGCGGCGCCCGCATACAGGGTGCCCAGGGCAACAGAGGCCAGACCATACACGTGCGAAATGGGCAGCACGCCGTAGGCGCGGTCGCTGCGCGTCAAGCCCCGCAATGTGCTGGAGACGGCGGCGATGAACAGCAGGTTGCGGTGCGTCAGCATCACGCCTTTCGACTGTCCCGTGGTGCCCGTCGTGTAGATCAGCGCGGCCACCTGTTCGTTGCCGGGCACGCAGGCTTCCGCGACGGCGGCCTCGTTCAAGCTGCCCGCCAGCAGCTCTCCCATGCCGTCAACCTTGGCGCTGGCCGCGCCCAGACGTGCAGCATGCGCGGCCGCTTCCGGCGAGGTGCCGGCCAGGAACAGCAGCCGCCGCGCTCTGGAATGCTCGGCGATCGTGTCGATCTCGCGTGCCGACAGGCGCGCATTGACGTTGACGATCCACACATCGATGCTGGCGCAAGCGAAGATCAGCGCCACTTGCAGCGCGCCGTTCTCGCCCACCACCATCAGGCGGTCGCCGGCGCGCACGTCCAGCTGGCGCAACAACTGCGCTGCATTTTCCACACTGTGCTGCAGCTGCGCATAGGTCCAGCTGCGGCCAGCTTCATGCAGCGCCGGTGCGTCGGGCGCGCGCGCCGCCCAGTGGGCTGGGATGGCCGACAGGCGGGCCGGCAGGCCGGCCAGCAAGGCTGGAATGTCCATCGCGGCCTCCTTCACTTTTGTGCTGCCTTGATCATGTTGCGGGCGATGACGATCTGCTGGATCTGCGTCGTGCCCTCATAGATGCGGAACAGGCGTACGTCGCGGTAGAAGCGCTCGGCCGCGTATTCGCTGATGTAGCCGGCGCCGCCGTGAATTTGCACGGAGCGGTCAGCGACTCTGCCGCACATTTCGGAGGCGAACAGCTTGCAGCACGACGCTTCCGTCGAGATGTCTTCCTTGTTGTCGCGCCGGCGCGCGCAATCGAGCACCATGCTGCGCGCGGCGTAAATCTCGGCCTTGCTGTCGGCCAGCATGGCCTGGATCAGCTGGAATTCCGCGATGGGCTGGCCAAATTGCTGGCGCTCCATCGCGTACGCCAGGGCGTCGGCCAGCATGCGTTCGGCCGCGCCCACGCAGACGGCAGCGATGTGCAAACGGCCTTTGTCGAGCACCTTCATGGCCGTTTTAAAACCCACGCCTTCCTTGCCGCCGATGATGTTCGCGGCCGGCACACGGCAGTTTTCGAAGATGACGTCGCAGGTATGCGCGCCTTGCTGGCCCATCTTCTTATCGATCTTGCCTAAAGAAAGGCCTGGCGTATCCTTTTCCACGATGAAGGCGGAGATGGCCGAGGCGCCCCGCTTGACGGGGTCCGTGCGCGCCATCACTGTGAAGATGCTGGCCTCGGGTGCATTGGTGATATAGCGCTTGCTGCCGTTGAGGACATAGAAGTCGCCATCACGCACGGCGCTCGTGCGCAGGGACGCCGCGTCGGAGCCTGATCCTGCTTCCGTCAGGGCGAACGAGCCGATGATTTCGCCGGCCGCCAGCTTGGGCAGATAGTATTGTTTTTGCGCTTCCGTGCCGTCGATGACGATGCCTTGCGAGCCGATGCCGTTGTTCGTGCCGATCAGCGAGCGGAAGGCGGGCGAAGTGCGGGCGATTTCAAACGCGACCCGCACTTCCTCTTCCATGCTCAGTTCCAGGCCGCCATAGGCTTCCGGGATGGACAGGCCGAACAGGCCCAGTTCACGCATCTGCGCCACGATGGCGGGCGGTATCGTGTCCGTTTCGGCCACCAGCGCCTCGTTCGGCACCAGCACTTCGCGCACGAAACGGGCGATGCTGTCGAGCAGGATGTTCAGGGTTTCTTCGTCGCGTATCATCGGTTTCCTCGGCGCTTTGATTTGAACTGTCGTTGAGAGGGGGCGCGCAGTCTAACCGCGGCCCAGGTTTTTTTCCACTGTCTTGACCAGGGCGACCAGGCGCGGTCCCAGGTCCGCTTCGAGTTTTTCACGCGACAGCAAAAAGGCGGGGCCGCCGCAATTGAAGGCCATGACCTGTTCGCCGTCGGCACCCAGCATGGGCACGCCCACCGCATGCACATCGTTCTGCCACTCGCCGGCCGAGATGCAAAAGCCGCGGTCCTGGTAATCCTTGAAGCCTTGCTCGATGCCGGCCTTGATGCGCGGCCAGCGTTCCGTCTCGTGCACGCGCGCATGGTCCATCAGGTAGTCGCGTTCGGCCTGCGGCAGGATGCACATCAGGGCCTTGCCCATGGCCGTCGTCATCAGGGGAATGCGCGAGCCGACGTCGAGGCGCAGGGTGACGTTGGCGCTGCTGCGGCAGGTTTCCACGTAGACCATGCTGAGGCGGTCGCGCGTGCCCAGCGACACGGAAGCCTGCGCATGTTCGGCCAGTTCTTCCATCAGCGGGCGCGCCATCTTGCGCACGTCGAGGTTCGACAGCATGCGGTAGCCAAGGGCCAGTACGCCGGCGCCCAACTGGTACTTGCCCAGGCTGTCGGAGTAATTCAGGTAGCCCAGTTTGGTGAGGGTGTAGGTGAGGCGCGAAATCGTGGGTTTCGGGATGCCCGTGCGCTTGGCCATGTCCGCGTTCGACAGGAAGACTTCGCCGGGACGGAAGCACCGGAGCACTTCCAGTCCGCGCGCCAGCGCGTTGACGAACTGGCGGTCCTTGCCTTCTTCGTCATCGCTGAAAACGATGAGCTCCGGATCGGCTGCGGCCTGAGTATTGGTCATATGTGCTTTCATTTTCTGACTCCCTGAAAATCAGTTTGCCTAGCCAAATTCGACGTGTCAACCGTTTTGTGAAACATTCGTTCGCACAGCGAAATGCTGCGGTGCATGAATTTTTCTCGGAAAATTGACCTGCGCAGCTGTTTCCGGTCTTGTCGCTTGAACAGCGCAATATACGTCTGTATATTGCGCTGTTGGATGACGGCCGCCGCAGCAGTGGCCGCTTTTTTTGTACTTTTTTGTACTTTTTTGTATATCGCTATATAAAACGATATATAACGGAAGAGAACAACATGACGATGGTGAAACAGCTAATGGCAGGCGCCGTACTGCTGGCGATGGCGCAGCAGGCTGCTGGCAAGGAAGACGTGGATGCGGCGGCGCCGTTCGTGCTGGGCACGGTGACGGTGATCGGTCAGCGCGATCAGCTGGGGCAAGTAGGCGAGCAGCAAGTGGGTTCGCAAGTGAGCCGCGCCGAGATGCGCCGTTTTAACCGCGACAATGTGGGCGACGCCCTCAATTTGCTGTCGGGCGTGTCGCTGTCGACCAATTCGCGCAACGAAAAAACCGTCGCCATCCGCGGTTTCGATGCGCGCCAGGTGCCGCTGTACATCGATGGCATTCCCGTCTACGTGCCGTATGACGGCTATGTTGATTTCAATCGCTTCACGACGGCCGACCTGGCCGCCATCCAGGTGGCCAAGGGTTTCAGTTCCGTCGCGTATGGCGCCAATACCCTGGGCGGCGCCATCAACCTGATCTCGCGCAAACCCGCGGCGCGCCTTGAGGGCGACACCTCCGTCGGTTTCGGCTCGGGCAGCGAGCGCCAGGTATCGGCCAACGTGGGCACCAAGCAGGGCCTGTGGTATTTGCAGGCGGGCGTGTCGTATATCGACAGCGACGGTTTCCCCCTGTCCTCCGACTTCCGTCCCACGGCCACGCAAGACGGCGGCACGCGCAACAATGCCTACCGCAAGGATCATAAGCTGTCGTTCAAGGTGGGCTACACGCCCGATGGCGCGCAGGCGGGCGACGAGTATGCACTCAGCTACTACAAGCAGCATGGCGAAAAGGGCCAGCCGCCATCGACCAACCCCGTCGGCGCGCGCTACTGGCAATGGCCGTACTGGAACAAGGAAAGCGTGTATGTCGTCTCGCAGACGCGCCTCGGCGAGGTCGAACGCCTGAAACTGCGGCTGTACCACGACAGCTACGACAATGAAATCACCTCCTACACGAACGGCAGCTACGCGACCCTGAAAACCAGCGGCCAGGGCAGTGTCAGCGGCGGGCGCAGCATCTATAACGACCGCACGAACGGCGGTGCGGTGGAACTCGAATCGTTCCGCCTGGCCGCGCACAGCCTGCGTTTTGTCGCCAGTGTCAAGGCCGACGAGCACCAGGAGCTCGACGCCAAGGGCGTGCGCACCACCTGGTACAAGGATGCCCTGTGGACCCTGGGCGCGGAAGACAGCCTCGCCCTCGATGCGGCGACGGAACTGTCGCTGGGCGTGTCGCGCAATGCACTGCGCCCGGACACCGTCTACAGCGCCGGCAATGCGTATACCTTGCCGGAGAATCAATCGGCCACCGACCTGCAGGCGGGCCTGTTCCGCAAGATCGGTCTTGATGCGCGCGTGTACGCCACCGTGGCGCGCAAGTCGCGCCTGCCGACCCTGAAGGACCGCTACTCGCAGCGCCTGGGCACGTATATCGAAAACCCGGCCTTGCGCGCGGAGGAGGCGATGAACTATGAGCTGGGCTATCAAGGCAATGCGCAAGGCCTGGCGCTGGAGGCGGCGCTGTTCTACAGCGACGTGAAGGACAAGATCCAGAGCGTGGCGAATGTCTCGGGCGTGCGCGCGCAGATGCGCAACGCGGGCAGGGCGCATATCAGCGGCGTGGAGCTGGGCTTGCGCGGCCGCGCCGGCGCCTGGCTCGATGTCGGCGGCAACTACACGTATACGGAGATGAAGAACGTCAGCGACCGCGCGATGCGCCTGACGGACGTGCCGCGCCACAAGCTGACGGCGCACGCCGTGCTGCACGCGGCGCGCCAGGTCGACGTGGTGGCCATCGCGGAAGTGAACAGCGGGCGCTGGGTCTCGAACACCCTGGAACTTGGCGGTGTTACGACGCTGAACCTGAAGGCCGTGTACCGCCCCTTGCCGGCATGGACGCTGGAAGCGGGCGTGGCGAACCTGGGTGACCGCAATTACGCGCTGTCCGACGGCTTCCCCGGCGCCGGGCGCACCTGGCTGGCCAATGCACAGGTCCAGTTCTGATTTTTTGACTGTTCAATGAAAGGACACAGCATGTTCAAGAAAATATTTGCTGCTTGTACAGCGGCGTCGTTGCTGGCGGCGGCACCGGCCGCGTGGTCGGCACCCGCTGGCGCGCGCGACAACATGAGCCATGCCCTCGCCGTGACGGGCATGGTGGAAACGCCCTTGACCCTGAAGGTGGCCGACCTGCGCCAGCTACCGCCGGCGAATGGCGGGGAAATTGCCGTCACGCGCCATAACGGCGACAAGGCCGAAACCATCACCAGTTATCGTGGAGTGCGCCTGCGCGACATCCTCGACAAGGCGGTGCTCGATGCGCCCGGCCATAACGACGTCAAGAAGCTCGCCATCATCGCCACGGCGACCGATGGCTATGCGGTAGTGTTTTCCTGGGGCGAGCTGTATAACGCGCCGGCCGGCGAGGGCGTGATCGTCTACTACGAAAAAAACGGCAAGGCGCTCGACGACAACGATGGCGAGATCGCCCTCATCTCGGCGAAGGATATCCGCACGGGGCCGCGCCATGTGAAATGGCTGAATGGCATCGAGGTGCGCAAGCTGGTGGAGTAATGAGGTGGAGAGGTCGGCCGCCGTGGAGCCATCCCCGGCGGCCGATTTTTTTACCTTCCCTGCTTACCTTCCCAGCGCTTTTCGCATCGCCAGTCCCGCCACGTCGAACAATCCCCGTGCCTTTGGTGTCAAGCCCAGCATGTGCATCGATGCATGGATCATGCCGTCGAGCTGCACGCATTGCGCCGCCACGCCGTCATCGCGCAAACGCCGCGCATACGCCGCGCCTTCGTCATGCAGCGGGTCGAATTCGCACACCAGCACCGTCGCCGGCGGCAAGTCCTTGAGCGATGCGGCCCGCAGGGGCGCCGCATAGGGCTGTGTGCCATCGGCCGGCTCGTTCAGGTACGCCGACCAGTAAAAGCGCATGGCTTCGCGCGTCAGCGAATGACCATCCGCATAGCGCTGGTAGGATGGCGTGTCGAAGGCAAAATCGAGCGCCGGGTACAGCAGCAGCTGGTGCGCCAGCGCGGGGCCGGCCTGGTCGCGCGCCATCAGTGCCGCTGCCGCAGCCAGGTTGCCGCCCGCACTGTCGCCGCCCACGGCCAGGCGCTTCACATCGATGCCCAGCACTGCGGCATGCTGGGCGACCCAGCACAGCGCGCCGTAAAAGTCGTCCAGCGGCACGGGGAACTTGTGTTCGGGCGCCAGCCGGTAGTCGACGGAAAAGATCACGCAGCCGGTGGCGTTGGCCAGCGCGCGGCACGGATTGTCGTACAGGTCCAGCGAGCACAGACACCAGCCGCTGCCATGCGCAAAGACGATGGCGGGCAGGGGGGAACTCGTATCCGCGCCAGCCGGCACGTAGGCGCGCACGGTCAGCGCATGTTCGCCCGGCAGCACGTAGTCCTTGATCGAGGCGACGTCTTCCAATGGTCCGTGCAGCTGGCGCAGCCCCGTTTCCGTGGCGGCGCGCAGGTCTGCCAGCGAGTCGGGCGGCGGCGCATCCCTTGTCTGTTCCAGCCAGGCGGCGATCAGTGGATCAAGGCTCATGCGTTGTTTCCTGACTTTTCTCCCGCCAGGAAGGGCAGCAGGTGGGCGATGAACGCTTCCGGCTGTTCTTCCATGATGAAGTGGCCGCATTCGGCGACGATGGCGCCTTGTAAAATATCGGCCTTGCCCTGCATGGTCAGAAGGGGCGCGTCATTCGTCGCGTGGTCGGCGCCGATGGCCAGCACGGGCATCGGCAGGCTGTGTTTTGCCCGCTCCAGGTTTTGCCGGATGGTTTCGGGAATGGCGCGGTAGTAGGCGAAGCCGGCGCGCAGGGCGCCCGGCGTGGCATACGCTTCCGCATACACGTCGACGGCCACCTTGTCGCGGCGGTACGACCAGCGGTCGAAAATGAAGCGGATATATTCGCGCTCCTTGCCCGCCGTGAGCATTTCCGGCAAATCGAGCACCTGGTTGAACATGAAGTGCCACAGGAAGATGTTGTCGGACGGCGCGACGAAGATGGGCGGCGCCGGCGCCAGGCCGGGAATGACCGCTTCCGTCAGCGCCAGTTTCGTCACGGCCTGCGGGAAATCGCTGGCCAGCGCATAGCCGACCCACATGCCGATGTCGTGACCGACCACGTCGTACTGCGCGTGGCCCAGGGCCAGCATGGCGCGGTGCAGGGTGGCGGCCACGGCGCCCGTGTCGTAGCCATCGGCCGGGCGGCTTGAATGGCCGCTGCCGGGCGGGTCGATGGCGATCGCCTGGTAACCGTTGGCGGCCAGCGCCGCCATCACGTGGCGCCAGGCATACCAGGTTTGCGGCCAGCCGGGGATCAGGAGCACGGGTTTGCCTTCGCCCGCAATGACGCAATGCAGGCGCTGGCCGTCGATGCGGACGTAGTCGTGAATGAAGTCGTTCATATGGTTTCCTTGATTAGTTGTGCTCGATGCCCAGCAATTGATGGATCTGCTGCGCGCTGACGGGGGCGCCGGCGAAGTCGTCGAAGATCTTGTCCGTGACGGCAATGATGTGGGCATTGATGAAAGCGACGCCTTCGCGCGCACCCACTTCCTGGTCCTTCAGGCAGCACTCCCATTCCAAGGTGGCCCAGCCCGCGTAGTCGTTCTGCGCCATCTTCGAGAAGATCGCCTTGAAATCGACCTGGCCATCACCGAGCGAGCGGAAGCGCCCGGCGCGGTTTTCCCACGACTGGTAGCCGCCGTAGATGCCTTGCCGTCCCGTCGGATTGAATTCCGCATCCTTCACATGGAACATGCGGATATGGTCCTTGTAGATGTCGATGAATTCCAGGTAATTGAGCTGCTGCAGCACGAAGTGGCTGGGGTCGAACAGCATCTTGCAGCGCGGGTGGCGGCCCACGCGTTCATAAAACATCTCGAAGCTGATGCCGTCATGCAGGTCTTCGCTCGGGTGGATTTCGTAGCACAGGTTGATGCCCTGTTCCTCGCACACGTCGAGGATGGGCAGCCAGCGGCGCGCCAGTTCGTCGAAGGCCGCCTCGATCAGGCCGGGCGGGCGTTGCGGGAACGGGAACAGGTACGGCCAGGCGAACGAGCCGGAAAACGTGCCCATGTCCGCCAGGCCCAGGCGTTTCGAGGCCATGGCCGCCAGTTTCACCTGCTCGATGGCCCACTCGGTGCGCGCGGCCGGCTGGCCGTGCAGGTGGGCCGGCGCGAAGCTGTCGCACAGCGCGTCGTAGGCCGGGTGCACGGCCACCAGCTGGCCGAGGATGTGGGTCGTCAGTTCGCTGATGACGAGGCCATGGCCCGCCAGCATGGCGACCAGCTCGTCGCAGTATTGCTGGCTGTGGGCCGCTTGCGCCACGTCGAACAGGCGCGCATCCCAGGCGGGAATCTGCAAAGCCTTGAAGCCCATGCCGGCCGCCCACTCGGCGATGGCGGGCAGGGTGTTGAAGGGCGCCGTATCGGCGGCGAATTGGGCCAGGTGCAGGCTCGGTCCTTGGATGGTTTTCATATCGGCTCCTATTGTTTGTCGATCGACAAAGAATAGGTGAAATTGTTGGCGAGGTCAAGACGCTGATGCAAAATAAATCGCGAATGCGCTGCGGGCTCCAGGCGTTATACTGGCCGCCAGTTTGCAAGCAGAGGATCAAAATGGCAGGAAGACCGAGGGAATTCGACCGCGCGCTGGCGCTGGAAAAAGCGCGCGACGCATTCTGGACGCGCGGCTACGAGGGTGTGTCGATGGCCGACCTGGTGGCGGCGCTGGGCATCGCCTCGGCGCGCATCTATGCGGCGTTTGGTTCGAAAGAGCAACTGTTCCGCGAAGCCGTGGAGCTGTACGAGTCGGGCGAGGGCGCCTTTGCCGTGCATGCGCTGGCCGCCAGTCTGAATGTGCGCGACGCGGTGGCGCGCATGCTGGAAGAAGCCGTGCTGCTGTACACGCGCAGCGGCCAGCCGCAAGGCTGCATGGTGGTTACGGCCGCCACGAACACCAGCGCGGAAAACGCCGGCATCGCCGACTGGCTGGCGCAGCACCGCCGCGCGCGCACGCAAGCCGTCATCGAGCGCTTGCGCGCGGCGCAGCTGGCGGGAGAGTTATCAGGGGGAGCGGACGTGCAGGCGTTGGGCGATTATTATGCGGCGCTGCTGCATGGCCTGTCGGTGCAGGCGCGCGACGGCATTCCGGCCGAACGGCTGCTGGCGCTGATTGCGCCTGCCATGGCGCCGCTGGCGCTGGCTATGATGTAGATAGTCTCAGGGCTTCAAGTCTTGACGTCGATCAGGCTGCCCAAGGCCTGGTCGGCCGCCTTGATGACATTCGCCGACAGGTTGAAACCAGCCTTGTAGACCAGGTTGTCCGTCAGTTCGGACGCCAGGCCAACGCCGTTCGGCCGGCTTTCAGCCGCCTTGGCCGCAGTCGCATTGGCGCCGCTGACGCTTTCGCTGGCGGCCAGCTTGCGCCCTTCGACTGAGAGCGTCACGCCCGTGCCGGCCGGACTGGACTCCTGGAACGCGGCTTTCTGCGGCTGGAAACCTGGCGTATTCGCGTTGGCGATATTGTTGGCGGACACATCCAGCGCGCGCTGGTTGGCGGTCAGCCCCGAGGTACCGGTGGTGAGGGCGGATATGGACATGGCAACTCCTTCAGAATGCACCTAGTTTACTCCCGCCAGCGGGAAAAGTGCGGTGCTGCAAGGCAACAAATTTTTTCTGGCAGATGGTTGCCACAAAAAAATGGGTGCATCACGTACATTTTCATATTGTCCTGTGGCATTTCACTGCCTGGAGTGGCACTGAAGTCTTCCGCCGAGTCCGCCACTTCCTGCCTGCATCGTTTTATGCTCCGGAGGGGTGCTGCTCAACTTGTGCCGGCCAGCGGCGCTTGGGCCTGGGCCGAGGAGGGCGAAAGTCCTGATCTGCGCCGCTGGCCTCTGCCAGCGGCGCATCAGCATGCCGTGCCAGCTTATTCGGTCGATGAAAGCGTGGTTTGGCCGGGCACCAGTGCCGTCGGCGGTGCACAATAGGCTACCGCGCACGATAGTTGTCGCCGAAACGGGGGATGGGCGAATATACTAAGCAAAAAGGGAGGCGTTGCGCTTCCCGTCCGCCCTTATCATCCAGCGAGAATTCATCCTTATGGCGTCATCCCCAGAAAACCTCAGCATGGCCGTGTTTTGCGACTTCGAGAACGTCGCGCTCGGCGTGCGAGATGCAAATTACGAAAAATTCGATATCAAGCCCATCCTCGAACGCTTGTTGCTCAAGGGCAGCATCGTTGTCAAGAAGGCATATTGCGACTGGGACCGTTATAAAAGTTTCAAGGGCACCATGCATGAGGCGAACTTCGAGCTGATCGAAATTCCCCACGTGCGCCAGTCCGGCAAGAATTCGGCCGATATCCGCCTGGTGGTCGATGCGCTCGACCTGTGCTACACCAAGGCCCACGTCAACACCTTCGTCATCATCAGCGGCGATTCCGACTTTTCGCCGCTGGTGTCGAAGCTGCGCGAAAACGCCAAGCAGGTGATCGGCGTGGGCGTCAAGCAGTCGACTTCCGACCTGCTGGTGGCCAACTGCGACGAATTCATTTTCTACGATGACCTGGTGCGCGAGAGCCGCCGCACGGCCGCCAAGCGCGACGCGCGCGAAAGCCCGGCTGCGGCTGCCAAGCGCTCGCCCGATGAAGAACTGCGCCGCAAGGAAAAATACGAGTCGCGCAAGACGGAAGCGATCGAAATGGCCGTCGAAACCTTCGACGCGCTGGTTTCCGAGCGCGGCGACAGCGGCAAGATCTGGGCCTCGATGCTGAAGGAAGCGATCAAGCGCCGCAAGCCGGACTTCAGCGAATCGTATTACGGTTTCCGCACCTTCGGCAACCTGCTGGAAGAGGCGCAGACGCGCGGCTTGCTGGAATTTGGCCGCGACGAGAAATCGGGCGCCTATGTCTACCGCAGCAGCGGCCTGGTGGCTGTACCTGCCCCAGTGAACGCGGACGCCGCCAGCGAGACTATCGCCAGTGGCGAGACCGGCGCGACGGCGGAGGAGGGCAACAGCCGCGAAGGCGGCAGCCGCCGCGATTCGCGCCGCAATGGCCGTGGCGGCCGCAAGCAGAACGAACAACGCCGCGGTGAAGCGCCACAGGCCTTCGTGCCGGTGGCCGAGGCTGAATCTGTCGTCGCCGTCATCGAGCAGTATGCGCCGGCGCCGCAGCCGGAGGTCGTGCACGAGGTGGCCGAAGCCGTGGAAGCGGTGGCCGAGGGCAACGCCAAGCGCGGTTCGCGCCGCAATGGCCGTGGTGGCCGCAAGAATGGCGATGGCGCCCGTGAAGCGCGCGCCGAGGCGGTCGAGGTGGCACCAACGCCCGAGCCGGTAGCCGAGGTGGTCGCGGAAACCGTCGCCGAAGCGAAGCCCAAGGCCAAGCCGCGCACGCCGGCCCGCAAGGCGGCAGCATCGAAAAAGCCGGCCAAGAAGGCGGTCGACGCCGTGCTGGAAGCGGCGCCTGTCGTCGCAGCGGCGCCGGTGGAAGTGGCCGTCGTGGCGGAAGACAAGCCGGCCAAGGCGCCGCGCAAGACCCCGGCGCGCCGTCCCGCGCGCAAGAAGGCCGAAGAAGCTTGATAGTCTGAGCAGCAATAAGCGGGGCGGCAAGCGCATGCGCCCCGGCTTTTCCAGGCCCTGCCTTGCGCAAACCGCGCACCCCGATCTCCCCGAGCGTGTACCATGAGCCTGTTTTTAACGCAGCGGGCGGTCAAGCATGTACCACGGTGAACGGTTCAACAGCATTTCCCATACGGTGGGCGCCGCGCTGGCGGCCATCGGCGGCGTCATCCTGATCGTCGCGGCGGCCCGCACGGGCGACCCCTGGAAAATCGTCAGCTGCAGCGTGTATGCGGCGATGCTGCTGACCCTGTACCTCACTTCCACCCTGTACCACAGCGTGCGCGGCAAGGCCAAGGCCGTGCTGCAGCGGCTCGACCACTGCGCCATCTATCTGCTCATCGCGGGAACCTATACGCCCTTCATGCTGGTGACCCTGCGCGGGCCATGGGGCTGGTCGCTGCTCGGCATCGTCTGGGGCCTGGCCCTGCTTGGCATCGTGCAGGAATATATGTATGCGAAAGGCGCGCGCATCTTGTCGCTGGTGATTTACGTGGCCATGGGCTGGCTGGTCGTCATCGGCATCAAACCGCTGCTGGCGGCGCTCGAGTGGAACGGCTTCCTGTGGCTGGTGGCCGGCGGGCTGTGCTATACGGGCGGCATCGTCTTTTACGCCACCGACCACAAGCTGCGTCATGGCCACGGCATCTGGCACCTGTTCGTGCTGGCCGGTAGTAGCTGTCATTTTATCGCCATTTTGTTTTACGTTGCCTGACGTAGTCTGCTGCCATCACTGTTGCCATGATTCCATTATAATGCTGCGATATGTGAAAATCGCGCAACAATGCGGCAATAATAAGGCAACAATGGATATCAATTCGGACGACCTGAAAATCTTCATCACCGTCATCGACAGCGGCACCCTGAGCGCGGCTGCCGTGCACCTGGGACAAACCACCTCGGGCGTCAGCCGCGCCCTGTCGCGCCTGGAAGACAAGCTGGCCACCTCGCTGCTGACGCGCACCACGCGGCGCATGGAGCTGACGGAAGAGGGGCAGCTGTTCCTGGACAAGGCGCGCGCCATCCTCGCCTCGATGGAAGACGTGGAGGAATCGATCCGCATCCGCCGCCAGAAGCCGGCCGGGCGTTTGTCCGTGGATGCCGCCTCGCCCTTCATGCTGCATTGCGTGGTGCCCCACGTGGCCGAGTTTCGCGCCATGTACCCGGACATCCGCCTGGAGCTGACCAGCAACGACCAGATCGCCGACCTGCTCGAGCACCGCACCGATATCGCCATCCGCATCGGCGCTCTGGTCGACTCGACCCTGCATGCGCGCCCGCTGAGTGCCAGTCCGCTGCACGTGCTGGCCACACCCGCCTACCTGGCGCGCCACGGCGTGCCAGACACGCCGGAAGCGCTGTCCGGCCATGTGCTGCTGGGTTTTGCGCAATATGAACTGGGCAACAACTGGCCGCTGCGCCACGAGGCGGGTAACAGCCTGCAGATCGTGCCCGCGCTGGCCGCCTCCAGCGGCGAAACCTTGCGCCAGCTGGCGCTGCACGACCAGGGCATCGTCTGCCTGTCCGACTTCATGACGAAGGACGACATCGCGGCCGGCCGCCTGGTGCAGGTGCTGCAGCCGTTCTACACGGGCTACCGCCAGCAGATCCACGCCGTCTACTACCGCAATACGCAGCTGGCGCAGCGCATCAGCTGCTTCCTCGAATTTTTGCAGCACAAGCTGTAGGCAGGCGCCGCCTGCTCAGGCCAGGGCGCCGGTATCGTGAATGGCCGCCCGCAGCAGCAGTTCCACCTCGTGCGCGGGCAGCGGGTGGCTGAAGTAATAGCCTTGCGCTTCGTCGCAGCCGTGCTGGCGCAGGTAGTCCAGCTGTTCCGCCGTTTCCACGCCTTCGGCCACCACGCGCAGCTTCAAATTGTGCGCCAGGGCGATGATGGAGACGACGATGGCAGCATCGTCCGCGTCGCGCGCCACGTCGCCGACGAAACTGCGGTCGATCTTCAGCACGTCGATGGGGAAGGTGCGCAGGTAGGCGAAACTGGAATAGCCGGTGCCGAAGTCGTCGATCGACAGCTGTACCCCCAGTGCCTTCATGTCGTGCAGCTGGCTGACGGCCAGCGCCACGTCGTGCATGAACAGGCTTTCCGTCAGCTCCAGTTCCAGGCAGGCGGGCGGCAGGCCCGTTTCAAGCAGCACTTCGCCTATCGAGGCGACGAGGTTCGGCTCGTTGAACTGGCGCGCCGACAGGTTCACGGCCAGGCGCAGCTGGCCCAGCCCAGCCGCATGCCAGGCCTGCATCTGCGCGCATGCCTGGCGCATGACCCAGGCGCCGATCGGCACGATCAGGCCCGTATCTTCTGCCAGCGCGATGAAGCGTTGCGGCGCCACCATGCCCAGGTCCGGGTGCTGCCAGCGCAGCAGCGCTTCCACGCCGACGATGCGCCCGCTGGCCAGGTCCAGCTGCGGCTGGTAATGCAGTACGAACTGTTCGCGCTCCAGCGCATTGCGCAGCGCCGTCTCGATGCGCAGGCGCTCCAGGGTGGCCTGGTTCATGGCCGTCGTGTAGAACTTGATGTTGTTGCGGCCCTGTTTCTTGGCGCAGTACATGGCGATGTCTGCCTGTTCGATCAGGTTCTGCGTCTCGCCATTCAAGGTCACGTCGCCGGGAGCGTCGTAGCGCGACATGTCGTAGACGGCCACGCCGATGCTGCAGGTGACGAAGAATTCCTTGCCGTCGAGCAATACCGGCTGGGCCACAGTATCCATCACGCGCTGCACGATGGCGCCGCTGAGCACTTCGTCGGCCTGTTCGCACAGGATGGCGACGAATTCATCGCCCGACAGGCGCGCCACCGTGTCGCTTTCGCGCAGGCTGGCCTGCAGGCGCGCGGCAATGGTTTTCAACAGCAGGTCGCCGGCCTTGTGGCCCAGGCTGTCATTGACGAACTTGAAACGGTCGAGGTCGATCAACAGCACCCACAGCGCGCGGTTCTTGCGGCGCGACAGGGCCATCGCTTGCGCCAGGCGGTCGCGCAGCAGGGCGCGGTTGGGCAAGCCCGTCAGCACGTCGTGGTGGGCGATGTGCTGGATTTGCTGCTCGGCCAGCTTGCGCTCCGTGATTTCGGACCCCGTGCCCCGGTAGCCGCGAAATTCGCCCAACTCGTTGAACAGCGGTTCGCCGTTGATGCTGAACCAGCGCAGCTGGCCATCGCGGTCTTTCATCGCATATTCGAGGTTGGAAAAAGGCAGGTGCGCTGCCAGGTTGGCGATATGCTGCTTGCCCCAGCGCGAATTGCGCATCTCCGGGTTGTTGTCCCAGCGCGTCATGCCGATGAAGCGTTCCAGCGGCATGTTCGACTTGTCCGTGAAACCGCTGGTGATGTGGGTGAAGCAGAAGTTGGCATCCTGTTCCCAGTACCAGTCCGAGGACAGGGCCAGCAGGCGGCGGAAGCGTTTCTCGCTTTCCTGCAAGGCGCGTTCCGTGCGCTGGCGCGCCCGCACGTCGGCGCTGAGCAGCTCATTGCTGCGCTTGAGGTCGGCCGTGCGCTGTTCCACCAGCAGCTGCACGCGGCGCGAGCGCTGCGTCAGCGACTGCACGAAGGCGGCCGTCAATAAGCTGAACAGCAAGCCCGTGATCAGGGTAAACAGGGAGCCCAGGTGCTCGACCAGGAAGGGGCGCGGATGGGCCACCACGCGTACATGCCATGGCCGGCCGGCGGAGGCAAAGGTCCGGTCATAATGGCTGTGATAGGCAAACTGCAGCCAGCGTGGCAGCGATTCCCAGGCGCGGCCCGCTTCGTCGGCAGGTGCCTGGCCATGCCGGAAGATCAGTTGGCGCTGGTCGGCGCCAGCGTCCGCGTAGACGCTCAGTTCAAGCTGCGGGTCGCCCAGCAGGTCGGCGCCGGCAAGGATTTTCTGTACCAGTTCCGCGGCGCGGACGATGACCGCCGTATCGCCGATCAGCGCCGCGCGCCGCTGCTGCACCGTTTGCAGGGGCATGCCGTGGCGGTACACGGGGCGCACGATGACGAAGCCCTGCTGCGGCCCTTGCGCCAGGGCCAGCAAGCCGGTGGCGGTGGTCTGGCCGCTGATGATGGCCTGTTCCAGCGCGCGCGCCAGCACGCCGTTCGGGCTGACGTTCAGGCCGAAGGCGGGGCGGTTGCCTTGCAAGGGTACGAGGTAGTCCACCACCAAGTAGCTGGCGCGCGTCGTGGCGGGGACGACGACGCCGTCGCGCATTTCCGTCATGGCGTAATCGGGCACGATGCGCTGCAGCCCCGTCTCGAAGGCCGCGCGCTGCGCATGCGGCACGATGCGGTGGAAATTGAAGGCCTGGATGAATGGGTGGCGCTGCAGCAGCGGCGTGGTGAAGTCGTGGAACTGCTCGCGCGTGACGGGCACGACGGCAGCAAACAGCTGGTTGGTCGTGGTCAGCACCTCGACCGCGTCGTCGAGTCCCTGCTCGATGGCGGCCACGCGTGCGCTGGCGCGCTGCTGCAGGCTCAGGCTCATCTTGTCGTATTCGAGCTGGCTGATGGCGGCGAACAGCACGGTGGTGATGCTGACGCCGCAGGCAAAGGTCAGCGCGGCCGCAGTGGAAATCGACAATGGCAGGCGGCCACGCAGCATGGTTTTTCCTATCTCACTTCAGGGATACTTGGATTCGGCGGCGCCTGCCGGCCCCACGCAGGCCGTAGTTTGTCATAAACCACATCCATCATGCGAATTTTGCACCAAATCACTGCCAATAAGCAACAACATCTATGATCGGCGAAGACGACTTTCAGTTGCTGCCCGCGCCAGACTGCAGGCGTACCCGCCACAACTGCCATACGGGCAGCAGGCGGTTCAGAAACGCCAGGCCGCACACCCGCCGCCAGCGCACCAGGCGCACCACGCGCACGGCGCGGCCGTCAGCGCCTTGTTCCGGCTTGGCGGCGAAGACGATGCGGTTGTTGCCGGCGATGCCGTCGAAGTGGCACACGGCGCCGCGGAAGGTGAGCAGCAGGCGCGCCAGCATGGCGGGGTAGTGCTCGTCATAACTGAACAGATTGGCCACCAGCACGCCGCCGGGCAGCAGGGTGCGCAGGCAATCGGCATAGAAACGCGCGCTGCCCAATGCGGGCGGCAGGCCCGTTTCGTCGTAGCCATCGAGCAGCAGCACGTCGGCGCAGCCCGGATGCTGGCGGATATAGCTGACGGCGTCCGTTTCGATGATGCGTAGGCGCGCGTCGTCGGGCGGCAGCATGAACTGCTCGCGCAGGGCGATCACGTCGGCGCGCAATTCCAGCACAGTGATGCGCGCCTCGGGCAGGTAGCGGTGGCAGAACTTCAGCAGCGAGCCGCCGCCCAGTCCCACCATCAGGATGTGCCGGGGACGCGGCACGAACAGGGTGAAGCACATCATGGCGCGCGCGTAGCGCAGCAGCAGATGGTCGGGGCGCGACAGCAGCATTTCGCTCTGGATCATGCCTGGCTGGAATTCCAGGCGACGCCGGTCGCCGCAGGTATGCACCTGGGGCGCGCACGCGGGAGGTAATTTGCTATCCGACATAGGGCGACTTCGCTGAGTAGACAGGGGGAGATGCTTTGTTGCATTCAGAGAAATCTGATAAGCTCCCGTGAGCATACCCGATTAATCCGCGCCGAGCATGTGTAATGGCACGCGGCGGCCCGGCCGCGCAGTCGGGCACCATGGAGACAAGCATGTTTTTGGATCACCCCATCATTACGGCGACGAACAGTTTTACCGAGCCTGACCGCATCGAGCGGCTGACGCGCGTGTACGGTTACGCGGCGGCGCTGGCCGACGTGGCCGACAATGTCGGATTCATTGAAAAAGTGGCGCAGATCCACGATCACAAGGGCACCCTCATCGTATTCTGGCATGAGGCGCCCAGCGAAGTGGAAAAGCAGTATTTCGTGCAGGCGTGGGCCAGCAAGGTCGGCGACGGCAGCACGAATGTCGAACACGAAATCTGACCTGGCGCGCCGCGCCTGCGCATCGATAGCGTAGCCCATGGATATCAAGACCCTGGTACTGGCCCTGGCACTCGGCAACCTGAGCCTGTGCGCAGCCCTGTTCTTCTTCGAGTACGAGCGCAAGAAGTCGCTCAGCATGTCTACCTGGGCGGTAGCCAAGCAGTGCCAGGCCGTGGCCTGGTGCTTGCTGTATTTCCGTGGCGTGCTGCCTGATTTCCTCTCCATCTTGCTGGGTAACAGCCTGCTGTTTGCCGGCATGGCGCTCGACGCGGGCGCGCTGTGGCAGGCGGCCGGGCGCAGCGGCTGGCGCCGCTATGTATTGCCGGCGCTGGGGTTGTCGGTGGCGCTGTTTGCCGCCTGCTATCTGTTCGACGTGGCGCCGCTGTTGCGCAGCGCCGGCGGTTCGCTGATCGTGGCCGGCTTCTTCCTCGCCGGCGTGGCCGCGCTGTGCCTGAAATGGCGCGAGGCGAGCATGCTGCGCCGCTTCCTCGTCGTCAGCATGGGCCTGCTGTCGCTGCTGATCGCCGCGCGCGGCGTGCTCGCCGCCGCCATCCCCGCTTTGGACGTCGAGCTGCTGCAGCTGGCCGGTTTTGGCGCCCTGTACCTGATGATGCTGACGAACGCCTTCGGCTACCTGCTGCTGTCGCGTGAAAAACTGGGCGGCGAACTGGCGCGCCTGGAAGTGATCGATGCGGCCACGGGGGTGCCGAACCGGCGCGGTTTTTATCAGGCACTGGCGCCGTGGATGGCGCTGGCGCGCCGGCCCGGCTTGCCGACGGCGCTGGTGGTACTCAATATCGACCATTTCAAGCGGGTCAACGACAGCTATGGCCATCCGGTGGGCGACGTGGTACTGAAAGCCATCGTCGACACTTGCCGCCAGCAGCTGCGCGACAGCGACCTGATGGGTCGCCTGGGCGGCGCCGAATTCGCCATCCAGCTGCCACGCACGACCCTGGCCGATGCGCTGATGGTGGCCGAGCGCATCCGCGCTGCCGTCGAAGTGCTGCCCGTCAAGACAGAGCGCGCCGTGCTGCAGCTGACGGCCAGCCTGGGCGTGACCACCATCCGCGCCGAAGACAGCACCGTCAGCCTGTTCAAGCGGGCCGACGAGGCGCTGCAGGCGGCCAAGCAGGCGGGCCGCAACAGGGTGGTCGAGGCGCAGGGCGCCACCACGCTGGATATTTAAATCGGCTTACTTTTTGCGCGAGCCCAGCCAGCTGGGTTCCTTGCCGCATTCCTTGCTCAGGAACAGGGCGTCGAGGCCGGGATCGCAGCGCCGGTCAGGCGCCTTCATTGGCTCGACGGTGAGCCATTCGCTTTTGGGCAGGATCTTTTCTTCGCGCGGCGCCACCGGTGGCGCGGGCGGCAGGCTGTCTTGCCACTTTGACTCAGCGGCAGGCGCAGGCGGGGTGGCCCAGTTCGCGTCAACCTGCGCTTCGCGCGCTGGCGGCGTGTCCGCGTATGCGGCGGCGCAAAATACGCTGCCCGCGAAGAAAAAGGTGCGCATGGCCGTGTTGTTTATTGAAATCATGGTCTGTCCTTGGTCGTTGCCGGGAGGGCGTACTCTGCAGTATGACGGCGGCAGCAAGCAAAAAGACAAGAAAATTGCAACGGTATGTTACCAGACAGGCCATGCTGGACGCCGGTACGCCGAACATGTGCATTCCCTAACTTTCATTTAAGCTAAGCAAGTTATCCTGTGGGGTGCACGCTCGGCCCCGCTTGTCGTCCGCACCGCAGTTCCCCTTTTTTACTCTTGCCAGGCCCATAATGAAAATGCTCAAATCCCTGCCTGTATGGCCGCTTGCCGCCCCCCTTGCCGGTTGGCTGTTACTGTTCGGTTCTACCTTCAATGTCGGCGGCGCCTACCAGATCCTGCTGGTGGCTGGCCTGATCGGCAGCGTGCTGGCCGCCGTGTACCACGCGGAAGTGGTGGCGCACCGCATCGGCGAACCGTATGGCACCCTGGTGCTGGCGCTGGCCGTGACCCTGATCGAGGTGGCGCTGATCGTCTCGCTGATGCTGGCCGGCGGACCGGAAACGACGGGACTGGCGCGCGACACCGTGTTTGCCGCCATCATGATCATTTTGAACGGCATCGTCGGCATCTGCCTGCTGCTGGGCGCCGGGCGCCACCGCGAGCAGACCTTCGGCCTGTTGGGCGTGAGCGCGTCGCTGGCCACCCTGGCGGCCATCGCCATCCTGACGCTGGTGCTGCCAAATTACACCTCCAGCGCCGCTGGACCATATTACAACTCCAGCCAGCTCATTTTCATCGCCGTCATCTCGCTGGTCCTGTACGGCACCTTCGTGCTGGTGCAGACGGTGCGCCACCGCGACTACTTCCTGCCCAAGGAAGCCGTCGGCGACGAAGAGGTGCATGCGACGCCGCCCACGCCCACCGTCGCCTGGGTCAGTGCCGGCGCGCTGCTGGTGTGCCTGGGCGCCGTGGTGCTGCTGGCCAAGTCGCTGGCGCCCGCGCTGGAGACGGCGATTGCCGCCATGGGCGCGCCAAAAACCCTGGTTGGTATCGTCATCGCCGCCATCGTGCTGCTGCCCGAAGGCCTGGCCGCCGTGCGCGCTGCGCGTGCCAACCGTTTGCAAACGAGCTTGAACCTGGCGCTTGGCTCCGCACTGGCCAGCATCGGCCTGACGATTCCCGCCGTGGTGGTGGTGTCGCTGGCCACCGGTCTGACGATTACGCTGGGACTCGATATCAAGTCGACTGTGCTGTTGCTGCTGTCGCTGATGGTAGCCACACTGTCGCTGGGTACAGGCCGCACCACGGTGATGCAGGGCACCGTCCACCTGGTGATTTTTGCTGTTTATTTGTTTACGACCATCGTGCCCTAAGCGTCGTCGCCGCGCGACTTCTTGTCACAATCCTGTCACGCCGCTGTCATACGATGGGGGTAGTGTGGTAGGATTTTTAAATCGTTTAAATGATTTATATAATTTACCAATTGAATTTGCCAATTTTTTTGGCGCTTGGTACAGCAATGACATGACAAGAGGCCAGTATGTATGCAGCGGTGGACCTGGGGTCCAACAGTTTTCGTTTACACGTCGGCAAGCATGATGGCGACACTATCCGCGTGGTCAAGAGCGTGCGTGACCCGATCCGCCTGGCCGCCGGCCTCGATGCCAATGGCGACCTGACCGAGGCAGCCATGCAGGGGGCGCTGGCCTGCTTGCAGCGCTTTCGCGCCATCCTCGCCGGCTATGAACTCGATGCCGTGCGCGTGGTGGCCACGTCGGCCATGCGCGTGGCGCGTAACGGCGCCGTCTTCCTGCCGCTGGCCGAGCAAGCCATCGGCTACCCGATCGAGATCATTTCGGGCGAGGAAGAGGGGCGCCTGATCTACATGGGCGTGGCCAATGCGCTGGCCATTCCCGGCGAACGCCGGCTGGTGATGGATATCGGCGGCGGCTCGACCGAACTGATACTGGGGCGCGGCAACGATATCGAGCGCGTCGAGTCGTTCAGCCTGGGCACCGTCAAGCAAAGCCTGTCGTTCTTCATCGGCGGGCGCATCGACGCGCCGTCGTTCGAGGCGGCCATCCTGTCGGCGCGCAGCCATTTCGAGGATGGTGCGCCACCATACGGTCCGCAGTACTGGAAGACGGCCTACGGCTCTTCCGGCACCATCCGCACGATCGCCGACATCATCGCCCGCAACAAGCTCGGCGATGGCTTGCTCACCAGCGCCAGCCTCGATGCGCTGGCGCGGCGCTTCATCGAGCTGGGCCACACCAGCCGCATCGACATGCCCGGCCTGCGCCCCGACCGCGCCAGCACCATTGTCGGCGGCCTGGCCATCTTGATCGGCCTGTTCCGCGAACTGGCCATTCCCGTCATGACGCCGATCGAGGCAGGCTTGCGCATGGGCGTGATGTGGGACCTGTACCTGCGTTCGACCAAGCGCGACCGCCGCGAACAGTCGGTGCAGGGCTGCATGGAGAAATTCCATATCGACCAGCAGCGCGCCGGCCGGGTGGCCGAGCAGGCACTGACCATGTACGCGCAGCTCAAGCCCACGTCCGATGCCCTGGTGAAATGCCTGCGCTGGAGCAGCCTGCTGCACGAAGTGGGGCTGGCCGTTTCGCAGACGGGCTACCACAAGCACGCCTCCTATATCGTGGAAAACGCGGACTTGCCCGGTTTTACCACGCGCGAACAGAA
Organism: Janthinobacterium kochi; assembly: GCF_051380715.1. Lineage (NCBI taxonomy): Bacteria > Pseudomonadati > Pseudomonadota > Betaproteobacteria > Burkholderiales > Oxalobacteraceae > Janthinobacterium > Janthinobacterium kochi. The sequence continues at coordinate 95,250 of NZ_JBNYXO010000003.1, forward strand.
GACCATGAGCCGGCTGATCCTGGCGCAGAAGGGCAATTTGCGCAAGATCGGTGAAGTGCTGTCCGACCCTGATTTCGCCAAGGCCGTGCTGGCGCTGCGCCTGTCGATTCTGCTCATGCATGCGCGCATCGAAGCCGATTTCAGCGAACTGCGCCTGCGCATGAAGAGCCGCATCGAACTCGACATCAAGCGCGGCTGGGTGGCGCACCATCCCACCGTGTCGTTCTGGATCGAGAAGGAGCAGGAATTCTGGGACGAGGTCGGGGTCGATTTCACCATCCGCGCCAGCGCCTAGGAGGTCATGCCGCGCGCATGACTTGATGTGCAGCAAGCAAGATTTCAAAAAAGAGTATATATTGTTTATATTATTTATTAGATTGGAGAATCCATGACCAAAACCGTTCCAGTGAAAAAAGCCGACAGCGCGCCCGTATCGATGTTCCCCACCAGCGCCTCGATCAATGCTGCCTCGGCCAAGGCCGTACCGGCCGCCAAACCTGCCGCCAAACCTGCCGCGAAACCGGTAGCCAAGCCGGCAGCCAAACCAGTGGCAAAAGCCGCCGCCAAGCCAGTGGCCGCCAAGCCCGCCGCAGCGAAGCCGGCAGCCGCAAAGCCTGTCGCTGCCAAGCCTGCCGTTGCCAAGGCGCCCGCCGCCAAGCCTGCGGCCAAGGCCGTCGTGGCCAAACCAGTTGTGGCCAAGCCAGTCGCCAAAGCCGCTGCCAAGCCGGCGGCCAAGGTTGCTGCGAAGCCGGTCGCCAAGGCCGCCGTCAAACCGGTAGCCAAGGCCGCCGCCAAGCCTGCGCCAGCGAAAAAAGCGCCGGTCGCCAAGGTCGCCGCCGTCAAGGAAAAAGCCCGCAAGCCGAAACTGGTACGCGACAGCTTCACCATGCCGGAAGCGGAGTATGAAGTTCTGGGCCAGGTAAAGAAAGCTTGCCTGAAGGCCGGTTTCGAGATCAAGAAAAGCGAATTGCTGCGCATTGGCGTGGCGCTGATCAGCCAGATCGACCTGGCGACCCTGCAAAACGTGCTGGCCGGCTTGCCGCAGCTGAAAACGGGCCGTCCGAAGAAGGATTGATGGCGCGAGCGGAGGGCCGCCCCCCGCTTGCCCATTCTGGTTTACCATGGGGCCTGTGATAGTTCCCCCATGGTTGCCATGTCAGAAGAAACCAGTATTGAACGCGCCGGCTTCGTCGAGCGCGCCATCGTCCGCCACCGCGCGGGCGACTCCACTGCCGCCATCGACCACGTCGCCGAGGAAATTCCCGTCGCGCTGGTCTTCAATGGCATTTCCCATGTCGTCATGATGGCCACGCCGCGTGACCTGGAAGCGTTTGCCTACGGCTTCGCGCTGACGGAAGGCGTGGTCGCTTCTGCCGGCGCCATCTTCGACTGTGAAGTATTCCTGCGCTCTGATTCCGCCGAAGTGGCACTGACCATTGCGCAGGAGGATTTCGTGCGCCTGAAGGACCGGCGCCGCCAACTCACGGGCCGCACGGGCTGCGGCGTGTGCGGCATCGACAGCATCGACATGCTCGACTTGCAGCCCGCCGCGCTGCCGCCGGCGCTGATCCACGTCGACTTGCCGGCCGCGCTGGCGCGCGCGTCCGCCGGCTTGCGCGAACACCAGGCGCTGATGCGGGAAACGGGCGGCGTGCATGCGGCCGCGTGGTGCACGCCCGACGGCGATATCGTGCGCGTATTCGAGGATATCGGCCGGCATAACGGCCTCGATAAATTGATTGGGCACCTGGCGCTGCACGATATCGACATGCGGCGCGGCTTCGTCTTCCTGTCCAGCCGCGGCAGCTACGAGCTGGCGCGCAAGGCGGCGCGCATGCAGATTCCGCTGCTGGCGACGATTTCCGCCCCCAGTTCGCTGGCCATTTCCATCGCCACGCAGGCGGGCATGAAGCTGGTGGGTTTTTGCCGCCAGGATGCGTACGTCGATTACACGCCCGGGATCAGTATTTAAGCAGCACTGCGCTGCAGTAGCACGGGGACGGACTTCGACGTGGGCGTGCCGGCACCGTCGGCCGTGCTGGCCAGCGGCACCAGCGCGTTCGTTTCCGGGTAATACGCGCCCAGGCAGCCGCGCGGGATGTCATAGGCGACCAGGCGGAAGCCGTCGGAGCGGCGCGCCACGCCATCGTCCCAGGCGCCGATCATATCCACCAGATCACCATCGGCAAAGCCCAGCATGGCGATATCTTCCTTGTTGGCGAAGATGACCTTGCGCGTGCCGTACACGCCGCGGTAGCGGTCATCCATGCCGTAGATGGTGGTGTTGTACTGGTCGTGCGAGCGCGTACTCATCAAGACCATCAGGCGTTCGCCATAGCGCGCACGGGCGCGGTGAAGTGGCGTGTCCAGCGGCAGCGGGGCGACGAGGAAACAGGCCTTGTCGCTGGCCGTTTTCCACACGCGCTCGCGCGAGGCCACCGTCAGATGAAAGCCGCCTGGAATGGCCACCCTGGCGTTGTAGTCGTAAAAATCGTCAAACACCTTTTCGATGTCGTCGCGGATGCGCGCATAGTCGGCCGCATACGCGCGCCAGTCGACCTGGCTGCTGCCCACGGTCGCTTCGGCCATGCCGGCAACGATGGCCACTTCCGAGCGCAGCTGCGGCGACGCGGGCGCATTGCGGCCGTACGAGATATGCACCATGCTCATCGAGTCTTCCACCGTCACGCCCTGCGCCACGCCGCCCTGCAGATCGATCTCCGTGCGCCCCAGCGTGGGCAGCAGCAAGGCTTCCTTGCCGATGACCAGGTGGCTGCGATTGAGCTTGGTGGCCACCTGCACCGTCAGCGCGCACTGGCGCAGCGCAGCAACGGTCAGCACCGTGTCGGGCGTGGCGGCGGCGAAATTGCCGCCCAGCGCGATGAACACCTTGACCTCGCCGCGCCGCATGGCGTCGATGGTGGCCACTACGTCGTGGCCATGCGCGCGCGGTGGTTCGAAGCCATACACCTGGCCCAGGCGGTCGAGGAAGGCCGTCGTGGGCTTTTCCTCGATGCCCACCGTGCGGTCGCCCTGCACGTTGGAGTGGCCACGCACGGGACACAGGCCGGCACCGGGCTTGCCGATCTGGCCGCGCAGCATCATCAGGTTCGACAGCATGCGGATGGCTGCCACGCTGTGCTTGTGCTGCGTCAAGCCCATGCCCCAGGTGGCGATGATGCGCTGGCCCTTGACGAAGATGTCCGTCAATGCCTCGATCTGGGCGCGCGCCACGCCCGACTCCTGCAGCAGCAGTTGCCAATTCTCTGCGCGCAGGTCGTCGCGGAAGGCGTCGAATCCGCTGCAATGCTGCGCGATGAAAGCGTGATCGATGACGGCCGGGGCGCCGCTGGCCTGCGCCGCATCGTCATGCTCGACGACGCGCTTGGCGACGGCCTTGATCAGGGCGAAGTCGCCGCCCAGGGTCGGCTGCACGAACAGGCCGGCCAGGCGCGTGCTGCCCAGGGTCGCCATTTCCAGTGCGCTTTGCGGGTCCATGAAGCGCTGCAAGCCCTGTTCGCGCAGGGGATTGATGGAGACGATGCTGCCGTCGCGGCGCGCGCAGTCGCGCAGTTCGCCCAGCATGCGCGGGTGGTTGGTGGCGGGATTCTGGCCGAAGATGAGGATGGTGTCGGTCAGTTCGAAGTCGTCCAGTGTCACCGTGCCCTTGCCGATGCCCACCGTGGCCGGCAAGCCGCGGCTGGTCGCTTCGTGGCACATGTTCGAGCAATCGGGGAAGTTATTCGTGCCGTACAGGCGCGCCATCAGCTGGTACAAAAAAGCGGCTTCGTTGCTGGCCCGTCCCGAGGTGTAAAACGCGGCCTGGTTCGGGTCGGGCAGGGTGCGCAGGTGGCGGCCCACGAGGGCAAAGGCGTCGTTCCAGGAGATCGGCACATAGCGGTCGCTGGCAGCGTCGTAGACCATCGGTTCGGTCAGGCGGCCGTGCTGTTCCAGCGCGTAGTCGGATTGTTCCAGCAACTGCGTGACGCTATGGCTGGCAAACAGTTCCGAGCCGGCGCGGCGGCTGGTCGCTTCGGCGGCGACGGCCTTGGCGCCGTTTTCGCAAAAGGCAAACGTGGAAGCGTGGTTGCGGTCTGGCCAGGCGCAGCCGGGGCAATCGAAGCCGTCCGGCTGGTTTTGCGCCAGCAGGGCTTTCAGATTGCCGGGCGCCACCCGTTCCAGGCGCAGGCTGATGGCCACGTGTTTCAAGGCATCCCAGCCGGCGGCCGGCTTGGTGTAGGGCGTGATGTGCGGTGCGTCCTGGTCTTTCATCCTGTCTTCCTGCCGGGTGAGTGTGGTAATTATGCACGATCCCCGCATGACATTGACTTGCGTCATGGAAATGACATTTGGCTGTCATTTTCCTGACATATTAGACAAGTACGCTGGAGTCGTCTTGATCACAGGGGGATGAAACCATGCAAAACATAAGCACGTCAAACGAAGCCAAGGCCCGGCCGGTCCAACTGGTGCTGAGCCAGGCCACGACAGCGGCGGAAGTGCGCGAAGTCCAGCGTTTGCGTTACAAGGTGTTTATCGAGACCATGGGCCTGACGTCGCTGGCCAATGCCGATGGCCTCGACAGCGATGAATTCGACGCGCATTGCGACCATTTGATCGTGCGCGACGCCGATACCTTGAAAGTGGTGGGCACCTACCGCGTGCTGAGCGCGGCCAAGGCGGCCAAGATCGGCCGTCTGTATGCGGAAAACGAGTTCGACCTGAGCCGCCTGAAGAACCTGCGCGGACGCATGGTCGAAGCGGGCCGCGCCTGCATCCACCCGAAATACCGGGGCGGCAGCGTGATCATGCTGTTGTGGTCGGGGCTGGCCGAGTACATGCGCCGCGAGCGCTGCGACTACCTGGTCGGCTGCGCCAGCATCAGCCTGGCCGATGGCGGGCATAACGCCGTCGCCGTGTACCAGGCGCTGGCGGAAAAGCACATGGCCCCAAGCGAATACCGCGTCACGCCGCACCTGCCTTTTCCCATCCACCAGGTGGAAGCGGCGCACAAGCCGCAGGTGCCGCCGCTGATCAAGGGCTATCTGCGTTCGGGCGCCTGGATTTGCGGCGAACCGGCCTGGGACCCTGACTTCGAAAGCGCCGACATGTTCATGATGATGCCGTTGGCGAATCTGGACGAGCGCTATGCGCGCCATTACGGAGTGGTGCCTGGCTAAGGCAATTCAGGTGCATGCCGGGCGGCGACGCCAGCAGCTGGCTGGCCAGCGTCTGCACGGCGCTGCGCAAGCCGGTCTCCACGCTGTCGGGCGGCGGCAGTTCAAGCAGGCAGCGCAGCGCCAGCGTGATCGCTTCGGGTTCGCCGATGCTGCCGTGGCGCCGTGCAGCAGTTGCCATCCCTGCGCCGGGTCAGGTACGGCCGGCATGTCGATGCCGGCGCCCGCATCGATGCCACACAGCGCGTCGCCCTGGCGTATCTCCAGTTCCGCACTATGCGCCAGCGCGCTGCGATGGATGCTTGCGAGCCCATTTCAATGAAGGCCGTGGCGAGGATGGCGGCCAGTTTCGGCCACGGCGCGATGGCGTCCGGGCACATGTCGCCCAGGTGCATCGCTGGGCTGCGGTTGAGATCACTGGTTCAGAGCTGACCTTGATGCCTGCGCGGACTGTGCGTGTTGTGTCAGATCAAGTTTGAGTGGAAATGCTGGCTGGCAGGGGGTAATGCGGAGTGAAAGCGGGAGGGTATGGCGCTGGAGCGGACGGGCAGAGAAACGGACAGCATGGTTTGGGCTGGGTCTCTTCGCTATCGTGAGCGAACTGCGCGAATTGTATGGCAAAAGTTCATGGCGCCGGGGACCTGGGTGCCTGGCATGGCATTACAACAGCGTGTATCTCAGTGGACTGGCGTGGCGGACAGTTCCTTCAGTTCGCGGATGGTGATGTCCGATTTTTCATGCATGCGCAATAAAATCGTTGCACCGACCGACAGTTTGCCGTGACGAATCTTGCTGATGATGGGGGGCTGGACTTCCAGAACACGGCACAGTTCCGCATCATTTTTCAGGTTCATCTTCTCGATCAGGGTATCGAGCAGCTTGTTGGGCACAAAACTCGATGGTTCGAGCGCACGCGCCCGGTTCATCGCCTCAATCATTTCCAGCTTCTTTTGCCGAACGTTCATTTACTCCTCCTTCAGGTTATGCAAGGGACGAGACCACTGTATGTGGCCCCAGCTATAGTTCGTCATCGCAGTACGGCTCTCCGGGTGACGTGATACCATTCGCGTTACAACATTGATAACCAGGCAAGTGTTTTCAATAATACTACGATAACAAAACTTGTGAAAGATGGTCAGTTAAATTAACTGATTGTTTGATCAATTTGGTCGACGATTGTTGTATTTTGTAAGCCGTTTTTCGTCAGGATCATGGTTCTGTCCGCCATTTCGGCGGCGGCCAGCGAATGCGTGACCATGATCGCGCAACTGCCGTTGGCCTTGATTTCGGCGCGCAGCAATTGCAGAATGCTGTGCGCCGTATCGGGATCGAGGTTGCCGGTCGGCTCATCGGCCAGCACCAGCGCCGGCTTGTGCACGAGCGCGCGGGCAATGGCCACGCGCTGCATTTCGCCGCCGGACAGTTGTTGCGGAAAGTCGCCGCCGCGTCCGCCCAGGCCGACCGCTTCGAGCATGCTGGTGGCACGCTCCTGGGGCAGTCCGTTGAGCAGCAGCGGCAGGGCCACGTTTTGCAGCAGGGTCAGGTGCGGCAAGACGTGGAACGCCTGAAATATAAAGCCCATGCGGGCGCGACGCAGCCGGGTGGCGGCGGCGTCATCGAGGCTGGACATGGCTATGCCGTCCACCAGGATAGGGTGCGCTTCGGCACCCGCATCGGGCGTATCGAGGCCGGCGATCAGGTTCAGCAAGGTCGACTTGCCGACGCCCGAGTCACCCATGATGGCGATGAATTCCCCCGCATTGAAACGGCAGGAAATGTTGGCCAGCACGGGACGGGCATGGGCATAGGACTTCGACAGATGGCGCAATTCGAGCATGGTGTTAACGGCTATCGTAAAGGGAGGCACGCGGGGGAGAGGGGGGCCTGGGAACTGCAAAGGGGCGCGGATTGTTTGGCCGGCAATGTGTAGTATACGACAGGCTTATCATTTTTGCTGGGCAATACCCATTTTGTGTGAGTACTGCTAGTTTGATCTTACGTTACCTGTCGCACGGCTGGCTTGTGCGGATTCCGCTATGATGGAAAAAGTCATCGGAAAAGGCGCCCGCAAACCGCTATGACAGGGGCGGCGCGCCCGGTGGCTGACCGTGCAAGCCCTTCGTGAACCTAACATTAACGACGCCAGCCCATGACCATGCCACTTGCGCAACATCAGTCAGATTTGTCTCCCGCCAGCAACGTCCAAGTGGCCAGCGCCACTCCTGCCACGATAGTCGAGATCAGCAGCGGCCTGCTGGCGCGCGAGGCCTGGACCTCGCCCAAGTACCTGTACGACGCGCTGGGCTCGAAACTTTTCGAAGCCATTTGCGCCTTGCCCGAGTATTATCCGACGCGCACCGAGGCCGCCATCTTTGCCCGTCACGGCGCCGAGATCGCGCACGCCGTGGGGCCGGGCAGCACCCTGATCGACCTGGGGGCGGGCAATTGTGCCAAGGCCGCCAGCCTGTTTCCCCTGCTGCACCCGGTCCAGTATGTGGCCGTGGATATTTCCTATGATTTCCTCAGTGAATCGCTAAGCCGGCTGCAGCAGCGCTTTCCGCACATCGAGATGACGGGCCTGGGCCTGGATTTCTCCAGCCGCCTGGACTTGCCCGACAGCGTGCGCGAGGCGCGGCGCCTGTTCTTCTATCCCGGTTCGTCGATCGGCAATTTTGCTCCTGAGCAAGCGACCGCCTTCCTGCGCCGCCTGCGCGCCAATGCGGACGGCGATGGCGGCCTGCTGATCGGTGTTGACCTGATCAAGGATGACGCCATCCTCGACGCGGCTTATGACGATGCGCTGGGCGTCACGGCCGCCTTCAACCTGAACATGCTGCGCCACGTGAACGGGCTGATCGGCGCGGACTTCGACGTGCGCGCCTGGCAGCACCATGGCTTTTTCAAGGCCGACGAGCGCCGCGTCGAAATGCATCTCGAAGCGCGCAGCGAGCAAGTTGTCCATTGGAAAGGCGGCCAGCGGCGTTTCGCGAAAGGCGAGCGCATCCATACAGAAGACAGCTACAAGTACACGCGCGCAAGCTTCGTCGGCTTGCTGGAGCAGGCGGGGTTTTCCACCGTGCAAGTCTGGACAGACCCGCAGCAGTGGTTTGCCGTTATCTATGCGCGCGTCATCAGAGACTAAAAGGCGACGATGCTGATCGATCATTACAATACAGTGCGCCAGCACTCGCTGCGCTTGGCCGAACCCTTGTCCGACGAGGATTGCGGCGCCCAATCGATGCCGGACGCCAGTCCCGTGAAATGGCATCTCGCGCATACCACCTGGTTTTTCGAAACGTTTATCCTGGAAAGCATGGAGGCGGCGTTTGCACCATTCCACCCCGCCTTTCGCGTGCTGTTCAATTCCTATTACAACGGCGTGGGCGAGAAGCATCCGCGCGCCCAGCGTGGCTTGCTGACGCGCCCCGGCATGGCGCAGGTGCGCGCCTACCGGGCCGATGTCGATGCGCGCATCGGCCGCCTGCTGGCCGGCGAACTGGCGCGTCCCGAGCGTGAACGGCTGACCATGCTGTTGGCGCTGGGCCTTGAACACGAGCAGCAGCACCAGGAATTGCTGTTGACGGACGTGAAACACTTGCTGGCGCAGAGCGCCCTGTTTCCCGCTTACCTGGATCCCGCTTGCCGGGACAGCGCGGTTGCGCCAGCGCAAGAACACGCACAGCCCACCGCCTGGCTCGCGTTTGAGGGCGGCCTGGCGCAGATCGGTCATGCGGGCGACGGTTTTTGCTTCGACAATGAATTGCCGCGCCATCCGCAATACGTGGCGCCGTTTCAGCTGGCCAGTGCTCTGGTGACGAATGGGGAATATCTGGCCTTCATCGAGGCGGGCGGCTACCGCACGGCGCAGTGGTGGCTGGCCGAAGGCTGGGACTGGGTGCGCAGCGCGCAGCTGGAATGCCCGTTGTACTGGCAGCGCGACGCGGCGGGCCGCTGGCAGGAATTCACCTTGTTCGGGCTGCGCCCGCTCGACGTGCAGGCGCCGGCCACCCACTTGTCGCTGTTCGAGGCGGATGCTTATGCACACTGGGCTGGCGCGCGTCTGCCGACGGAAGCGGAGTGGGAAGTGGCGGCGCAAGGTGTCGTGATGCAAGTCGGCCAGCTGCATCCGGCCGCCGGTGCGCCGGGAGCGGGATTGCGGCAAATGTTTGGCCACTGCTGGCAGTGGACCAGCAGCAGCTACGCGCCGTATCCAGGCTACCGCACGGCGCCCGGGGCGCTGGGCGAGTACAACGGCAAGTTCATGCTGAACCAGTATGTGCTGCGCGGCTCGTCGTGCGCCACGCCGGCCGGCCATGCGCGCGTCAGCTACCGCAATTTCTTCCCGGCCGGTGCGCGCTGGCAATTTTCCGGCATCCGCCTGGCGCGCCAGGTGGAATAAGCAACTTAGTGCAGGCGCGGGGCGTCGGGCGCATCAGGGCGGGACGGCGCCTTGGCGCTGGTGTTCGGTTCCAGCTTGAACTGGCTGACGAGGGTTTCCAGTTCGCTCGCCTGTTCATGCATGGCCGCGGCTGCTGCTGCCGCCTCCTCGACCAGTGCCGCGTTCTGCTGCGTCGTCTGATCCATCTGCATGATGGCGGCATTGATTTGCTCGATGCCTTCGCTCTGCTCGTGGTTGGCGACGCTGATTTCACCGACGATGGCGCTGACCCGGCCCACGCTGGCCACCACTTCTTCCATCGTGGTGCCCGCCTGGCTGACCAGCTGCGCGCCTTGTCCGACCCGGTTGACGGAGTCGGCAATGAGTTCCTTGATTTCCTTGGCGGCCGCTGCCGAGCGCTGCGCCAGGTTGCGCACTTCGGACGCCACCACGGCAAAGCCGCGTCCCTGTTCGCCCGCACGGGCCGCTTCCACGGCCGCGTTCAGGGCCAGGATATTTGTCTGGAAGGCGATGCCGTCGATGACGGCGATGATGTCGACGATCTTGCGCGAGGAAGCATTGATGGCGTCCATGGTGCCGATCACTTCCGCCATGGCCGTGCCGCCGCGCTGCGCGATGTTTGATGCCGAGCGGGCCAGGCTGTCGGCCTGGCGCGCATTGTCGCTGTTGCTGCGCACAGTGCCCGTCAGTTCGATCATCGACGAGGCGGTTTCTTCCAGCGCGCTGGCCTGCGCTTCCGTGCGGGCCGACAGGTCGGCATTGCCGCTGGCGATCTGGCTCGACGCCACGGCAATCGTGCCCGTGCCGCCGCGTACTTGCCCCACCAGCGTAGCCAGGTTGGTATTCATGTCGCGCAGCGCCTGCAGCAACTGCCCCGTTTCATCCTTGCCGTCGGCCACGATTTTACTGCTCAGGTCGCCTGCGGCCACGGCTTGCGCCACGCGCAGCGCATACGCGATGGGCGTGGTGATCGAGCGCGTGACCCACCAGGCAAAGAGCACGCCCAACAGCAGGGCGGCCGTACCCAGGCTGGCCATCAGCACATTCGCCGCTGAAATATTCTGCTGGATTTGCTGGCCGCCATGCACGACCACTGCGCGCTGGATTTCATTCAGACGGTTCACCGTTTTTTGCAACTGATTCAGGGCGGGCAAGGTGTCGTCGCGCACGTGCATGGCCGCTTCCGCCCGCTGTCCCCCCACCAGCAGCTTGTCGGCCTGGCTGAACGAGACCACATAGGCCTTGCGCTGCTGCTTCAGGGTGGCCAGCAGTTCCTTGCCTTCAGGCAGCACGATCAGGCGGTCGAGGATGGCCAGCGCATCGCTGATGGTGGCCTTGTTGGCGTCGATTTCGCCGTGGATGGCGTTGGCGCGGGCCGGATCTTCATGGATGAACAGTTCCAGCACCAGCGCCGCGTTCGAGCGCGTGGTGCTGCGGATGGTGGCGATGGCGTCGGCCTTGGCCCAGTCCTTTTCGATGATGGACTCGCTGAGCGCGCCGATTTTATCCAGGCGCAACAGCCCTGTGCCTACCAGTACTGCCATCAGCAGCAGCACCACGCCAAAACCGGCGCCCAGGCGCACGCCTATCTTCATATCCGTCAATTTCATACTGATTCCCTCGGTAGCTAATGATCTGTCTCCGGTGGTCTTGTTATGAAACGATTATACGGTTGGCGATACCTGATTTGCACTACTAATTGCCCAACAGAAATGAAAAAACGGCACGGCGATCAAGCCGTACCGCTTTTTCTCCCTATGAGGGATGTCCGAGTCGGGCTCAGGCGGCGCTGGCCGCCACGTCGGCCGCTGTTGTTTTTTCCGCATCCGTCTGCCCGATGCGGCGGTTCACGGCCGACAGCACGGCCTTGAACGAGGCGGTGACGATATTGCTGTCGATGGCGGCGCCGAACAGGGTCGGGCCATTGTCGAGGCGCAATTCCACGTAGCAAGCCGCTTGCGCGTTGGCGCCCGAGCCGATCGAGTGCTCATGGTAATCCATCAATTTGATGTCCAGCCCCAGCGCATTGACGAAGGCATCGATGGGGCCGTTACCGCCGCCTTGCAGGGCCAGCGGCGTCTGGCGGTGCGACAGGCTGATGTCGATCTGCACGGATTCATCGCTGCTGGTGTCTTCCACCATGCGGTGCGCGGCGTAGGCGTACGGTGCCGTCTGCTGCAGGTATTCCTTCTGGAAGATGTCGTGGATATCCTGCGCGGCGATTTCGCGGCCCGTGGCGTCGGCCACGGCTTGCACGGCGCGCGAGAATTCGATCTGCAGGCGGCGCGGCAAGACCAGGCCATATTCCTGTTCCAGCAAATATGCCATGCCGCCCTTGCCGGACTGGCTATTGACGCGGATCACGGCGTCATAGCTGCGGCCCAGGTCGGCCGGATCGATCGGCAAGTACGGCACTTCCCAGATGCTGTCCGGTTGTTGCTTGGCGAAACCCTTCTTGATGGCATCCTGGTGCGAGCCGGAGAATGCCGTGAAGACCAGGTCGCCCGCATACGGGTGGCGCGGGTGGACGGGCAACTGGTTGCACTCTTCCACGCATTTGCGCACGGTGTCGATGTCGGAGAAATCCAGGCCCGGGTGCACGCCTTGCGTGTACAAGTTCATCGCCAGGGTGACGAGATCGACGTTGCCGGTGCGCTCGCCATTGCCGAACAAGCAGCCTTCGACGCGGTCGGCGCCTGCCATCACGGCCAGCTCGGCCGACGCGACGGCCGTGCCGCGGTCGTTATGCGGGTGCACGCTGATGATGATGGAATCGCGGCGCGCCAGCTTGCGCGACATCCATTCGATCTGGTCCGCATACACGTTGGGCGTGCTGCATTCCACGGTCGACGGCAGGTTGACGATCATCTTGTTGGCGGGCGTCGGCTTCCAGATGGCGCTGACGGCGTCGCAGATATGCTTGGAGAAATCGAGTTCCGTGGTGGAAAACGATTCCGGCGTGTATTCAAAGCCCCATTGCGTTTCCGGATGCTGCGCCACCAGCTGTTTGACCAGGGTGGTGCCGGCGGTGGCGATCTGCGTGATTTCCTCGCGCGACATGCCGAACACCACCTTGCGGAATACGGGCGCCACGGAGTTGTACAGGTGGACGATGGCGCGCTTGGCGCCGACGACCGACTCCACCGTGCGGCGTATCAATTCTTCACGCGACTGCGTCAGCACGATGATGGTGACGTCGTCCGGGATGCGGCCTTCATCGACGAGCTTGCGCACGAAATCGAAATCCGTCTGCGATGCCGATGGGAAGCCCACTTCGATTTCCTTCAGGCCGATAGCGATCAGCATCTCGAAGAAGCGCAGCTTCTTTTCCGCGCTCATCGGCTCGATCAAGGACTGGTTGCCGTCGCGCAAGTCGGTGCTCATCCAGATAGGCGGTTTGCTGATGATCTGGTTCGGCCATTGACGGTCGGTCAATTTGACGGGAGGAAAAGCGCGGTATTTGGAAGCTGGGTTTTGCAACATCATGATCGGGTACTCCTGAAGATAGGGGGAAATCAATGGTTGTGGCGCAAGCTTGCCGGGCGGCCACGCAACACTAGGCCAGGCAAGCGATCGGTAGTTTTAGCAGGCAAATCAGGGCAACGGCGCCAGCGGTGGCGGTCGCGTCAGAAATTACGGGTGTAGCGGGGGATGGTGCAAACATCATCAAACCTTCCAGGGTTTTTGAAACACGCCGGCGTGTGACCAGGCGAAGCAATGCGGCAAACTTATGCGCGTGCTAGCAGTAGTCGCGATAGCGACAGCAGGGAAGGGGAGGAATGTTTGAAGGAGGACATGCACTTAATGTAAGGGAAGTGGGGCAGGGCTGTCAAGCATATTTCGGCAGGGAACGATGCCGCTGCCATGCCGCAGCTCGATTTATTGTTCCTGCGCAACTTACTTTTCTATCATTATTGAATAATGCAGTTTCCGTCTCGCCCGTCCTGCTTTGGAGCCGCCGGCAAGGAATCGTTGCTGAAGTACTATGAACTGGAACTGGATATGCAACGTACGCATCAGCAGGAGTTCGCTGCGCGCTATTCCGGCGTCGCCGGTGCACTGCGTCTGACTGGCAACAGGGTAATCCCCCCGCCAAATGATCGCGTTCAAAAGTAGAATTTTCCAAACTCAGATTTTTGAAAGTTCTGCATGAAGACGTCCCATCCGCTTGTTCAACGTGGTCGACGACTACAACCGTGAGGGACTCGGCATCGAGGTCGATTTCTCCTTGCCATCCGAATGCGTCATCCGCTTCCTCGACAGGATCATCGAATGGCGTGGCAACCCCAGGTCATTCGCTGCGATAACGGCCCCGAGTACATCAGCGCCGTGACGCTGGCCTGGGCCGCCAAACGCGGCATTCGCATCGACGTCATCCAGCCTGGCCAGCCGCAGCAGAATGCTTATGTCGAGCGCTATAACCGCACGGTGCGCTACGACTGGCTGGCCCATCATCTGTTTGAAACACTCGATGAGATCCAGGATTTTTCAACCCGCTGGTTGTGGACTTGCAATCACGACCGGCCCAACATGGCACTTGGCGGCATCACACCAAAACAGAAGCTTGCCCTGGTCGCTTAACCTCTACTTTTAGCGCAATCTAAAAATGGGGGGGGGGGGATTACCCTTGCACTGACCCAAGTATCGATTTGAGCGGGCGTCATCGGCCGCGCAAAGTAGAAGCCCTGTATATTGCTCACCCCCTCGGCACGCAGGAATTCCATTTGCTCAACCGTTTCCACCCCTTCTGCCACAACCTCCACTTTGAAAATGTTACCAAGCGCAAGAATGGTGCGCACGATGGCAACATCGTTCTCGTTGGCTGGGATACCGTCGATGAACGACTTGTCGATTTTGAAGCAGGTGATGGGGAAGGTCTTCAGATGCGACAGCGAGGAGTAGCCGGTGCCAAAATCATCGATCGAAAGCCAGACGCCGAGCGCACGCAAGCCGTGCATGATGTGGCCGGCCAGCTCATCGGATTTGAGCGCGCCCTCAGTGATCTCGATTTCCAGTTGCTGTGGCGATATCTCGCTTGTTTCGATGACATAGGCTATGCGTTTGATAAATGATTCCTTGATCTGACACGGTGCCACATTGACGGCCACGCGGGGAATCGGCACGTTTTGTTCGCTCCACAACCGCATTTGGCGACAGGCAGCGGTCAGTACCCAGTTGCCCAGTTCCTCCAGCAAGCCCAGCTCCTCCATCAGAGGCAGGAAGGTCGACGGCGGCTGCACGCCGCGCACAGGATGACGCCAACGCACCAGCGCCTCGACGCCGTGTATGGTGCTGTCGCGCGGGTCGATTTGCGGTTGGTACACCAGAAAGAACTGCTCAAGCATCAGCGCATGACGCAACTCGCTGGTGAGCACCAGCTTGGCATCGAAACCATCCGACATCGCCTCGGCGTAAAACTCGAAACAGTTGCGCTTTTCCTTGGCACGGTACATGGCCGTGTCGGCCGCCTTGATCAGATCGGCCCCATCAAGCCCGTCACCGGGGAACAGGCTGACACCTATGCTGGCCGTCGGAATCAGCTCGTGTCCCGCCAGGTAAATCGGCTGAGCTAATTGTTTCAGCATGCGACCCAGCATCTCGCCGATGGCGTTACGGTCGATCACGTCCTCCATCGCCAGCACGAACTCATCGCCGCCCCAGCGCGCCAGCATATCGACCTTGCGGGTCGCCGAGAGCAGGCGTTCGGTCACCATCGTCAGGTAATTGTCACCAATTGCATGCCCAAGCGTGTCATTGATGATCTTGAAACGGTCGAGGTCGATGAACACCACAGCGACGCCGGTCCCGGTACGCTTGCTGCGTTCGAGCATGCGCGCCAGACTGTCGGTGAAGCTCATACGATTGGGTAAACCGGTCAGGGTATCGTGGTTGGCCAGATGCTGCAGCCTTTCCTCCGCCTGCTTGACCTTGGAGATGTCGGAAAACACCGCCACATAACTCTGCACTTCGCCGCCGACGTCGCCGATTGCCGAAATGCTCCCCCACTGAGGATATATCTCGCCGTTCTTGCGGTGATTCCATATCTCGCCAGCCCAGCGCCGCTTCTCCTTGAGCTGGCACCAGAGTTCTTCGTAGAAATGGTGGGTATGGACACCCGATTTGAGGATGGCTGGCGTCTTGCCGATTGCCTCGACGGCGCTGAAGCCGGTGATTTCGGTGAATGCCCGGTTGACCGAAGTGATACGTCTATTACGGTCGGTCACCATCACCGCCTCGATGGCTTGGTCGAGAATGACTTCGGTGGCGACACTGTGCGTCGGCAAAGCCGGGGCCTCCGAAACACTGAGTACAATCACGCAGCCGGCCAGGCCGTGCCCCTCCAGCAGCGGAGTGCAGACATATTCGACCCAGACATCTGTCCTGCCGGCAGTCTCGCTCAGACATTGCCGCCCCTGCCGTATCGCACCGTCGCGCACGGTGGCCAGGAAGGGGCAGCCACTGCTACAGCTGCCCTCGCCCTCACTGGTCGCGCAAAAAATGTCGCAACAATGCATCCCGAGCAGATCGTGCTCTTCACGTGCCAGTATTCTGGTCGCCTGCTCGTTGGCGTAAGCAATGTAGCCGCGTCCGTCCAGGCTCACAAGGCCTTCTCCGGCCGCCTCCAGAATCAGCGCCTGGCGCCGGTGCACCTCCTCAATCGCCAGTTGGTAGATGTGGCGCTGCGTCACGTCACGCGCGTTCAGGACGATTTCGTTACGTTCTAGACCGCCATGCATGTGGCGCAAGGTCGCTTCAATCCACAGCGGCCGCCCGTCAGGGCGCGTACCGCGCAGCACCTTGGTGACGGCGTCGCCCGCGCCTGGTATGGCGGCCAGCATCAGCGCCACACCGTTAGCACCGGGGTCGAGTACCTCGGCCAGCGCGTGCCCAACGATCTGTTCGCTATCCAGACCCAACAACTCACGGCACGCTGGCGAGGCGAAACGGAAGCAACCGTCCGGGCCTAGCCGTGCAATCATGTCAGTCGAGTTGTCGGCCAGCAGCCGATAGCTCTCCTCGCTGGTCTTCAGCGCCTTTTGTGCCAACACCTCAATCATCGCGTGCGACAGCGCGCCGGCCGCGTCGATTTCGACCTGCGACCAGGCTAGCGACTTGTCGTGGTACGTTTCGACCCAGGTGTCAAAGGAGCGCCGCGGCGAAATATGCACGCCATCAGCACCGTACTCGACCTCCTTGTTGGGTGCGCCCGCCCAATGCAGCGTGCGTAAGATGCCAGGACGGAACCACATCACGTAATTGTCGCCGCCGGGGCCCAGCGGTGCGACCATCACGCCGCCACCCGATTCGGCCACCGCCGTGCCGTCGGCACCGATCAACTGGCGCAGGTCGTCGGTATGGAATACCGGTGCCAGTGGGCGCTCTTGCAAGGCCGTGAACAGGCGCAACACTACCTCCGATGGCGGCGTATCGCCCAGCACATGACGCATGCCGTCCATCACGATGATGGCGCCGGCTGCGCGAACCAGACCAAGCAACTGGTTCTTGAGCAGATGAATCACGTGATCCAGATCGTCAGAGCAGCGTATCAAGGTCGTAAGTTCATGCAGCAGATTGCGGATGCGCGCACTGAGCGCATCGCGCTCGTCCTTGTCGAGACTGTTCAGCTTGAGGGAAACCGAGCGGCCGATGAACTCGTCAAGCCCGCGCTCGCGCAGACCGACGTATTTGGGCGTAAAGTGGTGGCAAGCGATCAGTCCCCACAAACGGCCGTTCTGGACCAGTGAAATACTCAGGCTGGCGCGGACGCCCATGTTACGCAAATATTGCACGTGCATGGGCGACAGGTTGCGCAGCCAGGAGTGGCTGAGATCGATCGGAGCAGCGTAGGCCGGACGCAGTAACGGAACCGGTGAGGCATCGACGTCAGCGATGAGGCGTACTAGATTGGTGGTGTATAGCGCGCGCGCCTGGGCCGGGATGTCAGAGGCGGGAAAGCGGTTGCCCAGGTATGAGGCGGCGTTCTCGATCTTGCTCTCGGCGATCACTTCGCCATCCCAGTTGGTGTCGAAACGATACATCATGACACGATCAAAGCCGCTCAAAGTGCGTACTTGGCTAACCGTTTCCCTCGCGTACTGCTCGAGGTCGGTTTCCTGGTCCAGTCTGCATAAGGCGTCGCGCAACGGGATGAAGAGCTCGTGGAAAACGTCGCCGGACGGCGCCTGCCATTGCTCGACCTCGATCACGAACGAGCCCTCGGAGCGGAATACCTGCGCATCGTAATGCAGCAGCTGCCCGGCCCGCTTCAGAACCAGCGACCACAGCTTCGGCTCGACCAGGTCCGGCTGGCGGCGCAACTCCTCCAGCCACGCCAGCTGTTCGGCACCGATCAGATCCAAAAGGGACTTGCCGATCGCCTCGGCAGCATCGAGTGGAAATATGGTATCGAGATTGGCGCTGGCCGCATGGATCAGCAATTGTTCGACGTCAACGGCGAGCAAGACGCCGACTGGCTGGATGCTGCCGATCAGGTGTATCGGTTCGCGCGCGCAGTTGGCCAGTGCCTCGCTGACAGTGCGCTGGTGTTCGGCGACGGCGATTGCATCAGACTGCATAGTCATTGAGCACCCCTTCCATGGCGGCAAACGTGGCGCGCGCAGAGAGCGCCGCGCAGGCACGCTCATCGGCGCTGCCGCAGGCCGACTCCATGAACGCCTCGAACTGGCTCCAGTGCGCCTCTGTGCGGATGCCGTAGCCGTTGAAAAACCGTGCGCCGGAATCGATGGCCAGTCCCAGATTGGCTTCGATGTGACGCGTAATCACCTGCCCGCCGAGAGTGGCTCCTTCAATCGTATAGAGTACACCGACCAGTTGCGCTGCGTTCAGAATCGGGACCGCGCCCAGTGGCTGTGGCGGCCGCCAGGCCGGATCATCCGCATCGATGCCGAGCACGCGCAAGTCCGCGGCTAACAATGGCGTTTTGCAGCGCGCAGCATAATCGAATGTGAGCGCCGCGTCGTCCATAAAGTCCGTAATCGCCGTTTCCAGTGAACGATAGAGGTGGAAATAGGCGACCAGCACTCTGGCATAAGTCGTCAGGGTGTACGCAGGCCGGACGATGCCTGCAAGCAGAGGATGATGGTTCAGGCTGACATGCGCGCCATGCGTCGCCTGCCGCAAAATCTGCCGACACGAGAGCCTGGCGGCGTTGGCCACCACTGAATTTTCTAAGTTGTTCATATCTGACGATCAAGTGAGTTATCGCGCCAGCCAGCGGGGGGCGACGCAATTAATTCCGACATGGCAGCCGACGGCACATCCAGATCGGAAAACAGGCGAACCCCAGCCGGGGCCCGTTTAATGTGGGAGGTACCGGCACCGCCTGCCCAGATCAGTATTGATCCGGGCAGGCGTGCCCGCAGTTCCATCAAGAAAGGCCGAACACGCCGCTCTGGATAGGCCGCGCTGAAAGAAAAACAAACGATGTCAGCCCGGTAGGCGCGCGCGGCCATGTCAGCCTCGTTGATGGATACCTGTGGCCCGATGTCAATGCAATAGGCGCCACGCTCTCTCAGCACGGCCCTGATCATGAGCAAGCCCAGCACATGCAGTTCTTCAGGTGGCGTCCCAAATAGTATTCTCGGTGCGTCCGGCGCAGGCTTGTGTGCGTTGCCGCTGGCCGCCAGGATACGCGCCACGATCGCGCTGCAGGCGTGCTCCTGATAAGTCTCCAGTTCTCCTCTAGCCCAGGCGCTACCTATGGCCTGCATGAGCGGCACCGCCATCTCCATAGCGAAGCTGGCCGGTCCGCGCTGCGCGAAATCGCGCTGGAGCAGTTCGTCCAGCGCGTCGAGCTGATGGCCACGCAACAGTTCGATGGCGCCGCCGATCAGCGGATCTGGCTGACACTCTGCAGCCAGATCGGCTATGGCGCGCTCCAAGCGCGTGAGTTCAACAATAGACTTGCCCACCACCTGAACTGGCCTGAAACCGGTGTCCAGCAGCCTCTTGATCAAGCTAAGCTGCCGGATTTGCTCACGCGGGTAAGCAAGACCGCCGTCCTCCCGCTTGATGGGGGTGGGAAAGCCGTAGCGCGCGCGCCATTTGCGCAGCAGGTCCTTGCCGAGGCCGGTTTCCCTTTCGAGGTCTACCGCTTTAACATAATCGAAGTTATTCATACGTAATATATAATACAACAAAACAACAGTGTCCGAGACACTTTGTCACGGACATATGCCATTTTAATTGCGATTGCCGTCCCAGCCGCGCTGACTCAACGGCATTGACGCTTGGCCTGCGTGGCAGCAGATAGATCGTACGATCCTTGGCTGGACTTTATCCATGCAGACTGCGTAACAGACGGTCTCTGTCAGGCGCTCGATAAAGTCCAGCCTGGCAGCAGGGCAGGTGCGCACGAACCTTGTCACCATAAACATTTAAGACTGCCTTCAGTGCCAGCGGCCCCGCTTGCGCTACAATCGGCTCTCCTTTGTTGCCACTGCCGCGCGCGGTTCTCTTCTGCCACTATGTTCCCTAAACGCCTGACCCTGCTTGCCCTGGCCGCCTTTGCGCTGGCCGGCTGCGATACCACCGCCCCGAAACCGATACAAGTATTGACGCCACCGGAACCCATCGTCGTTACGCCGCGCAAGATCAAGATCGGCCTGGCGCTGGGTGGTGGCGCGGCGCGCGGCTTCGCGCATATCGGCGTGATCAAGGCGCTCGAATCGCAGGGCATCCACGCCGACATCGTCACCGGCACCAGCGCCGGCAGCGTGGTGGGCGCGATGTATGCGGCGGGCAACTCCGGCTTCGCCCTGCAAAAGATGGCCTTCGACATGGACGAGGCGGCCATTTCGGACTGGGCCTTGCCCCTGTTCGGCAAGTCGTCCGGCGTGCTCAAGGGCGAGGCGCTGCAAAGCTATGTCAACAAGGCTGTCGGCGGCGTGCCGCTGGAAAAGCTGAAGATTCCGTTTGGCGTGGTGGCGACCGATTTGAAAAATGGCCAGCCGATCCTGTTCCAGCGCGGCAACACCGGCATGGCCGTGCGCGCCTCGTCGGCCGTGCCGGGCGTGTTCCAGCCTGTAACCATTGCCGGCCACACCTATGTCGATGGCGGCCTCGTCGCTCCCGTGCCCGTGCGCTTTGCGCGCGACATGGGCGCCGATTTCATCATCGCCGTGAATATCTCGTCGCAAACGGATACGCAAAAGGCCATCAGTTCGATGGAAGTGCTGATGCAGACCTTCGCCATCATGGGCCAGCGCATCAACCAGTTCGAGCTGAAGGATGCGGACGTGGTGATCCAGCCCAGCCTGGGCACCATGAAGGGCAACGATTTCAACAGCCGCAACCAGGCGATCCTGGCGGGCGAGCAGGCGACCTTTGCCGTCATGGCGCAGCTCAAGCAAAAGCTGAAAGCCAAGCGCGAGCAGTAAGCGATCAGTAAGCGATCGCGCCGCTGCGCATTTCGTATACAATTTTGACTCAACATAACAAGGATGCACCATGCAATCGAAACCGATTTTGACCCTGGACGACGTAAAGAAAATCGCTGCCGCCGCCGAAGCGGAAGCGGTCAAGAATAACTGGGCGGTCACGATCGCCATCGTCGACGACGGCGGCCACCTGCTGTGGCTGCAGCGCATGGACGGCGTGGCGCCGATCTCGTCGCACATCGCCCCATCGAAAGCCAAGACGGCCGCACTGGGCCGCCGCGAATCGCGCATCTATGAAGAGATGATCAACGGTGGCCGCGTATCGTTCCTGAGCGCGCCGGAAATCGACGGCTTGCTCGAAGGCGGCGTGCCCATCGTGTTCGACGGCCACTACGTGGGTGCCGTCGGCGTCTCGGGCGTCAAATCGGCGGAAGATGCGCAAATCGCCAAAGCGGGTATCGCGGCTTTGACAGCCTAAGTAGTAACCGATATTGCCTTTCAAGCCGCTCCGCGCAAGCCGGGCGGCTTTTTTCATGGGGCGCAGGATTTATGCTGCTGCGCAAAAAAATGCCGGGCCTTCTGTATTTTCTTCCTTGTGGAAAAGCTTCCTTTTGGTTATAATTCAAAGGTTTAGCCAATCACACATATACCGTAGCGACTACCCATCCCCTCATTCAAAATGACCGTTGAAACACCCTGAGTGCATCTGGCTCGGGTATCTAGGCGGTCGGTCTGACGTGGCGCAGCTACGGTAACTTTATCAGGAGTTGCCCTTGCCGCCATTTTTTTCTGGCCCTGCCGTTCCAGCCATATTAGCGCTTGCTGATGGAACGATCTTTAAAGGTTTTTCGATCGGTGCCGCCGGTCATACCACGGGCGAGGTTGTTTTCAATACCTCGATGACCGGGTATCAGGAAATCCTTACCGACCCAAGCTATTGCCGCCAGATGGTCACCCTGACCTATCCGCATATCGGCAATACGGGCGTCAATCCGGAAGATGTCGAATCTTCCAAGGTACACGCCGCTGGCCTCATCATCCGCGATCTGCCATTGCTGGCATCCAATTTCCGTTCCACGCTCTCCCTGTCCGACTACCTGAAAGCTGAAAATATCGTCGCCATCGCCGGCATCGATACACGCAAGCTCACGCGCATCCTGCGTGAAAAAGGTGCACAGGGCGGCGCCATCCTGGTCGGCACGCAAGGCAATGAGCCATCCGCCGCGCAAGCGCTGGAACTGGCCCGTTCCTTCCCCGGCCTGGCCGGCATGGACCTGGCCAAGGTGGTATCGAGCAAGGCTGCCTACGAGTACCGCGAAACGGAATGGACGCTGGGTGTAGGCTATGGCCAACTGCTTGATGCTGACGCGAAATACCACGTGGTCGCCTTCGACTACGGCGTCAAGCGCAATATCCTGCGCATGCTGACGGCGCGCGGCTGCAAGGTCACCGTGCTGCCGGCGCAAGCCACCGCTGCCGACGCATTGGCACTCAATCCGGACGGCATCTTCCTGTCGAACGGCCCCGGCGACCCGGAACCGTGCGATTACGCCATCGCTGCTACCCGCGAACTGATCGAGAAGGGCATCCCGACCTTCGGCATCTGCCTCGGTCACCAGATCATGGCGATCGCTTCCGGTGCGAAGACCCTGAAGATGAAGTTCGGCCACCACGGTGCCAACCACCCGGTACAAGACCTGGAAACCAAGCAAGTCTTGATTACCTCGCAAAACCACGGTTTCGCCGTCGACGCGGCAACCTTGCCCGCGAATTGCCGCGTGACCCATGAATCGCTGTTCGACGGCTCCCTGCAGGGCTTTGCCCGCACGGACAAGCCGGCCTTCTGCTTCCAGGGCCACCCTGAAGCGTCGCCGGGCCCGATGGATGTTGCTTACCTGTTTGACCGCTTCATCAACTTGATGGCTGCGGAGGAGAAAAAGAAAAATGCCTAAACGTTTAGATATTAAAAGTATTCTGATTATTGGCGCTGGCCCGATCGTGATCGGCCAGGCCTGCGAATTCGATTATTCCGGCGCGCAAGCGTGCAAGGCCCTGCGCGAAGAGGGCTACAAAGTCATCCTGGTCAACAGCAATCCTGCGACCATCATGACGGACCCGGAAATGGCCGACGTGACGTATATCGAGCCGATCACCTGGTCGGTTGTTGAACGCATCATCGCCAAGGAGCGTCCTGACGCCATCCTGCCGACGATGGGTGGCCAGACGGCGCTGAACTGCGCGCTGGACCTGTTCAACAATGGCGTGCTGGCGAAATACAACGTCGAGCTGATCGGCGCTTCGCCGGAAGCCATCGACAAGGCGGAAGACCGATCCAAGTTCAAGGACGCGATGACCAAGATCGGCCTCGGTTCGGCCCGTTCCGGCGTGGCGCACTCGATGGAAGAGTCGTGGGCCGTGCAGCGCACCTTGGGTTTCCCGACCATCATCCGTCCATCGTTCACCATGGGCGGCTCCGGCGGCGGCATCGCCTACAACGAAGAAGAATTCGAAACCATCTGCAAGCGCGGCCTGGAAGCCTCGCCGACGAAAGAGTTGCTGATCGAAGAATCGTTGCTGGGCTGGAAAGAGTACGAGATGGAAGTGGTGCGCGACAAAGCGGACAACTGCATCATCATTTGCTCGATCGAAAACCTCGACCCGATGGGCGTGCACACGGGCGACTCCATCACGGTAGCGCCAGCGCAAACGCTGACGGACAAGGAATACCAGATCATGCGCAATGCCTCCCTGGCAGTGCTGCGCGAGATCGGTGTCGACACCGGTGGCTCGAACGTGCAATTTTCGATCAACCCCGTCGATGGCCGCATGATTGTCATCGAGATGAATCCGCGCGTATCGCGTTCGTCGGCCCTGGCGTCGAAAGCGACGGGTTTCCCGATTGCAAAAATCGCCGCCAAGCTGGCCGTCGGTTACACCCTGGACGAGCTGCGCAATGAAATCACGGGCGGCGCCACGCCGGCCTCGTTCGAGCCGTCGATCGATTACGTCGTCACGAAGATCCCCCGCTTCACGTTCGAAAAGTTCCCGACCGCCGACCACCACTTGACGACGCAGATGAAATCCGTCGGCGAAGTGATGGCGATTGGCCGTACCTTCCAGGAATCGTTCCAGAAAGCCTTGCGCGGCCTGGAAGTGGGCGTGGACGGCATGAACGAAAAAACCAAGGACCGCGAAAAGATCGAAGAAGAACTGGGCGAGCCTGGTCCTGAGCGCATCTGGTACGTGGGCGACGCGTTTGCCCAGGGCTTTACTTTGGAAGAAGTGCACAACCTGACCAAGATCGACCCATGGTTCCTGATCCAGATCAAGGAAATCGTCGACCTGGAACTGTGGCTGGACACGCAGAAGCTGGAAAACCTGGACAAGAACACCCTGTACAAGTTGAAACAGAAAGGCTTCTCGGACCGCCGCCTGGGCTTCCTGTTGCAGACGACCGACACGGCCGTGCGCCAGCAGCGCCATGCGCTGAACATCCGTCCCGTCTACAAGCGCGTCGATACTTGCGCGGCGGAATTTTCGACCGACACGGCGTACATGTATTCCACGTACGACGAAGAGTGCGAATCGAATCCGACCGACAAGAAAAAGATCATGGTCTTGGGCGGTGGCCCGAACCGTATCGGCCAGGGTATCGAATTTGACTATTGCTGCGTCCACGCGGCCCTCGCCATGCGCGAAGACGGCTACGAAACCATCATGGTCAATTGCAATCCTGAAACCGTGTCGACCGACTACGATACCTCGGACCGCCTGTACTTTGAGTCCTTGACGCTGGAAGACGTGCTGGAAATCGTCGCCATCGAAAAACCGGTCGGTGTGATCGTGCAGTACGGCGGCCAGACGCCATTAAAACTGGCGCTGGACCTGGAAGCGAATGGCGTGCCGATCATCGGCACTTCGCCCGACATGATCGATGCGGCCGAAGACCGCGAGCGTTTCCAGCAAATGCTGCACAAGCTGGAACTGCGCCAGCCGCCTAACCGCACCGCGCGCACGGAAGCGGACGCCCTGGCGCTGGCGCAGGAAATCGGTTACCCGCTGGTCGTGCGTCCATCGTACGTGCTGGGTGGCCGCGCCATGGAAATCGTCCACGAGCAACGCGACCTCGAGCGCTACATGCGTGAAGCCGTCAAGGTGTCGCACGATTCCCCAGTGCTGCTGGACCGCTTCCTGAACGACGCCATCGAGTGCGACGTCGATTGCATCTCCGACGGCGAAACGACGTTTATCGGCGGCGTGATGGAACACATCGAACAGGCAGGCGTGCACTCGGGCGACTCGGCTTGCTCCTTGCCACCGTACTCGCTGTCGCAAGAAACCATTGATGAACTGAAACGCCAGACGGCGCTGATGGCCAAGGGTTTGAATGTGGTCGGCCTGATGAATGTGCAGTTCGCCATCCAGAAGCAGGAAATCGACGGCGAAATGAAAGATGTCGTCTTCGTGCTGGAAGTCAATCCGCGCGCTTCGCGTACCGTGCCTTTCGTTTCGAAAGCCACGGGCTTGCAACTGGCGAAGATCGCTGCCCGCTGCATGGTCGGCCAATCGCTGGCCTCGCAAGGCATCACGCAGGAAGTCGTGCCGCCTTACTTCAGCGTCAAGGAAGCCGTGTTCCCGTTCGTCAAGTTCCCTGGCGTGGACACCATCCTGGGCCCTGAAATGAAATCGACGGGCGAAGTCATGGGCGTTGGCCTGACCTTCGGCGAAGCGTTTGTGAAGTCGCAACTGGGCGCCGGCGTGAACCTGCCAAAATCGGGCAAGGTCTTCATCAGCGTGAAAGCGTCGGACAAGCCGCGCGCCGTGCAAGTGGCGCGCGACCTGGTCGAGTCCGGTTTCACTGTGGTCGCCACCAAGGGCACCGCCGCCGTGATCGCTGCTGCCGGCATCGCCGTCACGCCAGTGAACAAGGTGATCGAAGGCCGTCCGCACATCGTCGACATGATCAAGAACCATGAAATCGTGCTGGTGATTAACACCGTGGAAGAAAAACGCAGCGCCATCGTCGATTCGCGGGCCATCCGCACCTCGGCCCTGGCGTCGCGCGTGACGACCTACACCACCATCGCGGGCGCGGAAGCGGCCGTCGAAGGCATCCGTCATCTGGATGAATTGCGCGTGTACGATCTGCAAGGCCTGCACAAGACCTTGAACTAAGCGTGTTATTTGCAGTGGCCGCCGTTAGGCGGTACACTGCATGCTTATCAACCACAGAGTTCCGTGCAGAGCAGCGCGCGGCCTCTGTGGTTTTCACTTGGTGCACCCGTTAACCGTGACAAAACACGGACAACGGCGCCGATAACTAGCAGATAGTAGAGATAACATGACCTCAGTCCCATTGACCACATACGGTGCAGAACTTCTGAAAGAAGAGCTGCATCATTTGAAGACCAAGGAACGCCGCATCGTCATCGATGCGATCGCCGAAGCGCGTTCGCACGGCGACCTGTCGGAAAACGCCGAGTACGACGCCGCCAAGGAGCGCCAGGCGTTCGTGGAAGGCCGCATCGCCGAACTCGAAGGCAAACTGGGCGCAGCGCAAATCATCGACCCGACCGCGCTCGACGCGGAAGGCCGCGTGGTCTTTGCCTCGACCGTGAACCTGGAAGACCTGGAATCGGGCCAGAAAGTCACGTACCAGATCGTGGGCCTCGATGAAGCCGACCTGAAAAAGAACAAAGTATCCGTGACGTCCCCGATCGCCCGCGCGCTGATCGGCAAGTATGCCGGCGACGTGGTGGAAGTGCAGGCGCCGTCCGGCCCGCGCGAGTACGAAATCCTGGAAGTACTGTACATCTGATGCTCGCCCGCGTGCGCCTCCTCGTTGCCACCCTGTGGGCGGGCAGCCTGTGGACCATCGGTTTCATCGTGGCGCCCACCTTGTTCGGGACATTGAGTGACCGCGTGCTGGCAGGCAATATCGCCGGCAGCATGTTCCGTGCCGAGGCCTGGTTGTCCATCGCCTGTGCTTTGATACTGCTGGCCTTGCTGCAATGGAGCCCCGGCGCGCTGGAACTGAAACGCCGGCGCCTCTTGGGGGCACTGGTGCTGGCTATGCTGGTGTGCGCGCTGGTCAGCCATTTCGGCATTTCGCCCCTGATGGCCGAACTCAAGGCGCAGGCGCCGTCGGGCATCATGGACGAGGCCATGCGCAGCCGCTTCGGCATGCTGCATGGCGTGTCGACCCTGATCTTTGCCGTGCAGAGCTTGCTGGCGGGCGTATTGATCTGGAAACAGCAATAATTGCTGCTGTTTGTCGGATTACGCGCTGCGCGCTAATCCGACCTACATGACAACACGTAGGTCGGATTAGCGAGGCCGTAGGCCACGCGTAATCCGACGCCGCAGCGGCAATAAAAAAAGCGGAGCAGGGGATATCCCGTGCTCCGCTTCTTGTTTCAAGCCCGGCAGCCTTGCGGTTGCCGGGTGAACAGGCTTACTTGCTGCCCAGTGCGCTTTTCTTGGCGCTTTTCTGACGTGGCTTGGCACGCTTGATGGAACCGCCTTCGGTAACGCGCTCATTGCCCTTGATCATGACTTTCGTCACGCTCGGGCGCTTGGTGCCGCTGGCGCTGGCCTTGACGATGGTCACTTCGCGCATGCCTTTGCCGGCGCTGACCTTCTCCTTAACCACTTCTTTTTTCGGACGGTAGATTACCAGCAGTTTGCCAATATGTTGTACCGGGGCGGCGCCGAGATTGCCGCAAATCGTATCGTACATTCCGACGCGGGCTTCGCGGTCGTCGCCGAACACGCGGACTTTAATCAGACCGTGCGAATCCAGGCCAAGGTCGATCTCTTTGAGGACAGCAGGTGTCAAGCCCGCTTCGCCAATGATGACGATAGGCTTCAGCGCGTGTGCTTCGGCGCGCAGTGCGCTGCGCTCTACGGGTGTAAGTTTTAGCATAATAATATTTAGTAATTCCCTTAAAAGCAGTATTCTACGCGAATGGCAAAGAAGAAATTAAACAAAAACTGGTTGCACGACCACATAAATGATCCTTATGTGAAGTTGGCGCAAAAAGAGGGCTACCGCGCCCGGGCAGCATACAAGCTCAAAGAAATAGATGAAGACGAAAAACTGATCAAGCATGGACAGGTAATTGTCGACCTTGGGTGCACTCCTGGCAGCTGGGCCCAGTATCTGCGGCGCAAGCTGGCCGGCAAGGACGGCGGCGGGGTCAATGGTACCCTGATTGGCCTGGACATGCTGGAAATGGAGCCGATCGCCGATTTCCACTTCATCCAGGGTGACTTCCGCGAAGCGCGCGTGCTGCGCCAGCTGGAAGTGGTGTTGCAAGGACGCAAGGTCGATGTGGTTCTGTCGGATATGGCACCGAATCTGTCGGGCATCGCCACGGCGGACGCCGCGCGCATGGAGCATCTGATCGACCTGGCCATCGAATTTTCGCAATTGCATTTGAAACCATCGGGCGTGCTGCTGGTGAAATGTTTCAAGGACATGGGTTTCAGCCAGATCGTGGAGAAATTCCGCGCCGAGTTCAAGGTCGTGGTGCAGAAAAAACCCAAGGCCAGCCGCGATAAATCGTCAGAAATCTTCCTGATGGGGCGTGGTCTCAAGAATCCGCTGAAAAATGCCGTGCAAGAAGATGATTCCGCCCTTGATATTTAAGCGGGAATCCGCACATGGGAACGAGAAGTGCAGTAGCGTCTGATGGTATAAAAGCCTAAATTGTTTATACTGCATTTTTTTGCGTGAACGCGGTTTTTTCGCGCGCACGGATCGGCGGGCTTTGGCACGGCCCGCTTATTGCGAGTAAAATCGTGTTTCTAGCTATTGGTAAAGAGATGCGCACTGCATCCAAGGAGTCTTCGTGAATAACATGTTTTCCAAATCTGCCATCTGGGTAGTCGTATTGCTGCTGTTGTTCATGCTGTTCAAGCAATTCGACAGTCATGGCGCCACAGGCGGCAGCAAGGCCATCGCTTATTCCGATTTGCTGGATGAAGTCAAAGCCAAGCGCGTCAAGGATGTCGTGATCGAAGGTTCGTCGATCACCGCCAAGCTGATGGACGATACCAAGGTGCGTACCACCGCCACCAGCCTCGACAAGGGTCTCATCGGCGACCTGCGCGACAATGGCGTGCATTTCGATGTGCGCCCGCCTGAGGAAGCGTCGTTCCTGCAAACTATTTTTGTATCCTGGTTCCCCATGCTGCTGTTGATCGGCGTCTGGGTCTTCTTCATGCGTCAGATGCAAGGCGGCGGCAAGGGCGGGGCATTCTCGTTCGGCAAGTCGAAGGCGCGCATGATGGATGAAGCCAGCAACACCGTCACCTTCGCCGATGTCGCCGGTTGCGACGAAGCGAAAGAAGAAGTCAACGAAGTGGTCGACTTCCTCAAGGACCCGAGCAAATTCCAGAAACTGGGCGGCCGCATTCCCCGCGGCGTGCTGATGGTCGGTCCTCCAGGCACGGGTAAAACCCTGCTGGCACGCGCCATCGCCGGCGAAGCCAAGGTACCGTTCTTCTCGATTTCCGGTTCCGACTTCGTGGAAATGTTCGTCGGCGTCGGTGCTTCCCGCGTGCGCGACATGTTTGAAAACGCGAAAAAGCATTCGCCATGCATCATCTTCATCGATGAGATCGACGCTGTCGGTCGTCACCGCGGTGCCGGCATGGGCGGCGGCAATGACGAGCGCGAACAGACCCTGAACCAGTTGCTGGTCGAGATGGACGGTTTTGAAGCGAACTCCGGCGTGATCGTCGTGGCCGCCACCAACCGCGCCGACGTGCTCGATAAAGCGCTGTTGCGTCCGGGCCGTTTCGACCGCCAGGTCTCCGTCGGCTTGCCCGATATCCGTGGCCGCGAGCAGATCTTGAACGTGCACATGCGTAAAGTACCTATCAGTACTGACGTGAAAGCCGATATCCTGGCCCGCGGCACCCCTGGTTTCTCGGGCGCGGACCTGGCCAACCTGGTCAATGAGGCAGCCCTGTTTGCCGCCCGCCGCAGCAAGCGTCTGGTGGAAATGGCTGACTTCGAAGATGCGAAAGACAAGATCTACATGGGTCCAGAGCGTAAATCGATGATCATCCGCGAGGAAGAGCGTCGCAATACGGCTTACCATGAGTCTGGTCATGCGGTGGTGGCCAAGTTGCTGCCGAAGGCTGATCCCGTGCATAAAGTGACGATCATGCCGCGGGGCTGGGCCCTGGGCCTGACCTGGCAGTTGCCGGAACACGACAACTTGTCCGCCTACAAGGACAAGATGCTGGAAGAAATTTCCATCCTGTTCGGTGGCCGTATCGCCGAAGAGATTTTCGTGGGGCAAATGTCCACGGGCGCGTCGAATGACTTCTCGCGTGCTACCAAGCTGGCCCGTTCCATGGTGACCCGTTTCGGCATGTCCGACAGCATGGGCGTGATGGTCTACGAAGATAGCGAAAACGAAGGTTTCTTCGGTGGTGCCACCAAAACGATCTCGGAAGCGACCCAGCAAAAGGTCGATGCTGAAATTCGCAACATTCTCGACAAGCAATATGCTTTGGCGCGTACCTTGCTGGAAAGCAATCGCGACAAGGTCGAAATGATGACCAAAGCCTTGCTGGAATGGGAAACCATTGATGCAGAGCAAATCAATGACATCATGGCAGGCCTGGAGCCGCGTCCGCCGAAAGTCATCCCGCCACGCCGCAATGCGGGCGGTGATAGCGGCACAGGCGGCATCTCGCCAAACGTGACGGCGCCAGCCTGATAGCGGCAGCCCCTTGATCGGTGGCGTGCTGTATGAAAGGGTAAGGAGCAATCCTTGCCCTTTTTCGTTGCCGCGGCAGTTTTTTCCTGACGACTACAAAGATTCACATGCGACACTATTTGCAATTCGGCCGCTTCGGCTTCAACCTGCAGGGCACGCAGGCGCTGGTGATGGGCATCCTGAACATCACGCCCGACTCGTTTTCCGATGCGGGCCAGTATCAACACCTGGAATTTGCCATTTCGCGCGCCGAGCAGATGATAGTCGGCGGTGTCGACATCATCGATATCGGCGGCGAATCAAGCCGTCCCGGCGCGCCGCCACTGCCGCTACAGGACGAGTTGCAGCGCGTCATGCCTGTGCTGTACGCCTTGCGCGACTGCGGCAAGCCCCTGTCCGTCGACACGTACAAACCCGAAGTGATGCGCGAAGCCATCCTGGCGGGTGCCGACATGATCAACGACATCAACGGTTTCTGCGCGCCAGGCGCCATCGAGGCCGTGCAGGACAGCGATTGCGCGCTGTGCATCATGCACATGCAAAGCGTGCCGCAAACCATGCAGTATCAACCCCAGTACGAGGATGTGGTGCGCGAAGTCATCGACTTCCTGCGCCAGCGTATCGACACCCTGACGGCGGCCGGCATCGCCCGCGAGCGCCTGTGCGTCGATCCCGGCTTTGGCTTTGGCAAGACGGTGGAACATAACTATGCCTTGCTGCGCGCCACGCGCCAGTTGCGCAGCGAACTGGACCTGCCCGTGCTGGCCGGCCTGTCGCGCAAGTCGATGATAGGCGCCGTGACGGGACGTCCCGTCGAACAGCGCCTGGCCGGCAGTGTTGCCGGTGCGCTTGCTGCGGTAGCGCAAGGTGCAGAAATTATCCGTGTGCATGATGTGGCGGAGACGGTCGATGCGCTGAAGGTCTGGCGCATGGCGCACTGAGCCTGTAAGATTCATTATAAACAACAAAAAGAGAAATATATGACGCGTAAATATTTTGGCACCGATGGCATCCGCGGCCTGGTGGGCACGGCTCCGATCACCCCCGATTTCGTCATGCGCCTCGGCTATGCGGCCGGCAAGGTGCTGGCCAAGTCGCAAGGCGGCAAGGCACGCCCGACGGTGCTGATCGGCAAGGACACGCGCATTTCCGGCTACATGCTGGAAGCGGCGCTGGAAGCGGGCCTGTCGGCGGCCGGTGTGGATGTGATGCTGGCCGGGCCCATGCCGACGCCGGCGATTGCCTACCTGACGCGGGCGCTGCGCCTGTCGGCCGGGGTGGTCATTTCCGCCTCACACAATCCCTACCATGACAATGGCATCAAGTTCTTTTCCGGCCAGGGCACCAAGCTGCCCGACAGCGTGGAACTGGAAATCGAAGCGGCGCTCGACGAGCCCATGGCTTGCGTGCCGTCGGACAAGCTGGGGCGCGCCAAGCGCCTGGACGATGCCCAGGGCCGTTACATCGAATTTTGCAAGAGCACCTTCCCGAACGAGCTGGACTTGCGCGGCCTGAAGATCGTCGTCGACTGCGCGCATGGCGCCGCCTACCATATCGCCCCGCACGTGTTCCATGAGCTGGGCGCGGAAGTCATCGCCATCGGCAACAAGCCCGATGGCTTCAACATCAATGCGGGCTTTGGCGCCACGGCAACAAAGGCCATGGCTGCCGCCGTCATCGAGCACGGCGCGGATCTGGGCATCGCTCTCGACGGCGATGCCGACCGCCTGATCATGTGCGATGCCACGGGGCGGCTGTATAACGGTGACGAGTTGTTGTATGTCATGGTGAAGGATCGCCTGGCGACGGGCCC
The DNA here is from genome assembly GCF_051380715.1 of Janthinobacterium kochi. Classification (NCBI taxonomy): domain Bacteria; kingdom Pseudomonadati; phylum Pseudomonadota; class Betaproteobacteria; order Burkholderiales; family Oxalobacteraceae; genus Janthinobacterium; species Janthinobacterium kochi. Next base: position 127,775 of record NZ_JBNYXO010000003.1, read on the forward strand.
CGTGGCTGGCGCCGTAGGAACGTTGATGACCAACATGGCGCTGGAAGTGCTGTTCAAGCAGCAGGGCATCGGTTTTGCCCGCGCCAAGGTGGGCGACCGTTATGTGCTGGAAGTCATGAAGGAAAAGGGCTGGATACTGGGCGGCGAGGGTTCCGGCCATTTGCTGTGCCTGGACCGCCATACGACGGGCGACGGCATCGTTTCCGCGTTACAAGTATTGTCCGCGCTCAAGCGCAGCGGCCAGAGTCTGCAGCAATGCCTGGCCGAACTGGTGCTGTTCCCGCAAACCCTGATCAACCTGCGCGTGGCGCCCGGTTTCGACTGGCAAAAAAATGCCGCCATGGTGGCCGAGAAAGAACTGGTCGAGGCTGAACTGGGCGACACGGGCCGCGTGCTGATCCGTGCTTCGGGCACGGAACCGCTGATCCGCGTGATGGTCGAGGCGAAAGATAAAGAGCAGGCCGAATCGATGGCGCGCCGCATCGCCGACAAGGTCGGCGTTTAAAGGTAGGCGCCGATAGTTATTTCCATCTAATTCGCCTAGGGCAATTGACGAAATTGGATGGGGGCGTTATTATCTTGTCTTCGGAGTGTGGCGCAGCCCGGTAGCGCACCTGGTTTGGGACCAGGGGGTCCAAGGTTCGAATCCTTGTACTCCGACCAAAGTCATAAGCGGGCTGTCAGAAATGACAGCCCGTTTTCTATTCCGCGCAGGCATTTCATTGCTGGCGCGCATGGACTAAAATACTGCACCTTTCCGCCCATCGTTCAACGGATAGGACAACGGTCTTCTAAACCGTGAATGGGGGTTCGATTCCCTCTGGGCGGACCAGCTCATGCTGGCCACGGCTTGCGCCATGCAGCCGCATTCTTCTCTTTCCTGTCTCTCCGCACGCGGCCCTAAGGCTGCGCAAACAGCACCACGCTCAGTAAATACAGCAGCGGCACCGCGCACAGCAGCGCAGACAATACCGACAGCATTTTCTTGCTCGCCAGACGTGCCAGCCGCAGCCGTTCGCGTACAGGCAAATGCTGGCGCAGCACGCTACGCGTGCGCGACTGGAATGGGGATTCATGCATGGAGGCTCCTTCGCAAGGGTGGCGGTGGTGCCAACCAGCATAGCGAGAGCGGCATAAAGACGGCGTAAATAGTCAGGTGCGGCGCGTATGTACAGTGTAAACGCGGCGCCGCAGCCGGCGCAGGTGGGGCTTATCTCTCGCTGTCGTCGGGACTCTTGCCAAACAGGCGATCCTTGGCGTTGAGCAATTTTTGCACCTTGGCGCCCATTTTCATCAGTTGCGCCATCGATTCGGGCGACAGGCGCTGCAAGTCGTCGAACCAGGTGTTGGCCAGGTCGACCAGTTCATACATTTCGCGCATGCGCTCCTGCGCATATTGGTCCACGGGTTCCGTGGCCGGCGCCAGCAGCGATTCGCGCAGCACTGTCAGGGTAGGCGCCACTTCACGGCGGCGGCGCTCGGCGGCCACCACGCGGAAGATTTGCCACACATCGCCCAGCGAGGAAAAATACTCGCGCCGGTCGCCGGGGATGCGCGACTGGCGGATCAAGCCCCAGCCCTGCAATTCTTTCAAGCCGATGCTCACGTTCGAGCGTGAAAAACTCAGGTGTTCCGCGATTTCATCCGCGTGCAATGGGTGCTCCGCGACAAACAACAAGGCGTACACTTGTCCCACCGTACGATTAAAGCCCCAGCGGCTGCCCATCTCGCCGAAATGGCTGACGAAGGTCAGGATCAGCGGCGTCATTTGGATATGTTGAGTTTTCATAATTGTCTGAATTTTTTCACGCCACACCCTCAGGGTCAATTGATATATGTCAGTTTTCGCAGTATTATACAAAAAATCGAATTTACAGAAAATTCTGGAAACTCAAAAAGTATAGAGATGCCGACCACGCCACTGTCCTTGCCCCGCTTTATTCTTCCCCGTGCCGCCAGCCTGGCACAGGGTGGTGCCGCCTTGCTGTGGCTGCCGCAAGCGGCCTTGCTGGCCTGGGCCGTGCAAGCCATGCTGGGCGGTGCGCCATGGCGCGCGGCCCTGCTGCCGGCCGCTGGCGTGCTGCTGCTGGGGGTGCTGCGCGCCGGCTGCGAAGCGTGGGGCGCGCGGCGCATGTATGCGGCCGCGCGCGAGCACCTTTCCACCTTGCGCGCCCAAGTGGCACAAGCGCTGGCGCGCCGTTCGCCGCTGGACCGCCAGCGCGCGCAGTCGGGCCAGGCGGCCAGCGTCATCGCCGAGCAGGCCGAAGCCATCGTGCCGTATCTGGTGCGCTACAAACCCGCGCGCTGGAAGGTGCTCACCGTGCCGCTGGTGATCCTCGCCGTGGTGACGCCGCTGTCGTGGATCGCCGCACTGATCCTGCTCATCGCCGCCCCTTTGATTCCCGTCTTCATGGCCCTGGTGGGCATGGGCGCGCAGGCGGCCAGCCGCGCGCAGATGGTGGAAATGGGCAGCATGAATGCTTTTCTATTGGACCGCCTGCGCGGCCTGGCCACCTTGCGCGCGCTCGACGCCGTCGACGCCACGGCCGAACGGCTGGATGCATCGTCGCAATCCGTGCGCCGGCGCACGATGGTGGTGCTGCGCATCGCCTTTTTGTCGTCCGCCGTGCTGGAACTGTTTTCTGCGCTGGGCGTGGCCATGGTGGCGGCGTTTATTGGTTTCTCCTTGTTGGGCAGCATCAATTTCGGCACCTGGGGCCGCGAACTGAGCCTGGGGCAGGGTTTGTTCATCCTGCTGCTGGCGCCCGCCTTCTTCGAGCCTCTGCGCGAACTGGCCGCCGTCTGGCACGACAAGGCGGCCGGCGAAGCGGGCCTGGCCGGCCTGCACGACCTGGCGGCCGATGGCGTGCCCCTGCCTGGCTTCGGTGTGGCAGTGGCTGCTGTTTCCGCCGCCGCCATGGCGGTGGCACCACCACCAGCCGTCGACATCCGTGGACTGCGCTTTGCCCATCCCGGCGAAGCGCCCGTATTCGAGCGCTTCGACCTGACCGTGCGCGCCGGCGAGCACGTAGCCCTGCTGGGCGCCAGCGGCGCCGGCAAGACCACCTTGCTGTCCCTGCTGGCCGGCCTGCTGCCCGCCAGCGGCGGTGAGATCCGCATCGGCGGCGTGCGCCTGACCGACAGTACCGTCAATACCTTGCGCCAGCGCATGGCCTGGATGGGCCAGCGTCCCCACGTGTTTGCCGCGTCCGTCAGCCAGAATGTGACTTTGGGCCGCCTCGGTGCGAACGCCGCGCAGGTGACACAGGCGTTGCACCTGGCCGACCTGGCTAGCGTGGCGCAGGCGCAGCCGGCCGTCATGCTCAGCGATGGCGGCCAGGGCTTGTCCGGCGGCGAAGCCGTGCGCCTGGCCCTGGCCCGCGTAGCCCTGCATCCGCATGCCGACCTGCTGCTGGTCGATGAACCGACGGCCCACCTTGACAGCGAAACGGCTGCGCGCGTGACGGACGCCTTGCTGGCATTGGCCAAGGGTAAGACGATGATCGTCGCCACGCACGACCCCGTGCTGGCAGGCAGGCTGCAGCGCACGATACTGGTCGATGCGCAGGCGCAGGCGCAGAAGGAAGAGGCGCGGGCATGAAAACTTCTCTCATATCGAATCCCGTCCTGCGGCAATTGCTGCTGGCCCAGCCCGGCAAGCTGATCGGGGGGGCCTTGCTGGCGGCCCTGACGGCGGTGTCCGGCATGGCCTTGTTGGGCTTGTCCGGCTGGTTTATTACCGCCACCTCGATTGCCGGCCTGCATGCCTCGACGGCCATCCTGTTCGACGTGTTCGGCCCGTCGGCCGGCATCCGTTTGCTGGCCATCGGCCGTACGGGTTCGCGCTATGCGGAACGCCTCGTCACGCACGACGCCACATTCGCCGCGCTGGCCAGCATCCGCGTGCAACTGTTTCGCGGCTGGACGCGCCCGGAAGCGGCCAGCCGCTTGCTGCGCCAGCCAGCCAAACTGCTGTTCCGCCTGACTGCCGATATCGATGCGCTCGAAGCGCTGTACTTGCGCCTGCTGGTGCCAGCCTTCACGGCACTGTGCGTCGCCTTGCTGGCCGGCGTGGCGCTGGGCGTGATGCAGTGGCAGCTGGGCCTGGGCCTGGCCGCATGGCTGCTGGCCGCTGGCGGCGGCATCAGCTGGGTCGTGGCGCAGCGTGCCCGCCGTCCCGCCATCGTGCGCTCGCGCGCCATCGAGAAACTGCGTTCCGGCACCATCGACCTGGTGGCGGGCCAGACGGACCTGGTGATGGCGGGCCGCATCGACGCGCAATGCGCCGCGCTGGGCCAGATCGACCGCTCGCTGGCGCAAGCCGACTTCGCCCTGCAGCGCCTGGACACGGCTGCCGGCGCCGCGTATGGCGTGGCCGGCAGCGCGACCCTGGCTGGCGTGCTGCTGGCCGTGGCCGCGCTGGTGCAGCAGCAGGCGCTGAATGTGCCGCTGGCGGCGCTGGCCCTGCTGATTGCCTTGACGGCCGTGGAGCCATTTGCGGGCGTGCGCCGCGGCGCGCTGGAAGCGGGGCGCATGCTGCTGGCCATGCGCCGCCTGGCGCCGCGCCTCGATGGACCAGATGTGGCGCTGCCGCGTGCCGACTCTGCACCGGGCTTGCGCCTGGAACACGTCAGCGGCGCGCATGCGGGCAGCCATGTTGCAATTTTGCATGATATTTCCCTGTACATCGCCGCGGGTGAGCGCGTGGCCTTGATCGGCCCCAGCGGCGCGGGCAAGTCGACCTTGCTGGCCATCGCCGCGCGCGAGCTGGCGCCGCTGTCGGGCAAGGTGGCCGCGCCGCGTGCCTGTTTGTTCACTCAGAAGACGGAACTGTTCCAGGACAGCTTGCGCGACAACCTGCGCCTGGCGGATCCGTCCGCCAGCGATGCGCAGCTGTGGGCGGCGCTGCAATCGGCCGGCCTGGATGACGAGGTGCGGGCCTTCGCGGGCGGCTTGGACACCATGCTGGGCGAGGGCGGCCTGGGCTTGTCGGGCGGTCAGGCGCGGCGCTTGGCGCTGGCGCGGTTGTTCCTGCACGAATCGACCTTGTGGCTGCTGGACGAAGCCACCGAGGCGCTCAATGCGCAGGCGGCAATCGATGTCCTGCAGCGCCTGCGCGCGCGCAGCGAAGGACGTACCTTGCTGATCGCCACCCACTTGCGGCGCGAAGCGGCGCTGGCAGACCGGCTGGTCAGCCTGCGCGATGGCCGCATCGTGGGCGACGCGCGCCGGGGCACACCCGCCTTCGAGACGGCGCTGGCCCGCTTGCGCGGCGATTGACGAAGAATAGGGGAGATACAGGCGGCGCTGCCTGACAGCTTTGCAACAACGGCGCCAAGCGAAGCAGCATCAGATAGATACCAAGTTTACAATTACGCTAGGGAACCACCAAGGAAATCATATGGACTTCGATATTGTCGCTTTATCCAGACTGCAGTTCGCGCTGACAGCTCTGTATCATTTTATATTCGTTCCGCTGACGCTCGGCCTGTCAGTGATCCTCGCCATCATGGAGACGGTCTACGTGATGACGGGCCGCACCATCTGGCGCGACATGACCAAGTTCTGGGGTGTCTTGTTCGGCATCAACTTCGCCATGGGCGTGGCGACGGGTATCGTCATGGAATTCCAGTTCGGCATGAACTGGAGCTACTACAGCCATTATGTGGGCGACATTTTCGGCGCGCCGCTGGCCATCGAGGGGCTGATGGCTTTCTTCCTGGAAGCGACCTTCGTCGGCCTGTTCTTCTTCGGCTGGGACAAGCTGTCGAAGCGGGGCCACCTGGTCACGACCTGGCTGGTGGCCATCGGTTCGAACTTTTCGGCCCTGTGGATTCTGATCGCCAACGGCTGGATGCAAAATCCCGTCGGCGCGGCCTTCAATCCGCAGACCATGCGCATGGAAGTGACGGATTTCGGCGCCGTGCTGACGAATCCTGTGGCACAGGCGAAATTCGTGCATACGGTGTCGGCCGGCTATACGGCCGCTGCCATCTTCGTGCTGGGTATTTCCGCCTGGTATCTGCTGAAAGGCCGCCACGTGCAGCTGGCCAAGCGCTCGATGACGGTGGCCGCCTCGTTTGGCCTGGCCGCCACCTTGTCGGTGGTGGTACTCGGTGATGAAAGCGGCTACCTGTCGTCCGAACATCAAAAGATGAAGCTGGCCGCCATCGAAGCCATGTGGACCACGGAGCCGGCGCCCGCCGCCTTCACGGCCTTCGGCTTCCCCGACGAGAAAGCGCGCGAGACGCATTACGCCGTGCATATCCCGATGGTGATGGGCCTGATCGGCACGCGTTCGCTGACGACGGAAATCCCCGGCATCGAGCAATTGGTCGACCGGGGCGAGCTGCTGATCAAGGATGGCATCAAGGCGTATGACGCGCTACAAACCATCCGCAGCGTGGCGCCGGGCGCGCCCGTGCCGCAAGAGGCGAAGGACATGTTCGAGTCGAAAGGCCAGTCCCTGGGCTATGCCTTGCTGCTGAAACGCTACGTCGACGACCCGCGCCAGGCGACGCCCGAGCAGATCCGCAAGGCCGCGCTCGACACCGTGCCGCCCGTGGCGCCCTTGTTCTGGTCCTTCCGCGTGATGGTGGGCCTGGGCATGTTCTTTATCTTGCTCACCGGTACTTTCTTCATCCTGTCGACGCGCCGTACGCTGGATAAGCACCGCTGGCTGCTGAAGCTGGCCGTGTTCGCCATCCCGCTGCCGTGGGTGGCGATTGAGGCGGGCTGGATCGTGGCCGAAGTGGGCCGGCAGCCGTGGGTCATCGAAGGCGTGCTGCCGACGGCCGTGGCCGTCTCCAACCTGGGCGCGACCACCTTGCTCATCACCATTGCCGGCTTTGCCGCCATATACACCGTGCTGTTGATTATCGAAATGAAGCTCATGCTCAAGGCCATCCGCAAGGGGCCGGAAGAGACGGCGCCGGCCCCCGTGCCAGCGGCCGCAGCCATTCATACTCAACGCGCCTAAGGAGGGCCAGACCATGATTTTGCATGAAATGATTTCTTACGAAACACTGCGCCTGATCTGGTGGCTGCTGATCGGCATCTTGCTGGTGGGCTTTGCCATCACCGACGGTTTCGACCTGGGCACGGGTATTTTGCTGCCCTTCGTTGGCAAGACGGACCTGGAACGCCGCGTCGTCATCAACAGTATCGGTCCCGTGTGGGAAGGCAACCAGGTGTGGCTGATCCTCGGCGGCGGCGCCATCTTTGCCGCCTGGCCGCAACTGTATGCCGTCTCGTTCTCGGGCTTTTACCTGGCCATGTTCGTCATCCTGGTGGCGCTGATCGTGCGTCCCGTGGCCTTCAAGTTCCGCAGCAAGCGCGAAGACCCCCGCTGGCGCGCGCGCTGGGACGCGGCCCTGTTCGTGGGCGGCTTCGTGCCGGCCCTGATCTGCGGCGTGGCCATCGGCAATGTGCTGCAGGGCGTGCCGTTCCGTTTCTCGCCGGACATGCATATCTTCTACGACGGCACGTTCTTTGCGCTGCTCAACCCGTTTGCCTTGCTGTGCGGCCTCGTTTCGGTGTCCATGCTGGTGATGCACGGCGCCACCTGGCTGCAAGTGAAAACGGACGGCGCGGTGGCTGACCGTTCGCGCCGCTACGGCAGCGTGGCGGCGATTGCCACCGTCGTGCTGTATGCACTGGCCGGCGTGGCCCTGTGGCTGTGGGTCGATGGCTATCGCGTCACCAGCGCCGTCGTCGTCGATGGCCCGTCGAACCCCATGCTGAAAACGGCGGAGGTGCACGTGGGCGCCTGGTTCCTCAATTTTGCCGCCCATCCCTGGACCTGGATCGCCCCGGCCTTCGGCTTGCTTGGCCCCCTGCTGGCGTTCGCCTTCCTGCGCGCGCGCCGCGAAGTGCCTGCCTTGCTGGCCAGCGCGGCCAGCATCGCCGGCATCATCCTCAGCGTGGGAGCGGCCATGTTCCCGTTCATCCTGCCATCGTCGATCGATCCGCGCGCCAGCCTGACGGTGTGGGATTCCTCGTCCAGCCACATGACCCTGTTCATCATGCTGGTCGTCACGGCTGTCTTCATCCCCCTCATCGTGGCGTACACGACCTGGGTATATAAAGTACTGTGGGGTAAGGTTGACGGCAAAGCCATCGAAGACGAAACCGGTCACGCTTACTAAGAATTAAGGAAAGGAAATAATTATGTGGTATTTCGCCTGGATACTGGGTCTTCCGCTGGCGGCGACGTTCGCCGTGCTCAATGCGATGTGGTATGAAGTCGCCGATGGCGACACGACGCCCGAGCAATACCGTGACACGCCGAAGTAGGCGCATGTCGGCTTGACTGGCCCCGCCCCGTGCGCATGCATCGGGCGGGGCTTTTACTTTGGATCAAAGCAAAATGAACTCGCCGCGGATGCGCAGCTTCATGCCGCGCGGGGCGTCGGCGCCCGCCGCCACGGCCCAGGCCGTGATCCAGCGCGCACAGAGTTCGCGCGCCGCCGCATCGGCCAGCGCCTCGTTCAGCCGTCGCAAGCGCGCATCGGCCCGGTCGATGCGCTGGGCCAGGTACAGGCGCTGATCCATGGGATCCGTCTTTTTGCTGTAATGCTGCATGGCGATTCCTCTCCGCTTCGGTCATGGCATAGCCATGTACGCGGGGATGGAGCGCCTGGATTCAGTTCAGGAAAAAAAAGCCACCGCAAGGGTGGCTGCTGGGGCTTGCGTCAGGATGCTCTCTTGCCGGCTGGTTTTGGGGTGGCAATGGCGATCGGGTCGCTGGCGGGAAAGCTTTCCTTGAGCGCCTCATCAAGCGCCTCTTCGGCATGGCTTTCGCTGGCCGGCGTGGGCGAATCGCGTTCCGGTGGCGGGGCGGGCGTGGTGGCGGCGTTGGTGCTCGAATGCATGGTCATCCCCTTGCGGTGGTGTGCCACGCGGCCGGAATGGCCGTGGCGCGTGCTGATGTTTCCAGCCTAGCACATCGCGTAAAAAAAGCGCGCCCGCTGCGCCTGCCCAAGGGACGGAGGGCGGCGTCTGCTACACTGCGCTCCACTTTCATCGACGGAACTGCCATGACTTCCAACTCCCTGCCGTACCGCGCCACCGCCACCCAAGCCTGCGCCTGGCTGGCGCAACAGACGGGCACGCCGTGGACCCTGGCGCGCCTGCTGGAGCAGGGCGGCTTGCCGTATGTCTGGCTCGATTACAGCGACGCCTGGGCCGAGCTGTTCCATGATGGCGTGACGCGCTATGCGGCGCCCGTCGTGTTCATCGGCGACAAGCAGTATCTGGCTACCGGCTCCGAGGATGTCTGGCTGCGTTTTACGCGCGACTCCAGTAATATTTCTATCGAACTCAAGGCGCCGGGCTTGCGCGTGCCGGTGGACGGCTTGCACTTCCAGGAGCGCGATCTGTTGCGTTTGCTCAAGGAGTTGCAGCATCCGCAGCCGGCCGAGCCGGAAGCCGGAGCTGACAACGCAGCGCCGTTTGTCTTGCCCAGTGCCTTGAAGGGCCTGGGGCGCGAGCAAATTCTGATCGCCTTTGCCGGCGTGGGCAAGATCGACCTGGACAAAGGCATGGCCAGCGGCGTGGGCATCTTTGGCGACGATGGTGCGCGCGTGCGCAAGAATTCGCGCGGCGGCAAGAACAGCCACCTGTGGCATCCGGTGACGTTGGCATTCGGCTTGCACGATGTGCACCGCGTGCCGATGGCGCACCTGAAGAAGGCGTTCGCCACGCAGCCCTTGCTGCGCGAATGGAAGGCGGACTGGCTGGAATCGCTGCGCTTGCTGGGCGAGTGAGCTTACAACTCGATGGGCGCGACCTCGGTGCCGATATCGGGCGCCGCGTAATGCATGCTGAAATACACGAAAGCGCCGATATTGAGGGCGACCGTGATCCAGAACAGCACGCGGAACGAACGCTTGCTGGACTTGTGGCGCAGCCATTGCTGGGCCAGCACGGCGCCCGGCCAGCCGCACAGCAGTCCCAATAGCAGCAAGGTGCGCTCCGAGGTGCGCCAGCGCCCCTGTTTGGCGGCCGATTTGTCGATCGCATAGGCGACGAAACAGCTCAGGCTCAGCACGCCATACACGAGGGCGACCAGGGCGGGGATGTGGAAAAAGAACGTGGCCAGTAAATACAGAACGACAAAGAACAGGATGACAAGGTAGGGCATAGGATGTGGTGGCTTGAGCGGGGGCATGAGTATCCCACACGGGGAGCGATGCAGCAGCCTAAAACAAACAGCCTTGCGCCGTATCGATGTGCACGGCGCGGCGGCGGGCGTGGCCTGTCTTGAGTGCTTCGCGGTCGCTGGACAGGGCGATGCCTTCCAGCGCCAGCAAGGTTTCCTTGGCATGCAGGCCGCCCGCAAAGCCCGTCAATTCGCCCGTGGCACCGATCACCCGGTGGCAGGGGGCGATGATGGAAATGGGATTCTTGCCGTTGGCGGCGCCCACCGCCCGCACGGCGGCGGGACGGCCGATCTGGCGCGCGATCTCGCCATAGCTGCGCGTCTGCCCGTACGGTATCGTCAGCAGCGCGCGCCAGACTTCCTGCTGGAATGGCGTGCCGGCAAAATCGAGCGGCACGTCAAAACGCTGGCGCGTGCCGGCGAAATATTCCCCTAGCTGGCGCGCCGTTTCCTGCAGCACGGCGCAACTGTCATCGACGCGCATCGCGCCCAGACGCACGCGGTTCGGCTTGTCGTTTTCCCACAGGATGGCGGCCAGCGCCGCGCCGCGCGCCACCAGGGTCAGCTCGCCCACGGGCGAGGGCAGCACGATGCAGTCGTATTCCATGTTGTTTCCTTGATCAGATAGCGCCAGTGTAGCAGGATGGCGGCAGCGTGCATGTCGTGTGCAGGATCCCGTGTAGGATAGTGCTTTTCCGCACGGAGCACTGGCTGTGACAAACCTTTCCACCTATGACGCCATCCGCGCGATTGCCGCGCGGCTGGTGCGTGAACGCTATCCCACGGCCGTGGCGGCCATCATCGGCGGCTCGTTTGCCACGGGCCGGCAGACGCCCAGTTCCGATATCGATTTGCTGCTGCTGTTCGAGCACGTCGACTGCGCTTGGCGCTCGACCATCGTGGCCGAAGGGCGCACAGTGGAACTGTTCGCGCACGACGTGGCCACGTTCACGTATTTTTGCAAGGAAATCGATGCACCGGGCGGCACGGTGCCGCTGGCGATGATGGTGGTCGAAGGCGAGAACATCGCCGCGCCAGGACCGCAGCACGCGCAACTGCTGGCGCTGGCGCAAGCATTCGCCGCCGCCGGGCCGCCCGTGCTCGACGTGGACAATCTGCAGCGGCGCCGCTACGCCATCACCACCGCGCTGGAAGACCTGGTCGACAGCCGGCACCCGGGCGAGGCGCTGGCCGTTGCCTGTCAGCTGTATGAAGCGCTGGCCGACCTGCGCTTGCGCGCGGCGGGCCAGTGGAGCGGCGGGGGCAAGCATCTGTTCCGCCGCCTGCAGGCGTTCGACGCCGATATTGCCGGGCAGCTCGACGGCGCGCTGCGCCTGGTCGCGGCCGACTTGCCGGCCGGTCAGCGCGCCTTCGAGCAGGTCGCCGCCGCCGTGCTGGCGCCCGTGGGCGGCCCCTTGCTCGATGGCTTTGCCCTGCCGGCGCCGGCGCACTGGCGCGCTTAAAACGCCGTGCGCACGGCCAGGCTGATGTTGCGCGGTTCGCCCCAGAACACGCCATCGTAGAAGCCCACGTTGCGGTAGTACTTTTTATCGAGCAAGTTATTCACGTTCAGCTGCACGCTGGCGTGGCGGTTGATGGCATAGCTGGCCATGGCGTTGACCAGTGCATAGCCCGCTTGCGGGATATTCGTCATCTCGTTCGACGGCGGGCGGCCATACCACGATTCGCTGTAGATGGCGCTTTGCGCCGTCATGCTGGCGCCCGCTTTCAGGCCTGCCAGGCGGCCGTCGAAGCGGTAGCTGGTGGCCAGGCGCAGCAAATGGCGCGGCTGCGTGGTGGAGGCGCGGCGGCCATCGGCCTCGGCTGCGTGCAGATAGGTATAGCCGCCGCTCGCTTCCCAGCCGGAAGTCAACTGGCCGGAAATGTCGAACTCGACGCCCTTGGCCGTCACGCCGGCGCCATTGGCCATCATGGCCTGGCTGCCGTCGGGCAGCAAAAAGCCGGGCGGTACCGTGCGGTCGAGTTCCGCCAGATTCTTTTTCTTCGTGTGGAACAGGGCGGCCGACGCGTTCAGCTTGCCTTCATAAAACTCGCCCTTGATGCCCAACTCGGCATTGTCGCCCGTTTCCGGCGCCAGGAACTTGTCGTTGCGGTCCTTGCTCGATTGCGGGTTGAACAGCTGCGTGAAGCTGGCGTAGGCCGAATATTGCTTGTTGATGTCGAACACGGCGCCGACATAGGGCGTGACTTCATTGCGCGTTTCCACGAAGTCGCCGCTGCCCGTGTACACGCCTTGCGTGTTGTAGTTGCGCGTATCCGTGCGGTAAGTGCTGCTGCGCGCGCCGATGATCAGGTGCAGCGGGTCGGCCAGGCTCAAACGCGTGGCCACATAGCCACCTGCCAGGCGCGTGACGGTTTCCGTGTGCGAGCCGTCCGGGTGGAACACGGGGCGGGGGATATTGCCTGTCCAGCTGCGGTAATCGGGGAGGATTTTCGAGTAATTGATTTCCGCTTTGCCGCCCAGTGAGCGCGAGCGCTGGTTGCCGCCGTTCCAGCCGACGATGGCCGTATGCTTGCGCCCCAGCAAGGTGAAGGGACCGCTGGCATACGCGTCGAAATTGTCGCCCGTCTTCTTGCCTGCGCCCCAGGCGCCCGTCCACAGTTCCATGCCTTTGCCCGTGGCGGGATCGGGATAACCCTTGCCCGCATAGAGAACGGTGGTGCGGTTCGTGCTTTCCGTGCGCGCATAGCCCAGGTGCAGATTCCAGTTGCCGGGCAGGTGCTGGTCCAGCGACGTGAATACCGTGTGCTGCTTGTTGGCCCAGGTGCTCCATGGCGCCGTCCAGCTGGTGTTGCGCGGCAAGTTGGCTAGGCTGCCGTCCGCGTTCCAGTAGGGCACGGCGCCCCAGGTGGCGCCTGTGGGCTTGTTGTCCTGGAAGTCGACACCGGCCGTCAGCAGGGTGCCGGGACGCACGTCCGCCTCGACGATGAGCATGCCGACCGTCTTGCGCTCGTGATACATGTCCAGGTAGGAATCGCGTTTCTGCCACGCCAGTGCCGTGCGTGCGCGCACGCTGCCCTCCGCGTTCAGCGGCGTGGAGAGGTCGGCTTCGACGCGCTGGTCATCCCAGCGGCCCATGATCAGGCCGGCGCTGGCCTGGAAGGTTTTCGTGGGACGCTTGCGTATCATGTTGATGGTGGCCGACGGGTCGCCCGTGCCGCCCATCAAGCCAGTGGCGCCGCGCACCACCTCGATGCGGTCGTACAGAATCGTGTCTTGCAGCGGCGCATTGCCGCCGCGCGCCATGCCGTCGATCTGAATATTGTTGATGCCGAAGCCGCGCGCATAAAAGGTCGTGCGCTCCGTATCGTTCTGGCCCACCTGGATGCCCGTCGTCTGCGCCAGCGCCTGGTCCAGGCGCACGGCGCCCAGGTCGTCGAGCAACTGGCGCGTGATGACGCTGACCGATTGCGGCGTCTCGCGCAAGGACAGGTCCATGCGCGTGGCACTGCGCGTTTCGCTTGCCGTGTACGATTGCGTGCCTTCCGTGGTGGCCATCGACTGGCCTAGCACGGTGACGGCCGGCATGGTGACGTCGGCCGCGGCGGCATCGGCCGCCTGGGCAGGCAAGACCACGCCGGCGGCAAGGCTGAGCAGGGCGATGTGTAACAGGCGGGGGAGGGGGCGCAAGGCGGGCTGGCGCGAAGAAGAGAGTACGGTAGTCGATTGCATCATTTTCCCGGAATATTTTTAGTCGTGAGTGTTCCTATCTCGTCTGGCGAGTTGCACAGTAGCTGGGGGATGGCGTGACGCTGGCCCGTGGTCTGGCTTGGATAGCAGTTCCACCGCAAGGCCCGGCGCGGTCGGGCAGTGGAAAAGAAGGGCGCGCGATTCCTCCCACTTCCGTGAATAAGAATCATTATCAATATAGATGCTATTTGCCAAATAATCAAGCGCGCGCACCAACAGAGTGCAGACCGGAGTGCAGACAGGCCAGGAGCGGCGCACAGGCGGGCCTTCTGCGATAATGCGGGGGCTGACAAAATATTTTCCTCATTGAAAGAAATGCATGCGTATATGGATCGCTTGTGCCGGATGGTTGTGTGTCGTGTCGCTGGGCCAGGCCCAGGAGCACGTGCCGCCGCCGGTCGTTCCCGCGCCGCTGCAAAGCGCCAGCGTGCCGCCCGCCGCCGCCGTTGTGTCGCCACCCCTTGTGCCGCCACCCGTTGGGCCGGCCGCACCCACTGCGCCAGCGGAGGACGCCTCGCCCTCGCAAACGGTGACGATCACGGCCACTAGCGACGCCAAGGCGCCGCGCATCCGTTTCACGGCTTACCGCGAGAGTTATCTGACGGCCAGGAAAGTGTGGCAAGTGTCGAGCGGCAGCGTGGTCATGGCCCTGCGCCTGATTCCGGCCAAGTTGAGCGCCACCATCGACGACGTGCGCGTGGCCTTGCAAGGCAATGGCGCCCCCGTGCCGATCAAGGTGTCCGACGGCGGCGTGTTTGTCGTGCCGCTCAACGATGACATTGCCGCGCAGGATGGCACGTTCCTGGTGAACAAGGGCCGGGGCGAGCTGACGGCAAATATCGTGCTCCAGCCATCGGTGGCGCGCGATGCGTGGAACGTCACGCGCGTGGGGCAAGTCTTGCACGACGCGCGGCGCGCCGTGCGGGCCATCACGCCATGGTACAAGCGGCCGTTCGCCAACGATGTGCAATCGCTGGCCTTTTGCGCGGTCGAGCGGGGCAGCGCCTTGCAGTTGATGGATGGCGAGCAACTGATCGCCACCTTGCCCATGAACGAGCCAGCCGTCAACGACATCAGCCAGCCCGTGTTTTGCAAGATTTTCGACGGCGAAGACAAATACCCGGGACACTACCGCGTGGTCTTGCCCGAGCAAGCGACGGTGCTGCTGCTGTAGATCTAGGTGGGCTGGCGTTGCACCAACTCCAGCGCTGCCGCCAAGGCCAGGTCCATGGTGGCCTGGTGAAAGATCAGCCATTGCGGCAAGAGCGAGAGCGCATGGCGTCCCTGCTCCAGGTCGCCTTCATCGACGGCGGCCCAGGCATGGTGCAAGCCGCTGAGCACGCGCGCATGCTGTTCGCGGTGGTTGGCCAGCGAGGGGAAGGCGATTTGTTCCATCAAATCCTCTTCCTCGCGGAAATCGCGTTCGACGGCTGCAATCAGCTCGCGAAACGCCACGCTGAAATGCTGGTCGCTCAACTGTCCCAGCCGCGCCAGCTCCTGAAACAGTGCCTCATGCGCCTCGTCGATGGCGGGAACGCCCAGCGCCATCTCATCCTTCCAGTCCGATTTACCCATGCCGATGCTCCCGGTTAAGTCCGTCGCGATGCGAAGCGGACTGTTCGAGTGTGGACGCAGCTAAGGGGGAAATCCATGACCTGGATCAAAAAATATGGTGAAGAGGGGATCAGGAAGGCCATCGGCGAAGAGAACAAATTCCCATCCGCAATAAAGTCGCAGACAGTATGCTAGTACGGCAAGTCAAAGCAACGCAGCCAGCGACGTTTTCTCAGCCGCGCGTATTATTTATTGCCTGGGCCAGTGGCGCCACATGGCATGCGCATCGACATTTGGCACCTGCAACTGTTGCCCGGCCGACAACTGCATGGTATCCCTCAGCACGAGGGGAGCGAGCAGCAAGGCCGACAAGGCAAGGCAGGTCAGCACTTTGAGCGTCAACATGGTCGTCTCCTGATGAGCCGGTGGCGGCGCGGGGATGCGGGGCCTGCCGGTCACTTCATTCGCGTACGCATTATCTTTACTACCATGCTTGCAGTGTAGCTCAGTTGATTGAAACTTCAACTTATTGCTGTGATGCACCGCACCAGTTCGAATGTTGCCAGGGGCTTATTTGGCCTTGCGGTTGCGCCGCGGCTTGCCTGCCGCGGGCAGGAAGGAATCGAACCACACTTGCGTCAATTGGCGCGTATTTTTCGCCGCTTCGCGCTTGACGGCGGCCGTGGCGTGGCCGCGCGCCGTGTTGGCGATGCGGTTGGCGGCGCTCAGGTACATGCTCATCCAGGGGTTTTTCATGGCTAGCCTCGTAGACAGTGAGTGGGGCGGCGATCATGCCGCCATGTCGCCACTTTAGTCCGATGGCTGGCCCTGACTGTGCGCCTGCCCACATAGCGGCGCGGCGCCGGGGGCGGACTGATGTAGATCAATATACGTCGCGGCGGTAGCGTCCGGCCGCCAGCAGGGCATCGAGGCCATCCTGCCCCAGCACTTCTTGCAGTACAGCATCGATTCCTGCCGCCATGCCGTGCAGGCTGCCGCACACGTACACGATGGCGCCTTGCGCCAGCCAGTCGCGCAGTTCGACGGCATGCTCGCGCAAGCGGTCCTGCACATATTGCCGTGTTTCACCATCGCGCGAAAAGACGCGGTCCAGGCGCGCCAGGTGGCCAGCATTGAGCCAGCCTTGCAACTCTTCACCGCAGACGCTGTCAAAAGCTTGCTGGCGCTCGCCGAACAGCAGCCAGTTGCGTGCCAGCCCCGCCCGCTGGCGCGCGCGCAGGTGCGCGCGCAGGCCGGCCAGGCCGGAACCGTTGCCGATATAAATGCAGGGCACGTCGACCAGGGTTGGCGCGAAGGCGGGATTGGCTTGCAGGCGCAGGCGGATGCCGCCGTCCAGCGGGGCGAAGCGCGTGAGCCAACCGGAACAGATGCCATAGCCCAGGTTGTCGCCGCCTGCATGGCGTTCCTGGCGCACCAGCAACTGCACTTCGCCATCCGATGGCAGCGAAGCGAGCGAGTAGCTGCGCGGCGCATGCTGCGTACCCTGCGCGT
The DNA here is from genome assembly GCF_051380715.1 of Janthinobacterium kochi. NCBI lineage: Bacteria > Pseudomonadati > Pseudomonadota > Betaproteobacteria > Burkholderiales > Oxalobacteraceae > Janthinobacterium > Janthinobacterium kochi. The sequence continues at coordinate 144,715 of NZ_JBNYXO010000003.1, forward strand.
CGCCATCGCTGCCGTCCGCATTGCACCCGATGATTTCCGCCAGCGCGCCCGCTTCCCAAGTGGCGCCGGCCGGGCCCGTCAACGTGATTTCATGCAGTTCGCCGCCCAGGCTGCCCGGGTTGAGCAGCACGCGGCGCACCAAACGCCATTCGGCATAGGACGATTCTTCCTGCACGCCGATGGCGTCGATGGCGCTGCCGCTGCAGCGCGCCAATGCCTGCGACCACTCGGCCAGGGCGGCTGGGTCGTGCTTGTCCACTTCGATCAGGGGGAACAGGGGCGTGGCACCCAGCGCGCGCAATTGGCGCTCCAGCGCATGGCCGAAGCCGCAGAAGTCGCTGTAATGGCGGTCGCCCAAGGCCAGCACGCCGAATTCCAGGCTTGCCAGCGGCGTGCCCGCCGTTTGCTGCAACAGGCGCGCGAAGCGGCGCGTGCCGTCCGGCGCTTCGCCTTCGCCAAAGGTGCTGGCAACGACCAGGACCCGTTCATACTGGCGCAATTGCGCGGGATCAAACCGGTCCAGCGACTGCACATCGACGGCCACGCCCGCCTGCTGCAGGGCGCGTGCGCTTTCCAGGGCCAGGCGCTCGGCCTGGCCCGACTGGCTGGCGTAGGCCACCAGCGTGGGCAAGCCAGTAGCCATATTGCCGGGAGTGCCGGCCAGCATGGCGCGCTGCGCCTGCCCAGCCCGTTTTGCCTTGCGGCGGCCCAGGTACAGCATCCAGCCCGTGATGGCGAACAGGGGCAGGCCCAGGCTGGCCAGGGTGACGATGATGCGGCCCGGCAAGCCAAAATACGTGCCCATGTGCAGCGGATAAATGATGTTGACGAGGCGCGCGCCCAGTCCCTGCTGGCGGTACGGTTCATTTTCCGTGAGCGTGCCGTCGGCCGGTGCAATGCTCATGCGGCTGCGCGCCCGTTCGTGCGGCGCCTCGCTGGCCAGCCACGTGAATTGCACGGCTTCGTCGGCGCGCACGGGCAGGCGCACGCTGGCCAGGGTCCAGCCGGGGGCGTGTTGCTGGAAGCTGCTCCAGGCCAGGCCGATGTCGACGGCCGGCGCCTCCTTCTCCTTGCCCGTCCCCTTTTTCATGGGCGCCTGTGCCATCCTTGGGGGCTTGCCGGCCCAGGCATCGATATTGTCGCGCACCACGTCATAGCTCCAGTAAATGCCCGTCAGAGTCAGCGCCACGTACACCACCAGACACCAGGTGCCGGCCACGGCGTGCAAATTCCACAAAAACGAGCGGCCTTTTAATGCAGGATCGAAGGTCAGCCAGGTGCGCCAGTCCAGCGGACGGCGGGGCCAGCGCAGGTACAGGCCCGAGAGTGCCAGGCCCAGCAGGCACAGGGCCAGCGCGCCCGCCACCTGGCGGCCCGGATCGCGGGGCAGCAGCAGCCAGCGGTGCAATGACTCCGTCCACTCGAAAAAGCCCGCTCCCATCAACGCGGGCTGGGTGGCGCCCGTGTACGGGTGCACATAAATCGATTCGCCGCGCCGCTGGCCATTCTTGGGCGCGAAGAACAAACGGGGCGCCGCGCCCGCTTCTGCATACATGGTGATGGACGCCACGCGCTGGCCGTGTTCGGCGGCGGCAATGTTGCTCAGCTGGGCCGGTGTCAGCGGCGCGCGTGTTTCCACGAGGACATGGCGCACGCCGGGGTTCATGACATCGAGCAATTCATCCTTGAAGGCCAGGGTGGCGCCGCTCAGGCCGATGATCACCAGCACCGTGCCGGCCGTGATGCCGATGAACCAATGCAATTGAAACCAGACCTGCTTCCAGCTCCAGTGCCAGCGCCTTTGTTGCGGGGCGGCGGCACGCTGGTGCTGCTGGCGGCGCTGCTGGCGGGACTCCGGCGCTTCGTCGGCGCTGGCGCGCGGCAGGGGGTGTGGCAGGGAGGAGGTCGTCATGGCGGCTTTCGATGGCGCCGCCATGCAGGGCGTCAAGCATGGCGGGAAGAAGGAAGGCTGATATTTTAACGCAAACGAGAATCATTCGCAAATGATCGTGCCCTGTTTTCGCGTGGCGGGGGCTATCCTCGTTTGCCTGATTGGGCGCCATAGGCGCTACAATAGGGATACTGTTCACTAGTTCCCATTGCTGCCATGACCACTTCCACACCGAATCTCGTCGTCACTCCATCCGCCCACCCCCTGTCCGACGCCGAGCGCGCCGCGCGCATGGTCAATCCCGCCTTTGGCCGCATCTTCACCGACCACATGGTGGTGATTCCTTACCGCGACGGCAAGTGGCAGCAGGGCGAATTGAAGGCCTATGGCCCTTTGACGCTGGACCCGTCCGCCTCGTCGCTGCACTACGGCCAGGCCATCTTCGAAGGTTACAAGGCGTTTGCCCAGCCCGATGGCAGTATCAAGACTTTCCGTCCGGAACAAAATGCCGAGCGCTTCAACCGCAGCGCCGCGCGCCTGGCCATGCCGGCCATTCCTGTCGAGCTGTTCCTGGAAGCGGGTGATGCGCTGATTGCGCAAGACCGCAACTGGGTGCCGAAGAACACGGGCGAGAGCCTGTACATGCGTCCGCTGATGATCGCCACCGACCCGTACCTGGGCGTGCGTCCTTCGGAAGAATATCTGTTCGTGCTGTTCGCCTCGCCGGCTGGCGCCTACTTCCCGAAAGGCGTGAAGCCCGTCACCGTGTGGATCAGCGAAGACTTCGTGCGCGCCGCGCCGGGCGGCACGGGCGAAGCCAAATGTGCAGGCAACTACGCGGCCAGCCTGATGGCCCAGTCGCAAGCGCAAGAAAAGGGCTGCGACCAGGTCGTCTGGCTCGATGCCGTGCACCGCGAATTCATCGAAGAAATGGGTGGCATGAACTTGTTCTTCGTCTACAAGGATGGCGAGAAAGTCACCGTCGTGACGCCGGAACTGACGGGCACCTTGCTGCCAGGCATTACCCGCCGCAGCCTGCTGGAAATGGCGAAAGACCTCGGCTATGCTACGCAAGAGCGTAAATTGTCGGTCCAGCAATGGCGCGACGACATCGCCTCGGGCCGCATGACCGAAGTGTTCGCCTGCGGCACGGCCGCCGTCATCACGCCAGTCGGCGTGGCCAAGGCCAACGGCTTTGAAATGACCATCAACAACAATGAAAACGGCGCCGTCACCCTGGCCCTGCGCGAAGCGCTGCTGGGTTTGCAGCATGGCACGGCACCGGATACCCACGGTTGGATGCACAAGGTTTGTTAATCAGTTTGTTGGATTGATACCGCGCCGGCACGCAGTTGCCGGCGTTTTATATTCTGAAAGGGAAACCCGATGCAATTGAGAACTGTCTTGCCCGCGCTGGCTGCCGTTTTCCTCAGCCTGTCCTTTGGTGCCGTCCATGCGGCCGACGCCAGCTGCGCCATTCCGCGCAACGTCAGCTATGTCGACTACGACGTCAAGCCGTCGGATGAGAAAAACACCTGCTACAAGCAAAGCACCACCGTACCCACCGATTACTTCATGCTGGCATTGTCGTGGTCGCCAGGCTTTTGCGACAGCCAGCGCCGCCGTGGCGCAGTGTCGAAAAAAGCCGCCTTCCAGTGCGCCGAGAGCAACCAGTTCGGCTGGATCGTGCATGGCCTGTGGGCGCAGTCGAGCAACCCCGCCACGTGTGACGATATTTCCGTGACGCCGCCGCGCAAGACGGACTTGCACCCGCGCTATTGCAAGGGCAATCTGCCGAAGCTGGCGCCGTCCGACATCTTGCCCTACATGTGCATGCAGCCGGGCGAAGCCTTGCTGCAAGGCGAGTGGGAAAAGCATGGCGCCTGCGATTTCGATACGGCCAGGGAGTATTTCGAGAAGGAGCGCGAACTGTTCCATGCCTTGAAATTGCCGGACTCCACCATGCCGAAGAATGAGCTGTTCCAGTGGATGAAGCAGCACAACCCGCAGCTGAAGGGCCGCTGGCTCGGCTATGAAAAGCACTCGGGAGAGTTGCGCATCTGCTACTCGAAAGATTTCAAGGTCATCGACTGCCAGAAGTAAGCTTGCCGCTCCTGCAGGTTTCCCTCATACATGCTAGTGTATTGTCCGGATCAGCGAGATGAACAGGTAGTGTATTTATGCAGCAGTTTATGCAGCGGCAAACGCAACCCGTCATGGTGGGCGAGGACGGCTTGCCGCCCGGCGCCCGTGTATGGGCCATGCTGGCGCTGGCCATCGGCGTGGGCATGGCCTCGCTCGATACGGCGATCGCCAACACGGCCTTGCCGGCCATCGCCAGCGAGCTGCACACGACGCCGGCCGCCTCCGTCTGGATCGTGAATGTGTACCAGCTGGCCATGGTGGCGACCCTGCTGCCATTTTCCGCCCTCGGCGAAATCGCCGGCTACCGCCGCGTGTTTATCTCCGGCATGTTTTTATTTACCCTGGCGTCGCTCGCGTGCGCACTGGCGTGGTCCTTGCCGTCGCTGGTGGTGGCGCGCTTGTTCCAGGGCGTCGGCGCCAGTGCCATGATGAGCGTCAATACGGCGCTGTTGCGCGCCCTGTATCCCAAGCATTTGCTGGGCCGCGCGTTCGGCAACAATGCGCTGGTGGTGGCTGTCGCGTTCGCCATCGGGCCCACGGCCGCGTCGCTGATCCTGGCGACGGCGTCGTGGCCGTGGCTGTTCGCCATCAATGTGCCGCTGGGCGTGGCGGGCTTCTTCCTCGCCAGCCGCATGCTGCCGGCCACCAAATTGTCCGGTCACACACTCGATACGCGCACGGCGCTGTACAACGTGGGCGCCTTCGGCTTGCTCATTTTGCTGTTCGGCGACGCGGCCCATCACGCGTCCGGCGCCGTCCTGCTGGCGGAACTGGTAGCCGTGGTGATCTTCTTTATCTTGCTGCTGCGCCGCCAGGCGGGACATGCTGCGCCCATGCTGCCGATCGACCTGTTTCGCCGCCCCCTGTTTTTGCTGTCCTCGCTGACGGCCATCTGCACGTTTGCCGCGCAAGGCCTGGCGTTCGTCTCGCTGCCATTCTATTTTGAAGTCACTCTGGGCCGCTCACCCGTCGAGACCGGTTTTTTGATGACGCCGTGGGCCGTGCTGGTGGCCGTGATGGCGCCCGTGGCCGGGCGTTTGAGCGACCGTTATTCACCGGGCGTGCTGGGTGGCATCGGCCTGGCGGCGCTGGCCGGCGGCTTGCTGACATTGATCTGGATACCGGCGCACCCCAGCGCCTTCGATATCGGCTGGCGCATGGCGCTGTGCGGCATCGGTTTCGGCTTTTTCCAGGCGCCCAATTTGAAAGCCATCATGGGCAGCGCGCCGCCCGAGCGGGCCGGCGGCGCCAGCGGCGTGGTGGCCACCTCGCGGCTGATCGGGCAAGCCACGGGGGCGGCGCTGGTCGCCTACTGCTTCACCGTTTCCGCCAGCCGGGGCACGACGTATGCGCTATGCTTGGCGGCAGGGTTCGCCGCCGTGGCCAGCATCGCCAGCTTTTCGCGCCTGGTGGTGGCGCAGCCGGCGTGGCTGGCGGGCAAGCGCGACTGACTGGTATCGCTTAGACGTCGATGGCCTTGTCCGACTGCATGCGCTTGCGCAATTCGAACTTCTGGATCTTGCCTGTCGACGTGCGGGGCAGGGGGCCGAAATAAATGGCTTTCGGCACCTTGAAACCAGCCAGGTTGTTCTTGCAGAAGGCGATCAATTCCGCTTCCGTCACCGTGGCCCCTTCGCGCAGTTCGACAAACGCGCATGGCGTCTCGCCCCATTTCTCGTCCGGCTGGGCGATGACGGCGGCGGCCAGCACTTGCGGGTGGTGGTACAAGGCGTCTTCGACTTCCACGCTGGAAATATTCTCGCCACCGGAAATGATGATGTCCTTGCTGCGGTCTTTCAGCTTGATATAGCCGTCCGGATACATCACGCCGAGGTCGCCCGTGTGGAACCAGCCGCCGGCGAACGCTTCCTGCGTCGCCCTTTCATTCTTTAAATAACCCTTCATGCAGATGTTGCCTCGGAACATGATCTCGCCGATCTGTTCGCCGTCGGCTGCCACATGCTGCATGGTTTCCGGGTCGATCACGGCGACGGCGCTTTGCAAGTGGTAGCGCACGCCCTGGCGCGATTTGAGCACGGCGCGTTCTTCCTGGCTCAAGGCCGCCCACTCGTCCTGCTCGGCGCAGATGGCGGCCGGGCCGTACACTTCCGTCAAGCCATACGAGTGAATCAAGTCAAAGCCCATGGCTTCGATCTTCGCCACCATGGCGGCCGGTGGCGGCGCGCCGGCCACCATGCCTCGCACGGTCCAGTCGATTCCCTCGCGCCAGCTGGCGGGCGCGTTGGCCAGGGCCGCGTGCACGATGGGCGCCGCGCAATAGTGGGTGATGCGCAATGCGCGCATCAGGTCGAACACCAGCTTCGGCTCGAACTTGCGCAGGCACACGTTGACGCCGGCACGCGCGGCGATGGTCCACGGGAAGCACCAGCCATTGCAGTGAAACATGGGCAAGGTCCACAGGTAGACAGCATGCTTGGGCATGTCCCATTCCAGGATGTTCGACAGGGCATTCAGGGCCGCGCCTCGGTGGTGGTAGACCACGCCTTTCGGGTCGCCCGTGGTGCCGGACGTGTAGTTGAGGGCGATGGCATCCCATTCGTCCGCTGGCGGCTGCCAGTCGTAGTCGGGGTCGCCGCTGGCCAACAAGCTTTCGTAGTCGAGGTCGGAAAAAGCGTCCACTTCCGGTCCCAGCACGTCGTTGACCTGGATCACGCGCAAGCCGGGAATCTGCGCCGCCATCTGGCGCGCCAGTTCGGCAAATTCGGTGTCGGCCAGCAAGACTTTTGCGTGGCCGTGGCGCAGCATGAAGGTCAGCGCCGCCAGGTCCAGGCGGATGTTCAGGGCGTTGAGGACGGCGCCGGCCATGGGTACGCCAAAGCTCGCTTCCACCATGGCGGGCGTGTTCGGCAGCATCACGGCCACCGTGTCGCCCGTGCCCACGCCCAGTTTGACGAGGCCGGAGGCCAGCCGGCGCGTGCGCGCATACGTTTCGCGCCAGCTCTGGCGCACGGCGCCATGTGCAATTGCCAGGCGATTGCCATATACTGCGGCTGCCCTGGCGATATAGTCGAGCGGGGTGAGGGCGGCGTAGTTGGCGCTGTTTTTGCCGAGGCCGGTGTTGAAATCAGGTGTCATGCTTGTCTCCTGGTAAAAAAATCTCTAGCTCCCTGTTTCGGGATTGATACCGGCTAGCATAGCACCGGCGCTTGAAAATCACTGTCATCTTAGTGACAGGTCTGAAAGATGGAATGGATAGCAACGATAGTGTAGACCGTGCGGTGCCCGAATTCGATAGCCACGACTGGTTCACGGCCCTCGATGCCGGGCATCAGGCTCTGTTGCGGGCCGGCAGCGTGCTCCGTCATTATGAGGCGGGCGCCTTCATCACGCGGCGCGGCGAACCGTCGCTGCACTGGCTCGGCGTGCACACGGGCTTGATCAAGCTGGCCGTCTACAACGCCGATGGGCGCGGCGCCACGTTTTCCGGCGTGCCGGCGGGCGGCTGGTGCGGCGAGGGCAGCGTGCTCAAGCGCGAACTGCGCCGCTACGACGTGGTGGCCGTGCGCGCCGCAGACATCATCCTGGTGCCGGTGGACCTGTTTCATCTGCTGCTGGCCGAGAGCCTCTCCTTCAATGCCTTCGTCATCCGCCAGCTGAACGAGCGCATGGGGCAATTCATCGCCACCATCCAGAACCAGCGCCTGCTGGCCGTCGACGCGCAAGTGGCGCAAGCCATCGCGCAGCTGTTCCATCCCATGTTATATCCGCGCACTTCCAGCGTGCTTGAGCTGTCGCAGGAAGAAATTGGCTTGCTGACCGGCATTTCGCGCCAGCGGGTGAACCTGGCCCTGGGCCGCCTCGCCGAACTGAAACTGATCAGCATCGCCTATCAATCCATCCGCGTGGTGGACCTGGACGGCTTGCGCCGCTATGGCGTGGCGTCGCTGTGATGACAAACTGTTTGCGCGATGTGTGGCATGCTGGCGGCTCGTTCACCACATTGACCTGACGCATGGCCCTCGTTTCCGATCATCCCTTGCACTTGCTGGGCTTGCGCTTTCCGCTCAGGCTGCGCGTCACCGTGCGCCAGGGTTTTGTGACTTTGCATAATGAAATCACGACCAAGAAGCTGGCCAGCGGCGACAGTTTTGTCGTGCCCGCTTTTTTGCGCTTCGCCTGCGATGTGATGCCAGGGCGGGGCAAGCCGGCCGTGTTCACCCTGGCGCTGGAAGGCGACGAGCCGGATAGCGGCCACGGCGGCGGCAAACGCTGGAGCCAGGCGCTGGCGCAGCACATCTTTGATACGCCGCAAGGCAAATGGACGGCGGCGCGCCTGGCGACCCTGTGGCAAGTGACGCCGCACAAGGCCAGGGCGCGCCTGTTTGCCGAGGGCGAGGCATTGCTCAGCCTGGTGCGCGAACAGCGTTTGGCGCATGCGCTGCACACAGCGGCGCAAGCGGGCGCCGATGGGGAAGACGGCGAGCGCGACCTGGCGCAAGTGGCGGCCGGCTCCGGCTTTGCCTCGATCCCTGCGTTTTGCGATGCCTGCGTGGACGTGGCCGGCGTGCGCCCCAGCCTGTTCCTGCGCGGCCAGGCGGGCGCGTTTGCGCAACGCGAAAGCCATACTCCGCTATAATCGGCGGCATGGGATCTTTCTTCAAGCGCAAACAGTGGCATATGTGGTTCGCCTGCCTGGCGATACTGCTCAATGCGCTGTCGCCGTCCCTGTCATATGCATTTGCCTCGCTGCACGCGAACGCGAACAATGCCGCCGCCGACATTTGCTCGGCCAGCGGCGCCGTCTACACGCAAGCGGACCTGGCGCCGGCCGTCAAGTCCACCACCGATTCCGTACTGCACCACATCGAGCATTGCCCGTTTTGCATGAGCCATGCGGGCAGTGTGGCCTTGCCACCGTCATCATCCTCGCCGCTGGCCGTCATCACGGGCCATGACCACTATCCGCCATTGTTTTACCGGGCGCCGCGGCCCCAGTTTGCGTGGCTGGGCGCCAGCCCGCGCGGTCCCCCTTTGGCTGCCTGAACGCACCAGTCACACCTTCTACGTCCCAACTTGTCTCAACTACGCCCATCGGGCTGGAATTACCATGAAACGTCGTCTTTTCCTTCTCGCCGGCACGGCGGGATTGCTCACGCTTGCCGCTTGCGAACAAGCACCGAAGCCCCATTACAACAGTCTGGACTTGACGGGAGGCGATTACAAGCCCGACTTCAAATTGAGCGGCCCCGACGGCAAGGTCTACACCCTGGCCGATTTCAAGGGTAAGTATGTGATGGTCTTCTTTGGCTTTACGCAATGCCCGGACGTGTGCCCGACGGCCCTGTCGCGCGCGCTGGAAATCCGCCAGAAACTGGGCCCCGATGGGGATAAACTGCAAGTGATCTTCATCAGCATCGATCCCGAGCGCGACACGCCCGAGTTGCTGGGCGAGTACATGCGCGCCTTTGACCCCAGTTTCCTGGGCTTGCGCACGGACCCGCAGGCGACGGCGCAGACGGCCTTCAACTACAAGGTCTTCTACCGTCGCGTGCCCAGCGGCAGCTCGTACACGATGGACCACACGGCCATCAGCTATGTGCTCGATACCGAGGGACGCATGCGCCTGGGCTTGAAGCACCAGTTGACGGGCGACGAGTGCGTGCAAGACATCAAGACCCTGATGAAATCGAAATACACCTTATAACTACCGAGGAAATGATCATGACCCATTTGAAAACCCTGCTGGCTACGGCCCTGACCGTACTGTCCTTCTCCGCTGCTGCCCAGACTTCCGTGAAGATTTCCGACCCGTGGGTACGCGCCACCGTGCCGCAGCAAAAAGCCACGGGCGCCTTCATGCAGATCACGGCGCCGAAAGCCATGCGCCTGCTGGAAGTGCGCTCGCCCGTGGCGGGCGTGGCGGAAATCCATGAAATGAGCATGACGGACAATATGATGCGCATGCGCCAGATCAAGGAACTCGCCTTGCCAGCCGGCAAAGCCGTCGAACTGAAGCCGGGCGGCTACCACGTGATGCTGCTGGACCTCAAGGGACAAGTGAAGGCGGGCGACAAGATTGCGCTGACGCTCGTCGTCGAGGGCGAAGACAAGCGCCGCGAAACCATCGAAGTGACCGCCGTGGCGCGTCCGCTGGGCGCCACCTCGGCGCCAATGCCGGCGATGAAGCACTAAGCTTCCCGCTACGTCTTGAAAAGCCCGGTTCGCCGGGTTTTTTTACGTTCATTTGAAAATTAAACAGCTGTTTGATAAAATATCGAAGAATATTAAACGGTTGTTTAAATGATGGGATTGGCATGACAGAACAGAAAGAAGGCGAACCGGCGCGCGCGCGCATCCTGCAGGCGGCGGCGGACCTGTTTGCCGACGAGGGCTACAAGGCCACCTCCGTGCGCAGGATCTGCGAGGCGGCGAAAGTCAATGTGGCGATGGTCAATTACTATTTTCATAGCAAGGAAGAGCTGCACCTGGCGGCCTTCGACCATGCGCGCGAACTGGCGCGGGCCTCGGCCGCCGACGTGGCCGCCGCCAGCGCGCGGGCGCAGCTGCCGCCTGTGGAACAGTTGCGCCTGGCTATCGAGGCACTCGTGTCCGACATGCTGCGCTCGGGGCCGGCATCGCTGTTCAGCCGCCTGGTGGCGCGCGAACTGATCGAGCCGACGGCCGCCATCCACAAGCTGGCCGAACGCAATGTGCGTCCCCAGCACGCCTTGTTCACGGGCTTGATCCGTGGTGTGGTGGGGGCGGCCATGCCGGACGACGTGGTGCAGAAATGCGTGTTCAGCGTGATCGGCCAGGCCGTGTTCTATGCCCGTTCGCGCATCGTGCATGAACTGGTGGCGCCGGAAATCACGTATGACGAGGCGGGCATTGCCAGCATCGCGCGCCATGTGTCGCAATTCTCGCTGGCGGCCCTGGACGGCTTGCGCCGCCAGTATGCTGCACAGGTGGGCGCATGAAGGCGCGTAACCTGACCCTGGTGCTGGCCGGCTTGGCCATGCTGGGTCCGTTCGCCACCGATACTTTCTTGCCATCGTTTCCCGCGATCGGCACGCATTTCGACGTCAGCAGCGTGCTGGTGCAGCAAACCCTGAGCGTTTACCTGGCCGCCTATGCCTTCATGACCTTGTTCTACGGCACCTTGTCCGACTCGTTTGGCCGCCGTCCGGTGATCCTGGCATCCCTGCTGATCTTTGCCGTGGGCTCCATCGGCGCTGCCTTCGCGCCCAGCTTTGGCTGGCTGCTGTTTTTCCGCGGCATGCAGGGCGCCTCGGCGGGAGCGGGCAGGGTGATCGGCCAAGCCATCGTGCGCGACAGCCTGTCGGGCGCGGCCGCGCAAAAGATGCTGGCCAATATCATGATGGTGTTTGGCATCGCACCGGCCATCGCCCCCATCATCGGCGGCTGGCTGCATGTGGCCTACGGCTGGCAATCGACGTTCGTCTTCACGTTTTCCGTCACCGTGTTGCTGGCGCTGGCCTGCCTGAAAGGCTTGCCGGAAAGTTTAGCCGTCGAGCAACGCCAGCCTTTTCACCCAGGCAACATCGCGCGCAATTACTGGCTGGCTTTGCGCCACCGGGCATTCCTCTTGCGTTCGCTGGCCGTGGCCTTCGCCTTTGGCGGCTTCGCCCTGTACATCGCGTCGGCCCCGCACTTCATTTTGGAATTGCTGCACCTGCCGGAAACGGCGTTCGGCTGGATGTTCATCCCCATGGTGGCCGGCCTGGTACTGGGCTCGGCGCTGTCGGGCAAGCTGGCCCATGCGGTGAAAAGCGCCGTGCTGGTGCGCTGGGGCTTGCTGGTCATGGCGGCCACGGGGGCGATTAACATTGCCTATAACCATTGGTTCGCGGCCGGCATCCCGTTCGCCGTCGTGCCCGTGATGCTGTACGCGTTCGGCATGTCGCTGGCCTTGCCGGGCATGACCATGTCGACGCTCGACATTTTTCCGCAGATGCGGGGCTTGGCCGCCTCCTTGCAAAACTTTGTGCAAATGCTGGTGTTTGCGCTGGTGTCCGGTTTTGTCGCACCGTTGCTGTTCGACAGTGCCTTCAAGCTGGCGCTGGGACAGGCTTCGGCCGTGGTGCTGGCCGCCGTATTCTGGTGGCTGGGCAGCCGCCAAGGGGCGGGGCAGGGTGCGACCGGCATTATCAAAACAACATGACAGGCCATTGAAAAGAGTGGCATGCTTCCTGCTTTGTTACACTGTGACAATCAGACCCGGCCGCAGGCGGCGCGGGTCTAAGCAGTTTTGCAACTTTACCTTTGGCTATCATGCACTTGATTAACTCCAGTTTGAACCACGCCTTGCGCGTGCCGCTGGCTGCGGAAATCCACTCGCGGCCGTTTTTGCAACTCGATGCCCCCGAGCTGATCACCCATCTGGCCGTGTACAAGGATGACAGCGCGGCGGCGGGCGCGTCGAATATGGCGGCCCAGCACGCCACGTTGGCGGCCCTGTGCACGCATTTCGGCGTTACGCCCCCGGCTGCCGAAGCCAAGTATTTCTATTACGACTTTGGCCGCTTCCGCCTGAAATGGGAATGCCATACGGAATTTGCCACGTTTACCTTTGCCGAGCGCCCGGCCACTGCCCTGCCTTTGGCGCAGGCGTTCGAGCGCATGCCCCTGGAACAGTTGCCGCAGCAATGGCTGGCGGGCTTGAAGGGCAAGCTGATGGTGGCCGCGCACGTGGTGCTCGAGCAGGCAACCGAACCGGCCGAGATTTTCATGCAGGGCTTGTCGCGCGTGTTCGAGGGCAATACCCTGGCCGGCAGCAAGGTGCTGCAGGGCGGCGAATTGTGGACGGATTTTACGATCCAGTCAGACGGCTTCAGCCGTTTTGTCATCCGCGACGCGGGCATGCGCTCGCAGCAGTCGGGCCGCCTGGTGCAGCGCGTGCTGGAAATCGAAACCTACCGCATGATGGCCTTGCTGGGCTTGCCCTACGCCATGCAGGCGGCGCCGTCGCTCAATGCCATCGAGAATGAATTGGCGACCCTGGCCGCCGCCATGGTCGACACGGATGACGCGCCAGGCCTGGCCAAGGCCGACGAGGGCGTTGCCGAGCAAGCCTTGCTTGACCGCATCACGCGCCTGGCGGCCCGTATTGAAAAATTGTCGCTCGACAATAGCTACCGCTTTTCCGCCTCGAAAGCCTACATGGGTCTGGTCAAGGCGCGCATCGAGGAGTTGCGCGAGGTGCGCATCGAGGGCATTCCCACGGTCGAGGAATTCATGGACCGCCGTTTGACGCCCGCCATGAATACCTGCGAAGCGATGGCCAGCCGCCAGGAAGCAATGGCGCAGCGCATCGCCAACACGAATGACTTGCTGCGCACGCGCGTGGGCATCGTGCAGGAATTGCAAAACCGGCAAATCCTGCAATCGATGAACGCCCGCGCGGCGCAGCAGCTGCAGCTGCAGCAAGCGGTGGAGGGCTTGTCCGTGGCGGCCATTTCGTATTACGTGATCGGCCTGTTCAGCTACACGGGCAAGGCGGCCAAGGTGATGGGTTTACCCGTGAATCCGGAAATCCTCGTCGGCGCGCTGGTGCCCTTCGTGGCGGCGGCCGTCTGGCTGGGCTTGCGCCGCATGCATCACAAGCTGCACACGGACTGAACAGGACGACACTGCGCTATCATTTTTGCTATCTTTCAACATTCGACCGTCAGGTGTTTTGAGAGGAAGTTGCGTGTTACCGAATGTTGGCGATGTTTACAGCGTGTTTTCGTCCGAGCTGCAGCAGTATGTGGCTTGCCAAGTCACCCGCATCAAGGATGCTTCCTCGTCCAGGCCGGTAGCTGCCGTGCTGGAGCTGGACTGGACCGGCGACGCCTTGCCCGATGCGGCGGCCGTGCAAGCCATGCGGCCTCTGCTGTGCGACTATTTCTTCTGGAATAATCGTTACGATCACTGCTATGCCACGGCGAATGTGCCGCCTGGCCATACCTTCGTTGGCAATATCGCGCCGCTGCTGGATGTGGAAGTCAACAGCTACCGCAGCGGCTGGAACGTGGGCGACAGCGTGCTGCGCCAGCGCAACTGGGAACGCATCGATCCGCTGCGGCGCCAGCAGTTCAAGGCCGCGTCGGACGAGCGTGAAGTGACGCTCGGCGGCCAGGTCTTCCGCCAGGATGCGACGAAAATCAATGACAGCGTCTTGCAGGTGCTGGATGACCTGTCCGAGCTGGAGCAACTGCCTTGCCTGATGTCCATCGAGACTGGCGACGGCACGCAGGCATTGATGGAGTTTATTCAGGGCAATCCCTTCATCAATGAGCTGCACTGGCAATCCTCGACGGTGCATGCGCTCGATTTCAGCGGCAGCGGCCTGGAACGTCTGATCCTGCAGCCCGATGGCGTCAGCAGCCTAGTCTTGAATGAAGGCTTGGGCCTGCTCGCGCTGCGCGGCGCGCCATCGCCGGCGCTGCACATCGACGATGGCGCCGATGGCCGCCACCTGACACTGCAGTGCAAGCACACGCTGCCGCCGTTCCACGGTCTCGACCAGCTGGGCGGCCTGTCGCTGGTGAGCATGAAAGAAGTCGACCTGGCGCAAGTGGGGCGGCGCTTTCCCCATCTGACGGCCTTGCGCATCTGGGGCAAGCCGGGGTTGGCGTCGCAGATGGCCAGCCTGGCGCAACTGGCCCAGTTGCGGATGTTTACCGCCTATGATCTGTTCGGTTTCACGGCGCAGGAGTTTCCATCGGCCACGCAATTGCCGCAGCTGTCGGCCTTGTGGCTGACCAGCTTGCCCGCCGATGCCGCCAAGGCCATCAAGGCCGGCTACAAGAAAGCGGCGGCGCTGGGACTGGACTTATCGGTGACCAAGGCGCGCAAGCCGGAGTGGCTGGCGGACAACCTGCTCAATCCGTTCCGCGACTGGGATGGCCGCGAGCATATTTCCCCCGCGTATGCGAAAAAGTCGGCGCTGGCCTACAAGAACATGCTGGCCGTGACGCGCGGCATCGATAGCGCCATGGAGGTGACGGCCGCAGCCGCTGCGTTGGAAGCGATGGTCACCGCCTATGTCGATGCATTCAACAAGATCGAGCGGCGGACCAGCATCATCGAGACGGTCGAACGCGAGGAAATCTACACGGCGCTGGCGGAACTGCTGGCGCAGCTGCGGCAGCAATTGGGCGAGCAGGGCGCGGCACTCGTCGATGAGTCGGCCTTGCTGGACTTGTTCGACCGCTTGCGTGAATTTTAGTTTTTTCACGAGATAGAAAAAAAGTTCTAGACATTGAGTTCTAGAATCGGTATTCTGGCGGCATGTTAAAAAATACCTCCACTCCCCATCCCACGGCCGCCGAACTGGACCTGCTGCGCATCCTGTGGCAGCGCGGTCCGTCCGATGCGCGCGCCGTGTATGACGCGCTGGCCGCAGAGCGTGCCGATGCCAGTTACGCCACCGTGCTGCGCCAGTTGCAACTGATGCATGGCAAGGGCTTGCTGAGCCGCGATGAAAGCCAGCGGCCGCAGCTGTATGCGGCCGTCGAAGCGCAGGAAAAGTTGCAAACGAGCTTGCTCAAGGACTTGATCGGCAAGGTATTTTCCGGTTCCGGCAAGGCGCTGGTGCTGACGGCGCTGCGCGAGCACGTGAGCGACGCGGAGCGCCTGGAAATTGAAAAGATCCTGCGCAGCAAGGATGGCAAGGCGCCATGAACCTGGACATGCGCTTGGGCATAGAGTTGGGCAACGTCGTCCCGGCGCTGGGCTGGGTCTTGCTGTATTTTGTCTGGCAGGGCGTGATCGTCGGCGCCGGCTCCGCTGTCCTGCTCTGGCTGCTGCGCCACGCCAGCGCGCGCTGGCGCTATGCCGTTTGCGCGCTGGCGCTGCTGCTGTGCCTATGCATTCCCACCGTCCATCTGCTGTCTCTGCTGTCCGGCACTTCACTGGCCCAGCTGCCGATGGCCGCGCCGCCTGCCTGGCGCGCCGCGCTGCAAGCGTGGATGCCGGCCCTGGTGCTGGCCTGGAGCGCGGGCGTTGGCTTGATGAGCTTACGCCTGTGCCTGGGCCTGGCCTGGGTCGGCAAGCTGCGCCGCCAGGCCGTAGCTGCCCCCGCCATCTGGCAGGCGCGCCTCGATGCGCT
Source organism: Janthinobacterium kochi (assembly GCF_051380715.1). Lineage (NCBI taxonomy): Bacteria > Pseudomonadati > Pseudomonadota > Betaproteobacteria > Burkholderiales > Oxalobacteraceae > Janthinobacterium > Janthinobacterium kochi. The sequence goes on from NZ_JBNYXO010000003.1 coordinate 160,827, forward strand.
GGCGCTGCGCATGGGCTTGCACAGGCGGCCACCGCTGAAGCTGCATGCGGGACTGAGCAGCCCCGTGACGGTGGGCTTCTGGCGTCCCGTCATCCTGCTGCCGGCCGCCTTGCTGAGCGGCATGCCCGTTGCCTTGCTCGAAGCGTTGCTGGCGCATGAACTGGCGCACGTGCGGCGCTGGGATTACCTGGTCAATCTGTTGCAAAGCGTGGCCGAGGCGCTGCTGTTTTTCCACCCCGTCGTCTGGTGGCTGTCGGCGCGCATGCGGGCCGAACGGGAACAGGTAGCCGACGCGCTGGCAGCGCAAGCGCTGCAGGACCCGCAGCGGCTGGCCACGGCGCTGCATGCCTTGTCCCTGCACACGGCCGTGCCGCAACACTCCGGCTTGCTGATGTCGGCCCAGGGCGGGGCATTGCTCACGCGCATCGAACGGCTGATGGCGCCCGGCATTGATACGGCCGGCTGGAAACTGGCCGTGCCCGCCTTGCTGCTGGCCTGCGCCACCTTGCTGTTGCAGGTGCAGGACAAGCCTGCCGTCAACGGGGCAACCTTGGCCGAGGCTGCTGCGGGCATGCTGGCCTTGCCCGTCAGCGCGAAACACATGCTGGTATTTGACGACAGCACCGGCCAGGTGCTGATGGCGAAGGATGCCGACGCCGTCGTGCCCATCGCCTCCATCACCAAACTGATGACGGCCATGGTGGTGCTGGACGCGGGACTCGATCCTGATGAACAGCTGCGCATCGTGCGCGCCGATGGCGATGCGTCGCTGCAGCGCCACAGCCTGCTGGCCGATGGCGTGGCCGTGTCGCGCGGCGCGCTGTTGCAACTGGCGCTGCTGCCGTCCGAAAACCGCGCCGCCGCCGCGCTGGCGCGCACCTATCCCGGCGGCAGCGCGGCGTTTCATCAGGCACTGCAGGCGAAGATCCGCCGCCTGGGCTTGAACCGCACCACCCTGACGGACCCCGTCGGCAGTTCACCGGCGAATACGTCCACGGCCAGCGAGGTGGCGAAGATCGTCGCGGCGGCGGCGCGCTATCCGGACATCGCGCGCATCACCAGCCATCCGCAAGCCAGCGTGGCCGTCAATGGCAAGGTCCGTACCCTGCACAACACCAACCCGCTGGTGGGCGGCAAGGGCTGGGACATCTTGCTGTCCAAGACGGGTAGCAGCCACGAGGCTGGCAGCTGCCTGACCATGCGCATGCGCAGCGGCGGCAAGCACGTCACCGTGGTGCTGCTGGACGCCAACGGCGCGCAGCGGCGCTCGCTCGACGCCGGCCACATCCGCGACATCCTGGCCCACAGGACTGGCCGCATGCATTGATACCCCCCCCGGGCGCGCCGCTGAGGGCGCCCTTTTTTACACTCTGGAGATGAAGATGACACTATTGGCGAAGTTGATGCTGGCGACGGTTGCGACCATGGCGGCTGGCACGGTGCAGGCAAAAACGCCGGCACCGATACAAAATAAACCTGTCAATTGCGACAATTGCAAGGAATGGAACGCGCCCGTCAAGCCGTTCAATGTGTATGGCAATAGCTGGTATGTGGGCACCGCCGGCCTGTCCGCCGTGCTGGTGACGAGTCCGCAGGGCCATATCCTGCTCGACGGTGCGCTGCCGCAATCGGCGCCGTTGATCATCGCCAGCATCAAGGCGCTGGGTTTTCGCATCGAGGATGTGAAATATATTCTCAATTCGCATGCCCATTGGGACCATGCGGGTGGTATTGCCGCGCTGCAACGTGCCAGCGGCGCCACGGTGGTGGCCAGCGCCTCGGGCGCTCTGGGGCTGCAAAGCGGCACCAATGGCAAGGATGATCCGCAGTACCAGGCCGACCCAGTCGTGCATGTGGCGAAAGTCGCCAAGGTCAAGGTGGTGGGCGAGGGCGATACCGTCAAGCTGGGTCCTTTGGTGCTGACGGCCCACATGACGCCTGGCCACACGCCCGGCGGCACGACGTGGACCTGGACCTCGTGCGAAGGCGCGCGCTGCCTGAACGTGGTGTATGCGGACAGCCTGAACCCGTATGCCAGCGGCGATTTTACTTATACGGGAAAAGGCGCGGGCAAAGGCGGCACGCCGGACATTTCGGCCTCGTTCGAAGCGAGCATCGCCAAGGTGTCCGCTTTGCCATGCGACATCATCATCCCCGTGCATCCGGGCACGACGGATGTGCTGGGCAAGGCGGCTAGGCGCAGCGGTACGGACAATCCCCTGATCGACGCCAACGCCTGCCGCGCCTATGCGGCCGAAGCGGGCGGCTTGCTGGCCAAGCGCCTGGCGAAGGAACGGGGTGAGGCGGCACCTCTTGAGGCCAAGGGGGCCGCGCACGCGCATTAAACGGCTTTACTCTGCCGCCTGCTGCTGTTTTTGCAGGCGTTTCAGGAACACCGTCATTTCCTTGACGGCTTGCAGATCGCCTTGCTGCTGGGCCACCGTCATACCGGTTGTCCAGGCGGCCTGCGCTTCGTCCAGCCGGCCCAGCTGGTGCAAAGCCTTGCCCAGCAGCTTCCATGCGGCCGAATAACCCGCTTGCTGTTGCGTCGCCTGCGCCAGGTGGATGGCCGCTTGCTCGGCGTCATGCTCTTTCAGGCAAACATCTCCCAGGCCAAAGCGCAGCAGGGCGCTGTCGCGTCCCTGCGCCAGCAGTTTTTCCAGTTTTTCACGCATCGTCGGCTCTTCCATTCCCGGCTCCATTAATATGCAAGTGTATTCTTGCATATTAACGCTTGAGTCGCCGTAAAACAAGGATGCGCCGGGTTGGCCACGCGCGCGTGGGGTTTCTGGCGCAGATTGTTGAGAACGGGCTTTAATGAGAATTGATTATCAATTATAATGCAAGCCTATTGCATTGAGTTGCCTATTGTCAGGAATCCCATGTCCGTGTTTTTACGCCACCCCGTGGCGCTCTTGCTTGCCGCCGCCAGTCCCCTGGCGCTCGCCTTCGATCCTGCCGCCGACAAGCCCGACGCGCAGGACGTCGTCACCGTCAAGGCCGAGCGCCAGCATTACCGCAGCCTGTCCGCCACGGGCGCCACCAAGACGGATGCCTTGCTGATGGATTTGCCGCAAAGCGTGCGCGTGCTGACCGGCGACCTGCTGCGCGACGCGGGCGTGACGACCCTGGCCGGCGCGCTGGACCTGGCCAGCGGCATCGCGAAGCAAAGCCCGCTGGGCGGTCTGTGGGACAGCTATGCCATGCGCGGCTTTACGGGCGACCCGAATTTCGGTTCCGACTACATGGTCAACGGTTTCAGTTCCAGCCGCGGCTACAACGGTATGCGTGACGGCGGCAATACGCAGAACGTGGAAGTGTTGAAAGGCCCCGCTTCGGCCTTGTACGGCCGGGGCGAGCCTGGCGGCACGGTGAATATCACCACCAGGAAGCCGAAGTTCGCGCCGGAGTACGGCGCCGATGTTTCCCTCGGCAGTTTTCAGACGCGCCGCGCCGCCGTCGATTTGACGGGACCACTGAGCGACAGCATCGCCTACCGCCTGAACGCGGCGCATGAAGCAGGGCACAGCTTCCGCGATACGGTGAAAGTTGAACGCAGCCTGTTTTCTCCGTCCATCCTCTGGCTGGCCGGTGAGCACACGACCGTGTCGTATGAAATCGAAGCGGTGCGGCAGCGCGCGCCGTTCGACCGGGGTGTGGTCGCCGTGAATGGCCAGCTGGGGGCCGTGCCAGTGTCGCGCTTCCTGGGCGAACCGGGCGACGGCCCCATGACGGTCAAGTCGCTGGGCCAGCAGTTATTTATCCACCACGCGCTATCTGAGGACTGGACGCTGCAGGCGGGCGTTTCTTACCGCGACAGCGAATTGAGCGGTTATTCGACCGAGGCGAACAAGCTGCTGGCCGATGGCCGTACCCTGAACCGCCAGCGCCGCCACCGCGATTTTTCGGCCACCGACGTCTCGGCCCGCGTTGAAGTGCTGGGCAAGTTCAGGACGGGCGCGCTGGCGCACGAAGTGCTGGCCGGTGTCGACGCCTATCACTTCGACGACCACCGGGTGCAGTTGCGCCGCAATCCCTCCGCCGCGAATGCCTATGCCATCGACATTTTCAATCCCGTGTATGGCGGCAAGGCCGATCCGCTGGCCCTGTCCATCGACACGCAGGAAGGGCAAAAGGCGCGTGGCCTGTATGCGCAGGACCAGGTTGACCTGGGCGCGCAATGGAAGGCGCTGGTTGGCGTGCGCCACGATACGTACACGCAGGACGTGACGAACAATCGCCTGAACGTGAGCAACCGCCAGTCGCTGTCGGCCACCAGCCCCCGCGCGGGACTCGTCTACCAGCCGTCGAAAATGTGGTCGCTGTATGCGAGCGCGGCCAGGGGCTTCCGCCCCAACAGCGGCATCAGCATAGCCAACCAGGCGTTTCCGGCCGAGCGCAGCCGCTCGTATGAGTTGGGTGCGAAGCTGCAAACGGGCAAGCTGACGGGCACTCTGGCCGTGTATGACATCCGCAAGAGTAATGTGCTGACGACGAATCCCGCCAACACGGACTTCGCCATCGCGGCGGGCGAGGTGGGCAGCCGGGGCCTGGAACTGGACGTCTCGGGCGAAGTGGCGCGCGGCTTGCGCCTCTCGGGCGCGTATGCTTATACGGACGCCAGCGTCACGCGCGGCGACACTACGATAGTGACGGGCAGCCGCTTCGCCAACGTGCCGCGCCACAGTGCCAACCTGCTGGTCATGCAGCAATTTGCGCTGGCTACGGGCACGGCCAGCGTGGGCGGCAGTGTGCACTATGTGGGCGAGCGCCTGGGCGACGTGGCCGTCAGCAGCAGCTTTACCCTGCCGGCCTACACGACGGCCAGATTGCTGGCGTCGTATTCGCCGACGGCGAAACTGCGCCTGGCTTTGAGCGTGGAAAACCTTTTCAACCGCAGCTACTATGCGAGTTCCTACAGCCAGCTGTGGGTGGCGCCGGGGGCCGAGCGTACGGTGACTCTGAATGCGCATTACAGGTTTTGATTTGCTAAATGCCGGGGCATTGTTTAGAACCAGCAGCATAAAGCTGGGGTCAGACCCGACGGGGGAATATGCCCCGATGGGGCAGATTCCGATTCTGAAGGAACTGACCCCTGATTTTTGCCTGTGCGGCCAGTGACGCCTGCGACACTCCAACGAACCAACGAACCAACGAACCAACGAACCAACGAACCAACGAACCAACGCACCAACGCACCAACGCACCAACGCACCAACGCACCAATACATAGACATAAACTAATGACTGTTTCCACATCCCTAAATTCCCCCGCCACCCTGCGCACCCGCATCGCCGTCATCGATGTACTGCGCGGCCTCGTCATGCTGATCATGCTGTTCGACCATGTGCGTGAAACCGTCTTCCTGCACCACCAGGTCGGCGACCCGATGGATGCTGCCGGCGTCGATCCGGCCCTGTTCTTCACGCGCATGGCCGCCCACGTGTGCGCGCCCATGTTCGTATTCCTGACGGGCCTGTCCGCCTGGCTGTACGCGCATCCGGCCGCCGGACCCCGTAGCGCCACCGGTTTCCTGTTCAAGCGGGGCTTGCTGCTGGTGGTGCTGGAACTGGTGTTCGTCAATTTTGCCTGGATGGGCACTTTCACGCCCGCGATCCTGTATCTGCAGGTGATCTGGGTCATCGGCCTGGCCATGATGGCGCTGGCCGTGCTGCATAAACTCCCTTTGAAAGTGCTGGCGTTGCTGGGCGTGGCGATCATCGCGGGCCAGCACTTGTTTACCTGGCTGCACGCGGAAGAGGGCAGCCCTGGCTACTATCTGCTGACGGTGCTGCTGCAGCGTGGTTACCTGGTGGCCGATGGGGCCATGAAGATCAAGGTCAGCTACCCGTTGCTGCCATGGATAGGCGTGATCGTGCTCGGTTATGCGGCCGGGCCGCTGTACGCACGCAGCCGTTCGCCGGAGGGGCGTCGGCGCTTGCTGCTGGCGCTGGGCGCGGGCAGCTTGCTGCTGCTGGCCGTCTTGCGCGGCTTCAATCTGTATGGCGAAACCCTGCCGTGGGTGGCCGGCGAGACAACCCTGCGCACGGCCATGAGCGTGCTGAACTTCACGAAATATCCGCCATCGCTGGGCTTTTTGCTGTTCACCCTGGGCCTGGGCTTGCTGGGCCTTGCCTGGCTGGAAAGCGTCGACAACTGGTTTACGCGGGCCTGCGCCACCTTTGGCGGCGCGCCCATGTTTTACTATCTGCTGCATTTGTATCTGCTGTTGATCATCGGCAGGACGCTCACGGCCGTGCTGGGCGCCAACCACGGTGACCGCTATGGCGTCGAACATGTCTGGCAAGTGTGGCTGATCGCGCTGGCCCTGATGCCCGTGTTGTACTTTCCCTGCCGCGCATTTGCCAATTACAAGCGCACGTCGAAGCAGGCGTGGGTACGCTACTTTTAAGCTCGCCTACTTGCAGTAGAGGCGATCAATGCTGTGCGACGACGCCAGGTAATGCCGCGTCTGCCAACCGATGGCCACGCGGTAGGCGCACGGCGGATCGAGTGTCACGTTGACAGGGAAACCGCCGTTGTTGCCCGATAAGTGCGGCCCGCCCGCGCCGCCGCGGAACAGATAGTTGCTGGGCGGTGGTGGCGGCGTAAAACTGGCGGCCGGCAGCGGTGGCGGCGGGTGCGTGATGCCGTTGTTGTTGGAAATCGTGATAGTGAAAAAGCGCAGATGCGGATGGTCGATCGTGTACAGGATATGCACGAGGCCGCCCTCGATGGGATTGCAGGCATTGCTGCGCAACTCTTCCAGGTCCAGCGCCACGATGACGGGCGAGTTGTCGAAGACGATGGAGTCGAGCCCGTCCGTGGCCACCAGCGCCAGGCTGATGCCGTCGCGCACTTCGAAGCCCAGGCGGTAGCGGCGTATCGGCTCGCTCTCGGCGGCTGTCAGGCTGCGGCCCGCATCGAGGATGGGCAAGCCGCCCGGCAGCTTGGCCGGATGCAGGCTGGTGATGGCGGGCGTATTCACGGTAAGCAAGTCAAACGTGCGCAGGAAGATATTGGGCGCCACGTTGACGATGGCCGTCGTGCCATCGCGCATGTCCACGGTGACGCTCTTGCCATCGACCCGTATCCAGCCGCCCGGTTGCAAGTCGCCCGCGTCGATGATGACGGGCGCCGAATCGCCGAGGCCCAGCCCGTTCGTATAAAACACATAGCCGACATGCGTGCCGAGGATTTGGCTCAAAGGTGCCAGGCTGGCGGGCGCTACCGTGGGGATGGCTGCCGGGTCGTCGCTGCCGCCCGGCCACGTCCATTCGCCGATCAGGAAACGGTATTCGAGCGGATGGGCGGGGATGGCGCTGTTGCGCAGCGGGCAATTGCCTTTCAATGTGACACCGCCGGCGAACACGTACGAGGCGCCGGCGCCGCCCGCATAGCCTTGCGCGGAAAAGCCGGCCAGCGAGGGAAACGGGTGGATGTCGAAGATTTCCACCTGCTGCCAGTGGGGCACGCCTTCCACATCGGGCGGCAAGACGTCTTTCGAGCACAATTCGACGCAGAAACAGTGACCCACGTTTTCACGGCCCGGCTGGCGCCCGTTCGCCTGCGTTTCCGACAGGATGGTCACGCTGCCCAACTGCGCCGTGAAATACACGTCGGGGCCGCTGGCGAACTCGAGGTTGATGAACGGAGAAAGCGGTGTCAGCGTAAAGTCCGACGTCAGGTAATCGATGCGGAAGCGCCCGCTGGCATCGGTCACGGCCACGCCCAGCGCATCGTCCTGCAGCCAGTCCGCATCAAACGCGCGCACGGTGGCGCCGGCGATCGGCGTGTGCGGCGCATCGCAGGTGCGCAGCCGGCCGCAGATGGTCCAGGCGCCGAAGCGGGCGCGTACCAGGCACCAGAAGCGCTGCGGCAGGCAATAGTCCCAGACGGCGAGGAAATCATTGTCGACCTGGCGCCAGCGCGGCTGGACGGTGGTGATGGAAAACTGCAGCGGCACGGGGTCTTTCGGCCCCGGTTTCAGGTGCGGCACGCTGGGACATAACACGTCCACTTCCACGGCCTCGCCCTGGTACTGTTCCTTGTCGTCCAGGGTAAAGCTGTAATTGCCATCGTCATCCGTGCGCGCCTCGGCCAGCAGGAACGGCGCCTTGGCTTGCACTTCCTCGTCGGTGAGGATGGCGAAGGTTTCCTTGGCGCTGGCCACGGCCAGCGCCGTGACATTTTGCGACGCGCGCGGGCGGTACAGGCGCACGATGACGTGCGACAAGGCTTCAGGACACTCGGCACAGATCAAGCCGCACAGTTTGCCCCGCAGGATATAGGCCATGATGGTTCCCTTGCTGATGTGGAAGGCGCGCCGCTCGGAGTGGCGGCGCTGTTACCAAGCTAGCAAATGAGAGGCCGTCAGGATTGATCTGGCTTAAACCTGCGTTCTATTTAATCAGCGCCAATACTTCGCGGAAACGTGGGTGCTTGCAGTCGCGCAACCATTCGAAGGCCAGCATTTCCACCGTCACCAGTTGCGCGCCCAGCTTGTCCAGGCGGGCCAGCGCTGCGTCGCGGCTGGCCCCCTGGCGCGAGCCGACGGCGTCGATGGCGATGATGACTTCATACCCCAGCTGCAGCAGGCCGATGGCCGTCTGCAACATGCACACATGGGCTTCGCAGCCGGTGACGACGATCTGTTTGCGCCCGACGGGCAGCATGTCCTGCAAGCCATCAAAACAGGCGCCGAAATGCGTCTTGTGCAAGGTCCGTTCGCACAGCGCGGCGATTTCCTCCACATTCGGCCCCAGTCCCTGGCGGTTCTGTTCCGTGCCCAGCACGGGCACGTCGAGCAGGCGGGCGATCTTTGCCAGGCGCAGGTTTTGCGCCAGCACCAGGCCGGCATCGTGGATGGCCGGCATCAAACGGCATTGCAGGTCGACAATGACCAGTACGGCCTGGCTTGCATCCATCAACATGGTGTTCTCCTTATTAGTATGTGACGACAGTGTAGCGCGCTGCGGCTTGCTTAAGCGGGCCAGCTGGGCGTGGCCGTCTCGCCCATCAGGTAGGCGTGATTCAAATCGATGGCGGTGCGCAGGTAGTTCCACAGGGCGCTGACGCGGGCGATATTGCGCCGCTCGCTGGGCGAGATCATCCAGAAGGCGCGCAGCAGGTCGATCTCGCCGTCGAGCACGGGCACCAGTTCATTCGACTGCTGGGCCACGAAGCAGGGCAGGATCGCCAGCGCCTGGCCCGCGCGCGCCGCATGGTATTGCGCGATCACGCTGGTGCTGCGAAACGCGCGCAGGGAATCGGGCGCCACGTTGTCCATGTAGCGCAGCTCCGCGCTGAAGACCAGGTCGTCCACGTAGCCGATGATCGGGTGCTGCGCCAGCTGCGCCACGCTGGTGATCGGTGCGTGGCGCGCCAGGTAGCCTGGTGTGGCGTACAGCTTCAGGCGGTAGTCGGACAGCTTCGTCACGACATACGGGCCGGACAGGGGGCGCTCGATGGAAATGGCCACGTCCGCCTCGCGCTTGGACAGGCTGACGAAACGCGGCACGGCGATCAGGTCCACGCTGATGTGCGGGTAACGCCCGCAAAACTGCGCCAGGTGGGGCGCCAGCACGATGGCGCCGAAGCCTTCCGTGGCGCCCAGGCGCACCTGGCCCGACAGCAGGCGGTTATGTTCGCCCAGCTCCTCGGTGGCGGCAAACACCGTGCTTTCCATGCTTTCCGCGTATTCCATCAGGCGGTGGCCCTCGGGCGTCAGCTGGTAGCCCACGTAATTGCGGTCGAACAGCTGCGTACCCACCTGCTCCTCGAACTTGCGCATGCGCCGCGACACGGTGGAATGGTCGATGCCCAGCTTTTTCGCCGCATCGACGAGGCCGGCGCTGCGCGTCAGTTCCAGGAAGACCCGTACATTGTCCCAATCGAGCATGGCAACCCCTCCTTGTGCATTTTTGCAAAGGAATTATGCATTAATTTCACTTGAGTGCATATTTTTACACATGCAGAATGCACCTACACCTATAAGAAAACCCATCCACCTGGAGACACGCATGAAAAAAACCGTTCTGGCCATGGGCGCGCTGGCGCTCACCCTTTCCTTTGGCGGCGCGCACGCGCAAATTTCCGATGGCGTCGTCAAGGTCGGCATCCTCACCGACATGTCCGGCCCGTATTCGGCCATGGGCGGGCGCGGCTCCGTCGTCGCCAGCCAGATGGCCGTCGAGGATTGCCTGAAAGCCGAATGCAAGGGCATGAAGATCGAGATTCTCTCGGCCGACCACTTGAACAAGGCCGACATCGCCGCCTCCAAGGCGCGCGAATGGATAGACCGCGACAAGGTCGACGCCATCGCCGATCTCACCAATTCCTCGGTGGCCCTGTCCGTGCAAAAGCTGATGAAAGAGAAGGGCGGCATCGCCATGTTCAGCGGCCCCGCCACGGGGCGACTGACGAACGAGGATTGCTCGCCGAACGGCTTCCACTGGATGTTCGACACCTATTCGCAGGCGGCCGGCACGGCGGCGGCATTGACCAAGCTGGGGCAGAAATCGTGGTACTTCGTCACCGTCGATTATGCGTTCGGCCATTCGCTGGAAAAGGATGCCAGCGAAGTCGTCAAGCGCAATGGCGGCACGGTGCTGGGTGCCGTGCGCCACCCGCTGAATGCCTCCGACTTCTCGTCCTTCCTGGTGCAGGCGCAAGGCTCGAAAGCGCAGGTGATCGGCCTGGCCAATGGCGGCGCAGATGTCGTCTCGGCCATCAAGCAGGCGCGCGAATTTCGCATCGGCAGCGGCAAGGACCAGCGCCTGGCCGCCTTGCTCGTGTTCCTCTCCGACGTGCATGCGCTGGGGCTGGAAACGGCCCAGGGCCTGGTCTACGCGGACGGCTTTTACTGGGATTTCGATGACCGCAGCCGCGCCTTCGCGAAACGCTTTGAAGCGCTCAACAAGGGCGCCAAGCCGACCATGGTGCAAGCGGGCGTGTATTCCAGTGTTTACCACTACCTGAAATCGGTGGCGGCCGCCAAAAGCGACGACTCGAAAATCGTCGCCGAAAAAATGCGCGAGTTGCCCATCAAGGACTCTGTGATGAACAACGCCTCGATCCGTCCCGATGGCCGCGTCATTCACGACATGTATCTGGTGCAGGTGAAGACCCCGGCCGAATCGAAGGGACCGTGGGATTACCTGAAAGTGCTGTCCACCATCCCCGCCGACCAGGCCTTCAAGACTATGGACGCGGCCGCGTGCAATCTCGTTAAAAAATAATCACGGAGCATCAAACCATGAACCAAGCCCTCACTCAAATCCCTTCCATCCCGCTGCATATCGGCGGCAAGCACCACGCTTCAATCAGTAGCGAGTGGCGCGACGTCGTCAACCCGGCCACGCAGGAACTCGTCGCCAAGGTGCCGTTTTCCACGCCGGATGAAGTCAACCTGGCCGTTGCCACGGCCAAGGAAGCGTTTAAAACCTGGCGCAATACGCCGCTGGCGGCGCGCATGCGCATCATGCTCAAGTACCAGCACCTGATACGCGAAAACATTGGTGCTTTGGCCGAACTGATCACGCGCGAACACGGCAAGACCCTGCCGGACGCGGAAGGGGAGGTGATGCGCGGCCTGGAAGTGGTGGAGCACGCGTGTTCGATCGCCACCCTGCAGCTGGGCGAGATCGCGGAAAACGCGGCCACGGGCGTCGATGTCTACAATATCTACCAGCCGCTGGGCGTGGGCGCCGGCATCACGGCGTTCAATTTCCCCGTCATGCTGCCGTGCTTCATGTTCCCGATTGCCATCGCCTGCGGCAATACGTTCGTATTGAAACCGTCGGAGCAAGACCCGTCGTCGACCATGTACCTGGTCGAACTGATGTACCAGGCGGGCTTGCCGGCCGGTGTGCTGAACGTCGTGCATGGCGGCGCCGACGTCGTCAACATGCTGTGCGACCATCCCGACATCAAGGCCGTCTCCTTCATCGGCTCCACCCACGTGGGCACGCATGTGTACCGCCGCGCCAGCGAATCGGGCAAGCGCGCGCAATCGATGATGGGCGCGAAAAACCATTGCGTGGTGCTGGCTGACGCCAACAAGGAACAGGCGATCAATAACCTGATCGGCGCGGCGTTCGGCGCGGCCGGCCAGCGCTGCATGGCCAATTCCGTGGTCGTGCTGGTGGGCGAGGCGCGTTCCTGGCTGCCGGAAATCGTCGCCCGCTCGCAGGCGCTGAAAGTGGGGCCTGGCAGCGACCGCACGGCCGACTTGGGGCCGATGGTCTCGAAAGCGGCCATGCAGCGCGCGGAAAAGCTGATCCAGGCTGGCGTGGACGAAGGCGCGCAACTGCTGCTCGATGGCCGCGGCCACAAGGTGGCGGGTTACGAGGGCGGCAACTTCATGGGACCGACGATTTTCTCGAAGGTGGCAGCATCGAACTCCGTCTACACGCAGGAAATTTTCGGCCCCGCCATGTGCGTGGTCGAGACGGACACGCTGGACCAGGCCATCGCCTTCATCAACGCCAACCCGAACGGCAACGGCACCTCGATCTTCACCTCGTCCGGCTGGGCGGGGCGCAAGTTCCAGAACGAGATCGACGTGGGGCAAGTGGGCATCAACGTGGCCATTCCCGTGCCCGTCGCCTATTTCAGTTTTACCGGATCGCGCGCGTCGAAGCTGGGCGACCTGGGCCCAAACGGCAAGCAAGCCTTGTACTTCTGGACGCAAACCAAGACCGTCACGGCGCGCTGGTTCGCCCCGGACGATGGCGGCAGCGGCGTCAATACCACCATCTCGATGAAATAAGGAGGCGACGATGAGCTCCAATATCGTTTTCATCGGCCTGGGTAACATGGGACTGCCCATGGCGCAAAACCTGGTGCGCGCCGGCCATGCGGTGACAGGTTTTGACTTGCTGCCGGCCAGCGTGCGGCAGTTTTCCGAGGGCGGCGGCCTGGTGTCCGATGACCAGGCGGCGGCGATCCAGGCGGCCGACATCGTCATTACCATGCTGCCGGCCAGCCGCCACGTTCTTGGTGCTTATTTGGGTAACCCTTTGGGCGAGACTGGCATCCTGGCGCAGGCACGGCCCGGCACCCTGCTGATCGACTGTTCGACGATTTCCACCGAAGCGGCGCGCCAGGTGGGCCGCGCGGCGCAGGAGAAGGGCATGCCCATGCTGGACGCGCCCGTCTCGGGCGGCACGGCGGGCGCCACCAACGGCACCCTGACCTTCATGGTGGGCGGCGAAGAGGCGGCGCTGGCGGCGGCGCGGCCTTACCTGGAGATCATGGGCAAGGCGATTTTCCATGCAGGCGGCTCGGGTTGCGGCCAGACGGTCAAGATCTGCAACAACATGCTGCTGGGCATACTCATGATCGGCACCAGCGAAGCGATACGCCTGGGCGTGGCCAATGGCCTGGACCCGAAGGTGGTGTCGGACGTGATGGCGAAAAGTTCGGGCCGCAACTGGACCCTGGACGTGTACAACCCGTGTCCGGGCGTGGCCGAGAACGTGCCCGCGTCGCGCGGTTACACGGGCGGCTTCGGCGTCGATCTGATGCTGAAAGACCTGGGCCTGGCCGTGGAAAGCGCCTTGGCCAGCGGCGCGGCCGTGCCGCTGGGGGCCCTGTCGCGCAATTTATATAGTTTGCACAGCAAGGCGGGCTCGGGCGCGCTGGATTTTTCCAGCATTTATCAACTGCTGGGGGAGAAGGCTTAAGGCGTTTGAGACTGCAGGGCGGCCAGTTCCGCCCTGGCTTTTTCCAGCTTGCCTTCCAGCTTGGCGATTTTCTTCGGCTGCTTGTTCGCTTCCTGGGCCAGGCGCAGCGAGCGCTCCGTCTGGTTTACCTTGGCCTGCGCCTTGACGATCTTCTTGTTGTGGCGTTCGACCAGGTTGCTGTCGCGGCAGTGGGCGTTGACTTCGTCGAGCGCGCGCGTGAGGCCCGCGACCTTGTCGGACAGGCCCTGTTCCTGGGCCTGGCGCAATTCGCTGCGGATGCTTTCGCGCTTGGCGGCGCAGCCGGCCAGCTGGGTCTCGGCGGCGCTGGCAGTGGTGCTGGCGGCGAGGGCGACGAGCAAGGTCAACGCGGTTTTCGATAGGCAATTCATGGCGTTCCTGGGCAGCTTGGTTTAGTTGGTGCAATGTAAGCCCGCCGGCGTGCCCTGTCAAACTTCCCGTACGGTGCGCGCCTGTCTGGCGTAGCATCGGCTACCATGCGTGTTTTCTTCTTCCCGACACCATCGCATGCCCAGGAAATTCCTCTTGCTGATCCCTTTTCTGCTGCCGCTATCCATTCTGGCGCAAACCTCGCCCACTTTGCTCGACCTGCAGTTGCTGGCCATCGAAGCGCGTGCCGATGCGCCGGCCAGGGACCCGGCCAATATCGCCGCATTTGCCGAGACACGGCGTGCTGCCGAAGCGGGCGATGTGGTGGCGCAGCTGGAACTGGCGCGCAAGCTGCAGCTGGGCGTCGGCGCGCCGCAAAGCACGGCGCAGTCGATGGCCTGGCTGCGCAAGTCGGCCGAAGGCGGCTATGCGCCGGCGCAGGGAGACCTGGGACTGGCCTATACCGTAGGCGGCAAGGTGCCGGTCGACCGGGCACAGGGCGAGTACTGGCTGCGCCAGGGCGTGGCGCAAGGCGACGTACTGGCGCAAACCATTTTGGCGCTGGAATTCATCAACGGCGACAGCAGTGGCGAAGAGCAGGCGCTGGCCATCAAATGGCTGGAGGCGGCGGCAGAGCAGCACTTTGTTCCTGCCTATAACGCGCTGGGCGAACGCCTGATGCAGGCGGCCACGGACGATGCACAGCGCAACGAGGCCTTCGCCTGGTATCAAAGATCGGCGCGTGAAAAGGAGCCGGCCGGCATGCGCAACCTGGCCCATGCCTATGAGCTGGGCCTGGGCGCGAAACAGTCGGACAAGTGGGCCCTGATCTGGTACGAGCGGGCCGGATGGAGCGGCGACTTGCCCGCCATGCGGCGCATGCTTGACGTGTATGTCAAAGGCGAACTGGGACAACAGGCGAATGCCGACGACGCGGCCGAATGGCGCGGCAAGCTGGCTGAAAAGGAAAAGAAATGAAGACCCTCGTGTTCATCTTGAGCCTGGCCTTGGCGCAGCCCGTGCTGGCGCAGCCAGCGTCCGCCAAGGAACCGCGCCAGCATCCGGCGCTGGCCGAATTCGATATGTCAGGCCTCGATGACATGCGCGCGCGCGTGCAGGCCGTGATCAACCGCCCGGCCGACCTGTCGCCAGACAAGGTCGCCGCCTTCGGGAAGACACGCCGCGCCGCAGAAGGGGGCGACACGGCCGCCCAGCTGGAGCTGTCGCAGATGCTGCACGGCGGCGTAGGCACGCCGCGCGATGTCGACGCCGGCCTGGCGTGGATGAAGAAATCGGCCGAAGGCGGCTATGGCCCGGCGCAGGCTTTCCTTGGCGTGGCCTACACGCTGGGCCAGGGCATGGCCATCGACCGCAAGCTGGGTGAATACTGGTCGCGCAAGGGCGCCGCGCAAGGCGTGGAACTGGCCAACTTCACGGTTGCCATGCACTTTGAGAATATCCACAGCAGCGCGGAAGAACAGGCGCATGCGCTGCACTGGCTGAAGTTTTATGCGGAAAACGGCTTTATTTACGCCTACAATGAAATCGGCTACCGGCTGATGATGACGGCCAAGGACGAGGCGCAGCGCAAGGAAGCGTTCACCTGGTACATGAAGTCGGCCAAGGTGCTCGATCCGCCCGGCTTGAACAATGTCGCGCACTCGTATGAAGTGGGGCAGGGCGTGCCGCAGAGCGACGAGGCGGCCCTGGGCTGGTACGAGATGGCTGCCATCGCCAAAAGCCCGCCGGGGCAGACGGGTTTTGCGCGCCTGCTGGAGCAGGGCCGTGGCGGCCCAACCCGGCAAGGGCCGGCGCCCAAGCCCTTCGCGCTGTACCTGCTGGCGGCGAAGCAGGGCGACGTGGACGCGATCGAACGCTTGGTCAAGGTGTACGATAAGGGCGAGCTGGAACAGGCAGCCGACCCCGCGCAAGCGGCACTGTGGCGCGAAAAGCTCAGTCTGGCCAAGACCCGCTGACTGGGCATGACGGCGTGGAGGCGGCATGCTATCATCATTGTTATCGATAACAATATCATGAGAGACCCATGAATCCCGATTTCCGCTCCAGGGCAATGCTCGAAAAGCATATCCTGCACACGATGCACTTTTATCACCCGCGCGCCATCGATGCGAGCGGCGGTTTTTATCACTTCTTCCGCGATGACGGCACCGTCTACGACGCCAGCACGCGCCATCTGGTCAGCAGCACGCGCTTCATCTTCAATTACGCCATGGCTTACCGCCATTTCGGCGACGACGATTACCAGGCGGCGCTGCGCCACGGTGTGGCCTTTTTACGCGACGTACACCGCGACCCGGCCACTGGCGGCTACGCCTGGCAATTGAAATGGCAAGACGGCGTCAAGACGATGGAGGACGGCGCCAACCACTGCTACGGCCTGGCTTTCGTGCTGCTCGCCTATGCCCACGCCTTGCAGGCGGGAATGGCGGAAGCGCGCGCGTATCTGGACGAGACGTTTGAGTTGATGGAGCAGCGCTTCTGGCTGCCCGAACACGGCTTGTATGCGGACGTGGCCAGCGCCGACTGGGCGACGCTTGACGGCTACCGGGGCCAGAACGCCAACATGCATGCCTGCGAAGCCATGCTGGCCGCGTTCGAGGCGACGGGCGAGGCGCGCTACCTGCACCGCGCGGAGACACTGGCGCACAATATCACCGTGCGCCAGGCGGGTCTGGCGAACGGCATGATATGGGAACACTACACGCCTGACTGGTCGATAGACTGGGATTACAACCTGGACGACAAGAGCAATATCTTCCGTCCGTGGGGTTATCAGCCGGGCCACTTCACGGAATGGGCCAAGCTGCTCTTGATCATGGAGCGCCACGCCAAGTTCATGGCAGGTCCGTCCGACTGGCTGCTGCCGCGTGCGCGCGCCCTGTACGACACAGCCCTGGCCAAGGCCTGGGATGGCGCGCATGGCGGCATCCATTACGGTTTCGGCCCGCACGATGAAATCTGCGACGGCGACAAATACTTCTGGGTGCAGGCGGAAAGCTTTGCGGCGGCCGCCGTGCTGGCCGCGCGCACGGGCGACGACGCCTATTGGCGCAGCTACGACAAGATATGGGACTACAGCTGGACGCACTTTGTCGACCACGAGCACGGCGCCTGGTACCGCATCCTTACACCGGAAAACCAGAAGATCAGCAACGAGAAAAGCCCGGCCGGCAAGACCGATTACCACACCATGGGCGCCTGCTATGAAGTGCTGAACGTGCTTGGCGGTGCCGCATGAGCGCCGCCAATTTCCCACGCTTTGTGTCGGCCGGCGAAGCGCTGACGGACATGCTGCGCACGGGCGCGGACTCCTGGAGCAGCCAGGTGGGCGGCTCGACCTGGAACGTGGCGCGCGTGATGGCGCGCCTGGGCGTGCCCAGCGCCTTTGCCGGCGCCGTCAGCCTCGACGTCTTCGGCGACGCGCTGGCCGCTGCCACCGAGGCGGCCGGCCTGGACATGCGCTTTTTGCAGCGCCATGCAAAGTCGCCGCTGCTGGCCATCGTGCATGAACTGCATCCGCCCACCTATTACTTCATCGGCGACGACAGCGCCGACCTGCATTTTGACGCGGCGCAGCTGCCCAGCGGCTGGATGCAGGGGGCGCAATGGGTGCATTTCGGCGGCATCAGCCTGGCGCGCGAACCGCTGGCGGGCAAGCTGGTGGCGCTGGCGCAGGAATTGAAAGCGGCCGGCGTCAACATCAGTTACGACCCGAATTTCCGCATCATGATGGATGAACGCTACGATGCCACCCTGCGCCGCATGGTGGAACTGGCTGACGTGGTGAAAGTGTCGGACGAAGACCTGGCGGGCCTGTTCCGCCACGACGACATCGATGGCGCGTTTGCCACGCTGCGCAGCTGGAATCGGCAAGCCACCTATTTATATACGCGTGGTGCGCAGGGCGCGGCGCTGTATCGGGGCGAGGAAACATGGCAGGCGGCGCCGCCCGTCATCGAGGTGGTCGACTCGGTGGGGGCGGGCGACGCCAGCATCGGCGGCTTGCTGTACAGCCTGATGTACCGGCCAGATGCCGACGGTGGCCAGCACTTGCGCTTTGCCGTCGCGGCGGGCGCGGGCGCCTGCCTGGCGGCGGGTGGATCACCGCCGTCGGTGGAGCTGGTGGAGTCGCTGGCGCAGCGCACGGTGGTGCGGTAGCAGTATCAATCGAGCGGAAAATGCGGGGTCTGCTCCCATGTAACGGGCCCCGTCGACGCCCGCTCCATCAAGGTAAACGCCATCAGGTGATGCGTGGCGGGCGCCGTCTCTCCGGCGCGGCGCTGGCGGATTTCGTCGATGACGAGATTGACGGCGGCGCGCGCCATGTCGGCGATGGGCTGGTGGATGGTGGTCAGCTCGGGCCAGACAGTGGTGGCGACGGGGGTGTCGTCGAAGCCGCATACGCTCAATTGCGCCGGTACGTGCAAGCCCATGCCGTGCGCCACGGCCAGGGTGGCGGCGGCCATGTCGTCGTTGCTGGCGAAGATGGCGCTCGGGTGCGGTTTCTGCGCCAGCAACTGGCGCGCCGCGTCGAGACCCGAACGATACGTAAAGTAGCCTTGCGCCACCCTGTGCGGCGGCACCGGCAAGCCCGCTTCCCGCATGGCGTCCTCGAAGGCCTGGCGGCGTAGCAGGGCGGGCGTGTGCGCCGGATCGCCTTCGATGAAGCCGATGTCGCGGTGGCCCAGCGCGAGCAGATGGCGCGTCATGGCCAGTGCGCCTTCGTAGTCGTCGATGCGCACGGCCGACACATCGGGCGAGGGGCGTGCCGTGGCCACGGCGATGGCGGGGATGCCCATCTGATTCAGTTGCGCCAGCACTTCCGGCGAATCGCACAGGGGTGGCGGCACCAGGATGCCGTCCACGCCGGCCGCCACCAGGCAATCGATGCCGGCGCGCTGGCTGTCGAGGTCTTCGCAGCGTTCGAGCAGCAGCTGGCCGCCGCCCTGGCGGCATTGGTCCATGGCGCCGACCAGGAATTCGCTGAGAAAGGCGGCGCTGGGGTTGCTGTACAGCAAGCCGATGCGCAGGGTGCCCGTGCGGGCCGCCCTGGCCGCCAGATTGGGCTGATAGTGCAGGCTGGCGATCGCCGCCGCGACCTTGTCGCGCGTGGCCGTGCTGACGCTGGCGCGCCCGTTGATCACGCGCGATACCGTCATGGCCGACACGCCGGCCACGCGCGCCACGTCATGCACGGTGGCGCCGCTGGCCGTATCGGGGGCGTGGGCGGCGGGCGCCGCCTTATTCGAGGTGGCCACCGAATTTCAGCTTGCCGCTGATGCGCATGCCGTGCAATTGACCTTCTTCCAGTTCGGCGGCGCTGGTGCGCTGCGCAGTGTCGCGCCGGGCCAGCCCCACCGACAGGATATCGAGCATCATCAACTGCAGCAGGCGCACGATCATGGGCACGAAATTGAGGTTGCCTTCCGGGTGGTTCAATGTCAGCAGCACGTCGGCCAGCTTGGCCAGTGGCGAACCGCTGGCCGTAATGGCCAGCACGCGCGCGCCGCAGCCCTGCGCCACCTTGACGGTGCGCAGCAGCTCGGGCAGGGCGCCCGAGCGTGAAATCACCAGCGCGACGTCGCCCGGTTTGAGCATGGCGGCGCTCATTTCCTGCGCCTGCGGATCGGCAAAGAAGCTGCTGACGATGCCCAGGTTGAGCAGCTTGTGCTGCATGTCGTCGGCCACCACGCGGGCGCTGCCCACGGCCAGCAATTCCACGCGCTGCGCGCCGCGCAGCAGTTCGATGGCGGCCGTCAGCGCTTTCACGTCGAGCATGTCGCGCAGGGCCAGCGCTGCCGAGGCGTTATTGCCCAGCACCTTGCGCGCCAGTTCGGCGTCGGAGTCTGAAATCTCCACGTGGCAGTGCGCCACCGTGATGGCGCCGCCCGTCAGGCCGGAAGCGAGCTTCAATTTGAAATCGGCCAGGCCCTGCACCCCGATCGAGCGGCAAAAGCGCATCACGGTCGGCTGGCTGACGCCGACCCTTTGGGCGATTTCCGCGATCGGCAGGGTCAGCATGGCGTTCGGCTCTTTCAAGACCCAGTCGGCTACCTTGCATTCCGAGGGGCTCATGCGCCCGCGCGCCTGGCGCACCGATTCGAGCACGGGCGCGCCGGAATGGGCGCGCTTGAGCTTTTGCGCCAGGATGGCGGCGATGCCCAGAAAAGTAGGCAGTTCGGCCGTGATCAAAAAGGTGGGAATCTGCGCCAGGTACTCGTTCAGGCGGCCCTTTTGTTCGAAGCGCGCGCGGAACTGCGATTGCTCGAACAGGGGGCCCAGGCGCGGCACGATGCCGCCACCTATATAGATGCCACCCAGCGCGCCGAGGGTCATGGCCACATTGCCGGCGATGGAGCCGAGGATGGCGCAGAAGCAGTCCACCGCTTCGATGCACACGTCGCATTCATTGTTCAGGGCGCGGCTGGTGATGTCGGCCGCCAGCAGCGGCTGCACGTCATGCCGGCCAGCGCGGTCGGACAGGGCGCGATAGATCAGTTCCAGGCCGCGCCCGGATGCGAGGCGTTCGGCCGAGACGTGCGACAGTTCGCGCCAGGCGAAGGACAGCACATCCATTTCGCGCTGGTCGCAGGGCGCGAAGCTGACGTGGCCGCCTTCGCTGCCCAGCGCAATCCAGCGGTCTTCGGCGGGGATCATGCCCGACACGCCCAGGCCCGTGCCCGAACCGAGCAGGCCGATGACGCTGTCGGCGCGCGCCATGCCGCCGCCGATCTGCAGGCGCTGGTCGGGCCGCAGATAGGGCAGGGCCATGGCCAGCGCCGTGAAGTCATTCACCACCAGCAGCGTGTCGAGGCCCAGCGCGGCGCGCATCGCTTCTATCGAGAAGAACCAGTGATGGTTCATCATGCGGATATTGTCGTCGTCGATGGGATTGGCGATGGCGATGGCCGCATGGCGCACGCGCGCCGAACCGGCGGCGCGCGCCTCGCTGCTATCCATATAGGCGGTGATGGCGTCGAGCAGCGAAGCGTAGTCGTCGCAGGGCAGCACGGCCACCGCTTCCAGGTGGCCCTGGCGCGTTTCGAGCACGAAGCGGGCATTGGTGCCGCCGATGTCTGCCAGCAGGCGCGGCCCTTCACTGAAACGCTCCGCCGGATCGCTGCCTGCTACTTCCATTTTTTCATCAATTTTCATGGCGGTGCTGAGTCTCGTTTGCGTGCGCGGTCGTGGCGGCGCACTGTCGTTATGGGCGAAAACCAAGGATTTTAATTCGTATACGTGCCGCGTGCCGAAAAATGCAGGGTGCCTGCGCAAATGCTTGTCCCCAGTGCCGGAAACGCTGGCGCCAGCGGAAAAAACAGGGCTTCAACTCACCCATTGGTACGCAAATAAAGTGTCGCAGAGTAGTCGTAGGATTACAACATAATATGTTGATATTTGTTCGTAGTATAGTTACTATGTCCCTGCTGGAAAGAATTCTGGCCAGTACATTCGGCCACGAATGACTAGATAAAAAATAACTACTGAGGAGACTTACCATGCTGCATCGCACCATGTTCAAGGCCGTGTTGAAAACGCTGCCAGCTGCCATCGTCTTAGCCATCGCCAGCGGTTCCGCTGCTGCCGACCCCATGTACCCAAGTGACTCCGAAGGCTTCCATGGCTACCTGCGCGCCGGCGCCGGCAGCAATACGTCGGGCGACGGCGGCTCGCAAGGCTGCTTCGGTCTGGGCGGCAATACCATGAAATACCGTCTGGGCAATGAGTGCGACGCCTACACGGAATTCGGCTACACCAAGTCCGTCGCCAAGTCCGGCGGCGTGAACTACATGGCCACCATCTGGGTCAACGCCTACGCGCCAAATTCCGATTTCGGCGACAACAAGCTGGGCATCGTCAAGGCCTACGTCGAAGCGCAGGGACTCGATTTCCTGAACGGCGGCACGGCCTGGATCGGTAAACGCTTCTACTACCGTCCTGACATCCACATGCTGGATCTGCAATACATCAACATGAACGGCACGGGCGCCGGCCTGGACCGCATTCCTGCGGGCCCGGGTAAATTCTCGTATGCCTTCTTCAAGGACAACGATAAGACCCAGCGCGATGACGACAAAGGCACGCGCAGCGGCGTACCGGGTGCTTACCTGGGCACCAAATCGGCCGTGCGCCAGAACTTCATCTACGGTGAAATTCCTGTCAACAACAACGGCACGCTGGACCTGGCCGCGACCTACATCATCGGCGAAGGCAAGGATGACGCCATCCTGGGCAAGCGCAATAACGGCTGGCAGCTGTCGGCCTTCCACCGTCAAGCGAAAGTCTTCGGCGGCGGCAACACCTTCGGCGTGCAGTACGGCGTCGGTCCTGGTGTCGGTGGCGCGGGCAACGGCCAGTTCGGCGCCTCGGGCGACACCGGCGACGGTTCGGACCGCAAGCGCACGCGCGTCTTCAATGACATGGCGATCCAGCCGATGGCCAACTTCGGCATGGAATTCGTCGCCCTGTGGCAAAAAGACGAGTCGAATGCCACCGGTTCCTCTACCTGGACCTCGGTTGGCGTGCGTCCCGTGTACGCCTTCACCGACAACTTCAAGCTGGTGGGCGAACTGGGCACAGACCGCGTGACGCAAGCGGGCGGCCTGCCGGCCAAGCGTTTGACCAAGCTGACCATTGCACCGACGATCTCCGCCGGTCCTGGCCTGTGGTCGCGCCCTGAATTGCGCGCTTTTGTGACCTACGGCAAATGGAACGATGCGGCCACCGCCTCGGTCAATGCGTCGAACAACAGTGGCCCGATCTACAACAACAATACCAGCGGCACGTCGTATGGTTTCCAAGTGGAAACCTGGTTCTAAGTTTGCAGGCGTTGTCAGTCTAGATCAACCTGGCGCATCCTTCGCGGATGCGTTTTTGGCGCCGTCCCGTGATATAAATACAATGTAAGCATGTCATGGATCACGGCGCCGTCTTTTCACTGAAGATGATGCCCGTTTGCAAGCGGGTCTGAGCACAAGAGCGTCGGTACAGGCGCACTATCACCTTTTTCGGCCCCCGTATGCCGAAGCCCCCTAAAAGCTTGATCAAAAAAGGAATGTGGAGATGAAACTGAAATTCAAGATTACCCAACTGGCCGCGTTGACCACCCTGGCATTTGCCGGCAGCGCCTTTGCGACCGACGTGGAAGTGTTGCACTACTGGACCTCCGGCGGCGAAGCGAAGTCCGTGGGCCAGTTGCAGCAAATCGTGAAAGAAAGCGGCTTCGGCTGGAAAGACTTCGCCGTGGCTGGCGGCGCTGGCGAAAACGCCGCGACCGCATTGAAAACCCGCGTCATTTCCGGCAACCCGCCAACGGCCGCCCAGATCAAGGGCCCATCGATTCAGGAGTGGGGCGCGGAAGGCGTGCTGGCCAATATCGACGATGCCGCCATCCCAGGCAAATGGGATGCCGTGCTGCCGAAAGTGGTCGCCGACATCATGAAGTACAAGGGCCACTACGTTGCCGCTCCGGTCAACGTCCATCGCGTCAACTGGATGTGGGTCAATCCGGAAGTGCTGAAAAAAGCCGGCGTGGCCACCACCCCGACCACCTGGGATGCGTTCTTCGTCGCGGCCGAGAAAATCAAGAAATCGGGCGGCATCGCGATTGCCCACGGCGGCCAGCCATGGCAGGACGCCACCGTGTTTGAATCGGTCGCGCTGGGCGTGGGCGGCACCGAATTCTACAAGAAGGCCATCCTCAAGCTGGACCAGAAGGAATTGACCGGCCCGACGATGCTCAAGGTGTTCGATACCCTGGGCAAGGTGAAGACCTACATCGACAAGGATGCGGCTGGCCGCGACTGGAATCTGGCGACCGCCATGGTCATCAACAACAAGGCCGGCTTCCAGTTCATGGGCGACTGGGCCAAGGGCGAATTCACGGCCGCCGGCAAAGTGCCGGGCAAGGATTACCTGTGCGTGGCGGCGCCTGGCACCGACAAGGCTTACACCTTCAACATCGATTCGTTTGCCATGTTCACGCAAAAGGATGCGAATGCGAAGAAAGGTCAGATCGCTCTGGCCAACGCCATCATGAATCCGAAGTTCCAGTCGATCTTCAACTTGAACAAGGGTTCCATCCCCGTGCGTTCCGGCGTTTCCAAGGACAAGTTTGACGCTTGCGCCCTGAAATCGATGGAAGACATGGACGCCACCAACAAGACCGGCGGCCTGGTGCCATCGTTCGCGCACGGCATGGCGTTGGCATCGGCCACGCAAGGCGCCGTCACCGACGTCATCGCCAAGTTCATGAATACCAACATGAGCTCGAAAGACGCGGTTGCAGCGCTGGCCAAAGCGGCAAAAGTGAAGTAATCAAGACGGCGCCGGCTTCCCCGCCGGCGCCCGCTGCATCGCATGCACCGCAGGCTCCCGCCCAGGCGGGCGCCACACGCAGTTCTCTCTACGGCTCTCCTATGTCCATACGCAAGCAATTCGACCGATGGATACCGCAGATGGTGCTGGGCCCCACGCTCATCGCCAGTCTGCTGTTCGTCTATGGTTTTATCTTTTTGACCGGTTGGCTGTCGCTGACCGAATCGCGGCTGATGCCGAACTACGAGTTCGCCGGCCTGGTGCAATACGTCGAGCTGTTCGACAATGAGCGCTGGTGGACCTCGCTCAAGAACCTCGGCATCTTTGGTGTCCTGTTCATCGGTTGCAGCATCGCCATCGGCCTGTTCCTGGCGATCCTGCTGGACCAGAAAATCCGCGCCGAAGGCGCGTTGCGCGCCATTTACCTGTACCCGATGGCCTTGTCCTTCATCGTCACCGGCACGGCCTGGAAATGGATGCTCAATCCCAGCCTGGGTCTGGAAAAGGTCATGCACGACTGGGGCTGGACGTCGTTTACCTTCGACTGGTTGGTGAACTCCGACATGGCTATCTACACGGTGGTCATCGCCGGCGTGTGGCAATCGTCGGGCTTCGTCATGGCGCTGTTCCTGGCCGGCCTGCGCGGCATCGATGATGAAATCATCAAGGCGGCCCAAGTCGATGGCGCATCCCTGCCGACGATCTACTGGCGCATCGTGATTCCCGCCATGCGTCCCGTGTTCTTCAGCGTGCTGCTGATCCTGGCGCACATCGCCATCAAGAGCTTCGACCTGGTCATCGCATTGACGGCTGGCGGACCTGGCAACTCGTCGTCCGTGCCGGCCATCTTCATGTACCAGTTTTCCTTCACCCGCGGCCAGTTGGGCCTGGGCTCGGCATCAGCCATGATGATGCTGGCCACCATCGTGGCCGTGCTCGTGCCGCTGATGTACCTGGAAACGCGCAGCGCAAAGGCGATGAGATGACACACACTCCTACACGTAACAACAGCCTCACCCTGGGACGGGTGGTGCTTTACCTGCTGCTGATTCTGTTCGCGGTGTATTACATCGTGCCCCTGTACGTGACCCTGTCGACGTCGTTCAAGTCGCTCGACGAGATCCGCAGCGGCAACCTGCTGGCCTTGCCGCAGGTGTGGCAGTTCGATTCCTGGTCCAAGGCCTGGTCTTCCGCCTGCACGGGCGTCACTTGCGACGGCATGCAGCCGTTCTTCTGGAACTCGATCAAGATGGTGATACCCGCCGTGCTGATCTCGACCTTCCTGGGCGCCTTCAACGGCTACGTGTTCGCGCACTGGCGCTTCCGTGGTTCGGAAATGCTGTTTGCCGCCTTGCTGGTGGGCTGCTTCATTCCGTTCCAGGTAGTGATCCTGCCGATGGCGCGCTTGCTGGGCGAATTTGGCCTGGCCAATACCACTACCGGCCTGGTCTTCGTCCACGTGGTGTATGGCACGGCCTTCACGACTCTGTTCTTCCGTAACTACTACATCGGCGTGCCGGAAGAATTGATCAAGGCGGCGCGCATCGACGGTGCCGGCTTCTTCCTGATCTTCCGCAAGATCGTGCTGCCGATTTCGGGTCCGATTTTCGTCGTCTGCGTCATCTGGCAATTTACGCAGATCTGGAACGACTTCCTGTTCGGCATCGTCTTCGCCAGCGGCGATTCGCAGCCGATTACGGTGGGCTTGAACAACTTGGTCAACACGTCCACGGGCGTGAAGGAATACAACGTCAACATGGCGGCCGCGGTGATTGCCGCGCTGCCTACCCTGCTGGTCTATCTGGTCGCAGGCCGTTATTTTGTGCGCGGTCTGACCGCAGGCGCAGTCAAAGGTTAAGGAAATAATATGTCCAGTTTATCGATACGCGGTATCCGCAAGGTGTACACGAATGGCGTCGAAGTCCTCAAGGGCATCGACATCGAGATCAAGGATGGCCAGTTCCTGATCCTCGTCGGCGGCTCCGGCTCCGGAAAATCGACCTTGCTCAACATGGTGGCCGGCCTGGAAAGCGTCACCTCGGGCGAAATCCTCATCGATGGCAAGGTCGTCAACGACTTGCCGCCGAAGGACCGCGACATCGCCATGGTGTTCCAGTCCTACGCGCTGTATCCGTCGATGACGGTGCGCGAAAACATCGCCTTTGGCCTGAACGTGAAAAAAGTGCCGAAGGCCGAGCAGGAGGAAATCGTCGCCCGCGTCGCCGAAACCCTGCAAATCACGCACTTGCTGGACCGCCGTCCGGCGCAGCTGTCGGGCGGCCAGCGCCAGCGCGTCGCCATGGGCCGCGCCATTTCGCGCAAGCCGTCATTGTTCCTGTTCGACGAACCGCTGTCGAACCTGGACGCCAAGCTGCGTGTGGAAATGCGCGCCGAGATCAAGCTGCTGCACCAGCGCCTGAAGGCCACCATCGTCTACGTCACGCATGACCAGATCGAGGCGATGACCATGGGCGATTTGATCGCCGTCATGAAGGATGGGGTGGTGCAGCAACTGGGCACGCCGCAGGAAATCTATGACAATCCGGCGAATCTGTTCGTGGCCGGCTTCATCGGTTCGCCATCGATGAACTTCATCACCGTCAAGCCTGTCATCGAGGGCGGCGCGGTGTTGGTCGCCATCGAAAACGCGGGCAAGAGCATGCGCCTGGCCTTGCCTTTCGACGCCGAGAAGCTGCGCAGCTATTCGGGCCGCGACGTGATCCTGGGCGTGCGCCCGGAACAGATTACGGACATGAGCAGCGCGCACGGCGACGTGGGCCAGGAACTGGGCTGCCTGATCGACCTGGTCGAGCCGACCGGCCCCGATACCTTGCTGACGACGCGCTTGAACGGCGCTGCTGTGACTTGCCGCACGCACCCGCGCGAAGCGGTGCTGCCGGGGCAGACCATGCAGTTGTCGTTCAACCTGTCGAAAGCGGCGCTGTTTGATCCGGCCAACGGCGAACGCATCGCGTAAGCGGCACCCGCAATAGAAAACGGCCCGCCTGTCAGCTGACAGGCGGGCCGTTGTCGTTTACGTCGCCGCGCTTACTGCGCCAGCGATTTCCTGTACGCGATGGCGTAGCTCAGCTTGCCTTTGTTCTGCGTCAATTCTTCCAGCGTTTCGCGGTCGACCTTGTCCAGTGCACCCAGGTCGGCGGCGCGCTTGCCGCCGCTGACGATGTCATCAGGCCGCAGCGCCACCATGGCCTGCGCCGCTTGCAGGATGACGCTGGCATACGCGGCGCGATCGAGCAGGTCGATGCGCGCCAGGTCCAGCGCCGGTTTGTCGCGCAGCCAGCCGGCCCAGTAAAATTCGAGAAATTCCGTGGCCTGCGCGGGCGGCTTGTAGCCGATCTCGCGCGTAAAGTAGACGAGCGAGCGGTACGGGTCGTCGCCCAGCGCCGCCCGGCCGATGGCGGGTGGCAGTTGCTGCGGCGTGATGGCCTGGTTCCTGCCATTTTTCAGCCACACCTTGTTTTCTGCGCGCATGCGCGTCCAGAACGCCGCTTCGCCCAGCGCGCTGAAATTGTCGCTGACCTTGACCCACACTTTCAATTGATGATTGCGCCCGCCGTCGGCCTCCCAGAAAGTGGAAAACGTGTGGTGGCCATCGGTCAGGTACACGACACCGCGCGGACCGATGACGACGCTCTTCATGTCGTCCGGACGGCTGCCCACGGCCGCCTTGCAGCGGTAGCCGGCCGGTGGCGCGGCCAGGCTGGCGCCGGCCACATTGGCCGTGTTGGGCAAGACGTCGCCCTGGCCATTGGATTCACACAGGTCGGCATATTTCTTCGGCTTGGCGATGTCGGCGACGTGCTTTTCTTCGGCCGCATAGCGTCCCAGCTTGTAGTACACCTGGTCGTAGCCGATGGCTGGCTGGGTCGGATGCAGTTCATCGAGGTGTACCTGCAGGATGCGCGGATGGGCGGCGCTGCCCACGACGGTGGCCATCAGCGCCTGCTGGCGCGCACTCAGCGCGGGCGCCGTGGCGACGGCGGCATCCCTGGCCCACGCCGCATGGCTGAAGGACAGGGCCAGCAGCAGGGCGCTGGTGGTGTGCGTGATGTGCATGCGACTCTCCTTTATCGTGTGCGCCTCATGCCAGCAGCGCGCTGGGCACGCGCGGCGAGGACATCAAATCGCGGAAGGCGGCCCAGTGCTCGGCGCGCGTACTGCCCTGGCGTTCGACATAGGCTTTCGCCATGTCCTGGCCCAGGTTGTAGTTGATGACATAGGCGCCCATGGCATCGTAGAACTGCAGGCGCTGCGCGGATTTTTCGGCTGGGTACAGGCGCACGTTGACCAGCCATTCCAGCGCTTCTTCGCGGCTCAGGCCGCCTTCGAGGTACTGGCGCGCGATGTCGTTGTCGGCATAACCGAGTCTGGCCAGCAGCGCGTTGAGTTGCGCATAGCGGGGTGCCAGCGCAGGGTCCAGACCGGCCAGCGGGTACAGCACCTGCTGTTCGAAAGCCAGCCGTTCTTCATCCGTGAAACTCAGTTCGATGCCGTAATTGGCCGTGCCTTCGGCGATCAAGGATTGCGGCGAATACAGCGGATAGATGCAGTATTCCACCCAGCCCTTGCCGCGCACCAGGTCGCGTTCGAGCAGCACGTTGTAGACATGGTGCCCCGGATACGCTTCGTGGCAACCGAGGTCGACGGCGCGATCGATGTACACGGGCAAGTCCGTATTGATCTGGATCACGCTCTGGTAGTTACCCTTGTACCAGTTGTAGCCGCTCCACGGTTTGCCGGTGACGAATTCCAGCACAAAATCTTCGCCGTCGGGCAGGGTGATGTACTGCAAGGTGCGTTCCCTGCCATCCCTGATGGCGGCCTGCATGACGTCCTGCAATCGCTCTGGCGGAATGATGAACTGGCTGCGAAATTGCTGCACACGTTCGCTCACCGCTTGTTTGCCGGGCAACAGGTCGGCCACTTGCGCAACGATGGCTTCATACCAGGCGCGGGTGTGATGGGGAGAAACGGCGTCGTAGAGCTGCGTACTTTCTTCGTCAAAGCCAAGTTTCTCGCCGCCGAGCATCGCCACCTTCGTTTGCATTGCCAGCAATTGCCTGCGCAGGCTGCGCGCGCGCAGCTGCGTTTCCTGGTCAGTGGCCAATGGTCGCTGCACCAGCAGCGCAAGCGCTGCTGCGATGTCTTGGCTGATCCGTGTGAGCGGCAAGGGCGCAGTCGCCGCCGCCGCTTGCCATTCGGGCGGGCCGTAATACGCGTCCACGTAGGAGGCGTCATGCTGGCCGATGGCCAGCACCAGATGCACATAGCGTTCTGCAATATCGGACAGGAAAGCGGGCATGGCGGCAGGAAGAAGGGAATCGAAGAAGCAGTATAGCAGTCCCGCGGCGTTGGAAATATGGCTGTGACCAGGCTAAGCAGCGCTGAATCAGCGTGATCAATGAAGCCCGTGCCTGATTGTCAGGCACGGGCTCGCAACGCTTTATTGCTTGGCACTCCACTGCCAGATTGTCTGACCATACGCGGCATCTTCGAACGCTGGCATCACTTCGCCATGCTCGAAATAGCGACGGCCATGCAAGCTGGCCGGTGTTTCCCAGAAGCCCGCTTTCGGACATGGCTGACCACCTTCGATGCGCCCCCCATCGGCTACAAGGGCAGCATCAAGACTGGTATGGCGATTTTCCGTACGTAGTTTACGAGCGTAATCCACCAAGTCTTTCGGATAGACCATATGGTCTATCCCGCTGTCGTTGAGATCAAGTAAAAATACCGCCGCACCTGCTTCAAATGCCCAATAGCCATAATACCCAGCGTAGCCTTCGTCGCTGATCTTCAAATGCTCGTCGTGCCAGCGCGGATGATCTTTCATCGCGGGATACCATTGTTTCAGGTACTGTTTCAGCAAGTGCAGTGTCTCTTGCTCGTCTTCCTCGTAAAACACTTGTAGCAGGGTATCGTAGGGCTTGCCCAAGATACACGTGTCGAGCGCCATTTCGTTGTCTACATACCCGCCAATCAATTGCTCGTACAGTCCGTCAAGGCCGCGATGGCTACGCAGCATATCAACCAGCCGCATGACTGATCGTCGGTCACGCAGCAATATTGCAATGCTGAGTAATTGCAAGGTGTTTTCATAATCGGAGAGAATGGAAAACTGAGGTGCGCCCTCATATTCATAGGGGCCATATTCCGGGTATTCAAGCACAGCTTGCTGCCGGTAAACCTGATCAACTTCATTCCATTTTTCAAATAGATCGACAATGCCGGAAATACGCGGCGCCAGTTCGTCGATCTCCACTCCGGCGGTGTAGTCGAGCATCCATAGCCAGAATGTTTCCAGATATAAAAAATGGTAAGCCAGCGCTGCATCTTGTGCTGTTTCAGCAATGTCCTTGTTTTCCTGTTGTCCTTCGATTAAAGCCAGTTGATTTTCCCTCGTTTTTATATACAGCTCTTCATAGAGAAATTGTTGCCTTCTTTTTTCGTGAAATGAGGGATGGCTCATTCTCAGGTGCCTTTTCTTTTTTCTGCCTTTGCTCTCGGGGAAGGGGAAGTCTTGGGTTTTTCATCTTTTTCGGCCCCGGTTTTTTTGGGCTGCGAGGTGAGCGCAAGTTTTCTGCCAGTCTCTATCTTATCTATTTCAAAACGGTCGAAAGTATCAGTGATGCCATGTGTGGGCTTGTGTTTGTCATGTAATTTAATGTTGTAATGGTCACCTGAGCCGATAAGCTCCAGGATTGCTTCAAGATGATCCATCACACCGGGTGCAGCCGTGAGCTTGAGGTTACTTTGCGGGTGGGTTTTTGTCACGAACGGGTTTGAGGCAGCAGGGGTACCCAGCATAAGATAAACCCATCGATTTTTCAAATTGGCCGGATTTTGCATGGTTTTGTCCTTGACGCTGTTGGTAATCCATTCTTTACTCATCTGCGTCCCTTTTTTCGGCTCTCCCAGCAACGTCCACAGCATCAATTGCCTGTCGTTCAGTGACGCCGGCGCCTTCGGGATTGTGCCGTTTCCTGTATTTCTTTTCAGTCGCGCATGCAGGCTATAAATGCTCTCGCTGAACTTCGCCTCGATAAACTGGTAGGTCGTGGCATCGGTCTGCCAGATGGTATCGACGCCGGACAAGGTCACCTTGGCCAGGTCCTCCGGCACCAGTTCGGTGGGGCGCTTGTGTTTGCTGTCTGGTCCGACAATGCGCGGATATTTGCTGCGCCATTTACCGTGGATGTTGTCGTGTGGCCAGTCACCTGTTTTCTTGAGCACATGATCCATATGGTAGTAGTCGGCCATATGCTCACCGACCAGTCCCCGCGGCCCAAATTTGATTTCAGACAGCAATTCGCGAATCGGCCGCGACGTATTCTTCACCGGCGCGGTGCCACCGTCGCTGCTCTGGCGGTGCGAGTCGTCCACGGGTTTGTGTTCCTTGCCCTTGCCCGGCGAGTCCCGTTCTTTGGTTTTTGCTTTGGCATCCACGCCCTTGGACTTTTTATCTGAGCTTGTCGTGGACGATTTAAACTGGGCGTTGGCGCTGTGCGGATGCGTGTTGCCTGGCTTGTGATTGTGCCTGGCTGCCGTATTGGCGCCGGTGCCGGCCGCTACAGCGATTTTTTTTGCCGCCCATAATGCGTCTTCGCCCAGCATGTCCTCGATCAAGTCCTGCAGCGCCTTGGCGCCTTGCGCAATGCCGGCCTTGAGCGGGCCACGCACCGCTTCGACTTGCGGCTTCATGTCGCGCGCCAGATGCTGCAAGTCCGACGGCAGCCACCAATGGCTGGTCGACAGGTAGCCGAGCAATTGCACGCAATTGTCCAGTGCGCTCATCGCCGTGCTGATTGCCAGCTGGGTGTTTTGCGCCCACTGGAAGGTTTTCAGGAATTTGATCGCGGCGCCCTTGCTCTTGCCCAGCATCGCTTCGATCATGACATTGCCGCCAGCGGCGGCCGCGCCGACCTCTTTGCGGTACTTGCGCAAAGGCTTGATGATGGTCTTGAACAGGCTGCCGACTTCCGGAATGCAGCCGAACGCCGCCAGCGCCATGTCGACCCAGTCATCGCGGGTCGCGCGAGACACGCCTTTCCTGCCGACGCGGTAGATCATGCCCGAGACATCGCGCACGTCCATCACCTAGTCAACCACGGGGATCAGGGAAATGGCGCCGCCGACGATCATGGCGGCCTTGCCCTGGTCATCCTCGAAGTCGCCCAGGATCAGGTCCTTGAAAAATTCGACAATCTCGTCGACAAGATTCTGGCTCATGGCTTGGGCTCCGGCTTACTGTTTTCTGGTCTGCTTCCAGCAGTTGCTCGGGTCCGAGGGGGCGCTCGCCAGTAGTAGCCGATACGCCTGCGTATGGCCAGGCCAGATAACAAGTGTGTCAGCACGGCAAGTAACGTTCCTCGCAGCAACATTCCCGGTAGCGTAGTTAATAAAAAAATATTCTTGCGGGCATTTCACACCAGAAATTTTTGTATAGCAAGCGCGATTCCATTGCGCGCGCATGCAATTATCACTATTGTCAGGGAAATCGTTGGCCAGCGGCAGCGGTTTGGTACGTCTGGCCAAGGGGTGCAGGTGGCATGATAAAACTGCAGACAGGCTGGCGCCTGCTGCCGGAAAATGGCGCCGGCGTATAGGCACGCCGGCGCCGGCGCTTAAAACTCGATAGGCCGCGCTTCGCGCATCGCTTGCGTCATGGCCAGGCCGATGCGCGTCGCTTCCGTCGCATCGTGCAAGGTCAGCGACAAGGTGCGCCGGCCCAGTGCCGCATCCGTGAATTCCTGCGCCTCGATCAAGAAGGCATCGGCGAAGCGGGCATAGAAGTCCGGCGTGCATTCATTGCGCACGCCGTGCGCATCCGAAATTTCCACGCGGTTCAGGCGCGGATTGCTGCCCACGGCCAGGCGGCCGGCCGTGCCGAACACTTCCGTCAGGGTTTCATGGCCGTGCGCCATGGTGCGCGAGGCCATGAAGCTGGCCATGCTGCCATCGAGGAATTCCACCGTGGCCAGGCCATTGTCGACGTCGCCGAACGCCTGCAAGCCCGTGTGAATGGCGTTGGTGCCGCTCGCATACACGCGCCTGGGTACGGGGTTGCCCAGCAGCCAGCGCGCCAGGTCGATATCGTGCACGCTGCAATCGAGGAAGATGCCGCCGCTGGTGGGGGCGAAGCGCATGAAGGCGCCGCTGGGGTCGTTCTGGTCGCAGGTTTGCGAACGCACCAGATACGGCTTGCCGATGCAACCTTGGGCGATCTTTTGCTGCGCGTCATGGTAGCTGGCATCGAAACGCCGCACGAAGCCGATCATGATGGTCAGCTGCGGGTGGCGCGCCGCTTCCGCTTCCACTTTCAGGCAGTCGGCCAGGTCCAGCGACAGCGGTTTTTCGCAAAATACGTGCTTGCCGGCGCGCAGGGCGGCGATGATCTGGTCCGCATGCAGCGAGGTGGGCGTGACGAGGAACACGGCGTCCAGGCCCGGATGGGTCAGCAGGGCGTCGTAGTCGGCATAGCCGGTGGTGATGCCCAGCTGGCTGGCAGCCCAGTCCAGTTCGGCCGCCACGGGGCTGCAGGCGGCCACGACTTCGGCATTCGGCACGCGCTGCGCCAGGTTGATGGCATGGCGCTGGCCCAGCCTGCCCAGGCCGACGATGCCGACTTTTAATGTTGGGGATGACATGCTGTCTCCATATTTTTTATTGTTGTTTATAAAGTTACGACGCCAGGGTCACGACACGAGGTTTACAACACGACTTTCGCGCCACGACAGCGTCGCCGCCTCGGCCAGTTCCAACGCCTTCAAGCCATCGTGGACGGTGGTGCGCAGCGGCGTGCCGTGGCTGAGGGCATCAAAAAAGTGCGCCATTTCCTGCGCGTACGCTACGCGATAGCGTTCCAGGAAAAAGTCTTCCGGCTTGTCCACGCTGACGTTCACAGACCCATACGCCGTCACTTCCGTCGGCTTGTGGTTGCCCGCTTGCAGCATGCCTGCGCTGCCCAGCACTTCGAAGCGCTGGTCGTAGCCATACGCGGCGCGGCGCGAGGCATTGATCTGGCACAAGCGTCCCTTGGCCGTGCGGATGGTGACGACGGCCGTGTCCAGGTCGCCCGCCTCGCCGATGGCCGGATCGACCAGGCAGCTGCCCGTGGCGTGCACGCTGACGGCTTCATCGTCGAGTATCCAGCGGAAGATGTCGAAATCGTGGATCAGCATATCCTTGAAGATGCCGCCCGAGACCTTGATGTAGCTGACGGGTGGCGGGCCCGGATCGCGGCTGGTGACAATGAGCAACTCCGGCGTGCCGATTTCGCCCGCCTCAATCCGTGTCTTGACGGCATTGAAGGTGGGATCGTAGCGGCGCTGGAAACCCAGCATGCACATGACCCTGGCTTCCTTGACGGCGGCGGCGCAGGCGCGCGCCCGCTCCAGCGTCAGGTCGACAGGTTTTTCGCAAAAGATGGCCTTGCCGGCGGTGGCCGAGCGCAGGATCAGGTCCGCGTGCGTGTCCGTGCTGGAGGCGATGACGACGGCCTTGATGGCCGGGTCGGCCAGCGCCGCTTCCACCGTGGCGCTGCTGCCACCATGCAAGTCGGCCAGCGCGGCGGCCGCTTCCTGGTTGACGTCGACCACGTACTTGAACTGCACGCCGGGTTGCGCGGCCAGGTTGGCCGCGTGGATTTTGCCGATGCGTCCGGCGCCAAACAATGCTACTTCAATCATCATGTTCTCCTGGGGTGTGGATTTCTTCGATGTCGAGCTCTAATTTGTATGCCAGCGCGATGAACAGCGCCTGGCACAGGCAGATGGTGCTGGTCAGCGAGCGGAAGGCGAAGGCGCTACCCTCGGTGACGGTGAGCAGCGCGTCGGCGGCCCGCGCGAGCGGCGCCAGCTTGCTGTCGGTAATCACCAGGACCTTGGCGCCCTTGTCTTGCGCCGCCTTGATGCACTGCTGGGTTTCCTTGCCGTAAGGCGAGAAACTGATGGCGATCGCCACATCGCGTTCGCGCACGCTGCGCATCTGTTCGCGGTGCATGCCGCCCAGTCCGCTGATCAGGTGCACGCGCTTGTCCGTGTGTTCGAGCGCGTAGGCGATGTAGGAGGCGATCGGGAAGGACCGGCGCACGCCGATCACATAGATATTCTCCGCTTTCAACAGCAGGTTGACGGCCGCTTCCAGCTGCGCGTCGTCGAGACCGGCGGCCAGGTCGTCGAGGCCGGCACGGCTGGCACCGACGAATTCACGCGTCAGGTCGCCTGCGCTCAGAGCGGCGTCGCGCGTGGAAATGAGCTTGCGGATGCGCTGCTGGTAGTCGGGCGTGGCGCCGGCCTGGTCCGTGTACGCCTGGCGGAACACATCTTGCATTTCGGAAAAGCCCGTGTAGCCGAAACGCTGCGCGAAGCGCACGATGGCCGATGGTTGCACGTCGCAAGCGGTGGCGATGTCGCTGATGCGCTCAAGCATCAGGCTGGCGCGGTGCTTTTCAATGTATTGGGCGATGACTTTCAACTGGCGCGACAGATTGTCGTACTCGGCGGCAATATGCTGCATCAGCTGTTCGATGGGGGCGGTGGCTGCCATGGTTTTTTTCCTCTGTGTGCTTGCTGGGCCGCGTGATTGCTACGGCTGGTTCTGGCGAGAATTATAGGAGTGAATCCAGAAAATAGAAATGATTTTCTATTTATATTTATATTGAAAATTTTATTGCATTTGTCTTTTTTGTGGCCTAAGCTGTGCGCAGTGCATCGGGTCTTGCCGGTTTTCCGGTTCCCCGCTGACACGCGACAAAAGCTGGCAACTATAAAAATTAATCCTTCAAGGAGACATTCATGCAAAGCAATAAGCGTAAGGGATTTCTGAAGAGCCTGGCCATGCTGGGCCTCGGCCTGGGACTGGGTCTGGGCATGAGCGCCAGCCACGCGGCGGGCGAGAAATTCGTGTTGATCAGCCATGCGCCTGATTCCGATTCCTGGTGGAATACGATCAAGAATTCCGTCAAGCAAGCAGGCGAAGACTTCAATGTCAGCGTCGATTACCGCAATCCGCCGAATGGCGACCTGGCCGACATGGCGCGCCTGGTCGAGCAATCGGCCGCCCGCAACTACGACGGCGTGATTGTCAGCATCGCCGACTTCAGCGTGCTGCAAAAACCGCTGGGCCTGGTTGCTGCCAAGAAGATTCCGTTTGTGACGATTAATTCCGGCACCCTGGCGCAAAGCGAGCAGCTGGGCGCCGTGATGCATGTGGGCCAGCCTGAATACGAGGCAGGCAAGGGCGCTGGCGAAAAAGCCAAGGCCGCCGGCATCAAGTCCTTCGTGTGCGTCAACCATTACGCGACGAACCCGTCGTCGTTCGAGCGCTGCCGCGGCTTTGCCGAAGCCATCGGTGTCGATTTCAAGGCCGCCACCCTGGATGCGGGCGAAGATCCGACCACCATCGAAAGCAAGCTGAGCGCCTACCTGCGCAACAATCCGAAGACGCAAGCCGTGCTGGCGCTGGGTCCCACCTCGGCCCACGCTTCGCTGAAGGCCCTGGAAAAAATGGGCTTGAAGGGCAAGATGTGGTTTGCCACGTTTGACCTGTCCGATGACATCTCGAAAGCGATCAAGGATGGCAGCATCCAGTTCGCCATCGACCAGCAACCCTACCTGCAAGGCTATATCCCTGTTGCCGTGCTGGCCATCATGAAGCAGGACAAGACCACGGACCTGGCCAAGGTACGCGAAAAGCTGATCAATAACGCCAAGTTCAAGGCGCGCCTGGCCGAGTACGGCCTGGCACCATCGTATGGCCCGCGCCATATCGGTTCCGGTCCTGGGTATGTGACCAAGGACAATATCGGCAAGGTAGAGAAATACGCCGGCCAGTTCCGTTAAGCACCCGCTTTTCAATTCAATCAATACCTTAGTCGTTGTCCCCGCGCGCATGCCAAGCTTGCCGGCGAGCGGGTCCTGCCGCCCCGGAATTGTTGTCGAGGCTGGCAGGTTGCTATAAAACAAGGGAGACATAGCATGAGTACCGTGAAATTTAGCGTGGAACAGGGTGCCATGGCCGCCTCGGGCACGCCGCCGCAAAAGCAGGGCTTTGATGAGCGCGTGGGGCAGGTCAGTTGGGTCAAGCGGCTGTTCAGCCGTCCGGAATTCGCCTCGATCTCGGGCGCCATCCTGGTGTTCGCCTTCTTCATCCTGACGGCCGGCGACTCTGGCATGTTCAACCTCGACGGCGTGGTCAATTGGGCGCAAGTGGCCGCCTACCTGGGCATCATCGCCATCGGCGCCTGCGTCCTGATGATCGCCGGTGAATTCGACCTGTCGATCGGCTCCATGATCGGCTTTTCCGGCATGATGATCGCCATCCCTTCCGTGTATTTCCACTGGCCCGTGTGGGCCGCCATCCTGTTCGCCTTTGCCGGTTCGATGGCGCTGGGCTGGCTCAACGGCTACCTGGTCATCAAGACGCGCCTGCCGTCGTTTATCGTCACCCTGGCCTTTTTGTTCATCCTGCGCGGCCTGACCCTGGCCCTGTCCATCATGTTTGCCAACCGCACCATCGTCAGCGGCATCGGCGCGCTGGCCGCCGACGACTGGCTGGCCATGACCCTGTTCCATGGCGAAGTGGGCACCTCGCTGTTCGCCTGGATGGCCAAGGCCGGCTGGATCACGGCGCTCGACAGCGGCGCGCCGCTGGTCAAGGGCATCCCCAAGGTCATCGTCTGGTGGGCCGGCCTGGCGCTGGTGTCCGGCTTCGTGCTGGCCCGCACCCGCATCGGCAACTGGATCTTCGCCGTCGGCGGCGACGCCAACGCGGCCAAGAACGTGGGCGTGCCCGTGAAAACCATCAAGGTATCGCTGTTTGTCTTCACCGCCTTCTGCGCCTGCCTGTTTGCCACGCTGCAAGTATTTGACGTGGGTTCGGCTGCCGCTGACCGCGGCATGCAAAAGGAATTCGAAGCCATCATCGCGGCCGTCATCGGCGGCGCCTTGCTGACGGGCGGCTACGGTTCTGTCGTCGGCGCCTGCTTCGGCGCGCTGATCTTCGGCGTGGTGCAGATCGGCATTACTTATACGAATATCAATTCGGACTGGTTCCGCGTCTTCCTCGGCGTCATGCTGCTGATCGCGGTACTGTTCAACAACTTTGTCCGTGCGCGTGTCACGGAAGCGAGATAAGCCATGAGCCAATACATCCTTGCGCTGGAAAACATCAGCAAACGTTTCGGCTCCGTCATCGCCCTGCAAAACGTCACCTTGCGTTTGAAACCGGGCGAAGTGCATTGCCTGCTGGGCGACAACGGCGCCGGCAAGTCGACCCTGATCAAGACCCTGGCCGGCGTGCACCGGCCTACCAGCGGGCAATATCTGGTCGACGGCCAGAGCGTCAGCTTCAATTCGCCGAAAGAGGCGCTCGACCTGGGCGTGGCCACCGTCTACCAGGATCTGGCGCTGGTGCCATTGCTGTCGGTCGCGCGCAATTTCTTCATGGGCCGCGAGCCGATCAGGAAAATGTTTGGCATGCTGCCCGTGATGGATATGGAGTACGCCGCCACCACGGCGCGCGACAAGCTGGCCGAAATGGGCATCATGGTGCGCGACCCGCACCAGGCAGTAGGCACCATGTCGGGCGGCGAACGCCAATGCCTGGCGATTGCCCGCGCCATCCACTTCGGCGCGCGCGTGCTGATCCTCGACGAGCCGACGGCCGCGCTGGGCGTAAAACAATCGTTCAATGTGCTGAAACTGATCTACAAGGCGCGCGAACGGGGCTTGTCCGTGATCTTTATTACTCACAATGTGCACCATGCCTACCCCGTGGGCGACTCGTTCACCCTCTTGAACCGGGGCAAGTCGCTGGGCACTTACACCAAGGAAACCGTTTCCAAGGATGAAGTACTCGACATGATGGCGGGCGGTGCGGAAATGCAAACGCTGATGGCTGAACTCGACGGTGTCACGATTTAAGGATAACCATGAATAACCCGACACAATTTGCCCAGGGGCGCGCGCTCGACGTGATTTGCCTGGGCCGCCTGGCGGTGGACCTGTATGCGCAGCAAATCGGCAGCCCGCTGGAAGATGCG
The DNA here is from genome assembly GCF_051380715.1 of Janthinobacterium kochi. NCBI lineage: Bacteria > Pseudomonadati > Pseudomonadota > Betaproteobacteria > Burkholderiales > Oxalobacteraceae > Janthinobacterium > Janthinobacterium kochi. Next base: position 200,305 of record NZ_JBNYXO010000003.1, read on the forward strand.
ACGAGTTTCGCCAAGTACCTGGGGGGCTCGTCGGCGAACATCGCCTTCGGCACGGCTAGATTGGGCTTGAAATCGGCCATGCTGTCGAAAGTGGGCGACGACCACATGGGCCGTTTCTTGACGGATACCTTGTCGAAAGAAGGCTGCGACGTCAGCCACGTTGGCATCGACCGCGAGAGGCTCACCGCCCTCGTCATGCTGGGCATCAAGGATAAGAACACCTTCCCCCTGATCTTTTATCGTGAAAATTGCGCCGACATGGCCATCGAAGCGTCGTCGGTGGATGCTGCCTTCATTGCCTCAAGCAAAGCGCTCTTGATCACCGGCACGCATTTTTCCACGTCCGCCATGTACGCCGTCAGCATGCAGGCGCTCAAGCTGGCGCGTGCCAACAAGGTGCGCACCGTGCTCGACATCGATTACCGGCCCGTGCTGTGGGGCTTGTCGGGCAAGGCGGACGGCGAAACGCGTTTCGTCTCGAACGACGGCGTGACCAGCCATTTGCAAGCGATCCTGCCGCAATTCGACCTGATCGTCGGCACGGAAGAGGAATTCATGATCGCCGGCGGCGGCGCGGACATCATGGCGTCCCTGCGCGCCGTGCGGGTAGTGAGCGGCGCCACGCTGGTCGTCAAGCGGGGCCCGCTGGGCAGCGCTGTCATCGACAATGTGGTGCCGGCCAGTTTAGATGACGCGTATAACTACCGTGGCGTGCGCGTGGAAGTGCTCAACGTGCTGGGCGCAGGCGACGCCTTTCTGTCCGGCTTCCTGAAAGGCTGGCTGCGCGGCGAGGATTACGAAGCGTGCTGCCGCTATGCGAATGGCTGCGGCGCCCTGGTCGTGTCGCGCCACGGCTGCGCGCCGGCCATGCCGTCGCCCGTCGAGCTCGACTATTTCCTAGCCAATACGACAAAGCTGACGCAGCCGGACCAGGACGCCACCTTGTCACGCTTGCACCGCACGACGGTCGCGCGCCAGCAATGGGACGAGCTGTGCGTGTTTGCTTTTGATCACCGCACGCAGTTCTTTGAGCTGGCGCAACAAACGGGCGCAGCCGAATCGCGTATCTCGGCCTTGAAGCAATTGATGGTGCAAGCCGTGGTGCAGACGGAAACGGCCTTGCAGCTGGCCGGCAAGACGGGCGTGCTGATCGATGGCCGCTATGGCGTCGATGCGCTCAATGATGCGACGGGGCGAGGCTGGTGGATAGGCCGTCCCGTGGAATTGCCGGGCTCGAACCCGCTGCAATTCGATTGGGGCCGCTCCATCGGCTCGCATCTGCTCAGCTGGCCAAAGGAACACGTGATCAAATGCCTGGTGCAGCTGCATCCGGACGACGCCGTGGAAAACCGGCTGGAACAGGAAGCGCAGATCAAGGCCCTGTATGACGCGGCGCAAGTGAGCGGTCACGAACTGTTGCTCGAAGTCATACCGTCGGAATCCCTGCCGCAAAGTGACGACACGGTCTTGCGCGCTGTGAAACGTCTGTACAACCTGGGCATCTATCCGGAATGGTGGAAGCTGGAAAGCATGTCGGCCAAGCAATGGCAAGCCATCGATGCCCTCGTGCACGAGCGCGATCCGTATTGCCGTGGCGTTGTCTTGCTGGGCCTGAATGCCCCGATCGAGAAACTGGCTGCCAGTTTTGAAGAAGCCAGTGCCAGCACGACGTGCCGCGGCTTCATGGTGGGCCGCACCATCTTCCAGGAACCGAGCCGCCGCTGGCTGGCCGGAGACCTGGACGATGCGGGCCTGATTGCCGCCGTGCGCGCCAACTTCGAACAACTCATTAGCTTGTGGCAACGCACGCGCAAGCACCTGGAGCGTGCAGCATGAGCGCCACGATCAGATTGACCATGGCGCAAGCCTTGGTCCGCTACCTGGCGGCCTTGCGGGTGGAAGGGGGGGAACCTTTATTTGGCGGCGCCTTCGCCATCTTTGGCCACGGCAACGTGGCTGGCCTGGGCGAAGCGCTGTACCAGTACCGGGACAGCTTTTCCACGTACCGCGCACACAACGAGCAGGCGATGGCGCACTCAGCCATTGCCTACGCGAAAGCGCATATGCGCCGGCGCATGATGGCCGTCACCAGTTCCATCGGCCCGGGCGCCACCAATCTGCTGACGGCCGCCGCGCTGGCGCACGTGAACCGCTTGCCGGTACTGCTGTTGCCCGGCGACGTGTTCGTGTCGCGCGCGCCGGACCCGGTGCTTCAGCAACTGGAAGACGCCAGCGACGGCAGCGTCTCGGTGAACGATGCATTCAAGCCGCTGTCGCGTTACTTTGACCGCATCGTGTATCCGGAACAATTGCTCACCGCCTTGCCACGCGCCATTGCCGCCTTGACGGACCCGGCCGCCTGCGGTCCCGTGACCTTGTCCTTGCCGCAAGACGTGCAAACCATGGCGTATGACTATCCGGCCGATTTCTTTGAACCGCGCATCGTGCGCTTCCGCGCCGTGCCGCCCGTCGAGCAGGAGCTGGAAGAAGCGGCCGCGCTGTTGAACAACGCGAAACAGCCGCTGATCGTGGCCGGTGGCGGCGTGTTGTACGGCAAGGCCAGCGCCGCCTTGCAGGCGTTTGCCGAACGGCACGGCATTCCCGTGGCGGAAACCCAGGCGGGCAAGAGTGCCTTGCCATGGAACCACCCTTTGCAGCTGGGCGCCATCGGCGTGACGGGCTCGCCCGCTGCGAATGCGCTGGCGGCGGAGGCGGACGTGGTGCTGGCCATCGGCACGCGCCTGCAGGATTTTACGACCGGCTCGAATTCCCTGTTTGCGCAGGCGCAACTGGTCAGCCTGAACGTGAATGCCTTTGACGCGCTGAAACGCCGCGGCCTGGGCCTGCAGGCGGACGCGACACTCGGCTTGCAGGGCCTGTCGCCGCTGCTGGGCAACTGGAACAGCGCGGGCCACTGGCTGGACCGGGCGCAGCAGGCGGGCAATGCCTGGTGCGCGACGGTGGCGTCCATCACCGGCCGGCGCGACGTGGCCGGCTTGCCGTACGACGGCGAAGTCATCGGCGCCGTGCAGCGTTCATCCAAGGACTCCACCACCCGCGACATCGTCGTCTGCGCGGCCGGCACCTTGCCAGCCGAACTGCATAAACTGTGGCGCACGGAAACACCGGGCGGCTACCACATGGAATACGGCTACTCGTGCATGGGTTACGAGATCGCCGGCGGCCTCGGTGTCAAGATGGCGAAACCGGCATCGGAAGTCATCGTCATGGTGGGCGATGGCAGCTATCTGATGATGAATTCGGAAATCGCCACTTCCGTCATGCTGGGCAAAAAACTCATCATCGTCGTGCTCGATAATCGCGGTTACGGCTGCATCAACCGATTGCAGCAGGCCTGCGGCAATGCCTCGTTCAACAATATGTTGCCCGATAGCGCCCCCGTGATCGACTTTGCGCTGCATGCGCAGTCGCTGGGCGCGCTCTCCGAGCACGTTGGCAATATCTCCGAACTGGAGCAAGCCATGCTGCGCGCCCGGGCCGCACCGCGTACGTATCTGATCTGCATCGACACGGACGACACGCGCACGACAGAAGAGGGGGGGTGCTGGTGGGAAGTGGCCGTGCCCGAGGTCTCCACGCAAGCCGGCGTGCAAGCTGCCCGCATCCGTTATGAACTTGACCGCCAAGGACAACAAAAATGAACGCACCAAGCTGGAATGTGAAGATCGGCATCAACCCGATCTCGTGGATGAACGACGATTTGCCGAGCCTGGGCGGCGAGACGCCCCTGGAGACAGCGCTGAAAGAGGGCGCCGAGATCGGCTACGTGGGTTTCGAGCTGGGCAACAAGTTTCCCAAGGACGCCCCTGCCCTGAACGCTGTGCTGGGCAAGTATGGCCTGGCGTGTGTCTCCGGCTGGTATTCGGGACGGCTGGCCCATCGGTCTGTGGAAGAAGAAATCGCCTCCGTGGCATCGCACTTGCGTCTGCTTGCCGACAGCGGCGCCACCGTCATGGTCTACGGCGAAGTGGCCGACGCCATCCAGGGCGAAGCGCGCCCCTTGTACAAACGCCCCCGCTTCCAGACCCAGCAGCAATGGCAGACATACGCAGACAAATTGACGGCGTTTGCCAAGCACCTGCTGGCGCACGGTGTACGGCTGGCGTACCACCATCACATGGGCGCCTACGTGGAAACCCCGGCGGACGTAGACCAGTTGATGGCCTTGACGGGATCTGAAGTGGGCTTGCTGTTCGACACGGGTCACATCACCTTTGCCGGCGGCGATGCCCTGGCGGTGCTCAATCATCATATCGACAGGATTTGCCACGTACATTGCAAGGACGTGCGCGCCAACGTGGTGAAACTGGCCCGCAATGGCCACTGGAGCTTCCTGCAGGCCGTCATCAATGGCGCCTTCAGCGTGCCCGGCGATGGCAGCATCGATTTTCCAGCGATCCTGACGCGTTTGTATCTGCACGGCTACGAAGGCTGGCTGGTGGTGGAAGCGGAGCAAGACCCGGCCGTGGCGCCCAGTTACCAGTATGCAAAGATGGGCCACGATTACCTGGCTCACCTCGTCGATACCATTCCGCGCCTGGGCCGGGAGGCGGCATGAGCCCGCTGCTGGTCAAGGCCCGGCCTGGCTCCACGATCGTCGAAGTCACGCCCGAGTCGGCCGGCTGGACGTATGTGGGCTTTGCCGCCCACCGCCTGGCAGCTGGCGAGCACATCAGCCTGGAGACGGGCAGCCGCGAACTGTGCATCGTCGTGTTGACGGGCACGGTCACCGTCCAGGCGGGCGGGCAGACCTGGGAACATATCGGCAATCGCCAAAGCGTCTTCGAGGACTGCTCGCCGTATGCCGTGTATGTCCCACTGGATACGAAAGTCAGCATTACGGCGCTAAGCGCTGCCGAAGTGGCCCTGTGCAGCGCGCCGGCCACCACGCATCGTCCGGCGCGCCTGATCGAACCGGCCAGCATGACGCGCTCCGTGCGCGGCAAGGGCGCCAATACCCGCTATGTGTGCGACATCCTGCCGCAGACGCAAGAGGCCGATGGCTTGCTGGTGGTGGAGGTGGTGACGCCGTCCGGCCATTCATCGAGCTATCCGCCGCACAAGCACGACAGCGACAATATCCCGCTGGAGAGTTCGCTCGAGGAAACGTACTACCACCGCCTCAATCCCGAACAGGGCTTTGCCTTTCAAAGAGTCTATACGGATGACCGTTCCATCGACGAAGCCATGGCCGTGGAAAACCACGACGTGGTGATGGTGCCCAGGGGCTACCACCCCGTCACCGTGCCGTATGGCTATGACGGCTATTACCTGAACGTGATGGCCGGCCCGCAACGCGTGTGGCATTTTAAAAACGACCCGGCCCATGAGTGGCTGATGACGAAATAACCAAGGACAAGAGATGACTACCCCGATGATTGGCCACTTTATTGGTGGCAACCCGATGGCTTCGCGCTCCGAGCGCACGAGCGATGTGTTTAATCCCGCCACGGGCGCCGTGACGGCCAAGGTGGCGCTGGCCACGCCTTCCGAGCTGAACGCGGCCGTGGCCGCCGCCCATGCGGCCTTTCCCGCCTGGTCGCAGACCTCGCCGCTGCGCCGCGCCCGCGTGATGTTCAAGTTCAAGGAGTTGCTGGAAGAACATGCTGATCAATTGGCTGCCCTGATCACGGCGGAACATGGCAAAGTCTTCACGGACGCGAAAGGGGAAGTCACGCGCGGCATCGAAGTGGTGGAGTTTGCCTGCGGCATCCCGCAAATGATGAAAGGTGAATATTCGGAACAGGTGGCCGGCGGTATCGACGCCTGGTCCATCCGCCAGGCGCTCGGTGTTTGCGTCGGCATCACGCCCTTCAACTTCCCTGTCATGGTGCCCATGTGGATGTTCCCGATGGCGATTGCCTGCGGCAATACATTCGTACTCAAACCGTCGGAGCGCGACCCGTCGGCCAGCCTGTTGCTGGCGCAACTGTTGACGGACGCGGGCTTGCCCGACGGCGTCTTCAACGTGGTGCAGGGTGACAAGGAAGCTGTCGATGGCTTGCTGCATCACCCGGACGTGCGCGCCGTCAGCTTTGTCGGTTCCACGCCGATCGCCGAATACATCTACGCCACCGGCTGCGCGCAGGGCAAGCGCGTGCAAGCGCTGGGCGGCGCGAAAAACCACATGGTCGTCATGCCGGACGCGGATATCCCGCAAACGGTGGACGCCCTGATGGGTGCGGCGTTTGGCTCGGCGGGCGAGCGCTGCATGGCCATTTCTGTCGTCGTGGCGGTCGGCAATGTGGCGGATCAATTGGTCGAAGCGCTGGTGCCGCGTATCGCGGCGTTAAAGATCACGCAAGGCATGGACTTAAGCGCGGAAATGGGACCCATCGTCACGCAGGTGCACAAGGAGAAGATCGCCGGCTACATCGCCACGGGCGTCAAGGAAGGCGCCAAGCTGGTGGCCGACGGGCGCGGTTTCGTCTTGCCCGGCCATGAAAACGGCTTTTTCCTTGGCGGCAGCCTGTTCGACCATGTCACGCCGGAAATGACGATCTACAAGGAAGAGATTTTCGGGCCAGTCCTGTGTATCGTGCGCGTGCCCGATTTTACGACGGCGCTGGACCTCGTCAACGCGCATGAGTACGGCAACGGCACGGCGATCTATACGCGCGATGGCAACACGGCGCGCGAATACACGCACCGGGTGCAGGTCGGGATGGTGGGCGTGAACGTACCGATTCCCGTGCCGATGGCTTTCCACAGCTTCGGCGGCTGGAAGCGCAGCCTGTTCGGCGATCATCACGCGCATGGCCCGGAATCCGTGCGCTTCTACACGAAACAGAAGGCCGTCACGCAGCGCTGGCCCGCCTCGACGGCTGCCGGGGCCGAATTTGCCATGCCGACCCTGAAGTAAAGCGATCTGGTTCGTTTCTTGCTTACTGCAATGGCTAATCGTTTAGCCATTGCAGATCGCTCCCATGACGTCCAGCCGTACCCAGCCTTTGCGCATCGTTGTCGTCAACACTATTGTCGAGCACGGCGTGCACGCGAATGCGGCCTTGGCTGCCCAAGTGCAGCGCGGCAATGCCTTGCGCATCGGCTTGCTGGAATCGGGTTTCGACATCGTCGCCTCGCTGCCAGCCGACCTCTACCTTCCCGAGCGCATCGCGCAACTGCAGCCTGACCTCATCATCATCGATGCCGAATCGGACGCGCGCGACGTGCTCGAGCACATCGTCATTGCCACGCGCGACGAGCGCCGCCCCATCGTCCTGTTTACCGAAGACGGCGCCACGGCGAGCATTGACGCGGCCATGGCGGCCGGCGTGTCCGCCTATATCGTCGCCGGCTTGCAGGCCGAGCGCATCTTGCCCGTGCTGAACGTGGCGCTGGCGCGCTTTCGCCAGGAAGAAAAACTGCGCGCCGAATTGCTCGACACGCGGCACAAGCTGTTTGAGCGCAAGGTGATCGAACGGGCCAAGGGCCTGTTGATGACGCATCACGGCTTGACGGAAGACCAGGCTTACCAGCGCTTGCGCAGCATGGCAATGAACAAGAAACTGAAACTGGCGGAAATTGCCCAGCGCATCCTCGACGTGGAGGACTTGCTGGGATGAATAGCACATTTCCTGACACATGCTGGTGCAGCGCACCATTCCAGTGCATTTCCAGCGGCCTCGAACAGGGACTGCTCAGGCACGGTCCTTGCTGCAGGATGGGCATGGCCTTGCTCATATCGGCGCGGCAAAACAGTATTTATCAGCAAGGAATGGTATGACAGAGCAAGCGGGCAGGCAGGCAGAACGCAGCGCCCAGGTGATGCGATCAGTACAGCCGGAAAAACAGACGATACGCATCGGCTATCTGCCGCTGACCGATTGTGCCTCGCTGGTGATGGCCTCCAAGCTGGGCCTGGACGAGAAATATGGCATCAAGATCGAACTGAGCCGGGAGATGTCTTGGGCCGGCGTGCGCGACAAATTGAATAACGGTGAACTCGATGCGGCCCACGTGTTGTACGGTCTCGTGTATGGCGTGCAGATGGGTATTGGCGGTCATCAGCACGACATGGCCGTGCTGATGAACCTCAACCACAGCGGCCAGGCCGTCACCCTGTCGGCGGCGCTGGCGCGCGAGGGCGCCCACGATGGCCCCTCCTTGGCGCGGTACATGCGCGGCGCGGCGCGGCCATTTGCGTTTGCGCATACTTTCCCGACCGGCAACCACGCGATGCTGCTGCAATACTGGCTGGCCGCGCATGGCATCGATCCGCTGCGCGACGCGCGCGTGATGACGGTGCCGCCATCGCAGATGGTGGCAGCCTTGCGCGCTGGCCAGATGGATGGCTTTTGCGCGGGCGAACCGTGGGGCTACAAGGCCATCGTCGATGGCGTGGGCGTGACGGCTACCACCAGCGGCGCCATCTGGCCCGACCATCCTGGCAAGGTGCTGGGCACCAGCGCCGCGTTTGCGCGCCAGCATCCGAATACCTGCCGCGCCCTGATCGCGGCCGTGCTGGAGGCGGGGCGCTGGATCGACGCCAGCGATGCCAACCGGCTGGCCATGGCGGCTACCTTGGCCGAGCCCGCTTATTTGAATGCGCCGCAGGAAATGCTGGTGCCGCGCATTCTCGGCCATTACCAGGATGGCCTGGGCAAGACCTGGGACGAGGCGCACGGTTTGAAGTTTTACCACGGCGGCGCCGTCAATTTCCCCTACCTGTCCGACGGCATGTGGTTCATGACCCAGCACCGGCGCTGGGGCTTGCTGCGCGATGAACCCGATTACCTGGCAGTGGCGCGGCAAGTCAGCCGTATCGACCTGTACCGCCAGGCGGCGGAAATGACGGCCACGCCCTTGCCCGCATCACCGATGCGTAGTTCCACCCTGTGCGACGGCGTGGTGTGGGACGGCAGCGCGCCGGAAGCCTACGCGGCATCGTTTGCCATCGGCCAGTGTTTTTGATTGAATTTCTGACTGGAGACTGCATCATGGCGCAACTTGGAAGCGTTACCCTGGTCGGCGCCGGTCCCGGCGATCCGGACCTGCTGACCATCAAGGCAGCAAAGGCCATCGCACGGGCCGACGTGGTGCTGATCGACGACCTCGTCAACCCGGCCATCCTCGCGCATGCGGCGCCTGGCGTGCGCGTGGTCGAGGTGGGCAAGCGGGGCGGCTGCGCGTCCACGCCGCAAGCCTTCATCGAGCGCCTGATGCTGGCCGAGGCGCGCGCCGGCTTGCATGTGGTGCGCCTGAAAGGGGGCGACCCTTATCTGTTCGGGCGCGGCGGCGAAGAGCGCGCCTATCTGCGCAGCCACGGCGTGGCCGTCGAAGTGATCCCCGGCATCAGCAGCGGCCTGGCCGCGCCGGCCGGCATCGGCGTGCCGCTGACGCACCGCGGCTGGAGCCAGGGCGCCATTTTCGTCACGGGGCATGGCAAGGATAGCGCCTCGGAACCGAACTGGGCGGCGCTGGCGCAGAGCAAGCTCACGCTCGTCATCTACATGGGCGTGGCCCGGGTGGCTGCCATCCAGGCGGGATTGCTGGCCGGCGGCATGGCGCCCGGCACGCCCGTGGCCGTGGTGCAATCGGCCAGCCTGCCGGCGCAGCGCCAGTTGCTGAGTACCTTGCACGCCTTGCCGCACGATTTGCTGGCCAGCGGCCTGGGCAGTCCCAGCATCATCGTCGTGGGTGAGGTAGTGCGCTGCGCCGATGCCTGGGATAACCATGGCGCGGGCACCTTACTGGCAGGCGTGCTGCGGGAGGCTTAAGCACCAGGTGTTTTCCAGTGCAACCATGGTGCGCGCTTTTTTTCTTGCACAAGCGCGTCGGGCGTGAGCTTTGATAGTATCCTCGTGCTTGCTGGGTGGCCGGAGTGCCGCACATTCGAGGAAACCGGAATAAGCGATCGACAATGCACACTTTGAGCAAGGGCGGGGCGGGATCAGGCATCAGAATTTGGGCAGGCGGCCTGTTGCTGGCCTTGGCGGTGGGCGGCGCCCTGTATGCGGGCGCGGCGCGCACGGTCAATGACGATGCCGAACAGCGTTTCGATAATCTCACGCATGGCGCCCAGCATAGTCTGGCCACGCGCGTAAAAAGCTATTCCGACTTGCTGCGTGGCCTCGAAGCGCTGTTTCGCACCAGCGAGCAGCTGACGCGCCGCCAGTTCCACGATTATGTAGCCGGCCTCGATATCGTGCGCCAGTTCCCCGCCATCGAATCGCTCAATTATGCGGTGGCGCTGACGCAGGCGCAGCGCGCGGCCTATGTCGCCGATGTACGCCGTGACACCAGCCTGGCGCCGGGAGGGTATCCCGCCTTCACCATCCGCCCGCCCGGCGAGCGGCCGGAATACACGGTGCTCACTTACCTGGAGCCCGATTCCCTGCTGAGCGAACGCATGGGCATCGATATCGGCGCCAACCCGCTGGTGGCGCAGGCCCTGGCGCAGGCGCGCGACACCGGCAAGGTCAGTGCCTCGGGCCAGGTGATCATGATCAAGGGACCGCCCGCGCATGTGGGCCTGGGCATGCGCTTGCCCGTGTACCGCAATGGCATGCCGCAAGGCAGCGTGGCCGAGCGCCGCGCCGCCTACCAGGGGTCAGTGGGCATCGGCTTTGGCGTGGCGCAGCTGGTGCACAGCGCGCTCGAACGCAGCGCCCTGGCGCCGCTGCACCTGACCCTGTACAGCGCGGCCGAACCTCGGCCTGCCGATGGCGCATGGCGCATCACGCCGCAGGACCGCCTGCTGTTCAACGATGGCGGCGACCTGGCGGCGGCGGCGCCGCAACCGGGCAGCGATGCCGCTTATTTCGACCAGGTGCTGCCGGTGGCCTACCAGGGCGGCGTATGGAAAGCCCATTTCCGCGTGCGCAAGGTGGAGCTGTACAGCAGCTTCGACCGCTATTTTCCGTGGCTGGCGCTGGCCGTCGGCGTGGCCGGCACCCTGCTCATTTATGGCTATATCTTTACCCTGTACCGTTCGCGCCGCAACGCGGTGGCGCAGCGCACCCTGCTCGATACGGTACTCGACAGCGTCGATGCCTATGTTTACATGAAGGATGCCGACCTGCGCTACCGCTACGTGAATGCGCGCACGGCGAAGATACTGGGCCGCTCGGCGGAGCAGTTGATCGGCCGCCAGGATGGCGAGTTGATGCTCGGCGATGCAGCTGCCGCCGCGCAGCTGACCGAGCGCCAGGTGTTCGACAGCGGCGCCAAGTTCGTCGGCGAAGAGCGCTTCGTCGATGCGCAGGGCCAGGTGCACCACCTGTGGAGCGTGAAGGTGCCGCTGGGCTTGCCTGGTCCCGTCACGGGCCTGATCGGCCTGTCCACCGACGTGACGGAACTGCATCGCCTGAAGGAGCAGGCCGACGCGGCCAGTCAGGCCAAGAGCGACTTCCTGTCGAACATGAGCCATGAAATCCGCACGCCGATGAACAGCATCATCGGCATGGCGCACCTGGCGCTGAAATCGGTGGCTGATGCGCGCCAGCGTGACTATCTGCAAAAAATCTTCCATTCGGGCCAGCATTTGCTGGGCCTGATCAACGACATTCTCGATTTTTCCAAGATCGAGGCGGGCAAGCTGGAACTGGAAGTACTGGACTTCCGTCTCGACACCCTGCTGGCGAATATTGCCAGCCAGCTTGGTGATGCGGCCGCCGTCAAGGGATTGGCGCTGCAGTTCGATATCGCGGCCGAGCTGCCGCAGCGCTGGCGCGGCGATCCGCTGCGCCTGGAGCAGGTCTTGCTGAACCTGACCAGCAACGCCATCAAGTTTTCCGATAATGGCAGCATCTTCGTGCGCGTGCGCCAGTCAGAGGAGCGCGGCAGCCACGCCATGCTGCGCTTCGAGGTGCAGGACCGGGGCATCGGCATGAAGCAGGAAGAGGTTGCGCAACTGTTCCGCTCCTTCCACCAGGCCGACCCCTCGACCACGCGCAAGTATGGCGGCAGCGGCCTGGGGCTGGTGATCAGCAAGCAGCTGGTTGAACTCATGGATGGCAAGGTGGGCGTGTACAGCCAGCCGGGCCAGGGCAGCACCTTCTGGTTCACGGCGCGCCTGGAGAAAAGCGCGCAAGCGGGCGACGAGCTTATCGCCGAAGTGGAGCCCGAAGTATTGGGCGTGATCCGCGGCGCATCCATCCTGCTGGTGGAAGATAACGTCTTCAGCCAGCAGGTGGGCTGCGAATTGCTGGAGGATGCCGGCGCCACCGTCTGCGTCGCCTGCAATGGCCGCGAAGCGCTGGAATTGCTGGCCCACCAGCGCTACGACTGCGTGCTGATGGATGTGCAGATGCCGGAGATGGACGGCTTCGAGGCGACGCGCCGCATCCGCGCCGACCCGAAGCTCAGCGGCCTGCTGGTGATCGCCATGACGGCCAATGCGGGCAGCGAAGACCGTGCCCGCTGCCTGGCGGCGGGCATGGATGAATTCGTGACCAAGCCGATCGCCCCGAATCTGCTGTTTCACCTGCTGGCGAAATGGTTCCGCCTGCGTGGAGGCATTGGCGGCATCGGCAGCATCGGCCGTGCGCATGCGGGCGACAGGCTGGTGGCAGTGCCGAAAGCGCCGCCATCGGCTGCCTTGCTGGAGTTGCGCGACACGGCCATCCTCGACCTGGCCACGCTGGCGCTTACGTTCAGCAATGACGCCGTGAAGATGCGCAAATACACCCAGCTGTTTCTCGATACGGCGCGCGACGGCATCGCTGAAATGGAGCAGGCCATGGCGCTGGAAGACCTGGGCCGCCTGGCCGACCTGGGGCACCGCAGCAAATCGTCGGCGCTGGCCGTGGGCGCGCATGCTTTTGCCGGCCTGTGCACGTCGATCGAACGCTTGCGCCTGGGCGGCGACCTGCCGCAGGCGCGCGCCTTGCTGGCGGCGCTGGAGCCGGCGCTGGCGCAGGTGGCAGAACAAATTTCACTGGAATTTGCCGCCAGCGACGCCCCCTGACGCAGGCAGCGGCGATAATACGCGTTTATACGTGTATTGCATCCCCGGCCACACGGCAGGGGATGCGGCAACCCATCGGATCAGCATGCATACTCCCGTCACGCCCGGCCTCCTCATCCTGCATGGCAACCAGCTGGAACAGCTGCGCGCCGCCGTTTTCCAGTGGCTGCGCCAGCATCCGCTGGCGCCCCTGGAAACGGATATCTTCCTGGTGCAGTCAAACGGCGTGGCCGAATGGCTGAAGATCGCCCTGGCCGAGGAGATGAAAGTGTGCGCCGCCACGCGCATCGCCCTGCCGGCGCGCCTGCTGTGGGAAAGCTACCGGGGCATGCTGGGGCGCGAGCGGGTCCCGCGCGTGTCGCCGTTCGATAAATCCCCGCTGACCTGGCGTTTGATGCGTCTTTTACCGTCTTTGCTGGCCGACCCGGTGTTTGCGCCGCTGCGCTACTTCCTTGCCGATGGCGATAGCGAACGCCGGCTGCAACTGGCCGAGCGCCTGGCTGATTTGTTCGACCAGTACCAGGTCTACCGCGCCGACTGGCTGGCCGACTGGGCCGCTGGGCGCGACCAGCTGCGCACGGCGCGCGGCGACTCCATCGCCTTGAAGGAAGACCAGCGCTGGCAGGCGCAGTTGTGGCGCGCCGTGGCTGCCGACGTGGAACCGTTTGAGCGCGCCACGGGCCGCGCCGACATCCACGACGCCTTCCTGGCGGCGATCGCCGCTGGCGAGCGGCCTGCCGGCAAGCTGCCGCGTCGCGTGGTGCTGTTTGGCGTGTCGGCCTTGCCGTACCAGACCTTGCAGGCGCTGGCCGCGCTGGCGCGCCACACTCAGGTGGTGCTGGCCGTGCCCAACCCGTGCCAGTTTTACTGGGGCGACATCATCGACGGGCGCGACTTGCTGCGCGCGCAAAACAAGCGCCAGCGGCAGCGCAATGGCACCGACCTGGCGCAGATTCCGCTGGAAGCACTGCATGCGCACAGCCACCCGCTGCTGGCCAGCTGGGGCAGGCAAGGACGCGACTTCATCCGCATGCTCGACGAATTCGACGAGCACGCGCAAGCCGAGGGGCGCGACGACAGCCTGCGCATCGACCTGTTTGGCGAGGAAACGGGCGAGACTCTGTTGCAGCAGGTGCAGGTGGCCATCCGCGAACTGCGTCCGCTGGCGGAACACGAACAAACGCCGCCCGAGGCCGGCGACCGCTCGATTGAATTTCACGTGGCGCACAGCGTGCAGCGCGAAGTGGAAGTGCTGCATGACCAGCTGCTGGCCATGTTCGCGCACAGCGCCGAGACGGGCTTGCGTCCGCGCGACGTGGTAGTGATGGTGCCCGACATCGACACGTTCACGGCCGCCATCCACGCTGTCTTCGGCCAGTACCGGCGCAATGACGAGCGTTTCATCCCGTTCGAGATCGGCGACGTGAAGGACCGCAGCGTCAATCCGCTGCTCGTCGCGCTCGAATGGCTGCTGCAGCTGCCGCAGCAGCGCTGCCGCCAGAGCGAAGTGCGCGACCTGCTCGACGTGCCGGCGCTGGCGGCGCGCTTCGGCCTGCAGCCGGACGACCTGGCCACCCTGGGCGCCTGGATCGAAGGGGCGGGCGTGCGCTGGGGCCTGGACCAGGCGCACCGCGCCGGCCTGGGGCTGGGCGCGGCCGGGGAACAGAATGCGTGGATTTTCGGCGTGCGGCGCATGCTGCTCGGCTATGCCAGCGGCAGTGGCGCCAGCTTTGGCGGCATCGAGCCGTATGCGGAAGTGGGCGGCCTCGATGCGGCGCTGGCGGGCTCGCTGGCGCAGCTGGTCGAGGCCCTGCTGCACTGGCGCAGCGTGCTGGCCAACGCGCGCGCGCCAGCCGAATGGGGTGTGCAGGCGCGCGCGCTGCTGGCCGCCTTCTTTGATGCCGACGACGAAGGCGACCGTTTGACCCTGGCGCAGCTGGAAGGCGCCTTGCAGGGCTGGCTGGAAACCTGCGAGCATGCGGGCTTTGTCGAGCAGGTGCCGCTGTCCGTGCTGCGCGTGGCGTGGCTGGGCGCGCTGGACGAGCCGACCCTGAACCATCAATTTGTCTCCGGCGGCGTCACCTTCTGCACGCTGATGCCGATGCGCGCCGTGCCGTTCCGCGTCGTGTGCCTGCTGGGCATGAACGATGGCGATTTTCCGCGCCGCGCGCAAAAGGCCGATTTCGACTTGCTGGCGCTGCCAGGCATGGCGCGCCCGGGCGACCGTTCGCGCCGCGACGATGACCGCTACCTGATGCTCGAAGCCTTGCTGGCCGCGCGCGACAAACTGTATGTGAGCTGGGTGGGGCGCAATGTGCGCGACAATTCCGAGCAGCCGCCGTCCGTGCTGGTGTCGCAGTTGCGCGATTACCTGGCGGCCGGCTGGTCGCTGGACCGGCATTTGGCAAGCCTGACGACCGAGCACGCGCTGCAGCCGTTCAGCCGCCGCTATTTCGAGGCCGATGGCTTGCTGACCTACGCGCGCGAATGGCGCGTGGCGCATGCCGATGCGGCCGATGCGGCGGCGCAGGCCGCCGCGCTGCCGCTGGGCCCCTACGAACTCGATCCCGGCACGCGCTTGAAACTGGGCGAGCTGGCCAGCTTTTTGCGCCAGCCCGTCAAGTACTTTTTCCGCCGCCGCCTGAGCGTGTATTTTGCCGACGCGGCCATGCTGGGCGAGGATGAAGAGCCGTTCGGCCTGAATGCGCTCGAACGCTATCTGCTGGAAGACACCATGCTCGACGACGGCGGCGCCGTCGAAGCGCTGGACGACGTGCGTACCAGCCTGCAAGCGCGCGCGCAGAAGCTGGCGCGCGAAGGCGTGCTGCCCATCGGCCTGATCGGCCAGCAGGTGCAGGCGCAGCTGGTCGAGGCGCTGGTGCCCGTGCGCAGCGCGTGGCTGTCGCTGCGCGCCTCCTTCCCGCTGGCGGCCGACAAGCGCGCCATCACCTTGCCGTTCGGTGAGCTGCAGATCGACGACTGGCTCGACAAATTGTGCAGCAACGGGCAGGAGACGGCCTGGCTGATGCAGATTTCCTCGAAGGTGACGGACAAGAGCGGCCTGGCGCGCGGCGACAAGCTGATGCTGATGTGGCTGCGCCAGCTGGCCGCCGCCGCCCTCGGCTTTCCCGTCACCGGCTATCTGGTGGCGCGCGACGCCATCGT
This sequence comes from Janthinobacterium kochi, assembly GCF_051380715.1. Taxonomy (NCBI): domain Bacteria; kingdom Pseudomonadati; phylum Pseudomonadota; class Betaproteobacteria; order Burkholderiales; family Oxalobacteraceae; genus Janthinobacterium; species Janthinobacterium kochi. The sequence continues at coordinate 216,401 of NZ_JBNYXO010000003.1, forward strand.
CAGCATGGCGCCGCTCGATCCCGCCACGTCGCGCGATGCGCTGGCCACCTTGCTGGCGCTGTGGCGCGAAGGCATGAACCATCCGCTGCCCACGGCGTGCAAGACTGGCCTGGCGCTGGTGCAGCAGGGCGACCCGCGCGCCGTGTATGACGGCGGCTTCGACATTTCGGGCGAGCGCGATGAACTGTGCCTGGCGCGTCTGTGGCCCGAGTTTTCCGCGCTGGCTCTTGAGGAAGCATGGGAAGACTGCACGCGCGAGCTGTATGGGCCGCTGGCCGACTGGCTGCAACAACACATCACGATCGACCCGATCAGCGCGCCCAATGATGGCGCGGGAGAAGAACAATGACGAGCCATCTGCTCAACCCCCTGGCGTTCCCGCTGCACGGCTCGCGCCTGATCGAAGCCTCGGCCGGCACCGGTAAAACCTGGACCATCGCCGCGTTGTACGTGCGCCTCGTGCTGGGACACGGCGACGACGACAGCCGCTTTACGCGTCCGCTGCTGCCGGCCGACATTTTGGTGATGACGTTTACGCGCGCCGCCACGCGCGAATTGTCGAACCGCGTGCGCGAGCGCCTGATCGAGGCGGCCGCTTATTTTCGCAATGAGTTCCGCCACGAGTTCGGCGGCGGCGACCCGTTTCTCGACGCCTTGCTGGTATCCTATCCGGACGAGAGCGAACGGCAAAAGGCCGCGCACCGGCTGATGCTGGCCGCCGAGACGATGGATGAAGCGGCCATCTTCACCATCGACGCGTGGTGCCAGCGCATGCTGCGCGAGCATGCGTTCGACAGCGGCAGCCTGTTCGACGAAGAACTGGTCAGCGACGAGCAAGCCCTGTTCGAGGATGCGGCCCACGATTACTGGCGCCAGCAAGTCTATCCCTTGCCGCCGCAGGCGCTCGACGTGCTGCTGGCCTGCTGGCCCGACGTGGGGGCGCTGAAGAAAGGCGCGCGCGAGCTGGCGCGCCGCGCGGACATCATGGGCATGGCGCACGAGGAACCATTGTCCGCGCTGATCGCGCGCGAACAGCGGGCGCTGGCCGCGCAGCTGGCCTCCCTGAAGGCGGGCTGGGTCGAGCGCGTGGACCGGATGGCCGCGTGGATCAACGACCACCGCGCCGCCAATCCCAAGTGTTTTAACGGCGTCAAGATGAAGCCGGAGAACCTGGCAAAATGGTTCGACGGCTTGCGCCGCTGGGCGCAGGATCCGCTCTTGCTGCAGCCGGCCATCACGGCCAAGGCGTGGGAACGCTTGACGCCGTTTGGCATCGAGGATGCGTTTGCCAAGAGTTTCACGGCCCAGGTGCCCGAGTGCTTCGCGCATACCGAGGCGCTGGGGATCGCCCTGGCGGCCTTGACGCCGCTGGCGCACACGCTGCACCTGCATGCGGCGGCGGCCATCGCGCGGCGCATGGATCAGTTAAAACGCCAGTCGCGCCAGTTCGGCTTTGCCGACATGCTGCAGCGCCTGCACGACGCGCTGGCGGGCGACAACGGCGCGGCCCTGCGCCAGCGCATCGTCGACCAGTATCCGCTGGCGATGGTCGATGAATTCCAGGATACGGCACCGGCGCAGTACCAGATCTTCAACCTGCTGTACCGCATTGCCGACAACGATCCGGCGCTGGGTCTGTTCCTGATCGGCGACCCGAAACAGTCGATCTACGGCTTTCGCGGCGCCGACATCCAGAGCTACCTGGCGGCGCGGCGCGCCACGGCAGGACGCCACTACCAGCTGGGCACCAATTACCGCTCGACGGCGCCTCTGGTGGCGGCCGTCAACCAGCTGTTCCTGCATGCCGAGCGCGAGGAAGTGCCGTTTGGTGCCTTCCGCTACCGGAAAGAGGGCGAGAACCCGCTGCCGTTCGAAGCCGTCGATGCCAAGGGCCGCGCCGAGCACCTGGTGAACGCCAGCGGCCCGCTGCCGGCGCTGCTGGCCGCCTGCGCCAGCGATGACGGACTGCGCGGCGACAGCTACCGCGAGTATTTCGCGCAGCATTGCGCCGAGCACATCGTCGCCATGCTGGGCGATGCGCAAGCCGGTTTCGCTGGCCCCGATGGCTTCGTGCGGCTGCAGCCGGCCGACGTCGCCATCCTCGTGCGCGACCGCAAGGAAGCGGCAGCCATCCGCCGCGCGCTGGCGCGCCGCCGGGTCGCCAGCGTCTACCTGTCCGACAAGGATTCCGTCGTCGACAGCGAGGAGGCGCAAGACGTGCTGCGCTGGCTGGCGGCGCTGGCCAATCCGCTCGACGGGGGCCTGGCGCGCGCCGCGTTTGCCACACGTACCATCGGCCTGTCGCTGGGCGAGCTGGCGCGCCTGTCGAGCGACGAGCTGGAATGGGAGCGCCGCGTCGAGCAACTGAAGACCCTGCATTTGATCTGGCAGCGCCAGGGCGTGCTGGCCATGCTGCGCCGCTTCATCCACGAATTGCAGCTGCCGGCCATGCTGCTGCAGCAAACGGGCGGCGAGCGGCGTTTAACGAATCTGCTGCATCTGGCCGAACTGTTGCAATCGGCCAGTCGCCAGCTCGATGGCGAGCAGGCGCTGATACGCTGGCTGGCCGAGCAGATCGCCGGCGAAGGCGAGGGTGGCGACGAGCGCGTGCTGCGCCTGGAAAGCGATGCAGAGCTGGTCAAAGTCATCACCGTGCACAAGTCCAAGGGCCTCGAATACCCGCTCGTGTATCTGCCGTTCGCCGTGACGGCGCGCAAGGTGGATAAACGCAACCGCAGCTTCTTCGACTATGCGGGCAAGGATGGCGAACGCCGCCTCGACTTGTCGCTGTCCGACGAGGCCATGGCGGCGGTCGAAGAAGCGCGCATCGATGAAGACTTGCGCCTGCTGTACGTGGCGCTGACGCGCGCGCGCCATTTCCTGTGGTTGGGTGTGGCCGCCCAGGCGGCGCGCAAGGCGGGTGAGAATACCTTGCACGAATCGGCGCTCGGCTACATGCTGACGGGCGGCGACAAGCTGCCGGCGGAGCAGCTTTTGCTGCGCTGGCAGCAGGTGGCGGGCAGCTGCGACGCCATCTATGTCAGCGCGCTGGCGCAGCCCGACGCCTGCACGGTGCTGGATCGCATCGAGCGCCGTCCCGCATTGCGGCCCGCGCCCGTGTTCGTGGGCGAATTCGAGCGCGACTGGTCGGTGGGCAGCTTTACTTCGCTGACGCGCCAGATCGGCGCCGTGGCGGCCGCGCACGTGCCGCAGCGGGCGCTGGAAGAAACCTTGCTGGAAGATGGTGCAGGCGTGCCAGTTTCCTCGCCGCTGCAAATGGGCGACGCGCCATGGCACCGCTTCCCGCGCGGCTCCGTGCCCGGCAATTTCCTGCACGAGCAGCTCGAGTGGATGGGCGGCGAAGGTTTTGACAGCGTCCACGACGACAATTTCACTACGCGCCTGGCTGCGCGCTGCGAGCGGGCGGGTTGGGGCCACCGCCAGGAAGACGCCATCGCCTGGCTCAGGGAAATCGCCATCACGCCGCTGCCGCTGCTCGATGCCTCGCTGTCGCAGTTGGGCAGCACTCTGTCCGAGATGGAGTTCTGGTTCCCCAGCGAGCATTTGTCCACGGGGGCGCTCGACCAGCTGTGCACGCGCTTGCTGCTTGATGGCGCGCCGCGCCCCGTGCTGCCGCGACGCCAGCTGCACGGCATGCTGAAAGGTTTTGCCGACCTGGTCATCGAAAAGGATGGCCGCTACTGGGTGCTCGACTACAAGTCGAATGCGCTGGGCGCCAACGACGCCGCCTACCACACGCAAGCGCTGGCGGCCGGCATGGCGCAGCACCGCTATGATATCCAGGGCGCCATCTATATGCTGGCCCTGCACCGGCTGCTGAAAAGCCGGCTCGGTGATGCGTACGACCCGGCCGAGCACCTGGGCGGCGCCATCTTCCTGTTCCTGCGCGGTATCGCGAACGCGGACACGCATGGCTGCTACTGGCTGGCGCCGCAACTGGAACTGCTGGACGGTCTCGATCAACTGTTAGAAGAAACGGAACACCATGCAGCCTGATGAGCAGATGAACGCTTTGTTTACCCATGTCGACGGCCTCGCCGAGGCGGGCCATCTGCGCCGCCTGAGCGCCGCTTTTGCCCGTTTTATCGCCAGCCTGGACGAGGAGGCGCCGAATGCCGCCGCCGTGGCCGTGGCCTGCGTGGTGCTGTCCGAACTGGAAGGGCGGGGGCACAGTTGTTTGATGCTGTTTGAGCTGGCCAACGAACCGTCGCAACTGCTGGGCTGGAGCGAGGAACTGTGGCATGGCGTGCTGGCCGTTTCCGGTCCGCTGCCGGGCAGCGTCGATGGCTGGCGCGCGCTGCTGGCCGGCGCGCCGCAGGTGTGGCAGGTGGGCGCGGCCGATGTGCGCCAGCCGCTGGTACTCGAGGGCGACCGCCTTTACTTGCGCCGCTACTGGCGTGACGAAACCCTGGTCGGCGAGAAAATCGCCGTGCGCGCGCTGAGTTTGACTAATCCGCCGCTGGCGCAGGTGCGGCAATGGCTCGATATCCTGTTCGATCAGCCGACCAAAGACGGTGGCCCGGACTGGCAAAAGGTGGCGTGCGCCATCGCCCTGCGCGGCAAGGTCGCCATCATCACGGGCGGTCCCGGCACGGGCAAGACGTACACGGTGGCGAGCCTGTTGACCTTGCTGTTTGCCGTCTCGCCGCAGCCGGAGCAGCTGCGCATCGCGCTGGCCGCACCGACCGGCAAGGCGGCCGCGCGCCTGAAGCAGTCGATCGACAAGGCGCTCGAAGGGCTGGCGGCGAAGGCCGGCGATGCGTTGCCCCTGCTGGAACTGGCGCGGCGCATGGGTGCCGCGCGCACCCTGCATAGCTTGCTGGGCGCGCGGCCCGATACGCGCGCCTTTGCCCACCACGCGGGCAATCCACTCGACGTCGACGTGCTGATCGTCGATGAAGCGTCGATGGTGCACCTGGAAATGATGGCCTCGGTGCTCGATGCCTTGCCGCCGGCGGCGATATTGATACTGCTCGGCGACAAGGATCAACTGGCATCGGTGGAAGCGGGCGCCGTGCTGGGCGACTTGTGCCACGACGCGCAGGCTGGCGGCTACACGGACGCCACCATCGCGTATGCGCAGGCGGCCAGCGGCGTGGCCATTCCGCCCGCCTTCGCGGGAGCGGCCGGCGCGCTGGCGCAGCAGACGGTGATGCTGCGCCACAGCCACCGTTTCAGCGGCCCGATCGGCGAGCTGGCCTTGGCCGTAAATGGCGGCAGGCCCGATCTGGTCAAGGCGTGTTTCGTCAGCGATAGCGGCGGCCAACTGGCGTGGACGGTGCCGGCGCAACAGGAGGACGTGCTGCGCCTGGCCTTGCGCGGACGTGCGGAGGCGCCGGGCGGTTATCAGCCCTACCTGGAACTGGTGAATGCCGGTGAAGCAGCGTATGGGCAGCATGACGACTGGGTGCGCGCCGTGCTGCACAGCTTTGAATCGTTCCGCATCCTGTGCGCCGTGCGCGAAGGCGAGTGGGGCGTGGCGGGCTTGAACACGGCCATCGAGCTGCGGCTGGAAAAGGATGGACTCATACGCCGCAGCGAGTGGTATGTGGGACGCCCCGTGATGGTCACGCGCAACGACTATGGCACGGGCGTGTTCAATGGCGACATCGGACTGACCCTGCGCGACCCTGCGCGGCCCGGCTCCCTGCGCGTGTATTTCCTGGAAGGCGAGAACGTGCGCAGCGTGCTGGCCACGCGCCTGCGCCACGTGGAGACGGCGTTCGCCATGACGGTGCATAAATCGCAAGGCTCGGAGTTTCGCCACACGGCGCTGGTGCTGCCGCAGGAAGGCGGCGCCATGCTGGCGCGTGAACTGGTCTACACGGGCATCACGCGCGCGCGCGACTTTTTTACCCTCGTCTCGCCCACGCAAGCCGTGCTGTTCGACGCGATTCTGCGCCGCACGCAGCGCGCCAGCGGCTTGAGGCGGCTGCTCGGCTGATGGATTGATAGGAGGTGGTAGGTTTCCGCATGGAAATATATGTGTTGTATTCCGAATATTGAGTGAAATTGTTCCGATTTTTGTGTGAGAATGGAGCCGGAGTGTGCGTGGCAAGGCCTCTGCTTCACACCATAAAAATCACCACAAAGGAGTACACCATGTTTTCATCGTTGCGCACGCGTCTGGTGCTCATTTGCGTTTCCATCGTCGTGCTGTCCATGCTGGCCTTGTCGGTCGCCAATTACCTCACCACGCGCAGCAGCATGCTGGCGTCGTCCGACCAGCAGATGCAGCAACTGCTGCAGAGCCAGTCGGCCGTGCTGGCGCAATGGGTCGATGGCAAGAAAAAGGTCATGGCATCCGTCGTGATGTCGGCCGAGACGCCCGATCCGCTGCGCGCCTTCCAGATCGCGGAAAAGGCCGGCGATTTTGCCGAAGTGTTCATCGGCTACGCGGACAAGCGCTCCGTGTTTACCCATCCGGGGCGCCCGGCCGACTTCGATCCCACGGCGCGTGCCTGGTACACGGACACCATCAAGGCGGGCGTGCCCATGCTGACGCCGCCGTATGTGGACGCGGCCAGCCACAAGCTGGTGGTGTCGTTCACGGGGCCCGTGGGGCCAAAAGAGGCGCTGGTTGGCGTGGCGGGCGCGGACGTGCTGCTCGATACGGTGATCGCCAACGTGGTGGCGATCAAGCCGACGCCGCACAGTTTTGCCTTCCTGGTCGACCAGGGCGGCACCATCATCGCCCATGCCAACAAGGACCTGAGCCTGCAGCCGGTGGGAAAAATCGATGCGGCGCTGTCGGCCGCGCAGGTCAACCGATTGGAAGGCACGCGCACAAGCGAGGCCGTGCGTCTGAATGACCGCGACGGCATGCTGTACGTCACGCGCGTGGCGGGCACTGACTGGCTGCTGGCCGTGGTGCTCGATCAGCAGGAAGCCATGCAAGCCTTGCAGACGATGCTGACGACGGCAACCGTCACGGCCGCGCTGCTGACCGGACTGGCGGCGCTGCTGCTGTCGCTGCTGGTGTTCAAGATGCTCAAGCGCCTGGAGCTGGTGCGCGATGCGCTCGACGATATCGCTTCCGGAGAAGGCGATTTGACGCGCCGCCTCGACGCTTCCGGTGTCGATGAACTGGCGCAGATCGCCGGCGCCTTCAACCGCTTCATCGACAAGATCGCCGCCGTGCTCGTGAAAATCCGCACGGCCAGCGAATCGGTGAAAGTCTCGTCGTCGGAAATCGCCGCCGGCAACCAGGACCTGTCGTCGCGCACGGAGCAGCAAGCGAGCTCGCTGGAAGAGACGGCCGCCTCGATGGAAGAGCTGACCAGCACGGTGAAACAGAATGCGGACAATGCGCGCCAGGCCAACCAGATGGCGCAATCGGCATCCGGCGTGGCCAGCAAGGGCGGGCAAGTGGTGGCGCAGGTGGTCGATACCATGGCCTCGATCAACGACTCATCGAAGAAGATCGTCGACATCATCAGCGTCATCGATGGCATCGCCTTCCAGACCAATATCCTGGCCTTGAATGCGGCCGTGGAAGCGGCGCGCGCGGGCGAACAGGGACGCGGCTTTGCCGTGGTGGCGACGGAAGTGCGTAATCTGGCGCAAAGATCCGCTGGCGCAGCGAAGGAAATCAAGCTGCTGATCGATGATTCGGTGGGCAAGGTCGATTCGGGCGCGCGCCTGGTCGACGAGGCCGGTGCGACGATGCAGGAAATCGTCGACAGCGTGCGCCGCGTGACCGACATCATGGGCGAGATCACGGCCGCCAGCGTCGAACAAAGTTCCGGCATCGAACAGGTGAACCAGGCGATCGCGCAAATGGACCAGGTGACGCAGCAGAATGCGGCCCTGGTGGAAGAGGCGGCGGCGGCCGCCGAAAGCCTGCAAGACCAAGCCAGCACTCTGGCGCAGGTGGTGGGCGTGTTCAAGCTCGATGACGGGCAGGCGCCAGCATCGCAGCTGGCCAGGCCCGTGGTGCGCGCGCCCATCGCGCCGCGCATCGCCAGCCGCCCGGTCACCAAAGCGGCCGGCCGCAAGACGGCGGAACGCAGCGAGGAGTGGGAGACTTTCTAAGCAGCGTTCAAGCGCGGCGGGGCGCCAGGGTCGGCGCCATCTGCTTCGCCACCTCAAAAAAAGCGTTGGTGGCCGGCGTGTTCTGGCGCCGGTCGCGCACGGCCAGGCCCACTTTTCGGCTGACGGGCGGATTGAGCGGCAGGGCCACCAGCTCCGGATACTGCTCGCGCAAGCGCTGCGGCAGGGCCAGCTCAGCCACGATGGACAGGCCGTCGCCGCGGCTGACCATGTCGAGGATGGTGATCACCTGGCTGATGCGGTAGGGCACGTGCGGCTGCAGTCCCGCGTTGGCGAACAGAGGTTCGATCAGGCAGGCGCAGCCCGCCTCGGACATGATGAACGGACCTTCGCACAATTGCGCCAGGGTGATGGCCGTTTCGCTGGCCAGCGCATGGCTGCGCGGCACCAGCGCCATCATCTGGTCTTCCACCAGCGGCGCCGTGTCGAAGCGCTCGTCGGGCAGCACGACGAAGCCCACGTCAACCCTGCGCTCGCGTATCCATTGCACCACTTCATGGTCGGCGCCTTCATCGATGCGCAGGGTGATGCCCGGATAGCGCAGGCGGAATTGCGCCGTGATGGCCGGCAGCAGATTCAACGACGAGGTAGGGCCAAACGAGCCGATGCGCAAGCTGCCCTGGCGCTGCCCCAGCACATCGGCCGCTTCCTGGCGCATGGCTTCGGATAGCCCCAGGATTTCGCGCGCGCGCACCAGCAACTGGCGGCCCACGTCAGTCAGCTCGGCCGAGGCCTGGTGGCGCACGATGAGGTCCACGCCCATTTCCTTTTCCAGCGCCTTCAAGGCATGCGAGACGGCCGACTGGCTGATGCCCAGCTGCGCGGCGGCGGCGGAAAAGCCGTGCAGTTCGGCCACCAGGGTAAAGATTTCCAGTTGCGTGAAGGTCATGGTGTGGCTTTCCTATGGTATGAGTATTTACTCATTATTTAATGAGTTGATATTAGTATTAATATATATGTGCAGCGTCCGCTGCACAAGCGACATCATAGGACTTTCCATGCGTACTTCCGCCGTACCTTCCGCCGCCTTGCCTGCCGTGCAATCGCCGCTCGTCTACCTCAAACTGATTTTCGTCGCCCTGTTCTGGGGCGGCACCTTTATCGCCGGTCGCGTGCTGGCGCAGCAGATGCCGCCCATGACGGCTGCCAGCGGACGCTTCGGCGTGGCCGTGCTGCTGCTCGTCGTGCTGGCCTGGAAACTCGAAGGCGGCTTGCCGCGCCTGGATCGTAAGCAATTGATGACGACGGCGGCGCTGGGCCTGACGGGCATTTTTCTATACAACCTGTGCTTCCTGGCGGCCCTGTCGCGCATGCCGGCGGGGCGCACGGCCCTGTTCGTGGCCCTGAACCCCATCGTCACGGCACTCGCCTCGGCCATGCTGTTTCGCGAACGGCTCGGTTCCTTCAAGTGGCTGGGCATCATGCTGGCGTTTTGCGGCACTGCCATCGTCATCACGCGCGGCGATCTCGCTGGCGTGTTGCATGGTACGGGCGGCGGCATCGGCATGGGTGAAGTGTTCATGTTTTGCGGCATTTCCAGCTGGGCCGCCTATACGCTGATCGGCCGCGTCGCGCTGAAGGGCTTGAGCCCGATTGCCGCAACCACGTATGCGGCGATGTGGGGCCTGGCCTTTTTGCTGGTGGGGGCGGTGGTGGAATTCCCCACCGTGCCATGGCACAGCTTTGGCTGGCAAGTGTGGGCCGCCATCGGTTACCTGGGCGTGTTCGGCACGGTGATCGGCTTTGTCTGGTATTACGAAGGCGTGAAAGCGCTGGGACCATCGCGTACGGCCGTGTTCAACAACCTCGTGCCCGTGTTCGGCATCGTGCTGGCGGCGACGCTCTTGGGCGAACCGGTGCTGGTCTCGATGCTGGTGGGCGGCGCGGTGACGATAGCCGGCGTGGTGATGACCAACCGGCAAGCGAAATAGCTCTGGGGTTAACTTATAGCTCAGCGGGCGCGGCGGCGTTTCGATGGTTTCACCGGCGCCTTCTTGTGCCGGCTGACGGACGCGCGCATCACTTTCGGCTCTTCGATGCCGTTCTCTGCCGCCAGCAGACGGCGGATGTTGACGGCGTCCATGGCGCGCACGGAATTGGCGCGCGCATTGAGCAAGATCATGGTGGCGAACTTGCCGGCCGACTTGATGCGCATGATCAGGCAACGGCCCGCCTCATTCGTGTAGCCCGTCTTCGACAGGCCGATGTCCCAGCCCTTGGCGCCCACCAGGCGGTTCGTGTTGTGGTATTCCACGTCGCGGCCCTTGATCTGGATCACGTCCTTCGAATCGGTGGTGATGCGGCTGATTTCCGGGTAGCGCGAGGCGGCCACGGCCATCTTGACCAGATCCGCTGCCGTCGACTGGTTGTTCGGCGACAGGCCCGTCGGCTCCTCGATGACGGTCTGGCGCATGCCCAGCGCCTTGATCTTGGCGTTGACGGCCACGGCAAACGCCGTCGGGCCGCCGGGGAAGGTGCGCGCCAGCGAGGCGGCGGCGCGGTTGTCGGACGACATCAGCGCCAATTGCAGCACGTCGTGGCGGCTCAGGGTGGCGCCGACGGGCACGCGCGAGGTGCTGTGTTTCAAGGTGTCGACATCCTCGCGGTCGATGCTGATCTCTTCCTGCATGTTGGCCTTGGAGTCGAGCACGACCATGGCCGTCATGAGTTTGGTCAGCGAGGCGATGGGCACCACCACGTTGGAATTTTTTTCAAGCAAGACTTTGCCTGTGCCATCTTCGACTACCAGGATCGACTGGGAACCGAAGGGCACGGCGATGGCCGCTGTCGAAAGCGTCATCAGCACTGCGGCGAACATTTTTTTGAGCATGGGATCGTATGTGGAAAAGCAGTTTTGGGGCGCCATCAAGGGCGCTGCGCGCAAATCCGGAAGCGGGCCGCGCGGGGACGCGGCGTGTATCTCGGAGGCAATATTTGCCAAGCTTAAACAATACCATTAAAGATCAAACGATGTCTACGGTACAGGCCCGTGACAAGCGGTGTTGCAGCCAATTTGGCAAATAAAAATGGCTAATCTTGCCGTAGTGAAAATTGTTGCGTATTTATTGATTTCGTTATGGAAACTTCGTATTATTTCAGCAAGATGAGCAGCGATGGTCTGGCAGGCCGCGTGCGCTTCGTCGTTGATGCCTGCCCCTTCGTGCTTCGTCGCCCGGCGCTATGCTCTGCAACAGGGGCACCGTAGACTGCGTTCATGCCTGAATTACAGACCACGGAGAACGCATCGTGTTAAAAAAATATACGGACTGGTACCGCAGCATCGACGAAGAATCGCTGCTGGTGCTGAAACACCCCGAAATGGCGGTGCAGGTCCAGGGCCGCGCGCGCCGCTACATCGCCATGAAGCTGGCCAGGCTGACGCCGATCGAGCGCCAGCAGCTGCACGGTTTCCTGCTCAAGTACCGTGGCGCCGGGTTTTACATTGCCGCGTTCAAGCTGATGCTGCTGTTCAGCGCCATCGGCGTCGCCCTGCACCTGCTGCTGCCGGCCAGGTTCGAGTTGCTCAAGGCCCTTGTCTTCAGCAACGGCTTGGGTTTTGCGCTGGCGTGGGGCCTGGTGGGCGTCTGGTTCAATTACCGCAGGTCCGTGCGCTACAAGTTCAAGAAACTCTTGCTGATCGTGTCTACCTGCGCGGCAGGGGTGGCAACCGGCGTGCTGCTGGCCGGCTTGAGCGATACCGGTTCCATGGGCATGGCCTTCGAGCGCTTGCTGCGCGTGGGTGGCATCGCCTTGCTGGTGGCAGGCTTGTTTTACATGGTGCCGCTGGCGATCGTGACCACTTGGCGCAACCGGCAATACGAAGCGCTGACCCTGCAGTTGCAGCAAGATGCCGAGCGCGACCGCCTGGCGCGCGAATTGAGCGAGTCGCAGCTGCGCCTGCTGCGCGCGCAGATCGAACCGCATTTCCTGTTCAATACCCTGGGCGCGGTGCAGCAGCTGGCCGAGCAGGGAGCGCCCAGGGCTGCGGCGCTGACTGCCGACCTGATCGCTTTCCTGCGCGCCAGCCTGGCCGAGATGCGCTGCGAGCAAGTGCCGCTGCAAAGCGAGTTCGACATGGTGGCCGCGTATTTGCGCGTGATGCAGGCGCGCATGGGCTCCCGCCTGCGCTATGCACTGGACTTGCCGGCCGAATTTGCACACGCGACGATTCCCAGCATGATTTTGCTGACCTTGGCGGAAAATGCCATCAAACACGGTATTGAACCGTCCTTGCGCGGTGGCGAGATCAGTCTGTCGGCGTTGCGGGTGGACGGCATGCTGCGCCTGCGCGTGCAAGATACGGGCATGGGCTTGCCGGAAAGCGACGCGGGCAGCGCGCCGGGAGGCGGCCTGGGCCTGGAAAACGTGCGCAGCCGGCTGCTGTTGTCCGATCCGTCCGCCAGCCTGACCGTGTGCGATGGAGAGGAGGGCGGCGTGATCGCTGACATATTGTTGCCCATTAAAATTGCATCCAGCCTGAAGGAGCCTGCCGCATGAACTCCACCATCCTGATCGCCGAAGACGAGCCGCTGATGCGCGAGCGCCTGCAGACGATGCTGGCGCTGGCCTGGCCCGAGGCGCGCATCGTGCTGGTGGCGGAAAACGGCAACGACGCCTGGGACGGTTTCCTCGAGCACGAGCCGGACGTGGTCTTCCTCGACATCCGCATGCCTGGCCTGTCGGGTCTGGAAGTGGCCGAGCGCATCGGCAAGCGCGCCCACGTGGTGTTTGTCACGGCCTACGACCAGTACGCCGTTGACGCGTTTGACGCCGGTGCCGTCGACTACCTGTTGAAACCCGTGCAGGCCGAGCGGCTGCAGCGGACGCTGGCCCGCCTGCGCGACAAGCTGGGCGCGCAGCCAGCCGATATGGCCAATCTATTGCATTCGCTGCGCGCTGCCTTGCCAGCGCCGCCGCGCGACAAGTTGAAATGGATCAGGGCCAGCGTGGGCAAGCAGATCCGTCTGATCGACATCGATGACGTGCTGTTCTTTCAGGCTGACACCAAGTACACGCGCGTGGTGCTGGCCGGTTCGGAAGCGCTGGTGCGCACGCCGCTGAAGGATTTGCTGGGCGGCCTGGATCCCGACCAATTCTGGCAAATCCACCGCGGCACCATGGTCAACGTGAAAGCCATCGAGGCGGCCGAGCGCATCAATGCCGAGCGCATGCAGGTCCTGCTGCGTGGCAGCACGGAAAAGCTGCCCGTCAGCCGCACGTTTACATATCTGTTTCGCGATTAGCCTGCAATGCAAACGCCGCGCCGCTGCCGGATGGCAAGGGGCGCGGCGTCAGTGGGTGGACAACGCTTACTGGATCTTGGCGATCGACACTTCCGTCGACTTGACCAGTGCGATGACTTCGCTGCCCACTTTCAAGTCCAGGTCCTTGATCGAGCGCGAGGTGATCACCGATGTGACGATGCCGTGCGGCGTTTCCACGTCCACTTCCGACACCACGGGGCCAAAGATGATTTCCTTGATCTTGCCGCTGAACTGGTTGCGTACATTCACTTCCGAGATAGCCATGATGTTTCCTTTGTGCCTGTAATACGCCATGCGGCGCGACAAGGCCAGAGTACGGCGCGCGCGCGCTTTTGACCACGAATCGATGCGCATATCGATATGCGAAAAGGTTCATGTGGAAGTGCGTCAAGGCGTAGCAGCAAGGTGCGTGATCGCGTTCTTAAGGACGAGGTCACATCGCGCCATCATGTCCATATATTTGTCGGGCAGCTGCTTGTTGCGACTGAAGCGGTTGAGCATATTGATGCACATGTCAGTCAGATGATTTTTCTGCAAAATCTGCTCAACGATATGCGCCGTGGCCTTAGCGATATGCTCTGCTGCTGTTGGAGAAAGCTGATTACCGCTCTCATCGGGCAAGGTCATAAACCCGGCTTGTACCTTGCTTGCTTCGACTTGTCGTTCCAGTAACGATACCTTGTCCTGGGCAGATACCACCGCCAGTCGCGCGGCTATTACCTCAGTCGGCGCGGAACTGTTCTTGCCGTCTTTGGTCTGATGTTCAAGAAGCGCCGCTCTGTCGGGGTGATCGCCGGTACGCGCGTTTTGCGTGCCTGCCGTGTCGTTCAATTGTGTCAGAGCTGTTTTCTTGTCGTTGAGATCAAGTTTTGCCTGTTCGAGTGTGTTTTGCAATTGCTTGGTGGCCTCCGTGTCTGAAAGCGGCAATTTGGCTGTCTTGCGCGGAGTCATCACGCCCGTTAATTGCTCGATGGCCAATACTCCCAATGTGAGATCCTGCGAGCGCGCCATGAGCATCATTACATCGCCGTCGGAAAGCCAATTGTTTTGTGCGTATGCGCAGATACGGAATAGATGCTCGCGCATCAAGGTGATCGATTGCGAATGCAGGCCGATACTTTGCGAATTGGCCTGCAACGCATTCGATACCGAAGCTGCGTTGCCTTCGGTGCTGACAGATGCGCCTAGCGATGAAATATAGGCTTGCAAGGCGTCGGGGGTAGGCTCGGCACAGATCACGCCTTCGGCATCGGCATATGCCAGGCGTTGCGGCGCATCTAGATGTATCGCAGTGCCATGCTTGGGCAGTGCCGTAGTGCGATCGATGGTGTTGAAATTGGCGCAGGCCGAGAGCGACAGCATTACCGCGCTGCTCACTGCCAGGCGCCAAGAGGTATGGGTGAGGCGAGCCGACACAGTATTGTCGGAAACGCTGGTGTGTATGGCGGGCATGATCTGACTCCTTGAACGTTGATGGTTGCATTGATCGGCTGGCGACAGCGCCGCAGGCCGCCGCCATTGACAACATGGTGCATGGCTTGGTGCGCGTACACATCCTTCATATGAAGGATGTGGTGCTATTGGGAGGGGGGCGTGAATACAGAAGGCGCCGATCCTGTCATCGCCGCCTTTTACCGGGCGGCATTGGAACCGCTGCAGTGGAGCGTGGCGATGCGCGCGTTCGCCCGGCTGGCGGGCGGTGAAGTCGCCTGCTGTTTCCTGAAGGCGGAAACGGGCGCGGTGCCGTCGCGCGGCTATGTGACCGGGCTGGACCAAAGTGCCTGGGAGGACGGTTACCGCCGCTACTATCACGCGCTCGATCCCGGCTATGTGGTCCTCACCCAGAGGCCGCCTGGGCGCATGCACTTGATGCAAGACTATTTCAGCGACCAGGCCGTGGCGCGCAGCGAGTATTTCCAGGATTTCTATTTGCGCGCGGGCGTGCGCTTTTCATGCAGCGGCGTCGTGCGCGACAACGGCGCGCTCACCATCCTGTCGGCGCACCGCGCCGCCGGCCAAGGTCCCTATGATCGGAACACGCGCGGCCAGTTGCAGCGCGTGCTCGATCATTTGCCGCAGGTGTTTCGCCTGCGCGATACGGCACAGCAAGCCCAGGCGCATGGCGCGCTGGCCTGGGAGGGGCTTGATGCCTTGCCGCGCGCCATCTTGCTCGTTGATGCGGGTTTGCGGCTGGCCTTCATGAACCAGGCGGCGCAGCGCCTGCTGGCCGCCATGCCCCCGACGCGCCCGCTGCTTGCCTTGCGCGGCGGCAGCGTGGACGTGCGCGCAAGCCAGCTGCAGCAGCAACTGGCGCAACGCGTGCGGCAAGCGTGCGCAGGGCTGGCCTGCCACCGTCCCGCTCCCTTGTATGCCTGCGATGAGGATGGACGGCCGGCGCTGGAAATTGGCGTCCTGCCATTGCCCGTGCGCATAGGACAGGACGGTGCCGGCGATGGGGCGGCGATGGTCATGCTGTCCCTGCGGCCATTGTTCCGCGCAGGGCGGCGGCACTGGCCGGGCACGGCCGAGCGCCCATGCGGTTTGACGGGCGCCGAGTGGACGCTGGCGCTGGCGCTGGCGGACGGCGTGGAGCCTGCCGAGTACGCGCAGCGCAAGGGCGTGTGCATCAGTACCGTTCGCAGCCAGATCCAGGCGATCCTGGCCAAGACGGGCACACGCCGCAGCAGCGAGATCGCCAGCCTGTTTAGCGCACTGGAGTGGGACGCTGGCGCACCGCCATAAAAAAACCGGGACAAGTCCCGGTTGTTGGTTGATGCAGATCAGATTACTTCTGATAAATTTTGTCGAATTCGCCACCATCGTCAAAGTGTTTCTTTTGCGCCTGTTTCCAGCCGCCAAAGACGTCATCGATGGTAAACAGGGTGATCGGCTTGAAGCTGGCCGCGTATTTCTTCGCTACCGTGGCTGAACGGGGGCGCAGGTAGTGTTTGGCGACCAGTTCCTGGCCTGCTTCCGAGTACAGGTATTGCAGGTAGGCCGTGGCTTGCTTGCGGATGCCGCGGCGGTCGACGACCTTGTCGACGACGGCCACTGGAGACTCGGCCAGGATGGAGATGCTTGGATACACCACTTCGAAGTTGTCGCCGAATTCCGCGCGCACCAGTTGCACTTCATTTTCAAACGTCACCAGCACGTCGCCGATTTCACGCTGCGTGAAGGTGGTGGTGGCGCCGCGGCCGCCGCCGTCGAGCACGGGCACGTTCTTGAACAGCTTGGTCACCAGCTCGCGCGCCTGCGCTTCGCTGCCCCCCTTTTTCACAGCATAGCCCCAGGCTGCCAAGTAGGTGTAGCGGCCATTGCCCGAGGTTTTCGGATTCGGCACGATGACCTTGATGCCGGGCTTGGCCAGATCGTCCCAATCCTTGATGTGTTTCGGGTTACCTTTGCGCACCAGATACACCATGGTCGAGTAAAACGGGGCCGCATTGTTCGGGAATTTCTTGGCCCAGTCGGCCACCACCAGGCCGCGGTCGACGAGGATATCGATGTCATTGGCCTGGTTCATGGTCACGACGGACGCTTCCAGGCCATCGGCGACGGAGCGTGCCTGCTTGCTGGAACCGCCGTGTGATTGCTTGATGGTGATGGTTTCGCCCGTTTTGGCTTTCCAATCAGCAACAAATGCAGGATTCACGTCCTTGAACAATTCGCGCATTACGTCGTACGAGGCGTTCAGCAAGACCACGGGTTCGGCCGCATTGGCGACCATCGGCAGGCTCATGGCGGTAGCCGAAGCGGCCAGGGCGCTGGCCAGGAACCAGCGGCGCGAGCGTTGGGTGAGCGTCGCTGCGCCAGTCGATACGGCCTTGGAATGGGTCATGTTGAACTCTTGTTGTGAGAATAGACAGGCATAGTCTAAAATTCCGGCCGGAAAAGAAACGAATTTTTCGTAATATGCTTAGATCCGATTCCCGTTTCTGCTGAAAAACAGATATCGATTTTTGAAATGATTCGTGGGCAAGACGACAGTCAAGGCTTAGCCTGCAAGGGTTCCGTCATAGGCGAAACCATCCTGTGGCGTGGCGCGAAAAAACCCGATCGCGCTGCTTGGTGTATAGTCGAACGGCGCGATACAGGGGTAAAACCGTCTGCATCGGCAACTGGAATATTTTGTGAGCGTACATGAGTCTTGAAATTCGTATTGCAACATCGACCGACGCTTTCGAGGCATGCAACGTATTACGACGCTCCATCGTCGAATGTTGCAGCCTCGATCATCGGGACGATCCGGCCATCCTGGAAGCCTGGCTGGGCAATAAAACACCGCAGATGGTGGCGTGCTGGTTTGCGTCGCCTACCAATTTTTCGCTGGTCGCAGTCGAGCAGGGCGCCGTCGTCGGCGTCGGCTTGCTGACGCGCGCCGGCAAGCTGGCCCTGTGCTACCTGCTGCCCGAGGCGCAAGGCCGCGGCGCCGGCAAGGAGTTGGTGGAGCAACTGGAAGCGCAGGCGCGCGAGTGGGGCATCAAGGCCCTGCAATTGCACAGCACGGCCAGCAGCCAGGCCTTTTTCGTCAAGCAGGGGTATCTCGAGGCGGGCAATGTGCGTTCGCCGTATGGCGTGGAAACGGTTTTTTGCTGGAAACAGATTGATCCCGCAGGTATCGCTAGTGGCGACCCCAAGCGCAAGCGCTTTTGCAACTGCAATTCGGCCTGACGGCTAACCTGCACTTCAGCCCGCCCATCCGGCGGCGGGCTTTTCCCTTACTTTGACTATTTCCCTTCAGTAACTGATCTGGATATACACGCCCGGCTGTGCGCTTTCGTTTGCTGGCAGCAAGGTGCCGCCGGCAAACAGTTTCAGTTCGCCGGGCGCGAACGCCAGCCAATCCTCGTTTTGCGTCAGCGGATGCGTGGCGATGACGGCGATGCGGTCGTCCAGGTGGTTGTGCTGGCGAAAGTCGATGCTGCGCTCGCAGTCGATCAGTTGCGCCACGGAAAACGGGTATTCGCGTATTACATAGTGCAAATGCGTGGAACAGTGGGCAAACAGCAGTTCGCCATCCGACAGGATGAAATTGAAGCTGCCGTGCATGGCAAGCTCGCGCGCCACGTCGCCGATGGCGGCGCGCAACGCGGCGCGCGTGGGTTCACCTGCGGGAAACTGCGTGCGCAAGCGGGCCAGCAGGTGGCAGAAGGCCTGTTCGCTGTCCGTGTCGCCGCTGGCGCGGTAGTAGGCATTGGCGGGCGGGCGCCAGGTTTTCAGGTCGCCATTGTGGGCGAAGGACCAGGTCTTGCCCCACAGTTCGCGGGCGAACGGGTGGGTGTTTTCCGGCGCGATGCGGCCCTGCGTGGCCTTGCGGATGTGCGCGACGATGTTTTTCGCCTTCACGGGATGCTGCTGCACGGTGGCGGCCAGCGGCGAATCGACGGCCGCCAGGTGGTCCGTCAGCAAGGTGCAGCCACTACTGGAATGATAGGCGATGCCCCAGCCGTCGCGGTGCTCGTCCGTGCGTCCGCCCCGTTCGGCAAGACCGGCAAAGGAAAATCCCAGCGCTGCTGGCTTGCTGCTGTTCATTGCGAGTAACTGGCACATGGCGGCCCTTCCTGATGGTGTCGGCACATGCCCACAGTAAAGGCCGGGGCAGGTCGCTGGAAGGAATGTTTCCGACTATCGTTATGCGCTGTCCATTGCGGTGTTCTTATTTGCTGGGGGCATATCAAATGGCGAAACCATTCGTTCTCCTTTGCATGGCGCTGCCTTACTCTGCACACTTTGGCGCCATCTTCTCCATGCGGGACGCTGGCGCAGCCCGATGAAGGAGCACGTATGCCATTTCCCGTCCTGAATAATTACCTGGCCCGCCTGTCGCATCAAACCCAGGCCGGCACCAGCGTCTGGCTCGACGGGGAGGGCAGGGCGCTGGGACGCTTTTTCAATTGCACCATGACGAGCGCCTTCCAGCCGCTGCGCGAACTGGGCAGCGGCAAGCTGGTGGCGTTCGAGGGCCTGGCGCGCAGCGTGTCGAAGGCGGACGAGGGCTTGTCGCTGTGGCGCCTGCTCGACCATGCGGCCAGCGACGATGAATCGGTGGAGCTGGACCGTTTGTGCCGCATGTTGCATGCGATCAATTTTTTCCGCCAGAGCGAAGCGGAGCGGTCCGACCTGTACCTGAACGTGCATGACCGCCTGCTGAGTGCTGTCAGCAGCAATCACGGCCACGCCTTCCATCGCATCCTCGATGCGCTGGGCTTGCCCATCGAGCGCATCGTGCTGCAATTGCCGGCGGTGACGCCGAACCAGGGCTGGCTGCTCAATTACGTGGCCGACAATTACCGGCGCAACGGTTTCCGCCTGGCCATCAACGTGGCCAGCGTGCACGAGGCAAGCGGCATGCTGGAGCGCTTGCACCCGCATGCGTTCAAGCTCGACGCGGGCAACCTCAGCGACGAGCAGGCCGTTGCCAGCTTCGTCACCCTATGCCATGCGGCGAAAATTCGCGTCATCTTCAAGCGCCTCGACACGCCGACCGCGCTGTCCGCGCTGCAGCGCGTCGCCGTCCTCACGGGCTTGCCCATCGTGGCCCAGGGCTATTTGCAGGACAAGCCCTTGACGGCGCTGGCGCAGGAAAACTGGGAGGTCGCGGCCAGCGCCGCCGCCGCGTAGGGCGCCAGATGCTGAAATGAGGGCGACACGATAGGCATTGAGGGTTTTTCTTCGCGGCACAATACGCTATAGTATTCCCATCGCTAAATTGGACTGACTATGGCATCGCGCAGAAATTTTCTACATCACGGTATGGGCCTGGCCGCGCTGGGCCTGGTTGTCACCCCGCTCATCGGCTGCGCCTCGCGCACGGCTGCTCCCGCCTCGGCTTCGGCCAGCGCCAAGCCGCGTGCGCCGCGCACGGGCGTGCCGCCGCAGCCGACGCAACTGGCCAGCGTCGACCGCTCGATCACGTCGCAGTCGCGCCAGGTCATCACGGAGCTGGAACCGCCTCCCGACATCTTCGACGCGCAGGCGCTGGACCTGGAATTCTGGCTCAAGCCCCGCACCCTGGAAGTGGTGCGCCCGGCCAGCAATGAAAAGGCCAGGCTGCTGTACTGGAAAGATGGCGAAGTCATCGATTCGGCTTACCAGGAACTGTGCCACTTGCTGCGCGACGTGAACGGCAAGAAGACGGCACCCATCGACCCGAAACTGCTGGAAACCCTGTGGGGCACGCAAGCATTCGTGGCCCGCTACGGCATCGAGCAGCCGCTGGAGATTTTGTCGGGCTACCGCACGGCCGAATCGAACAGCCGCCTGCGCGAAGCGGGCGTGCCAGCTGCGCGCCAGTCGCTGCATATCTCGGGCCGCGCCGCCGACATCCGCGTGGCCAACCTGAACGCGGAAGTGCTCGGTTCCCTGGTGCGCAGCTTCAAGCAGGGCGGCGTGGGCTTCTATTACCGCTCTGGCCCGCGTGGCGGCTGGATCCATGCGGATACGGGCTTGCAGCGCACCTGGAAGGGGTAAACGCCCACGCCAGGCAGGTGCTATATAGCCGCCGTCGCGGTAGGGCAGTGGATGAGGCATGTTGACTTCGGTCATTGCCGATTTGACCGCCGGCGCGTCAAAAAGTGCCATCCTTTTCCACTCCATGAAACTCTCCAGCCATAACATCGAACTGTTCCTGGCCGTCGTCGACGGCGGCTCGTTCTCGGCCGCCGCGCGCGCCCTGCGGCGGGCGCCGTCAGCCGTCAGCATGGCGATGGCCAACATCGAGGCGGAACTGGGCATCGCCCTGTTCGACCGTGGCGCGCGCGAAGCGGTGCCCACGCCGGCCGCGATGGCGCTGATTCCCCACGCGCGCCTGATCGCCGAGCAGTTAAAGCAGTTGCACCTGCACGTGCAGGAATTGTCGCAGGGACTGGAAAGCCGCATTTCGCTGGGCATCGCGGCCGAGCTCGACCATGCGCCCTTCCTGGCAGCGGTGCGCGCACTGTCGCAGCGCCATCCGCTGCTCGACATCGAGGTGCTGACGGCACCGCAGGACGATGTGCTCGACATGCTGCACCGGGGCCGCATCAGCGCCTGCATGGCCTTCGCTGGCGGACGCATCAATCACGAGGAACAGTTCCAGCTGGTGGGCAGCGACGCCTTGCTGGCGATTATTTCCACCCAGCATCCGCCCAGCGCGGCGGGCCGGCCCCTGTATATCGAGGAATTGGTGAATTTGCGCCAGATCATCGTGGCCAGCCGCGAACTCGACCTGGCCGATGCGCGCCCCGTGGTGGGCTTGTCCTACTGGCGCACGGACAGTTTGCCGATGGCGCTGGCGATGGTGGAGGCCGGACTGGGCTGGGGCAACTTTGCCGCCTCGGCCATCGCCCACTCGCTGGCGGCAGGAAGGGTGCGCCGCGTGGCATTCAAGAATACGGGCAATGGTCTGGTCGTGCCCATCCATCTGGTGTGGATGAAGGACCGGCCGTTGGGCATGGCGGCACGGTCCTTTCTTCAGTTGCTGACCGAGGTGCCGGCAGAGGCACCCTGAAGTCCGGCCGGCTCTTCCTTCGGCTGCTGGGCAGACAGGGGCACGCCGAACAGGCTATCGAAGAAGTAGTTGAAGATGAAGCTATAGCACGGGATGATCAGCATCAGGGCGAAGTCCAGTACGAAGGCTTGCCACAGGCTGATGTTGAGCCACCAGGCGATCAGCGGGATCAGGTAGATGACCAGGGTGATCTGGAAGCCGATCGCATGCAGGATGCGGCGCCAGACGGTGCGCGTGCGCGACACTTGGCGGATTTCCCAGTACTCGAAGGCCGTGTTGTAGAGCAGGTTCCAGATCACGGCGATGGTGGTAATCATGATCGCCAGCGGGCCCGTGCTGGTGGGCGATTCGCCCGAAAGCAGGGTCAGCCAGGCCGTGGAAATGGCCATGCCGATGATTTCAAAGGCGCTGACGTAGACGATTTTGCGTTTGATACCTTGCATGTAAAGCCCGTAAAGAAGAGATGGCGGCCATTTTAAGTCAGGCACGCTGATGTTAAAAGTTAATAGTCATCAGTTTTTCTGATGAATGTGCGCCAGCAATACCAGGCTGCCCGTGAACGGTGGATAATGGCGGCTGGCGGGCAACCGGTCCCGCCGCATCACCGCAGAAGAGGTCAACGAGCATGCAAGGCGCAGCAGACAGCAACATCCCCGACACCCCCGCCAGCCCGGACGAACGTCCCCGTTTTCGCCCCCGTCCTTGGGAGCACCTGGAAACGCCGTACGACGTGGAAGTGTGGATCGAGGAGCATAACCGCAGCATGCAGGACAATATCCGCGCCACGGAAACGGGCGTGGGCATCTGTTTTACCCTGGCCGAAGGGGGTGACATTTATATGCAGACCAGCGCCGACGGCGCCGTCGTGCTCGACGTGACGCCGGACGCGGCCTGGGTCTCGCCCCTCATCAGTGCGGCGACGGGCTGCGAGGCGCCGGACTCGTCGTTGTGGATCTTGCCTGACGACAAACTGATCCAGCTGATCGTGGGTCTGTCCAGCCTGGTGGCCAGCACCTTGCTGGTGGCGGGCCATGATTTCGGATTGCGCCGGCGCAGCATGGGCCGCTGAACCGTTCGGACGGTGGTGGTGCCGGGCGGCCATGCCCCTTGTCCGGCTCCGGTTTGCGCTGTATGATGTGTGCGTTGCAAAATATGCCATGCCCGCGCATGGCATGCCTTCCGTTGTACACTCCGATGAAAAGCCTGCGATGCATAATGACAAGCTCGACCTCCGCAACATCAGCCTGGTGTGCGTGGAAACGCGTTACCCCGCGCTGGCCAGCTTTGCCATCGAGCGCTGCCTGGCCGGTGCCGATTTCAAGGAATGCCTGCTGTTCACTTCCCGCCTGCATGACTTGCCCCCGCATATACGCCAGGTGCTGATTGCTCCCATCGAGAGCGTGGAGGCGTATTCGGCATTCATGGTGCATGAGCTGGGCGCCCATTTCAGCGGCACGCATGTGCTCATCATGCAGTGGGACAGTTTCATCGTCGATGCGCGTCAATGGCAGAGCGCTTTCCTGGACTGTGATTACATAGGCGCACCGTGGTCGCATCGCCCGGTGGCCGTCGGCAATGGCGGCTTTTCGCTGCGATCGCGGCGCCTGTACGAGGTCTTGCCACAGCTCTCCATCGAGCAGCCCCATCCCGAGGACTATGCGATCTGTGAGTTGCATGGCGGCCAGCTGCGCGAGGATTTCGGCGTGCGCTTTGCCGACGCCGGCCTGGCGTCCAGCTTTGCCTTCGAGGGCATTGTGCCCACCGCTCCCACGTTCGGCTTCCATGGATTTTTCAACTTTGGCCGGGTGCTGGATGACGCGGAACTGACCGGCTACCTGCTCCTGTGCGACGATGCCATAATGCATGCGCCAGCCGTGCGCGGGCTGATCAAGCAGCTGTATCGCTCCGGCCGCTACCGGATGACGGCACGCGTATTGCGCCGGCGCCTCAACGGTGGCGCCGCCATGGTCGCCGACGCCTGCCTGCTTGCCTTGCGCGCCGGCTGGCTTGCGCTCACGCGTGGCCACTCGCGCGCCGCTGCGCTGCCAGCACGGCTGTCCTGACGGCGGTGCGCCGGGGCGCGCTTGTGGTGAAAGTGGCATACCGGCATGCATCGCTCGACACTGCGCATCGCGCATGCTAGTCTCGGTACTGCACCCACCTGGTTGCCAGGGCGGCAGTGCAAAGGATAGCCATGCATACACCACCGCAAGCGGTACCTGCTCCGGATTCCTCTCCACGCTGCCACGACGGCATGCCGCAGCATGCCGCGCCCCTGCTTGACGATGGCGTCTTCAGCCCGGAGCGGGTGAAGGCTGAACGCGAGCAAGCCTATTTCAACGATTTATACCTGCTGGCGCCCGTCGCCTATTTCGTGCTGGGCCTCGATGGCGTGATCCTGCAAGTCAACCTGGTGGCGGCCGAGCTGTTCGGCCTGCCGCGGGAACGGCCCGGCCATGTGCTGTTCCGCGCCTATGTGCACGAGGCGTTCCGCCACGATTACGAGCAGTTCGTGCAGCGCGTGCTCAATAGCAGCGAGCCCGAGCGCATCCAGCTGCAGGTGCGGCTGCATCCCGGCGCGCGCGAGGCCGGCTTGCCCGTCAGCCTGCTGGGCAGCGCCGACCCGAACGGCCAGGCGCTGCGCCTGGTGCTGGAACAGGCCGAGGGCAAGCTGGCCGCGCTTGAACGCAGCGAAGAACGCTTCCGGCGCATCGTACACAGCGCCGAGGAGGGTATCTGGGAAATCGATGCGCAGGCGCTGACCAGCTTTGTCAATCCGAAGATGGCGCAGATGCTGGGCTGCCAGATCGAGGATATGCTGGGCCAGCCGCTGGCGGCCTTCATGGATGACGAGGGACGCGCCATTCTGGAGCGCAACATTGCGCGGCGCCAGGATGGCATTGCCGAACGCCACGAATTCAAGTTTCTGCGGCGTGACGGCAGCACCCTGTGGGCCACGCTGGCCACCAATCCCATCTTCGACTCTGGCGGCACCTACCTGGGTGCGCTGGCGCTGGTCAGCGACATCACGGTGCAGCGGGCAGCGTCCGAGCGCATCTGGCGGCAAGCCAATTTCGATCAGCTGACGGGGTTGCCGAACCGCCACATGTTTCTCGACCGGCTGCAGCACGAGGCGCACCACGCCAGGCGCGAAGGCGCTTGCCTGGCCCTGTTGTTCATCGACCTCGACCATTTCAAGCAGGTGAATGACCGCCTGGGCCACGAGAAGGGCGACATGTTGCTGCGCCAGGCGGCGCTGCGCATCAGCGAACGCGTGCGCGCCACCGATACGGTAGCGCGCCTGGGTGGCGACGAGTTCACCGTCATCCTGGCCGGCGTGGGGCAGCTGGGCGGCATCGAGCGCGTGCTGCAGGAACTGACGGCGGCGCTGGCCCTGCCTTTCATGCTCGACGGCGACACGGTGCAAGTGTCAGCCAGCGTGGGCGTGGCGCTATATCCGGCCGATGCCGAGGCGCCGGATGCCTTGTTGCGGCATGCCGATCAAGCCATGTATGCGGCCAAGAGTGCGGGGCGCAACGGCTACAGCTATTTCACGCCGGCCTTGCAGCAAGCGGCCGAAGTGCGCCGCAATACCGTGCGCGAGTTGCGTCTGGCACTGGCGCAGGACCAGTTCGAAGTGCATTACCAGCCCATTATCCGCCTGCGCGATGGCGCCATCGAGCGGGCCGAGGCACTGCTGCGCTGGCGTCATCCGCTGCGCGGCTTGCTGCTGCCCGCCGATTTCATCGCTTTTGCGGAGGCGAACGGCTTGATCATCGATATCGGCGAGTGGGTGTTTCGCCAAGTCGTGCGCCAGGCGCGGCAGTGGCAAGATGAGCATGGCGCCGCGTTCCAGATCAGCATCAACAAGTCGGCCGTGGAATTCTGCTGCGACGCCGCGCTGTACCAGGATTGGGGCGGGCACCTGGCGCGTCAGGGCCTGGCGCCGGGCGCCATCATCATCGAAACAACAGAAGCGGTGCTGCTCGACGAGGCGCGCCAGGTGGTTGACCGCCTGCGCCAGTTCCGCGCCATGGGCCTGGCGCTGGCGCTCGACGATTTCGGCCGCGGCCAGGTGTCGCTCGCGTGCCTGAAAACGGCCGATATCGACTTTCTCAAGATCGACCGTTCGCTGGTAGGCGAACTGGGGCGCGATGATGCCGGGCAGAGCCTGTGCATGGCGCTCATCGCGCTGGCGCAGCGGCTGGGTCTGAAAGTCGTGGCCGAAGGCGTGGAGACGGCGTCGCAGCGCGATCTGCTACGGGCTGCCGGCTGCGATTATGCGCAGGGGTATTTCTTTTCCCGCGCGTTGCCGGCAGGGCAGATGGACCGCCTGCTGGCGGCTCAGCCGGCTGCCTGACCGGTCGCCTGCGCCTGCCTGTCGCCTTCCATCAGCTGTTCCACGCCAGCCAGAGTCGCGGCGGCGCTGACCTGGGGCAGGCCTGGCCAGCCGGACGGCGCTTCCTATCAAGGTAACTACGGAAGTGGATGACGCAATGCGCTGGCGTATGGGGTAATAGGCCAGCAACAGCAGCATCTTGCGGATGTCCACCGTCCTGAGCCAGGGGCTATGCCCCATTTAGTGCCGCGTGCGCCAGGGCAGCGCACGCGGGAGGGGGCTTATTCCAGACCCAGCAGGGCGACGACCCGCTCACGGCTGATGCCGACGAGCGCCGAGCTGATCGCCAGCAGCGATTCATAGCCGGGCTGGCTGGCCTTTTCCGTGAAGTTTTCCGCCAGCGTATCCATGCTGACGCTCACTTGCACCGGTTGTGCGCGGGCGACCCGGCCCGTCGCTTGCGCCAGGGCGAGGCTGACGGAACTGCGTGCCGCCTGCAACTGCGCCAGCGCCTGCACCACTTGCTGCAAGGTGGCGCGCAAGGCTTCCACGTCGCCGGTATGCCATTCTTCCGGGGCGATGGCGGCCGGTTCGGCATCCGTGCGCACACGGCTCATCTGGCCGGTCGGATAGCGGATGCCACTGCCGCGCACGGAAAGGCTGTCGCGCACGTTGGCCCAGCCGGCTTCCGACGTGCTGAATACCAGCTCGCCATTCTCGCCCAGCTTGACGCCGATGCCTGACGGCATGAATGCGCGGTCGAAGCGGGATACGATTTCACTCTGGCTCAGGCCAGGTTCAATATTCACCGAGCGCAAGGTCTGGTTCGCGCCGCCGACGGAAAACGCCAGCACTTCCTGCGGTCCTTCCTGCAGGCTGGCCATGGTCAGGCCGCGGATGCTGAAGTTTTGCTGTGCCGCTTGCGGGCTGGTATAGCTGAGCTGTGCATCGAGCGTGCCGCCCGAAGCGCTGGCGCGCTGGCGCCAGGTATTGCTGAACTGGCGTACTCTCGCCTCGACTTGCCCTTCGCGGCCCTGGCGCGCGGCCAGCTTGGCCGCCAACTCGCTTTTCAGCGCTTGCAACTGGCTGCTGCTGCGTTCCAGGTAGTCGAGGGTTTGTTGTGCGTTAGAAATTTCCCCCTGCAACTGGTGATCCCAGTTGCTCAGGCCACGCTGCAGGCTCGCCGTCGAACTCCTCGCTGCCGGCGCCTCGCTGCGCGCGCTGGCGCTGCCTTTGACCGCGGCGGACGCGTCATCGACGACGCGGGCTGTGCCGGCGCCTTTGGCATTGACGCCGGAAGAGGAGGAGGTCTGAACGATTTGCATGATGGTCAGAGAAGATCAAACAGGGAAATGGTGCCAACCTTGGCGTAGGCTTTATAGGTTGCCTGCAGGGCCGTCTGGTAGCCGGTCAGTTCAATGGCCGCCGCGCCCATGTCGGTCTTTTTCAGGTCCAGCAGGGCAGAATTGTTCGACAGCGACACATTGGAGAGGTTGCCGGAGAGCGTGGTGAGGATGTTTTGCGCGCCGCCGAAGATGGCGATCTTGCCAGAGAGTAAATCCATGCCGTCATCGGTGCCATCGAGCGCCGCGCCAACCACGCTGCGCACGGCCGGATCGTTCGGGCTGACGCCAGGCTTGCCCAGCGTGTCGATGGCCTGGTCGATCTTGTTCAACCACACTTCCAGGTTCTTCACGTCGACGTTGGCCGCCTGTGTCACACCATTGCCTACCACCACGGTCTGCGTGGCAGTGTTGCCGTTATAAGTGTAGCGCAAGCCGGGGAGCGCGGCGGAATTGAACGCGATGGCTGGCTTGTCCGTATCCGTGCCGGAAAACATGTAGCGGCCTTCCTGGTCCTTCAGGTTGGCCGTGTACAGCACGCTGTCGCGCATGGCGATCAGCGATTGCGTCATCGCATTCAGGTCGTCCGGCGCATTGCCGCCGTCGGCGGCCCACACCAGCAGGTCGCGCGCCTGGCCCATGTCGGTGACCATGCTCGACAGGTAGTTTTCGTTTTTCAGCAGGCGCACTTTCACCGTGGCGATATTGTCCTGGTATTGCGTGACCATGGCTTGCTCGCGCGTCAGGCGCGAAATGCGCACGTTGCCGATCGGATCGTCCGATGGCAGCTGGATGCGCAAGCCGGAAGACATTTGCTGGGTCAGGAAGTTGATGCGTTCCTGATTTTGCTGAAGCGATATATTGATCAGCGATTGGTACTGGCTGCTGGCGACACGCATGCTCTTCTCCTTAACCCATCATTTGCAAAGTGGCATCAAACAAGGTATTCGCCACGGAAATGACTTTCATGTTTGCCTGATACATATTCTGGAATTCGACCAGGTTCATCGCTTCCTCGTCCTTGTTTACGCCGCTGGTGGACTTCCAGTCATCGATCGCTTGCGCGCGCACCGTGTTGGACGTCTTCAGCAAGGACTGGTTCTGCTGGCTATAGATGGCCAGCTTGCCGACGAGCTGCGTGTCGGCGTCGCTCATCAGGACGGAGCCAACCCAGCTGACGGTGATCGGTTTATTCTTGATATTGATCAATTCCTGCAAGTTGCCACTGTCGCCAGCCGCGCCCGTCAGCGACAGGGCCAGGTCCTTGGCGTTGAAGCCGGGGGTAATGCTCAGCTTGCCGTTCGCGTAGGCCAGCAGGGGGCCGCCGGCGGCGCCAGCCATGGTCTTGCCCAGGGCCAGCTGCGCATTGACCTGGCTGGTCAACTGCGTGGCCACGTCTTGCAGCGACTGTTGCAGCGGTTTCAGGGTATTTTTCTCGAATTCGCCCAGGCCACCCATCTGGCCGCCGATGGCTGCCATATCGAGGTTGTACGAGGACTTGGCGAAATCGAGGCTCAGGGTTTGGTCGCCCGTGTTCGTCATGCCGCTGGTCAGCGTGCCGGCCAGGCTGCCGATGACCAGCGGCTGGCCCGACTTCAGCGCGATATTGCGCGAGCCGTCCGGCTGGTCGAGGACGTCGATGCCCATTTGCGAGGCCAGGCCATCGATCAGCTGATCGCGCGCATCCATCAGCGACGACACGTTCGTGCCTGAGGCCGTGGAGGTGCTGATACGCTGGTTCAGCGCGGCGATATTGGCCAGGGTGGTATTGGCTTGTGGCACGATCGCTGCGCGTTGCTGCTGCACCGACAGCAACTGGTTGGCCATGACGGTGCTGATGCTGTTGAAGCGCTGCGCCATGGCGTCGGCGGAAGTGACAATCTGCTGGCGCAGCGGTGTCGAGGTCGGGTCAACGGCGGCCGCGTTGAGGGCGGCGAAAAAGCCGTCGATGCCGTTGCTGATGCTGGAGGCATCGTCACCCATCACGCGCTCGAGCTGGGTCAGGTAAGGCTGGGTCTGCGAACGGGCGCCCTGGTCGGACGCTGCGCGCCACATTTGCTGGCTTTTATACGCATCGGCAAAGCGCAGCAAGGCGGACACTTCCACGCCATTGCCGGCCGAGCGCACGCCGGCGGTGGCGCCCAGCGAGGACAGCAGCACGCCCTGGCGCGTGTAGCCTGCCGTTTGCAGGTTGGCGATGTTCTGGCTGGCCGCATTGAGTGCGGCCTGGGCGGCGATGCTGCCTGACAATGCATTGCTGATGATGCTCATTGGGCAAGTTTCTTTCGTGAAGAGTGTGGCGCGTGCGGGTGGGCAGGCATTGAATCGTTCTTACCTTGTACAGGCGACGCTTCAGACAGATTTATTAAGCGGCGCCGCAATATTGTCGCTCTTGACAGCGCTGCTGGCGGCCACGGGGGCGCCAGCGGCCGGCAGCAACTGGCGCAGGATGGCGTCGGCGATGCCGAAGGCGCGCTGGCCGGCCATCTTGTCGGCCACCAGGTTGTCGGCCATTTCCAGCATGTCGCTGTTGATCGGGTCCTTGAAGACGCTGTCCTCGCCCGCCATCTCGCGCGTGCCCGAACGCATCTGGCGCAGCATGTGCGAGATGAAGAAGGCTTCGAACTTGACGGCCGCTTCGGTGGCCTTGGCCGCGTAGCGCGGATCGGCCGGCGTGGCCGCGGCGGGAGTCTTGTCGTCGAGCGCCGAGGGCAGGGCGCTGCTGCTGTCGTTTACATTAAGCATCAGATGACCACCAGTTCGCCTTCGATAGCCCCAGCCTGGTCGAGGGCTTGCAAGATTGCCATGATGTCATCGGGCGAGGCGCCCAGGCTGTTGACCACGTCGATGATGGACTGCAGCTTGGCGCCGGCCGGCCATTTGAACATATTGCCATTGCCCTGGTCGACGGACACTTTCGATTGCGGCGTCACGGTGGTCTGGCCGCGGCCGAACGGTGCCGGCTGGCTGACGTTGGAACTTTCGGAAATGACCACTTTCAGCGAGCCGTGCGTGACGGCGGCCGCCTTGACGCGCAAGCCTTCGGCGATGACCACGGTGCCGGTGCGCGAATTGAAGACCACTTTCGGCGTGTCGACGCCCACATCGACGCTCAAGGCTTCCAGCTTGGCCATGAACGCCACGCGCTGGGTCGGGTTTTCCGGCGCCAGCACGTCCACGCTGGTGGCGTCGCGCGTGGTGGCGACGGCGCCAAAGCGGCGGTTGACGGCTTCGACGATATTGATGGCCGTCTCGAAATGCGGGTGGCGCAAGTTCAGGGTAACGGAAGGTTTGGTGGAAAAGTCGCTGATAATCTCGCGCTCGATGTTGGCGCCGTTGGGAATGCGGCCCGAGGTGGGCGTGTTGACGGTGACGGACGAGCCGCTCTTGCCGGTGGCGTTCAAGCCGCCGACGACCACGTTGCCTTGCGCCAGCGCATACGTTTCATTGTCGGCGGCGCGCAATTGCGTCAGCAGCAAGGTGCCGCCGCGCAAGCTTTTCGCATCGCCCAGGGACGAGACGGTGACGTCGATGGCCTGGCCACGGCGGTATCCAGGTGGAAATACGGCGCTGACCATGACGGTGGCCACGTTCTTGCTTTTCGCTTCGGCGCCGTCCGGCATCTTCACGCCGAACTGCTTGAGCATGTTGACTACGGATTGGCTGGAAAACTTCACCTGGGTGGTGTCGCCGCTGCCGTTCAGGCCCACGACGAGGCCGTAGCCGACCAGCGGGTTGTCGCGCACGCCCTCGATGCTGACCAGGTTGCGCAGCACTTGCGCGGCGCTGGCGGGCAGGGCAAAGCCGGAGAGTACGGCCAGCATGGCTGCCAGGGGCAGGGCGGAACGAAATTTCATGAGTTCACCTTAAAACGGCATCCATGGGCCGACGAAAAAGCGCGTCAGCCAGCCTGGTGTATTGGCTTCGGCCAGGGTGCCCTGGCCGGAATAGGCGATCTGTGCATTGGCGATGCGCAACGAAGACACCTGGTTGTTGGAATCGATGTCGGCCGCGCGCAGGTAGCCGCGCAGGCGCACGAATTCCTCGCCCTGGTTCAGGGTCAGCGTTTTCTCGCCCTGCACGCGCAGCAAGCCGTTCGGCAGCACTTCCTGCACGATCACGGTGATGGCGCCGGACAACGCATTTTGCTGCGTGCTGGTCGAGTCGCCGGCGAAGTTGCGGTCGGCCGACAGGTCGATGCCCGTCTTGGGGAAGGTCTTGCCCAGGATGTTGGCAGCCTGAACGCCGACGGACGAGCCCTTGTTGAACGAGGTGCCGGCCTTCTTGCTGGCCTGTGTGGTTTCCTGCAGGGCCACCGTGACGACGTCGCCCACGCGGAAGGCGCGGCTGTCCGAGATCAGGTCCAGGCCCGCATCGGGATTGAACACGCCGCCGCCCACGCCGCCGCGCGCCGCACTGCGCGGCGCCACGGGCAGCGGCGTGTCGGAAAAGCTGGGCGCCACCGGCGCGGCCGGCTGGCTGGCGCAACCGGCCATCAACACCAGCAGCAGGGCCGCCGTGGCTTTCATGGCGACTGTCATCAGCGCGCCGCTTGCGCCAGGTATTGCAGCATATTGTCGGCTGCCGACAGCACCTTGGTGTTCATTTCATAGGTGCGCTGGGCAGCGATCATGTCGACCATCTCTTCGACCACCTGCACGTTCGAGCCTTCCAGCGCATACTGTTTCAGCTTGCCCAGTGCGCCTTCGCCGGGACGGCCTTCCGTCGGCGTGCCGCTCGATGCCGTTTCCTGGAACAGGTTTTCACCGAGCGCCAGCAAGCCGGTCGGGTTGACAAAGCTGGAGAGGTTCAGCTGACCCAGCTGAGTGCCGGTTACATTGCCCGGCACAGTGGCCGTGACCATGCCGTTTTCGCCGATGGTGATCGCCGTCGCATTGTTCGGCACGGTGATCTGCGGCACCAGGGGCAAGCCCTGGGCGTTGACCATCACGCCATTTTCATTCAGGCTCAACTGGCCGGCGCGCGTGTAGGCAGCTTCGCCGTTCGGGCGCAGCACTTGCAAAAAGCCGTTGCCGGTGATGGCGACGTCGAATTCACGGCTCGTCGTTTGCAGGCTGCCGGTGGTAAACACCTTTTGCGTGCCCACCATATGCGTACCGTTACCCAGCTGTACGCCCGATGGCGAGAGGGTGTTGTCGGCGCGCTGCGTGCCCGGCTGCTGCTCGACCTGGTAAAACAGGTCTTCGAAGACGACGCGGTCGCGCTTGAAACCGACGGTGTTGACGTTGGCCAGGTTATTCGCGATGGCTTGCAGTTTGGCATCTTGTGCCTGCACGCCGGTCTTGCTGATCCACATTGCTGGATTCATGTGTTGCTCCTAGTAATTGATTGGCGTTGGGCTTAAGCGCCCAGCAGGCGGTTGCCGGACTCGGTCATGGAATCGCTGGCCTTGAATACTTTCATCTGCATCTCGAAACTGCGGTTCAGGCTCATGGTGGCGACCATTTCCTCGACGGCCGAGACGTTGCTGCCTTCCAGGTGACGGTCGCGCAGGCGTACCGTCGGGTCAGCCTGCAAGTCTTCGCCGCTGCGCGCCACGATCAGGCCCGCCTCGTTCTTGGTCAGTTCGCCGCCTTCGGCGTTGACCAGCTTGAGCTTGTCGACGGTCTGCATTTGCGCGGTGCCCGGCACCTGGATGGAAATCGTGCCATCGGCGCCGATCGACAGGCTGGTGTGCTCGGGAATCGTGATGGGACCGCCTTCGCCCAGCACGGGCCGGCCGTTGAGGGTCAGTGCGCCCGTTTCATCGAGGTCCATGGCGCCGGCGCGCGTGTAGGCTTCGCCGTTCTGCCACTGCACCGCGAGAAAGCCGGGGCCCGTGATGGCAACGTCGAGCTCGCGTCCCGTTTCCTTGATGGCGCCCGTGCGCGTGCCGATGGCGCTCGATTGCGTCTGCGTCATGTGGCGGTCGTCGTAGCCATAGCCGTTTTGTAACGGCTGGGCAGTGGACACTTCCAGGTTGGCGCGAAAGCCGCCCGTCTCGATATTGGCCAGGTTGTTGGCGTGTACCTGCTGTGCCCGCAGGGCACGGTCGGCCCCGCTCATGGCGGTATAAATCAGCGCATCCATTGCTCTTTACCTTTGCGTATCGTGGATTACAGCGCTTGCATCAGCGATTGCAGCATGGCGTTCTCGGTCGAGATGACCTTCGAGTTCGCCTGGTAGTTACGCTGCGACGTCATCAGGCCCACCAGTTCGGAGGTGATGTCGACGTTCGACTGTTCCAGCGAGCTCGTCACCAGTTTGCCGGCCATGCCGACGCCCGGACGGTCATAGATGGCGGTGCCGGACGTGGTCGAGGCGACCCAGCTGGTATCGTTGACGGCCGTCAAGGCGCCTTCGTCGGGGAAGGTGGCCAGGGCGATCACGCCGATGCTTTGCTTCTGGCCATTCGTGTATTTCGCGACGACGGAGCCGTCATCGGCCAGTTCCACGCCCGTGTAGGTGCCCGAGGCATAGCCGTCGGCGCGGTCGGTCGAGGTGGTCGCTTCGCCGGCGAACTGGGTCGTGCCCGTGTAATCGATGGCGATCGACAGCGGCGCGGCGCCGGTCGGCGTGCCCAGTGCCAGCGGGACCGGCGCGGTCATCGTCAGCTTGCCGTTCGTGTCGAAGGCCATGCTCGTCACTGGCGCCAGATCGGCGTTGTCCAAGGTGTAGTGCACGTCCACGCCCGTTGCCGTCTTGACGAAGTACTGGCCCAGCGAGTGCTTGGCACCCAGCGAATCGTAGACGATCGACGACTTGGCGCTGTTGTAGCTCAGTTCATTGGTCTTGTTGAAGGGCACAGCCTTGATGGTCCATTCGGACGACATGTTGGCGGCATACGCCAGCTTGGTCGACGCCACGGCGGGAATCTGGCCCGTCGGAATGAGCATGTCGCCCATGGTGCCCAGGGTGGTGCTGCCTTTGACGGCGGCATAACCCTGCACCAGGCGACCGTTCGAGTCGATCAGCTTGCCGTCATTGCTGGCCGAAAAGATGCCGACGCGGCTGTAGCTCATGGTGTTTTGCGCATCGCGCGCGACGAAATAGCCGCGGCCGTCGATGGCCGCGTCGAGCGCGCGGCCCGTGTTCAGCACGCCGCCATTGAGCGACATGCTTTGCGTGATCGAACCGATTTCCGTACCCGTGGCGCGCGAACCGGCATACATGGCCGAGAAGTTGGCGCGGCTGCTCTTGAAGCCGTAGGTGCCGGCATTGGCGATATTGTTACTGGTGCTGTTCAACTGTTGGTTGATGGACTGGATACCGGACAGGGCGATGTCGAAACTCATGTTGACTTCCTTTAGTGAAGGACGAGATTAGTGTGCAGGAAACGAAGGGGCGAGCGGATCAGGCCGTCTTGCCGTTAAAGCCGGTGATCGCGCCAGGGTTGACTTCGCCCAGGTTCGACACGCTCAGTATCATGCTGCCGCCGGACGACAGGCGCACGCTGTTGAGCTTGCCTGCGATGTCGACCGTCGGTTTTTCAGTGCCGCTGGTGCTGACCTTCATGCTGTAGGTGCCGGCAGGTAAGCCAAGGGCCACGGGATCGATGGTAAACGGCACCGTGCCGGGCGACTTGGCGCCCAGTTCGATCTTGTATTCCTTGTCGTCCTGCCCTTTCAGGGTCACGGTGGTCTTGGTGGTGCTGGCGGCCAGCGCGATGCTGCCGCTGACCTTGCTCTTGTCGAGCTGGACGGTTTCGCTGTTGACCATCACTTCGGAGCCCACTTGCGCGCCCAGGGCCAGCACTTGCATCGACTGCAGCACGCTGGCATTGGCGCTGGTCAGCGCCGACAGGTTTTGCATCGCTTCCGTCTGCGCCTGCTGCGTCAATTGATTGACGAACTGGCTCGGATCGGTCGGCGCGAGGGGATCCTGGTTCTTGATCTGCGCGACCAGCAACTTGGTGAACATATCCTGGGTGGCATTGCCTTGCGACTTGACGGCATTGCTGTTGCTGTTGCTGCCGCTGTTGTTATTTGTAAAGAGATTGGTTTCCATGGATTATGCTTCACCTAATTTGAGGAGCGATTGCTGCATCGACTTGATGCGGCCCAGAACTTCGACATTTGTTTCAAACGCGCGTGAAGCCGACATCATGTCGGTCATCTCGGCTACCTGGTTGACGTTGGGGTAGAACACCATGCCATCGGCATTGGCCATCGGGTGGCCCGGTTCATACACCTTGCGCAGCGGCTCGTCGCTTTGTACCACGTCGAGTACCTGCACGCGTCCACCGGCGCCGCTCGCTCCGGGACCATCCATCACGGCCGCAAACACGGGTTTGCGCGCACGATAGGTTTCGCCTTCGGAACCGGCAACGGAATCGGCATTGGCCAGGTTGCTGGCGATGGTATTGAGGCGCACGGTTTGCGCCGCCATCGCCGAACCGGCGATCTTGGAAATATCCTGGAAGCTCATGCTGATCCTTATTGTCCGGAAATGGCCTTGGATAGACCCTTCAGTTTCATGTTGACGAAAGTCAGGCTGGTCTGGAAGTCGGTGGCATTCTGCGAGAACGCCGCCTGCTCGACGCCGATTTCGACGGTGTTGCCGTCGCGGCTAGGGTGGTAGGGGACGCGGTACAGGGCACTGGCATCGTCGTCGGTCGACAGCAGACCGGCCTCGTTGTCCTGCAGCTGCTGCAGGGCGCTGCCGAAATCCATGTCCATGGCCTGGAAGCCGGGCGTGTTTTCATTGGCGATGTTGGCGGCCAGTACGCGTGTACGGTCGGCACGCAGCGCGAGTGCATCGGCGTGCACGCCCAGCGCATCCTTGAAATTAATCCCCATGGTCATCCTTTGTGTTGAATTCGTTCGTGCTTTTTGCGGTTCGGGCCAGAAAATAGGTGGTGCAGAGGTAAAATGCCAGCCTGGTCATGTTGACGCATGGTATGGTCATGCCGCTTCAGTATCTTTGATTAAGGTTAGCAATGATTTACTTTGAGAACTATTCCATGATGTCGAACAAGGCGCCATGTCGTCAGATACTGCTTTCTGGCCTAATTTTACTGACCAGCCTATATAGTAGTGCAGGTCGCGCAGAATTGCCAGCCGACAATATATTTTCGCGTGTGGAACAGTTAGCGCGAGAGCAATTGGCGCAGCAGGCAGCCACGGCAGGGTTGCTGGAACCGCAGTTTCAGGTGGCCGTGGTGAAAAGCACGCGCCCCATGCCGGCTTGCGCGGCGCCTGTCGCGCTGGAAACGGCGGACAGCCGTTCGGCGCAGCGCATGCGCTTTGTCGCAGTGTGTCCTGGAAGCAACGGTTGGCGTTACGAAATGTTGGCGCGCGGCAGCATCACGGCCCAGGTCGCCGTCACCAGCGCACCCGTCACGGCGAATACGCCGTTGCAGGCGGACGACGTGACGCTGGCGCGGCGCGACGTGACGATGGTGCCGGATAGTATTTCTTCCTTGCCCGGCGCCGTCGGCCTGTCAAGCCGGCGCAGCCTGCGCGCCGGCGAAGTGCTGCGCCAGGGGCAGCTGGCTGCGCCCATGCTGATCAAGCGGGGTAGTGCGGTAAATATCGTGGCGCGCAAGGAGCAGGTGGAAGTGAGCATGGCCGGCGAAGCGATGGACCCGGGAGCGCTGGGGCAGGTGATTCGCGTGCGCAACGCCACCAGCGGCACGGTGATACGTGCCAGGGTGGTCGATGCGGGCGTGGTCGAACCGGCCGATATGGCCGGCCGTTAAGGAAGGTCAGTCTGCGGCGGCCGTGCGCTGCAAGCGCGTCGCCAGCTGTGTCAGCTTGGTGGCGTAGTGGGGATCGGTAGCATAGCCGCCGCGCGCCAGGCCTTGCGCGAAGGCGCCCGCGTCGGTACCCGTGTTCAGGGCAGCGCGGTAGCGTGGGTTGTCGAGCAATACCTGGGCATAGTCGCGGAAGGCGCTGGCCTGGTCCGGGTAGCTGCGGAAACGCTCGGTTTTCTTCAGCGCCGTGCCGCTGCCCGCCTCGTATTCGGTGGTGACATTGCTGGCCACGTCGCCCTGCCATTTGCCGCCGGCCTTGATGCCAAACAGATTATTCGTGTCCGCACCCGTGCCCTGGCGCAGCGGACGCTGGCCCCAGCCCGATTCCAGCGCGGCGTGGGCGGCGACAATTTCCGGCGCCACGCCCAGGCGCGCGCCCGTTTCTTGCGTCCACGGCTTGATCGAGGCGAGGAACTGCTGCTGCGTTTCGCCGATCTCGCCGCCCTGGTTGATGCTTCCCAGCACATTGACGGGCTGGCTCTGCTCCAGGTAGGCGCGTCCTTGCGGACTCAGGCTGGTGGCGTTGCCGCCACCCTGTTCGATGAAGCGGGCCACCTCGCCCTGTACTTGCCGGAACACGCTGCTGAAATTGCCGCTCGAGCTGGTGGCGTCAGTGGCGCGCATATTGCTTTGCACGGCATGCGTTGCCGCCGTCGATGGTGTCGCCGCCGTGGCGCGGGGTGTGGGGAAATCAGCCTGGCGCATACGTATCTTCCTCGCCATGCAGCACGCGCTGCATGATGCTGTACTGCTCTGTTAATAAATCACTGTTGCGGGTATTCAATCGCTTGCATTCCAGCACCATCTGCTCCAGCGCGGCCCAGTCGGCCTCGGCCTTGTTGCGCGCGTCTTCTTGCAACAACGCAAACAACTGCGCCATATCGCCTTGTTGGCCCAGCAGGGCAGTGACGAGGCAGACGCGCTGGCGGCGGCGCGCATCGAGTGGCTCGACGGCGGCGATGACCTGGTCGGCCAGCGCCGTCAGCTGCGCGCTCTGGTGGTGCAAGGTGGCCTGGAATTGCTCTTCCAATAATGTTTTCAGGACGGCGTAGCCGACGTTGTCGTCAGTCATGCCTTGCAGTATACGGCGCATGGCTTCCTGGCGCGTGATGCCCTTGCGCGGCGCGGTCACGATTCACCGCCGTGGAAACGCTGGATCAGGCCAGCCAGTTTCGCTGGATCGAATGGCAATTCGCCCTTGGCCAGCGCATCGCGCAGCATGGCCACGCGCTCGTGGTCGATCTCGGGCATGGCGCGCAGGGCGGCCATGGCCGGCTGCAGCACGGCCGATTGCAATTCTGCCCCGGCCGACGAGCCACCCATGGCGCCGGCGGCGCCCGCGTTCTCGGCGATCGCCTCGGCCGGCACGATGGCGCTGCTGCGTACGGCAGCGCCGGTATTGCCGGAGGAGATTTTCATACGTTGTCCCTTGCCCTTAATTTGCATGCTCATCGCGCTCCTTCTTTGCGGGCAGGCCCAGTTTTTCGCGCAGGCGTTGCAACGTTCCCGCGTCCGGTTCGCCCACCTGCAGCTCTTCGCCTTGTGCCTTTTGCCCGGCCATGCCGAACATGGCGGCGATGCTGTCTGCCTGTCCACGCGTCAATATTAACAGTTCGATGCGGCGGTTGATGCCGGCGCTGGCATTTTTCACGTCCAGCGGCGCGCGGTCGGCCATGCCCACCACTTGCAGCACGCTTTCCGGATTCATGCTGCCGATCAACAATTGCGCGCGCGCCGACATGGCGCGGTTGGCCGACAGGGTCCAGTTCGAATAGCCTTCATAGCCGTTATTGGCGTATTGCATCGAGTCTGTGTGGCCGACGATCAGCATCTGGTTGTCCATCTGCGCGAAGACGGGACCCATCTGGCGCAGCAGCTTGCGGAAACGGTCGGTTGGCACGGCGCTGCCGCGCACGAACATGCCTTGCTTGTCCGTATCGTGCAGCATGACGCGCAAGCCGTACGGCGTGATCACCGATTGCAGATTGCTCTTCAAGCCCGCTTCGTCGCTGAGCTTGTCGAGCGCGCGCGACAGCGACAGCAGGTCTTCCGGCGACTGGTAGCTGACCTTGGTCTGGTTTTGCGGCGCCGCGCCGGCCTTGCCGTCCTGCGTCTGCTTGCCTTCCGTGCGCGTGTCGCCTGAACCCTTGCGGGGCATGGGGAAGCGCTCGATCAGGCTGCCACGCGGACCGCCACTCTGTTCCGGCATGACGCCCTGGCCTTCGCCCTGGCGGCTGCTGGCCGACGCGTCCATCATGATTTCCTTCATCGCCTGCTGCTCGCGCGCGGCCATCAGCCACAGCACGAGGAAGAGCGACAGCAGGGCCAGGCAAAAGTCGGCGAACGCTACTTTCCAGGCGCCGCCGTGGCCATCGTCGTCATGCTTGCGACCAGCACGCTTGATGATGGCCTGTTCATGTTTCTCATGCGGCTTTAGCACGGCGGCCTCCCCGGCCTTGGCCCTGCTCTTGTTCGGCGCCGCCAGCTTCGAGCGCATTGATCCAGCTTTCCAGCTGGGCGAAGCTCGGCTTGATGTTCAGTTGCACCAGGCGGCGGCCCGCATCGATGGCCAGCAGGGGCGGCTTGCCCGCCACGTGCGTGACCAGCACGACCTTCACGCATTCCATGGTCGAGCCTTCCTCGCCCACCAGCTGTTTCATCATGTTGCACATCGGATCGAGTACGCCGTAGCAAAAGAAGATACCGATGAAGGTACCGACCATGGCGGCGCCCACTTTTTCCGAAATTTCCGCCGCATCGGCGCCGTCGGCCACGGAATTCATGGCCATCACGATGCCCAGAACGGCGGCCAGGATACCGAAACCGGGCATGGCTTCGGCGATCTTGTGCAGGGATTTCGACGGTTGCAGCAATTCGTCGTGGATGGCTTCGAGTTCCTGTTCCAGCACGCCTTCGAGCTCATGCGCGTTGATCTTGCCCATCGCCATCAAACGGAAGTTGTCGACGATGAAGGCCAGCAGCTTCGGCTCTTCCAGCACCAGCGGATAGCGCTGGAACAAGGCGCTTTCACGCGGTGCCTCGACGTGGGCGTCGAGCGCCTTCAGGCCGCCGGCCGCCGTTTGCAGCAGTTCATACATCAGCAGCAGCAACTGGCGCTGGAATTCCGAGCCTTGCTTCTTGTGCGTGACGATCTTGCGCATCTGGTGCAGCATTTCCCCGAGTACATGCTTGGGGTTGCCCAGCACCAAGGCGCCGACGGCGGCGCCGATGATGATGATCAACTCGACCGGTTGCCAGATCGCGTGGACGGTGCCGCCCATCAGGGCGAAGCCTCCGAATACACACCCCATCACGATTAAGATACCGATAATTACCATGTCAACTGCCTTTCTGCGTCATTGTGCTGCGTCAATTTGATGGATAGTGCTTGATACTTATGCGTCTTGCAGCATGGCTTTCATCTTGCCCAGCGCCGTCTTGTTCAGCTGGCAGACGCGGGCGTCGCTCAGGTCCAGCACGGCGGCAATTTCTTTATAGCTCAGTTCGAATTCGTAATACATCTGAATCACGCGCTGCTCGCGTTCGTCGAGCGCGCGCAGGGCTTGCTCCAGGCTGCGCCGCACCATCAATTGCTCTTCCGGGCTCGGTGCGCTGTCGGCCTGCCCCAGGCTTTCCTGCAGCACTTCGTCGAAACTGACGATCAGCTCGGCATTTTCCGCCAACTGGTATTCCTGGAAGGCTTCCGGCGTCAGCTTCAGGGCGGCCATGATTTCCGCTTCCAGCGGCTCGCGCCCCAGGCGCCGGGTCAGGGCGCGCACACTGTCGCGCAGGCGATGGCTTTCCTGGCGCACCGCGCGCGGGCGCCAGTCCTGGCGCCGCAATTCATCGAGGATGGCGCCACGGATGCGCAGGCTGGCATAGCTGCCGAAAGACTGGTCCGGCACGCCGTAGCGGCGCAGCGCTTCGAGCAAGCCCATCAGGCCGATCTGTTCCATGTCGTCGCGGTCGATGGCGCCCGATACCTGCGAATTGAGCTGGCGCACGATGCGCTTCACCAAAGGGGCATACGCCACCAGATGTTGTTGCTCTTCAGCAACGCTGAGCACGGCCGCGCAAGCGCTGGCAGCGGCGTATTCGCCGGCGCCATACGCTTCCTGGTATTGCTCTACATAGGCCACGGGATCTCCCACTAGGTCGGCTGGCGTGTTGGCTTATTCAATGATCAGCTTGCCGACCATGACTTCGGTGTAGGGTTTTTCTATCTGTTCACGTTCGTAGCTGAGATTGAAGGCCTTGTTGAGCTGCTCGGCGTATTGCTCCACCGTCATGGATTGTGCCTTATCCATGGGGAAGCTCGACAGGGTGCTGACGGCGATCGAGCGCATCAGCGGCAAGTGGTCCTTGGTCAGCTTTTCCTTTTCCTCGGTGGTGGCGATCACCAGGTCGGCCGACAGGTAATGCGTCTCAGCTTCGCCGGGGCCGCGGCGCAGCATCACGATGACCTTGTCCAGCGTGAGGAACTTGCGGGCCTTCTTGCCCGTGGCAGGCGGTGGCGGGGCTTTTGCTTCGGCAACCTCGGCATGGCCGGCGACCGGCTTGGCCAGGTACCACATGGCGCCGCCAGCCGCACCGGCGGCCAGCACTGCCACGGCGATAAAGCCGGCGATCAGTTTCATTTTCATATTCATCAGGCAGTCTCTCGCTCGTGCATGGCATAAGTGGTAGCGGCAGTGCTGCCGTCGGACAGAGCGCGGCCCGGCTCGGCATCGTCCTGCTGGCGGCCCGGTTGACGCTGGCCGCGCGCATCGCCTTCGGCAAACGCTTGGGCGGCAGGGCTGCGCGGGGTGGCGCTGATATTCACTGCCACGTCGGTGTACTGACGCTGTGCCAGGTCGCTGCGCATGTTTTCGCCGATGCCTTGCAACTGGCGCAAGACTTCCGAGTTCGACGCCGTGACGTTCACCTGCAGCGCCCCGGCCGTGTGGCGGATGGAAATTTCAATGCGGCCCAGCATGGGCGGATCGAGGCGGATTGTCGCGTGTTCGCTGTTGCGGCCGATCTGCGTCTGCAGGCGTTCGCCCAGCGCTTCGCGCAGCGGCTCCTGCCATTGCTGGGCAGGGCCGTTGAGTTTGATGGTATCGCCGGCCGGGGCCGCCATGGCGGTATTGCCGACCGCGCCCGTCAGGCCCAGGTTGGGCGCCGGCGTCGCGGCGCCACGTTCGCCTTCGCGCGCGGCAACGGCTGGGGCGGCGACGGCTGTTGCCGGCGTGCTTTGCTGCAGCAGCGATTCGAAAGGCTGTGTCGGCACGCTGCCTTTGGCAGCCGTTGCCGGGTTGGCTGCAACCAGCGGTTCGCGCATGTCGCGCCCTGCCGGTTGCGCCGTTGCTTGCGCGGTGAGGGTGATGGCCGCCGGATGCAGGCTGATGTTGAGTGCCGGGTTCGCCTGCGCCACATTCGCCTGCATTTGTGTCTGTACTTGCGCCTGTGCGGCGGCGCGTGTCTCCGCGAAGGCAGCGTCCGTTGGTGGCAGCATCGCCACGGGCAAACCGAGGACGGGGGCAGCCATGGCTGGCAGGCTGCTGTCGCCCTGGCTATCGCTCTCTTTGGCAGGTTCAGCCATAACGGCTTCGGTCGTCGGCTCGCCTGCGCCATCGAGCACCTGCGCAAACAGGGGCAGGGCAGCGGGCACGGCGCCATTGGTGGCGGCGGGCGTACTGCTGCCATA
The DNA here is from genome assembly GCF_051380715.1 of Janthinobacterium kochi. Classification (NCBI taxonomy): domain Bacteria; kingdom Pseudomonadati; phylum Pseudomonadota; class Betaproteobacteria; order Burkholderiales; family Oxalobacteraceae; genus Janthinobacterium; species Janthinobacterium kochi. The sequence goes on from NZ_JBNYXO010000003.1 coordinate 259,351, forward strand.
GCCCGGTGTGCCGGGCAAGGTGGTCGTCTGAGCCGGTGCTGGTGCCGGCGCCGGCGCTGGCGCCGCAGTAGCCGCCGGTGCCGGAGCGGCCGGTGCCGTGTTGAAGTTCATGATCATGCTTGATTCCCGTCCGAGTCGTATTCGCCGAGCGCGGCGTAGGCGACCCAACCTTCCTTATTTGCCTGTAATGCACCCAGGTGTAAGCCCAGGCGTTCTTTTTCCTCAGAGCAAATTTTAACCGCTTGCGCGTGAATTTTGCGCAATTCCAACAATTCTGTTTGTTCCAGCGCAGTCCATGCGCCCCGTTCAGCCAGTAGCGGGATGTTTTTCGCCAGGCTGGCCGAGAGTTTTTCCATCGCATCCCAGTCCGGCTGCGCGACGGCCGCGCTCAATTGCCGGCTCAGCAGCTGCAGCGCAGCGCGCCTAGGCATTGTTCGCCTGGACGCCCACCCAGCCACGCTTGATGGTGGTCATCAAGGTCGACACTTCATCGATCAGCGTCGGGTCCAGCTTGATGCCGGCCGTGTACAGACGCGCCACGCAGTAGTCGTACAGGCGCGCCAGGTTGACCACCACTTCGCCGCCATTGTCGAAATCGAGCGAGCTCGACAGACCGTTGATGATTTGCGTGCATTTATCCAGGCTGACAGCCTTTTGCTCGTAGCGCTTGCCCACGATATGCCCGCGCGCGCGCGCCAGTTCTTCCAGCAGGCCGTCCGTCAGCACCAGTACCAGCTCGACCGGTGTAGCGCGGGCGGTCTGGGAATCCAGGTTGACGGCGTGGTAATTGCCGTAAGCTTCATTGTTTAACATTATTATCTTCTCGCTATGTTAACGTGGGGCGGCGCGGCAGACGCATCCGCCTTAGGATTTGTTGTTGCTAAACATGGCATCGAACATATCGGACGTCTTGCTCATTTGTTCCTGCAATACTTGCAGGCGTGTAAATTGATCGAGGAAACGTTTGTATGCCGTGTCATATTGGGCCGTGAGGCGCTCGCCGCTCTTGACCAGGCTTTTCTGCAGCTTCTCCGTGGCGGCCTGGCGCTGGGTGATCTGACCCTTGGTGATATTGCCCCACTGGCCCAGCACCTTGTCCAGCCCACCGAGCACACCGGCAGGGGCGGACAGGCTGTTGTTGCCAAAAAGCTTGTCGAGGCCTGTCGGGTTGTCGGCCAGCTTGGCCGTCAGCTTGGCCGTATTCAGGCTGATGGTGCCGTCGCGCTGGGCCGTAATGCCGTAGGACACGAGCGATATGCCATTGACGTTCAGGCGCAGGGCGTCGCCCATGCTGCTGCGCAAGGCATTCAGACCGGAATCATGGGCAAAGATGCCTGCGGCGATGTTCTTTTCCGGGTTGCCGGGACTGGCCAGGCCATCCATCAGGGTTTTCAGCTTGTTATAGGCATCGACGAACGCTTGCACGTTGGCGGCGGTGCCGCTGCTGTCGGTGGCGACGGTCAGCGTCACGGGTGCTTCGGCAGCCGTCATGGCGCGGGTGAACGTAATTTTCACATCCTGCACGTTGGTGAAGGTATTCGATGCTTGCGTGATGGCCGTGCCGCCGGGTTTGCCGCCCAGCCAGACGATGGCATCGTCAGCCTTGACGACTTCCTTGATGTTGGCCGGAGCGATCAGCGCGCCTTTCAGCGCGACGTTGGTGACGCCGCTGGCGTCGAGCGTGGCAGCGTTTGCAATGCCCGTCGCATTCGACGTCAGGACCATTTGCGCAGTGCCGTCGATGGTGACGATGGACGCGGTTACGCGCGAATTGTTCTTGCTGTTGCCATTGATGGCGGCAGCGATTTCCTGTGGGGTCACTGTGCCGTTGCCATCCTTGTCGGAGGCGGCCAGGTCGATGTCGAGCGTGTTGTCGCCCACGCCATCGCCAATTTTCACTTTCAGCGTACCCGTGCCATCGGCGGTATTGACGCTGCTCAGACCGCCATACGACATCTGGCTGGCAGTGGCCAGTTTTTCAACAAAAAAGGAATAGGTGCCCGGCGTCGCATTGATGCCGGCCGTGGCAGAACCGTAGCCGGCGGCCGGGAAGGTGGCGGACTGGCTCAGCACCGATTTGCTGCTGGTCATGGCCGACATGGCGCTCTGGAAGGTCGAGATGGCCGACTTCAGGTTGCCCAGCGCCGTGCTGGTGTTATTGGCCAGCGCCGTTTGCGCCGCCAGGGCAGCTTTCTGACCGGCAACTGCCTTGGTCGCCAGTTTTTCAGCCGTTGGGATCGGATCGTATTGCGGTGAGGTAATTACGCTTGCCATGCCAGACTCCTGAATAAAGGGATATACCGGTACAAGGCGACCCCTATTCCCGTTTCGTGAAGTTTTCCTGAAAGAAACTTACACAAGCCTCATTTTACCTGTCCGCGGAACCAGAATTGCGTCGCCAACTCATCTTGCCGCTTGGCATCGACACGTTGTTGCTCATTTGCAACATGTTTTTGTTTTTGCGTCAGCACCTGGTCCAGTACTTCGCGCTTGGCCCAGGCCGTATTCAGGGCTCGCTGCGAGACCGCCATGTTGGCCTCGTGCAGGTGCAGGTCGGTACGGTGCTGGTCGGCCATCTGCATGACCGCCTGCTTGAAGTTGCCGCAATTGACGGACAGGGCCAGGGGCAGGGCGCCGCTGGGGCCGCTGTCCGTGTACAGGCCCGTCAAGCGTTCCAGGTTTTTCTGGTAGCGCTCGCGCACGGCCGTCTGCGCCGCCATTTCGCCTTGCAGGCGTTCCACTTCGGTGCTGCGCAGGCCGACCAGGGTGGTCAGGTTGCGGATGGTATGCGCGTCGCTCACATATGCTCCTAGGCCATGATCTGTTCAAGTTGTGCTATGCACGGCCCCATCGGCGCCTCTTCCTTGGTGCCCTGGCACAGGAAGGCTTCGATGGGGGTGTGCAGCTGGACGGCGCGGTCGGTAATCGGGTCGGCGCCGGGTACGTAGGCGCCCAGCGGGATCAGGTCGCGCACGCGCGCATGGCGCGCCATCGACGCTTTCAGCGCGCGCGCCGCCTGCATGTGCTCGGGCGTGATCACTTGCGCCATGCAGCGGCTGATCGAGGCGGCGATGTCGATGGCGGGGTAGTGGCCCCGCTCGGCCAGTTCGCGCGTGAGCACGATGTGGCCGTCGAGAATCGCGCGCGCCGTGTCGACCACCGGGTCTTGCTGGTCGTCGCCTTCGGCCAAGACCGTATAGATGGCGCTCATGCTGCCGTCAGGGTGGGCACCATTGCCGGCGCTTTCCACCAGTTGCGGCAGGTTCGAAAAGACAGACGGCGGATAGCCGCGCGTGGCCGGCGGCTCGCCCAGGGCCAGCGCCACTTCGCGCAAGGCCATCGCATAGCGCGTCAGCGAGTCGACCAGCAGCAGCACATGCTTGCCCTGGTCACGGTAATGCGCGGCAATCGAGTGGCACAGCTCGGTGGCCATGATGCGCATCAACGGTGATTCATCGGCTGGCGCAATCACCAGCACCGCTTTCTTCAAGCCCTCGGCACCGAGCGACTTTTCGACGAATTCGCGCACTTCGCGGCCCCGTTCGCCGATTAGGCCGACGACGACGACATCGGCCACTGTCTGGCGCGTGATCAGGCCCAGCAGCACGCTTTTTCCCACGCCGGAACCGGCCATCAGGCCCACGCGCTGGCCCTTGCCCAGGGTCAGCATGCTGTTAATCGCCCGCACACCCACGTCCAGTGGCTCGACCACCGGTTGTTTCTTCAGCGGATTGATCTTCGGTGGCGTGACTTCCAGGATGTGTTCGCCACCGAGACGGCCCAGGTCATCGATCGGCTCGCCCAGGCCATTCACCATGCGGCCCAGCCACGACGGGCCGATCTGCAGGCTGGCCTTGTCGGGCAGGGGTAACACGCGCGCGCCGGTGGTCAGTCCTGTCGCCTTCTTGAACGGCATCAGGTAGGACAGTTTTTCGCGAAAACCCACGACTTGCGCATCGAGCCACTCGCCGCTCACAGTTTCAATTTGACAACGCTGGCCCGTGTGCAGGCGGCAGCCGGCGCTTTCCAGCAGCAAACCGGACGCGCCGACCAGGCGGCCGGTGGGTGTCGCGACCGGGATATCGCCGATCTCGAAGCTGCGCAGCGTGTCGGCGATCATGCAGGCGCGCCCTGGTCCGCGTGTTCGGCGGCCAGCGCCAGGTGGCTGCTGACCTGTTCCATGCAGGCCGACAGGCGCTGATGGCAGCCCGCGTCGACTTCATTGTCGCCCGCCTTGATGCGGCATTCGCCTGCGTCGAGCCTGGCGTCGGCGATCAGGTTCCAGCGCTTGGCGCGCTTCGGATCGAGTTCGCTGATGCGTTTCAGTTCTTCCGGATTGAGGAAGACATCGATTTCTTCGCGCGTGGGCGGCATCGAGGCCAGGGTCTCGTCGACCAGGGCCAGCAATTGCACCGGTTGCAGCGCCAGTTCGGCGCGAATCACCTGGCGCGCCACCTTGGCCACCAGGTCGACCACTTCCTTGCGCTGCGCTTCGCGATAATCGGCGCGCACCTTTTTCAGGTCGCGCAGGATAGCGTCGACGGGGCGCGCCAGGCGGTCCAGCGCCACCAGCGTTTCATTGCGGCCTTCTTCGCGGCCCTGCGCCATGCCATCGCTGCGTCCGGTGTCGTAGCCGTCCTGCTGGCCTTGCACCAGGCCCACTTCGTAGCCGTCGCGCTGGCCCTGCTCGAAACCTTCCGAGACGGATGCCTGCCACTGGCCATCCGTATCCTCGTTGGAGGCGCGCTGGCCGGCGGCGATGAATTGCGACAGGGGCGGGAAACGATACGAGCGGAAGTGTTTCATTCGATCACCGCTTCAGCAAACAATTGCACTTCGATCTCGCCCGCATCGGCGAGGCCCTTGACGGTGGCCATGATTTCCTGGCGCGTTTGTTCGATACGGGAGAGTGGCACGGGGCCGGAACGGCGCATCATGTCTTCGAAGCTTTGTGCCTGGCGGCGTGGCATGGTTTTCAGCACGGCGTCGCGGATAGCCGGTTCCGCGCCCTTCAGGGCGATGGCCCACTGTTCCATCGGCACGTCTTCCAGGATGCGCGTGAGCGTGACATCGCTCTGCGTGGACAGAATCAGGAAGTCGTACATGCTCAGTTCGATTTCCGAAACCACATCCGGGTCGTGTGCGCGCAGCAGCTCGACCAGCGCGGCGCGGTTGCCCGGCATGCGGTTGAGAATCTCGGCAGCCTGGCGGATGCCTTCCACGCTAGTGCTTTGCGTGTCGAGCGTGCCCAGGCAGCGGCCCACCAGTTCGTCGAGCTCGACCAGCAGGTCGCGGTCGATCTCGTCCAGGCGCGCCAGGTTCAGCAAGACCAGGTCGCGGCCTTCGACGGGCAGGGCATCGAGGATCTGGCCCGCCAGCGCGGGCGGCAAAAAGGCCAGGAACACGGCTTGCATCTGCACATGCTCGTTGACGATGTATTCGGCCAGCCATTTTGGCGAGGCCCACTGCAGGCGCGCCATTTTCGGACGGATGGCGTCGCCATAAATGTTGTTCAGCACACTATTCGCGATATCGCTACCCAGCGCCATGTCCAGCGAGCGTTTCAGGTAGCTGCGCGAGGCGCCGTGCACGCCGCTTTGCTGGCGGTAGTCGTCGAAGAAGGTCTGCATGGCCGCTTTCACGGACTCGACCTTGATGCCGCTCATGCGCGACATCACTTGCGTGACTTCCAGCAATTCTTCGCGCGACAGGCAGCGCAGCACGTTGGCTGCCTGCTCTTCGCCTATGCTCAGCAGCACGATGGCGGCTTGTTCCACGGGATTCAGGCTGACGCTTTCGTACTCAGCGCCGTCGGAGGAATTATTGTTGTTGAGTTCGGCCATTTTTCTGCATCCATTGTTTGACGACTTCGGCGACACGCTCGGGTTCTTTTTCAGCCAGCACTTTCAGGTGATCGACCATCACGTCGACCGCCGAGCCTGGTGGTGGCAAGTCATAGTTTTCCAGCAGGGGCACGACCGGCATGTTGCCAGCGCCGGCCTCGCCTTCGAGCGCCAGTGGGCTGCCATTCGCGCCCAGGGCTGGCGCGCCGGCGGCCGCTGCGCCATTCGCGCCGGCGCTGCTGCCGGCGCCCAGTGCCATGGCAGGATCGAGCTGTTTCAGTGCCGGTGGCGCCAGGCGCGTGGTTAGCAGGCGCAGCAGCGGACGCAGGATCAGGAAGTAGCCGAGCACGGCGCCCAGGGCGTACAGCAGCCAGCTGCTGAAATCGACGACGGTGTCGCGCTCTTCCCACCACTGCGCCACGGGCGGCTTGGCAGGGAAGGCCAGCGCCGTCAGGCTCAGGGTGTCGCCGCGCTGGGCGTTGATGCCCAGGCCGCTGTTGAGCATTTTTTCAATATTGCCCAGTTCGGCAGGTGTCCAGCCCGTTTTTGGATTCGGTGCGGCGGCGCTGTTGAGGACGACGGCCACGCTGAGTTTTTCCAGGCGGCCACGGCTGCGCTTGATCTGCGTGATGCTGCGGTCATACGCGTATTGGCGCGTGGTGGCGTTCTTGCGGGCCGTGCCATCGTCGGACGGCTTCGGTGCGCCATCGGCCGGTGCGGCGCCAGCGGCGTCGGCCGGTGCCGGCACGGCCGCTGCTGGCGGCCGGTTCGACAGGCTGCCGGGAATGCCGGCCACGGTGCGGTTGCGTTCCTGCTCTTCGCGCATCGCTTCGCTGGTCACTTTCGGGGCTTCGCCGTATTTTTCCAGCGTTTCGTCCACGCGGTCGTTATTCACGGCGGCCGTTACGCTGAGCTTGAAGTTGTCTTCGCCGATGACGGGTCCCAGCAAGCCCGTGACATTGCGGCGGATTTCATCCTGGAAACGTTTCGCACCTTCATTGCCGGCGGCCGAGGCGTCGAAACCGTCCGTCAGGTCGACGTGCGAGGACAGCAGGTTGCCGCCCTGGTCGACCAGGCTCACGCGCGTAGGCGCCAGGCTGGCGACGCTGCCGGCCACCATGTTGATGACGGCGGCGATCTGTTCCGGCGCCAGGGTGCGGCCCGGCTTCAGCGCCACCACCACGGAGGCGGACGATTTGTCGCCGTCGCTGGCGACAAACGAGGTCGACTTGGCAATCGACAGATGGACGCGCGCCGAAGCGATCGCGTCCATCGTCATGATGCTTTGCGCCAACTCGCCTTCCAGGCCGCGGCGGAAGCGCACGTCCTGCACGAATTGCGATACACCCAGCGGGTCATTCTTGTCCATCAGTTCCAGGCCTGCCGGCAGTTGCGCCGTCACGCCTTTTGAGGCGAGCAGCATGCGCACCTTGCCCAGCATGGCGTCGGGCACCAGCACCTGGCCGCTGTCCGGATGCAAACGGTAGGGAATGTGCTCGGCGTCCAGGGTTGCCATCATGTCCGTCACGGCCACTTTTTCGCGCGCGCCAAACACCGGCTTGTAGTTGGCCTGGTCGCGCCAGGCATACATGGTCACCATGGCGGTGATGCCGATGGCCAGCACGATGATGGGAACCAGGTTTTTCAGCAGGGCGGGCGGGATGGCGGGCTGGGCACCAAGGCGCCAGCGCGCAAATGCGGACTTCATGGGGGTAATCACTTGGGGTAACTTTCGCTGGGAGGCTGGGCGTGGATCAGGACGTGAAGATTACAGAGGCAACTTGATGAGCTCATCGACGGCGCCCATGACCTTGTTGCGCACTTGCATCAACATGGAGAAGGACAGGCTTGCTTCCTGGCTGGCCAGCATGGCGCCGACCATGTCGTCACTCTTGCCGCTGTCGACGTCGCTCATTTTCTGCGCGGCCATGCGGTCGTCGCCATTGACCTTGCCGATGGCGTCTTGCATGCTTTGCGCGAAGGAAAAGCCGGATTGTTCCGGCGCGCCGAACTGGGCGGCGGGCGCGATGCTGGTGCCCAGGGCGTGCGCGTCATTGCTCAGTGCTGCCAGATCGGCCTTGATCAGACCTGCGAGTTCGTTGCTCATCTTGCCCTCTACTTTCAATATGCGGTGACGTATCAATCAGAATTACTGGTGTTGCCAATCCGGCAGTCGTGCATGTGAATGCCATCCCGCCCGGCCCGATCCGCAGGACCCATCAGTTTTATCAGTTGCCACACCATCCGCTCAAGCAGAATCAAACAAACCCACGCCGACATGATTTACATGGCCATGACAACTAATATTTATCTGATAAAAGTTTCTGCTGGTGGCAATAAAACGGACTGAAAACTGCCATAAAAACCGGAATCAGGTAAGCGGAATGGCGCACTGCAAATCACTATTTTGTCGCTATAAGCTTACCTCGAGGCAACTATAAAGTAAAGAGAGGATTGGCTCAAGGAATATTGATACATGGCAATATTTAGCTTTTTCATGTATTGTTCAGCACCGTAGTCATCTAGCATGCGATACGATGTGCAATCGTTTGCTTGCGGACCTGTGGGGAAAGCCAAGATGATGCTGTATTTAATTTCGGGCGATCCGTATAATTTGTTCTGCCACCGCAATACCGACATGACCACTACATGACAATCATTACCAAGACAGATCAAACTGTGCGCCATCAAGTCCTCGATTCCTGTCTGCTTGGACGTCCTGTCCATTTGCTGCATGTATTCGGCGCCCAGCTGCGCGACGACCTGGCTGTGGCCCTGCGCCAACCTATGAGCCGCCGCTACTGGGGTAATTTCCAGATCGACGGCGTGACTTTGTCGCGCGTAGAAAACGAGGACAGCGTGAATCGCTGGCTGAGTTTTTCCACGCCGGCCGGCCAGTCGGGCTTTACGCTCGAACGGCAGATACTCTTGAGCGTGCTGAACTATCGCTACGGTAGTGCCGGCGCCAAGGGTGCGCTGCCCGATCCGGCGCAGGTGCGCGTGACGGCCACGGAAGAGCGTCTCGCTGTGGTGCTGGGACAACAGTTGGTGAACAGTTTGTTCTCCCGCGTCCACAAGAACCTGCAAACGCTGGGCAAGAGCAGCGACATCGACACCAGTGCCGAGGTCGCCGTGCAGTCCGGCGTGCACCCGCCGCGCGGCAGCTGGATCGTCACCGTGGCGCTCAGCGACGTCGCGGCAGGGCAGAGCGGCCACTTCTGGTTCTCGCTGGACAAGCGCCTGATGGTCGACGTGCTGCGCGGCCTGCTGCCCGAGCGCGCGCAAGCGAAGAAGGCGCTGCGCAGCGTGCGCCCGCTCGCTTCGCGCCTGCAAGTGACCCTGGAAGGCAGGCTGGTCAGCAAGCAGATGCAGCTGGGCGCCTTGTTCGACCTGCGCGTGGGTGACGTGATTCCCGTCAGCCTGAGCCGCACCGACGTCATGCTGGACGACTCCCGTTTATTTACCGCGGCTGTTTCCGAACACAAGGGCAAGCTCTGTTTAACCTCATTTGAAGATGTCGAATAATATGAATATCACCGATACCAACCAGAGCGAAACCCTGCTGGAAGACCTGGGCGATGACATGATCATCGACCAGGGCGACGTGTCCGACGTGGCCAGCACCCGCGCGCGCCGCGATATTCCGCAGATGATGCGCAAGATTCCCGTTACCCTGACGCTGGAAGTGGGTTCGGCCCGCATTTCGCTGGAAGAGCTGATGGCCATCGGCCCGGAAAGCGTGATCGAACTCGACATGCTGGCCGGCGAACCGCTGGTGATCAAGGTCAACGGCACGCCGATCGGCCGTGCCGAAGTGGTGGTGGCCGGCGAGAACTATGGCCTGAAAGTCATCGACCTCGACGGCCTCAATCTCGACCTGATGACAGCATGAAGCTGGCGGTCCCCGGTTTGAGCCGGCGCCGCGGCGCGCTGGCTGCCGCGCTGGCTGTCCCTGTTCTGATGCTGTGTTGCAGCGCCGCCGGGGCGCAGGATTTGTTGTCCGGCGTGGTGCCGGGCGCGAAGACCGACCTGTCGGTGAAGATGCAGATCCTCGTCGTCATGACCCTGCTCGGGCTGCTGCCCGTGATGGTCATGATGATGACCAGCTTTACCCGCTTCGTCATCGTGCTGTCCCTGCTGCGCCAGGCCCTGGGCCTGCAGCAGGGCTTGCCCAACCGCATCGTCACGGGCATCGCCCTGATCCTCACCTTGCTGGTCATGCGCCCCATCGGCGACCAGGTGTGGAAAGACGCGTTCGTGCCCTACGACCGCGACCAGATCGGCATGCAGGAAGCGCTGAAGATCGCCGAAGTGCCGATTTCGCGCTTCATGCTGGCGCAGACGAGCAAGGCTGCGCTGGCGCAGATCGCGCACCTGGCTGGCGAGCCGTCGAGCATGCGCCCGCAAGACCACAGTTTCACGGTCAAGCTGGCGGCGTTTGTGTTGTCCGAACTCAAGACGGCGTTCCAGATCGGCTGCATGCTGTTCATACCGTTCCTCATCATCGACCTGGTGGTGGCGTCCGTGCTGATGGCCATGGGCATGATGATGCTCTCGCCGCTGGTGATATCGTTGCCGTTCAAGCTGCTGCTGTTCGTGCTGGTCGACGGCTGGACCCTGACCGTCAACACTTTAGTTACCAGCATACAGGGCTATTGATCCATGTTTACGCCTGAAGTCGCCGTCGACCTGATCATCGAAGCGCTGCATGTCGTCATGCTGCTGGTGGTGATTCTGGTCGTGCCAGGTTTGCTCATGGGCCTGCTGGTCGCGCTGGTGCAGGCGGCCACCTCGATCAATGAACAGACCATGAGTTTCCTGCCGCGCCTGCTGGTCACCCTGTTGGCGCTGATCCTGGCCGGACGCTGGATGGCCGGTTACCTGATGGATTATTGCGTGTCCATTTTTCAGCGCGCGGCCACCCTGGTCGGATAGCGCCGCGCGCCCATGGATCAGATTTTCAATCAGGTGCTGCCGTTTCTGCTGGCCGTGTGGTGGCCGTTCTGCCGCATCCTGGCCATGCTCAGCGCCTCGCCCGTGATCGGCGACGCCATGGTGCCCGTCCCCGTGCGGGTGCTGCTGTCGCTGGTGCTGGCGATCCTGATGCTGCCCGTGATGCAGGCGTCGGGCATCTCGCAGGACTTGTTGAAAATCGATCCGTTTTCCCTGCACGCCGTCGTCGCCACCCTGGAGCAGGCCATCATCGGCTTCGTCCTCGGCCTGGCCTTCCACTTTGCCATGTCGGTCATGTCGGTGCTCGGTTACCTGGTGTCGAGCCAGGTGGGCTTTTCCATGGCCGTCATGAACGATCCGCTCAACGGCACCTCGTCGGACGTGATCACGGGTTTACTCACCATCATGTGCATGATCGTGTTTTTCGCCATCGACGGCCACCTCGTGCTGACGGGTGTGATAGGCGCCAGTTTCACGGCCTGGCCCGTAGGGCAGGGCTACGGACCGCTGCTGCTGCAGACGGTGGCCTATAACGTGGCGTGGATCTTCGCCGCCGCCATGCTGCTGGCCTTGCCCATCGTCTTTTCCACCATGGTGGTGCAACTGGGTTTCGGCTTTCTGAACCGCGTGGCGCCGTCGCTGAACCTGTTTTCACTGGGCTTTTCCATGATCACCATGTTCGGCCTGCTGATGCTGATACAGATCGTGCGCTTTATCCCGGAGCACTATATCGCCATGACCAACCGGGTGCTCGACATGCTCTCCGAACAGATGCGGGTGGCCCATGGCGGATAGCAGCACTGGCGACAAGACAGAGAAGGCGTCACAGCAAAAGCTGAAGAAATCGCGCCAGGAAGGACAGGTGGTGCGTTCGCGCGACCTGTCGACGGCGCTGGGCATCCTGATCAGCATGAAGGTCTTCATTTATCTGCTGCCGGGCTATCTGCAAAGCTTTCGCGAGCTGTTCGCCATGGCCTTCATGCCGCTCGACAGCAAGGGCGCGCTGGAAAATGCCATGTCGATGGCGTTTACGACGTCGGTGGGCTTGCTGATCAAGATGATCGTGCCGCTGTTTTGCGTGCCCCTGTTCGTCGTGCTCGGTTCCTTGATCCCCGGCGGCTGGGTCATCAGCACGAAGAACTGGATGCCGAAGATGGAGCGCCTGAGCCCGGCCAAGAACCTGGGCCGTCTGTTTGCGCCCAAGCATGGCTTTGAATTCGGCTTGTCCATCGCCAAGGCCGCCGTGCTGGGCATGGTGCTCGTGCATGTCAGCCGTTCCAGCCTGAGGCAGTATGTGGACTTGCAACACCGGCCGCTGCAGCAAGCCATGCTCGATGGTTCCGCGCTGATGCTCGACGGCTTGATGGCCCTCATTTCCGTCTTCGTCCTGTTTGCCATCATCGACGTGCCGGCGCAGGCGTTTTTCTTTGCCCGCAACCAGCGCATGAGCAAACAGGATGTCAAGGAAGAGCACAAGAGCAGCGAAGGCCGGCCCGAAGTGCGCCAGCGCATCCGCCAGCTGCAGCAGCAGATCGGCCGGCGCAGCGTGCGCAAGACTGTGCCCGACGCCGACGTGGTGATCGTCAATCCCGAGCATTACGCCGTCGCGCTGAAGTATGACCAGGACCGCGCCGAGGCGCCGTTTGTCGTTGCCAAGGGCGTCGACGAAATGGCGCTGTATATCCGGCAAGTGGCGAAGGAACACAATATTGAAACGCTGGAGTTGCCGCCGCTGGCACGCGCCATCTACAACACCAGCCAGGTGCAGCAGCAGATTCCCGTGCAGCTGTACCAGGCCGTGTCGCAGGTGCTCAACTACATACTGCAGCTGAAAGCATTCCGTACTGGGCAGCGTGCCGCCCAGCCCCCATTTCCCACCGAGGTGGTCGTGCCATCTCATTTGAGCGAGGTAGTACCTTCATGAATTTCCTGAACCGCGTGGTTGCCGAAATGCGCCGCCACAAGTTCGCCACGCCGCTGTTCCTGCTGGTGATCCTGGCGATGATCATCCTGCCGCTGCCGCCGGTGCTGCTCGATATCTTGTTCACTTTCAATATTGTGCTGGCTCTGATCGTCATTTTGGTCAGCGTGTCGGCCAAGCGGCCGCTCGATTTCTCCGTCTTCCCAACGGTGATCCTGGCCACCACCATGCTCAGGCTGACGTTGAACGTGGCGTCCACGCGCGTGGTGTTGCTGCACGGCCATACGGGCGCGGACGCGGCCGGTAAAGTGATCGAGGCGTTTGGTAACGTGGTGATCGGTGGTAACTTCGTCGTCGGTATCGTGGTTTTCGTGATCTTGATGATCATCAACTTCGCCGTCGTCACCAAGGGTGCCGAGCGCATCTCGGAAGTATCCGCGCGCTTTACCCTCGATGCCTTGCCAGGCAAGCAGATGGCCATCGATGCCGACCTGAACGCCGGCCTGATCAACCAGGAAAAAGCCCAGATCCGCCGCAAGGATGTGGCCGCTGAAGCCGATTTCTATGGCGCCATGGATGGCGCGTCGAAGTTCGTGCGCGGCGATGCCGTCGCCAGTATCCTGATCCTGATCATCAATATGGTCGGCGGTGTGGCCATCGGCTCGCTGATGCACGACCTGTCGTTTGGCGATGCTTTCCGTCAATATGCACTGCTGACCATCGGTGATGGCCTGGTGGCGCAGATTCCGGCGCTGCTGCTGTCGGCTGCGGCCGCCATTCTCGTCACCCGCATCAGCGATTCGGGCGACTTCGAACAGCAAGTGGCGGGCCAGGTACTGACTTCGCCAACGGTGATCTACAGCGCGTCCGGCATGATGGTGGCACTGGCCTTGATCCCGGGCATGCCGTGGTTCATGTTCATGACCTTTGCGGGCGTGCTGGCCTTCGTGGCCTGGCGCCTGACCAAGCGCGTGAAGGGGCCCGATGCGGCCGGCATGGCGGCCATCGAGGCGGCCTTGCGCGACGAGCGCCCGGCCGAACTGGAGTGGCAGCAACTGCCCGCCGTGCAGCCATTGATGGTGATGCTCGGCTATAAACTGGTCGGCATGGTGGATAAAACCCAAGGCGAACCCTTGACCAAGCGCGTCAAGGGTGTGCGCCAGAGTCTGTCCGAAGCCATGGGCTTACTGCTGCCGAACATCGGCGTGCGCGACGACCTGGCCCTGAAACCGTCGCAGTACGCGATCGTGCTGTCGGGCACCGTGGTGGCGCAGGCGGAAGTGCAGGCCGACCGCCTGATGGCGATCCCGTCACCGAACGTGTATGGCCAGCTCGATGGCATTCCCGGCATCGAACCGGCGTACGGCATGCCCGTCACCTGGATCGAACCGAGTGAAAAGGCGCATGCGCTGGGTCTCGGTTACCAGGTCATCGAGGCGCCCAGCGTGATCGCCACGCACTTGTCGAAGATGGTGCGCGAATACTTGCCGGAGCTGTTCCGCCACGAAGACGTCTCGAACATGATGGAACGCCTGACGGCCCTGTCGCCCAAGCTGGCCGGCGCGCTCGACAAGGCTCTGACGCACACGCAGCTGTTGCGCGTGTTCCGCGTCTTGCTGGCAGAAAACGTGTCACTGAAGGATATCGTGCCCATCGCTACCACCTTGCTCGACAGTTCGGAAACGACCAAGGACCCGATCCTGCTGGCGGCCGAAGTGCGCTGCGCGCTGCGGCGCCAGATCGTCAGCGGCCTGTTTGGCCAGAAGATGGAAATGCAGGCGTTTAACCTGGGTGGCGAGCTGGAAAATATGCTGCTCGGTTCGCTGAACCAGGCGCGCCAGTCGGGCAAGGTGACCCTGGATAATTACCCGATCGACCCGCATCTGCTGTCGCAGTTGCAGGTGAACATGCCGGTGGCGCGCGAGCAGATGAAACAGCAAGCCACGCCGCCGCTGCTGCTGGTGCTGCCGCAGATTCGTCCGCTGCTGGCCCGCTATGCGCGCCTGTTCGCACCGGGCCTGCATGTGCTGTCGTATAACGAAATCCCGGAAAACCGCGAAGTGAGCATTATCGGCACAGTGGGGTAAACGGTAGGATAAATAACAAAAACGGCGCTTCGGGCGCCGTTTTTTATGCAGCGTCAATCCTGCTCGTCGATGGGCGGCAACAGGTCGTGCTGCTGGCCATCGGCCAGCAGTAGCACGGTGCTGCCTTGCGCCGTTTCTTCTTCATCGCCATAGTCGTAACCGAGCGGCGCCGCCACTTCCTTCGAGACGATGATGGTTTCCTCTTCGGCTTGGGCCGGGGGAGCTGCGGGCGCGTCGGGATCGGCGGCCACTTCCGCTTCCGGCTGCGTCAGCAGCAGTGCCACTTCGGCCATGGCGCGGAACAGGGCCAGCGACAGCGCGGCGGCACCCGCCTGCATCGGGTAATTGCCGTGCACGCGCTGTGCATGCAACTGGCGGTTCAGGCGGCAGCGCACTACGCGCAGGCCGGCGCGCCGCACGGCGTCGGCGATCTCGGGCAGGGCCAGGCGCAAATGGCGCAATGCGGCTTCCTCGTCGGCAGCGAGCTCCAGCAGCACGCCGTCGCCGGCCGGTTCCATCTGGATCACGACCCGGCCGATACCGATGATGATCAGTTCGACGCGCAGCGCCACCTTGCCGCGCCGTCTGGGCGGGGCCTCCTCGTCCTCGTCGCTGGCCAGCACGCGCAGCAGCAGTCGCTGGCCGCCCCAGCCATACACGGCAAAGCGCCACGCTTCGCTGTCCACCGTCAGTGGCGGACGGGCGCCTTCGCGCAGCAGGGCAGGTTGCTGCTCGGCCATGAACAGATTGCCTGGCACGTGCTGGCCACGCGCCTGTTCCTGCAGGGCCGCATATTGCTCGCCATAGGTCTTGACCATCACGCGCCACGAGGCGGCCAGCTGCGCCGCGTCGGGCGGCTGCCAGACCAGCTGGCGCGTGAAGAACAGCTGATTAACCTGCATCGCGCTGCTGTCGCGCGGCATGGCGCCGCCCGTACCGTCGGCATTCGGCTTGATGAGGGACGCCAGGCTGTCCTGCCCCTTCTGCTGCAGCTGGGCGGGCAGGGTGCCGGCGTCGGGCGCGGGCGCCATGTAGGGGCCGATGGGCACCAGCGGCTGGACCACGCCCGGCACCATCGGCGTCGCGGGGCTGACGTCAAAGCGTTGGGTAATCAGGGGCACCGGGTTGCCCGATGAAATGCGGTCTATCGCCATGCCACTATGTCCGGAAGAGAGTCTATACGAGCGGGTGAATCAGGCTGCATCAGCTATCATGGCTGCAGCAGGGACAGTATCATTTTCTGCATGCTCTGGCTTTGCTTGAGCATGGCCGTGCTGGCTTGCAGCAGCATTTGCGCCGACACCATGTTGGCGCTTTCCGCCGCGTAGTCGACATCCATGATGCGGCCGATGGCGGCCTTGGTATTGGTGACCATATTGGCAAGGTTGCTGTGCACGTGGTCGAGGCGGTTGGCCGCCGCGCCCAGGGCCGAGCGCACGCCGCCGACCTGGTCGAGCGCCGCCGCGAGCTGGTCGATCATGCTGTTGGCGCCGCCATTCGTGCCGATTTCGCTGCCGGCCGTGCCGGTGGCGGCAAAGTTGGCCGAAATGGCTTGTAGTATCGTGTCCAGGCCGCCCATCTTGCCTGACACGTCGAACTTCATGGTTTCGCTGCTGCTGGCGCCGATCTGGAAGGTCATCGCCTCCGACAGCGTGCCCTTGCCGGCACTACCGTTGCCCAGCAACAGGCTGCCGCCATAGGTGGTATTCGTCATGACGTTGTACAGCTCGAGCCCCAGCGCATCGTATTCGGACTGCATGGCGTCGCGGTCGGTCTGGTTGGCCGAAGCGTCGGCCGCCTGCGTGGCCAGGTCTTTCATGCGTACCAGCATGTTGGTCACTTCGCCGAACGCGCCTTCGGCCGTCTGCAGCATCGAGGTGCTGTTCTGCGTATTGCGCATGGCCACCGTCATGCCGCTCACCTGGGCACTGAGGCGCGTGGCGATCTGCAGGCCCGCAGCGTCGTCCATGGCCGAGTTGATGCGAAAGCCGGTGGAGAGGCGCTGCATAGACGTCGATAGCCGCCTTTGCGCGCCGGCAGCGGCGTTCTGGGCGTACAGTGCGGCGATATTGGTGTGAATGCTCAGCACGTGGCGGCTCCGGTGGGCGGTGAGGGTGAAACGGGTCTACCTTGTATAGGCGACTGTGGCGCCGGCATTGTTAAATCGAAAGGCAATATAGTCAAATTAATACGTTTCGCACATAAAAAAAGCCAGACCGCAGTCTGGCTTGGCGTCGCTGGCCGCAAGCGGCCAGGCAAATATTATTGCAGCAAGGACATGACCATCGAGGACATGCTGTTGCTTTGTTTCAGCATCGCGGTGCCAGCTTGCAGCAGCATTTGCGACGAGGTCATGTTCGAGCTTTCGGTGGCGAAGTCAACGTCCATGATGCGGCCGGTAGCGGCCTTGGTGTTGGTGGCGATGTTCGACAGGTTGCTGTTGACGTGGTCGAGGCGGTTGGCGGCGGCGCCCAAAGCCGAACGGATGGTGCCGACCTTGCCAATGGCAGTGGACAGAGCGTCAATGGTAGTATTTGCTGCGCCCGCGCCCGTGAGTTCGGTGCCTACGGCGCCAGCAACAGCCTTGTAGTTGGTCGCCGAAAGACCGACCAGCAAGCCATCCAGTGCAAGCATGTCGGTTTGCACGGTGAAGTCCATGGTTTCCGACTTGGCGGCGCCGATCTGGAAGGTCATCTTGGTTTCCGACAGGGTGCCATTACCAGCCGTGCCTTTGCCCAGCAATTTTTCGCCGCCGAACGTGGTGTTCGTCATGACGTTGTACAGTTCCAGGCTCAGTGCATCGTATTCCGCTTGCATGGCGGTCTTGTCGGAGGCGTTCGACGATGCATCGGCAGCTTGCGTAGCCAGATCCTTCATGCGTACCAGCATGTTGGTCACTTCGCCAAACGCGCCTTCGGCCGTTTGCAGCAGCGAGGTGCTGTTTTGCGTATTGCTCATGGCAACGGTCATGCCGCTGGTCTGGGCTTTCAGGCGGGTGGCGATCTGCAGGCCGGCAGCGTCATCCATGGCCGAATTGATGCGGTAGCCGGTGCTCAGGCGGGTCATCGAAGTCGACAGTTGCGATTGTGTCTTGGCGATCGAGTTCTGTGCGGACAGCGATGCGTTGTTGGTGTGAAGGCTCAGCATTGTATTGCTCCTGGTAAATGAATTCGTCGAGCGGCAGGTAATTTCTTGCCCTCACCCCTACAAGGCGACATGGGCGCGCATTTAATTAAATTCCACATGGAAATTTTTTATCTGGCGCGCCGCCATGAAAAATCTATGGTCACCCTCCTTTTTGCAAGCTGATTTTGTATGATGTCAGTAGGCTCGCTTAAATCTGTCCGGCGTCTGATTGGAGAAAGTTCTCCGCGCCACGATGAGAGTCGCGCCTGTCGGTCCTGAAAAGCCCCTCGGCCTTGCATAGCCGATTTTTTTGCCAGGTTATCCATCAGGCCGGTGTGCCGTTCACGTCATCCAATGTCAGCAGTCGCAAAACCAGGTAGGTGTGCTGTAAAACAGTGAGTCTGGGAGGCCCTCATGTTGTCATGGGGGCCTCTTTTATTTCAAATTCGGTATGGTGGGCCGCGATGGCCCATGCCATGCGCGCCAGTTTGTTGGCCAGGGCGCACGCCACCACATTCGAGTGGCGACGCGTGAGCATGGAGCGGACCCATTGCGCCAGCTGTCCGCGTTGTCGCTCCAGTCTCTGCATGTAGGCCCGCGCGCACTGCACCAGCAGGCGCCGCAGATTCTTGTCGCCGCGCTTGCTGATGCCCAGCAACTTGTTTTTGCCGCCGGTACTGTACTGGCGTGGCACCAGCCCGACGGCGGCGGCGAAGTTACGGCCGCAGCGGTAGTGCTTGCCGTCACCGACTTCGGCGGCCAGCACGCTGGCGGTGATCGGTCCGATACCCGGTACCGTCATGAGCCGCTGGCCCAGATCATCTTCAGTGACTTGCCGGGTCAGGTCCTTCTCGATCTCGGCGATCTGCTGGTCGAGGTACTTGAAATGGCATACAGTCGCTCCAGCACTTGTACCAGCCGTGCTGGCAGGCGCTGTTCTGCCAGCACGGAAGGCAAGCGTTTGATCGCGGCGTGGCCGACGGGCAAGCTGATACCGAACTCCAGCAGAAAGCCGTGGATTTGGTTGCTCGCCTTGATACGCTCGCGTACCAGCGATTCGCGCACGCGGTGCAGTGCCGAAAGCGTCTGTTGAGCCTCGTTCTTGGGCGTGACAAAACGCATGGCGGGACGGCTGGCCGCCTCGCAAATTGCTTCGGCATCGATGAAGTCGTTCTTATTGCTCTTGACGAAGGGGCGCACGAACTGCGGCGAGATCAGCTTGGCCTCATGGCCAAAGCCGGCCAGTTGCCGGGCTATGAAGTGCGCTCCGGCACAGGCCTCCATGACGATGGTGCAGGGATGAAAAGTGGCGACAAACGCGATCAGTTGTGGGCGGCTGAACTTCTTGCGCAGCAGTGTTTTACCTTGGCGATCCTGTCCGTGGACATGAAAGCTGTGTTTGCCGAGATCGATGCCGATGAGCATAACGTTTTCCATGATGGCCTCCTTCAGAAATGAAAACACCCTATAAGTTTAGTAACTTATAGGGTGGAGGGTGGCCATCTCATTAGCCCCGGCAATCGCTTGCCGGGGCTTTGCTGGGTGAAGCGCCAGTGATTATTGCAGCAGGGACATGACCATCGAGGACATGCTGTTGCTTTGTTTCAGCATCGCTGTGCCGGCTTGCAGCAGCATTTGCGACGACGTCATGTTCGAGCTTTCCGTAGCGAAGTCAACGTCCATGATGCGGCCGGTAGCGGCCTTGGTGTTGGTGGCGATGTTCGACAGGTTGCTGTTGACGTGATCGAGGCGGTTGGCGGCGGCGCCCAGGGCGGAGCGTACAACGCTGATGCTTTCGATGGCCGACACCAGGCTGCCGATGGCCACGTTGGCGTTGGCGGTCAGTTCCGTGCCAACAGTAGCGGTGCTGTAGTTGGTAGCTGCCGAGCTCAAGGCAGAGCCGATGCTGCTCATGGCGGTGCTCAGATTGATGCTCATGGTTTCCGAGCTCGCAGCACCGATCTGGAAGGTCATGCTCTTGGAAACGGTGCCGCTGGCGAGCAGTGTTTCGCCACCAAAAGTGGTGTTTTTCATCACGTTCGACAATTCCAGACCCAGTGCATCATACTCTGCCTGCATGGCGGTTTTGTCGGAGCCGTTCGACGATGCATCGGCAGCTTGCGTGGCCAGATCCTTCATGCGTACCAGCATGTTGGTCACTTCGGCGAAGGCGCCTTCGGCCGTCTGCAGCATCGAGGTGCTGTTCTGGGTGTTGGCCATTGCGACCGTCATGCCGCTGGTCTGGGCTTTCAGGCGGGTGGCGATCTGCAGGCCTGCAGCGTCGTCCATGGCCGAATTGATGCGGTAGCCGGTGCTCAGGCGGGTCATCGAGGTCGACAGTTGCGATTGCGTCTTGGCGATCGAGTTCTGTGCGGACAGCGATGCATTGTTGGTATGAAGACTCAGCATGTGTTGCTCCTGTAAGGTAAATTCGTTGAGTGGCATTCTTGCCCTCAATAGTACAAGACGACCAGACAGGTTCCACTATTAAATTCTTTGTGGAAATTTTTTGTAACCATAAAAAAACCCCGGCAATCGCTTGCCGGGGCCTGTTCGTTCGCCTGTGGCGTTCGATCTTATTGCAGCAAGGACATGACCATCGAGGACATGCTGTTGCTTTGTTTCAGCATCGCGGTGCCAGCTTGCAGCAGCATTTGCGACGAGGTCATGTTCGAGCTTTCGGTAGCGAAGTCGACATCCATGATGCGGCCGGTAGCAGCCTTGGTGTTGGTGGCGATGTTCGACAGGTTGCTGTTGACGTGGTCAAGGCGGTTGGCGGCGGCGCCCAAGGCGGAGCGCACGGTGCTAACGCTCTCGATGGCAGACACCAGGCTGCCAATCGCCGCATTGGCAGCGCTTGTCAGTTCGGTACCGCCGGCTACGCCAGCGAAATTGGCGGTTGCCGATCCCAGGGCGGTGCTGATGGCGCTCATCCCTGCCGACAGATTGATGCTCATGGTTTCCGACTTTGCAGCGCCGATCTGGAACGTCATGGTACTGGAAAGCGTTCCGCCCTTCAGCAGTGGTTCGCCGCCGAAAGTGGTGTTGTTCATGACGTTTTTCAGTTCCAGGCCCAAGGCATCAAATTCCGCCTGCATGGCGGTTTTGTCGGAGCCGTTCGACGAAGCATCGGCAGCTTGCGTGGCCAGGTCTTTCATGCGTACCAGCATGTTGGTGACTTCACCGAACGCGCCTTCAGCCGTTTGCAGCAGCGAGGTGCTGTTTTGCGTATTGCTCATGGCAACGGTCATGCCGCTGGTCTGGGCTTTCAGGCGGGTGGCGATCTGCAGGCCGGCAGCGTCATCCATGGCCGAGTTGATGCGGTAGCCGGTGCTCAGGCGGGTCATCGAAGTCGACAGTTGCGATTGTGTCTTGGCGATCGAGTTCTGTGCGGACAGCGATGCGTTGTTGGTGTGAAGGCTCAGCATATGGTGCTCCTGTAAGGTAAATTCGTTGAGTGGCATTGTTGCCCTCATCAGTACAAGACGACCAGGCAGGTTTCATTATTAAATTCTTTG
This sequence comes from Janthinobacterium kochi, assembly GCF_051380715.1. Classification (NCBI taxonomy): domain Bacteria; kingdom Pseudomonadati; phylum Pseudomonadota; class Betaproteobacteria; order Burkholderiales; family Oxalobacteraceae; genus Janthinobacterium; species Janthinobacterium kochi. The sequence continues at coordinate 280,799 of NZ_JBNYXO010000003.1, forward strand.
TGGAAATTTTTTACCGCCGCTCCAAAAAAATCTATGCCCCCTCTTTTTTGCAAGATGATTTTGTATGATGTCAGTCGGCTCGCTTCAATCTATCCGGAATCCGTCTGGAATGGTTTTCCGTACTGGACAAAGACGACTGTTATACTAGGTGCATTAAATTTATGCGAAGGCTCGGGCGCGCCGCTGGTGCGGCAATAGGGAGATGCTGCATACTGCCACGTATCGCAGAGATTGCACCAAGCCTGATTTTTTGATATGAAAATGAATATTGTAATTATTGGTTCGTCGGGCCACGCCAAGGTGGTCATCGATGTCGTCGAACGGCAAGGCGAGCACCACATCGTTGGCCTGATCGATGCCTTTCGGGCGCATGGGGAGGAAACCATGGGCTATCGCGTGCTGGGTGCCGAGACGGATTTGCCTGTACTGGCTGAACAGCATGCCTTGGGTGGCGTCCTGGTGGCGATCGGCGACAACCATGTGCGGGCAAGGGTGACAGCTGGCGTGGCCGCCTTGTGCCCGGACCTGCGGTTCATTACCGCCGTGCATCCGCAAGCCAGCGTGGCCAGGGGGGTGCGCATTGGCGCCGGCAGCGTGATGATGGCCGGTGCTGTAGTCAATCCGGGATGTGAAATGGGACCCGGCTGCATTGTCAATACGCGCGCATCGTTGGATCACGATAGCGTGATGGACGCTTTTTCCAGTCTGGCGCCGGCGGCCGCTACGGGCGGCAATTGTCATCTCGGCAGTTGCAGTGCCCTCGGTATGGGCGGCTTGTTGCTGCAGCGCCTGCGGATCGGAGCGCATAGCGTGGTCGGCGCTGGCGCCGTGGTGACGCGGAGCGTCCCCGATATGTGTGTCAGTTATGGCGCGCCTGCCAGGGTTATCCGCAGCCGTGTTGCCGGTGATAAATATTTGTAGGAAGGGCGTGGCCACCGGCCGCTGGCCGTGAAGTCAGGTGGCCGCATTTTCCGCCTCGGAGTATTTGCGGTTGGCTCGTTGGTCGTCAGGTCTTGCAGGAATGCATCATTGTTGTCATGTCCATCTCAGGGGCATGCCCCGCCAGGCTTGTTCGACCAGCACTGCGCGGACGGCCTCTGAGAAGCGGAAACGGACCGATTTTTTCGGCTGTCCCGCGTGTATGCCATCGGGTTTGGAGTGGAAGTTGGGAGGCCAGACCGAAGGCGTGGCGCTGACGCAGCCGTCTTCCGCTACGCGGCGATTGCGTGGGGCTGTCGTATTTGACGATGGAGCCGATACCCACTGCCTGTTGGCGCCCAAAGTGAAAATTACAATGTTCGACAGCCTGGTCGCGTCAGGTGCGGAAAAAATCTGGGAGGATCAGACTGACTCTGCACGGTAATTGTGCTGCCCATGGATGAGTATCGTTGGTGCTAGCGAAATCGTGGCCGGTGGAAATAATCATGGGCAAAACGTGGGTAAATAGGGGTCAGCTGGCGGCGGTATGGGCGATGACGGCACTGATAGTGTCGATTTGTTCGTCGCTCAGTCCGGGGTAGATGGGCAGGCAGATCACTTGGTCCGCTGCCTGGCGCGCTTGCGGCAGATTGGCGGGCGCCGCCGATGGCATGCCGCGATACATGGGGAAATCGCTGATCAGAGGATAGAAATAGCGGCGCGCAAAGATATCGTGGTCGCGCAGCACCTGGTACAGCTCATCGCGCCGCACGCCGTATTCCGGCCGCACCAGGATGGGGAAGTAGGCATGGTTCGTCATCTGCTCTTCGCATGCCGGTAGGCAGGCGATACCGGCGATCCCCGCCAGGTTCTTGCGGTAGCGCGCATCAATGGCGCGTCGCTGCAGCAGCGCGGCGTCGATGCCTTTTAATTGCAGCAGGCCGAAGGCGGCATTGATTTCGCTCATCTTGCCGTTGATGCCGGGGGCTACTACCGTCACTTCGTCGACGAAACCGAAATTTTTCAGATGATCGATGCGCTGTTTGGTTTTGCCATCGGGGCAGATAATCGCACCGCCTTCGAAAGTGTTGAAAATCTTCGTGGCGTGAAAGCTCAGCACGGACAGATCGCCATAGTTCAGTACGCTACCCCCGTTGTGACGCACGCCGAATGCGTGCGCCGCGTCGTAGATGACTTTCAAACCATAATTGTCGGCAATCTTTTCGATGCGTTCAACGTCGCAAGGTCGCCCGTAGCAATGGACAGGCATAATGGCGGTCGTTTGCGGCGTGATGGCCGCCTCGATATTGGCCGGGTCCATGTTCATGCTGTTGGGGTCGATGTCGACGAAGACGGGCTTGATACCGTTCCACAGCAGGGAATGGGCGGTGGCCACGAAAGAGTAGGGCGTGGTGATCACTTCACCGGTGATGCGCAGCGCCTGCAGGGCTGTCATCAGCGCCAGCGTACCATTTGTAAACAGGCAAATGTGCTTGACGCCCAAGTACTCGCACAGCGCCTGTTCGAGCTGTTGGTGGAACGGGCCGCCATTAGTGAGAATTTTATTCTCCCAGATCGTTTCGAGATAAGGGAGAAAATCCTTTAGCTCTGGCAACAATGGCTGGGTGACGTAGATGGGGTGTGGCAATTTGGCTGGCGTCATGAAGTACTTCCTTCCATTTGCATATCGCAATCGTAGCGTTCAACTTCAAACGTCTCTGGGGGCAGTTCCGCACACCAGCGTTGCCACATAGCACGCAGAGCATGTTCGAATCCTTCAGCGATCAGGCCAGATTGACCGATTGCAGATTCCTCAAGGCGTTGGCGCATGGTGGCGCGCAAGGCGGCCAACTGAACTATATTATTTGATAAGAAAATACCTTTTTGAACGAAATCCTCGTCATCGAGGGCAACGAAGGCGTTGAGTCCGACGTGTTCCATGATGCAGGCCCCAGCCCGGCTGGCAACTGTATCGCCGGCCAATGTCAATGTCGGTACGCCCATCCAGAGCGCGTGCATGGTGGTCGTGCCGCCCGTGTAAGGATAGGTATCGAGACATACGTCGATATGCTGATGCATTTCCAGGTAATCCCCCAGATGTGTTCGTTGGTAAAAGCTCAGCCGTTCTTCGGCGATGCCTTCATCTTTAAACCATTGCGCCAGCGTGGTGTGATCCGACTGCTTGTGCATGGCAGCCAAACGCATTTTGGCTGTAGGTACTCCGTGTAGTAATTTTGCCCAGCGAGCGATCACTTTGCGATTCAGTTTGCTTAACCGGTTAAAGCTTCCGAATGTCAGGTATCCATTTGAGAGAGCGGGCGTTTGTTGTATTGCCGGTGCAAGAGCGGATGGCAGGAAAGGCAGGCACGCAGGTAGCAGCGCCAGCTTTTCAGTCATGTATTTTCCGACGATCTCGGGCGGTGTCAGAAAACGATCCGATATGTAATAGTCCATCGCTTGCAGCCCTGTAGTGCCAGGGTAGCCTATCCAGCTTGCCTGAATCGGTGCTGGTTTTGTAGCAAATGTTTGTAGACGATTGTAAGCCGTATGCCCGGAAAGATCGATCAGGATATCGATTTTATCTTGCTGTATCTTCTCTGATAGCTCTGCGTCGGACAGTTCCATCACGTCATTCCAATGGGTCAGATATTGCTTCAAACGTTCGGTGCTACTGTCATTGCGGTTGTTGTTGTAATAGCCGTACAAAGATAAGCGAGGGCTGTTGGCCAGCTTGGCTAGTACTGGCATGACAAAATTGGACACGACGTGTTCATTGAAGTCGCCCGAGACGAAGCCGATGCGCAGGCAGCGCTGCGGGTCGCGGTCGTTACCATGCTTTGGCCAGTTGGGCCGACTCAGGCGTTCGAATTGTTCTCCAAATGCGCAATGTTCGGCAAACATTGTTGCGGCATCCACTTCGACGCTATGGCTTAAGCAAAACAGCAAATTAGTATGGCTGACCATTAGGGCAGGGGCCATGTCGCGAGCCCGATAGGCGCTGGCGATGGCCTCGTCGATGGCGCCATGCACCTGTAGCAGTGAACATAAATTGATTTCAGCCGCGTGGAAATCTGGTTTCAGTGACAGGGCCTTGCGGAAGCTTTCCAAGGCTTTTTCCGGGTGGCTGCTGTTTCTCAGCGCATTGCCCAGATAAAAATGAAGCTCATTGTTATCGGGCTCATTCTCCAGCGCCTGCTCCAGACTGATGACTGCTTCGGCGTCGCGCCCTGCCGCCAACAAGGTCGTGCCCAGATTAAAGTGCGCATCGGCGTAGTCGGGTTTCAACAAGATGGCTTGCTTGAAAGATTCGATGGCTTCGCTATAGTTCTTGTCCAGGCGCAGCGCAGAGCCCAGGCTATTCTGGACTTCCGCATCCTCTGGTATCAGCAGGCTCACGGCACGATATTGTTCCACCGCTAGTGGATATTCCTTTAATTCCTTCAGAACATTGGCCAGATTAAACATGGCTTTGGCATAGTCGGGACGTAAGGCAATCGCCTTGTGGAAACAGGCCTTGGCTTCATCTTGGCGATCCATCAGGCGCAGTACGCTTCCCAGATTGTTGTGTGCCTCCGCGAACGACGGGTCGATTTCCAGTGCGCGCAGATAGCTGTCCAAGGCATTGTCAAGCTTGCCTGCTGCTTGCCAGGCATTGCCCAGGTTGCCATGTGCCTGAGCATCATCTGGCGTCAGTTCTGCGGTTCTTTTTAGCACAGGCAAGGCATCTTTGCCTTGCACCTGCAGGGCTGTGCCCAATACGCTCCAGGCAAATGGTGCTTCTGGAAATTGTTGCAACAATTGGCGGCAAGCCGCCTCCATCTCCAAGTATTCACCGCGCTGATACAGTGCCACGATCTGATCGACGTCATGCTGCGATGGCGACTGGGCTGCCAAAGCAATTTCCTTTGTTATCAGCAGGCGTAGATTCTGTGATTGTTCGTTATCGAGTCCGCGAGCAATCGCCGTGTCCATGATGTCGAGCGCCTCCTGGAGCTGCCTTGCTTGCAGCAAGCCATTTGCATAGGAAAGCCAGAACTGGCCTTCGTCGGGGGCGGCCGACAGCGCCGTGCGCAGGAAAGGCAGTCCTGCTTCATATTTCCCTTGTTGTCCTGCCAATAAACCCAAATTATGATTGGTAATGGCGTGATAGGGGTGTGTCCGTAAAATTGTCAGATAAAGCTCTTCAGCATTTGAATAATTGCCCGCCTGATGCTCGGCGATGGCTTGCTGCAGTTCGGTATCGAGGAGGACGGCTGGAGGAACGTTCGCATGCATGGCAGGAAGGGAGTGGAAATGTTTATCAATGGGGATTGTAACTGTTAGAAGTGCTTATGAGAAACTTTCCAAGTGGAATTTTTATGTTCATGCTGTCGTAATGCAAACATGTCGTTGTTGTTGGGTCAAAGCTTGAAAATTGTGATGTATTTGATGAAAAAACAGCGCGCTGGTGAGAGCGCGCTGTTCGCTGTTGTATCGGGCTGCTGCGTTTGTCGCAGTCAATTACATGTTCGGATAATTCGGCCCACCACCACCTTCCGGCGTCACCCACACGATATTCTGCGTTGGGTCCTTGATGTCGCAGGTCTTGCAGTGCACGCAGTTTTGCGCATTGATCTGCAGGCGTTCGGCGCCGTCGTCGTTTTTCACGAACTCGTACACGCCGGCGGGACAGTAACGCGCTTCCGGGCCCGCATACGTGGCCAGGTTGACGTCGACGGGCACGCTGGCGTTTTTCAACGTCAGGTGGATGGGCTGGTCTTCCGCGTGGTTCGTGTTCGAGATGAAGACGGACGACATCTTGTCGAAGGTCAGCTTGCCATCGGGTTTCGGATACACGATCTTTTTCGACTGGGCTGCCGGCTTCAGGCATTCATGGTCGCCATGCGTGTGATGCAGGGTCCAGGGCGCCTTGCCGCGGAAGAGGATCTGGTCGATGCCCGTCATCAGGCTGCCCAGGTACAGGCCCTTCGACAGCCAAGGCTTGACGTTGCGCGCCACGTGCAGCTCTTCATGCAGCCAGGATTGTTCAAACGCAACGGGGTAGCTCGTCAGTTCGTCGTGCTGGCGCTGTTCGCCCAGGGCGCCGAAGGCCGCGTCCGCCGCCAGCATGCCGCTCTTGATGGCTGCGTGGCTGCCCTTGATGCGGCTCATGTTCAAAAAGCCCGCATCGCAGCCGATCAGCGCGCCGCCGGCGAACACCAGTTTCGGCAACGATTGCAGGCCGCCGGCCGTGATCGCGCGCGCGCCGTACGAAATGCGCTTGCCGCCTTCGAAGAACTTGCGGATTTCCGGATGCGTTTTATAACGCTGGAATTCCTCGTAGGGCGACAGGTACGGGTTCTCGTAGTTCAGGCCCACCACATAACCGACCATCACCTGGTTGTTTTCCAGGTGGTACAGGAAGGAGCCGCCGTAGGTTTTCGCGTCCAGCGGCCAGCCCGTCGAGTGGATCACCAGGCCCGGCTGGTGCAGCGCCGGGTCGATTTCCCACAATTCCTTGATGCCGATGCCGTACGATTGCGGGTCCTTGCCGGCGTTCAAGTCATACTTGGCCATCAATTGCTTGCCCAGGTGGCCGCGCGCGCCTTCGGCGAACAGGGTGTACTTGGCGTGCAATTCCATGCCCAGCTGGAAGTCGGGACCCGGTTCGCCGTCGCGCTTGACACCCATATTGCCGGTTGCCACGCCTTTGACGGAGCCATCGTCGTTGTAGAGGATTTCCGCGGCAGGGAAGCCGGGGAAGATTTCCACGCCCAGGTTTTCCGCCTGCTGGCCCATCCAGCGCACCACATTGCCCAGCGAGACGATGTAGTTGCCGTGATTTTCAAAGCAGGCCGGCACGGCGAAGTTCGGCGTTTTATACGCTTTGGTTTCCGTCAGGAACAGGATGCGGTCTTCCGTCACTGCCGTGTTCAGGGGCGCGCCCAGTTCTTTCCAGTTCGGAATCAATTCGCTCAACGCTTTCGGGTCCATGATGGCGCCGGACAGGATATGCGCGCCCAGTTCGCCGCCTTTTTCCAGCACGCAGACGGACACTTCCTGGCTCTTTTCAGCGGCCAGCTGCTTCAGGCGGATGGCCGCCGCCAAGCCTGCGGGGCCACCGCCGACGATCACCACGTCATACTCCATGGTCTCGCGCGGTCCGTACTGTTCAACTAAGTTATTAGGCTGTGTCATGGTCTCGATTGTTAGTCACTAAATGGGTGGGTGAGGAATCTTCGAATAAATTTAAGCACGAGTGTGCTTGTTTTTGGCGAGGATTGCAACTTTGGCGCCATTTTGCGTGACATTGCCCCTCGCCGCAATCTAAATCCGGCCATTTTGTGTAATGATGGCGTTTACCTTTGCTCAAGTGTGACGCAGGGTATTTTGCCCCTGTGCCAGTGGCACGGTGTAAAGTGTTGTCTAAAATAAAACAGGAGTAGCTCGTGGGCATAGAAGTCAATTTCGAGGGCAAGATTGCCCTGATTACCGGCGCATCGAGCGGCCTCGGCGCGCGCTTTGCGAAAGTGCTGGCCCAGGCGGGCGCGCAGGTCGTGCTGGCGTCGCGCCGCACCGAACGCCTGAAGGAATTGCGCGCCGAAATCGAAGCCGATGGCGGCGCCGCGCACGTGGTGTCGCTCGATGTAACTGACTTCGCCAGCATCAAGTCGGCCATCGCGCATGCGGAAACGGAAGCGGGCCCCATCGATATCCTCGTCAACAATTCCGGTGTCTCCACCACGCAACGCCTGGTCGACGTCACGCCCGAGGATTACTCGTTCGTGATGGACACCAACCTGCGCGGCTCGTTCTTCGTGGCCCAGCAGACGGCCAAGCGCATGATCGCGCGCGCCAAGGGCGACCCGAAGAAACAGCACCGCATCATCAATATCGCCTCGATGGCGGGCTTGCAGGTGCTGCCGCAGATCGGCGTGTATTGCATGAGCAAGGCCGGCATGGTGCACATGACGCGCGCCATGGCCGTGGAGTGGGGCAAGTATGGCATCAACACCAACGCCATCTGCCCCGGCTACATTTCCACCGAGATCAACGAAGATTACTTTGCCACCGAGCAGGGCAAGAAGTTGATCGAAATGCTGCCGAACAAGCGCCCGGGCAAGCCGGAAGACCTCGACGGCCTGCTGCTGTTGCTGGCGGGCGAGGATTCGCACTTCATCAATGGCGCGATTATTTCTGCCGATGGCGGCATGAGCACGTTTTAAGCCCCGCGATGAAACCGGCAGCTGCGCCCCCTAGCGCTGCAGCTGCAGTCCCACCAGCTTGTGCACCAGTTCGGACGAGGTGGCGGCCGCAAACTTGCGCATCAGCTTGGCGCGGTGCATTTCCACCGTGCGGGGGCTGAGGTCGATCTGGCGGGCGATGACCTTGCTGGTCTTGCCTTCCACCAGCAGGGCGGCGATTTCGCGCTCGCGCGGGGTCAACTGGGCCGTCACGGGGCGTTTCTCGCTGACATCCTCGAACGTCCAGATGCCCGCTCCCAGTGGCTGGCCCGGCAGCATGGCGTGGCCCGTGACATGACACCAGAACAATTCACCATTACTGCGGCGCATGATGCGCTCGTCCGAATAGCGGCCCTTGGTGTTCATGATGGGGATGATGCGCTCACCCGTGCGCAGGAATTCGTCGTGCGTGGGGTAGAGTACTTCGAAGGACTGGTCGTCGAGCTGGGCGCGGGCATAGCCGAACATGGCTGCCAGCGCCTCGTTGCAGCTGCGCATGATGCGGTTTTCCGACATGCACATGCCCACGGGCGCGTGCAGGAAGATGCTTTCATAATCGATGGCTGACGCGGCGTTCATCTGATACGTATCACTCTCACAGTGGGATTGCTGGCACGGCGCCGGTAGTTCTACGGTATTGTACTTTCCACTCGCGTATTTTATGCTGAGGAGCTGCCTGAGTTATGGACTCAAGACCAAAGCTTAACAAAAGATAGAGGGACACTCATGAATAAAGTTTATCCTGACGCCGCCTCGGCGCTGGCCGGTATCGTTCAAGATGGCCAGACCATCGCCGTCGGCGGCTTCGGCCTGTGCGGCATTCCCGAAGCACTGATCGCTGCCTTGCGCGACTCGGGCGTGACGGGCCTGACGGCCATTTCCAACAACGCCGGCGTGGACGGCTTCGGCCTGGGCCAGCTCTTGACCACACGCCAGATCAAGAAAATGATCGCCTCCTATGTGGGCGAAAACAAGGAATTCGCGCGCCAGTACCTGGCCGGCGAACTGGAACTGGAATTCACGCCGCAAGGCACCCTGGCCGAGAAACTGCGTGCCGGCGGCGCCGGCATCCCCGCTTTCTTCACCAAGACGGGCGTGGGCACCATCGTTGCCGACGGCAAGGAGCTGCGCGAATTCGACGGCGAACAATACGTGATGGAACGCAGCCTGGTGGCCGATGTGTCGCTGGTGAAAGCCTACATGGCCGATCGCGCGGGCAATTTGGTTTACCGCAAGACGGCGCGCAATTTCAACCCGAACGTGGCCATGGCCGGCAAGATCACCATCGTCGAAGTGGAAAAACTGGTCGAAGTGGGCGAGATCGACCCGGACCAGGTGCATACGCCGAGCATCTTCGTGCACCGCATCGTGGTCAACGCGAACCCGGAAAAACGCATCGAGCAGCGCACCGTGCGCGCCGACTAAATACAAGATTGGGAGATGATTATGGCTTGGACACGTGATGAAATGGCCGCGCGCGCGGCGAAAGAGCTGCAGGATGGCTTTTATGTGAACCTGGGTATCGGCTTGCCGACCCTGGTGGCGAACTATGTGCCGGACAATATGGAAGTGTTTTTGCAGTCGGAAAACGGCTTATTGGGCATCGGCCCGTTCCCCACCGACGCGGAAGTCGATGCCGACCTGATCAACGCCGGCAAGCAGACGGTGACGGCCTTGCCCGGCGCCGCCTACTTCAGCTCGGCTGACTCGTTCGGCATGATCCGTGGCGGCAAGATCAACCTGGCCATCCTGGGCGCCATGCAAGTGTCGGAAAAGGGCGACCTGGCAAACTGGATGATCCCAGGCAAGATGGTCAAGGGCATGGGCGGCGCCATGGACCTGGTCGCCGGCGTCAAGCGTGTCGTGGTGCTGATGGAACACTTGGCCACGGCCAAGGATGGCACGACCTCGCACAAGCTGCTGAAACAGTGCGACTTGCCGCTGACGGGCGTGGGCGTGGTCGACGTCATCATCAGTGACCTGGGCGTCATCGACGTGACGGAAAACGGCTTGAAGCTGGTGGAACTGGCGCCGGGCGTGACCAAGGAACAAGTGCAGGCGGCCACGGGCGCTGAGCTGGACGTATCGGCTGTGTAAGCGGAATATAAGCGGATCGTCGTATTGAAGCAGGGCGGACAGCGATGTCCGCTTTTTTTTATGCGCCCGCCTTGCCGCGCAAGCCGTCGAGGCTGTAGGCGCCGGCACCCGCCGCAGCGAAGTACAGGAAGGTGAAGCAGTACATCACGGCCATTTCGCCGCCGTTCAGGATCGGCAGGAAGCCGTTTGGTGCGTGCATCATGAAATAAGCCACCGCCATCTGGCCCGACAGGATGAAGGCGACGGGGCGCGTGAACAGGCCGACCAGCAGCAAGCTGCCGCCCACCAGTTCGATGACACCGGCCGCGCCCATCACGGACAACAGTTGCAGGCCATCGAACATGGCCACATGCGGCGCGCCGAACAGTTTTGCGGTGCCGTGCTGCAGGAAGAGAAAGCCGAGGATGATGCGCAGCAGGCCCAGCAGGCGTGGGTTCCAGGTGGCGTAGAAGGCGGGCGAGAGGGACATGACGTACTCCATTCAAAAAGGTGGATGGCTCGGTGTCAGGCTTGCATTAACGCAATGTCATTATGCGCGAGCCTGGCGGCGAACAAGTGACAGCACTGTAATGGTTTTTGATTCGTTGATCATCATGATAAATATTGATGCATGATTTACTGTTGGTTGATGATGAAGCTTGCGCTTAATGCAAAAAGCCCCGCAGACCGCTCTGCGGGGCTTTCCAATGGAGAGGTCGGCTTACTTGACGATACTCACGGCCGGTGCAACGTGGGCGTCGTCGGCAGGGTGGGTGGGATTGGCCAGCTCGCTGTGCAGCTTGTCCATGTCCAGTTCTTTTTCCCATTTCGACACGACGATGGTGGCCACGCCGTTGCCGACGAAGTTGGTCAGCGCACGGCATTCGCTCATGAAGCGGTCGATGCCCAGGATCAGCGCCATGCCGGCCACGGGGATCGTCGGCACCACGGCCAGGGTGGCGGCCAGGGTGATGAAGCCGGCGCCCGTGATACCGGAGGCGCCTTTCGAGGTCAGCATCGCCACGCCCAGGATGGTCAGTTCCTGCCAGATGGTCAGTTCCGTGTTGGTCGCTTGTGCCACGAACAGGGCCGCCATGGTCATGTAGATATTGGTGCCGTCCAGGTTGAACGAGTAGCCGGTAGGCACGACCAGGCCGACCACCGGTTTCGAGCAGCCCAGGCGCTCGAGTTTTTTCATCAGGGCCGGCAGGGCCGATTCCGACGAGCTCGTGCCCAGCACGATCAGCAGTTCTTCCTTGATGTACAGCAAGAAGCGGCCGATGGAGAAGCCCGTGTACTTGGCGATCAGGCCCAGCACGACGAAGACGAACAGGAAGCAGGTCAGGTAGAACGAACCCATCAGTTTAGCCAGCGGGATCAGCGAAGCCAGGCCGTATTTGCCGATGGTGAAGGCCATCGCGCCGAACGCGCCGATGGGAGCGACTTTCATGATGATGTTGACCATGCCGAAGATGGCATGCGACAGTTCATCGATCAGCTTGGTGACCGGACGGCCGCGCTCGCCCAGCAGGGACAGCGAGAAGCCGAACAGGATGGCGATCAGCAGCACTTGCAGGATGTCGCCCTTGGCGAAAGCGTCGACGAAGGTCTTCGGGATGATGTTCATCAGGAAGTCGACGGTGGTCAAGCCTTCGGCGTGCGTGTATTGCGCAATCGACTTGGCGTCGAGGTGGGCTGGATCGGCGTTGAAGCCGGCGCCCGGTTTGAGGATATTGGCAACCAGCAAACCGATGGCCAGCGCGAAGGTGGAGACCACTTCAAAGTACAGCAGCGCCTTGCCGCCCACTCTGCCGATTTTCTTGACGTCCTGCATGCCGGCAATGCCGGAGACCACGGTGCAGAAGATCACCGGGGCGATGATCATTTTGATCAGTTTGATAAAGCCGTCACCCAGCGGTTTCATGTCGACGGCGTTCGAGGGGTAGAACACCCCCAGCAGCACGCCTGCCACGATGGCGAACAGCACCTGCACGTACAGGATTTTATAGAACGGTTTTTTCACGAGTGGTCTCCTCTTGCGGGTTGATGCTGCGATCATCCGCCCATTGCCGGGCCGGCTCAATTGTGGATAACCGCAGATATGCACTTTCGCTATATCGGGTATTGCGCCATGGCGAAGGTGCCAGCGCTATGCTGCGGCGCAGCATTTCAGCCGTGCGCTTGGAGCATTGCCCGCGCTGCGCTACACTGCCGTAGCGTCGCGCGCGGGACACCCCTTGGCAGGCAGAAAGCGGTGCTCTTTTTATATCAAATAAGGAAATCGCATGATCGAAGCCAGCATCAAGTCAGTGCAATGCATCTCGCCGGCGGGCTTGCACCGCATGTCGTATAAAGAGTGGGGCGCGCCCGACAATCCGAACGTTCTCGTCTGCGTCCACGGCGTGACGCGCGTGGCCGACGACTTCGACAACCTGGCGCGCGCCATGGCCAGCGATTACCGCGTCATCTGCCCCGACGTGGTCGGACGCGGGCGGTCGGGCTGGCTGGCCAATCCGCAGTTCTACCGCGTACCGCAATATGTGAGCGACATGGTGACCCTGCTGGCGCGCGTGCTGGCCAACGGCGAGCGTCAGACGGTGGACTGGTTCGGCACCTCGATGGGCGGCTTGATCGGCCTGGGCCTGGCATCGTTGCCAAACAGCCCGATCAGCAAGCTGGTCCTGAACGATATCGGCCCGACCCTGGCGCCCGAAGCCTTGCAGCGCATCGGCGACTACATCGGCCAGGACTTGCGTTTCGAGACGTTCGAGCAGGGCGCCAAATTTGTGCGCGATGTGTCCGCCAGCTTCGGCCCGCATACGGACGCGGAATGGCATAAACTGGCAGTGGACGTGTTGCGCCAGGATAAGGATGGCCATTGGCGCCGCCACTATGATATGGGATTGGCCATGCCGTTCCGCTCGGCCACGCCGGAATCGGCGGCCAGCGACGAAGCCATGCTGTGGGCCGCGTATGATGCCGTGCGCTGCCCCACCTTGCTGGTGCGCGGGTCGGAGTCCGACCTGCTGTCGCACGCGACGGCGCAAAGTATGCTGGGCCGCGGCCCAAAGGCGCAGCTGGTGGAAATCGCCGGCGTGGGCCATGCGCCCACCTTCGTGCACGACGACCAGATCGCCATCGCGCGCAAGTTTTTGCTGGGCAAGTAAGTAGTGGTAAGTAATAACGCTGTACAGATTTTGAAACAACCGAAAGAAGAAGCATGGAAATTACACGACTGCACGTAGGCAAACGCCTCTCCGAAGTAGCGATACATAACAACACCATCTACCTGGCTGGCCAGATTGCCGAAGACACCACGCAAGACATCGTCGGCCAGACGCGCGAAGTGCTCGCTCACGTCGACCGCCTGCTGATGGAAGCGGGCAGCGACAAGACCTGCATCCTGTCGTGCCAGATCTACATCGCCGACATGAAAGACTTCCCCGGCATGAATGAAGTGTGGGATGACTGGGTCGCGTCCGGGCACACGCCGCCGCGCGCCACCGTGGAGGCGAAACTGGCCAATCCGGCATGCCTGGTTGAAATCGTCATCATCGCTGCAGAGCGCTAGGTTATTCAGTTATTTAGTTTTTCAGTTTATAAGGCATCACATGGTTTCCATCTCGGCCCCGAATAGCGTCACCTCGGAACAACTGGTAGAGGGCTTGAGTGCGCCGGACAGCGCGCGCGTGCTGGACGCGCTCGCGTATGCCACCGAAGCGTATGGCGACAAGCAGACCTTTGCCGGCCGTTCTGCGCTGGAATTCGCCATCGGCGTGGCCACCACCCTGGCTTTCCTGCGCAGCGATGCGGAAACGCGCATTGCTGGCCTGATGTTCGAGCTGACCTTGCTGGACCCGGATACGGCGGCCGATATCGAGCCGCGCTTCGGCAAGCAGGTGTGCGACCTGGCGACAGGCGTGCGCCAGCTGATCCGCCTGCGCGCGCTGACCCAGGCACAGCACGGCAGCGCTGCCGGTCGTGGCAAGAATGCGGCTCAGCAAGCCGTGGCCCAGGTGGAAACCTTGCGCAAGATGCTGCTGGCGATGGCGTCCGACATGCGCGTCGTGCTGGTGCGCCTGGCCGCTTGCGTGACGACCTTGCGTTACTTTGCCGAACTAAAATTGTTCAACGAAATGACGCGTGAATATGGCAAGGAAACGCTGGATTTGTACGCGCCGCTGGCCAACCGCCTCGGCATCTGGCAACTGAAGTGGGAACTGGAAGATTTGTCGTTCCGCTTCATCGAACCGGAAGCGTATAAACGCATCGCCAAGATGCTGGAAGAAAAGCGCATGATGCGCGAGGGCTTTGTTTCCTCGGCGATTCTGCGCCTGCAGACGGAACTGGCTTCGGCTGGCATCCCGGCGGAAGTGTTTGGCCGTCCGAAACACATTTACAGCATCTGGAACAAGATGCGCGGCAAGGAACTCGATTTCACGGCCCTGTACGATGTGCGCGCCTTCCGCGTCATCGTTTCCGACGTGAAAACTTGCTACACGGTACTGGGCGTGGTCCACAATATCTGGACCCCCATCCCGAAAGAATTCGACGATTACATTTCGCGGCCGAAACCCAACGGTTACCAGTCGCTGCACACGGTGGTGACGGCCGAGGATGGCCGCCCGCTGGAAGTGCAAATCCGCACGAATGAAATGCACAGCTTTGCCGAATACGGCGTGGCCGCGCACTGGCGCTACAAGGAAGAGGGCGGCTCAAACTTTGCCGGCCAGAAATACGACGAAAAGATCGCCTGGCTGCGCCAGTTGCTGGCCTGGAAGACCGAAGTGGCCGATGCTGTCGTGGGCCAGGAAGAAATCCAGCGCGAATGGGTGGAAAAGCTCAAATCGGCCACGCTGGACGACCGCATCTTCGTCATGACGCCGCAGGCCCGGGTGTTGGAATTGCCCGTCGGCGCCACGCCCGTCGATTTTGCGTATCACCTGCACACGGACGTGGGCCACCGCTGCCGCGGCGCCAAGGTCGACGGCATCATGGTGCCCCTGAATACCCAGCTGAAAAACGGCCAGACCTGCGAAATCATCACCGCCAAGGGCGCGCCGGGCACGGCCGGGCCGTCGCGCGACTGGCTGGGAGCCGGCTATGCCGTCAGCACGCGCACGCGTTCCAAAATTCGCGCGTGGTTCCATGCCATCGACATGCAGGAAACCCTGGCCCACGGCCGCGCGCTGGTGGAGAAATCCTTGCAGCGCGAAGGCAAGACGGCCGTCAACCTCGAGGCGCTGGCACAAAAGCTGGGCTTTGCGAAAGTCGACGAACTGTTCCTGTCGGTCGGCAAGGATGAATTCAGCCTGCGTCACGTGGAGCAGGCGCTGCACGACAATGGCGAAGTGGTGGTGCCGGAAGACGCCGTGCTGGTCGGCAAGAGCCGCGCTTCCAGCGTGGAGCAGGGCGCCAAGTCCGGCGTGCTGGTGGTGGGCACGGAAGGCCTCATGACGGTGCTGGCCAAGTGCTGCAAACCGGCGCCGCCGGACAGCATCGTCGGTTTCGTCACGCGCGGCAAGGGTGTCTCGATCCACCGCGCCACCTGCAAGAATTTCGAGGAAATGCGCGCCAAGTCGCCTGAACGGGTGATCTTCACCGAGTGGGGCAGCACGGGCGGCCACGACACGGTATATCCGGTCGATGTCTTCATTCTCGCCGGCGACCGCCAGGGTTTGCTGCGTGACATCTCCGAAGTTTTCTCGCGCGAGAAAATCAATGTCATCGGCGTCAACACCCAAAGCGCCAAGGGCCAGGCCCGCATGACCTTTACGGCCGAGATCAGCTCGACAGCGCAGCTGTTGAAGGCATTAAATGTGATCAAGGACGTCAGCGGCGTGCTTGAGGCGCGCAGAAGTTAGCGTATCTTGGGGTCAGACCCCCAAGCCCGTTAACGCAGAGCTCTGCGCTGACATGGCCGAGGGTCTGACCCAAGTCCTTGCTAGTGGGTTTTGTCACCCTGATGCAAGCCCGCCATCGCCGCCGTCTCAGGCTGCAATGTGATGTGATCAATCCCATGCTTGACCAACAACATCTTCTTGATCGCCCGCAAGACCTTCGGCCAATGGTCGAGGTGCTCGATTTCCACGTGGCCGATCAGGGCTGGCTGGCCCGGTGACATGTCCCACACATGCAAATCGTGCACGGCAATCACGCCGTCCACTTGCTCCACGTCGGTGCCCACGGCGATATAGTCGATGTGCATGGGCACGCCTTCCATCAGGAAGTGATACGACTCTTTCAATACCCCGAAGGTGGATTTCAGGATCAGCAGGGACACCAGCACGGACAACAGCGGGTCGATCTGCATCCAGCCCGTAAAGTAAATCACGGCGCCGGCGATGATGGCGGCGACCGAACCGAGCAAATCGCCCATCACATGCACGAGGGCGGCGCGCGTGTTGACGCTTTGCTTGTCTTTCGACAATACCCACGCCACCACCACGTTGATCGCCAGGCCGATGAAGGCGACGATGAAGACCATGCCCCCCTTGACGGGTTGCGGGGCGGAAAAGCGCTGCACGGCTTCATAGCAGATCCAGCCCACCACGCACAGCATGGCCAGGCCGTTGACGAAGGCGGCCAGTGCCTCGGCGCGGCCAAAGCCGAACGAGTGGCGCGGCGAAGGAGGGCGGCGCGCGATCAGTTGCGCCAGCAGGGCCAGGCCCAGCGCGGCTGCATCCGTGACCATGTGGCCCGCATCGGAAATCAGCGCCAGCGAATTGGACAGGAAGCCGGCCGCCACTTCGATGCCGGCAAACGACAGGGTCAGCCCCAGCGCCCACGCGAGGATGCTCTGGCTACGCCCTTCGAACGAATGGGTGTGCTCGGCGTCGCCCTTCAGGTGGGCGTGCAAATGGGTGGCGTCGTGTTCGGTGTGCGTCGGCGGCATGGAATGCTTTGTGGAATGAGGTTGCCGTCAGTGTAATTGAAAAGCAACAACATAGTCGGCGCGTAAAAAAACCTGCAGGCCATGAGGCACTGCAGGTTTTTCCTTAAGCAAACATTTTTACTGTGCCGCCGTCTCGCCAAACTTGCCTTCGCGGAAATCCTGCACGGCCTGGAACACTTCCGCCTGGGTATTCATGACAAACGGGCCGTACTGCGCGATGGGCTCGTTCAAGGGCCGGCCGGCGACGAGGATCACGCGGCCGCCTTGCGGCGCTTCGATGCGCACGCCGTCGCTGCCCGGCGTGTTGGAGAAGATCGCCATGCGCAGGGCGGGCACGGCTTTGCCGTCCACCTGCACTTCGCCACGGAAAGTGTAGATGAAAGCGTTATGGCCCGGCGGCAATGGCTGCTCGAAGCTGCTGCCGGCCGGCAAGTCGATATCGAGGTACAGCGGTTGCGTCAGCTCGCGCTGCACCGCGCCCGTCACGCCATGGCTCTCGCCGGCGATCACTTGCACTGCCACGCCGTCGTCCGTCGTGTAGCGGGGGATTTCATCGCTCGTAAAGTCGCGGTACCACGGCGTGCGCATCTTGTCGCGCGCAGGCAGGTTCAGCCATAGCTGAAAGCCTTCCATCACGCCTTCTTCCTGTTCCGGCATTTCCGAGTGGATCACGCCGCTGCCGGCCGTCATCCATTGCACGCCGCCCGAGGTCAGCAAGCCTTCGTGGCCCGCGCTGTCCTTGTGGCGCATGCGCCCCGTAATCATGTACGACACGGTTTCAAAACCGCGGTGCGGATGCTCGGGGAAGCCGGCGATATAGTCGTTCGGCTTGTCGCTGGCAAAATTGTCGAGCATCAAGAACGGGTCGAGGCGACGCTGCAACTGCTGCGTCAGCACCCGGTTGATCTTCACGCCGGCGCCATCCATGACGGCCTGGCCGGCAATCACGCGCTCGACGCCGCGTGGCTTGTTGACGGTGGTGATGTCGCTCATTGTTCTCTCCTGTTTGGGGTCAGACCCGGCGGAACTCGGCGTCTCCGTTTGACCCCAGTTTGGTACGTGCATTACACCAGGATGGCGTTGATCTCGGCGTCCGCTTGCGCCTGGGCCTTGGCCACGGCTTCCGGGCCCATACCCATGCCTTCCGAATACACGTATTGCACGTCCGTCAGGCCCAGGAAACCGAACATGGTGTTCAGGTACGGCACCTGGCTATCGTTGGCGCTATCGCGGTGCAAACCGCCGCGGGACAGGCCCACGTAGACTTTCTTGCCGGTCAAGAGGCCCACCGGGCCGTTTTCCGTGTACTTGAAGGTGACGTTGGCGCGGGCAATCGCGTCGAACCAGCTTTTCAGTTGCACGGTGATGCCGAAGTTGTACATGGGCGCGCCGATGACGATCACGTCAGCCGCTTGCACTTGCGCAATCAGCGCATCGTCCAGGGCGATGCGGGCCGCTTGTTCCGGCGTGCGCTTGTCGGCTGGCGTGAACAGCGCTTGCAGGGTCGGCTCGTCGAGCACGGGGTGCGGTGCGGCGGCCAGGTCGCGGCGCGTCAGGGCGGCGCCGGGGTTGGCCGCTTGTACGCGGGCAACGATGGCGTCAGCCAAACGGGTCGAGGCGGAACCGGTGCTGCGGGCGCTGGAATTGATCTGCAGGATGTTCATCTTGTTTCTCCGTGTGAGGTGTCTTGCGATGGATGAACTATAGCAATTCCAAAATTGATGCGGAAGCCGTTAAAATGGATAACATTAATCCACTCATGGAACAATGAAGGCATATGGATATCGATCCCGGAGATTTGCTGCTGTTTGCGCGCGTCGTCGAGTGCGGCAGTTTCAGTCGCGCCGCCGTGCGTGTGGACTTGCCCAAGTCGACCCTGTCGCGCCGCATCTCGCTGCTGGAAGCGAAATTGGGCGAACGGCTGCTGCTGCGCACCACGCGCAAGCTGGCGCTGACAGAATTTGGCGCCAGCCTGCTCGAACATGCGCGCAAGGTGGTCGAGGAAACGGAAGCGGCCGGCGCGCTGGCGCAGCACCGCCAGGCGGGGCCCAGCGGCTTGCTGCGCATTTCCATGCCAGCCGACTTCGGCGACGCCCTGATGCGCCAGGTGCTGGCCGAGTTCGTGCGCCGCTATCCGGCCATTTCGCTGGAACTGGATTTGTCGGCGCGCCGCGTGGATTTGCTGGAAGAAAATTTTGACCTGGCCATCCGCATGGGCAACTTGCCCGACGATGCCAGCCTGGCGGCCCGCCGCGTGGCCTTCAGTACGCTGGCCCTGTATGCCTCGCCGCAATACACGAGCGTGCACGGCTTGCCCGAGCATCCCGACGATTTATATGGCCACGATTTGCTCAGCTTGCCACGGGCCGTGCATGGCCTCGTGCACTGGACTTTGATGCGCGGCAAGACGACGTGGGAGCGCGACTTGCCCGTGCGTCTGGTGGCGAACTCGCCGGAATTGCTGGTGCGTATGGCCTGCACGGGCGTGGGCATCGCGGCCAGCACGGACCGCTTTGCCAAGGCGTATGTGGCGACGGGGGAACTGGTGCGCGTGTTGCCCGAATGGAGTTTCCCGTTGGTCACGGGCTGGGCCGTGTTTCCCGGCCGGCGATTGATGCCGGCCAAGACGCGCGCATTCCTGGACTTGATGGAAGAGATGTACAAAACGGACGCGCCCGTGTAGGAGCGCGTCTTGCTGTCTTACTTGGGCACGTTGCCCATGACTTCACCCAGCTGCACGGGACCGGCCGGTTGCCAGCTGGCATTGAACTTGACGGTGTCTTTCGGGAACAGCATGACGACGGTGGAGCCGAGCAGGAAGCGGCCCAGCTCTTCGCCCTGTTTCAGCACCACATTGTCGTTGGCATAGCTCCAGTCGCGCACCTGGCCCGTGCGGGGCGGGTTGACGACGCCGTGCCAGACGGTGGCCATGCTGCCGACGATGGTGGCGCCCACCAGTGTCATGACGAAGGGGCCGTTGGCCGTGTCGAACACGCAGACGACGCGCTCGTTGCGGGCGAACAAGCCGGGAATGCCGCGCGCCGTCGTCGGGTTGACGGAGAACAATTCACCAGGGACATAAATCATGCGCGTCAAGCGGCCGTCGCACGGCATGTGGATGCGGTGGTAGTCGCGCGGGCTCAGGTACAGATTGGCGAAGCTGCCGTGTTCGAACTGCGCCGCCAGGGCCGCATCGCCGCCCACCAGGGCCGTGGTGCTGAAGTTGTGGCCCTTGGCCTGGAAGATCTGGTCCTTGTCGATGCTGCCGAACTGGCTGATGCGGCCATCGACGGGACAGACGTAGTCGGCCTTGGCCAGCGGACGGGCATCGGGGCGCAGCGCGCGCGTGAAAAAGTCGTTGAAGCTCGTGTAGTGCGTGATATCCGGGTCTAGTGCCTCATCCATGTTGACGTTGTAGCGACCGACGAACCAGCGGATCAAACGCGTGGTCATGGCGCCGCCTTTGGCGCCGGCGACACGGCCGGCAAAATTGGTCAACGCTCCCTTGGGCAGCAGGTATTGAGGCAAAACGGCAAGACGGTCAGACACGATGGGAAGCCTTTGACGGGGGTGATGAGAATAATGGCGAAAACGCATTATAGCGGCGATGTGGTGCGCAATGATATGCGCCGTATGCAAGCGTGCGTATCGCTGCCTGTCACCGAATTTAATTTGCTGTGGGAAATATTTTCAGGAAACTGTGCCAGTCGGAAAAAATTGCAGCACAATACAATGGCCTGTTTTTTAGCTTTTAGCCATTTTTATTTAGCCAACTTTTTTCAGCCAGGTCATGATGCCACGCCGTTGCCTTCGTCTTACCGTTGTTTGTTCCGCTGTTGTGTTTGCCTGGAATGCCCAGGCCCAGCAATCCGAAGCGCCGGCCTTTGAGGCCGCTGGCGCGCCGCTGAAGGCAGAAAAGCCCGCCGCGCCTGCCATGCAAACCGTCGAAGTCAAGGGTAGCGGCTATGATCCGCGCCGTGACGATACGGCCAGCAAGATGGTCGTCAGCAGCGAAGAAATCCTCAAGTATGGCGACAGCAATGTCACCGACGTGCTCAAGCGCTTGCCCGGCATTACCGTGTCCGGCGCGGCCGGGCGCTCGGGCGGCGAAATCCGCATGCGCGGCCTGGGCAGCGGGTATACGCAGATCTTGCTCAACGGCGAACGGGCCCCGGCCGGTTTTTCGCTCGACACCCTGTCGCCCGACGTGATCGAACGCATCGAGATTTTGCACGCGGCCAGCGCCGAGTACAGCACGCAGTCGATCGCCGGCACCATCAACGTGGTGCTGAAAAAGGCCGTCAAAACAGCACAGCGCGAGCTCAAGCTGGGCGTGCAGGGCAGCGACGTGAGCTTTTCACCCAGTGTCAACGTGCAACTGTCCGACCGCGACGGCAATTTCTCGTATTCGCTGGCCGCCTCGCTGTTCCGCTATGACTACCATTACGACAATCCGGGACTGGAACTGGGCTACGCGCCCGATGGCCGGCAAAACCTGCTGCGCCGCACGAATGGCACCGGCGATGGGCGTCCGGAAGGCATCAATCTGTCGCCGCGCCTGAACTGGGTGCTGGCCGGCGGCGACAATGTGACGGCGCAATTCTTTTTCAATGGCGGGCGCTCGAACCACCGCAATGTTAGCCGCGCCGAGACGGAGCAGGGCTTGCGCCCCGATTACGACACCAATACGGGTAGCTCCTGCAACCACAATGCCTTTGGCCGCAGCGACCTGACGTGGATGCACAAGCTGGCCGGCGGCGCCAGGCTGGAGCTGAAAATTGGCGCCTCGGCCGCCCGCAATACGTCTGACAGCCTGCAGCAAGGCTTTGTCGATGGCAGCGGCCTGGCGCTCGAGCGCAAGGTGGGCGTGAGGGCGACGGAAAACGGCGTCAGCTCCACCGGCAAGTATTCCACGCCCTTGCTGCCCGGCCATGCCCTGTCGATGGGCTGGGATGGCGCGCGCACCGAGCGCGAGGAATCGCGCCAGCAGCGCGAAGCGGCCCTGGGCGCGTTGGGTGCACGCCCGCCCCTCAACAGCGACGAAGGTTTCGACGCCACTATCGAGCGCCTGGCCCTGTACGTGCAGGACGACTGGGAAATCACGCCGCGCTGGTCGATGTATGCGGGCGTGCGCTGGGAAGGCATCGATACGCGCAGCGCGGGCGATACCTACGAGGAAGTGCAGCAGCGCACCAGCGTGTGGAGCCCGCTGCTGCAAACCTTGTGGAAGCTGCCTGATACCAAGGGCGACCAGGTACGCCTGGCCCTGACGCGCACCTACAAGGCGCAGCCCACGTCAAGCTTGATTCCACGCCGCAATACCTCGACCAACAATAGCCAGACCGACCCCGACCGCGAAGGCAATCCCTACCTGAAGCCGGAGCTGGCGCTGGGTATCGATGCCTCATACGAGCACTACTGGGCCGAAGGCGCCTTGCTCAGCGCGCGCGCCTCGGCCCGCCGCATCGACGGCTACACGCGCCAGGGTTTGCTGTTCATCAATGACCGCTGGGTGTCCACGCCCGTCAACGATGGCCGCGCGAATACGCAGACACTGGAACTGGAAGCGAAGTTCCCGCTGCGCGCCGTATTGTCCACGCCCGTGCCGGCCATCGACTTGCGCGCCAGCGTCAGCCGCAACTGGTCGCAAGTGGAGCAGGTACCGGGGCCAAACAACCGGCTCGACCAGCAAACCCCCGTCAGCGGCAATGTCGGTCTTGACTACAAGACGGCCGATGGCATGCTGACGACTGGCGGCAGCTTCAATTTCCGCAATGGCGGCCCGGTGCGTATCACCGAACGCCAGAGCGCCTATACGTCGCCGCGGCGCGACCTCGACATCTATGCACTGTGGAAATTCGATGCGAAGAACCAGCTGCGCCTGGCCGTGTCGAACTTGCTGGCGCAAGACTTCGAGAGCACCACCACGTATGCGGATGCCAGCGGCACGATAGCCCGCAACAGCATTTCACCGAGTTCACCGCAGGCGCGCGCGACCCTGGAAATGAAGTTCTGACGGGTCTGCTTACTTGCTACTTTCGCGGTGAAACCCCGGCCGGTATCCCCGCTGGCCTATAATCTCGGCAATCGCGCGCACGGCCAGTCCGTGCGCGCCACCTTTTACTTTGCCAAGATTGCTTTCCCCATGACGTTTTCCTCCCTCGGCTTGATCGACCCCCTGGTCCGCAAACTTGACGAGCTCGGCTATGCCAAGCCGACCCCCGTGCAGGCGCAGGCGATTCCTGCCGTGCTGGCCGGGCGCGACCTGATGGCCGCCGCCCAGACGGGCACGGGCAAGACGGCCGGCTTTGCCGTGCCCCTGCTGCAGCGCCTGACTTTGGAAGGCGTGGTGGCGCCCCAGTGCGTGCGCGTGCTGGTGCTGGTGCCCACGCGCGAACTGGCCGAGCAAGTCTATGCCAGCTTCCGCAGCTATGGCGGCAACTTGCCGCTGCGCAGCTTTGTCGCCTACGGCGGCGTGCCCATCGAGCCGCAGATCAGCAAGCTGCGCAAGGGCCTCGATGTGCTGGTGGCCACGCCGGGCCGCTTGCTGGACTTGCAAACGCAGGGCGCCGTCAAGTTCGAGCAGGTGCAGACGCTGGTGCTGGACGAGGCGGACCGCATGCTGGACCTGGGCTTCGAGCGCGAGCTCGATATATTGCTGATGACGATGCCCAAGCAACGCCAGACCCTGCTGTTCTCGGCCACCTTCTCGGACGCCATCCGCGCCATGGCCAAAACCATGTTGAAGGACCCCGTCTCGGTGGAAGTGAGCGCGCGCAACAGTACGGTCAAGGCCGTGAAACAGTCGGTCATCGTGTGCGACAAGAAACGCAAGCCGGAACTATTGCTGCACCTGCTGAAGAAAAAGCGCTGGGGCCAGGTCCTGGTCTTCGTCAAGACGCGCAAGGGCGTCGAGTTACTGGTGAACACCTTGCTGGAGCAGGGCGTGCGCGCCGATTCCATCCACGGCGACAAGACGCAGCCGAATCGTCTGCGCGCGCTGGCCCGTTTCAAATCTGCCGAGGTGCAGGTGCTGGTGGCCACCGACGTGGCCGCCCGCGGCCTCGATATCGATCAATTGCCCGTCGTCGTCAATTTCGACTTGCCCACCGTGGCGGAAGACTATATCCACCGCATCGGCCGCACGGGCCGCGCGGGCGCCTCGGGTGTCGCCATTTCGCTCGTCTGCGCCGATGAAGTGGAGTTGCTGTCGGCCGTCGAAGCGCTGACCCGGCAAACCCTCAAACGCGGCGAAGAACCCGGTTTCGAGGCGGAACACCGCGTGCCGGGCACGTCCGCCGGCGGCACCATCCAGAAAAAGGCCGTCAAGGTGCTGGCGCCGAAGGCGGCCGAGCGGGCCAAGAAGCGCCGTTTTTATACATAATTGGAGGTGCAAGGCGCGCTGCAAGGATATGGCATTCGTGCCATCATGCGGCTATGACCTCGATACCTTTGTTCCCGCTCAATACGGTGCTGTATCCCGATGGCTATCTGCCCTTGCAGATCTTCGAGGTACGCTATCTGGACATGATACGTAAATGCATCATGGGCGAACAGCCGTTTGGCGTGGTGCAGCTGCGGGACGGTGCAGAAGTACGCAAGCCGGGCCAGCACGAAATCCTGGCGCCCGTGGGCACCCTGGCGCCCGTGGGCACCCTGGCGCGCGTCATCGACTGGGCCGCTCCCCTGTCGGGCTTGCTGCAAATCAAATGCATGGGCATGCAGCGCTTTCATATCCTTTCCAGCGAGCAGCTCAAGCACGGCTTGTGGATGGCGCAGATTGAAACCTTGCCGCCCGATAAAACCATTCCCATCCCGCAAGAGCAGCAGAACGTGGCCGACGCGCTCGGCGCCCTGATCCGCACCTTGCAGGAGCAAAAGATTCCGCCCGAACAAATGCCCCTGCAGCCGCCATACCGGCTCGACGAGAGCGGCTGGGTGGCGAACCGCTGGTGCGAACTGCTGTCCTTGAGCGCCATGCAAAAGCAATTGCTGCTCAGTCAGGACAATCCCGTGCTGCGCCTGGAGCTGGTGCAGGACATGCTCACGGAAAATGGTCTACTCGAAGAGTAAAACATCCCAGGCCGCATGTTTACACAACGTTCCGTTGTGCAATTGCAATTTCTATTGAGAAATACTTTACGCTTTGCCGCCGCTGGCATAAGATAATGCCCTTGGGCAAGATTGCCCTGAGCAACATTCAAGAGTACACGACAATGGCAAAAGTAAGCGCGGAACAGATCAATGCGGCAATGGAAGCGATGGCGGGCGAAGGCCAGGCCATCACGGTGCGCGCCTTGCGCGAACGGCTGGGCAACGGCGCCTGCCTGGGCACCGTCAGCAAGCTGCTGCTGCGCCGCAAGGCGGGTGCGCAGCGCCAGATCGCTGCCGCCGCCGAACTGTCGCCCGTGCTGCAGCAAGCCATCCTCGATTATGTAGGACAGGAATTAAGCGCGAGCCACAGCGCGCATGAAGCCGAGATGAACGACAATCAACAGGAATTGATGGACCTGGCCAGCGAGAACGAGCGCCAGCAAGAGTTGCTCGACTTGCAGGCGGGCGAGCTGGAAACCTTGCGCGAGGAACTCGAACGCGAGCGGCAAGTGGCCAACCAGGCACGTACGGACCTGGCCAAGGCGCAGTTGCGCCTGGAAGGCTTGCCGCGTCTGGAAGAGGCAGCCGAACAGGCGCGCATGGACCTGGCCAAGGCGCAATTCAAGCTCGAAGGCATTCCCCGCCTGGAAGAGGCTGCCGAAGCGGCGCGCGCTGAATTGATCCAGGCCCAGCTGAAACTGGAAAGCTTGACGCGCGTGGAAACGGAACTGGCGGCCGCGCGCCTGGAACTGGAAGCGGAACGCGAAGAGCTGGGCGAAACGCGCGCCGAGCTGGACGAAGAGCGCACCTTGCGCATCAAGGCGCAGCAGTTCATCGTCGATCCCATCTTCAAAACCCCTGTGTAGGAACACCTGCCCAAACCTGCTGCGCGTCGCGCTTTGCGGCCTGCGATGCTCACCGTACTGAAGTACGGTTGCGCTTCTTAGCCACAAATCACTGCCGCTCGCGACGGTTTTGTCAGGTGTCGATGCGTCGTAGGGAATCTGTCATGCGTGCTGAACGGGCCTTGCTGGCTTAAAATGGCGCACCGTCGCGCCATGCCCCCCGACGCCTTGATCGCAAAGAAGGTTTATGTTCGTAGAAAAAAAAGTGCCGCCCGAGCTTGCGGCCACCCCCATCTCGCCGCGCGCCTTGCCGCCCAGGCCGCCAGCAGAATGCAGTTCGCCCGAAGCGGCGCTTGCGCGCAAGCAAGCACGTGAAGACAAGGATGCGCAGGTGCGCGGCGTCACGTCCATCGATGCCATGCGCGAGGCCATCAAGCAGGCGGCGCGTGACTTGCCTGCCATCACCGAAGTGCCGCGCCTGGGCATGCTGGACGCGGCCGCCTTCCGCGCGCGCGCCGCGCTGGGCTTGCCCTTCCTGATGCGCGGGCTGGTGCAGCGCTGGCCCTTGTCCCGGCTGGAGCCCGACGTCTTGCGCGAACAATTCAGCCATGTGCCCGTGCGCGCGCGGGTGGGCGACTACATTAACACGGCGTTTGCGGCCGACCGCGCCATGCAGGATATGTCGATGGGGCAATACCTGGACCTGGTAGCGGAGGGCAAGTACGCGTTGCCGCCTTACCTGGGCAACCTGGAATTGCGCGAATTGAACCGCCTGTGTCACTGGCCCACGTATTTCGACAAGATGGGCCCGCCACGCTTCTGGGTGGGGCCGGCTGGCACGGTCACGCCTTTGCATTGCGATTACGACGACAATATTTTCGCGCAAGTGTGGGGCCGCAAGCGCATCTTTCTGTCGCCGCCGCACCATGATGCCTTTTTGTATCCCAGCGAAGCGAACGCCATCCTCTTCGGCTCGCCGTTCGACCCGGAAGCGCCCGATTTCGAGCGTTTCCCTTTGGCGCGCCAGGCCAGCATGATCGAATGCATCGTCGAGCCGGGCGACATGCTGTACGTGCCCGCCGGCTGGTATCACCAGGTGCGCGCGCTGACGTTTTCGCTATCCTCGAACCGCTGGGCCAGGGCTGTGCCGCTGGCCCTGCATGGCGGGGCGGCGCTGCGGCGTACCGTGGCGTAATCGGATGGCGCGATGGCCTTGCCATCGGCTTGCAGACAGTGCGGGGCATTATCGTCCCGCTTGCTATTATGTCTCCTCGTCCGCAACCGCATCGCCATGGAGAGCAATGATCACCACCAGCTTGCACAATCGTTATATGGGCGCCATGCTGGCGCTGGCCTGTGGCGATGCCATCGGCACGAGCGTGGAGTTTTCTCCGCGCGGCAGCTTCGCGCCGGTGACGGGCATGACTGGTGGCGGCCCGTTCGGTCTGCAGCCGGGACAATGGACGGACGATACTTCGATGGCGCTGTGCCTGGCCGAGAGCCTGGTACTCAAAGGGGCGTTCGCGCCGGAAGACCAGATGGCACGGTATCTGAACTGGTGGCAATGGGGCTATCTGAGCTCCACCGGCGCCTGCTTCGATATTGGCGCCACGGTAAGAGCCGCGCTGGCCAGTTTCCAGGAAACTGGCAATCCCTGGAGTGGTTCCACCGCGCCGGATTCAGCCGGCAATGGCTC
Source organism: Janthinobacterium kochi (assembly GCF_051380715.1). Lineage (NCBI taxonomy): Bacteria > Pseudomonadati > Pseudomonadota > Betaproteobacteria > Burkholderiales > Oxalobacteraceae > Janthinobacterium > Janthinobacterium kochi. Next base: position 308,546 of record NZ_JBNYXO010000003.1, read on the forward strand.
GCTCATGCGGCTGGCTCCCGTCGTGCTGTTTGCCTATCCGGATGTGAGGGCGGCCGTGGCCTACGCCGCCGATAGCTCGCGCACGACCCATGCGGCAGCGGAAGCGGTCGACAGCTGCCAGTTGTTTGCCGCCTTGCTGTGCAGCGCGCTGGCGGGCACGCCGAAAGAAGAGCTGATCGGCAGTATCGCGTACCGGCCTGCCGAACCCAGGCTGGTGGAGCTGGCAAGCGGCAGTTTCGTCGCCAAAACGGAGCAGCAGATACGCGGCACGGGCTATTGCGTGGAGTCGCTGGAAGCGGCGCTCTGGTGCTTCTTCAATACGGACAGCCTGGAAGACGCCGTGCTGCGCGCCGTCAACCTGGGCGAAGATGCCGATACCACCGGCGCCATCGTCGGTCAGCTTGCCGGCGCGTATTATGGCGCCCTGGCAATTCCACCGGCGTGGCTGAATGCGCTGGCCATGCGCAGCGATATCGAAGAGTTGGCGGAAAAATTGTTTGAACGGACCCGGGCCTAGGGCAGGCCGCACCCCACCAGCAACAGCATCGGCCGCTTGTGCTCTTCCGCCAGGGCCGCCTGCCGCGCGACCTGTTCGTCTGTCGGTCCCCATTCCTCCACATGTTCCAGCTGGAAACCGGCGTGTAGCAAGGCGTTCAAGGTCGTGCCCAGGGCGCTGTGCTGCTTGATCAGGCCGCGTGCATCCCCATGGCATTCGCCTGCGCCAGCATCTTTTCCGACACATCCACGCCCAGCACCCGCCCCGCGCCAGCGTCAGCCGCCCAGCGACAGAACCAGCCATCGCCGCAACCAAGGTCGAGCACGCTTTTTCCTTGCAGTGCGGGCAGCATGGCGCGCAGGGCCGGCCATTCGGGTGCGCTGTCGAGGCCGCCTATGGAGCGGGGCAGCTGGCTGTAGCCGGTAAAGAAGGCGTCGTTGTCATAGATATTCTGTGTCATGTGTCTGCATCCTTGGGGGCCGTGCGCTTGACGTGGCCGCTGCGTTGCGCCCGGTAAATGCCCGCGTGGCCGGAAAACAGATACGCCACGACGCAGGCAATGGCCGCATACACGCCGATCTCGGCGCCGAACAGTTCCATCGCCATCAGGGTCGAGGCGATGGGCGTGTTGGCGGCGCCCGCAAACACGGCGACAAAACCGATAGCGGCCAGCAGGGTGACGGGTTGGTGCAGCAGCGGGCCCAGCGCATTGCCCAGGGTCGCCCCGATGAAGAACAGGGGCGTCACTTCGCCGCCCTTGAAACCGGTGCCCAGCGAGACGATGGTAAACGCCAGCTTGCCGAGAAAATCCCAGGCGGGCAGCGGCTCCTTGAGGGCATCGACGATGGTGGGGATGCCCAGGCCGATGTACTTGTCCGTGCCCAGCAGCCACACGGCGATGGCGACGACGAGGCCGCCCGCCAGTGGGCGCAGCGGGGCATAGCTGATGCAGCGCTTCATCAGCCCGCTCAAGCCGTGCGTGGCTTGTGTAAAAATTTTACCGGTCACGCCGAACAGCACGCCCGCGATCACCATGGCGCCCAGGGTCCAGGCGGAAATGGCGGGGGTCAAAGGCACGGCGTAATGCGTGTGGTGAATGTTCAATAACTGCCCCCACAGCAAGCCCACCTGGTCGGCGATGACGGCGGCGGCCAGGCAGGGCAGCATCGCTTCATAGCGCAGGCGGCCAATGGCCAGCACTTCCAGGCCGAAGATGGCGCCCGCCAGCGGCGTGCCGAAGACGGAGGCAAAGCCGGCGCTGATGCCTGCCATCAGGATGATGCGGCGGTCTTCATTGTTCAAACAAAACATGCGCGTCAGCTGGTCGGCCAGCGCGCCGCCCATTTGCACGGCCGTGCCTTCGCGCCCGACAGAAGCGCCGAACAAATGCGAGATGATGGTGCCGCCCAGAACCAGCGGCGCCATGCGCAGCGGGATGATTTTTTTCGGGTCGTGGATTTCATCGATGAGCAGATTCGCGCCGCCTTCCACCGAGCTGCCATAACGCAGATACAGCCAGCCGACAGCAAAGCCCGCCACGGGCAACAGCCAGGTCAGCCAGGCGTGCGCCAGGCGCGTGCGCGTGGCCCAGTCCAGGGCGAACAGAAAGCCGGCCGAGGCCGACCCTGCCAGCACGGCCACGACAAAGGCCAGCAGCAGCCATTTCAACAGGTGCTGTAATAGTTCAGTGAAAGCGGTAAGGCGGCTCATCATGCGTGTCCAGTTTGGCGTGGATAGAACCTGGACAGGCGAAGGGCGATGTCTGGGCGCCGGGTGTGCGCCTGCATCTTTCCGATCATCCAGGAAAGCGTGCAGGCATCATCAGCCCGAAGGCGGTTCACGAAGTCTTGCGCGGGAGGAATGCCATCTCCAAGGGAAATTTTAGCATCGCTGACATCATTTGGGATGGAATGTGCTGCTGGCATTGACAGAAACATTGGATATCGCATTGATTGAAGTAAAATATTTCTTTTAATCACTAATTTCATGGCTTGCCGCGCGGCGGCCTGGAAACATGACCAAGGACCTTATGGGACTGTTCGACATCCTCTTGAATCCTGTTTCGATATTGACCAGCCCAATCAGCAACGCGGCCAGCAGCTTTATCGACAATGTCATCCGCGATACCGTCGACAGGCCTGCAATCGGCAGCGTAGTCTTCTGCGAATTGGTGCTTGGCCAGGCAGAGCATTCGGGTGTGTACATCGGCGACGACACCATCGTGCATCTGGACGGTTCCGGTGACATTGAAGCAGTTAGCTCCGCCACGTTCCTGGCGCGCCTCGGAGGGTGGAACTCCGCCATATCAATCTATGTTTCGTGCCGTGATGGCAATCCGGTGGGGAGTCTTGCCGTTGCCGAACGCGCGCGTAAGAGTATCGGTGAAAGCAGGAAGTATCACCTCTTGCTGGAAAATTGCCATCAGTTTACCGCCGGTTGCCTGAGCGGTGACTTTGCCAGTTCCTGTACCTTGTTTACCCTGCTGAAATGGGAAGCCGAAAAGCGCATGGGCATGAATAAATGGCGGGTGTGGAAGCGCTGACCGATTGACATCGGCCTGCGCATCGCGAAGGCCGTGTTTCGATGCAGCCAGGTCACCACTTCCCGGTTCTACCAGCCCAGTTCCGCTACCAGCGCCTGGCCGATGGCCCGCTGTTCGGCGAGGATGACGCGCAGGTGGTGGGGGCGCGTCTTGACATTCGTCATGACCACGCGCAGCACATTGGTCGGGCCTGGGTAGCGCGTCGATTCCAATACGGTGCGCGAGACAAAACTGTGGCCTTGCGCCTTTTGCCGGTTTTGCAGCTTGGCGTTCAAGGTGTTCAGCTGCTGGTTCAGTTCCGTCGCCGCATCGAGCTGGCCGCTGGCCAGCAAGCTTTCCATGCGCTGGCGCATGTGCGCGGGCACGTAGCGGTAAGTCAGAATGAAGGTGTCGGAGCGCGTGACGAGTTCGAAGTCCTGCTGGTCGGCCAGCAAGTCCTGCAACTGGCCACTCAGCGTGGCCGCCTGCCGCAGCAAGGTGGTGTAGCCGGACACGCCCAGCACCTTGAACGAAGTCCACAGCTTCAAGGCGTCGAAGCGGCGCGAGCCTTCCAGCGACGTCTGTCCCAGGTCGCCCGAATTGTCGCGCAAGATGTAGTTGGCGTTATGTTTCAGCAAGTTCAGGCTGGCGCTGTCCTTGAACAGCACCATGCTTTGCGCCATCGGCACCCACAGCAGCTTATGCCCGTCGATGACGACGGAGTCGGCCAGGGAGATGCCGTCGTACAGCGCGCGGTACTGTTCCGCGATCAGCAGGGCGCCGCCCCAAGCCGCGTCCACATGGAACCAGATGGATTCGCGCGCGGCAATCGCCGCCATGGCGGCCAGCGGGTCGATGGCGCCCGTTTCCGTCGTGCCGGCAATGCCGATCATGGCAACGACCTTGATCTTGCGCTGTTTTAAATCGGCAATGGTCGCTTCCAGCGCGGCGACATCGATGCGGTTGTCGCGGTCGACGGCCACCAGGTGCAGGGCGTTTTCACCGAGCCCCAGGGTCGCCAGCGCCTTTTTCACGGAATAATGGCTGCGGGCCGAGCCGATGACGGCCAGCCCCGCGTAAGGGGAGTCCTGCATGACGGCAAACAAACCACGCTTGCGCGTGCCGGGCAGCTGCTGTTCCAGCGCCACGGCCAGGGCCGTCAAGTTGCCCATGGTGCCGCCATTGACGACATTGCCCAGCGCGCCGCTGGTGGCGCCCATCGCTTGCGTGTAGACATGTTCGGGCTGCTGGTATACCTGGCGATGCAGCCAGCCGAGGATCTGCTTTTCGATCAGGGTCGAGACATACGCCGTTTCGATCTTGACCTGGTTCTGGTTCAGGGTGGCTGTAAACGCTTCGGCCAGCACGCTGATCCAGGGCAGGGCCTGCGTCATGTGGCCGATGTATTGGGGATGGTTCAGCTGGGCCGTATTGGCCAGCACGGTAGTATCGAGTTCTTGCAGGAATGCCGCCACGGGCATGCCGTGCGCGGGCAGGCAGGTATCGGACAGTTGCGTCAGCAGTTCAGCATACGGCACGTGCGGGTACGGCGTGTCGCGTTCGGCGGCCAGCCAGCCGCCCAGCATGCGCAGCGCCTGCTGCAGGGGCGCTGGTGCTTGCTGTAGCGCATCGATGGAAAAATGCTGCTGCAGCAGCTGTTCGATAGCGGAGTCGGTCATTAGCTATGTTTCAATATATGGTGACACTAAGACAAGTGCCGGGGTCGGACCCTTAGGGTCCGACCCCAGACTCTGCTGTTGGGTTAAGCAAAAAAATGGCCCGGCGGAGACGGGATTCTACCCGACTCCGGCAGGGCGCATCAGTTTGCTATCGGGGGTGGTAATTAGAAGTAATTCAGGCCCAGCGCCGACTTGACTTCATCGGCCGTGCGGGCCGCCACTTCGCGTGCGCGGAACGTGCCTTCTTTCAGCATCTGGATGACTTGGCCCTTGTCCTTGGCAAACTCTTCGCGGCGGGCGCGGATCGGCGCCAGCATTTCCTGCAAGACCAGGTCCAGGCGCTTCTTGACGATGCTGTCGCCCAGGCCGCCGCGCACGTAATGGGCTTTCATTTCGGCCAGCGCCGCTTTTTCCGGGTCGAACGCATCCAGGTACGTGAAGGCGATGTTGCCTTCCAGGTGGCCCGGGTCTTCCACGCGCAGGTGCAGCGGGTCGGTATAGACTTTTTTCACGGCGGCCGTGATTTCAGCCGAGGTCGCGCCCAGGTTGATGGTGTTGCCCAGCGACTTGCTCATCTTGGCCTTGCCATCGATGCCGGGCAGGCGGCCGATGTCCGGCACCAGCGCCTTGCATTCCATCAGCACTTCGCGGTTGTACATGCGGTTGAAGCGGCGCACGATTTCATTCGTTTGCTCGATCATCGGGATCTGGTCTTCGCCCACGGGTACCACGCCCGCCTTGAAGGCCGTGATGTCGGCCGCCTGGCTGGCCGGGTAGGTCAAAAAGCCCGCCGGAATGTCGCGCTCGAAGCCGCGCAGGCGGATTTCTTCCTTGACGGTGGGGTTGCGCTCGAGGCGCGCCACGGTGACGATGTTCAGGTAGTAAAAGGTCAGCTCGGCCAGTTCCGGGATTTGCGACTGGATGAACACCGTGGTTTTCGTCGGGTCGATACCGACGGCCAGGTAATCGAGCGCCACTTCGACGACGTTGCGGTGCACCTTGTCGATGTCATCCATATTGTCCGTCAGCGCCTGCGCGTCGGCCAGCATGATGAATTGCTTGTAGCTGTTCTGGTAGCGCACGCGGTCGCGCAGGCTGCCCACGTAGTGGCCCAGGTGCAAGGGGCCGGTCGGGCGGTCGCCCGTCAGGATCACGGATTGCGAAGCGATGGCGGCAGCGGACAGCGGTGCTGCCGGGGTGTTGTCGGTGTCGGGAGTATCGGGAGTATTAGGCAAGCTCATCAAGTTTCCTTTTGAGCCGCCTGCATCGGGGATGATCCAGGCTGAGCCTGTTACGCCACCGATCGAGGCGGCGTGGATCAAATTCACATCACTATAGAGTGGCCGCGCGAAAGTGAGCGGGACCACCAATTCAAGCAGGCGTGTTGTGACGGGATAAATTTCATGGCGTTATGGTTGCAGTTCGTGCGCGTTCTGTCAAGTTGCGTGCCGATATATCTGCTGCACCGCGTCAGAGGCTGGCCTACTGTGGAACTTGCTTTCCGGGTACTATTGCCGTTCGGCCACTTTTGCGTGGCATGAATCATTGGAGAACAGTATGCGCGTGTCGTCCCCCGTCCGGCTCACCGGCCTGGCCCTTGTTATTAGTTCCCTGTTTGCTGCACCCGTGCTGGCGCAAACGCCGCCGATGACGCCCGATATCGGCGCCAAGCTGGTGATGCCCGACCTGAATGACTACGTCAAGCGCGTGGTGATGATCCCCATGCGCGACGGCGTCAAGCTGTACACGGTGATCGTCGTGCCGAAAGGCGCCCAAAAAGCGCCCATCATGCTCACGCGCACGCCCTACAATGCGGCCCGTCGCGCCCAGCGCGCCGCCAGTCCCAGCATGCTGGCCACCTTGCCGCAGGGCGACGATACCCTGGTGGAGAACGGCTATATCCGCGTGTTCCAGGATGTGCGCGGCAAGCATGGCTCCGAAGGCGACTATGTGATGACGCGCCCCGTGCGCGGTCCGCTCAACAATACCAAGGTCGACAATGTCACGGATGCCTGGGACACCATAGACTGGCTGGTGAAGAACGTGCCGGAAAGCAATGGCAAGGTGGGCATGCTGGGTTCCTCGTACGAGGGGCATACGGTGCTGATGGCCCTGGTCGACCCGCATCCGGCGCTGAAGGTGGCCATCCCCATGAGCGCCATGGTCGATGGCTGGCGCGGCGACGACTGGTTCCATAACGGCGCCTTCCGCATGCCGAGCTTGTCTTACCTGGCGTGGCAGACGAGTGTGCGCGGCAGCGGCGAGGCGCCCGTGACGGGCGTCTACGACGACTACGACGCGTATCTGCGCATAGGCTCGGCCGCCGACTACGCGAAAAAGTTCGGCATCGACAAGCTGACCTACACGAAAAAGCTGTTTGAACACCCGGCTTACGACAGTTACTGGCAGGAACAAGCGCTCGACAAGATCCTCGCCAAGCGCCAGCTGATCGTGCCCACCATGCACGTGGTGGGGCAGTGGGACCAGGAAGATATCTATGGCCCCTATGCCACTTACACGGCGATGGAGGGGCGCGACAAGCGCAACAACCTCAATTACCTGGCCATTGGCCCGTGGCGCCACAGCGGCGTCAACTACGACGGTTCCAGCCTGGGCGCCCTGAAGTTTGACGGCGACACGGCGCGCCAGTTCCGTGAAAAAGTCATGCAGCCATTCCTCAATCAATACCTGAAGGATGGCGCGCCGGACGCGAACACGGCGCCCGTGGTGTCGTACCAGAGCGGCACGAACCAGTGGCAGCGCTTGTCGCAGTGGCCGCTGGCTTGCGACACTTGCGAGACCATGCTGACGCCGATCTACCTGCAGGATGGCTACAAGCTGGGCTTTGCGCCAGCGCAAGCGGCGTCAGACTCTGCCAGCGGCGCCTTCGATGAATACGTGGCCGATCCCGCGAAACCCGTACCCTTCGTGGCGCGTCCCGTGCGCCTCGGCGATGGCGACCAATGGAAGCCATGGCTGGTCAGCGACCAGCGCGGCTATGCCGACCGCACGGACGTGCTCAGCTATGTTTCCGAACCGTTGAAGACGGCCGTGCGCATCGCCGGCGCGCCGATGGTCAAGCTGTTCGCCGCCACCAGCGGCACGGATGCCGACTGGGTGGTGAAACTGATCGACGTGTATCCGGACGAAGTGCCGTCGCAGCCGGCCATGGGCGGCTACCAGCTGGGCGTGGCGATGGATATTTTCCGCGGCCGTTATCGGGACAGCCGCGAACATCCGACGGCCATTCCTGCCGGCAAGGTCGAGCGCTACCGTTTCGCCTTGCCGAACGCCAACCACGTCTTCCTGCCTGGCCATCGCATCGCCGTGCAAATCCAGTCGAGCTGGTTCCCCCTGTACGACCGCAACCCGCAAACCTTCGTGCCGAACATCTTCCTGGCCCAGCCTGGCGATTACAAGAAGGCCACGCAGCGCGTGTATCACGCGGCAGGGGCGGCCAGCGCGATCGAGTTGCCGATAGCGCCGCTCGACGCGCGCTAGCCGGCGCGCATCAGCACCGCACCCGCCGCGATCAGGGTGATGGCCAGGTAGCGGCGGGGGCTGATTTTTTCGCGCAGGAACAGGGCGGCAATGGCGATGGCGAACAGAATCGACGTCTCGCGCAGGGCCGCGATGGCGGCCACGGGCGCCTGTGTCATGGCCCACAAGGCCAGGCCATACGAAGCGAGGGTGCCAAAACCGCCCAAGGCGGCCAGACGCCATTGCGTTTGCGCATACGCCAGCAAGTCGGCAGGGCGGCGCAATGCTGTCCACAGCAGCAGTCCCGCGCCATTCAAGACAAAAATCCACATGGTGTAGGCGGCCGGCGCGCCGGACAGGCGCACGCCGATGCCATCGATCAGGGTATAGCTGGCGATGACGCAGGCGTTGCCCAGCGCAAAGGCGGTGGCGTGTCCTGTGCTTTTCGCGATGCTGGCCGTGGCGGGCAGGCGGGCGGCGAAGTACAGGCCGAAGATGCCCGCGCAGATGCAGGCGACGGCAGCCATCTGCATGGCAGACAGGCGTTCTCCGATCAGCGGCCAGCTGGCCAGCGCCACGATCAATGGCGCGCTGCCGCGCATCAGCGGATAGGCATGGCTCATGTCGCCCGCCTGGTAGGCGGCCGCCAGCAGAGAATAGTAGGCCAGCTGTGCCACGGCCGAGGCGGCCAGGTAGGGCCAGCTGGCGGGCGCGGGAGCATCGATGAACGGCAGCACGGCCAGCGAGATCAGGGCCGCGCCCACGGACACCAGCACCGTGCTGAGAAAGGTATCCTTGCCCGACTTGACGATGGCATTCCAGCTGGCGTGCAACAGGGCGGCAAACAGAACGACGGCGACGACCAGCCCCGACATGCCAGTGTCCTTAGCGCGGACGTATGCTGAGCGACAACAGTTCCTGGCGGTGATGGCGCTGGAAACTCTCCATCAGGGAACCCGAGCGGCCCGCCTTGTCCAGCAGTTCGCGCAGGGTCGCCTGATCTTCCGCGGTCAGCGACTTGCGCGACAGGTAGACGCCGCTCATACCCCACGGCAATTCAGGCAGCGCTTCCAGGCGCAAGCGGTCGGCCAGGCCGTACACGCGCGCATCGTTTTGCGCCACGCCTGCCAGGATGGTGGGCGCCATGATGGTGGCGTCGATGAAGCCGCTTTGCATCAGGCGTGCCACGGAGAGCGCATCGACTTCGTAGAACAGGCGTCCCTGGCTGCTCAGTTCCTTCGCCAGCGCCTGGTATGATGCGCCATAGTCATAGCCGCGCACCAGCGCCACGCGCAATTCGCGCCGCTCGATCAATTCCTGCATGGTGTTGATGGGCGCGCGCGCGCCTTGCAGCGAGATCAGCAGGGGGCGGCTGCCCAGCATGGGGATGAACAGGCCATGCTGATCGCGCCGCAAGGTGCTGCTGGCCGGGATTAGCAGGTCGGCCTTGCCCGTCTCGAACATCGCCTCCAGTCGCGCGCGGGGCACGGCCGTGAAGATGAAGTTGCAGCCGAGCTTGGCACCCAAGCTGCGCAGCAAGTCCGGATAGATTCCGCCGATGCTGGCGCCATTCACCACCACGCTGGCGCCGATGGCCGAGATGGGTACCTGGATGTCGCGCGAGCATTGCGCGCCGGCCAGGGACGGCAGTGCCAGCGCCAGCATGGCCACGGTTCGGCGCCAGGCGCTGGAATAAAAGTCAGTCATACCCATCCTTGCTCACCATCGAATGCCGGGCGTCGGTAACGCGCGGTTGATTACCCCATTCTCGCCTATTTATTTCTCAAATACAATATTATCCCACCGACTACTTTGTGGTGGAAACCGCAAGTCTTGTCTGGCGTTGCGCCTTGAAGTAGCGCCAGGCCACCAGGATGGCCAGGGTTTGCATGATGGCGCACAGATAAAAGGTGCTGCCGATGCGCCAATCCTGTGGCGGCAAGTGGCTCACTTCGCCGAGGATCATGCTGCCGAGCAAGGGCATGATGATGATGCCGAGGCTGCTGATCGATTGCAGGGAACCCATCAGTTCTCCCTGCTCGTTGGCGGCGGACGCCTTCGAAATGATGCCTTGCAGGGCGGGGCCGGCGGCAAAGGCCAGCAGGTTGCACATAATCAAGGCATACATCATCCAGCCTTGCGTTGCCAGGCCGTACAGCAGGTAGGTGAGGGCGCCCGAGGCCATGCCCAGCAGCGACAGACGCACTTCGCCCAAACGCTTGATCAAAATGCCCAGCAAGCCTGCCTGCACGACGGCCGCGCACAGGCCCACGCAGAACAGGGCGATGCCGTTCTGGCGCGGCGTCCAGTCGAAGCGGAAATGCGTGTACAGCACCCAGGTGGTATTGAGCATCATTTGCGCAAACGTCATCAGGCCGAAGGCCAGCACCAGGCCGCGGATTTCCACGCGGCGCACCAGTTTCAGCAGGGCGGCAAACGGATTGATGCGCGCCAAAGTAAATGGCGCGCGCGCACCCGGCTGCAGCGATTCGGGCACGCAGAAATAGCCGTAGATGAAATTGGCTGCCGACAGGCCCGCCGCCACGTAAAACGGCAGGTGCAGATTGATCTCGCCCAGCAGGCCACCCAGCATGGGGCCGCAAATGAAGCCCAGGCCGAAGGCGGCGCCGATCTTGCCGAAGCTCTTGGCGCGGTTGTCCGGCGTGGAAATGTCGGAGGCATAGGCGGACGCGACCGACATGCTGGCCGACGAGACGCCGCCGATGATGCGGCCGATGAACAGGCAGGCCAGGTTCGGCGCCCAGCCCGTGGCAAGAAAATTGACGGCCATGCCGGCCATCGAATACAGCAGCACGGGACGGCGTCCCACGCGGTCGCTGATGGCGCCCAGCATGGGCATGAAGATGAACTGAAGCAAGCCGAAGACGGCCGCCATGATGCCGTACCAGAACGCTTGCGCCTCCTTGCCGCTGACAAAGTCGCCGATCAGGATGGGCAGCACGGGCACCACCAAGCCGATGCCCAGCATGTCGATGAAGACGCAGACGAGGATGAAATTGAGGTTGCCGGTGCGCGCGGGCGTGGCGGGGGACGACGGGGAATGGCTGTCGGGGTTGGTTTTATCGGACATGCATGCTTTCGGCGCGTTGGCGTTGCGCCGGTGCGTTGCAGCTTCCTGCTGACGCGCGGCGCGATAGCTGAGCCTTGCATTATAGACAGCATGGGCCATGCTGGCTATCGCCACCATGCTAGCCGGCACTTCCCCATTCGCCGGCAAAGGCGGCGCGGAAATCCGTCAGCATGGCCAGGCGCTGTTGCGCCAAGGCGCGGCCCGCCGCCGTCTGCATCTTGCCGGGCAGTTTGTCGAGCTTGGTGACGATATGGTCGAGCGCGTAGGCCTTGTCGTCGAGTGCGCGATGTTCGGCCAGCGGATCGCTGCCATGCGCCAGCGCGCTGTCCATGCGCGCCGCCGTATAGAACAGGCGTGCCAGTCCCACGGCCCCCAGCGCATCGATGCGGTCGGCATCCTGCACGATTTGCGCTTCAATGGTGTGCGGCAGCAGATTGGCGGAAAAACTGTGGGTCTCGATGGCGTGGGCCACGCCCGCCAATTTTTCTGCCGGAAAATCGCGCTCCGCCAGCTGGCGGCAAGCCAGGGTTGCCGCCTGGCGCGAAGCCAGGTGGCGCTCGGGGTGGTTTTTCGGCAAGTTGACCAAGTCGTGCAGATAGCAGGCGGCCATGACGGTGAGAGCGTCGGCTTGCGCATGGTCTTGCAGCAAGACGCTGGCATTGCGCCAGACACGCTGCAAGTGGTTGATGTCGTGGGCGCTGTCATCGCCCAGGCCGGCCGTGGCCAGTGCCAGCAGGCGTGGTTGCCATTGAGAAAGCAAAGAGTGCATGGTGCAAAGTCCTAAAAAGCAGGGGCCGCCAGTGTGGCATAAAACGCCGCCGCATGCGGCGGGCTGTCCGGCACTCCGGCGTGCCGTATTTGCCACATGGATTATGTTTTAGGAAAGTATCAGCCCACCGATTGCTCTTTTTTAGTGCATGTAAAATTTACATGAGGTAACATTGCCACACGGAAATTAGAAGCATAAGCTAATTGCGAGAAAGTATTTGCAAAACATACAAGTGGCGGCCATTCCATCGTGCATGGCTCGTCACGTCCAGGGCCTGCATGCAGCGTGCCTTGGCCTGCGCCCCAGGCGAATTAACGAAAGGATTATCATGAACACCAATTCCAGCGATACTGGCGCAAGCGTTGCCAAGGCTGCCGAATACCTGGCCTTTACCCTGGGCCAGGAAGAGTACGGCATCGACATCCAGAAAGTCAGCGAAATCCGCAGCTATGAAACGCCGACCCGCATCGCCAACGCGCCCGAGTTCGTCAAGGGCGTGGTCAACTTGCGCGGCATCATCGTGCCGATCGTCGACATGCGCATCAAGTTCAACCTGGGCACGCCCAGCTATGACCAATTTACCGTCGTCATCATCCTCAATATCGGCAACCGCGTCGTCGGCATGGTCGTGGACCGCGTGTCCGACGTCACTACCTTGCTGCCGGAACAGATCAAGCCGGCGCCGGATATGGGCCGTTCGATCAACACGGAATACGTGATCGGCCTGGGCACCATCGACGAGCGCATGCTGATTCTGGTCGATATTGACCAGCTGATGTCGAGCGCCGATATGGGCCTCATCGAGAAGCTTGCCGCCTAAGTTCTTGCTGAAGGTCAGTCGGCCAAGTTTGTCGGAAACAATTGACTCTCGGCATTGCCTGGTTCTTCTGCAAGGCGCACGCTGGCGCATTTCCTGGCGCACGGTTCAGCTGAACCGTGCGCCAGTTTCACTTCAGTTTCACTTTTACGCCCGTTTCGCCACGGCAGCCAACCTGCACCGGCGCGAAACCGCCAGCCAGGTCGCCATGGCATCGGCGTTCTTTAGGATAGTCACATGAATTTATTACGCAACGTCAGCATCGGTGTCCGCCTTGGACTCGGTTTTGCCGTGATTTTGCTGTTTTCCATGCTCATTACGGGCATCAGCGTCTGGCGCCTGCACGACGTGGCCAGCGCCACGCGCGTCATGATGGAGCAGCCGCTGGCCAAGGAACGCTACATTTCCGACTGGTATGGCCGTATCGACAGCGCCGTGCGCCGCACCATCGCCATCGCCCGCAGCAGCGATACCTCGCTCAGTAGCTATTTCGCCGAAGAATCGAAAGTCTCCTCGTCCAGCTCGGCCGAACTGCAAAAGAAGATCGAGGCGTTGATCGACAAGCCGGCGGAAAAAGCCATGTTCGCGGGCTTGCTGGAACAGCGCAAGGTGTACATCAGCTCGCGTGACCAGGTCTACAAGCTGAAGGGCGAAGCGCAAGTCGATGCCGCCAATGAGGTGTTCGAAAAGACCTTCGTGCCGGCCGCCGCGAAATACCAGAAGATGGTGCTGGACTTGCTGGAACACCAGCGCGCCAGCATCGACACGACGGCGCGCGAAATCGACGCCGTCGCCAATACCAGCCGCAACCTGATGCTGGTGCTGGCTGCGCTGGCACTGGCTTTTGGCGTCGTGTGCGCCTGGGTCTTGACGATGGGCATCGTGCGCCCCCTGCGCACGGCCGTGGACATTGCCCGCAAGGTGGCCGATGGCGACTTGACGGCGCAGATCGACGCCAGCGCCAAGGATGAAACCGGGCAATTGCTGCTCGCCCTGAAGGACATGAACACCAGCTTGCTCAACATCGTGGGCGAAGTGCGCAGCGGCACGGACAGCATCGCCACCTCGTCGACGCAGATTGCCGCCGGCAACCAGGATTTGTCGAGCCGCACGGAAGAGCAGGCTGGTTCCCTGGAAGAAACAGCCTCGTCGATGGAAGAATTGACCAGCACCGTGAAGCAGAATGCGGACAATGCGCGCCAGGCCAACCAGTTGGCGGCCTCGGCGGCGCAAGTTGCCGTCAAGGGTGGCGCAGTGGTGGCGCAGGTGGTGGGCACGATGGAATCGATCAACGCTTCGTCGAACAAGATCGTCGACATCATTTCCGTCATCGATGGCATCGCCTTCCAGACCAACATTTTGGCACTGAATGCGGCAGTGGAAGCGGCGCGCGCGGGCGAGCAGGGCCGTGGCTTTGCCGTGGTGGCATCCGAAGTGCGCAATCTGGCGCAGCGCTCGGCTTCGGCGGCAAAAGAGATCAAGACCCTGATCGGCGCGTCGGTGGAGCAAGTCAATGCTGGCAGCATGCTGGTGGCGCAAGCCGGTTCGACCATGAACGATATCGTCGACAGCGTGCAGCGCGTGAGCGACATCATCACGGAAATCACGGCAGCGAGCAGTGAGCAAAGCGTGGGCATCGACGAGATCAACCGCGCCATCGGCCAGATGGATGCCGTGACGCAGCAAAATGCGGCCTTGGTGGAAGAGTCTGCGGCGGCTGCCGAATCGATGCAGCACCAGGCGCATAACCTGGCGCAGGTCGTCAGCGTTTTTAAACTGAATGGCCAGCAGGCGCTGAAACGCCCGGCAGCGCCGCACATCACCTTGCGTATCGGCACACGCTGATCGCGCCGCGGCTGCCCCGAGCAGCCGCTTTCTGCTGTCCCCCTTTTGCTGTCCCCTTTTTTATATAGTCTGGTTCCGCTTTTTTTAGGATATTCATATGAATTTGTTAAGAAACGTCAGTATTGGTGTGCGTCTCGGTCTGGGTTTTGCCGTGATCTTGCTGTTTTCCATGCTCATCACCGGCATCAGCGTGTGGCGCTTGCATGACGTGGCCATGGCCACGCGCACCATGATGGAATTGCCGCTGGCGAAGGAACGCTATATTTCCGACTGGTACGCGAAAATCGATAGCGGCGTGCGCCGCACCACGGCCATCGCGCGCAGCAGCGACACGACACTGGGCGCGTATTTTGCGGAAGAAGCTAAGCAATCGTCCGTCGTGTCGGGCGAACTGCAAAAGAAGATCGAAGCCTTGATTTCCAGCCCGGAAGAAAAGGAAATGTTCCGCCTGGTGAGCGAACAGCGCAAGGTGTACCTTGACTCGCGCGCGCAAGTGTCGAAGCTCAAGGCGGATGGACAGGAAGCGGAAGCGGAACAGGCTTTCCAGGGCATCTTCGTGCCCGGCTCGACGAAATACCTGAAAGTGGTCAACGACATGCTGCAGCACCAGCGCGCCAGCATCGACAAGACGGCACGCGAGATCGACGAAGTCGCCAAGACGAGCCGCAACTTGCTGCTGACTCTGGCTCTGCTGGCGCTGGCCTTTGGCGTAGTGTGCGCCTGGTTGTTGACGATGGGCATCGTGCGTCCCCTGCGCACGGCCGTGGACATCGCCCGCAAGGTGGCCGATGGCGATTTGACGGCGCAGATCGACGCCAGCGCCAAGGATGAAACCGGGCAATTGCTGCTGGCCCTGAAAGACATGAACACCAGCTTGCTCAACATCGTGGGCGAAGTGCGCAGCGGCACGGACAGCATCGCCACCTCCTCGACGCAGATTGCCGCCGGCAACCAGGATTTGTCTTCCCGCACGGAAGAGCAGGCTGGTTCCCTGGAAGAAACAGCCTCGTCGATGGAAGAGCTGACGTCGACCGTGAAGCAGAATGCGGACAATGCGCGCCAGGCGAACCAGTTGGCGGCGTCGGCGGCGCAAGTGGCCGTCAAGGGTGGCGCAGTGGTGGCGCAGGTGGTGGGCACGATGGAATCGATCAATACGTCGTCGAACAAGATCGTCGACATCATTTCCGTCATCGATGGCATTGCCTTCCAGACCAACATTTTGGCACTGAATGCGGCAGTGGAAGCGGCGCGCGCGGGCGAGCAGGGCCGTGGCTTTGCCGTGGTGGCATCCGAAGTGCGCAATCTGGCGCAGCGCTCGGCTTCGGCGGCAAAAGAGATCAAGACCCTGATCGGCGCGTCGGTGGAGCAAGTCAATGCTGGCAGCATGCTGGTGGCGCAAGCCGGTTCGACCATGAACGATATCGTCGACAGCGTGCAGCGCGTGAGCGACATCATCACGGAAATCACGGCGGCCAGCAGTGAGCAAAGCGTGGGCATCGACGAGATCAACCGCGCCATCGGCCAGATGGATGCCGTGACGCAACAAAATGCGGCTCTGGTGGAAGAGTCTGCGGCGGCTGCCGAATCGATGCAGCATCAGGCGCACAACCTGGCGCAAGTGGTCAGCGTCTTTAAATTGAATGGTCAGCAGGCCACGGTCAGCGGTTTGAAGGGGATGCAACGCCCGGCGGCCAAAACTCCGCAAGATGCCTTGCGGATTGGCCGCGCCGCTTAAGTTGCTTACCCCGGTATTTAAGCCTCTGGGGTGAAGCCGGCGATCGCCAGCTGCGATAGCCGGTCCGCCTCGCCATTCCTGTGGCGTGGCAGCCAGCGCAAGCTTACGTCATTGAATTGTTCCAGCAGGGCCACTACGGTGGCCCGCTGCGTTTCCAGCCCCTTGGCGCCGACCGGCGTCGTTCCCAGCACATCATTGATCACCACCTGACTGTCACCGTACAGCAGCAGTTGCACGGGCTGCGGGCGTACGCTGAGTGCCGCCTGCAGCACGGCCGTCAGGGCCGCATATTCCGCGTCGCTGCTGCTGCCATAACCCGCCGCCTGACACACTTCGATGCGCTCGCCGTCCGGCCCCAGCAGCAGGGCGCCTATGCCCAGCTTGCCCGGGTTCGGATGGGCGGAACCGTCGAACCAGCCGCGCCAGGCCTGCGGGCCGCCGTGGTCCTGGCGGCTGAGCGCCAGCTGCGCGCGGCGCGCCTGCATCTTTGCTTCCTTGCGCTGTTTGCGCGCCTGCGCTTCCGCCGTCATGGCTTGATGAGCCAGGTATCGATCAGGCTGCCTATCCAGCAGGCCACCAGCACGCTCACGGCCAGCGTCATGGCGGGGCCGTCATTGGCGGACAGCGAATCGACTTTTTCCACGATCAACTGCACGTCGAGGGGCAGGGCGCCACTGTCAATCTGTGCCATAACTTGGTCCAAACGTGCCATGATCTGGCGCAATACGAGCACCAGCGCGACCAGTGCCGGCACGAGGAACAGGCAGCCGCGCGCCTTGCGCCCGAGTACGAAATGCCCGCTGCCGGGAAACACCAGGGCGGACAGCAGCAGGGCTTGTGTGCGTTTGGAAAGGGGGGAACCGCTCATGCGTGCCTTTGTGGGGAGAAAGAGCGTTCCATCATACTATTGCCAGCCGAATTTGCGCAGGTACACGCGTTTCATGAACGTCGTCAGCACGGTGTAGCAGACGAGGATGCCCAGCAGCCAGGGGAAATAGCCTAAGGGCAAGGCTTGCAGCTTGAAGTAGGTCGCCAGCGGTCCCATCGGCAGGAACACGCCCACGGCCATGATGGCGGTGGTGGCCACCAGCAGGGGCAAGGACGCGATGCTGTCGATGAAGGGCAGCTTGGGCGTGCGGATCAGGTGCACGATCAGGGTTTGCGTCAGCAAGCCCACGACGAACCAGCCGGACTGGAACAGGGTCTGCTGTTCCGGGGTATTCGCGCCGAACACATGCCACATCAAGATAAAGGTGCTGATGTCGAAGATCGAGCTGATGGGGCCGAAGAACACCATGAAGCGGCCGATGTCGCGCGGGTTCCAGCTCAGTGGCTGCTGGATCAGTTCGGCGTCGACATTGTCGAAGGGAATGGCGATCTGCGACACGTCGTACAGCAGGTTTTGCACCAGCAAGTGCAGCGGCAGCATCGGCAAAAACGGCAGGAAGGCGCTGGCCACCAGCACGGAAAACACGTTGCCGAAGTTCGAGCTGGCCGTCATGCGGATGTATTTGAGCATGTTGCTGAAGGTGCGACGGCCTTCCAGCACGCCTTCTTCCAGCACCATCAGGCTTTTTTCCAGCAGGATGATGTCGGCCGCCTCCTTGGCGATATCCACGGCCGAATCGACGGAAATGCCGATGTCGGCCGCGCGCAGGGCGGGCGCGTCATTGATGCCGTCGCCCATGAAGCCGACGATGTGGCCGTTGCCGCGCAGGGCGCGCACCAGGCGTTCCTTGTGCAGCGGGCTGAGCTTGGCAAACACCGTGTGCTCTTCGGCCGCGCGGGCCAAGGTGGCGTCGTCCATGTCGTCCAGTTGCGGGCCTTGCAGCACGCCATGCACGGCCAGGCCCACTTCGCGGCAAATCTTCGCCGTCACCAGGTGGTTGTCCCCCGTCAAGACTTTCACGGTGACGCCATGTTCCGCCAGCGCGCGCAGGGCTGGCGCCGTCGATTCCTTCGGCGGGTCGAGGAAGGCCACGTAACCGATCAGGGTCAGCGCCGTTTCATCGGCCACGCCGTACACGGTTTTATGCGGCGGCACTTCCTTGACGGCCACGGCCACCACGCGCAAGCCTTCCGCGTTCAAACCATGCGTGGTTTCCAGCACTTTCGCCAGCAGGGCGGCGTCGAGTGCAATATTCACGCCGCCCAGGCGCAAATGGCTGCAGGCGGCGAGGATTTCCTCGACGGCGCCCTTGCAGATCAGCTCATGGTGGTCATTCTTTTCGGAAACGACGACGGACATGCGGCGGCGCACGAAGTCAAACGGGATTTCATCGACTTTCACATAATCGCGCGCCAGCTGCATTTCCGTCTGCAATTCCACATGGTCGAGCACGGCGCGGTCCAGCAGGTTTTTCAGGCCCGTCTGGTAATGGCTGTTCAGGTAAGCGAATTGCAGCACTTCATCGGAGGGCTGGCCAAACACGTCCGTATGGCGCTCGAGCACGATCTTGTCCTGCGTCAAGGTGCCCGTCTTGTCCGTGCAGAGCACGTCCATGGCGCCGAAGTTCTGGATGGCATCCAGGCGTTTCACGACGACTTTCTTTTTCGACAGTTTTACGGCGCCCTTGGCCAGGGTGCTGGTGACGATCATGGGCAGCATTTCCGGCGTCAGGCCCACGGCCACGGACAGGGCAAACAGGAACGCTTCCATCCAGTCGCCCTTGGTCCAGCCATTGATCAGGAACACCAGCGGCGCCATCACGAGGGCGAAGCGGATCAGCAGCCAGCTGACGCTGTTCACGCCCGCCTCGAATGCCGTCGGCGTGCGCTCGGTGGCCGTCACGCGCGTGGCGATGGTGCCGAAATAGGTGCGGTTGCCGGTCGCCAAGACCAGCGCCGTGGCCGCACCCGAGATCACGTTCGTGCCCATGAACAGCAAATTGGTCAGCTCCATGGGGTCGCGGCCGGCGGCATCGGCCAGTTCGGCCATCTTTTCCACGGGCAAGGATTCGCCCGTCATGGCGGCCTGGCTGACGAACAGGTCTTTCGCGGAAAGCAGGCGGCAATCGGCGGGGATCATGTCGCCGGCCGACAGCACGATGATGTCGCCCTGCACCAGCTGGCGGATGGGCAGCTCGGACTGCTGGCCATTGCGCAGCACAGTGGCTGTATTGCTGACCATGGCTTTCAGGCGCTCGGCGGCGCGGTTCGAGCGGCCTTCCTGAACGAAGCGCAGCAGGGTCGACAAAATCACCATGGTGCCGATGACGATGGTGGCCTTCGGGTCTTCCGTCAGGTAGGAAACAATCGCCAGCACGGTGAGCAGCAGGTTGAACGGATTCTTGTAGCACAGCCACAGGTGCTGATACCAGGCCAGCGGTTTTTCATGCTCGACCTCGTTTGGCCCCGTTTGCGCGCCGATGACTTGCGCCTCGGCATCGCGCAAGCCTTCCAGGCGCGTATGCAGGCGGTTCAGGGCGCTGTCCAGGTCTTCATGGGCGGCGGACAGCAACTGGCGCGCCAGATGATCGGGCACGGGGCGGGCCGTGCTGTTTTCCAGCGGCATCGCGCGGCGGCGGAAATGGCCGGCCGTATGGCGCTTGCGCAGGAATGATTCGAATAAGCGGGTGAAGAGATTCATGGCTCTTCCTTTCACGACGAGGTGTTGACGGGCGGCGCAGCCGCAGGCAAGACTTGCGTGCC
The DNA here is from genome assembly GCF_051380715.1 of Janthinobacterium kochi. NCBI lineage: Bacteria > Pseudomonadati > Pseudomonadota > Betaproteobacteria > Burkholderiales > Oxalobacteraceae > Janthinobacterium > Janthinobacterium kochi. The sequence goes on from NZ_JBNYXO010000003.1 coordinate 328,630, forward strand.
GCCAAGACACAATAGTGCTGGCGGGCAATCCGGGTCAGTAGCCGGTCGCGATCGGAAAGAGGGGGGAGAGGCGCACGGCCACTTGGCCGCGCGAGACACCGCACCTTGCTCAGCAAGGCACGGAGGAAAGGAAGTTCCGCGTTGCTTGCTGTTTAGCTGCCGAGGCAATCACCGAGACAAGATCGGCTACTGTCACTAGAACAAGTACCCACGTGGGACTCCGTAAATGAATAATGAGGGCATCTTATGGATGGGCTGCAAGGGTGTCAACGGAAGAAATCTTAGGTTTCCAAAGTGTAATGTGGGTGTGGGTGAATATGAACGTAAGATGCCAAATAGTAAAGGTTGATGCACGTAGTGCGGGTGGTCATGATCGTGGGACTTTTGCTTTGGTCAGGAGCGGCCATTCGCGTTGATGTGACAATGTGTGATTTTTTGCAGCTTGGCAATCCGTTATGCTCGGGTACGCTGATTGGCTAGAAATAGCCATGCCAAACGCCATGCATATACAGAAAAACAAATGTCTATGGAATTGATCGTTGGGGCAATAATAGCCGGACTTGTTGTCATGTTCTTTGTCGGCAAGCACTTTTCTAAAAAACTACCCAAAGAAACACATTTCGAATGTGCCCGTTGCGGCACGGTTGCACGCCATACTGATCGAACCATTGACGCTTGGCGTAACAACAAAACCACATTCTTTTGCCAGTCCTGTCATATCCAATGGGTACATGCGAGGGCGCCACGAGAGCGTGCGCGTAGCACTTCTCCTGCCGGTTCCAGATCTGGATCCAAATCAGGATGCCTTGGCGTTGTTGTGCTGCTTGCCGTCGTTCCGTTGGCTGGCTTTCTACTGGTGTACGCGTATGCCTGATCCATTTCTGGCGTGCTGCGCTTGGCCACAAACCTCTCATCCCTTTCCAGCTTCTACGATGTTGCTGCTCAGTATGTCTGGAAACCGGCGGGTGACTGTTTTACGGCGAGCACTATTGGCAGCGACGAATGTCTTTCGGCCTATTGCGTTGAATAAGCTGAGCGGTAATAATTTCGGAAGGTCTCAGACCTCCAGGCAGTCGGTGATCGTTCACTCGCAACGGTATTTCTGCATTGATCATGAACGACAAACTCGACGTTGACGCAGCCGAGAAATATTACCCAGTTGACGTGACGTCAGCGCCCGGCCAAGAGCATACGGTCGCTTTATCACCGAGAAACAGCTTACGCACGCTAACCACGAATTCAGTTGGCCCCCAAAAGAGAGAGACCAAACTAAAGTTTCTTCATGTAAATTATTGCCGATTCTTTATGGGAATGCGGGTTTATTGGGATAATGCGGCCCCTTGGCTTATTTTGAAAGTGCGATAGTGGCTATAACGGACGTATCGACCCTATTCTTTGGCATGACACTTAACCTGTCGATCATGGCCGTGGCGCTGCCCTATTTCATGGGGCGGGTGAACCGTGCTGCGCGGTATGCACAAGCCGGCATCATACTGCAAACGGTGGGTTGGATTTTCCTGCTGTGGTCAAGCACCTTCGAACGGGGCGGCTGGGCCGACCACCTATTGTCAACGATGGCAATGGGTAGCGTCTCGGGCGGCATGGTATTCAATGCCATGGCCTTTCAATTGTGGTACGGCCGTAAGGCGAGTGCTCGCACGCCAGCCGCCATAGCCGTACTGATGACAGTCGGCTACTGCATCGGCTTTTCCGACTATCCGTTCCGGGTAGGCTGGGCGAATGGCCTGCTGGCATTGCAGATTGCAAGCATCATAGTTCCCCTGTGCCGCGCGCCACAGGTGGCAGTCGGACGCTGGCGTTGGTTATTAATCATATGCCTTACAGTTCAGATGGCAGTACTTGCCGGCCGCGCCGTGCTGGGTGTGTTCTACACCGCTGAGTTTCCGAATTTTTTTGGTCCGTACCTGGTCAACCGAGTGTTTGCCTTGTCATCGAACTCGATGATGATGATGTCGGTGGTGGCCATTCTCCTTGCGCACCGCGACGAGGCAGCCCGGGAACTGGAACGTTTGGCTACGCTAGACGGTCTGACCGGCGCTTTGAACCGCCGCGCTTGGGTACTACAGTCCGAAATCGACCTGGCCAGAAGTTTGCGATGCAAGCAGCCACTGGGTGTGTTGATGCTTGATCTCGACTATTTCAAGCAAATCAACGACAAGCACGGCCATGCAGGTGGCGACAGGGCGTTGCAAGTTTTCGTCACTGGTCTAAGGGCTGTGAGCCGTGTCGGAGATATGTTCTGCCGCTACGGCGGCGAGGAATTCTGCGTGCTACTCAACTGTGCTGACTGCACCTCGATCGTAGCTTACGACGAACGCATGCGGCAGTGGCTGGCGCGGCATTCGCTCAAGGAACTGGGTTTTGAACTCTCTTACAGCGGAGGCATCGCCATGCGCATGCACAATACCGACACCATAGAGAATATGCTTCAGCGTGCCGACGTCGCCCTCTACAAAGCCAAGTCGCAGGGGCGTGGCTGTACGCTTGCCAGCTCGGAAGTTCTCTGCGCATAAATCGGTGGCTTTGTATGTATTTACGGTTTCCAGGAAGAGTGGTGAAGCACTCTCGCAAGGGTTGCAATTGGTGAAGAATTCGCTTTATGTTCTTGCAGTGACTGCTTTGGGGCAAGCGGAACTTCGCATGCGAAAAATCCGGCAGCGAGCCGTACGACATTTGAATGTGGCAAACCGGCGTTTTCGAAGAGTCGATAGCGGCCTGTGTCAGACCTGTTCGTCGGTGCACAGTGTGGCGGTAAGCTATGCCGCATCAGGCCGATTGTGCCGCCATCGCCAGCGAATCGGAGAGGATTTGCCACAGGGCCGCGTGGCGCTGCTGCAGGGCGGCGCCGCCCGCGTAGATCAGTTCCACGTGCAGGCTGTCGACGATGCCCAGGTAGGCTTGCGCATACAGGTCGATACGCTGCGGCGCCAGAGTGGGCGCCATGCGGCCCAGGCTGGCCACGTAATGCTGCTGCAACTGTGCCAGCAAGGCTTCGTATCCCGTGCCGACTTCGATGCGCAGGGCGGCAGGCGGCAGGTAAGCCGTGCGTAGCAAAAAGCGCAGATGGGCCGAATCCCCGTAACGCTGTGCCATGCGGTCGCAGTACAGGGCGCCAGCTCGCTGGCCGCCGGGCGCCGCCAGCGCCGCTTCATCGACGAAGCAGGCATCCATGAAGGCTTGCTCTTCGGCCAGCGCGTCGGCAAACACGTCGAGGAACAGGGCGTCCTTGCCGGCGAAGTGCGAGTACAGCGACGCCTTGCGCATGCCGGCTTGCGCGGCGATGTCGCTGAGGGACGAGGCATCGTAGCCGTGTTCGGAAAAGTGCACGACGGCGACAGCACAGATGTTATCGGCCGAGGCCGAGCGTTTCTTCATATGAGGGTAGTGGTTGGGTCGGGCGTCAGTGCGCCCCCAGGCTGGTGGCGTGTGCCGGATGGATGCGCGCAGTGGCCAGGGTCAGCCATGATACCAGCAGGCCGGCCGCCGTCAAGAACAGCAGCCAGGGCAGCGGCCCCCGTTCGGACAGGCTGGCCGCCAGCGGCGTGGCCAGCGACGACAAGGTCATCTGGATGGCGCCCAGTAATGCCGCCGTGGAACCGAGCGCACGCTGTTGCGAACCCATGGCCATGGCCATCAGCGCCGCTTCCGCGATGCCCAGGCCAAACAGGGCCACGAACATGCCTGGCACGACGGCCGCTATTCCCCCTCCCGCCCAGGCACTCAGCAGGGCCAGCACGGCGCCGCCCAGCATGGCGGCGCTGCCCGCCAAGCAGAGGCGCGCCACGCCGTGCTTTTCCACCAGGCGGCCGCTGGCCATCGCGCCCAGCAGCACGGCTATGCCCGTGGCGCCGAACACCAGGCCGAAACTGCCGGCGGACAGACCGAAATCGCGCTGATACACCAGCGACGCCCCGCCGATATACGCAAACAGGAAAAAGAAAGTGGCGGACAGGGCCAGCGCGGGCAGCAGGAATGCACGGTCCAGCGCGATGCGCGCATACGTGCGGTGCAGGCCGCGCGGCGAGACGCGGCGGGCGTGGGGAAGCGTTTCCGGCAGAAACAGCGCGCTATTGAGCAGGGTCAAGGCGCCCAGCGCGGCCAGGGACAGCATCACGGCGCGCCAGCCGTAGTGCGCATCGAGCAAGCCGCCCACGGCGGGTGCCAGCATGGGCGCCAGGCCCACGATGGTCATCAACAGGGCAAACAGCTGCGCCGCTTTAACCCCATCGGCCACGTCGCGCACCATGCTCATCACCACGACCAAGGTCAGCGCCGCGCCCAGGCCCTGCAAGGTGCGCGCCAGCAGCAGGGTGGCCAGTTGATCCGCCTGCGACGCCCACACGGCCGCCACGATGTAGACGGCGATGCCGGCCAGCAGCGGACGGCGCCGGCCCAGCATGTCCGTCAGGGGCCCGCACAGCAGTTGCCCTGCGCCCAGCGCCAGCAGGAAAACGGTCAGGCTCAGCTGTACATTCGCATACGAGGTGTGCAGTTCGCGCGCCATGGCGGGCATCGAGGCCAGGTACATGTCGATGCCGGCTGGACCGAGCACGGCCACCAGGGCCAGGGAAGCCGCCAGCCCAGGACTGGCGGCGGGGAGAGTGGTTTGCTGCTGCATTGCATTTCCTTCGTATCGTCAAAAAACCGGGGCATGGACGCCACCGTGTTTTTTATTGTACACTTACTGCCTACCGGTAGGTAGCTTGTTCAATAATTTGAAAGGGATGAGAGCAATGAAGAACGAAACAATGACGGGAGAACTGGCATGACGGAAGTGGGAATTTCGCTCAGCGGCGTAGCCGTCGCGCTGCTGTTTGCCGCCTGGAGCTCGTACCGCGCCCGCTGCGAGCGGCGCGATGTCGTGTGCCTGACGATACTGGGCACCGTGCTGGGCTTGCCGGGTGCGGTCTTGCTGGCGTTGCCGGTTGCGTAGGTCGGATTAGCGGAGCGTAATCCGACGTCACCACACACGCCAACCATGTTGTCGGATTACTGCCCTCCGGGCCTAATCCGACCTACGATGAAAAAAGGCAGGCCGTCTGGCCTGCCTTCTTGTCGTCGGCACGCCCGCGGAAGCGGGCGCGTGGCGTTTACTCTTCTTCGTACGAACTGATTGGCGCGCAACCGCAGAACAGGTTGCGGTCGCCGTACACGTTGTCGGCGCGGCCGACCGGTGGCCAGTATTTGCGCTGGCGCAAGGAAGCGACGGGGTAGGCGGCGATTTCGCGGCTGTACTTGCGTTCCCAGTTGTCCGACATCAGCACCTGCGCCGTGTGCGGCGCGTTCCTCAAAGGGTTGTCGTCGTGGTCGAATTCACCGCTGGCGACCTTGGCGATTTCCGCGCGGATGGCGATCATGGCGTCGATGAAGCGGTCGATCTCCACTTTCGATTCGCTTTCCGTCGGCTCGATCATCAGGGTGCCCGGTACGGGGAAGCTCATGGTCGGCGCATGGAAACCGAAGTCCATCAGGCGCTTGGCCACGTCTTCGTTGCTGATGCCGGTGGCGTCCGTGATCGGGCGCAGGTCGAGGATGCACTCGTGCGCGACCAGGCCGTCGTGGCCCGAGTACAGCACCGGGTAGTGCGGCGCCAGGCGGCGCGCGATGTAGTTCGCCGCCAGAATCGCCGTCTCGGTCGCGGCCGTCAAGCCTTCCGCGCCCATCATCGCGATGTACATCCACGAAATCGGCAGGATGCTGGCCGAGCCGAATGGCGCGGCGCTGACGGCGCCGATGCCCGCAGCGTCGCGCTGGTAGCCCGACGAACGCTGGTTCGGCAGGAATTTCGCCAGGTGCGCGCCGACGCCGATCGGTCCGACGCCTGGTCCGCCACCGCCGTGCGGGATGCAGAAGGTCTTGTGCAGGTTCAGGTGCGAGACGTCGCCGCCGAACGAGCCGGGAGCGGCCACGCCGACCAGTGCGTTCATGTTGGCGCCGTCGATGTAGACCTGGCCGCCGTGCGAATGGATGATTTCGCACAGTTCCTGGATGCCTTCTTCAAACACGCCGTGGGTGGACGGGTAGGTGACCATCACGCAAGCCAGGTTGGCACTGTGCTTTTCCGCTTTCGCCTTCAGGTCGACCAGGTCCACGTTGCCGTTGGCGTCGCAGCTGGTGACGACCACCTGCATGCCGACCATGTTGGCCGATGCGGGGTTGGTGCCGTGCGCCGACGAAGGAATCAAACAGATGTTGCGGTGGCCTTCGCCGCGCGATTCGTGGTAGGCCTTGATCACCAGCAGACCCGCGTATTCGCCTTGCGAGCCGGCGTTCGGCTGCAGCGAGACGGCGGCATAGCCCGTCAGCGCACACAGCATTTCTTCCAGCTGCGCGATCATTTCGCGGTAGCCGACCGTTTGCGCATCCGGCGCGAACGGGTGGATGTTGGAGAACTCGGGCCAGGTGACGGGAATCATTTCGCTCGTCGCGTTCAGCTTCATGGTGCACGAACCGAGCGGTATCATGGTGCGGTCCAGCGCCAGGTCCTTGTCGGCCAGGCTGCGCAGGTAGCGCAGCATCTCGTGTTCCGAATGGTAGCTGTTGAAGACGGGGTGGGTCAGGTAGGCGCTCTCGCGCACCAGGTTGGCCGGCAGGGCGCTGGTCACACTTGCTTCCACGCTGTCCAGGTCAGGGGCGGCAGGCGCGTTGACCAGGCCGTGCGCGAACACCTTCCACAGCAGCGCGATATCGTCGCGCGTGGTGGTTTCATCGAGCGACACGCCCACATGGGTGTTGTCGATCTTGCGCAGATTGACGCCGTGGTGGATGGCGGTCGCGTGCAGTTGCGCTGCATCGGCGACGTTGATGGTCAGGGTGTCGAAGTAGGTCGCGTTGACGACGCCATAACCGAGGGTCTTCAGGTTGGCGGCCAGCACGCCCGTGTAACGGTGCACACGCCGGGCGATCTGCAGCAGGCCGGCAGGGCCGTGGTAGACGGCGTACATCGACGCCATCACGGCCAGCAGCACTTGCGCCGTGCAGATGTTGGACGTGGCTTTTTCGCGGCGGATATGCTGTTCGCGCGTTTGCAGGGCCAGACGATACGCCTTGTTGCCTTGCGCATCGACGGTCACGCCCACCAGGCGGCCCGACATATTGCGCTTGAATTCATCGCGCGTGGACAGGTAGCCGGCGTGCGGGCCGCCGAAACCGAGCGGCACGCCGAAGCGCTGGCTGTTGCCGACGACGACGTCGGCGCCCCATTCGCCAGGAGGCGTGAGCATGGTCAAGGCCAGCAGGTCGGCTGCGACGATGACCATGGCGCCATTCGCGTGCAGTTTTTCCACGCCGGCGCGGTAGTCGCGCACGACACCGTTGACGCCAGGGTATTGCAGCAGCACGCCGAAGCACGCGTCCAGCGACTCGATTTCCGCCGGATCGAAAGTTCGCACCTCGATGCCGATCGGCTGTGCGCGCGTCTGCACCACTTCCAGCGTTTGCGGCAGCACGTCGCTGGCGACGTACAGCACGTTCGACTTCGACTTGCCCACGCGCTGGATCAGGGTCATCGCTTCGGCGGCGGCCGTGCCTTCGTCCAGCATCGAGGCGTTCGAGATACCCATGCCGGTCAGGTCGGTGATCACTTGCTGGAAATTCAGAATCGCTTCCAGGCGGCCTTGCGAAATCTCTGGCTGGTAAGGCGTGTAGGCCGTGTACCAGGCCGGGTTTTCAAAGATGTTGCGCAACACGACGCCTGGCGTGAAGGTGTTGTAATAGCCCTGGCCGATCAGGGATTTCAATACCTGGTTCTTGCCGGCGATGGCTTTCAGGCGCGACAAGGCTTCCTGTTCCGGCATCGGCTGCGAGTAGGCGCCCAGGGGCAGGGCGCCCTTGTTGCGGATGTTGGCCGGCACCAGGGCGTCGATCAGCGCGGCGCGCGATGGATAGCCGAGGGTCGCCAGCATGGCTTGCTGTTCGGTGGAAGAAGGGCCGATGTGGCGGGCGATGAAGGCATCGCGTGCTTCGAGTTGGGTCAGGCTGGTGCGGGTCATGATATAGAGGCCAAAAAAGACTGAAAAACCGGGAGGCGGCGCGCGGGCGCTGCGGTAATTTATTGCAACCAAAGCAAACGGGCCGCAAACGCGGCCCGTGAGTCAGACGCGATTACGCGCTGGTGGTGGCGCCATAGGCGGCAGCGTCGAGCAAGCCGTCCAGGGCCGACACGTCGGCTGGCTTGATCTTGAACAGCCAGTTGGCGTAGGCGTCGGCGTTGATCGACTCTGGCGAGTTGACCACGTCGTCGTTGACGGCCACGACTTCGCCGGCGATCGGCGCGTAGATGTCGCTCGCTGCCTTGACCGATTCCACCACGGCGGCGTCGTCGCCGGCGCCATAGGTATTGCCCACGCTTGGCAGTTCGACGAAGACGATGTCGCCCAGGGCGTCCTGCGCGTACTCGGTGATGCCGACGGTGACGGTGCCGTCGCCTTCAAGGCGTACCCATTCGTGGGAGGCGGTGTACTTCAGGTCTGCAGGAATGTTCATGTGTGGCTCCAGATGGTAAGTGTTCGTTATTGATGATGGTTGTTCGGTCTTGCGGGCGGTGGCTCTCTATCGCGAATCGCTTACGCAACCAGGATTTTACCGTTACGCACGAAAGGCAGCTTGACGACGGAGGCGGCCAGTTGCTTGCCGCGGATTTCCACGTGCACGCTGTCGCCCACGTTCACGCCGTTGGGCACGCGCGCCAGGGCAATCGCTTCCTGCATGGTGGGGCTGAAGGTGCCGCTGGTGATTTCGCCCGTGGCGTCGTTGCCGGCGATGATGACTTTTTGATGGGCGCGCAGCACGCCGCCTTTTTCGCGCAGGATCAGGCCCACGAATTGCGCGTTCTGGCCTTTGGCCAGCAGGGCGGCCTTGCCGATGAAGTCACGCTCGCTGACCAGGTCGATGGTCCACGCCAGGCCCGCGTCGAGCGGGTTGACGCTTTCGTCCATGTCTTGGCCATACAAATTCATGCCCGCTTCCAGGCGCAGGGTGTCGCGCGCACCCAGGCCGGCCGGCTTGACGCCGGCGGCGATCAGGGCGTTCCACAGCGCTTCCACCTGGGTGGCGGCCACGCCGATTTCAAAGCCGTCTTCGCCCGTGTAGCCGGTGCGCGCCAGCATGACTTCGCCAAACGCGGTGTCCTTGACGATGACGACGTTGAACGGCTTGATGGCTTCGGACGCCGCTTGCGTTTCCGGCAGCACTTGCCATACCTTGGCGCGCGCGTTCGGGCCTTGCACGGCCACCAGGGCCATCGGCTCGTTGGCATTGCGGCGTTCGGTAATCGTCAGGCCGCTGTTGGTGGCTGTATTTTGCTGCTGCATCCAGGCCACGTCTTTTTCCGCCGTGCCCGCGTTGACGACCAGGCGGAACCAGTTTTCATTGAAGAAGTAGACGATCAGGTCATCGATGACGGTACCTTCGGCATTCAACATGCACGAATACAGCGCCTTGCCCGATACTTGCAGCTTGTCGACGTTATTGGCCAGCAGACCGCGCAAAAAGGCGCGCACGTTCGGGCCTTCGATATCGACCACGCACATATGCGACACGTCGAACATGCCGGCATCGCTGCGCACGGCGTTGTGCTCTTCGATTTGCGAGCCGTAGTTGACGGGCATGTCCCAGCCGCCGAAATCGACCATGCGGGCGCCGAGGGCACGGTGGGCGTTGTTGAGTGGGGTCGCTTTGAGCGTCATGGATTCCTCGGGACGAAGGTAAAGGGGAAGTTAACAGAACACGCAATACAGAGAGCCAAAACGGCACTCCATCGTGATCACTGACCCCCCTGTCCTTTGTACCTGAGAGATTACGGGGGCTTGCCCCGTGCGCCCCTTCGGTGGGCCGCCGGCAATAGCCGCGGCCGCTCTCCAGAGTTGAGCTAAAAATGTTGCGTAAGCAACATCTTCAGTCCGCCTGATCGGTCCTTTTGCCTGAGAGTTTTTGGGTAGTGCCCCTTCGGCGGCAACGCTGGGTTGCCCTCTCCCGATCAAGTGGAAGGAATATATGCCAGCAGGGTGTTTCTGTCAATCTGAAAAGACGTTGCCAAATTGCAGCAAAAGCCGCAGTTTGCCGGGCGGGAAGGCGCTGCGTTCCAGCGCAAGAGGGCGCTGCACCGCGCGCGAATGCGCTATGATGAAATTCTGGCTTTCTTGCGGGCGGCTGCCATGAACACGACACAGAGCGGGATACAGCACGAGACACAACACGAGACACAAAACAACACCGAGCAGCACGGTTATTTCACCCTCTCGGGCGACGTCAACAGCGACATGGTGCGGCGCGTCTTCAATGTCGTGGCCGATATCACGGAAGACAAGCTCACCACCGCGCACATTTTGATCCAGTCCAACGGCGGCTATGTCAGCGATGGCATCTGCCTGTACAACTTCCTCAGCAAGTTGCCGCTCGACATCATTACCTACAACGCAGGCGCCGTGGCGTCCATCGCCGTCACCTTGTTCCTGGCGGGGCGGCACCGTTATGCCAGCGACACGGCCCGCTTCATGGTGCACAAATCGCATGCGACGGCTTCGCCCGGTTCGCGGCCCGATGCGCTCAGCATCATCGTCGAGGGCTTGCGCGCCGACGACATGCGTACCGAGCGCATCCTGCGCGGCCAGGTCAACCTGACGCAAGAGCAATGGCAGGTGCATGCGTATTCCGACCTGCACCTGACGGCCGATCAGGCGCTGGAGGTGGGCATGATCGAATCGATCCGCGACTTTGCTCCGCCCAAAGGCAAGCGTCTGACGAATATCTGACGCTCCGGCTCTTTCCAGGCGGATGGTTTTTGCGCGGGAATTTTGTAATGGAATGTAATTCTTCGCTGCAGCACAGCAAAAGCCGCGCGGAACAGGACAGAGTCGTGGCATAGTGCACGCTGATCATGAAATAAGCGCACGTACGATGACTTGGTGGAATGGAATTTCTTTTGCGGCCGACATGTCCGTCATGGGGCCGGCTGGCGTAGCGATTGCCCTGTGGCTGCTCGTGTCGCGCCAGTGGCGCCTGGTGCTCAGCTGGAGCATGTGGTACGGCGGCGGCCTGGCGCTCGTAGTGCTGTCGAAGCTGGCTTTCATGAGCTGGGGCGTGGGCAGCAGCGCGCTCGATTTTACGGGTTTCAGCGGCCACGCCATGCGTGCCGGCGCCGTATTTCCCGTGCTGATGTATGTGCTGCTGCAGCGGGCCGCACCGCACTGGCGCCATGCCGGCGTGCTCGTCGGCGTGGCATTTGCCGTGCTGGTAGCCATATCGCGTGTCGTCGTGCATGCGCACAGCGTGTCGGAAGCGGTCAGCGGCTGCGTGCTGGGCCTGGCGTTGGCGCTGGGCTTCATGTGGAATGCCCGTGGCGCCGTCAATTTCGCCGTCAGCCATGCGCTGGCCCTGGCCAGCCTGGTGCTGATGGTAGTGCTCAGCTTCAAGGCGGAACCCATGCCGACCGAGCAGTGGCTGCAAAAATTGGCCATGGTGCTGTCCGGCCATGAGCGCGTTTTCTCCCGTGAAGACTGGAAACTGGCGCAGGATGGACACCCAGCCCGTTAAAATGGCGCTGGCCAGCACTTGATGCTGCTGTTTTTTGGCCAGAAAAGCATCGGGAAATGGTATGATGGACCACTTTTTTGCGGTGAGCGGCCAGACTGCCGTCGCCATGGTGTATCTGAACTGAATACGAACCGGGTTCGCCGATCTCAACCGCCAGCATAGGCCAGGAACTCTAAAACACGTGCGTCTCTCTTCCATCAAGTTGTCGGGATTTAAGTCTTTCGTCGATCCCACCAATTTTCAGGTGCCAGGCCAGCTCGTGGGCGTGGTCGGGCCGAATGGCTGCGGCAAGTCGAACATCATCGACGCCGTGCGCTGGGTGCTGGGCGAATCGAAAGCGTCGGAACTGCGCGGCGAGTCGATGCAGGACGTCATTTTCAACGGCTCCACCCACCGCAAGCCCGCCGGGCGCGCTTCCGTGGAACTGGTGTTCGACAATAATGACGGCAAGGCGTCCGGCCAGTGGGGTCAGTACGCCGAGATCGCCGTCAAGCGCACCCTGACGCGCGACGGCACGTCCACCTATTACATCAACGGCCAGCCCGTGCGCCGGCGCGACATCCAGGATATTTTCCTTGGCACCGGCCTTGGGCCACGCGCCTACGCCATCATCGGCCAGGGCATGATTTCGCGCATCATCGAATCGCGTCCCGAAGAATTGCGCGTCTTCCTCGAAGAAGCGGCCGGCGTGTCGAAATACAAGGAACGCCGCCGCGAGACGGAAAACCGCTTGCAGGACACGCGCGAAAATTTGCTGCGCGTGGAAGACATCTTGCGCGAACTCAATGCCAACCTGGAAAAGCTGGAAGCGCAGGCGGCCGTGGCCACGCGTTTCCACGCCTTGCAGGCGGACCAGGAAGAAAAGCAGAAACTGTTGTGGCTGCTGCGCAAGAACGAGGCGCAAAACGAGCAGACGCGCTATTTCCGCGAAGTGGAACAGGCGCAGACCGACCTGGAAGAGCAGACGGCCAAGCTGCGCAACGTGGAACTGACCCTGGAACAGATGCGCCAGGCGCACTTTGCCGTGGGCGACCGTTTGCATACGGCGCAAGGCCATCTGTACCAGACGAATGCGGAAATCGGCAGCCTGGAAGCGCAGATCAAGTTCGTCATCGAATCGCGCGCCCGCCTGCAGGCCCAGCTGGCCACCTTGACGGCCCAGCGCGACCAGTGGAACAGCCAAGGCGGCGAGTACCAGGAACAGATCGAAGAGGCGGAATTCCACCTCGAGGAACTGGCCGCCAAGGTTGAGCAATCGCAAATGATGGCCGAGCAGAAGGGCGAGCAATTGCCCGAACTGGACGCCGCCTGGCGCGCCGCGCAAAACAAGAGCACGGAATCGCGCGCGCGGATTATGCAGGCCCAGCAGCAGCTGGAACTGGAATCGGCGCACCAGCGCAACGCTTCGAACATCCTGGCCAGCCTCTTGACGCGCCGCGAACGTCTGCAGCAGGAAAAGAACAGTCTGAGCCTGCCCGACAGCAGTCACCTGGAAAACCTGAAACTGCAGCTGGAAGAAAAGCAGCAGACGCTGGAAGAGCAGGGTTTTTACCTGGAAGAAGCGCTGGAACAACAGCCCAAGCTGGAGCAGGAACGGATGGAGGCGCAGGCGCAAGTCAATGCCGAAACGGCCGCCAACGCCCAGCTGGAGGCGCGTCTTTCCGCTTTGAAACAATTGCAGGAGCGGGTACAGACGCAGGGCAAGGTCCAGCCGTGGCTGAAAAAGCACGAGCTCGACACCTTGCCGCGCCTGTGGCAAAAGCTGCAGATCGAAGCGGGCTGGGAAGCGGCCATGGAATCGATCCTGCGCGAGCGTACGTCGGCCCTGCAACTGTCGAATATCGACTGGGCCAAGGCATTCTTTGCCGACGCGCCGCCAGCCAAGCTGGCCCTGTACGCGCCGTCCACCGTGGCGCCGCTGCCCCTGCCGGACGTGCCAGGCCTGAAGCCGTTCCTGAACTTGTTGAAACTCAATGATCCCGGTTTGCGCGGCTTGCTGCAGGATTGGCTGTACAACGCCTACGCCGTGGAAGACGCGGCCGAAGCGCTGGCCGAGCGTAGCAAGTTGCCGCCGGGCGGCTATTTCGTCACGCGGCTTGGCCACGTGGTCACGGCCACCAGCGTGCGCTTCTATGCGGCCGATTCGGAGCAGGAAGGCATGCTGGGCCGCCAGCAGGAAATCGAGAATATCGGCAAACAGTTGCGCGCCCAGCAATTGCTGGCCGAAGAAGCGCGTGCCCGTTCCGTGCGGGCCGATGCGGCCGTGGGGACCTTGACGCGCAATCTGTCCGATTTGCGCCTGCGCATACAGCAACTGACGTCGTCCGTGCATACCTTGCAACTGGATGTGGTGAAATTGTCGGAAGTCGAAGCGCGTTTCAACCAGCGCAGCACGCAGATCGGTGCCGACCTGGCGGAGATCGCCGCGCAGGAAGCGGAACAGATGCAGACCAAGCTGGAGTCGGAAGAAAAATTCGAACAGCTGGACATGGAACTGGGCAACTTGCAGGAAGCGCACGAAGACGGTCATACCGATTTCCTGCTGAAGGAACAGCGTCTGGCCGAGGCACGCGAAGCTTTGCGCGACCTGGAGCGGGCCGCCAAGGATACGGAATATGCGGAAAAAGCACACCGCGCGAAGATCGAGGAATTGCGCCGCAACATCGCCACGGCCAGCACGCAGGCCCAGCAAGTGACGGCCAGCCTGCAGGCTGGCGAACTGGAACTGGCCAACCTGGAAAGCGGCGCGGCCGCCGACGGCTTGCAGGACTTGCTCGAGCGCCGCACCACGCAGGAGCGGGCGCTGGCGGACGCGCGCCATGAACTGGACCAGATCACGCAGCAGCTGCGTCTGTCCGAGGATGCGCGCACGCAATCGGAGCGCAGCTTGCAGCCGCAGCGCGACAAGATCATGGAAATGCAGCTCAAGGAACAGGCCGCGCGGCTGAACCAGGAGCAATTCGCCCAGCAATTGCTGGAATCTGGCGCCGACGAGGCTGTCTTGAGCGAAAAGCTGCATCCGGACATGCGTCCATCGTATCTGCAGGGCGAAGTGACGCGTTTGACGAATGCCATCACGTCGCTGGGCGCCGTCAACCTGGCCGCGCTGGACGAACTGGCGCAGGCGTCCGAGCGCAAGAATTTCCTCGACGCCCAGAATGCCGACTTGACGGAAGCGATCAATACGCTGGAAGACGCGATCCACAAGATCGACAAGGAAACGCGCGACTTGCTGCAAGACACGTTCGACAAGGTCAACCACCACTTTTCCGAGCTGTTCCCCATCCTGTTTGGCGGCGGCCAGGCAAAGCTGACCATGACGGGCGACGAGATTCTTGATTCCGGTGTACAAGTCATGGCGCAGCCTCCTGGCAAGAAAAATGCCACCATCCACCTGTTGTCCGGTGGAGAGAAGGCGCTGACCGCGACCGCATTGGTGTTTTCCATGTTCCGCCTGAATCCGGCGCCGTTCTGTCTGCTCGACGAAGTCGATGCACCGCTGGACGATTCGAACACGGAACGCTTCTGCCGCATGGTCAAGCGCATGTCCGACCAGACCCAATTCCTTTTCATTTCGCATAACAAGATTGCGATGGAAATGGCCCATCAATTGATCGGTGTGACGATGCAGGAGCAGGGCGTATCGCGCATCGTGGCGGTGGACATGGAGTCCGCCGCAAATTTTGCAACCGAGGCACAAGCAGCATGACAGACCTTCAAATTACCTTGTTCGGCGCCGGCGGCGTCTTTATTGTCGGCGTTTTCTCGTACAACAAATGGCAGGAATACAAGGCCAAGAAAAGCGTGGAGCGGGCCTTTTCCACCGACCATGACGACGTGCTGATGCGTGAGGGTGACGCCCCCGTGGCGGATGTCCAGGAACCCGTCTTGCGCCAGGAGCCGCGCTTTGATGCCGCGCCTGCCGCCAAGGCCGAACCGTCGTTCGGCGCGCCGCCAGCGGCGCCCGTGTCCGACGCCCCCGTGCATGCGGAACCGTCGCTGGGGGATACCCCTGCCGAGCCAGTCCCTGCACCAGCCGCCGAACCCGTGCAAGAAGTGAGTGCCGCCAGCGAGCAGGCGACCAGCCTGGTCGACCCGCTGATCGATTGCCTGTTGCCCCTGTCGCTGGAAGCGCCCGTGCGCGGCGACAAGATCCTGCCCGTGCTGCAAACCCTGCGCCTGGTGGGCAACAAGCCCGTGCACTTCATCGGCTTGCACGTGAATGGCGACTGGGAACCGATCACGCATGGCGGTGTCTATACCAAGATGCAGGGCGGCGTGCAGCTGGCCAGCCGCAGCACGGCCTTGAATGAACTCGAATACTCGGAATTGGTCACGCGCCTGCGTGGCGTGGCCGACGAGATCGGTGCCGAGCCGGAAGTGCCCGACATGATGGAAGTAATGGCCGAAGCGCGCAATCTGCACCGCTTTGTCGCCGGCCACGATGCCCAGCTGGGCGTCAACCTGCATACGAACGGTGCGCCATGGGCCATTTCCACCTTGCTGTTCGCGCTGGAAAAACAAGGCTTTGACGTGCGTCCGGACGGCCGTTTCGTCATGCCGGACGGCGATGGCAGTTATCTGTTCTCGCTGTCGACGAATGTCACGCTGGCCGAGGAAACGACGCCCCGCTTGACCCTGCTGCTGGACGTGCCATGCGTGGCGCCCGCGCGTGATGGTTTTGGCGCCATGGTCGCTTGTGCCAAAGCGCTGGTGGGCCGCCTCGACGCCACCATCGTCGACGATTACAATCAGGCCCTGTCGGACGCGGCGCTGGCCGAGATCGCCGGCCAGGTGCAAGAGTTTTACCAGGAAATGGACGCGGCCGACATTCCGGCCGGCTCCACCCGCGCCCTGCGTTTATTTAGCTGAAGAATCCCGCAACAATGACTGATCCGATCAACCAGGACGCGACTGCACGCGTCCTGGCACTCACTGCCGAACTCAATCGGCATTTGCACGCTTACCACGTGCTCGACAATCCCACCATTCCCGACGCCGAGTACGACAAGCTGTTTGTCGAACTGCAGGCGCTGGAAGCTGCCCATCCTGCACTGCGCATGCCCGACTCGCCCACCTTGCGCGTGGGCGCGGCGCCCTTGCCGCAATTCGAGCAAGTCACGCACACGGTGCCGATGTTGTCGCTGAACAATGGTTTCTCCGACGATGATATCGTCAATTTCGACCGCCGCGTGCGTGAAGGCCTGGACCTTGATACGCAGGAAGTCGCGTATGCGGCCGAAGTGAAATTCGACGGCCTGGCCATCAACCTGCGCTATGAAAATGGCCTGTTCGTGCAGGCGGCCACGCGCGGCGACGGCGCTACGGGGGAAGACGTGACGGCGAATATCCGCACCATTTCCGGCATCCCTTTGCGCCTGCATGGCGACAAGATTCCCGCCGTGCTCGATGTCCGCGGCGAAGTGATGATGTTCAAGGCCGATTTTGCCCGCCTGAACGAACGCCAGCGCGAAGCAGGGCACAAGGAATTCGCCAACCCGCGCAATGCGGCGGCCGGCAGCCTGCGCCAGCTCGATTCGCGCATCACGGCGCAGCGCAAGCTGCGTTTCTATGCCTACGGCATCGGCGCCCTCGATGGCGCCGCCATGCCGGCCTCGCATTCGGCCTTGCTGGACTGGTATGAAACGCTGGGCATACCCGTGTCGAAGGAACGCCAGGTGGTGCAGGGCGCCCGGGGCTTGTTGGCATACTACGCCGATATCGGCGCGCGCCGCCCCGCTTTGCCCTATGAAATCGACGGCGTGGTCTACAAGGTGAACGCGACGCAAGACCAGCAGGAGCTGGGCTTCGTGTCGCGCGCCCCCCGTTTTGCTCTCGCGCACAAGTTCCCCGCCGAAGAGGCGCTGACGGTGGTGCTGGGCATCGACATCCAGGTAGGCCGCACGGGCGCCATGACGCCCGTGGCGCGCCTGGCGCCCGTGTCCGTCGGCGGCGTGACAGTGACCAATGCCACCTTGCACAATGAAGACGAAGTGCTGCGCAAGGATGTGCGCGTGGGCGATACCGTCGTCGTGCGCCGCGCCGGCGACGTGATTCCCGAAGTGCTGTCCGTGGTGCTGGAAAAACGGCCGGAACCGGCGCCGCTGCCGTTCAAGATGCTGGAGCGCTGCCCGGTCTGCGACTCGCACGTGGTGCGCGAAGAGGGCGAGGCGATCGCCCGCTGCTCGGGTGGCCTGTTCTGCTCGGCGCAGCGCAAGGAAGCGTTCCGCCATTTTGCAGGCCGCCGCATGATGGATATCGAAGGCCTTGGGGAACGTTATATCGACACTCTGGTCGAACTCGAATACGTGCATGGCCTGGCTGACCTGTACAGCTTGACCCTCGATAAATTGCTGGAAATGAAAGTGCGCGCCGACGAGCGCGATGGTTCCACGCCGGAAACAGTGCAACAAGGCAAGATTCCAACCAAATGGGCGGAAAACTTGCTGGCTGGCATAGAAGCGAGCAAGCGCCCGCCGCTCGAGCGTTTCCTGTTTGCGCTGGGCATCCGCCACGTGGGTGAATCGACGGCCAAGACCTTGGCCGAATGGCTGGGTAGCCTGGACTATGTGCGCCGCGCGCCGGCGGCTTTGCTGCGCGTGCTGCCCGACATCGGCGGTACCGTGGCCGTGTCGATTGCCGATTTCTTTGCCGAAGAAAAGAACCAGCAGGCGCTGCAGGCATTGCTGGACGCTGGCGTCACGCCGCAGGGCGAACACGCACCCAGCGCCAAGCTGCGCACGCAGCTGGAGCAAACCACGCTGCTGGCGGCCATCGGCATCCCCAAGCTGACGGAACCGCGCAGCAAGCAGCTGGTGGAACGGGGCGTGACCCTGGCCAGCCTGGCGGCGCAAGGCGCCAGCTTCCACGCGGGTTTGCCCGCCGCCGTGGCCGAAGCGCTGGCGCAATGGCTGGCCGATGAGGGCAATGTCAAGCTGCTGGCTCAACTGGACGCCCTGCGCAATGAATTACTGTCACAATTGCCTGAAATGTCAGCCGCTGGCGGCAAGTTGGACGGCAAGACTTTCGTCTTGACGGGCACCTTGCCCAATATGAGCCGCGACGAGGCCGCGGAGCTGATCGAGGCAGCCGGTGGCAAGGTCAGCGGTTCCGTGTCGAAGAAGACGGGCTACGTCGTGGCCGGTTCGGACGCAGGCAGCAAGCTGGCCAAGGCGCAGGAACTGGGCGTGGCCATCCTTGACGAGGCTGGTTTGCTGGCCTTGCTCGCGCAAGACTAATCATTAAAATATTATAGAAGACCCATGAAAAAAATCAGAAAAGCAGTCTTTCCCGTCGCCGGCCTGGGCAGCCGTTTCTTGCCTGCGACCAAGGCGCAACCGAAGGAAATGCTACCCATCGTCGACAAGCCATTGATCCAGTACGCAGTGGAAGAAGCGGTGGCGGCGGGCATCACGGAAATGATCTTCATCACGGGACGCAACAAACGCGCCATTGAAGATCATTTCGATACGGCTTATGAGCTGGAGTCGGAACTGGAAGCGGCCGGCAAGCGCCAGTTGCTCGACATGGTGCAAAACGTCATTCCCAAGCACATCAATTGCATTTACATCCGCCAGTCGGCGCCGCTGGGTCTGGGGCATGCCGTGCTGTGCGCCCGTCCCGTGATCGGCGACGAACCGTTTGCCGTCTTGCTGGCCGACGATTTCATGGATGTGGAAGAGGGCGTGCGCCCCGTGCTGGCGCAGATGACCGATGTCTTCCAGTATGAAAATTGCTCGCTGCTGGCGGTGCAGGATGTGCCGCGCGCGGAAACCAGGCAGTACGGTATCGTGTCGGCAAAGAATTATCAGCCCGACCTGGAATTGGTCTCGGCCATCGTGGAAAAGCCCGCGCCCGAAGAGGCACCGTCGACCCTGGCCGTGGTGGGCCGTTATGTGTTGACCAGCCGTATCTTTAACCACCTGGAAAATATCGGCACGGGCGCCGGCGGCGAAATCCAGTTGACGGACGGCATCGCCGCTCTGATGCGCGAAGAGCGCGTGCTGGCTTACCGCTACCAGGGGCAGCGTTATGATTGCGGCTCCAAGCTTGGTTATCTGAAGGCAATGACGGCGATGGGCATGAAACATCCGGAAACGGGCGCTGCCTTCCGCGCTTACCTGCAAGAACTGCAATTGACACTGGAAGCAAAATGACGGTACGTGAAATTCTGAAAATGGGCGATCCGCGCTTGCTGCGCATGGCAGAGCCCGTGCGTGAATTCGATACGCCCGAATTGCATGCCTTGATCACCGACATGTTCGACACCATGTATGCCGCCAATGGCGCAGGCCTGGCGGCGCCGCAGATCGGCGTCAACCTGCAGTTGGTGATCTACGGCTTCAAGCAGAACCTGCGCTATCCCGATGCGCCGCAAGTGCCGGAAACCGTGTTGATCAACCCGGTGCTGACGCCGCTGTCGGAACGCAAGGAAGAGGGCTTCGAGGGCTGCCTGTCCGTGCCGGGCCTGCGCGGCAGCGTGCCGCGCTGGAGCGAGTTGCACTATGAAGGCGTGGATCAGTTCGGCCAGCCCATCAGCCGCGACTGCGACGGCTTCCATGCGCGCGTGGTGCAGCATGAAGTGGACCATTTGCACGGCATTTTGTATCCGATGCGTATCGTTGATTTTACGCAGTTTGGCTACACGGAAGTCATGTTTCCCGACCTGGATCCGAACGACGACGATTGATCCGCGCCTGAGAAAACATCCATGGCGGCGTTGCATTGCCTCGCCGTACTATTCGTACTGTCTTCGGCAATGCGCCTTACCCTGAACGTTTTTCAGGCGCCTCGTGACTTTGGCTGTTAAACAAAAAATGGCCGCGCAGCATGAGCTGGGCGGCCACTTTTTATACGTGAAGCAAACCTAGCGCACCTTCCGGCTGCTGCCCAGGTTATCGAGCAAGGCTTTTAATTCATCCTGCATGGCATCCGTCAGGTTCAGGAAGCGGCAGCCGATCTGCACTTGCTCGCCCAGCAGGAAAGAGCGGAAGGTGCGCGACAGGCGGATTTCCAGGTCGGCGATCATGACCTTGTCCGGTCCCAGTTCCAGGCGCACGCGCGACAGCTTGCGCCCCACGTACAGGCCGACCGTATCGCGCGGGTGGGCGCGCATGCCGATGCCGCCGGCCGAGAAATCATACAGCTGCAGTTCATACGGACGACCCTCGAGCACGAAGGCGGCCAGGTAGTACACACCCAGCGGCGTTTCCAGGCGCGTCGATTCGCGCCGTTCCAGTACCAGGCAATGGCTGGGGAAGTTCGTCAGGTAGACGTTTGGCCGCTCGGGATAGGCCTCCCATTCGCCATTGAGGGTAAATTGCAGCTTGGCGCTCTGCACCCACGACACAAACGTGGCGCCGCCTTCGGGCAGGGTGGCACCTTCATTGAGTTCCAGCACGAATTGCGGCAAGTCGTCGTCGACGGACAAGATGCGCGCCATGATGACGTCTTCGCCACCCGTCGGGTAGATGGAAATGGCATCGCCGTTATCAGCCAGGCTGCACAGGGTTTCGCCGATATCCCACGGATCGCTCATATGGTGCGGCTTGGTGCCTGGCTCCATCGGCTCGGCTACGTCGGCCAGGCTGGGCGCGCCTTTGCGCAGGGGATTGGGAATGGGATCGTTCACGACAGCGTATCTCTTTTGTTCTGATGGGGAATAGTGTATAGGTTTAAGGCAATATTTACTAAGTAAATCACAATAATTGATTTTATATCACTGTATTCCTGTTGCTTATGCAGGATGGCATGCCGCGCGGCATGCCATCCTGCTGTCGCTGCTTAAAATTGTTCGTCCGCGCTCAGATAGCGCCATTGGCCCGTCGGCAAGTCGCCCAGCTTGACCTTGCCAATGCGCACGCGTTTCAGTCCCAGCACCTTCAGGCCGACGGCTTCGCACATGCGACGGATCTGGCGTTTTTTGCCTTCGCGCAGGGTAAAGCTCAGCTGGTCTTCATTTTGCCAGCGCACCTTGGCCGGCAGCAGCGGTTTGCCGTCGAGCCACAGGCCGTGGTTAAGCTTTTTCAGCTCGCTGTCGGGCAGGGTGTCGCCCTTGGTGTAGCTCACGCGCACCAGGTATTCCTTGTCGATATCGGTATCGTGGCCGATCAGCTGCTTGGCCACGCGCCCATCCTGCGTCAAGACCAGCAAGCCGACGGAATCGATGTCCAGGCGGCCGGCCGCCACCAGGCTGCGCAGTTGGGTCGGGTGGAACTGTTCTGGGCTGCGGTCTTCCGCCCAGCGGTTCTCGGCCTTGATCAAGGCCACGGCAGGCGTGTAGCCATCTTCGGCCTGGCCGCTGACATAGCCCATTGGCTTGTTGATCAGCACGGTAACCCGTTTCGACTGTTCGGCCGCTGCCTGGCGTTCCACGGTGACTCTCTGGCTCGGGTAAACCTTGCTGCCCAGCTCGGATACCACCTTGCCGTCGACGCGGACCCAGCCGCGCGCGATCCACTCATCGGCTTCGCGGCGCGAGCACAGGCCCAGTTCGGACATGCGTTTGGACAAGCGTAATAATTCTTCGGTCATGTTGTTTCAGTTTCAGTAAGGGTAGGCGCTGCGCGGAGGTCGTTACACTTTCAGCGCATCGAGTAAATCGGTTTCCAGCAATATCTGGTTGCGGGCATTATTGAGCGCGGGACCGTCGACGAGGAAGACGTCTTCGACCCGCTCGCCCAGGGTCATGATCTTGGCCGTGTGCAAGTTAATGCGGTACTTGGTCAGCACGTTGGCGATCGCATACAGCAGGCCCGTGCGGTCGTTGGCGGCCACCGACAGCAAGTAGTACTGGCCCTTTTCATCGGGCCGCAAATCCACGGTCGGCTGGAAGGGAAAGGTGCGCGACAGGCGCGACAGCCGTCCCTTGCCCGGCGGCGGCAGCGGCGTTTGCGACTGCAGCAGTTCGCCCAGTTCATGCTCGATCAGGCTGATGATGTCGCGGTAGCTCTTGGCAAAGTTCTGCTCGGTGACAAGAAAAGTGTCGAGCGCATAACCATTCCTGGTCGTGTGGATCTTCGCGTCGAGAATGCTGAAATTCTTGCGGTCGAAATAGCTGCAGATGCGCGCGAACAGGTCGGGCTGGTCGGGAATGTACACGGCCACCTGCAAGCCTTCGCCGATGGGCGCCAGACGGCATTTTACCACCGGCAACTTGCTGTCGAGCTTGTCATACAGCGAGCGCGTCTGCCAGGCGATGTCGGAAGCGTCGTGGCGCAGGAAATACGCCACGTCCAGCTGCTGCCACAGTTTCAGGTGCGCGTCTGGCGGCAAACCGTACAGGCGCAGGGTGGCCAGCGCTTCCTGCTGGCGGTTTTTCAGCTCGCGGTCGGCCGTGTGCGGCTCGCCACCCAGCACGCGCAGGGTGATCTTGTACAGGTCTTCCAGCAGCTTGCCCTTCCAGGCATTCCACACTTTCGGGCTGGTGCCGCGGATGTCGGCCACCGTCAGCAGGTACAAACCCGTCAGGTGGCGCTCGTCCTTGACCACTTTCGCAAAGGCGGCGATGACGTCGGGGTCGGACAGGTCCTGCTTTTGCGCCACTTGCGACATGGTCAGGTGATTTTCCACCAGGAAAGCGATGAGTTCCGTATCCTCGTCCGACAGGCCGTGGTCCTGGCAGAACTGGGTGGCGTCGGCCACGCCCAGCTTCGAATGGTCGCCGCCGCGGCCCTTGGCGATGTCGTGGAACAGGGCCGCCACGTATAGCAGCCACGACTGCGAGAAATCGGCCATCAGCTGGCTGCAGAACGGGTATTCGTGCGCGTGTTCGCTCATCGTGAAGCGGCGCATGTTGCGCACCACCATCAAAATATGCTGGTCGACCGTGTACACGTGGAACAGGTCATGCTGCATCTGGCCCACGATGCGGCGGAAGTTCGGCAGGTAGCGCCCCAGGATGCTCATCTCGTTCATGCGCCGCAGCGCGTGGATGATACCCACGGGCGCCCGCATGATGCGCAGGAAGAGGGCGCGGTTGACGGGGTCCTGGCGGAAGGCGGCATCGATCTTGAAGCGCGCGTGCCACAGGGCCCGCGTGGCGCGCGACGTCATGCCTTTCAGGGCCGGGCGCTCCGTCATCAAGACAAAGATTTCCAGCACGGCTGACGGATATTGCTCGAACGTGTCGTCGGCGCTGATGTCGATCAGGCTGTTGACTTCATTGAAGCGTTCGTTGATGGGCACGGCCACATCGTCTTGCGGAAACAGCCGTGCTTCGATGTTTTGCAGCAGAATCGTGTTGAGCTGGGTCACCGTCTTGGCGGCCCAGTAGTAGCGCTGCATGAGGAATTCGCTGGCGCGGCGCATGTGCGGCCCGCTACCCGTGGCTTGCAAGCCCAGCGATTCAGCGATCGCCGTTTGTACGTCGAACACCAGGCGGTCTTCGCGCCGGCCCGCATGCAGGTGCAGGCGCACGCGGATATCCTTGAAGGCGCGCTCCTTTTCCATCAACTGGCGCGCTTCCGTCAGGGTGATCAGGCCGCCTGTGGCGAGGGTGCGCCAGGAATTGGCCAGGCCGGCCGCCTTGGCCACCCACAGGATGACCTGCAGGTCGCGCAGGCCGCCCGGGCTTTCCTTGCAATTCGGTTCCAGGCTGAAGGCCGTGTCTTCGTATTTGGCATGGCGCTGGCGCATTTCCGCCGTTTTCGCCTGGAAAAACGCCTGCGGGTCCATTGCCGCCTCGTAGCGCTGCTGCAATTGCGCGAACAAGTCCGCGTTGCCGCACACGAGGCGCGCTTCGAGCAGGCTGGTTTGCACGGTGATGTCGGCTTTCGATTCGACCATGCATTCCTCGACCGTGCGGATACTGTGGCCGATTTCCAGGCCCAGGTCCCACAGCAGCTGCACCAGTTCCTCGAGTTTTCCCTGCGTCGCCGCGTCCGGCGCCTGCTGCAGCAGGATCAGCAGGTCGACGTCGGAATACGGAAACAGTTCGCCGCGGCCGTAGCCACCCACGCCCACCAGAGCCGTGCCGGGCGGCAGTCCCGCTTCCTGCCAGGCGCGCGCCAGCACCCCATCGACGCTGTGGCGAAGGCTGCGCAAGAGTTTTTCAGGCTTGCCGTCGGCGTGGAAGGCCGCAATGACGACCTGGCGGTCGGCTTTCAGTTGCTGTTTCAGCTGTTCCCGAACTTGCTTTTTCATCTGGGCCCTGGGGTGGCGGTGCGTTTGGCTGGCTGGATGGCGGGATCAGGCTTTGTTCGTGATGAAGTCCGGCGGTGGCGGCATGCCGGGAGAGACGGTCAGCACTTCATAACCGGTTTCCGTCACCAGCACCGTGTGTTCCCATTGCGCCGAGTGGCTGCGATCCTTGGTCTTGATGGTCCAGCCATCGTTCATTTCGCGGATTTCGCGGCGGCCGGCGTTGATCATCGGCTCGACCGTGAAAATCATGCCCGCTTCCAGGCGTTCCAGGGTGCCTGGTTTGCCGTAATGCAACACCTGCGGCTCTTCATGGAACACCTTGCCGATGCCGTGGCCGCAGAATTCGCGCACCACGCTGTAGCCGGCTTTTTCCGCGTGCTGCTGGATGGCATGGCCGATATCGCCCAGGTGGGCGCCCGGCTTGATCTGGTCGATTCCCAGCCACATGCATTCATAGGTGATTTCCGACAGGCGCTTGGCCAGGATGGTGGGCGTGCCAACCAGGAACATGCGGCTGTTGTCGCCGTGGTAGCCATCCTTGATGACGGTGATGTCGAGGTTGACGGTATCGCCGCTCTTGAGCACCTTGTCGCCGGGAATGCCATGACAGATGACGTCGTTGACGGAAGTGCAGATGGCCTTTGGATAAGGCGTGTAGCCTGGTGGGCAATAGTTCAGCGGGGCAGGAATGGTGCCCTGCACATTGACCATGTATTCGTGACACAGGCGATCCAGTTCGCCGGTCGTGACGCCGACCTTGACGAAGGGAGTGATGTAGTCGAGTACTTCGGCGCCGAGCTTGCCGGCAACGCGCATGCCTTCGATGTCGGCGGCGCTATTGATACGGATGGTAGGCATGGTGTAATTCGCAATCTGCAAGATAGTCGGCTGAAAAAAGCACGGGTGAAAAGCACAGACGAGTCCTGCGGTACGGGGAAAAGTCTGCAAATATGTCGAAATTATAAACGAGGCGCCCTGAATCCGCCGCCTCCTTCCTATGGCCGGGCAGGGATTTGTGGGGAAATGGGGATGAAGCGGCGGCGCCGCCACGCCTTGCACCAGAGTGGTGCATTGGGCGTTTCCGCAGGGCGCGCGATTTGCAGTGCGGACTTGATGCGGCGGTCATTTCGGTGTAGAATCCTGGGTTGCTTGAATTCTCTTTTGAGCAATGCAGTAAAACAGTGTCTTTAATTTATATAAACACGCGAATCCGGTCGACAAGGGTGCCTGTATGGTGACTGATCGGATTCCAGACCCAACCCTGGAGTTAATAATGTCCGTAACAATGCGCGAAATGCTGGAAGCCGGTGTCCACTTTGGTCACCAAACCCGTTTTTGGAATCCAAAAATGGCACCGTTCATCTTCGGCCATCGCAACAAGATCCACATCATCAACCTGGAAAAAACCATGGCGATGTACCAGGACGCAATGAAGCACGTGCGTCAACTGGCTGCAAACCGTGGCACCATCCTGATGGTTGGCACCAAGCGTCAAGCTCGCGAAATCATCGCTGCTGAAGCACAACGCGCTGGTGTGCCTTTCGTTGATCAACGTTGGTTGGGCGGCATGCTGACCAACTTCAAAACGATCAAAACCTCGATCAAGCGTCTGAAAGACATGGAAGTCATGGTTGAAGACGGTTCGATCGAGAAGCTGTCGAAAAAAGAAGCGCTGATGTTCTCCCGCGAAATGATCAAGCTGCAAAAATCGATCGGCGGCATCAAGGACATGGGCGGCATTCCTGACGCAATCTTCGTCGTGGACGTCGGTTACCACAAAGGTGCGATCACCGAAGCAGCTAAACTGGGTATTCCGGTCATCGGCGTTGTCGATACCAACCACTCCCCAGAAGGCGTGGACTTCGTGATCCCAGGTAACGATGACTCCTCGAAAGCCATCATGTTGTACGCTCGCGGTGTTGCTGATGCAATCATCGAAGGCCGTGCAGCTGCCGGTAACGAAGTTGTTGAAATGGTTAAAGCAGCCGCTGGCGACGAATTCGTCGAAGTAAACGAACAGGCTTAATGGCCAGGCTATCGCGAGATAGCCGTTTGTAAGCACAGCAGTAAGGGAAAAGGGGTGGCAGCAGCTCCCCCTTTTTTTTAACAAAAAAACGATAGTGACCGCTGGCGAGGCATGCATGCCCGGCCGCGACTATCGACTCACCGAATCAGGAGAAACACATGGCAGCGATTACAGCAGCGATGGTAGGCGAATTGCGCGGCAAAACCGACGCACCAATGATGGAATGCAAAAAAGCACTGACCGAAGCCGACGGCGACATGGCGCGTGCGGAAGAGATCCTGCGCGTCAAACTGGGCGGCAAGGCATCGAAAGCATCGGCACGCATCACCGCTGAAGGCGTTGTGGCAACCTACATCGCCAATGGCGTCGGCGCCCTGGTCGAAGTGAACTCGGAAACCGACTTCGTTGCGAAAAACGATGATTTCCTGGCACTGGCCAACAACGCTGCTCGTCTGGTAGCAGAACACAACCCGGCTGACGTAGCTGCCCTGCTGGCCCTGCCACTCGATGGCAAGACCCTGGACGAAGTGCGCGCTGCCCTGATCGGTAAAATCGGCGAAAACATGACCATCCGCCGCTTCCAGCGTTTCGAAACCAGCAACAAGCTGGCGTCGTACCTGCACGGTGCGCGCATTGGCGTGATCGTCGAATTCGACGGTGCCGATGAGCAAGTAGGCAAAGACGTGGCCATGCACATCGCTGCCATGAAGCCAGTGTCGCTGTCTTCGAACGAAGTTCCTGCGGAACTGATCGAAAAAGAGCGTTCGGTTGCACAACTGAAAGCCGAAGAAGACGCAGTCAAAGCGGCCGCCGAAGGCAAGCCAGCGCAATCGCCGGAAATTCTGGCCAAGCGCCTGGAAGGTTCCGTACAGAAGTTCCTGAAAGAAGTATCGCTGCTGAACCAGGCTTTCGTGAAAAACGACAAGCTGTCGGTTGAGCAAATGCTGAAGGCGGCTAATACCAGCGTCAAAGGTTTTGCCATGTACGTGGTAGGCGAGGGCATCGAGAAGAAGCAAGACGACTTCGCAGCAGAAGTCGCAGCACAGATGGCTGCCTCCCAGGGAGCGTAAGTAAAGCGGGCCGAGAGGCCCGTTTTTTTGGCCCGCCCGCACCTGTCGTGCCGGGCGGCGGCATGGGCAGCCCCGCGCGCCTATCCGGCGCTGCAAGGCGCTGCGCCATGTCATACTCGAATAACCTCATTTATGGAGCCCCAGCTCATGTCAAAACCAGCCTACAAGCGCGTCCTCCTCAAGTTGTCCGGCGAAGCCCTGATGGGCGATGATCCCTATGGCATCAACCGCGCCACGATCGAGCGCATGGTGGCCGATGTGGCCGAGGTGGCGAAGTTGGGTGTGGAACTGGCAATCGTGATTGGCGGCGGCAATATCTTCCGCGGCGTCGCGCCTGGCGCGCAAGGCATGGACCGTGCCACCGCCGATTACATGGGCATGCTTGCCACCGTGATGAATGCACTGGCCCTGGCCGATGCCATGCGCCACGTCGGCATCGTCGCGCGCGTCATGTCGGCCATCGGCATCGAGCAAGTTGTCGAGCCGTACGTCCGTCCGAAAGCCCTGCAATACCTGGAAGAAGGCAAAGTGGTTGTCTTCGCCGCCGGCACCGGCAATCCGTTCTTCACCACCGATACGGCAGCCGCCCTGCGCGGTTCCGAGATCAGTGCCGAGATCGTCCTGAAGGCCACCAAGGTCGACGGCGTCTACACGGCCGATCCGAAGAAGGATCCGAACGCTACCCTGTTCCACACGATTACCTTCGACGACGCCATCGCCAAGCACCTGCAAGTGATGGATGCCACCGCATTCGCCCTGTGCCGCGACCAGAAACTGCCGATCAAGGTGTTTTCGATCACGAAACCAGGCGCGCTGATGCGTGTCATCATGGGCGAAGACGAAGGCACCCTGGTTCACGTATAAGGGAAGCGGAGCACCGAGAAACCGTCCATGGCTGCGTTGCAGCGCCTCGCCGTACGTTAAGTACTGTCTTCGGCGCCGCGCCTTGCCCTGAACGGTTTTCGGCACTCCCGGCTGCGGTAGCATTCAACCCGCAAGCGCAATAGAATATTCATTATTATCAAGACAAGGAGTACAGTAATGTCCTTAGCAGACGTTAAAAAGAACACCCAGGAACGCATGACGAAGTCGCTGGAAACACTGCGGGCCGATCTGGCCAAAGTGCGTACCGGTCGCGCCCATACGGGTATCCTGGACCACGTGATGGTCGATTACTACGGTTCGCCGACGGCGCTGACCCAGGTCGCCAACGTGACCCTGATCGACGCGCGCACCATCGGTGTGCAGCCGTACGAAAAAAAGATGGCCAACACCATCGAAAAAGCCATCCGCGACGCCGACCTGGGCTTGAATCCATCGGCGCAGGGCGACCTGATCCGCGTCCCGACGCCGCCGCTGACGGAAGAGCGTCGCAAGGAAATGGTCAAGCTGGTCAAGACCGAAGCGGAAGACGCGAAGATTGCCGTGCGTAACATTCGCCGCGATGCGAACGAGTCGCTGAAGAAACTGGTCAAGGAAAAAGCCTGCTCCGAGGACGATGAGCGCCGCTCGTCGGAAGAAGTGCAGAAGCTGACGGACAAGTTTATTGCCGACATCGACAAAATGGTGGTCGACAAAGAAAAAGAAGTGCTGACGGTCTAGTTTTCAGTCCTTTTGACGCTGCCCGGGAAAGCATGGCTTTTCCGGGCAGTGCTATTTGGCGCATAATAGTTATCTTTTATTTTTGGTATTCGTGTTTTCATGATCTATTCGAGTTCGACAACGGCAGTACCTGAGGTGGGCACGGTGCCGCGCCATGTGGCAATCATTATGGATGGCAATGGCCGCTGGGCAACCAAACGCTTCCTGCCGCGCGTGGCTGGCCACGTCAAGGGCGCTGACGCCGTGCGCGGTGTCGTCGAGACCTGCCTCGAACGGGGCGTCGAATACCTGACCCTGTTTGCCTTCAGCTCGGAAAACTGGCGCCGCCCGGAAGAAGAGGTGTCGATGCTGATGCGCCTGTTCGTCACCATGCTGGAACGCGAAGTGGTCAAGATGCATGCCAACGACATCCGCCTGAAGGTGGTGGGCGACCTGTCGCGCTTCAATGAGCAGCTGCAAACCCTGATCGCCAATGCGGAACGCAAGACGGCGCGCAACACGCGTCTGACGGTGACGATTTGCGCCAATTACGGCGGCCGCTGGGACATCATGCAGGCAGTCAACAAAATGACGCTCGAGGCTGCCGCCAACGGCCAGCCTGCCGGACAGGCTTACACGGAAGAACAACTGGCGCCGCACCTGGCCATGGCCTATGCGCCGGAGCCTGATCTGTTCATCCGCACGGGCGGCGAGCAGCGCATTTCCAATTTCCTGCTGTGGCAACTGGCGTACACTGAGCTGTTTTTTACCGAGACTTTCTGGCCCGACTTCAATGACGAGTGCCTCGACGCGGCAATCGCGTCTTACCAGCAGCGCGAGCGGCGCTTTGGCCGCACCAGCGCGCAATTAACTGAAAAGACAAACTGATGCTGAAAACACGGATAATCACCGCCCTGGTCCTCTTGGCGGTCTTGCTGCCGGTTCTGTATCTGAATTATTTCCCCGCCTTCGCCGTGATCGCCACGGCGTTCTTTGGCGCCGCCGTCTGGGAAAGTTTCCGCATTTTTAAAAATCGCCAGGCGCTCTTGATTGCTGCCGTCTGGACTGCCGCCTTCGCGTATACGTTTTTTGTCGGTAACGGCATGGCGCAGCTCAATTTCTGGTTTGCCCTGTGCGTGGCCATCTGGCTGATCCGTTTCGTGCCCTCGCTGGCGACGGGCTTGCCGCCCACCGAAGGCCTGGGCAATACCCTGCTCAGCCTGGTGTACCCGGTGACCATCGTCGGCTGCTTCGTCGCCATGATCGCCTTGTTCCTGCATAGCCCCTTGTACCTGCTGTCCGTCATGGCTCTCGTGTGGATCGCCGATATCGGTGCGTATTTCTCGGGCAAGGCTTTCGGCAAGCGCAAGCTGGCGCCAAGTATTTCTCCTGGGAAATCCTGGGAAGGCGCCATCGGCGGCGGGATCGCCGTGCTGCTCATCGCCGCCATCACCATCGTTGCCGCGCCATCGCTGCCGGTGCTGCAAGATACCTTCGCCGTGCAGCTGCAATTGCGCCGCGGCTGGATGGTGGCCTTGCTGGTGCTGCTGCTGATCGTCGCCGCCAGCATCGTCGGCGACCTGTTCGAATCGCAATTGAAGCGCCGCGCCGGCATCAAGGACAGCAGCAAGCTGCTGCCTGGCCATGGCGGCGTACTCGACCGTATCGACGCGCTGATCCCGGTCCTGCCATTTGCCGCCCTCGTGGCCAGCTGGCTTTAAGGAAACCCATGCAATACATCACCATCCTCGGCGCGACCGGCTCGATCGGCGTGTCCACCCTGGACGTGCTCGCGCGTCATCCCGAGCAATACAGCGTGTATGCGCTGAGCGCGCATAGCCGCGTGGCCGAACTGGCCGCGCAGTGCCTGCAATTCCGTCCGCAGCGCGCCGTCGTCGGCACGGCGGATGCCGCCCTTGAACTGACGCGCCTGCTGCGCGGGCAGGGCGTCGATACGCAAATCGAGTACGGCGTGGAAGCCCTGTGCGCCATCGCCAGCGCGCCGCAAGTGACGGGCGTGATGGCTGCCATCGTCGGCGCGGCCGGCCTGGCGCCCACCCTGGCGGCGGCGCGTGCTGGCAAGAAAGTATTGCTGGCAAATAAAGAAGCGCTGGTCATGTCCGGCCAGCTGTTCATCGATGCCGTGCACGATAACGGCGCCGTGCTGCTGCCCATCGACAGCGAACACAACGCCATCTTCCAATGCCTGCCGCACGCGCATGGCCGCGCGCCAGGCGCCGCGGGCGTGGCAAAAATCGTGCTGACGGCTTCCGGCGGCCCTTTCCTCACGCGCGACGTCGAGACGCTCGACGCGGTCACGCCGGATCAGGCGTGCAAGCATCCGACCTGGGCCATGGGACGCAAGATTTCCGTCGATTCGGCCACCATGATGAACAAGGGTCTGGAAGTGATCGAGGCGCACTGGCTGTTCGGCGCGCCGGCCGAGCAGATCGAAGTGCTGATCCATCCGCAAAGCGTGATCCATTCGATGGTGTCGTATGTCGACGGTTCCGTGCTGGCCCAGCTGGGCAATCCGGACATGCGCACGCCGATCGCGCATGCGCTGGCCTATCCGCAGCGTATCGCTTCCGGCGTGGCGCAGCTCGATTTGGCGCAAGTGGCCACCCTGCAGTTTGAACGTCCCGATTTCCGCCGTTTCCCCTGCCTGGCGCTGGCGTTCGACGCCTTGCGCGCGGGCGGCACGGCGCCGGCCCTGCTGAACGCGGCCAATGAAGTGGCCGTGCAAGCCTTCCTCGATGAGCAGATCGGCTTCCGCCAGATCGACCGCGTCATCGCGCATGTGATCGAGACGGTGCCGCATGGCGCCGCCTCCAGCATCGAGGCCGTGATGGAGCAGGACCGCCTGGCCAGAGTGGCCGCACACGCGTATATCGCCCAAAGGCTGGCCGCATGACGCTCATTACCACCTTGCTGGCCTTTATTGTCGCGCTCGGTTCACTGATTACCTTGCACGAGCTGGGCCACTATCTGGTGGCGCGCTGGTGCGGCGTGAAAGTGCTGCGTTTCTCGATCGGCATGGGAAAAGTGGTGTATTCGCGCAAGTTTGGCAAGGACCAGACGGAATGGGCGATTTCCGCGCTGCCGCTGGGCGGCTATGTCAGCATGCTCGACAGCCGCGCGCAAGACCTCAGCGACTTGCCGGAAAGCGAATTGCGCCGTGAATTCACGCGCCAGAGCGTGTGGCGCCGCATCGCCATCGTAGCCGCCGGCCCGCTGGCCAATTTCCTCGTCGCCATCGTGCTGTACGCGGGTCTGTTCATGCATGGCATCGAAGAGCCGTCGAGCAAGCTCGGTCCCGTGGCCGAGCAGACGGCCGCCTATGCGGCTGGCTTGCGCAGCGGCGATACGGTTGAAACGGTGAATGGCAAAACCGTGGCCAGCTGGTCCGAGTTGCGCTGGGAACTGATCCAGGCCACCCTCGACAAGCAGCCGGCACGCATCGAAGTGCGCCGTCCCGACCGTGGCCAGCAGGAAGCGACCTTGCCGACAGCGAGCCTGACGGAAACGGACCTGGAAGGCGACGTGCTGGGCAAGCTGGGCTTGACCCTGGCCCGTTCCGCGCCCACCCTGATGGAAATCATGCCTGGCGGCGCCGCCGCGCGCGCCGGCCTGCAGAAAAACGACCAGATTCTGGCCATTGACGAGCAGCCCGTGCACGATGTGGCGGCGGTCATCGCCACCCTGAGTCAGGCGCCTGGCCGGACCTTGCAGTTGCAACTGTTGCGCCAGGGCCAGGACCTGACCTTGCCCATTACGCCGGACGCCGTGCCGGGCGCCGGGACCGAGGGAGCTGTAACAGTTGGTAAGATCCAGGCAAAGCTTGGGCAGGTGCCGGATATGATCACCGTGGCCTCCGGACCGTTCTCTGCTGTGGGAAAGGCGTCCGCCAAGGTCTGGGATACCAGCGTCATGAGCCTGAAAATGCTGGGTAAAATGATCACCGGTCAGGTTTCGCTGAAGAATGTGACGGGGCCCATTACCATCGCCGATTACGCGGGCCAGACGGCGCGCATCGGCCTGGTAAGCTACCTTAGCTTCATCGCCTTCATCAGTATCAGTCTGGGCGTGATGAATTTGCTACCCATTCCTGTTCTGGATGGCGGGCATTTGCTGTATTATTCGCTGGAAGTTTTGACCGGACGCCCCTTGCCGGAGCGCGTAGGCGAGATTGCCCAGCGCCTGGGGATCGGTTTGTTGCTGACCTTGATGGTGCTTGCCGTCTTTAATGACGTGTTGCGATTGCTGAATTAGGGCGGTGGTTGATGCCATTGCGTGAGTCGCACAAGCAATCTTTTGTGTATGTTGTCCATTGATTTACCCATTGAATAACCCCAATGAAATTACATTCTGCTCGTTTTGCCTTGCCTTCCTTTCGTCGCAGCCTGATCGGCGCCGCCGTCATGGCCTTGTGTGCCGGCCATGCGCTGGCCGTCCAGCCATTTACTGTCAAGGATATCCGGGTCGAAGGGATCCAGCGTACTGAAGCGGGTACTGTTTTCAGCTACCTGCCAGTGCGCGTCGGCGAAACGTTCTCCGACGAGAAGAGTATCGCCGCCATCAAAGCCCTGTACGCGACGGGTTTTTTCAAGGATGTGCGCCTGGAAGTCGATGGCGACGTGCTGGTGGTGCTGGTCGAGGAACGCCCGGCCATCGCCGCGGTGACATTCACGGGCACCAAGGAATTTGAGAAAGATGTGCTGGTCAAGGCATTGAAGGAAATCGGCGTGGGTGAAGCCAAGATTTTCGACAAGGCATCCGTTGACCGCGCGGAACAGGAACTCAAGCGCCAGTACCTGTCGCATGGCCTGTACGGCGTGAAGATCACCACCACCGTCACGCCGATCGAGCGTAACCGCGTCAACGTGGTGTTCGCCGTCGACGAGGGTGACGTGGCCCGCATCAAGCAGATCAACATCGTCGGCAACAAGGCCTTCAGCGACAAGGAACTGCGCGAACAGCTGGCCCTGAACACGGGCGGCTGGTTCAGCTGGTACACCAAGGCCGATCAGTATTCGAAGACCAAGCTGACGGGCGACATCGAGTCGCTCAAGTCCTACTACCTGGACCGCGGCTATATCGAGATGCAGGTCGATTCCACGCAAGTGTCGATCACGCCCGATAAAAAAGACATCTACCTGACGATCAATATCACCGAAGGTGAAAAGTACAAGATCGCCGGCACCAAGTTCGAAGGCGAGATGTTCGGCCGCGAAGAAGAGCTGAAGGCCCTGAACCTGATGCGCGAAGGCGAGATTTACTCTGGCGCGCGCCTGACGGCCACGAATAAACGCATCCAGGACCGCCTGGCCACGTTTGGCTATGCCTTCGCCAACGTCAACGCCAACCCGGAAATCAACCGTGAAAAGCATGAAGTGGGTTTTACTTTCTTCATCGATCCGGGCAAGCGCGTGTACGTGCGCCACATGAATATCGCCGGCAACACCACCACGCGCGATGAAGTCATCCGCCGCGAATTCCGCCAGTTCGAATCGTCCTGGTATGACAGCAACAAGATCAAGCTGTCGCGCGACCGCGTCGACCGCCTGGGTTACTTCAAGGACGTGACCATCGACACGCCGGAAGCGCAGGGCACGACCGACCAGGTCGACGTCAACGTGACGGTGGTGGAAAAACCAACGGGCAACTTCCTGATCGGTGGCGCCTTCTCGCAATCGGAGAAGTTCACCCTGTCGGCATCGATTTCGCAGGCCAACTTCGCCGGTAGCGGCAACACGGTCGGCATCGAGCTCAATACCAGTCATTACAGTCGCACGATTGCGTTTTCGCAAACCAATCCGTACTTTACGGACGATGGCATTTCGCGCAGCTTTGAAGTTTACCTGCGTACGACGGAACCGCCGGCGCTGAACATTGGCAGCTACAAGATCAAGCAAACCGGTGGCCGCGTCAGTTTCGGCGTGCCATTCTCGGAAGTCGACACCGTCTTCTTCGGCATCGGCGCCGAGCGCTCGCGCATCGAAACCGACCTCACCAGCCCGGTCCGCTTCAAGCAGTATGTGGTCGACAATGGCGGCCCGTCGGACGGTATCGGTTCGGCCACCACGAACTCCATTCCGCTGACGGCGGCATGGCAACGCGACAGCCGCGACAGCGCCCTGACGCCATCGATCGGCCGCTACCAGCGCGTCAACCTGGAGGCTGACGTGATCGGCGACCAGAAATACTTCCGTGCCATTTATGAGCACCAGTATTTCCGTCCCCTGTTCAGCAAAGTCACCCTGGCGCTGAAGGGCGAGATCGATTACGGCCATGGCATCGGCAAGCACGTGTATCCGGTCTTCAAGAACTTCTACGGCGGCGGCATCGGTTCCGTGCGCGGCTACCTGAGTTCCTCGCTGGGCGCGGTCGAACCGAGCACCAACGATGCCTTGGGCGGCGCTTCGCGCCTGATCGGTAACGCCGAGTTGCAGATGCCATTCCCCGGTTCGGGCAATGACCGCAGCTTGCGCTGGTTCGGTTTCCTTGACGGCGGCCAGGTCTACCAGGAAGGCGAAAAAATGCGTATTTCGCAATTGCGCTATTCTGCTGGCTTGGGGATCAGCTGGATTTCACCGGTGGGCCCGCTCAAGCTGAGCTATGCCAAGCCGTTGAACGCCAAGCCGACGGACCGCCTGGAGCGCTTCCAGTTCCAGATGGGCACCGGTTTCTGACCGGCCATCTGAACCGGGGCGACAGCTTTTACCTTTTGACCATGGAGTATCATGAACACCGCATCCGCTACCCTGCCCAAGTCCCTTGCCGTGATCGCATTGTGCTGGAGTTCGCTGTTGCCGGTGCAGGCGCAGGCTCAGGAGTCGAAGATCGCCTGGATCAGCAGCGAACGTATCTATAACGAATCGAGGCTGGCCAAAGCGGCCAGCGCCAAGCTGGCCGAAGAGTTCCGCTCGCGCGAAAAAGCCGTGCAGGAACTGGGCAGCCGCTTCAAGGTGGCCAACGAAGCCCTGGAAAAGGACATGCCCACCCTGAGCGAGGCCGAGCGCGCCAAGCGCCAGCGCGAGTTTTTCGAGCTGGACAAGGAGCTGCAACGCCGCCAGCGCGAATTTCGCGAAGACTTGAGCCAGCGCACGAACGAAGAGCGCAGCGCCATCGCGGAAAAAGCCAACACCATCATCCAGCAGATGGCGCATATCGAAGGATATGACATTGTGCTGCAGGAAGCCCTGTGGGCCAGCCCGCGCATCGACATTACCGACAAGGTCTTGAAGGCGCTGGACAAGTAACTGTAATAGTTTTACGCCTGACAGTGCCGTAGCGAGCGGAGGTGAGTTGTGGTTGAGAAGCGGAGCTGTGCTAAAGCACAGTGAGCATCGGAGACTGCAAATCGCGCCGCGCAGTAGGCATAGTCAGGCGTTTTTATAAGGGTATATCGATGGGCACTCGACTAGGAGATTTGGTCGAACGCTTCGGTGGACAGTTGGCGGGCGATCCCAACCTGGAAGTCACAGGGATCGCACCGCTGGCCGATGCCGGCGCTTCGCACATCAGTTTTCTCAGTAATAGCAAATTCCGCGCACAGGCGGCGCAGAGCGGCGCTGCCGCGCTGATCCTTACGCCGGCTGACTATGCGCTGATCGGTGCCGAGTATGCCGGTGCGCGCATCGTCACTCCGAATCCCTATGTCTATTTCGCGCGCGCGGCGCAGTATTTCGCCGCCCTGCACGAGATCAAGGCACCAATCGGCATTCATCCGGGCGCCTTTGTCGACGCCAGCGCGCAGGTCGATGCCAGCGCCTCTGTCGGCGTGCATGCGGTGATCGAAGCGGGCGCCGTCATTGGCGCCGGCTGCGTCATCGGCCCTGGCTGCGTGGTGGGCCGCGACGCCGTCATCGGCGCGGGCACGCAATTGCTCGCCAACGTGACCTTCCACGCGCGCTGCGTGATCGGCCAGCGCGGCATCATTCATTCGGGCGCCGTGATCGGCACCGATGGATTCGGCTTCGCCAATGAAGGCGGCGTGTATATCAAGATTCCGCAGACGGGCAGGGTGGTGATCGGTGACGATGTCGATATCGGCGCCAACACCACCATCGACCGTGGCGCACTGGCCGACACCATCATCGAAGATGGCGTCAAGCTCGATAACCAGATCCAGATTGGCCACAACTGCCACATCGGCGCGCATACGGCCATGGCCGGCTGCGTCGGCGTGGCCGGCAGCGCCATCATCGGCAAGTATTGCACCTTTGGCGGCGCCGCCATGGTGCTGGGCCACCTGACCATTGCCGACCGCGTCCACGTGGGCTCGGGCAGCATGGTCTCGCGTTCGATTCTCGAAGCAGGCCAGTACACGGGTTTTTATCCGCTGGCCAAGAACGCCGACTGGGAAAAGAGCGCCGCCATCGTGCGCAACCTGTCAAGCATGCGCGAGAAGATCCGCGCGCTTGAAAAAACAATTAAAACACTGACCACGCAAGACGAAAAATGACTACTGAAAAAAAGACCCTCGACATCCTCGCCATCAAATCGCTGCTGCCGCACCGCTACCCGCTGCTGCTGGTTGACCGCGTGCTGGACTGGGAAGCGAACAAAACCATCACCGCCATCAAGAACGTGACGGTCAACGAAGAGTTCTTCCAGGGCCATTTCCCGCACAAGCCGGTCATGCCCGGCGTGCTGATGATCGAAGCGCTGGCGCAGACGGCGGCCTTGCTGTCGTTCCTGTCGATGGGCGTCAAGCCCGACGAAAATTCGGTGGTGTACTTTGTCGGCATCGACAATGCGCGCTTCAAGCGTCCTGTCGAACCAGGCGACCAGCTAAAGATGGATGTGGAAATCCTGCGCGTCTCGCGCGGCATCTGGAAATACAAGGCTGTCGGTACGGTCGACGGCAAGTTGGCGCTGGAAGCGGAACTGATGTGCACCATCCGCAGCGCGCAGGATGCAAGCCAGTCTGCGAGCCAGCCAGCGGGGCAGTGATGGCGGCCATCCACTCGACGGCAGTGATCGACCCGAAGGCTGAGCTCGACAGCTCGGTCGAGGTGGGTCCGTACACCATCATCGGTCCGCACGTGCGCATCGGTGCTGGCACCAGGGTCGGCCCGCACGTGGTCATCGACGGCCACACGACGATCGGCAGCGACAATCACCTGTTCCAGTTTTCCTCCATCGGCGCGCAGCCGCAGGATAAAAAATGGGCGGGCGAGGCGACGCGCCTGGAAATCGGCGACCGCAACACCATCCGCGAATTCTGTACCTTCAACACGGGCACCGTGCAAGGCGGCGGCGTGACGCGCCTGGGCAATGACAACTGGATCTCGGCGTATGTGCACCTGGCGCACGACTGCCAGGTGGGCAACAACACGATTTTTTCGAATAATGCCCAGCTGGCGGGCCATGTAGAGATCGGCGACTGGGTCATCATGAGCGGTTTCGCCAATGTGCACCAGTTCTGCAAGATCGGCGCGCACGCCTTTGTCGGCATGAGTACCAGCCTGACGCAGGACGTGCCGCCTTTTGTTCTGTTGAATGGCAATCCGGCGCAGGCGCATGGCGTCAATATCGAGGGCTTGAAACGCCGCGGCTTTACGCGCGAGCAGATCAACGGCATCCGCATCGCGTATAAACTCATCTATCGCTCGGGACTGACCCTGGAAGAAGCCAAGGCAGCCCTGTTCGAAGAAGAAGCGGCGTCGTCGCCCGAGGTGGCGCAACACATTCGCGCCATGCGCGAATTTTTGGGCGTGGCGTCGCGTGGCATCGTCCGCTGATCAGGCCAGCGGCCTGCCGGTCGCCAATGTCGCCATCGTCGCCGGCGAGGTGTCGGGCGACCTGCTGGCCAGCCGGCTGCTGTCCGGCCTGGTGCCGCAGCTGCCCGGCGCGCGATTCCACGGCATCGGCGGCGAGCACATGGCCCAGCAGGGTTTCGTTTCCGACTGGCCGCTCGACAAGCTGACCGTGCGCGGCCTGTTCGAGATCATTCCCCGCTACCGCGAAATCAAGGGCATCCAGAACGCGCTGCGCGACCAGCTACTGGCGGAGCGGCCCGCCGTCTTCATCGGCGCCGATTATCCCGGCTTCAACCTGGGGCTGGAGCAGCAACTGAAGGCGGGCGGCATCCCCACCGTGCACTACATCGGGCCGCAGATCTGGGCCTGGCGCGGTGGACGCATCAAGAAAATCATCAAGGCCGTCTCGCACATGCTGGTGATCTTCCCGTTCGAGGAAGAGATCTACCGCAAGGCGGGCGTGCCCGTCACCTATGTCGGCCATCCGCTGGCTGAAATGATTCCCCTGCAGCCCGACGAAGCGGCCGCGCGCCGCAATCTGGGCTTGCCGCAAGACGCGAATGTCGTGACCCTGATGCCGGGCAGCCGCATGGGTGAACTCAAATACAATGCGGTGGCCTTCGTGGCCGCCTGCAAATTGCTGCTGGCGCGCGACCGCTCGCTGCGTTTTGTCGCGCCCATGGCCGGCGAGAAGCAGCGCCAGTACTTCCTGCAGCTGATCCGCGAAGCAGGCTTGCAGGACGTCGAGATTTTGCTCACTGATGGCGGTTCGCACACGGCCATCTGCGCTGCCGATGCGGTATTGGTGGCATCCGGCACGGCGTCGCTGGAAGTGGCGCTGTACAAGAAGCCCATGGTCATCGCATACAAGATGATGCGCGCCTCGTGGGAAATCATGCGCCACATGGGCTACCAGCCGTGGATCGGCCTGCCGAACATCCTGGCGCGCGACTACCTGGTGCCCGAGTTGCTGCAAAACGCGGCCAGTCCCGAGGCCCTGGCCGAGGCCATGTGGCAGCAGCTGAGCGACGTGCCGGGGCGCCTGCGCCTGGTGCAGCGCTTCACGGACATGCACCACAGCCTGCTGCGCGACAGCGCGCGCGAGAGCGCCAACGCCGTCATGCAAGTCATTGCCGCCAACCGCAAGTAAGCCCCGATCACCGCTTCAACCGCAGTACCAACCAAAGATTCAACGTGAAAAATATCTATCCCGGCCTGTTTGACGACTTGCCATTCTCGCTCGATGAAATCATCTGCGGCGTCGACGAGGCAGGACGCGGTCCGCTGGCCGGCCCCGTGTTCGCCGCTGCCGTGATCCTCGACCCTCACCAGCCGATCGACGGCTTGCGCGACTCAAAAAAACTCACCGAGGCCAGGCGCGACCTGCTGGCGCCGCAGATCAAGGCCAAGGCCCTGGCCTGGGCCATCGCCGAAGCGTCGGAAGAGGAAATCGACCGCCTGAACATTTTGCAGGCGTCGATGCTGGCCATGCGCCGCGCCGTCGAGGCTTTGGCCACCGTGCCGACCCTGGCCCTGATCGACGGCAACCGCTGCCCCGTGATGCCGATACGCGGCATGGCCATCATCGGCGGCGACGACAAGGTCGATTCGATTTCCGCCGCCTCGATCCTGGCCAAAACGGCGCGCGACGCAGCCCTGGTGCACCTGCATGCGGCTTATCCCGAGTACTGCTTCGACCAGCACAAGGGCTACGGCACCAAGCTGCACCTGGAGCGCTTGCATCTGCACGGCGCCTCGCCCGTGCACCGCCGTTCGTTCGCACCAGTGCGCAATGTGATCGCCCTGTTCGGCGCGCAGGAGGTGGTGGCATGAAGACGATTAGCTCGCGCGACAATGCGCAATACAAGGAGCTGCTGAAACTGGCGGGCAGTTCGCAGGCGCGCCGCAAGTCGGGCCGTACCTTGCTCGACGGCGTGCACCTGTGCCAGTCTTTCCTGGCACTGCGCGGCATGCCGGAGCAGTGCATCGTCAGCGAAAGCGCCTTGCAGAACCCGGAAGTGGCGGACATCGTCGGCCAGTTGGAAAGCCAGCGCGCACACGTTCTGGGCTTGCCCGATGCGCTGTATAACGCCGTGAGCCAGGTCGAACACGGCGTGGGCGTGATGTTCCTCGTCGAGACGCCGGAACGGGCCGTCACCGCACCGCTGAGCGTGTCGGCCGTGCTGCTCGATAACCTGCAAGACCCGGGCAACGTGGGCTCCATCCTGCGCAGTGCGGCCGCCGCCGGCATCACGCAGGTGTACTGCAGCGCCGGCACGGCCTTTTGCTGGTCGCCTAAGGTGCTGCGCGCGGCCATGGGCGCGCACTTCGTGCTCGACATCTTTGAGAACGTCGACCTGGCCGCGCTGGTTGCCGGCGCCAAGGTGGCCACCCTCGCCACCAGCGGCTACGCCACGCAGCGATTGTACGATGTCGACCTGCGCCAGCCCGTTGCCTGGCTGTTTGGCCATGAAGGGCAGGGCGTGGCCGGCGACCTGCTTTCGATGGCGACGCACCAGGTGGTCATTCCCCACCTGGGCCAGATCGAATCGCTGAACGTGGCCGCCTGCGCCGCCGTCTGCTTCTTCGAGCAGCTGCGCCAGGGCCAGTCCTGAACCGGGTAGCCATGTCTTTCCCTCCGCTCGCCGACGGCGCCACGCGTGACGAAGCCTGGTGGCGCCAGGTGGCCGCGTTTTATCCTGCGCCGCCGGACGCCATCGTCAATCTCGAACACGGCTATTTCGGCGCCATGGCCGCGCCCGTGCAAGCGGCCTTCGAACAGGCCGTGCGCTACACGAATGAACAGCTGAGTCCGTTCGTGCGCGGCGAGTTCACGCGCACGCATGTGGATATCCTGCGCCAGCGCGTCGCTACGCTGATCCATGCGCAGCCGCACGAGATCCTGCTCACGCGCAGCGGCACCGAGGCTATGCAGGTGCTGATCACGCAATACCACGGCCTGGCGCCCGGCGATACCGTGTTGTGGAGTAATCTCGATTATCCGGCCACGCGCACGGCCATGCGCTGGCTGGCGCAGCGCCGTGGCGTCACCAGCACGCAAGTCAAACTGAGCTTGCCCATCAGCGATGACGAGATCATCGCCAGTTACGCGCAAGCCATGCGCCAGGCCGTCAAGCCCAAATTGCTGCTGCTGTCGCAGGTGACGCCGGCCAATGGCCAGCAACTGCCGCTGAAGGACATCATGGCGCTGGCGCGCGACCACGGCATCGATGTGCTGCTCGACAGCGCCCATGCGCTGGGGCAGGTCGACGTGGACGTGCAGGCCATGGGTGTTGATTTCGCCGGTTTCAATCTGCACAAATGGCTGGGGGCGCCGGCGGGACTGGGTGTCGTGTATATCCGCGCATCCCAACTGCACAAGATCGAGCCGCATTTTGGCGACGATGATTATCCGCTGGACGATATCCGCAGCCGCCTGCACATGGGCATGCCGCCGATCGGCGCCATCCTGG
The DNA here is from genome assembly GCF_051380715.1 of Janthinobacterium kochi. Lineage (NCBI taxonomy): Bacteria > Pseudomonadati > Pseudomonadota > Betaproteobacteria > Burkholderiales > Oxalobacteraceae > Janthinobacterium > Janthinobacterium kochi. Next base: position 371,243 of record NZ_JBNYXO010000003.1, read on the forward strand.
CCGCGCCTGCTGCGCTCGACTTTCATGAACGTCTGGGCGGCACGCCAGCCAAGAACGAACGTCTGGCTTGGCTGCGCAATTACTGGGTCAGCCGCGCCGCGCAACTGCCAGGCGTACGCTTGCTGTCGCCGCAGGACGCGGTGCGCGGCACGGCGCTGGTGGCGTTTGCCGTCAACGGCATGAGCGCGCGCACGCTGCAACAGGCCTTGCTGCAGCGCTTTAACATCTTCACGGTGGAACGCAATATCGGCGACACCGATATCGTGCGCGCCACGGTGGCCATCACGACGCAGACCAGCGAACTGGATCAGCTGGTGGCGGCATTGACAGTGCTGTCCAGCGAGGCGAATTCCTGCGACGCGAACGCCTGACAAAACCGTAGCGAGCGGACGCGCAGCAGGTCTGGTCAGGTGTTCTAGTAATCGCGGCGGTTAGGTTTGATCTCTTGCAGGATCGTCGTGGAGATCTCTTCGATCGACTTGGTGGTCGAGGAGAGCCAGCGGATACCTTCGCGTTTCATCATTTTTTCCGCCTCGTTGACCTCGTACCGGCAATTTTCGATGGCCGCATACTTGCTTCCAGCGCGTCTTTCGTTGCGTATTTCCGACAAACGTTCGGGCGTAATGCTTAATCCGAAAATTTTATTCTTAAATTCCAGCAGGGCGGAAGGCAGCTTGTCGCGCTCGAAATCGTCGGGAATCAGCGGATAGTTGGCCGCCTTGATGCCGTATTGCATGGCCAGATACAGGCTGGTCGGGGTCTTGCCAGAGCGCGAAACACCCACCAGAATGACATCGGCCGAGGACAGGTTCTTGTGCGACTGGCCGTCGTCGTGCGCCAGCGAATAGTTGATCGCTTCGATGCGGTTCTTGTACTCCTCGCTGTCGACGATATTGTGCGAGCGTCCGATGGTGTGGGTCGACATCACGCCCAGTTCCTGCTCCAGCGGGGCGACAAAGGTCTGGATCAGGTCCATGTGCATGCCGCTGGACTTGCGGATCACGGCCGACAGGTCGTTCTTCACCAGGGTGGAGAAAATGATCGGGCGCTGGCCATCGGCAGCGAAGGCTTCGTTGATCTTGCGCGCCGCCTCGTAGGCCTTGTCCATGGTATCGATGAAGGGCAGGCGGATCTGGCGGAAACGCAGATCGAACTGCGTCAGCACCGAGTGGCCGAAGGTCTCGGCGGTGATGCCGGTGCCGTCGGAAACGAAGAAGACGGTGCGGGCCGCGGAGGGCAGATGGGGGCGTGGATCTTGTGTCATGGGTTTTCGGATCAAGATTGTGCGTCGTCAATTTGCGCCGCACAAGGTAAAATGGCTGCAACGGTATGATTGTGCTGCACGACGCCAAGAATAACAAGAAGACTGTCTGTGCGCCGCGCGTAAAGATTTCTATCATCAGTAAGGGTGTCATTATGACCAACGCAGTATCGCAACAGCAGGAAGACAAGGACGCGGTGTATGTTGCCTCGTTCGAGCATTTGCGCATGACGGATGTTGAATCCGTCGGCGGCAAGAACGCCTCCCTGGGCGAAATGATCAGCCAACTGGCGGAAGCCGGCGTGCGCGTGCCCGGTGGCTTTGCCACCACGGCGCAGGCATTCCGCGATTTCCTGTCGTATAGCGCCAATGGCGGCTTGCCGCTGGCCGAACGCATCGCCCAGCGCCTCGAAGGCCTAAACATCGATGACGTGCGCTCGCTGGCGCAAGCCGGTGCCGAGATCCGTCAATGGATCGTGGAAACGCCATTCCAGCCACGCCTGGCCGCCGAAATCGACCAGTTCTACGCCAAATTGGTAGCCGATTCCGATACCGAAATGTCGTTTGCCGTGCGTTCCTCGGCCACGGCGGAAGACTTGCCGGACGCGTCTTTTGCTGGTCAGCAAGAAACCTTCCTCAACGTGGTCGGCATCGACAACGTGCTCGACGCCATGAAACAGGTGTTCGCATCGCTGTACAACGACCGCGCCATCTCGTACCGCGTGCACAAGGGTTTTACGCACGCTGAAGTGGCCTTGTCGGCCGGCGTGCAGCGCATGGTGCGTTCCGACCTGGGCGCGGCCGGCGTGATGTTTACCATCGATACCGAATCGGGCTTCAAGGACGTGGTCTTCGTCACCTCCAGCTATGGTCTGGGCGAAACCGTGGTGCAGGGCGCCGTCAATCCCGACGAATTCTATGTGCACAAGCCGATGCTGGAAAAAGGCAAGTCGCCTGTGATCCGCCGCAATATCGGCTCGAAACTGCTGAAAATGGAATTTACGAACGAAGCGAAAGCCGGCCGTTCCGTGAAAACCGTCGACGTGCCCGTCGAAATGCGCAATCGCTACTCGCTGAACGACAGCGAAGTGGTGGAATTGGCCAAATACGCCGTCATCATCGAGAACCACTACGGCCGTGCTATGGACATCGAGTGGGGCAAGGATGGCCGCGACGGCAAGCTGTACATCCTGCAAGCGCGTCCTGAAACCGTCAAGTCGCAGCAAAAGGCGACCGACGTGCAGGAACGCTTCAAGCTGAAAAGCACGGGCACCGTGCTGACGTCCGGCCGCGCCATCGGCCAGAAGATCGGCGCCGGCCCCGTGCGCGTGATTCACGACCCGGCCGACATGGAACGCGTGCAGCCAGGCGACGTGCTCGTTGCCGACATGACGGACCCGAACTGGGAACCGGTCATGAAGCGCGCTTCGGCCATCGTCACCAACCGCGGCGGTCGTACTTGCCATGCAGCAATTATTGCGCGTGAACTTGGCGTGCCTGCCGTCGTCGGCTGCGGCAACGCCACCGACGTGCTGAAAGACGGCACCTTTGTCACCGTGGTGTGCTCCGAAGGCGACGAAGGCAAGATCTACGATGGCTTGCTGGAAACGGAAGTGTCGGAAGTGTCGCGCGGCGAATTGCCGAAGCTCGACACCAAGATCATGCTCAACGTGGGCAATCCGCAGCTGGCGTTCGACTTCCAGTCCGTGCCGAATGCCGGCGTGGGCCTGGCGCGCCTGGAATTCATCATCAATAACAATATTGGTGTGCATCCGCGCGCGATCCTGGAATACCCGAACATCGATGCCGACCTGAAAAAGGCCGTGGAATCGGTGGCGCGCGGTCACGCTTCGCCAAAAGCGTTTTACATCGACAAGCTGGCCGAAGGCATCGCCACCATCGCTGCCGCGTTCTGGCCGAAAAAAGTCATCGTGCGCCTGTCCGACTTCAAGTCGAACGAGTACAAGAAGCTGATCGGCGGTTCGCGCTACGAGCCTGACGAGGAAAACCCGATGCTGGGCTTCCGCGGCGCGGCGCGCTACCTGTCGGCCGACTTCTCCGAAGCGTTCAACATGGAATGCGAAGCGATGAAGCGCGTGCGCAATGACATGGGCCTGACGAACGTGGAAATCATGGTGCCATTCGTGCGCACCCTGGGCCAGGCCGAGAAAGTCATCGACCTGCTGGCGAAAAACGGCTTGAAGCGCGGCGAGAACGACCTGCGCGTCATCATGATGTGCGAAGTGCCGTCGAACGCCATCCTGGCCGACCAGTTCCTCGACCATTTCGATGGTTTCTCGATCGGTTCGAACGACCTGACCCAGCTGACCCTGGGCCTGGACCGCGATTCCGGCATGGAATTGCTGGCGGCCGACTTCGACGAGCGCGATCCCGCCGTGAAAGCCCTGCTGTCGCTGGCCATCAAGGCTTGCCTGGCACGCGGCAAGTACATCGGCATCTGCGGCCAGGGTCCTTCCGACCATCCGGACTTCGCCGTCTGGCTGATGGAGCAGGGCATCGAATCGATGTCCCTCAATCCCGACTCGGTGATCGACACCTGGCAAAAGCTCGCTGCGCTGAAAGCGTAAGCATCTGCCCTCTGAAAACCCGCTGCCGCTCACCTGGCAGCGGGTTTTTTTACGCCCGCCATGCGGCGCACGGCAGTATTTGATGGGCTTGCGCCAGATCAGCTAAAATGATTCCACCAATACATTGAAACGGGAGTTCTCATGGCAAGCAAGAAACCGAGCAAAGTGGCAAAGATCGACATCGGCATTTCCGAAGCGGACCGCGCGAAGATCGCGGAAGGCCTGTCCGGCCTGCTGGCCGACAGCTACACCTTGTACCTGATGACCCATAATTTTCATTGGAACGTCAAGGGGCCGATGTTCAACACCCTGCACCTGATGTTCATGACCCAATATACGGAGCAGTGGGGTGCGCTGGACCTGATCGCCGAGCGCATCCGCGCCCTCGGCTATCCGGCGCCGGGCACTTACAAGGAATTCGTCAAGCTGGCCTCGATCAAGGAAATCGACGGCGTGCCGCCGGCGCTGGACATGGTCAGCCACCTGGTATCGGCGCAGGAAGCGACTGCGCGCACGGCGCGTCGTTTGTTCCCGCTGCTGGAAAAAGCCAATGACCAGCCGACGGCCGACCTGATCACGCAGCGCCTCGATTTGCATGAAAAGACGGCGTGGATGCTGCGCAGTCTGCTGGAAGAATAAATGCCGGACCGGCGGCGCTAATTCGCCCCCGGCTATTGACGCCATCAGGAATTGCGTTAGACTGCTTGCATATAGGTGTTTGGCAAGAAGAATATCAGGCAGCACTGCGCATTAAACCCCGTCGCTTATATAGGCTGCGGGGTTTTTTATTTTTGGAATCGCAAGGGTGGAGGCATCATGGCTGAATGGATAGGCTGGTTCGTGGCAGCTGGCGCGGTATTGATCCTGGAACTGTTTACGGGTACGTTTTATTTGCTGATGATCGCCATCGGTATCAGTGCCGGAGGGCTGGTGGCGCTGGCGGGCGGCAATGGTAGCTGGCAGGCCGTGACGGCCGCCATTGTCGGCGTGGCGGCCACGCTGTTATTGCGGCGCAGCCGTTTTGGCAAGGCGGCGCGGCGCGATGCGGCGCAAGACCCGAATGTCAATCTCGATATCGGTCAAAGCGTGGCGGTAGCGCATTGGGTCGATGGCACGGCGCGCGTCATGTATCGCGGCGCCTTGTGGGATGTGGAACTGATTCCCGGCAGCGACGCGCAAGCTGGCCATTACACCATACGTGCCGTGCGTGGCAGCCGTTTGATTGTTGGATAACCTGGAGAATAAATTATGGAAGTAAGCATCGGAAGCATGTCGCTGATCTTGTTATTGCTGGCATTGGTATTTGTCTTCAAGACGGTCAATGTGGTGCCGCAGCAGCATGCCTGGGTGGTGGAGCGCCTGGGCAAGTTCCATGCGGTATTGGGTCCTGGCCTGAATATCGTTGTGCCTTTCGTTGACCGCATCGCTTACAAGCACGTGCTCAAGGAAATTCCACTCGACGTGCCGCCGCAGGTGTGCATTACGCGTGACAATACGCAATTACAGGTCGATGGCATTCTGTATTTCCAGATTACCGATGCCATGCGTGCTTCGTATGGTTCGTCGAATTATATTGCCGCCATTACGCAACTGGCGCAGACGACCTTGCGTTCGGTGATCGGTAAAATGGAACTCGACAAGACATTTGAAGAACGCGACCATATTAATACGGCCATCGTGAATGCCATCGATGAATCGGCGGCGAATTGGGGTGTCAAGGTATTGCGTTATGAAATCAAGGATTTGACGCCGCCGAAGGAAATTTTGCATGCGATGCAGGCGCAGATTACGGCCGAGCGCGAGAAGCGCGCCCTGATTGCTGCATCGGAGGGGCGCAAGCAGGAGCAGATCAATATCGCCACTGGCGAGCGGGAAGCGGCGATTGCCCGTTCGGAAGGCGAGAAGCAGGCATCGATCAACCGTGCCGAAGGCCAGGCTACGGCCATCGTTGCGCTGGCGCAAGCCAGTGCCGAAGCGCTGCGCCAGGTGGGCGCCGCCATCCGCGAGCCGGGCGGTGAAGATGCCGTCAACCTGAAGGTAGCCGAGCAGTATGTGGGCGCGTTCGCGCAATTGGCGAAAACGAATAATTCGATTATCGTGCCGGCCAATCTGGGTGATATGAGTGGTTTGATCGCCACGGCGATGCAGGTGGTGAAAACGCAGAAGCCGAAAGGCAGCGTGGCGATGCCCTGATTACCTGACTGGCTGGGTGAATAGCAAGCCCGTAGCAAGGTCTCGTCAATACTGCCCGCTGCATAGCGGGCAGTTTGCATTTGCGCCGTTCCGATTATCTGCTGGAGACAGGGCGAGAGTATCGGCGGCTGAATGAATTACGTTGAAAATATTTTCTTCATGCTATGCTATGCGCACTTTCGGGATTATGTGCTGTCATGCGGCGCTTATTTCTTTGTTTGGCGTAACATCTTCCGCGCAGGATCCCGGGTGGCATTTGCCGGCGATACGCGATTGGCGATAGTATTGGACCCGTGTATATTTTGAATTGCAATTTATAATTACTATAAATTGCAATGAAACAAAAAGTACTGCAAAATAAATACTGCCGATGGCGCTGTATTGAATCGCAGCCGCACAAAGCAGCGGCGCTTGCGTAGACGGTCCACGCGTGATGCCCGCTCCCCTTGATTGGAGGCTTGCAGTGCTTGAAAGCCAGGGAAACAGGTTTTTTGGTAAAAGAATTGTAAAAAACAATCAAATCTTAAGAAAAATCACCTCAGTCGCGTTACAATTGGATAGAATTTAACTGTTCAGTTATATTTTTCAACTCACACAAGGAAATATCATGGATCTGTCGAGCTTATCCCTGTCCGAACTGCGCACCTTGCAGGACGACATCAAGAAGCAAATGAAGAAACGCGAACAGGATGATATGTCCAAAGCGCGCGAGCAAATCCTGGCCATTGCCCAGAGCGTCGGCGTTTCGGTAAAAGACCTGGTTGGTACAGGGATTCGCGCTAAAACGGGCACGGTCGCAGTGCGTTATCGCAATCCGGACGATGCGACGCAGCAATGGACTGGCCGTGGCCGTCAACCGAAATGGGTCAAAGAGTGGACCGATTCGGGCAAGTCGCGCGATCTGCTGAAGGTGTAATCCTGAAGGTTTAAAAAACCGTTCATTCGGATGCTTGTCCTGTGGAGTGGTACAGGTGTAGTACAAGGCAGCATGCAAGCATCCGGAACTTTCCTGATTTATCGTCTTTGGCCAGACAGGCAAAGCTGATTCACATCGCTTATCTCCACGGTATTTTCCCTAATACTCGTCTTATTCCCGCCGTATCTCTTGCTTTCCCTGTTTTCATCCCGTCGCGCCGAGCTTTTTTCCGCTTGCCGCAGATAGTGGCAAAATAAAACCCGGCATATAGCCGGGTTTGTGGATGTGGACGCAGCACCCTGCGCGTAATGGAGGATCAGCGGCGGTGCGACTTCATTGCCGCCTGGACTTCGCGCGCGCCATCGCGGTCGCGCTCTGCGGCTCGCTTGTCGTGCTGCTTCTTGCCCTTGGCCAAGCCGATTTCGCATTTCACGCGGCCTCCCTTGTAGTGCAGGTTGAGCGGCACCAGCGTATAGCCGGAGCGCTCCACCTTGCCGATCAGCTTATCCATTTCCGTACGGTGCAGCAGCAGCTTGCGCGTGCGTACGGCTTCCGGATGGATATGGGTGGAGGCGGTCGGCAGGGCGCTGATATGCGCGCCGAACAGGAAGAGTTCGTCGCCGCGGACGACAACGTAGGCTTCCTTGATTTGTACGCGAGCGTCGCGGATGGCTTTGACTTCCCAGCCTTCCAGCACGATGCCCGCTTCGTAGCGATCCTCGATAAAGTAGTCGTGGAAGGCTTTTCTGTTGTCTGCTATGGTCATGAGATGGTAAATGTGCGCGGGTCGGTTAAACTACTGTCTCGCGCAAGCGCGATAAAATCACTATATCCAACATCATAGCAAATGGTTCTTCAATGGCAGTAGTACATAAATCAGTTTTTCTCGGCTATAGCGCCGAACAAATGTTCGCGCTGGTGGCGGCGGTGGAGGATTATCCCAAATTCCTGCCCTGGTGCGGTGCTGTCGAGGTTCGCGAGCGCGGCGAGAACACGGTTGTCGCCAGCGTGGGCATACATTACCACGGCGTGCGCCAAAGCTTCACCACGTCCAACGAGAACGTGCCGCCGACTTCCATCAAAATGAAGCTGGTGGACGGTCCTTTCAAGACCCTAGACGGGGTGTGGACCTTCAAGGCTCTGCGCGAAGATGCGTGCAAGATCGAACTGGACCTGCACTACGAGTTTTCCAGCCGCGTGCTCGAACAGATTATCGGTCCCGTCTTCGGCATGATCGCCAACAGCATGGTCGATTCCTTCTGCAAGCGCGCGGAGACGGTGTATGGCTGAAGCGGATATCACGGTGCAGGTTTGCCACGCGCTGCCGGACAGCACCTTCCTGCGCGCCTTGCGCGTGCCTGCAGGTACCACCATCGAACAGGCTGTGGCGCAGAGCGGCTTGCTGCAAGCCATCCCCGGCATCGACCTTGCCATCCATATGGTGGGCATCTATGGCAAGAGGAAGCCGCTCGATACCGTATTGCATGAGCATGACCGGGTGGAAGTGTACCGCCCCTTGCAGGCGGACCCGAAGGAGGCGCGCCGGCGCCGTGCCAGCGGCAAGTCGGCGAAGGGCTGAGCGGGCAGGGCGGCGGCGCGGGCGCTGTCTGGTGCACGCCATTTTTTGCTATTTTCAAATATCTTTTCTATGCTGCAAGGACGGAAGGTACTTTTTTCTGTATAATCTGCTTTTGCGCCAATAGGAAATGCTATGCGTCTACTTCAAAAAGCACTCACATTCGATGATGTGCTGCTCGTCCCAGCCTACTCCAACGTTCTGCCCGCCGATACGTCCCTCAAAACTCGCCTGACCCGCAATATCACACTGAATATTCCCTTGCTGTCCGCAGCCATGGATACGGTGACGGAAGCCCGCCTGGCGATTGCGATGGCCCAGGAAGGTGGCATCGGCATTATCCACAAGAATTTGAATCCGAAGGACCAGGCACGTGAAGTGGCCCGCGTAAAACGTTTCGAAGCTGGCGTGCTGCGTGATCCGATCACGATTCCACCAGAAATGAAAATCCGCGACGTCATCGCGCTGACGGAACAATACGGCATCAGCGGTTTCCCCGTCGTCAAGGGCAAGGAAGTCGTCGGCATCATCACCAACCGCGATTTGCGCTTTGAAAAGGAACTCGACGCTGAAGCCTCCGCCAAGATGACCCCGCGCGAAAAACTCGTGGTCGTCAATGAAGATGCCGATACGGCCGAAGCCAAGCGCCTGATGAACAAGCACCGCCTCGAGCGCGTGCTGGTCGTCAACGACGCCTTCGAATTGCGCGGCCTGATCACCGTCAAGGATATCCAGAAATCGACTTCCCACCCGTTCGCGTCGAAAGACAGCCAGGGCAAGCTGCTGGTCGGCGCTGCCGTCGGCGTCGGTGCCAAGGATGAAGAGCGCATCGACCTGCTGGTCGCCGCTGGCGTCGACGTGCTGGTGGTCGACACGGCCCACGGCCACTCGCAGGGCATCCTGGACCGCGTACGCTGGATCAAGACCAAATACCCGCAAGTGGAAGTAATTGGCGGCAATATCGCCACCGCCGCCGCCGCCAAGGCGCTGGTGGAATACGGCGCCGATGCGGTCAAGGTCGGCATCGGTCCTGGCTCGATCTGCACCACGCGTATCGTCGCCGGTGTGGGCGTGCCGCAAATCACAGCCATCTCGAATGTCGCCGAAGCACTGGAAGGCACGGGCGTGCCATGTATCGCCGACGGCGGTATCCGCTTCTCGGGTGATATTTCCAAAGCGCTGGCCGCTGGCGCCTCCACCGTGATGATGGGTTCCATGTTTGCCGGCACGGAAGAAGCGCCAGGCGAAGTGATCCTGTACCAGGGCCGCAGCTACAAATCGTACCGCGGCATGGGTTCGCTGGGTGCGATGTCCGATGGTTCGGCAGATCGTTACTTCCAGGACGCCACCATGAAGGCCGACAAGTTCGTGCCTGAAGGTATCGAAGGCCGCGTGGCCTACAAAGGCAGCGTGCTGGCGATCATCTTCCAGTTGGTGGGCGGCGTGCGTCAATCGATGGGTTACTGCGGTTGCGCCACCATCGACGAACTGCGCGAAAAGGCGGAATTCGTGGAAATCACCTCGGCCGGCATGCGCGAGTCGCATGTCCATGATGTGCAGATCACGAAAGAAGCGCCAAATTATCGCTCCGAGTAAGCGGTAAGGAAAGTCCAGACCGGCGCAAGGGTGAAACACCCCGGCGCCGGTTTTGCAATAGCCTCCAGATAAAGTCCCCATCATGCATTCTAAAATCCTCATTCTCGATTTCGGTTCCCAAGTCACCCAGTTGATCGCCCGCCGCGTGCGCGATTCCGGCGTGTTTTCCGAAGTCTTCCCGTATGACGTCAGCGACGAATTCGTGCGCAACTATGGCGCCGCCGGCGTGATCCTGTCGGGTAGCCACAATTCCACCCTGGACGGCGATTCGCCGCGCGCGCCGCAAGCCGTGTTCGAACTGGGCGTGCCCGTGCTGGGCATCTGCTACGGCATGCAAACCATGGCGGCCCAGCTGGGCGGCAAGGTGGAAAACGGCCTGGTGCGCGAATTCGGCTACGCTGAAGTGCGCGCCCGCAGCCACACCAAGTTGCTCAACGGTATTGCCGACTTTGTCACCGACGAAGGCCACGGCATGCTGAAAGTGTGGATGAGCCACGGCGACAAAGTGCTGGAAATGCCGCCAGGTTTCAAGCTGATGGGCAACACCCCGAGCTGCCCGATCGCCGCCATGGCTGACGAAGAACGCCAGTTCTACGGCGTGCAATTCCACCCGGAAGTGACGCACACGGTGCAGGGCAAGGCCATGATCGGCCGTTTCGTGCATGAAATCTGCGGCTGCAAATCGGACTGGAACATGCCCGACTACATCAGCGAAGCAGTGGAAAAAATCCGCGCGCAAGTCGGTACCGACGATGTCATCCTGGGCCTGTCCGGCGGCGTCGATTCCTCCGTGGCCGCTGCCCTGATCCACCGCGCCATCGGCGACCAGCTGACCTGCGTCTTCGTTGACCACGGCCTGCTGCGCCTGGACGAAGGCCAGATGGTGATGGACATGTTCGCCAAGAACCTGGGCGTGAAAGTCATCCGCGTCGATGCGGAAGACCAGTTCATGGGCCACCTGGCCGGCGTCACCGACCCCGAGCAAAAGCGCAAGATCATCGGCCGCGAATTTGTCGAAGTGTTCCAGGTCGAATCGGGCAAGCTGGTCAACGCCAAATGGCTGGCGCAAGGCACGATTTACCCGGACGTGATCGAATCGGCCGGCAAAGGCAAGAAAGGCCAGACCATCAAGAGCCACCACAACGTGGGCGGCTTGCCGGACACCATGAAGCTCAAGTTGCTCGAACCCTTGCGCGAACTGTTCAAGGATGAAGTGCGCAAACTGGGCGTGGCCTTGGGCTTGCCGCATGACATGGTCTACCGCCACCCGTTCCCGGGCCCTGGCCTGGGCGTGCGCATCCTCGGCGAAGTCAAGAAAGACTACGCCGACCTGCTGCGCCGCGCCGACGCCATCTTCATCGAAGAGCTGCGCAACACGCCATATGAATTCGTCGCCGGCCAGGCCGTTGACCCGGACGCGCTGCCAGCGAACTGGTATGAAGCGACCAGCCAGGCTTTCGCCGTCTTCCTGCCCGTCAAATCGGTGGGCGTGATGGGCGATGGCCGCACCTACGAATACGTGGTGGCCTTGCGCGCCGTGCAAACGCAAGACTTCATGACGGCCCATTGGGCGCACCTGCCGCACAGCCTGCTGGGCAAGGTGTCGAACCGCATCATCAATGAAGTGCGCGGCATCAACCGCGTCGTCTACGATATCTCGGGCAAGCCGCCAGCGACCATCGAGTGGGAATAATTGTTCATTCGTCAGCGTCAGCTAACGCCGGCTCAACGACACCGGCAAGCTGTCGGTGATGTCAGCGTTGGCTATGTCGTCTGCCCCAAACTGACCAGGCGGCCCAGGGTTTCCTGCGCATTCATGCTCTTGGCCAGTGAAACGGCGGTCATGCCGCGGCTGTCCACGGCATCGATGCGGGCGCCGTGTTGCAGCAGCAGCTCGAGGATGGCCAGGCGGTTGAACATGGCGGCCATCATCAAGGGGGTCTTGCCATCGGGACTGTTGCCTTCCACGCTGGCGCCGTGCTGGAGCAGCAGTTCGGCGATGCCCAGGTAACCCTTGTAGGCCACGCCGGCCAGCGGCGTCTGGCCCTGGTCGTTGGGGACGTTGGCGTCGGCGCCCGCAGCTAGCAGCAGGCGCGATGTTTCCAGGTGGCCATGGTAGCTGGCCAGCATGATCAGGCTGTCGCTTTTTTCGTTGCGGAAGTTCACTGGCACGCCGTGCGCGAGCATGGCGCCCAGTTGCTGCGTATCGCCTTCGCGCACGAGGGCAAACAGGCCCTGGATGAATTCCAGCGTTTCGGCATCCATTGTTGCCGGGATTTTTCGTGCATCGGTGTTCATCGTGTGCTTTCCGCGAAGGTGGGCCATGCCTGTAGTCTACTATGCGGCCGGCGCCAGCGCTTTTTGCCGCGCGGCCAGCGCGCCGCCGATGAAGAGGGCGATGGCCGAGGCGATCAATCCCCGCTCCAGCCCAGCCGGTCCATCGGCGATCCAGCCGACCACGATGGGGCCGACGATCTGGCCCAGCGCGAATACTGTCGTGTAAGCGCTGATGCCGGCCGTCCAGGATTGCTGCGGCAGGTTATGCCGCACGAGGGCCGTGGTCGAGGCCACCACCGACAGGAATACGGCGCCGAAGACCAGGCCGGACAGGAACACGACGGGTACAAAGCTCGTCAGCGCGGGCAGGATGGTCACTATGCCCAGCACGCCATTCAGGATCGCCAGTGATTCGCCGCCCCTGTAGCGGTCCAGCATGCGCGCCCAGATGCGCGACGACGCCACCACCGCCAGACCCAATAAAGTGTAGAACACGGTGATCAGGGTGGGTGGCATGCCTTGCTGCTTGAGCAGGGCGATGACGAAGGTCATGTAGCCGATGTAGCCGACGCCAAACATGAAATAGCCGGCCAGGCTGGGGGCGAAATCGCGCCAGGCGAAGCGCCGCGGCGTGTCGAGGGCGCGCGGCGCTTCGCCGATCGCCTTCGCCGGCACGGCCATGATGGCGGTGGCGGCCAGGCAGGCGATGCCCAGTGCCAGCCAGGGCCATTGCCAGGCGTGCGCGGCGCCATGCTCCTGTGCGGCGGCCAGCGCCGCCGGCACCAGCAGGGCCGACAGCGCGATGCCGAAGCCCGTGCCGCCGTAATACAGGCCTATGTAGAAGCCGGCGTGCTGGCTATGCATGGAACCGAGGCGCGCCGCCAGCACGCCGCCGGCGATGAATATGAAGGCGCTGGCCACGCCCGCGCACACGCGTTGCAGGAACAGGGCGGTCGTATCGCTGACCAGGCCCGACATCAGCATGAAGATGCTGGCCAGCACGGAACCGGCGATCAGCAATCGCCACACGCCCAGGCGGCGCATCAGCGCTGGCGTGGCCAGGGCGCCCAGAAAATAGCCGAGGGCATTGAAAGTGTTCATGGCCCCGGCCAGCAGGTAGGACCAGTCCAGGTCGTCGCGCATGGGCGGCAGCAGCAAGCCATACGAAAAGCGCGACAGCCCCAGGGCGACGGCTGCGCCCAGCGACAGCGCCAGCGCCGTGGCCAGCGGATGGGCCGGGGAATGATCGTGTGTCGGCATGGCCTTGGGATCCGTCTATGTGAAAAGCGTGGCGTTGGCGCCGGGGTGGAACAGGCCGGCGGGCGAGGTCTGTGAGGGACAGTGGCATAGGGCGCTGACGACACGCTTTTTTACTACCAAGTTAACGAATCGGCCCCGGGAAGTCAAGCATGCATGGCGCTGGCAATCATGCAATCCTTGCCATCGTTACTTTTGGAGAGAATTGTGAGACATGCAATACCATATAATTGCAATTAGGAAATTAACTTGCCTAAAATCAATTTCGCAGGTTGCTCCTGATCCTCCATATCATAAGGGCACTATGAACAAGAATAAACCCGGCGCGTTGTTGATTGCAGCGCTGATTGGCGCGGCTTTGGCTGGCTGCGCTTCCGAATCGTCGCAAGCCCTGGCTGTCCCCACGGTTGCCAGCGCAGCCCGTCCCTACGTTGGTCCACGCACCCTGATCGCTGTCGGTAAATTCGACAACCGCTCGAACTTCATGCGCGGCATCTTTTCCGATGGCGTCGACCGCTTGGGCAGCCAGTCGAAAACGATCCTGATTGCGCACCTGCAGACGTCCAACCGTTTCAACGTGCTCGACCGCGACAACATGGCCGAGCTCAAGCAAGAAGCCGAATTCAAGAAGCAGGGCCAGAACATCAAGGGTGCGGATTTCGTCGTCACTGGCGACGTGACCGAGTTTGGCCGCAAGGAAGTGGGCGACAAGCAATTGTTCGGCATCATGGGCCGCGGCAAGACGCAAGTGGCGTATGCCAAAGTCACCTTGAACGTTGTCAACATCGCCACCTCGGAAGTCGTGTATTCGAGCTCGGGCGCCGGCGAATACAGCCTGTCGAACCGCGAAGTACTGGGCTTTGGCGGCACCGCCAGCTATGACGCCACCCTCAACGGCAAAGTCCTGGACCTGGCCATGCGCGAAGCCGTCGAGCGCCTGGTGGCGGGCGTCGAAGCGGGCGCACTGCGCAAACAATAAGGTATCCCATGAAACAGACAATGATGAACAAGGGCGCTGCCCTGCTGGCGCTGCTCGCCTGTGCCGCCCTGACCGGTTGCGCCACGCAATCGAAGACCCTGTATCAATGGGAAGGTTACCAGCCGCAAGTGTACGAATACCTGAAAGGTGAAAGCCCGGAGCAGCAGATCGCCGCCATGGAAAAAGACTTGCAAGTGATTGGCGCGAAGGGCAATCACGCGCCGCCGGGCTACCATGCCCACCTGGGCATGCTGTACTCGATTGCCGGCAAGCCGGAGCAGGTTGCCGCGCAGTTCGAAGACGAGAAAAAACTCTTCCCGGAATCGACGCCGTATATGGATTTCTTGTTGGGTAAATTGAAAAAAGGCGAGAAATTATGATGTCGCGCATGTTGAAAATGGCCCTGTGCCTGGCTCCTGCCATCTTTATGGTCGGCTGCGCCACCAAGCAGGCCGCGTATGACTATACGGCCTTCAAGGCGGCCAAGCCGCGTTCCATCGTGGTCTTGCCGCCCTTGAACAACTCGCCGGAAGTCAATGCCGGCAACAGCGTCTACGCGCAAGTGACCTATCCGCTGGCCGAAGCGGGCTACTACGTGCTGCCGGTAGCCGTGGTCGGTGAAACCTTCAAGCAGAACGGCTTGACGAATGCCGCCGATATCCACGGTGTCGATGCGAAAAAGCTCAACGAGATCTTTGGCGCCGATGCGGGCCTGTATGTGACGATCTCCAAGTACGGTACGACCTACGCCGTGATCGACAGCGTGACGGTGGTGTCGGTCGATGCCAAGCTGGTCGACCTGAAGACGGGTACCTTGCTGTGGCAGGGCGCGGCCAGCGCTTCGAGCAATGAAGGCAATAACAGCGGTGGCGGCGGCCTGATCGGCGCCCTGGTGACGGCTGCGGTCAAGCAAATCATCAACACCAGCACCGATGCCAGCCATCCTATCGCCGGCACGGCAAATGCGCGGCTGCTGTCGGCCGGCGTGCCGAACGGCTTGCTGTACGGCCCACGTTCGGAACGCTACCTGGCGCAGTAATCGTCCGGTAAGCTGCCGCGCAGGCCCTGCATCCGCCAGGGCCTGTTGCGGGCAGTGCCAGGCGAGCGCCGCCGCATCGTTTGCAGTGATGACCAGCGCCAGAGGAAATCACGGACTCGTCGTCCGGCGCTGTTTTTCTTGAGTCCGGGCAGAGCCAGAGCAGGGAGCAAACGATGGTTACGCAAATTAACATCAGCTACAACGTGGAATCGGACGAAATGCGAGGCAAGACCGCGCTGGTGTTCCAGAAACCGCAGAACCCGCAGAGCAATTACCGCAATCCTGCCTGGCAAGCGTTGAAGGGCGTGCCTGGCCCCATCGAATCATTCGTCTACGACCATCAAATCGCGCTCGACATGCGCAGCCATGGCGCCGGTGATGACATGAAGATGACGCCGGAGCGCCAGTCACAGCCACCACAGGCCAGTCTGACGCCGCAGCAGGGCGGCGTGATCCCCAGGACCAATCCCTTTATCCAGTTCGACAGCAACTGGTACGTCAACGCCAGGCCCGTCGTGAACATGCAATATGTCGATGCGTACTCGGCCACGACGCAGTCCGTGGTGCCAGCCACTGCCCCCGAAGGGGACGTGACCTTGAACCGCAACCAGGATCTGTAAGACATTGACTGCGGCGCCGGCTTTGGCTGACGTCAATTATCCGCGGGAGGCTGCTCAGGCGTACAGGAACACTGGCAATCCTTGCCACCTGGCGGGGATGGCCGCGGCCGCGCAGCCAGCGCCAAGCCGGCTTGCGCCAGCCAAGGTAAGATATCGCTATTTTGTGCGATTGTGAGGGCCCGGGTGCGCGTGTTGCTGGTGGAAGACGATCCGATGATCGGGGAAAGCCTGGTCGAGGGCTTGCGCGGCGAGTGCTATGCCGTGGACTGGGTGCGCGACGGCCATGATGCGGAGCTGGCGCTGGCCGGTTTCGCCTACGACCTGATGCTGCTGGACCTGGGCTTGCCCGGCAAGGAGGGCATGGACGTGTTGCGCACCATGCGTGCGCGGGGCGCCGACTTGCCCGTGCTGATCATCACGGCGCGCGATGGCACGCGGGCCCGCGTCGAGGGGCTCGACAGTGGCGCCGACGATTACCTGGTGAAACCGTTCGACCTCGATGAATTGCTGGCGCGCATACGCGCACTGCTGCGCCGCAGGGTCAGCCGTTCGCGCTCCGTCATCGAGCATGGCGCGCTGACCCTGGACCTGGCCAGCCACGACGTCACGTTCGAGGGCGAGCAGATCAAGCTGCCGCCGCGCGAGTTTTCCGTGCTGCGCGCCTTGCTAGACCATCCTGGCAAGGTGGTGTCGAAGCGGCAACTGAGCGAAAAGCTGTACGGCTGGGATAGCGAAGTGGAAAGCAATACCGTCGACGTGTACGTGTACCAGCTGCGCAAGAAGTTCGGCGCGGACAGCATCCAGACCGTGCGCGGCGTGGGCTACAAGATGCGGGTGGCATCTTGCTGACCATCCGCCGCCAGTTGCTGCTCGGTTTGCTGGCAGCCACCTTGCTGTGCGTGCTCGGCGCGGGCATTTCGCTGTTCCGCTCGCTGTTGGAAGAAGCCAATGAACTGGCCGATTTGCAGTTGCGTCAGCTGGCCGTGGCCTTGCCCGACGAGTTCGAGCCGCAGGCGGGCCTGGCCGCCGCGCAAGAGCCGGAAGAAGCGTTCGTGCTGCAGGCGTGGGACGAGGACGGCCAGCCATTGCCCGTCCTGCAGGGCCAGCCAGCATTGCCGCGCTATGCGCTGGCCGGCTTTGCCGATGTCACGTTGCGCGGCGAGGACTGGCGTCTGTACGGCGAGACGCGGCGTGGCCGTTACGTGCAGGTGGCGCAGGCGCAGGCCGTGCGCGACCAGCTGGCCTGGCAGATGACCATGCGGGCCGGCGCACCCCTGCTGGTGTTCGCGCTGATCCTGGCGCTGCTGATTGTCGTCGTGGTGGGGCGCGCGCTGGCGCCCCTGCACCGGCTGGCCGAATCGGTGGCGGGCCGTTCGCCGGACGCCCTGACGCCGCTGGAGGCGCAGCAGATGCCGCCCGAACTGCGGCCCGTGGCGCTGGCGCTCAACAGCTTGATGCGGCAGTTCGAGGCGGCGCTGACGGCGCAGCGCACCTTTGTCGCCGATGCCGCGCATGAATTGCGCTCGCCGTTGACGGCATTGAAACTGCAGCTGCAGGTGGCTGAACGCGCCGGTAGCGAGGAAGAACGCCGCGTGGCGCTGGCGCGGCTGCATGAACGGCTGGACCGCAGCACGCACCTGGTACGTCAGCTGCTCAGCCTGGCGCGCCATGAAACGGCGCTGACGGCCAGCCAGCTGCACACGGTGGACCTGGGACAGTTGCTCGAAGCGGCCGTGGCCGACCACAGCGCGCTGGCCGACAGCCGCGAAATCGACCTGGGCTTGGTGGAAACGGCGCCGGCCAGGGTGCTGGTGCAGGCCGATCCCGACGGTTTGCAAGTGTTGCTGAATAACCTGATCGACAACGCCTTGCGCTACACGCAGCAAGGCGGCAGGGTCGACTTGCAGGCGGCGGTGGAAGAGGGCAGGCCCTTGCTGCGCGTGTCCGACAACGGTCCCGGCGTGCCGCAGCAGCACCATGCACGCCTGTTCGACCGCTTCTTCCGCCCCGACGGCAACGACGCCTGGGGCTGTGGTCTGGGCCTGTCCATCGTGCGCCATATCGCCGAGCACCATCAGGCCGATATCGCGCTGGCCGAAGGGGAAGCGGGGCGGGGCCTGCTGGTAACGGTGCGCTTCCCGCAGCCCGCCTGACAGCAAAAAAAAAGCGGCTGCCGTCGCCGGCATCCGCTTTTCAGTCACGGGCGAAGCGCTTACGCCAGCTCGGTGATGAATTGCTCGCGCGCAGGGCGCACTTTTTTCAAGTCCACCAGCCAGTCGCCTTCGTCGGCGCGATAGCCGAGCGGCAGCATGACGACGGAACGCAAGCCTTTTTCGCGCAGGTTCAGGATTTCATCGACCTTGGCCGGATCAAAACCTTCCATCGGCGTCGAATCGACTTTTTCCTGCGCTGCGGCGATCAGGGCTGTGCCCACGCCGATATACGCCTGGCGCGCCGCGTGCTGGTAGTTGGTTTCCGCGTCGCGCTGCGGATACGTGGCCAGGATTTGCTGGCGGTACGCTTCCCAGCCTTCATTTTTGAAGCCGCGTACGGTATTGACCAGGTCAAACATCTTGTTGATGCGTTCGACCGTGTAATTGTCCCAGGCAGCAAACACCAGCAGATGCGAGGCGTCCGTCACTTGCGACTGGTTCCATGCATGCGGCTTGATCTGCTCGCGCAGGGCCGGATTCGTTACGACGAACACTTCGTAAGGATGCAGTCCGCTGGAGCTGGCCGTCAGGCGCACGGCTTCCAGGATGCGCTCGACCTTGTCTTGCGGCACCGTTTTCGTCGGGTCCATCTTCTTGGTGGCGTAGCGCCATTGCAGTGTTTCGAGCAAATCGGACATATAAATTTCTTTCATAATGAATAGTTCAGATTGGAAATGATAGCGGATTCAGGCATTTCAAGTGCAAAGCGGCAAAGAACCTGTTTATCGTACTCAAATTAGCGCACTCAGGTGTTGTTGTCTACAGGCCAAGCATGGCAAGCTCATGCTGTGGGTAGCGCGCGCCCTGCACGCTGGCGGGCGCGATGGCGGCGCCGATGGCAGCCAGATCGCTTTCGCTGAGCTTGATCTGCGCGGCGGCGACATTTTCTTCCAGGTGCGCCAGGCTGCGGGCGCCGGGAATCGGCACGATATCGTCGCCTTGCGCCAGCAGCCAGGCCAGGGCCAGCTGGGCCGCCGTGGCGCCGCGCGCGGCCGCCAGGCCTTGCAGTTCGGCCACCATGTTCGCGTTGGCCGCCATCGCCTGCGGCTGAAAACGGGGCAGGCTGTGGCGGTAATCATCCGGTGCCAGCGCGGCGCTGGACGTGAGCTGGCCCGTCAGGAAGCCCCGGCCCAGCGGGCTGTAGGGCACGAAACCGATACCGAGCGCGCGGCAGGCGTGCAGCACCTCGGCTTCCACGTCACGGCTCCACAGCGAATACTCGGACTGCACGGCCGCAATCGGGTGCACGGCGTGGGCGCGGCGCAGGGTGGCGGCCGACACTTCCGACAGCCCCAGGTGGCGTACTTTGCCCGCCCGCACCAGATTCGCCATGGCGCCGACGACGTCTTCGATGGGCACGGCGGGGTCCACGCGGTGCTGGTACAGCAGGTCGATGCAATCGATACCGAGCCTGGACAGCGAACCTTCCACGGCCTGTACGATGTGCTCCGGGCGGCTGTCCACCCCCGCCATGCGTTCCACACCCTGGCCGTGGGGCAGGATCTTGAAGCCGAACTTGGTGGCGATATTGACCTTGCCGCGCAACTGCTTCAGGGCGCGGCCTACCAGTTCCTCGTTGGCGTAGGGCCCGTAGACTTCCGCCGTATCGATCAGGGTCACGCCCAGTTCCACGGCGCGGTGCAGCACGCGCAGCGAGGCAGCCTCGTCGGCGCCGCCGTAGGCAAAGCTCATGCCCATGCAGCCCAGGCCGATGGGGGCAACGCGCAAGCCGGACTTGCCCAGTGTTCTGTGTTCCATTTTTCACTCCTCGTCAAAAAAAAAGATGCGAGGAGTATGGGTGAAGCAACGGCATGCGATAAGATCGCTAATCCTGCATGAATTACTGAATATGGCTCATGAATCTTTTCCTCAACAATGGCTGACCTCAACGAATTGACGGCCTTTGCCGCCGTTGCCCGCTTGCGCAGCTTTCGCCAGGCGGCCCTCGAACGGGGCGTGTCCGCCTCTGCCCTCAGCCATGCGCTGCGCGCGCTGGAAGAGCGCCTGGGCGTGCGCCTGCTGAACCGCACCACGCGCAGCGTCACGCCGACCGAGGCGGGGCAGCAGCTATTGGCGCGCCTCGCGCCGGCCATGCGCGAAATCGATGATGCCTTGCTCGACCTGAGCACCTTGCAGGATGTGCCTGCAGGCAAGCTGCGCCTGAACGCGCCCCGTCCGGCCGCGCGGCTGCTGCTGGCGCCCATGCTGGCCAATTTTGTTGCCCTCTATCCGCGCGTGCAGGTGGAAGTGGTGACCGATGACGGCATGATCGATATCGTGCGCGACGGTTTTGATGCGGGCATCCGCTTTGGCGAGCAGGTGGCGGCCGACATGATTGCCGTGCCCGTGGGTGCGCCGCAACCGTTCGTGGTGGTGGCGTCGCCCGTCTACCTAGCGGCGCATGGCGCGCCAGCCACGCCGCGCGATTTGCTGAAGCATGCCTGCATGGTCCGGCGTTTTCCCAGCGGACGCCAGTATGCGTGGGAGTTCGAGCATGAGGGGGACGCCGTCAGCATCGCCGTCAACGGCCCGCTGGTGTTCGACGACGATGCACTGATGCTGCGCGCGGCGCGCGATGGCGCTGGACTGGCGTATGTGTACGAGGCCGATGCGCGCGCCGATATTGCGGCGGGGCGTCTGGCGCGCGTGCTGCAGCGCTGCTTGCCGCCGCCGTCCCGTTACTTCCTGTACTACCCGAGCCGGCGGCAGATGCCGGCCGTCTTGCGCGCTTTCGTCGACATGCTGCGCGCGCCGGCGATATAGTCAGCCAGCGGCCGGCAACGCGCCATGCTCCACCGGCCATTTCACCGTAAAGAGGCTGCCGCCGGCCTTGCCACGCGTGCAGAGCGCGCTGCCGCCATGCGCGCGCGCGATGGCTTCGACCACGGCCAGTCCCAGACCGCTGCCCGCGTTCAGGTCGACGCGCGCGCTGTCGCCGCGGCGAAACGCTTCGAATACGTGCGCCGCCAGTTCGTCGGAAATGCCGGGGCCTGCATCCTCGACGCTGAGGAAGTACTGGCCGGCCTGCACGCGCGTGCGCACGCGCAGCAGGCCAGGATGCGCATAGCGGCGCGCGTTGTCGAGCAGGGCCAGCACGATTTGCCGGATGCGCGCCGCGTCGCAGCAGACGGGATGGTCGGACAGGTGCAATTGCAGGGCAAAGCCGGCCGCTTCCATGTCCGGCGCCAGCAGGCGGCCCACTTCCTCGATTTCCAGGGTCAGGTCCGTCCACGCCATGCGCAGCTGCATGTAGCCGCTGTCGGCCAGGCTCAGGGTGCGCAAGTCCTCGATCAGGCGTCCCAGGTCCTCGACTTGCGACAGCAGGCTGGTAAACGGCACTTCCTCGGGCTTGAAGACGCCATCGACGACGCCTTGCAAGGTGCCGCGCAGGATCGTCACGGGCGTGCGCAGTTCGTGCGCGATGGCCGCATTCCACGTTTCGCTTTCCTTGGCCGCCCGCTGCAGGCGCTCGGCCATGCTGTTGAAGTCATCGACCAGCATGGCCGTCTCGCCCAGGCTGCGGTCGCCTGCGAAGGCGCGCGCGGACAGGTCGCCATGCGCCACGCGGCGCACGCTGTCCATCACGGAATTGATCGGCTTCAAGATGCGCGCGGCCAGCTTGATGGCGAAAAACGCGGCCAGCAGCAAGCCGAAGATGGTGATGGCGAAGATCCACAGCCACTCGACGGTGCTGGGCGACCAGTCGTCGGGCTCGGACAGCATGCCGGGGTCGATCTTGAAGGCGACGGCAAAGAAGATCCAGGAGCCCATCCAGATGATCAGGATGCTGCTGACCATCAGCACGGACATCGACAGCACGATCTGCCGGTTCAGGCCTGTGAAGCGCATCAGGCGTCGCTTTCCAGACGGTAGCCCACGCCGCGCAGGCTGGCCGGCATGTTCATCACACCCGCTTCCTCGAGCTTCTTGCGCAGCTTGCTGACATGACTGTCCACCGTGCGTTCCATCGAATTGCTCTCGGGCATGCACGACTCCAGCAATTCCAGGCGGCTGCAGACGCGCCGCGGTGTGCGCGCCAGGTGCGCCAGCAGGCGGAACTCCGTCAAGGTCAGGCTCAAAGGCACGGGCGCGCCGTCGCGCAGCACGCTGGCCACATACGTTTCCTGGTCGATCTCGATGGGGCCACAGCGCAGGCGCTGGCCGCCCACCGGGTGGTGGCGCACGCGCGAGCGGCGCAGCACGGCCGCTACGCGCGCCACCACTTCGGCCGGATTGAAAGGCTTGATGATGTAGTCGTCGGCACCCACGCGCAGTGCAGCCAGCTTGTCCGCATCCTGGTCGCGCGCCGTCAGCATGATGACGGGCGTTTCGCCGCGCCGCCGCACTTCCGTCAGCACGCCCCAGCCGTCGACCCTGGGCATTTGCACATCGAGCAGCAGCAGGTCCGGCGCCAGCGCCAGGTGCTGCTGCAGCGCCTCCTGGCCATCGAGGGCGAAGGCGGTGCGGTAGCCGTCGCGCTCCAGGTAACCGGCGAGGATGCGGGCGATTTGCGGTTCATCTTCGGCAATCAGGATGAGGGCGGAGGGCGGCGTGGTGGCAAGGAAGGAGGGCTGGCTGGCGCTGTGATGATAGTTCATATAAATAGTCTAGCATTCTTCTTTCTCTCCATCGAATCTCCACATTTCTTTGACGAAATATCCACGCAATCCTTTTAGGCTGCGCGTATCTGTCGACCGGACCGCCGGTTGGGATCAGTCATAGAGAGAGTCATGCCAGTCAAGTACTTCACCAGCAAAAACACGTTGATCGCCGCGGCACTGCTCAGCCTTGCCGCCTGTTCCAGACCCGCGCCAAAGGAAGCTGCCACGCCACCGGCTGCCGCCGCCGTTGCGGTCACTGTGCTCAAGCTGCAAGCGGCGCCCATTGTCCTCAGTGATGAATTGCCGGGCAGGGTGGCGGCTTTCCGCACGGCCGACATCCGCCCGCAGGTGGGCGGCATCGTGCTGCGCCGCCAGTTCGAGCAGGGCGCCGAGGTGCAGGCGGGGCAGAAGCTGTTCCAGCTCAACCCGGCGCCATTCCAGGCGGACGTCGATTCGGCCGCCGCCGCGCTGCAGCATGCGGTGGCCACGGCGAAGCGCGCCAGCAGCCAGGCCGACAGGTTAAAACCGCTGGTGGAAGCGGACGCCATCAGCCGCCAGGCGTATGACGATGCCGTGGCCCAGCGCGAGCAAGCCGTGGCCACCGTGGCGCAGGCGCGTGCCGCTCTGGCGCGGCGCCGCCTGGACCTGGCCTTTGCCAGCATCGAGGCGCCGATTGCCGGGCGCATCGGCTCCGAACTGGTGACGGAAGGCGCGCTGGTGGGCCTGGCCGATGCCACGCCGATGGCGCGCATCCAGCAGATCGACAAGGTGTATGTCGACGTGCGCCAGCCGGCCGCCGCGCTGGCTGCGCTGCAAGCCTCCGGTTCGGACAGCAACGGAGGCGCGGACAAGCTGCCCGTGACCATTTTGGGCGCCGACGGCCAGCCGCATCCCGTCACGGGGCGCATCCTGTTCTCGGGCATCAGCGTCGATGCGGGCACGGGCGACGCCGTCATCCGCGTGCTGGTCGACAATCCGCAGCGCCAGCTCTTGCCCGGCATGTTCGTGCGCGCCCGCATTGCCCGCGCCATGCAAGCGCATGCCGTGCTCTTGCCGCAGCAAGCCGTCTTGCGCAGCAGCGATGGCCAGGCCCAGGCCTGGGTGCTCGATGGCACGCACAAAGCCAGCTTGACCCCGATTGCCGTGGGCGACGTGGTCGAGCACCAGTACGTGGTCAACGGCGGCTTGAAGGCGGGCGACACCGTCGTCATCGAAGGCCAGGAACGCTTGCAGCCGGGCGCCACGGCCGCGCCGCAACCGTGGAAGCCAGCTGTCGTGGCAACGGCGGCTGCCGCCAAGGCCCGTTGATGCACACTTTGAATACAATGAAAGCCTAAGCACATGCCTCAATTTTTCATCAACCGCCCCGTCTTTGCGTGGGTGGTGGCGGTCTTCATCGTCCTGTTCGGACTGATCGCCATACCGCAATTGCCGATTGCGCGCTTCCCTTCCGTGGCGCCGCCCAGCGTCAGCATCAGCGCCAACTACCCAGGCGCCACGCCGCAAACCATGAATGATTCCGTGGTGGGCCTGATCGAACGCGAACTGTCGGGCGTCAAGCACTTGCTGTATTTCGAGTCGTCCACCGATACCTCGGGTTCGGCCTCGATCAGCGTCACCTTCCAGCCCGGCACGAATCCGGAAATGGCGCAGGTGGATGTGCAGAACCGCCTCAAAGCCATCGAGCCGCGCCTGCCGCAAGCCGTGCGGCAAAATGGCTTGACGGTGGAGTCGGCGTCGTCCGGCTTTTTGATGATCGTCAGTTTGATTTCCGAGAATGGCCAGCACGATGAAGTGGCGCTGGGCGACTACCTGGCGCGCAACGTGACGGAAGAACTGCGCCGCATTCCCGGCGTGGGCAAGGTGCAGCTGTTCGGCTCCGAGCGGGCCATGCGCATCTGGGTCGATCCGGCCAAACTGGTATCGTACAACATCGCCATGGGCGAGCTGACGGCCGCCATCGCGCAGCAAAATGCGCAGATTGCGCCGGGTCGCCTGGGCGATTCGCCCGCCGTCGAAGGCCAGCGCGTGACCATCCCGCTGACGGTGCAGGGCCAGCTGCAAACGCCGGCCGAATTTGCCGCCATCGTGCTGCGCGCGAATGCGGATGGCTCGAAAGTGACGATTGGCGACGTGGCGAAAGTGGCGCTGGGGGCGCAAAGCTTCAACTTCAGCATCCGCGAAAATGGGCAAGCGGCTTCCGGCGCCGCCATCATGCTGTCGCCGGGCGCCAACGCCGTGCAGACGGCGGCCGCCGTGCGCGCACGCATGGCCGAACTGGCGCACACCATGCCGTCCGGGATCAAGTATTCGGTGCCGTTCGATACGGCGCCGTTCGTGAAAATCTCGATCGAGAAGGTCATCGTCACCTTGTTGGAAGCGATGGTGCTGGTGTTCCTCGTCATGTACCTGTTCCTGCAAAAGATACGCTATACGCTGATACCCGCCATCGTCGCGCCGATAGCCCTGATGGGCACCTTCACGGTGATGCTGCTGGCCGGCTATTCCGTCAACGTGCTGACCATGTTCGGCATGGTGCTGGCCATCGGCATCATCGTCGATGACGCCATCGTGGTGGTCGAAGCGGTCGAGCGCCTGATGGCCACCGAAGGCTTGTCGCCGAAGGAAGCGACGTCGAAAGCGATGCGCGAAATCACCGGTGCGGTCGTGGGCATCACGCTGGTGCTGACGGCCGTGTTCATCCCGATGGCCCTGGCCAGCGGTTCCGTGGGGGCCATCTACCGCCAGTTCACGCTGGCCATGGCCGTGTCGATTTTGTTCTCGGCCTTTCTGGCGCTGACCCTGACGCCGGCCCTGTGCGCCACCATGTTGAAACCCATCGGCCCGCACGATCATGACAAGAAGGGTTTCTTCCTGTGGTTCGACCGTTGTTTTGACCGCATGACGGCGCGCTATGAAAAGGGCGTGGTGGCGATGCTGAAACGCGCGGGCCGCTCGATGGTCGTGTACGGCGCCATCGTCGCGGCGCTGGGCGTGGCCTTCATGCAGTTGCCATCGGCCTTCTTGCCAGAAGAAGACCAGGGCTACTTCATCACCTCGATCCAGCTGCCGTCCGACGCCACCATGGAGCGCACGCTCGATGTCGTCAAATTGTACGAGCAGCACGTGGCAACGCGGCCCGGCATCGAAGTGAATCAATCGATCCTCGGCTTCAGTTTTTCCGGCGCGGGGCCGAATGCGGGCCTGGCGTTCACCATGCTGAAGGACTGGAAAGAGCGCAACGGCGCCACGGCGCAGGAAGAAGTGGCGCTGGCGCAGGCTGCCATGGCGCAGGCGAAGGAGGGCGTGATCATGAGCCTGATGCCGCCCGCCATCGATGAACTGGGCAATTCGTCCGGCTTTTCCATGCGCCTGCAAGACCGCGCCAACCAGGGTGTCAACGCTTTGCAGGCGGCGCAGAACCAGTTGCTGGGCCTGGCCGCGCAAAGCGCCAAGGTGGCGGGCGTGTATCCGGACGGCTTGCCGCCCGGCGCCAGCGTGCGCCTCGATATCGACCGCACCAAGGCCGAGGCGCTGGGCGTGTCGTTTACGGCCATTGCCGACATGCTGACGGCGGCCATGGGTTCGACCTATGTCAACGATTTTCCGAACGCGGGCCGTATGCAGCAAGTGATCATCCAGGCCGATGCGCCGTCGCGCATGCAACTGAACGACGTGCTGGCCTTGCGCATCCGCAATAACGCGGGCGGCATGGTGGCCTTGGGCGAGCTGGTGCGCCCCGTGTGGAGCGAATCGCCGCTGCAACTGGTGCGCTACCAGGGTTATCCGGCGGCGCGCATTTCCGGCAGCGCGGCGCCCGGCGTGTCCAGCGGCGACGCCATGCTGGAAATGGAACGGCTGGTGAAGCAATTGCCGCCCGGCTTCGCGCTGGCGTGGACGGGGCAGTCGCTGCAAGAGAAGGAATCGGCGTCGCAAGCGCCCATGCTGATGGCGCTGTCGATGCTGGTGGTCTTCCTCGTGCTGGCCGCCCTGTATGAAAGCTGGTCGATTCCCGTCTCCGTGATGCTGGTGGTGCCGCTGGGGCTATTGGGCGCCGTGCTGGCCGTGATGTTGCGCGGCATGCCGAACGATGTGTTCTTCAAGGTGGGCATGATCACGATCATCGGCCTGTCGGCGAAGAACGCGATCCTGATCGTCGAATATGCGCGCCAGTTGCAGGCGCAAGGGCGTGGCCTGGTCGAGGCGACTGTGGAGGCGGCACGCTTGCGCCTGCGTCCGATCCTGATGACGTCATTGGCCTTCGCGCTGGGCGTGGTGCCGCTGATGCTGGCCACGGGCGCCAGCGCCGAAACGCAGCACGCGATCGGCACGGGCGTGTTTGGCGGCATGATCACCGCCACCGTGCTGGCCGTGTTTTTCGTGCCCGTGTTCTTTGTCGTGGTGCTGGGCGCCGTCGACAAGATGGGCAGTTACTTTAGTAAACGCAGTAATCGCACCGCCGTCAAGGCGGTGGAAGGGGAGTTGTAATGCGTTTGATCTTTATCACGCCGCTGGCCGCGCTGGTCTTGTCGGCGTGTTCATTGACGCCGCCGCTGGTCAAGCCGGCGCCGCCCATCCCTGCTGCCTATGCCGAGGTCGCCGCGTCAGCCACGGCCGACACTGCAGCGGGCCTGGGCTGGCGCCAGATGCTGCTCGATGCGCGCCTGCAGCGCCTGGTAAGCCTGGCGCTGGAAAACAACCGCGACTTGCGCGTGGCGTCCCTCAACGTGGATGCCGTGCGGGCCCAGTACCAGATCCAGGATGCGGGCCGCTACCCGGCCATCGGCGCCCATGCGGGCGGCGTGCGCCAGCGCGGCGCCGACGCTACTGTTCAAAACACGTTCACGGCCGGCATCGCCATGAGCGCGTTCGAGCTCGACCTGTTTGGCCGCCTGCGCTCGCTGTCGGATGCTGCGTTTGCCCGCTACCTGGCCACGCAGCAGGGCCAGCGCGCCGCGCACATGGCCCTGATCGGCGGCGTGGCCGATGCGTATCTGGAACAGCGGCTGGCCGAGGCGCAGCTGGCGCTGGCGCGGCAAACCCTGGCCGACTGGCGCCAGGCCTTGCTGCTGACGCAGCGTCTGCACGGCGCGCAGCAGGGCAGCGGCCTGGACGTGGCGCAAGCGGAAGGGCAGGCTGCCACGGCGGAAGCGGACGTGCAGGCGCGCGAACGGGCCAGCTTACTGGCGCGCAACAACCTGGAATTGCTGCTGGGCGCGCCGCTGCCAACCGACTTGCCCGCTGGCCGGCCGCTCGATGGCCAGCCCGTGCTGACGCAGCTGCCGCCCGGCCTGCCGTCGGACTTGCTGGCGCGCCGTCCCGATATTTTGCAGGCCGAATATGCGCTGGTGGCGGCGAATGCGGAAATCGGCGCCGCCCGCGCCGCCTTCTTCCCCCGTCTGTCGCTGACGGCGCAGCTGGGCTTGGCCAGTCCGGAACTTGGCGATTTGTTCCGCGGCAGCGCGCGCAGCTGGTCGTTCGCGCCGCAAGTGACGCAGCCGCTGTTCCAGGGCGGCCAGCTGCGCGCGGAACTGCAGCTCTCGCGCCTGCGTAAGGACGTGGCCGTGCTGCAGTACGAGCAAGCGATCCAGGCGGCGTTTCGTGAAGTGCGCGACGGCCTGGCCGGCAGCGCCACGTATGCGCAGCAGATCGCCGCGCAAGAACGCGTGGTGACGGCGGCGCAGCAGCGCCAGCGGCTGTCGCAGCTGCGCTACGACGCGGGCCAGGACAGCCGCCTGGAATTGCTCGACGCGCAGCGCCAGTCGTATGTGGCCCAGCAAACCCTGCTCGACGCGCGGCGCGACCAGTTCAAGTCTGCCGTGGCGCTGTACAAGGCGCTGGGGGGAGGGCTGGAAGAGTAGCCGCCTTGCGGGCTTAGCCCGTAAAGGCGCCGATCGGCCGCTTGCGCGCGACGGTGTTCCGGGGGCCAGGCTGGCCGTCCGCCTGCTGCAGGCTGTAGGTCCAGAGGATTTCCGTAAAGCTCAGCTTGAACTGCTCGGTGGGCACGTCGTCGGGATGGGTTTGCAGCTGCATTTCGGTGATCAGGGCGTCGCGCAGGGCAATGGTGATGATGTTGGCTGTCTTGTCGCCCGAGTTGCGGGCGATGTACAGTTTTGTCGGCTGGTCCGCACCGCTGCCCAGCGGCTGCGCCCGCAGGCACAGTTCATACAGCTTGACGGACGTCTGGTCGACATATTTGACACAGGTAAAGTCCGTGATCATGGGCCGCCCGGAGTTGCGCGCCGAATTGCTGACGTCGGTCGTCACTTGCTGCTTCATGCCTTGATGTAATGACACCAGCTCGATGCACTGGCCCATGCCCTGCAGCGCAGCGGCGTCGCGCCAGATGGCGTCGATGCCGGCCTTGCCACCGTCCGGCGTCTTGCCGAACACGAGTTCAGGGTTGCCGGGTTCCAGCAAAATCAAATCCATGATGCGCTCCTCCGCTTGATGTCAGGCGCCGCCTTGCGACAGGCAGCCCTTGAGCCGATGTGGCCGGGTCCAGCCAGCCTCGCTGGTGTGGTCGACAAAACAGATGCTCAGCTGCGCAAAACCTTGCGAGGTGAAATACACGCCGGCCGTGGCATTCTGGCGCTCACGGGTGATGAACCATTGCGCATCGCCATGCGCCAGGTCCCAGCTGGCTGCGCGGTGCACGAGCAAGTCGGCGTTGCCGCGCTGCGCGATGGCCACCCGCACGTCCGCTTCGCCCATGTTGTTGGTCTGATAGATGCGCGCCACTTGTCCTGATCCCTGTTTGAATCGTGCCTGCGACTATACACCGATTAAGTTGCTTAAAGACAATCGCAAACGGCGGCGGGAATATTTTTTTTGCGCCGCTGCAATAGCGGCTTGGGCGGCACTTCCATAGACTCATTCACTCACTTGGCGCAGTCACGCTCATGCCCCCGCTGCCATCCTTGCCATTTACCTAACTGCTACCCGTTTCCGCCGTCGCCATCGCGCTGAAACAGGGGCAGTTCCGCAGCGGTTTTTGCATTCATTCAATAATTCCAGTATTATGGAATTATTGTTGACATTCACAGGCTGCGGCGCATGGTGCCCGCGATGCCGCATCGAACGGAACCTTGCCCCATGCTGACCGCTTTCCTGATCTTTCTCGCCACATTAACCCTGGTCATCTGGCAGCCGCGCGGCCTGGGCATCGGCTGGAGCGCCGTCATCGGCGCTGGTGTCGCCTTGCTGGCCGGCGTGATCCACTGGGGCGACATCCCCGTCGTCTGGCATATCGTGTGGAACGCCACCGGCACCTTCATCGCCGTGATCATCATCAGCCTGCTGCTGGACGCGGCAGGCTTTTTCGAGTGGGCCGCCTTGCACGTGGCACGCTGGGGCGGCGGCAGCGGTAGAAAACTGTTCGTGCTGCTGGTCTTGCTGGGCGCCCTGGTTTCCGCCGTGTTCGCCAATGACGGCGCCGCGCTGATCTTGACGCCCATCGTCATCGCCATGCTGCGGGCGCTGAAGTTTTCCGCCAGGGCCACGCTGGCTTACGTGATGGCGGCCGGCTTCATCGCCGACACGGCCAGCCTGCCGCTGGTGGTGTCGAACCTGGTGAATATCGTCTCGGCCGATTTCTTCAAGATCGGCTTTGCCGAGTACGCGTCCGTGATGGTGCCCGTCAACGTCGTCGCCGTGGGTGCCACCTTGGCGGCCTTGCTGCTCTTTTTCCGCCAGGATATTCCCCGCGACTATGAAATTGCGCAGCTGAAGCGCCCGGACGCCGCCATCCGCGACTTGCCCACCTTCCGCGCCGGTTGGCTGGTGCTGGCGCTGCTGCTGGTGGGATTTTTCTCGCAGGAACACCTGGGCGTGCCCATCAGCCTGATCGCCGCCGTGGGCGCCGCGCTGCTGCTGGGCGTGGCAGGCAAGGGCCACGTGATTTCCACGCGCCACGTGCTGCGCCATGCGCCGTGGCAGATCGTCGTCTTTTCGCTGGGCATGTACCTGGTCGTGTATGGCTTGCGCAACGCGGGCTTGACGGCTTACCTGACGGGCATGCTGAATCACTTTGCGCAGTACGGCGTGTGGGGCGCGGCCATGGGCACGGGCGTGCTGACGGCCTTGCTGTCGTCCGTGATGAACAACCTGCCGACGGTGCTGGTGGGTGCGCTGGCCATCGACCCGACGACGGCGCAGGGGGCCGTGCGCGAAGCGATGATCTACGCGAACGTCATCGGCAGCGACCTGGGGCCGAAGATCACGCCGATCGGCAGCCTGGCTACCTTGCTGTGGCTGCATGTGCTCGACAGCAAGAATATCCACATTTCCTGGGGCTACTATTTCCGCGTCGGCATCGTGCTGACCGTGCCCGTGCTGCTGCTGACCCTGGCGGCGCTGGCGCTGCGCCTGTCCTGAGTTCCGTGTATGGTAGTGGCTGACAGCAGCTTTTTACTGGGAAACGATGAAACTACTACTTGTAGGAGCCACCGGCCTGGTGGGCCGCGAAGTGCTGCGCCTGGCGCTCGCCGACGCGCGCGTCAGCACGGTCGTCGCGCCCGTGCGCAAGGCCTTGCCGCCCGATGCGAAACTGCAAGCGCCCCTCGTTGATTTCGATCGATTGCCGCCCGATGCACCCTGGTGGCAGGCGGACGCCGTCATCTGCACCCTGGGCACGACCATGAAGGTGGCCGGCACGCGGCAACTATTTTCACGCGTGGACCATGACTATCCGCTGGCCGTGGCGCGCCTGGCGCGGGCGGCGGGCGCGCGCACGTATGCGCTCAATTCCGCCGCCGGTGCCAACGCCGCGTCGCGCATCTTCTACAACCGCGTCAAGGGCGAGCTGGAACGCGACCTGGAAGCGCTGGGTTTTGCATCGCTCACGCACGTGCGACCGGGCCTGATTGGCGGCGCGCGCGACGTGGCGCGGGCGGGCGAGGGGGCTGCATTACGCCTGCTGCGCGTGCTGGGTCCCGTGCTGCCGCGCCGCTGGCGTATCAATCCGGCGCCGCGCATTGCGCAAGCCCTGCTGGAAGCGGCGCTGGCCGGCGCGCCGGGCGTGCACGTGGTGACGTCGGAGCAGCTGCTGTGAGCGTAGGCCCGTATAATTTCCCTTCCTGTTTTTGAAAGGATATCAATGCAGACAGTACGTCCTTACCGGGCCAGTGACCGCGAGGCCTGCCTGGCCCTTTTTGATGGCAACACGCCGCGCTTTTTCGACCCGTCCGAGCGCGCCGGCTTTGCCGCCTGGCTGGAAGCCTCGACGCAGCCGTATCTGGTCATCGAACGCGACGGGAAAGTCGTCGCCTGCGGCGGCCATGCGCTCGAGGCGGGCGGCACCGTCGCCAGCCTGTGCTGGGGTATGGTGGCGCAGGATGTGCACGGGCAGGGACTGGGCCGCGCGCTGACGCAGGCGCGCCTGGACGCCATCCGTGCCGTGCCGGGAGTCGCCAGCGTGAGCATGAATACCAGCCAGCATACGCAGGGCTTTTATGCGCGCTTCGGCTTCGTGCCAGTGAAGGTGACGCCGGATGGCTTCGGACCCGGCATCGACCAGTGGGACATGGTCCTGTCCCTGAAAAGCAAGGAAGCTGAACGTGGCCATATCGCCGTCGTGCCACTGGAAAAGGCGTATCGCCTGCTCAACCACGGCCCATCCATCCTCGTCTCGGCGCGCCATGCTGGCGTCGACAACGTAATGGCCGCCGCCTGGGCCTGCGCCCTCGATTTCGCGCCGCCGAAACTCACCGTGGTGCTGGACAAGGCCACGCGCACGCGCGCGCTGGTCGAAGGCAGCGGCACGTTCGTCATCCAGGTGCCGACGGCGGCGCAATTGCAGCTGACGCACGCCGTGGGCACGCACAGCCTCGACGCGCAGCCCGATAAACTGGCGCGCGCCGGCGTGCAGCTGTTTCACATGGAAGGCTTTGATGTGCCGTTCGTGGCGGGATGCTCCGCCTGGCTGGCCTGTCGTTTGATCCCCGAGCCGCACAATCAGGCGGCCTACGACCTGTTCATTGGTGAAGTGGTGGGCGCCTGGGCCGACACGCGCGTGTTTCGCGACGGACACTGGCATTTCGAGGAGGCCGATCCATCCTGGCGCAGCTTGCATTACATCGCGGGCGGGCGCTTTTATGCGATCGGCGAGGCGCTCGACGCGCAGACTTGATCAGTCGAGGGCGATGACCCGGTCGTTTGCGCCTGGCACGCAGCCGTCGGCGATGGCTTCCCAGCCCCGGTGCACCACCACCTGCTTGCCGTCGTGGCAGATTTCCACGCGTTCGCTGGCGGGCAGGTGCTGGCGCGCGAACGCTTCCAGGCTGGCCGGCAGGCTCACTTCCAGCTGCATCGTGCCGATGGCCTCGGGCGGATGGTCGTCCATGTGCACCAGGGGCACGAAGAGGGAACCGAGCATCAGCCAGCGCGCGCCCACGTCGACGGGGGCGGGCGCATATTGGGCGGCGCGCAGCCAGTCCTGGGCACGCGCGCGCAAGTCGCCGCCCGCGGCCAGTTCACCCCAGGCGGCGGCCAGCAATTCCACCACCCACTGATTGCAATTCTGGTATTTCAGGCTGAATGCATACGCATTGGCGCTGTAGCGGCCCGCCAGCAATTGCTGCACGCCCACGGGGTCGAGCAGGGCGCGGCGCAGGGGCGGCACGGTTTCCGCCGGCAGTTTTACCAGCGAGATGTAGCCGAGCGATGGATTTTCCGTGCCCATGGCGAAACCGGCCGTACCCTGGTCGAAGATGCGCGGGCGGCCTTCGTCGCAGGCGTAGTACAGCTGGCGCGCGGACCAGCCATTGTCATTGTCGTGGCGCCAGGCCAGGGCCGCGTGCGAATAGCGGATGCCGAAGCGCGCCAGGTCCAGGCCGGAGCGGCTGATCAGGGCCACGCTGCCTTCGCTGGCGGCCAGTTCCTCGCGCACCACGGCGGCAAAGCGCAACAGGCGATCCTGCTCGGTCGCCGTGAGTTCCTGCGCGCGGTCGCAAAAGCGCGCGGAGGCGAAGGAGCCGCCTGCCTGGGCAGCGCCAGCCAGGCAGAGTGCGGCGCAGGCGGCCAGAAGTCTTGCCAGTTTGCGCAGCGTCACGCCTGGAATCAAAGGCTGACGGGACGCGTGGCCATTTCGCCGTACCAGTCGTCGG
Source organism: Janthinobacterium kochi (assembly GCF_051380715.1). Classification (NCBI taxonomy): domain Bacteria; kingdom Pseudomonadati; phylum Pseudomonadota; class Betaproteobacteria; order Burkholderiales; family Oxalobacteraceae; genus Janthinobacterium; species Janthinobacterium kochi. Next base: position 405,464 of record NZ_JBNYXO010000003.1, read on the forward strand.
CCAGCACCAGGAAGAAGGCGGCGCGCGTGTCGTTGCGCGAAAATTCGATGCCGTAGGCACGGTTTTGCGCATGCACCACGTCGCCCTGCGCCAGTTGCTGCTTGTCGAGGGCCGCTTGCGGCAAGTCCAGCACCAGCGGCGTTGCCGTGGCGTCGGCCTGCATCGTCAAACGCGTCATGCCGTCGCGGCCCGGCACGGCGGCCACGTCGATGATGCGGTAAGGGCCATTGGCCACCTTGTTGTCGCGCGAGGAGCTGTTGCTCGAACCGTTGAGCGAATCGGAAATGCTGCCGCTCGACTGGGAGCCGGCGCTGGAGGCCGAGGAAACGAAGCTGTCGGCATTGGCGTTGCACGCCACGGTCAGTGCTGCGGCCAGGCCGAGCATGCGTAAGGAGGTAGTCAAGGCAGTTTTCCAGTGGACTGAGTAGCCGTAGCCATTACATCAATGAAAGCGGGCCGGGTTCATCCCGGCCAGCGCCATCATAGCAGATCGGCCATCAGCTGAGCAGTACCTCGATCAGGGCTTTTGCTTCGGCCGACGGCTGCGCGCGCAGTGCCTGCAGCACGGGATCGTGCTCGAGGTAGGCTTGCAGCGGCGCGCTGACGGTAACGCTGGCCTGCGGCAGCGGCGAGGCAACGGGGGCCAGCGCCTTGGCCAGCAACAGGGTGTCGCGCAAGCCTTCGGGCGGCAGCATGATGGTCGAGCCGGGCAAGGCATTGACGGCATCGGCCACGGGCAGCGGCACGCCCAGCTGGCGCATCAGCGCGCGGCCGATCACTTCCAGGGTGGACGCCATCTGCGTTTCCAGCTGGGCGTACAGGCCCGGGGTCTTGTCGGCCTGGGCCAGCATGTAAAAGCCGGCCACTTCATGCACGATGCCGGCGAACAGCGCCGTATCGGCATCCATGTGCGTGACGGCGCCGGCCAGCGCATGCGCCAGCGCCGCCACATGCACGGTGTGCGCCCACAGCTGGGTGGCGCGGTCGCGCAAGGCTTCATCGCGGATACCTGCGTTCAGCTGGCGGATGACGGCCGCCGTCGCCAGCGCATACAGGTTGCGGTGGCCCAGCCGTTCGACGGCAGCGCGTACGCTGGTGATGGCAGGCGCCTGGCCGGACGCGAACATGGCCGAATTGGCCAGCGCCACGGCGCGCGCCGACAAGGTCGGTTCGCACAGCAGCAGCCGGCTGATGTCGGCTGAATGGCAATCGGGGTTGGCCAGTTCCTTTTGCAGCAGCAGGGCTGTATTGATGCTGGTGGGAAAGGCCAGGGTTTCCGTTTCGGCGCTGGCCAGGAGTTGCGCCAGGCTGCTGAGCGTGTTGACGTGCATGGATAGGGGGCGTGAAGTAGCAATGCCCCCATATTATCAGGCAATCCGGCCCGCATGGTGTCCGGCATCCTTTTCAGCCATGTGCCTGCCCGGGGGGCAAGCTGTTGCGCGGCGTTGCCGAGGTCGGCAATGTCAAGGCAGCAGCAATGCATGCTGGCTGGCCGTATGAAAATCGCGCCACACGCGGTTGATGGTGCTGTCTTCGCGGGCCGCGTACAGGCCGCAATACGGGTACAGGCCATCGACGGCTGCGCGGCACACGGCGACCAGGGCCAGCGAACTGGCTTGCACGGCCTGCATGGCGTCGTTATCGAGCGCCGCGCCGGCGGCCACCGTTGCCCAGCTGTCGTCCAGCACGGCGTAAAAACGGGCGCGCGCGGCGGCGAAGGCGTCTTTCTTGCTTTGCAGCATGGCTGCCACTTCCGGCACCTCCAGCAGCGGCAAGCCGGCGCGCGCATGGCGGCGGTGGCGCATGCATTCCTCGGCCAATTCCATGAAATGCGCGGCCATGCCGGCCACGTTGGCTGCCAGGGTCACGTAGGCCAGCGAGTAAAACGGGTAGCGGTACAGGGGGCCGTCGGCCGTCGCGGCGGTCGCATCGATGGCGAAACCGTGTTCCTTGGCAATCCATTGAGCGTCGATGCGGTAGCTGTGCGAGGCGCTGGCGCGCATGCCGATGCTGCTCCACGACGGCACCAGCTGCACCTGCGCGGCGGGCACGAGGAAGGCGCGGATGCGCGGTTTTCCATCTGCGTCGAGCAGGGGCTGGCCAGCGCGCTGCAGCCGGGCGTTCAGGGTGAAGTGGGTAGACATCGGTGCGCCGCTGGCGTAGTCCCAGCTACCCGTGATGCGGTAGCCGTCGCCTTCTTCCTCGGCGTAACCGGTGGCCGCGCCGCTGCCGCCCAGGCAGACGCGGGGCGTGCCGATGATGCTGCGCGCCATGTCGGGCGCCAGAAAGCCCGCGAACCAGCCCGCGCCCGCGCACAGGGTCAGTACCCAGCCCATGCTGCCGTCGACGGTAGCCACGGCTTCTTCCAGGCGCACCGCTTGCGGCAAGGGCAGCTCGGCGCCGCCGGCGCTGCGCGGCGCCAGCATCGTCAGCCAGCCACGCCGGTGCAGCAAGGCTTGCTGGGCCGGATGCAGGAAGCGCGCTGCGTCGGCCGCCGGCGCATGGCGCGCGATGCGTCGCGCGTCGCGCTCGGAAAGGGTATCAGTGACAGGGTGCGGCATGGGCGGAATCCGGCAATGGCGAAGGCGGGCATTTTCGCACAGCGCGGGGTGGGGGGCCAGCCATCGTCTGTTGTAGCGTCTGTCACGGCGATGGAGCGCGCCGGTGTTCGCCCTTGCCGTTGACCAGCGCGCCCGTCACCCACACGACGACGGGCGCCGTGCCCGGCGAACGGGCCGGCATGGCTTCCAGCATCGACATCAGCGCGCATGATCAGCCTGTCGGTGCATATCGCGCTGATGGGCTTTATCCTCGTCGAAGCCATCCAGTCCGCCTTGCGCGCCATGGCGAAGCTTGCGCTGGCACAAGGCTTTGGCGCCGTGATGCTGTACGGCGGCGTAGCCGCCTGCCTGTTTGCCGTGGCCAGCTGGCTGGTGTTTGGCGCCGGGCGGGAGGGCGCGCTTAGGGCGGGGGGGCTATAATCTGGGCACGTTGACAAGTGTTGCTCAACGTCATTACGAGGCTGCCCATGCATAAACTGATTTCCGAACTCACCCGCCTGTACCTGTTCGAGGAACAGCAGCACTACGTCGATGCGCAGGGCGGCACGCAGCCTTTGATGCCGGCCGTGCTGGCGCGCCATCTGTCGGGCGAGCAGACGGTGGCGGTGCGCCTGGTGAGCGAGGGCGGTCTGACGCGCGCGCTGGTACTGGAGTTTGGGGGCAAGGGCGGCGGCGAAGCGCACTGGAGCGCGCTGTGCATGATCGCCAATGCCGTGCAGCACGAGCTGGACTTGCCGGCGCCCGCCGTCAGCATCTCGGGCACGGCGTTCCAGTTATGGTTGTCGCTGGCCACGCCCGTGCCAGTCGCCCAGGCGCGCCAGTTCGTGCAGCTGCTGCGTTCGACCTTTTTACCCGCCTCGACCGATATCCTCGCCGCAGCACCACCCGCCGACGTGGAGCAGGTGGCGCTGCCGCCATGCCTGCAGCCATCGGGCAAGTGGGCCGCCTTCATCCACCCCAGCATGGGTGCCGCCTTTGTCGACGAACCGGGGCTGGACATGGCGCCGCCGCCAGCCGCCCAGCTGGGCTTCCTGGAAAGTTTGCGCAGCATCAACGCGGCTCAGTTCGCGCAGGCGCTGGCGAAGTTGCAGGGACATACGGGGCTGCTTGATGCCGTGCCCGCTCCCGTCGCCGCCCCATTTCCAGCGGTAATGTCTCAGCCACTTGCGCAGCCAGGCTTGCTGCTGCAGGATGCCACGCTGGAAGACATCGTGCGCTGGCTGCATGCGCGCAATATCGAGCCGACTTTGCGGCACCGGCTGCCGTAGCGGGGCGCTCACAGATGCCGGCAATGAAAAGCCAGGATGAGCATCGTGTTAAATTCAATTCAGGAAACCGTCAATGCACTTGCCAGCTGAGAAAAACGCCCCCCGAGATTTTGATTTCATCATCGGTGATTGGCTGGTGAAACATCGCCGGCTCAATTCCAGATTCACCCATTGCAAGGAATGGACGCAGTTTGACGGCCTCTCTTCGACCGTCAAGACACTGGGTGGCTTTGGCAACCTGGAGGACAACGTTCTCTACTTCCCGGAAGGCAGCTTCCGCGCCCTTGCATTGCGCTCGTTTTGCATGAAATCCGAAACTTGGTCGATCTGGTGGCTCGATGCACGCAACCCGACAACGCTTGACGTCCCTGTTGTTGGAAAATTTTCCAATCACATCGGCGTATTTTTCGCAGATGACATACTCGATGGTCAAGCAATAAAAGTGCGCTTTACCTGGACTGCCATACCTGGAAAAAATCCTTGTTGGGATCAAGCTTTTTCCAAGGACCAAGGAAGAACATGGGAAACGAACTGGACTATGGATTTTGTGCGTGTCGCACAGTGAATGGTACCCATTAAGTCTTGACGGCTAAGACTGCCAATGGCGGCAAGCGGCCAGTAATGGTTGGCCCAGTCGGATCGTTCAGGTGTATGGACGTGCTATGAGGCGACGCCAGCGGCCCGTCAGGACAGTGTTCTCGCCACACTCGCGTTGCTCAAAGCAGTAGACCTTCAGCAGCAATACGTCTGTGGCAATGTGCATGGGCACGACCTGGAGGCAATGAAGGGGCTTGATTGCTGGGTATGCGAGAACGAGAACGCAATTATCGAATCGGCCTTTACTATCCTAGTTGAGCATCACTCTGAACGGGCCTTAGTCTGCTCCTGATGAAATGGCTACTTCCGCTTTGAGTCGTAAGCTGTCGCACATAAACGACGGCAACCGGCCATTTTCGGACATTGGGGACTGATTATTCAAGGCAACGATAGCTCGCAATAAAAATCCCGCGCGTCAAGCACAGGTAGCTGTTTCGAATTTGTCGCACTCACAAAGAGCTAAAAGCTGCGCAGGCAGACGCTTAGTGTTGAGTGGCAACTGATTTCACTTCAGTTCGGTGTTGCTGAACAGCTCAGTCGTCCAGTCGGCGAACGCTCGCATCGCCGGAGATAGAAAGCGGTGATGGGGGTAGAGCAATGATACCGGCACCGGCGCCGGCCGGCTGTCGGCCAGCACCTCGATCAATTTTCCAGCCTGCAAATGGTCCCTTACCAGAATCTCAGCTAACTGCATCAAGCCGAGGCCATCAAGGCACAGCTTGATGTAGAGCCCAGTCTCATTGACCGCGACCGTGCCCGGCACCGGGACGGCAATGCTGATGCCCTCGTCGACGAAATGCAGATCGCTCCCTCGCCGCGTCGTGCTGGAAAAGTAGTGGACCGCCCGGTGTCCTGGCAAATCGGCCAGGACATCGGGAACACCGTGTTCTGCCAGGTAGGAAGGCGCCGCGCAGGTGATCCAGCTCAGCTCGCCCAGGCGTCGCGCGACCAGCGCCGAGTCATCGAGGCTGCCGGTGCGGATGACGCAATCGACGCCTTCCTGTATCAAGTCCACCTGGCGATCATTCACGCCGATCATCAGGTAGATATCCGGGTACCGCTGCTGGAATTGCCGCAACTGCGGCAGTATCACGGCGTGGGCAATGCCGCCAGGCATATCTACGCGCAGGCGTCCTTGCGGGCGCTCGCTTGAGCCTTGCAGGCTCGATTCGGTGTCGGCTATCAGGTCGAGTATTTCGCGACAACGGTGGAAGTAGCGCTCGCCTTCCGGTGTCACGCTGAGGTTTCTGGTGGAACGGTTCAGCAGGCGCGTCTGCAAGTGTTTTTCCAGCCGCTTGATGATGCCGGTGACCGACGATGCGGGCAAGCCCAAGGTCTCTGCTGCGCGTACAAAACTCTTGCTTTCGACCACGCGAAGGAATACCTGCATTGCTTGTACGCGATCCATGTCTTGTCCGTGTGGCGCTTAAGGAAACGGCACTATACCCCAATATTGTTCGGATTTTCTGCATGCTGAAAACCTCCTGGGCTGCTTTTTCTGCGTTGCGGCACCTGCTACAGTGCAGGCATCGTACTTACAGGAGAAACAACAATGTCCGATCTGGACCGCCAACTGCTGGTGCCGCCAAGCTATCCGATGAACCAAACGGATCCTAACGCCACGTCTCAAAACATTCTCGTGCTCGGTGCCGGGGAACTCGGCCTTCCGGTGCTACGCAATCTTGCGCGCCGCGCGAAGGACGTGGACGGTGCAAAGATCAGCGTACTGCTGCGCGCAAGTGCCGTTGAGTCCAGTGCATCGGGCAGGCGACATGATATCGCTGAGATCCGAGATCTTGGGATCGAGATCGTCATAGGCGACCTTGTGAAGAGCTCCATTGATGAGCTCGCCGGAGTATTTGCGCGATATGACACAGTAATCGGTTGCGCAGGCTATGCCGCGGGAATCGACACGCCAATGAAGCTGGCGCGGGCAGCCTTGCAGGCACGCATCCCGAGGTACTTCCCATGGCAGTTCGGGGTCGATTTTGACGTGATCGGTCGTGGCAGTCCACAGGACATCTTCGACGCACAGTTGGACGTGCGCGAGTTGCTGCGAAGTCAGCACCAGACTGAGTGGGTCATCATCTCGACCGGGATGTTCATGAGTTACCTGTTTGAGCCGGAATTCGGTGTTGTTGACCTGCACAACGACACAGTCCACGCCCTGGGCAGCCTTGACACCGCTGTGACGCTGACGACTCCGCACGATATCGGAGTACTGACTGCCGAGATCGTGTTTGCCAAACCCCGTATCCGGAACGAGGTCGTGTATCTGGCTGGCGACACCGTGACTTACGGGGAGGTCGCCGACAAGCTTCAAGCGGCCCTCGGCCGCCCCTTCAGGCGTTCGGAGTGGAGCGAGCAGTATTTGTTGGACGAACTGGCGCGCGACCCGCAAAACATGATGCGTAAGTATCGTGCGGCCTTTGCTCAGGGACGGGGTGTCGCCTGGGACAAGCGCGGCACGTTCAATCAACTCCGCACCCTTCCTGTCACCGATGTGGCATCATGGATCAATGCAAACCTTATTTCGGGTCGCAGCGAGTAATCGTGAGTCTGGCCGTCCAGGCAAACGGCATCGACGACAGCCCCTGAGCTGCTCCGGGCAGTTGGTTCGATGACAGCCGCAAAAGCCTGCCCAGCAGTAATCTTCCCCTCGGAAACGCGACGCAGGAAAGCTACCGGATCCTGCGCAGCTTTTCGTTTCGCCCCAGGTTGTGCTCGATGAATAGTCCCGTTGACGGTTGACAGCGTGAAGCTCCGAGATGGGGCGAAAGCGGACACTACAATGCGGTCGCAGCGTCAAGCCCTCTCTCTCTCTTTCGATGGCATGCCGCCTGTTGCATAGGTGCCCATGGCGGCGTCCCATGTCAGCGGCATCCTGACATCAGGCAGCCATTTCCCTTGCCAAGGTCAACACCAGTTCCTCCGCCCCCATTTCCCGCGCCAGCGGCGCACCCTGGCCGGCCCATTGCGCGGCAAATTCACTGTTGCCGTGCTGGCTCGCTAGCGCGTTCAATTGCTTGGCGGCATCGTAGGCGACCGGGTAGTCGGCCGGCGGCGGGCTGCCTGGCGCCTCGCCGTGTTCGATCAAGCGGTTCACCATGCCGCGCGCCAGCCGGCCCGAGAGCACGCTGGTCAGGCGGGTGGTGGCCGCCCGCGCGCTTTTCAGGTTCGCGCGGTAGGTCGCATTGGCCGACGATTCCGGGCACAGCACGAACGCCGTGCCCAGCTGGGCGGCGACGGCGCCCAGGTCCAGCGCGGCGCGGATGCCTGCTCCATCCATGATGCCGCCTGCGGCGATCAGGGGCAGGGCAGTGCGGCCCGCCAGCAGGCGCAGCAGCACGGCAGTGCTGTGGCGCTCATCCTGCGCTTGCGGATCGAAGACGCCCCGATGGCCGCCCGCTTCCACGCCCTGCGCCACGATGGCGTCGACCCCGGCCTGTTCGATCAGGGCCGCCTCACGCAGATTGGTGGCCGTGGCCATGGTGTAGATGCCGGCCTGGCGCAGAGTGGCAATCTGCTGCGCCGTTGGCAAGCCGAAATGAAAGCTGACGACGGCAGGGCGCAATTCCAGCAACAGGGAGTATGCCGCCTCGTCGCCGATAAACGTTGGATAGATCTCGTCGAGTTCCACTGGCACGGCCGCGCCCAGCTCCGCAAACAGGGGCGCCAGATGCGCCAGCCAGGCCGCTTCGCGCCGCGCATCCCGTACCGCAGGGGCATGGCAAAACACATTCACATTGAAGGGTTTGTTCGTCAGCGCGCGCGTGTCGGCTATCATCTGGCGCGCCTGCGCCACAGTGCCGGCGCCGATGCCCAGAGAGCCCAGGCCGCCCGCATGCGACACGGCGGCGGCCAGGCGCGGCGTGGAGACGCCCGCCATCGGCGCCTGGATGATGGGCAATTGCAAGCCAAGGCGGTCGAGGAAGTGCTGGGACGTGGTCATGATGTTTCCTTCATCAAGTTGAGGATGCCGTATTCAATTCTTATTCTGAGAATATAATAACATAATCATTCTAAAGGAAAGAACGTGATGGAGATGGAGTCATTGACGATTTTTTGCGCGGTGGCCAGTGAATTGAGCGTCACCCAGGCCGCAGCCCGGCTGGGCCGCGCGCCGTCCAGCGTCACCACGCGCATCCAGCAACTGGAAGCCGATATCGGCGCCGAACTGTTCGTGCGCACGAACAAGCGCATGGCCCTGACGGCGGCGGGTGAGCGCTTTCTCGAGTATGCGCAGCGCCTGCTGGCGCTGGCGGAAGAGGCCCGGCATGTCGTTACGGGCGGGCGCGAGGGTGGCACCTTGCGCGTCGGCAGCATGGAAAGCACGGCGGCCAGCCGCCTGCCGGCGCTGCTGGCCGCGTATCACGCCCGCTATCCGGCGACGCGCCTGGCGCTGAGCACGGGGCCGTCGCGCCCCCTGATCGAGCAAGTGCGCACGGGTTTGCTCGACTGCGCCTTCGTGGCCTTGCCGCCAGCCTTCGGCGGCGCCGCCGCATTGGCGGAGCTGGGCCTGGCATCGACCGCCGTGTGGCGCGAAGAACTGTGTTTGCTGCTGCCGGCCAGCGAAGCGCAGGCGCGCCGCGCCGTGGATGTGCGCACGCGCTCGCTGGCGGCGTTTCCGCAGGGCTGCACCTACCGTGGCATCGCCGAAGATTTGCTGGGCGTGGCCGGCATCACGCAGTGGCGGGTGCAGGAGCTGAGTTCGTATCACACCATGATCGCCTGCGTGGCGGCCGGCGCCTGCGTGACCCTGCTGCCGGCCAGCGTGCTGGCGCTCTCCGACGCGCCTGCTACATTGGCGACGCTGTCCGCTGGACAAGCGGACACCTTGCTGGTGTGGCGCGCGGGATTCGACGTACCCGCTTTTCAGCACTTGCTGGCGCAACTCGGCGAGGTGGCGCCATGAGCGCGGCCGCCAGGCTGCGCGCAGCCATTGCCGCGGCGGCCATCCTCGCCATCGGCATGGGCTTCGGCCGCTTTGCCTTCACGGCCATCTACCCGCACATGCTCGGGGAAGGCGTCTTGAGCTTGCGCGATGGCAGCCTGGCCGCCTCGGCCAACTATGCCGGTTACTTGCTGGGGGCCATCCTGGCCATGCGCGCACGGGCGCACAGCGCGCACCGGCTGTGCCTGTGGTCGGTGGCCGGTACGGCGCTGTGCCTGGGCGTGCTGGCCTTGACTATGCCGGTCTGGCTGATCGTGACGGTGCGGGGCGTGGCGGGCGTCTTCAGCGCCCTGGCCATGGTGGCTGCGTCCTTGTGGCTGCTGGAACAGCGCCGGCATGCGCGCGGCGCGCCGTTGCTGTACGCGGGCGTGGGCGCGGGCATTGCCGTGTCGGCCGAATTGCTGGTGCTGGCGGCCCGGCTGGGCTGGCACAGCGCCGGCATGTGGCTGCTGCTGGCCGGCGTCACCGTGCTGCTGGGGCTGGCGGCGGCGCCCGCCATTGCCGCCAGTGGCCAGGCGACCCTGGATACGCCGTCGCAAGCCACAGCATCGACCTTGGCACCGGTGGCGCCCTGGCCGCTGGTGCTGATCTATGGACTGGCTGGGTTCGGCTATATCGTCACTGCCACCTATCTGCCCGTGCTGGTGGGAGCGGCCTTGCCCGGGCTCAATTCCGCCCACGTGTGGGCCGTGTTCGGCCTGGGCGCGGCGCCGTCGTGTTTCCTGTGGCACCGGCTGCACGAGCGCCTCGGCACGCGCCGGGCGCTGCGGCTGAATCTGCTGCTGCAGGCGCTGGGCGTGGCGCTGCCCGTGCTGGCGCCTTCGGCCACGGCTTACTTGCTCAGCGCCATCCTCGTCGGCGGTACCTTTGTCGGCACGGTGACCATCGCCATGCCGGCCGCGCAGCGGGCCGCCGTCAAGGCAGCTAAGTTTGGCTCGAACATGATGGCCATCATGACGGTGGTGTATGGAGTGGGGCAGATCGTCGGCCCCGTGCTGGCCGGCAGCCTGTATGCGCAGTCGCACAGTTTTAATAGCGCGCTATTGGCGGCCGCTGGCGCGCTGCTGCTGGCCATCGTTGTGAGTTTGCGGCTGTAAAAGTCAGAGACCGAACGCGCAGCGCATGAAGTCGCCCCGCAGCGCGTTGATCCTGCTGAAATCGCGCGTGTAGTACAGCTTGTTCGTCAGCAGCACCGCATAGCTGCCGCGCCGGGGGCTGAGCCACAGGGCGGTGCCGGTGAAACCCAGATGGCACCAGACGTCGTCTTCCGGCACGGTGCCTGCCGCCGGGTGCCAGAACAGGCCGCGCGAGGGAGTCAGGGCACCTGTCTGCACCGTCAGCGAGGCGCGCACCCAGGCGGGGTCGAACACATCGCCGTGGCGGTCCGCTTGCGGCGCCAGCATCGCCCGCAGGAAGCGCTGCAAGTCAGGTACGTTCGAAAACAGACCGGAGATGCCGCACACGCCGCCCAGCAGCCGGGTCGAGAAATCATGCGTCACGCCGGAAAGGTGCGCGCCCGCCTGCTCGCAATATTCGGTCGGCGCGACCAACTGGCCGTGTCGGGGCGCCAAAGGGCCAAAGCGCGTGGCGGCCATGCCCAGCGGGCGCAAAATGTGTTCTTCAAGCACATGGTCCAGTGGCAGACCCAGCAGCCGTTCAATGACCAGGCCGAGGATCAGGGCCGCGCGGTCCGTGTATTCGACAGCCTGGCCTGGCGTGCCTTCCAGCGGTTCGCGCAGCACGCCGCGCACGATATCGTCGTACACCTCGCCATAGCTGGCGCGCAAGCGGGCGCGCAGCGGCAAGCCGGCCGTATGGGTGAGCAGCTGGAAAATGGTGACGGGCGCCAGCGCGTATCCTGCCGTGCCGGGCAGCACCTCGGCCAGGCGGCTGTCCAGGGTCAGGCGTTTCTGGTTCACCAGTCTGCCCGTCAGCGCCCAGACGCTGATGATCTTGGTCAGGGAAGCGATATCGAACAGGGTGTCGATCTGCATCGCCGCACTGGCGGGCTCGGGCGTGAGCCGCCCGGCCGCACCGGCCACGCTGTGGTGGATGGTGCCCATGGCCCAGGCCGCGCCTGGAAAAATGTGTTCCTGCACGCCGGCCTCGATTAGTGTAGCCAACTGGTCGGTATGGTTTGTTATCTGCATGATGACTGTATTGTGCCTGTTTTGTCATAGTCTGGCGTTGCCACTCCCAGCCAGCGCGCCACCGATTGCGCCACCCATTCCCCCTCGTCCAGCGGCAAGTCATGGCCCGCATCGCGGTGGATCAGGCAATCGGCTTGCCAGGCGCGCGCCAGATGCTGCGAGCAGCGGTGGTCGACCAGTCGGTCTAGCGCGCCGGCCATCACCAGCACGGGCATGGCCGGGCGGCTGAGGGGGGCGCGGTAGCGGGCGGCCGACAGCAGCTGGCGCAGCGCATTGCGCCGGCTCACCGGATATTCCTGCTGATATGCGCGCCAGTCGGCCAGCAGCGCGGGATTGCCATGGGCATGCCTGCGGCTGGTCAGGCGCAATATCAGCGCTTCCTGGCTGCCTGCATCACCCAGCAGCAGCTGGCGCAGCAGGGCGCGGTAGTTTTGCCAGCGCAGGCGCCAGTAAAACGGACTGTACGGCCGCATGCTGGTGTTGAGCAGCACGCAGCGGGCGATTTCCTGCGGGTAGCGGTGAGCCCATTCCACGGCCACCATGCCGCCTAGCGACAGGGCCAGCAGGCGGTAGGGCGGCGCGATGCCCCGTTCGGATAAATCCTGGCGGCAAAATTCCACCATCTCGGCCACCCGCGTGGGGCTGTCCATGGCGTGCCGCCTGCCATTGCCGGGCAAGTCGGGCGTGACAATGCTGGCGCCGGGCAGGGCGCGCGCCAGGATGGCGGGAAACTCGCCCCAATGGCGCTGTTCGCGCATCAGGCCGCGCAATAAAATCCAGGTGTGTGCTTTCATGACTCATACCATTGCGCCAGGGCGCGCCGGCGCTGCGCCTTGCGCAGCAAGCCTTCCGGCATCCAGCGTCCGTGGCTGCTGGCGGCGCGCATGAGGAAATCGAACCAGACCAGGTGCCGGCGCAGCACGCGCTGCAAGCGGTGCGCGGCCGTGGGGTTGAAGATGCTGACCCGGTTGAACAGCTGGCGCGGGTTTTTCTTGACCCACAGCCACGAGCCCATCTCCAGGGTCAGCGGCAGGAACACGCGCCCGCTGTAACTGGTGCCGTTCAGGTACAGATAATCCCACAGGTCGCCATGCGTGCGGTATTGCCGGCTTTGCGGCTCGAACACATAGTTGTGGTTGGGGTAGCTCTGGCTGAACAGTTCTTCCAGCGCGCCGATCTCGGCCAGGTGGGCTATCGGCACCTTGGTATGTGCATGGGGAAACCAGATGCGGTCGCGCAAGCCGAAACCGGAATGGCAATCGAGGGCGATGCTGAACTGGCGCGACAGCAATTCGCGCTCGACGAGGTCGCACACAGCCTGGCTTTCCAGTTCCATCGGCCCCCCGGCCGCGCCCCGGTACCAAGGCAGGCGGGCGCTGTAGCGCTGTCCGCCGAGCATGAACGGTACTTTTTCGCGCGCGCTTAGCGGTGCGTTGCGCATCAGGTCCACGCCGCGCGGATTGCAGCGCGTGGCTTGCCACATGCCACCCGGATTGACCAGCGGCATGAACACCAGGCGCATGCTTTCCAGCTGCTGATGCAGGGTGGCGTCCCAGCGCAGGCGGGCGATCAGGCTTTCCAGGAAAGACAGCAGTACTTGCGTGCCGATGCGTTCGAGGCCGTGGATGCCGCCAAAAAAGCCCAGCACGGGCACGTCGGGGCTGGGGTTGCCCAACGCAATCGTGTACACGGGAAACGTGCGCCCATCCATGGCGATGCTGCAGGGTGCGGCCACTTCCAGGTGGCTGCCGCCCTCGTCGATGAGGCGCTTCAGCATGACTAGCTCGGGCAGATTCTTTTCGATCATCAGGCGTCTGAAAGGGAAAGTGACAGCCAGTGTAGCCGAAATAAGCGCCGCACCAGACGTCCCGCATGGCGAAATATATGCATGGCATGCATGTCACGAAGCCGTCATTTTTTCTGTGTACGCTATTGCAGTTGGCACAAGAATTGTTACTTGGCAATACCTTGTTTCCACGCAGTTCCACCCTCACACGATAGCGACTCGATTGCAATATGACAGGCAGCCCGGCATCCGTCCATGTGCTTGCGCTGGCGGGATACCTGGTACTGCTGGGTTTCCTGACCGCGGTGGGACCCGTACGGGCGCAGTCGGCCGAGGGCCCCGTGCTGCAGTTCGATATTGCTGCGCAAAACCTGGGCGATGCGCTCGACCTGTACAGCCGCCGCACGGGCATCGCCGTCTTGATGGACCAGCGCTATGCGCAGCGCCAGTCGGCCGCCGTGCGCGGCGCGTATGCGGCGGGCGCGGCCCTGCAAGCCTTGCTGGAGGGCACGGGGCTGCTATCGCGTCTGTCCGACGCGCAAGCCGTTATCGTGTATGCCCCGGCCGGCGCAGCAACTGCAACTGCGGCGGACTTGCCGCAGGCCGCCGTGGTGGCCGCCGCCGACATCCCCGGCGCCACGCAGGGCGGCGGCGACTATGCGGCCTATGTGAGCCGGCTGCAGCATGTGTTGTTGGGGCTGCTGTGCCGCGCGGCGCAGACGCGTCCCGGCGGCTACCGCCTGGCCCTGCAACTGTATCTGAACCGCGCCGGCGTGGTGGACCGCGTGCACTTGCTCGACAGCACGGGATTGCGCGCGCGCGACACGGCCATCGCGCGCCTGGTGCTGGGCATGCGCGTGGGCGCCGCGCCGCAGCCGTCGATGCCGCAGCCCGTCTCCATCTTGCTGCTGCCGCAAGGGCCGGGTAGCGAAGTCGATTGCGCCGCCAGCGCGCCGGGTAGAAACGCCCCATGAGCATGCCCGACCTGCGCACCAAGCTCAAACGCCACCTCAGCTCGCGCTACGCCGTGCTGCGCTGGCGCCTCGAAAGGGTGGTCGGCTGCAAGCACAATGCGGCCGATGCACTGCAGGAAACCTGGCTGCGCCTCGAAGCGATGGTGGCGCCTGGCCCCGCCGCCGCGCCCGTCCACAACCCCGACGCCTATCTGCTGCGCATGGCGGCCAACATCGCCACCGATGCCTACCGCCGCGACCGCATCATCGTCACCGAGCGCGAACGTGAAGAACTGATGCACATGGCCGACGAGATTGGCGACGACATCAGCGACCCGGCCCGCATCGTCTCGGCGCGACTCGATGTGCAGGCGCTCGACGTTGCCCTGGCGGGCCTGTCGCCGCGCCGCCGCGCCATCCTGACGGCGGCGCGCATCGATGGCATGCTCAACGCGGAGATCGCCGAGCGCTTCGGCATTTCCGTGGCGATGGTGAAAAAAGAATTGCAGGCCGCCATGCAACACTGTAAAACGTGCATGGCCGACGCCGATGCCGCCCAGCGCAGCGATGTGTCGGGCCGCCGTAAATATTGATGAATCTGATGACTGCTCCTGACCGCGATCCACGCGACCCTCTAGAACATACCGACACTGCCATCGGCCAGCAAGCCGCTGCCTGGTGGGCGCGCCTGCGTGCCGACGATTTTACGCGGGCCGACGCCGACGCCTTGCGCGCCTGGTGCGCGCGTAGCGCCGACCATGCGCGCGCCTGGCGCGAACTGCAACAGCTGTGGCAGGCGCTCGATCCCGCCTTGAGCCGCGCCGCCGCCCCACAGCGGGCGAACGTGCTGGCGTTTCCCCTCCGGCCGGGACGGCGTGCCTTTCTCGGCGGCGCGCTGGCGGCCGGCGTGGCCGTGCTGGCCTTGCGCCCGCCGCTGGGCGCCTGGCCGTCGCTGCAAGAGTTCGCCGCCGACTACCGCACGGGCACGGGGGAGCAGCGGCAAGTGGCCCTGTCGCAACAGATGTCAGTGCAGATGAATACGCAGACGCGCATCAATGTGCGGGCGCCGGAAGTCATCGAACTGCTGGGTGGCGAGGCGGAAATCCTTGCCAGCGGCGCGCGCCAGCCCGTGTCGGTGCTGGCGGGCGCGGGGCGGTTATTGGCGCAGTCGGCCCGCTTCAATGTGCGCCACACGGGCGATGCCGTGTGCGTCACCTGCCTGGCCGGCGCCGTGGACGTGCTCTGGCAACAGCGGCGCCAAACCCTCGATGCGGGGCAGCAACTGGTGTACGACGAGCAGGGCGTGCAGGCGGCCACGGCCGCACCAGCGGGCGAGGCGAACGCGTGGCGCACGGGCGCGCTGTCGTTTGTCGGCAAACCGCTGGCCCAGGTAGTCGATGAAATCAACCGCTACCGGCCCGGCCGGGTGCTGCTGCGCAATGCCGAACTGGGCCGCCGCCTCGTGCGCATGCGCTTTTCCATCGGGCAAACGGATGCCGCGCTGGCGATGATACGCGACCTGTACGGGGCGCAAATGACCAGCTTGCCAGGCGGCATTGTCTTGCTGAGCTGATTCCAGGTTTCCCTTTGGCAGGCTTATTTAAAAATATTTAAAAATATTTTTCAAAAAGCATTATCCCTTCCGCCATCGAGCTACGTCATGGAGGCATGGACGCCTGCGCCACCGCCAGGCTCCGTTCCCTACTCTCTAGCCAGGAAACCATTGCCATGACCAAGCTTCACACTGCCCAGCGCCCAGTTCCACACATAGACACGGGCGCGCAGCGGTCCTCCACGCTGGGCAGCCGCTTGCGGCTCACGCCGCTCGCTTACGCACTGACCACCATGCTGATGGCGGGCGCCTTTACCACGCCGGCGCGCGCGCAGCAGGCGTTCAGCGGCGGCTGGTTCGCGGCCAAGGGTGCGGCGCAAAATACGGCGGCCACGGCGGGCCGCCTGCCGAATGGCCAGCCGCTGCCGCTGGGCAGCCGGCCCGAGGGCCAGCGGGCAAATGAACCGCTACAGCGCTCGATCAACAACCTGAACCTGGCCGCGCGCGCCATTGCCGCGCAGCAAGCATCCCAGGCGCAGGCGCGCCAGGCGGCGACCGGCGTGCCCGGCGCAGCCGATGGTCTCGTGAAAGGCGGCTTGCAAGTCGACACCAACAGCCTGACGGCCGGCTGGCTCAACGCCCAGGCGCCTGTGCAGACGGTGGCGGCGGGCAAGACGGCAGTGCTGGTGCAGCAGACGGCGGACAAGGCCATCCTGAACTGGGAAACGTTTAACGTGGGCAAGGACACGACCCTGACCTTCCAGCAACAAAAAGATTGGGCCGTATTGAACCGGGTCAATGATCCGCAATCGCGACCCAGCCAGATCCAGGGCCAGATCAAGGCTGACGGCACGGTGCTGCTCGTCAACCGCAACGGCATTGTTTTCAATGGCACCAGCCAGGTCGACACGCGCAGTCTGGTGGCGGCCGCAGCCCGCATCAGCGACACACAATTCCAGAAGGACGGCATCTACAGCCCCGGCACGGCCGGCGCCACGACGTTTGCCGATGCGGCCGGCAAGGTGCAGGTGCAAGCCGGTGCGCGCATCGCCAGCAATGCACCCAAGGGCAGCACGGAAGGCGGCGGTTATGTGATGCTGCTGGGCAAGGAAGTCCACAACGGGGGCGAAATCAACACGCCCAAGGGCCAGGCCCTGCTGGCCGCCGGCGACAGCTTTAGCATTAAAAAAGGCGTGGGCACGGATGGCAACCCGCTGTCGACCACGCGCGGCAGCGAAGTCACGCCGCGGTTCGCGGCCGCCAGCACGGCGGGCAAGGTCGTCAACACGGGGCTGATCCAGGCGCGCGAAGGCGACGTCACCCTGGCCGGCCGCGAAGTGCGCCAGGAAGGCGTCGTGCTCGCCACCACCACGACGGCCACGCGTGGCACGATCCACCTGAATGCGCTGGGTAGCGACGCGGCCGTCACCGTGGGACGCGGCGCCACCACGGCCATCCTGGTCGAGGACGACGGCAAGACGACGGCGCTCGACAGCCAGCGCGACGCCATGCGCGGTCCGGCCGTGACGTCCACGGAAAACATTCTCGCCGTGAACGACCGTCGCGATCAGTCGCGCATCGAGATCGGCAGCGCCGGCACCGTGGAATTGCTCGGCGATTCCCTGACCCTGGCCACGGGCGGCCAGATCGCCGTCAACGCCGCCAGCCGCAGCCTGCTGCGCGGTGGCGCCCAGCTCGACGTCTCGGGCGCCGTGGGCGTGAAGGTAGCGATGGAGGCGAACAATGTCGAGATCAATGTGCAGGGCAACGAGCAGCGCGATGCGCCCGTCAACCGCGACGGCAAGGCCTTGATCAATAACAATATCTGGGTGGACCGCCGCAAGCTGGTGTTTGTACCGAAGGGCACGAACGGCTACGACAGCGACCGCTGGTACACGGCGGGCGGCTTGCTGGAAGTGGCCGGCTACCTGGGCACGCAAGGCCATTCCGTCAGTGTATGGATGGCGCAGGGCGGCACCGTCAGCTTCGGCGGCAAGGATGTCGTCACGCAAGCCGGCTCCGGCATCAACCTGTCGGGCGGCACGCTGGACGTGCAGACGGGCGCGCTGCGCCAGACCTGGCTGAAAGGCGTCGATGGCAAGCTGTACGAGGCGAGCAGCGCGCCCGCCGACCTGCAGTATGCGGGCGTGTACAAGGGGTACGAGGAAGAACACGCGCGCTGGGGCAAGGAGGCCAGCGCCTTCTACGCCAGCCCCCTGATCGCCGCGCAAAAACGCCTGGAAAACGGCTACACGGTGGGCCGCGACGCGGGCAAGCTGGTGGTCGCCACCGGGTCGGCCGTGCTGGAAGGGGGCATCGCGGGCGATGTCTTCCAGGGCGAGCGCCAAGCGCAGGCGCCGCAGGCCCTGCTCGACGGCTACCAGCAGTCGCAACTGGCGGCCGCGCAGCGGGGCCAGCTGATCGTTGGCCAGTATCAGCCGATGTTCGACAAGCGCACGGGCGTGCTGCAGCATGTGCTGTCGGCCGTCATGGACGAAGTGCGCCTGACGCGCGTGCAGGATGGCATCGCCGCCGGCCTCGAGGTGGCGGACGTGCTGGCAGTAGAGCGCCAGGGCAAGCTGCTACTGGACACCAACTTGCTGAACGAACAACAGCTTGGCGCCATCCGCATCGCCGCGAAAGGTTCGATCACGGTCGACAGCGCGCTGCAGGTGGCCGACGGCGGCAATATCACCCTGTTTGGCAAGGACGTGGCCATCAATAGCAGCCTGCGCAGCCGTGGCGGCAGCATCATGGCTGGCAACGTGCTGAACCAGATCGGCGCGCTGGGGATGAACGACACCTTAGTCAATCCGGGTGCACCCTTGGGCAAGCTGGTGCTGGCCGAGGGCGTGAGCCTGGATACCAGCGGCTTGCTGGCCAATGTGCTGCGCGACCCGCTGGCCGCTGCCGGTTTGCCTTACCTGAATGGCGGCAATGTATCGTTGCGGGCATATGGCGACGTGCGCATCGGCAATGGCAGCCTGATCGACGTCAGCTCGGGCGCAGCCATCCTGTCGCAGGCGAAACAGCAGGGCGGCAAGGGCGGCAACCTGACACTGGCCAGTTATGGCGCGCAGGCCGATTTGCTGCTGGGCGAAGGCGCCCAAGTGCGCGGCCATGGCGTTGCCGGCGGCGGCAAGCTGGAATTGCAGGCGAACAAGATACTGGTCGGCCCAGCCGATGCCGCACAGAAAGGTACCCTGCAACTGGGCGGCGATTTTTTTGACAAGGGTTTTTCCAGCTATAGCCTGCTCGGCAAGCAGGGCTTGACGGTAGCGGACGGCACGCAGGTCGATGTGCGCATGCCCGTGTTGCGCGTGGTGGACAATGAAAAATTGGCCCTGTGGATGCCAGAGCAATACACGGAAAACGCATTGAAGGGTACCTTGACGCAGCGCAAGGGCGCCAGCCTGGCCCTGCAGGTAGGCGATGTCCAGTCCGGCGCGGCCGACATGGCCATCGCCGAACTGCTGGTCGGCAAGAATGCCGTCGTGAATGTCGATGCGGGCCAGGCCATCAAACTGTCCAGCGTGGGCCAGCTGACGGTGGAAGGGCGCTTGAATGCCTGGGGCGGCAAGATCAGCCTGGGTGGCGTGGCCGTCGAGACGCCTGTTTCTGAAGCGGTGGAAGCGGCCGGCCATGGCCGTTCCCTGTGGATCGGCGAAAATGCCGTGCTGGACGTGGCGTCGCGCGCCGTCAGCGCCACGGATGCGCAAGGCCGGCGCTACGGCAAGGTGGTCGATGGCGGCAGCATCGTCGTCGGCGGCGAAATCAACCATGCACAGGGCAGTACCTCGGCGGCCAACCTGTTTGTCGTCGTGCGCGACGGTGCCGTGCTCGACGCTTCCGGTGCGCACGCCGTGCTGGACGTGAACGGCGACGCCATCGACGTGACCAGCGCGGGCGGCAGCATCGCGCTGGCATCGAACAATGGCTTGTACCTCGATGGCCAGTTGCTGGCCCGGGCGGGCGGCGCGGGTGCGGCCGGCGGCAGCCTGTCCGTGGCCACGGGCACGCCCGAATACCGCAAGGAGCTGGCCACGCCGAGGGTGCTGCAGGGACGCCAGTTGAGGTTGACGCAGCAGCAGGTCGCCAGCGACCTGGCCGATGGCGTCAGTGCGCAGGACGGGGCGCAGGCGCTGCAGTACGGCCATGGCCGCTTGTCCGTTGAACAGGTGGACGCGGGCGGTTTCGGCAATCTGGCTCTGCTCGGCGCCGCCTCCTTCGATGGCGACGTGTCGCTGACGCTGCAGCAAAGCTTCCAGCTGTACGGTGCGCCGATGCTGGCGCCTGGCAGCAAGCCCGGCGCGAAGGTCAGCATCGCGGCACCGTATGTGCGCCTGGCCAGCATCAAGCCCGTTGGCCGCGATTTCTATACGACGCCAGGCAGTGCGGGAACATCGCCGGTCGCCAGCCAGATCAGCATAGCGGGCGACCTGATCGATGTGCGCGGCATGGTCAATATTCTGGCCGACGATGCGCGCCTGACCAGCCGCGGTGACCTGCGCTTCCTGCTGTCCCCGCTGGGCTGGGATGGCAATCAAGCGACGACGGTGTTGTCCACGCCGGGCGACATGACCCTCAGTGCGGCCCAGCTGTATCCGGAAACGGGCGCCGGCGCCGCCGTGCGCGCCGGCTATGCCAAGCTCAATGGCTTCATGGGCTACGACCCCGCGCGCAGCCTGAACATTGCTCGCACGACCGATGGCGTGCCGGCCATGCCGTATTCCGCCTTCGGCTCGCTGGAGCTGGGCGCTGCGCATATCGAGCAGGGTGGCGTGGTGCGCGCGCCGCTGGGCCGCCTGTCGATCGGCGCGGCCGGCTATAACAATGACAAGAGCCTGACGGTCAATCTGTTGCCTGGTAGCGTCACCTCGGTCAGCGGTGCTGGCCTGGTCATGCCGTATGGCGGCACCGTCGATGGCCAGGCCTGGAACGTGGATGGCAAGTTGACCTCCCTTATGGGCGTGGGCGGCTTCAGTGCGCAGGGCGGCCTGCGCGTCGGCGTGGAAATGGCCGGCATGGCCGTCGACGTGCGGCCGGGCGCGCTGCTCGACCTGTCCGGCGGCGGCGAACTGACGGGCGCCGGTTTCATCGCCGGCCGCGGCGGTTCCACCGACGCGCGCACCCATCCGCTGGTGCAGGTGGGCGCCAACGGCGGTTTCGTGTTGCCGGGCCTGGCGACCAACCCTGTGTACGCCATCGTGCCGGGCGTGCAAACGCCGCAGGCGCCTGTGGGTGGCGAAAAGGGTGCTGCCGATGCGGCCGTGGGCCGGCAGGTGACGATAGGCAGCGGCGTGCCGGGCTTGCCCGCCGGCACCTACACGCTGATGCCCTCGACCTATGCCTTGCTGCCGGGCGCCTTCCGCGTCGAACTGAACGGCCTGGCGGGCCAGGGTAGTGCAGGCACCCTGGCGCAGCAGCTGCGCAACGGCTCCTGGGCCGCGCCCGGTACCCTGTCGATTGCCGGCACGGACATCCGCGCGCCGCTGGCCAGCCAGCTGATACTCACGCCGGCCAAGGTCTTGCGCACCTATTCCCAGTACAACGAAACGGGCTATGCCGCCTTCGCCCTGGCCGATGCGCAGACGCGCGGCATTCCCCGCGCGATGCTGCCGTCCGATGCCAAGACGCTCAAGCTGACCCTGGCGCAAGATGGCGGCCTGGACACATTCCAGTTCAAGGGCACCGGCAAGTTCGCCGCAGCCGAAGGCGGCTATGGCGGCACCGTGATGCTGGGATCGAGCAATGTCTCCACTGGCGAGATTGAAATTCTCGCCGATGGCGCGCCGGCCACCAGCGGCGCCGGGCTGGTCAGCGTGCGCGCCTCGAGCCTGAACAATATCGGTGCGGCCCGCATTGTGGTGGGCAACACACCGACGGTGGCATACGGGCAGGGCGGCAATTACGTGAACTTCAGTGTCAACTCGGCGCGTGCCATCTACCTGCGCGCGGGAGCCGTCCTGTCGGCACCCGAGGTATTCCTGGTGGCCCAGGACCCGGGCAATTACGAATTGGGCGATGGCGTGATCGATATCGCGCCTGGCGCGGGCATCAGCACTCTGGGACGGGGCAAGGCCGCGTATGACGCCAACGACGGCTTCATCTACAAGACCCGCGCGGACATGCACGTGCTGGCCGCCTCGAACGGCTTGCTCAATGTGGCGCCGGTCGGTGGTTCGGCGCGTGGCGGCATCCGCATCGGCGTGTGCGACGACGCGTGCGCCGGCACCAGTACGGCGAGCCTGTACTCGGAAGGCACCCTGCTGCTGTCGACCAATGGCAGTTTCCAGCTGGACGACTCGGCCCGCTACGGTACGCGCAACCTGAGCCTGTCCGTGGGTGCCATCAACATGGGCAGCAGCGAAGCGCTGGCGGCGGCGCAGGCCAGCGGCACGCGGTCCAGCGGCCTGGCCCTGAACCAGGGCGTGCTGGATCGCCTGCTGCGCGGCGATACCAGCACGGGCGCACCGGCGCTGCAAGCGCTGATGCTGAGTGCGGCAGACGGCGTCAATTTCTATGGCGACGTGGTGCTCGATACCTACGACAAGACCACGGGCAAATCCACGCTGGAGCGCCTGGTGCTGACCACGCCGGCCATGTATGGCCAGGGCGATGCCGGCACGGTGGCCACCATCCGCACGGCTAACCTGGTCTGGGGCGGCGCGCTGTCGCCAGCCGGCAATATCATTGCGCATGGCGCCGGCACGGGTAGCGGCACCCTGAACCTGGAAGCGGAACGCATCGATTTCGGTTTCGGCCCGTTCACGCAACCGGCCGGCGTCGCCTCGTTCGACCGCCTGGCGCTGGGTTTTGCCAACGTCAACCTGAAGGCGTCGGGCCAGGTCACGGCCAATCACAAGGGCAGCCTGTCCGTCTATCAGGCGCAGGGCGCCTACGAAACGGGCAAGGGTTACCAGTACGGCGGCGGCAACTTGAACATCATCACGCCGCTGTTGACGGGCGACGCCGGTTCCGCGCACAGCTATACGGCGGGCGGCGCGCTGACGGTGGTGGCGCCGGCCGGCGCGGCGCCAGCGGCTGCCGTCAAGAACAACGATGGACTGGGCGCCCAGCTGGCCTTGAACGGCGACAGCGTGAGCGTGGCCACGGCGGTGGTGTTGCCTAGCGGTAAGCTGACTATCAGCGCGCAGCACGACATCAGTCTGGCCGACGCTGCGCGCATCGACATGGCGGGCCGCAAGAGCACCTTCTTCGACGTGGATAAATACAGCTGGGGCGGCGACGTCACCCTGGATAGCCGCGCCGGCGATATCCGCGCAGCTAGCGGCGCCGTGATCGACCTGTCGGCCGAGAACAACCGCGCCGGCAGCCTGAAGGCCGTGGCGCTCGATGGCGCGGCCGGCATGGTGGACTTGCAGGGCAAGATCCTGGGCGGCGCCAGCGGCAGCTACGACGCGGGCGGCACCGTGGTGCCGTACAAGAAAGGCAGCGTGGACGTGCGCGCGCAAACGCTGGGCACCGGCGGCACGCTGGACAGCCAGTTCGCCGCGCTGAACACGCGTCTGAACGAAGGCGGCGTGACGGGCGGGCGCAGCTTCCAGCTGAAGCAGGGCGATCTGACGATAGGCAATGAACTCAAGGCCGGTGAAGTGCAGGTATCTGTCGACAACGGCCGCCTGGCCGTGGCCGGCATAATTGACGCCAGTGGCGAGCGCGTGGGCAGTATCCGCCTGGCCGGCAAGCAGGGCCTGACCTTGGCCGGCAACGCCGTGCTCGATGCGCATGGCACCGTCTTGCGCGTCGACAGCTATGGCAAGATCATCGATAGCCCGAACCGGGCCACGGTGGAACTGAACTCGGGCCAGGGCACCTTGGACCTGGCCGGCGGCGCGCAGATCGACGTGCGCCACGGCACATCGGCCGTGGCAGGCAAGGGCAAGGGAGAACACGACGGCGCCGCGCGCGGTACGCTGGAACTGAGCGCGCCGCGCCTTGGCAGCGGCGGCACGCGCACGGATGCGGACGCTGCCACCTTTGGCGACATCGCCATTGCGGCAGGTGGCGGTTTCACCGTGCGCGGCGCGAAATCGATCGCCGTCAACGCCATGCAGCGCTATGACGACGCGGCCTACGCCACGGCGCCAGGTGCCAACGGGCAGCCGGTGCAAGACCTGTCGGCCAGCGGCCGCCCGTACCAGGTGATCAACCAGGCATATCTCGACCGCAAGCACGCCGACAGCACGGACTTCATCGATGCGGCGCTGGCCAACACGAACTTGCGCAACGGCAAACTGGCGGGCTTGACGACGGCCGCGTATGCCGATGCGCTGCATTTGCGTCCCGGCGTCGATATCGTCAGCAAGACGCCGGACGGCGACCTGGTGGTGCAGGGCGACCTGGATCTCTCAAACCTGCGCTATGCCAGCCTGAACCCGCGCTTCCAGCAGACGGGCGTGCGCGGTTCGGGCGAGGTGGGCAGCCTGCTGCTGCGCGCCGGCGGCGACTTGAATATCTACGGCAGCATCAATGACGGCTTCGCGCCGCCGCCCGCCACCAAGGATGACAAAGGCTGGGTATTGCTGCCGGGCCGCGACATCAATGGCAGTGACGTCATCGTGCCGGGCCAGGGCGTGACTGTGGCCGACGGCACCCTGTTCCCGGGCGGCGCCGTGCTCAATTACGACCTGCCCGTCAAGGGCTTCAATCTGGTCGCCAATACGCGCCTGCCCGTGGCCGTGGCTCTGGACCAGGCCGTGACCTTGCCGGCCGGCACGGTGCTGGCGGCCGCCGTGCGCGACAGCGCCGGCAATATCATCCATGCGGCCGGCAGCCTGCTGGCCACGGCGCACACCTTGGACGCCGGCATGCGCCTTGACGCAGGCAGCGTGCTCAAGCAAACGGTGAAAGTGAGCGCCATGACCTGGCCCAAGGGCGTGCCACTGCCTGGCGTGGCGGGCGAACGCTCGGTCTTCGCGCTCAACGGCAACCTGGCGCTGGCCGTGGGCTCATTGATCCCGTCCGGCACCGACGTCAAGCTGATGGCCAATGTGGCGGCTATCGAGCTGCGTCCGGAAGTGGCGGGCAGCCAGGGCAAGCTGTGGGCCATCGCGCCCATGCTGGCCGAAGGCTCGCAAGCGTGGGGTATGCGCCTGGTGGCCGGCGCCGACCTCGATGCAGCCGACACGCGCAGCGTGCAGGCGCATCCCGAGCATGGCACCTTGCGCCTGGCCGACAGCCATTACGGCATGTACGGCGTGCTGGTGCCGCCGAAGGGCGTGCAGTACTGGAGCCAGGCAGCTGCGGACCTGGGTATCGACGGCATCGTGGCCGGTGAAATTATCACCGACGAATTCCTCAGCCAGTTCGGTACCAATATCGTGGATTTCTGCGCCGGCGACCCGACCATGTGCGTGCTGAAGGTAGCCTACGTGTGGACCAAGGCTGGCGCGGAAGAGTATGCCGACCCCAGCGTCAAGGCGGGCGACCTGCTCGATCCCGTGGCGATAGGCTGGCCTACCCTGTGCGAGGAGTATCCTACCTGGTGCGGCACCTCCAGCCCCACGTTTGACTACAAGGCATCCAGCTTGCGCTACAGCGTGCTGCGCACGGGCACGGGCGACCTGGACCTGGTCAGCGGCGGCGACTTGCGCATGGACAGCCTGTATGGCGTGTACACGGCCGGCATGTCGTCCACGGCGACGTTGCCAGGTGACCCGTTCAACCAGGCGCGGGCGCGCAATGCCGACGGCAAGGTATTGAACAATCCGGACGGCGAGCATGAACACCTGGTCGATGGCGGCGCCGATAGCATTTACCGCGCCTGGTACCCCGACCAGGGTGGCAATCTGCTGCTGAAGGTAGCGGGCGACCTTACGGGTTCTTTGTTGGGCCGCAGTGCCGCAACCAATTTGCGTCCCGTTACCGCTGACGCGGGCTACGACAGTACGGCCGTGGGCAACTGGCTGTGGCGCCAGGGCAGCGGTGGTCTCGCCATCGGCGGCCTGTCACAGCCGGTGGCATGGTGGGTCAATTTCGGCACCTATGTGGGTCGCAGCACCCTGGCCGACGACGTCCTGGGCTTTACGGGTTTTGGCACCCTGGGTGGCGGCAATTTGCGCGCCGACGTGGCGGGTGACGCCGGCGCGCTGGCGCTCGCGCAGGGCAGCAGCTATGACGGCAATATCAATACCCGTTCGCAGGGCTTGCTGCTGGCCGTGGGCAGTACGGGCCGTGTGAATGCCGATGGCAGCATGCTGTTGACGGGCGGCGGTGATCTGGACCTGCGCGTGGGCGGCGCCATCAACCCGGCAGGCACGTCGAATGCTGACCACATGAATGGCGCCCTGGTCGACTTGCGCGGCCACGCGGAAACGTCGGCCGCGCAGCTGGGCAGCCTGAAGCTGCAATATGGCACACAAAGTACCGATCACGCGCCGAAAGAAACACGCGCCTACGATGCCTTCACTGCCACGCGCGCCACGCCGCAGGGTGGCATGACGCTGGTGCCGGGCGACGCCACGTTCAGCGTGGCGACCCTGGGCGACCAGGTGCTGCAGGATGTGGCCGATCCCGGTCGCGTACTGATGGTCAACCCGACATCGGCGCTTGCGCCATCGGGCGAACTGGGCATTGGCAACAGCTGGTTCAGCCTGTGGACGCCGCACACGGCGCTCGACCTGTTCTCCGCCGGCGGCAATCTGACGCCATTGACGGCGTCGATCGGCACGGAAACCGACTTTGCCACCATCTACCCATCCATCGTGCGCGTTGCCGCCGCGCATGGCAGCCTGTACTACGGCAAGGCGATCGTGAACAGCAATGCTGCCAACAGCTATGCGGCCCCCTTGCTGCTGGCGCCTTCGCCCAATGCACAACTGCAGTGGCTGGCCGGTGACTCCATCTATGCTGGCGGTTTTACCATCGGCCAGTCCGGCGCGGCGGCGGGCAGCATGGCGACGCCGTTCAAGCCCGCCTATCTCGCCCTGACCCCGAATTCGTGGTCGACCGGTCCCCTGGCCAGCAATCTGTCCAGCACGGGGGTGCCGGCGAGGGCAGATGTGTACCAGCTGTTCGCCTTCGGTCCAGATTCGGCCGCCGGCCCTGGCAACAGCGGCACGCAGGCGGCCCGCATCTATGCCGTCAAGGGCGATTTGCTCGGCGTCAACGTCGGTCGCATCGTCGAGTTCTACGACGCCAAGCATGCAGGCATCACCTGGTATGAGGGCGCGCAACCGGTCTGGATGAAGGCCGGCCGCGACATCGTCAGCAGCGGCACGGCGTTGCTGGAGGGGGTGGGCGGCAGCGAGAGCGACGTGTTATTCAACAACAGCAGCAATCTGTTCGTGCATAACAATGCGTATGACGTGTCGGTGGTCTCGGCCGGGCGCGATATCCTGACCAGCTCCTTCAACGTGGCCGGTCCCGGCACGCTCGACATCAGCGCCGGGCGCAATATCCTGATGCAGGACAAGGGCAGCGTCGTCAGCCTCGGTCCCATTGTGCAGGGCGACAAGCGTCCGGGCGCTGGCATCGCCATGCAGGCGGGCGTGGGCGCGGCCGGCCTCGATTACCTGCGCTTCGTCAAGCCCTACCTGGACTCATCCAACGTGGCGCAGACGGGCGTGCCGCTGGCCGACCAGGCCGGCAAGGTGGTGAAATCGTACGAGACCGAATTGGCGACCTGGCTAGTCGAGCGCTACGGCTTCAAGGGCACGCCCGCCGAAGCGCTGGCCTTTTACCTGGCGTTGCCCGAGCCGCAGCAGCGCGTGTTTTCCCGCAAGGTGTATTTCGCCGAACTGAAGGCGGGCGGACGCGAGTACAACGACCGGGACAGCACCCGCTACGGCAGCTTTTTGCGCAGCCGCAACGCCATCGCGGGCCTGGCGCCGGCCACCGACGCCAGCGGCAAGGCGATTTCCTATGCGGGCGACATCGTCATGTACCGCGGCACGTTTGGTCTCTACAACCCGGACTCGGGAAGAAACGACCGCATCGTTCCCCGCAGTGGCTACGTGCACACCAACTTCGGCGGCGACATCGCGCTGCTGACGCCGGGCGGCAAGCAGGTGTTCGGCATCGAAGGCGAGGCGCCGCCGTCGACCTCGGGTGTCATCACCAAGGGTGGCGGGAATATCGACCTGTTCTCGCACGGCAGCATCCTGCTGGGCCAGAGCCGCGTCATGACCACGTTTGGCGGCGATATCCTGGGCTGGTCCTCGCAGGGCGACATCAACGCGGGACGTGGTTCGAAGTCGACCATCGTCTACACGCCGCCCAAGCGCGTGTATGACAACTGGGGCAACGTGACCCTGTCGTCCGACGTGCCGAGTACGGGCGCCGGCATCGCCACCCTGGCGCCGATTGCCGAAGTGCCGGCCGGCGACGTCGACTTGCTGGCGCCGCTGGGCACCATCGACGCGGGCGAGGCGGGCATCCGCGTCTCGGGCAACGTCAACCTGGCCGCGCTGACGGTGATGAACGCGGCGAATATCCAGGTCAAGGGAGAAGCCAAGGGCATGCCGACGGTGGCGTCCGTCAACGTGGCTGCCATGACGAACGCCAGCGCGGCCGCCACGCAGGCGACGGCGGCGGCGCAGGACGTGGTGCAGCGCGAACGCGCCGCCACCCGTTCGGCGCAGCCATCCGTGTTTACGGTGCGCGTGCTGGGCTTTGGCAGCGACGCACCGCCTGACAGCGCGCAAGCGATGCCGCAGGACGGCGCACGCATCGAGGCGGGCGACTACAACCCGCGCAGCGCCGTGCGCGTGCTGGGCCTGGGCCCGCTGCCGGAATCGGCTACGCGCCAGTTGACGGCGCAAGAGCGCAGCAGGTTGTCGCCATGATGGCCCGCTTGGCCGAACCCTTGCCCTTGCGCGCCGTGGGGCATGCAGGCATGGCCTGGTACCGGCCGGCCATCCGGCCCCGTCTGCGGGCGGCCAACGACATGGCGCCAGCGTCGTTGCCGGGGCAGGGCAGGCAGATGCAGGCTGTGCTGGAAAGCAATTACCGGGGCTTGCACCGGCGTCTGACGCGCCACCTGGGTTGCGCCGAGCTGGCCAGCGATAGCCTGCACGACGCCTGGCTGCGCCTGGGCACGCTGGCGGCGGGTGATGGGGCGCCGCTGGCGCACAGCCCCGTCGCCTATGTGTTTCGCGTGGCCTGCAATGCGGCCATGGACAGCCTGCGCCGCAACCGCGCCTGGCTGTATGCGGACGAGGGCGATGGCGAGGCTGGCCTGGTCGATTTCCTGGCCGATACGGCGGCGGGGCCGGAACGCCTGGCCGAGCTGCATGCCGACCTGCGCCGGCTGGCGCAGGCCGTCGACTTGCTGCCGCGGCGCCACCAGCAAGTGCTCGAAGCGCTGCGCGTGGACGAGCTGACCCGCCAGGAAGTGGCCGAGCGGCACGACATGTCGCTGCGCAATGTCGATACGGCCTTGCGCCAGGCGCTCGACCATTGCGCGCGCCACACGGGCCACGCGGCGCTGGGCGGCGTCGGCACGACCAGGCGCAGTCTGAGGTTGAACGTTCGTTCGCGTACTGACGCGTAGGATTCGGCCCGTCAGCCTCGTCCATGAAAGCGAAGGGCTTGGGCGAGCCGGGCATCTGCGGCATGGCGGCCGCCCAATCTCGCGCAGGGCTGCCCCTGCTTTCTTGCGCGCGTGACAATGCGTGTATTTTTGGTAATTTTCAGGTGCTATGCTCGGAACGCATGTTGCGGGGCAAGTTCCCGGCCCGCAAGGTCATGCCGCCAGGAGAATGCATGAACAGCTCATCAATGCCGCCGCGTATCCTCATCGTCGATGACGAGCTGGCGCACATGCGCGCGCTGTGCGACACCTTGCGGGGGCAGGCCTACGAGACGACGGGGCTCGCTTCGGGTGAGGCGGCGCTAGCGCTGCTGGCCGTCGAATCGTTCGACCTGCTGCTGGTCGACCTGATGATGCCGGGCATGAACGGCATCGCCGTGGTGGAAGCGGCGCACCAGATCGATGCGGACCTGGCTTGCATCATCATGACGGGCGAAGGCACGATCGCCTCGGCCGTGCAGGCCATGCAGGCCGGTGCGCTCGATTATGTCGTCAAGCCGTTCAAGGTATCGGGCATCCTGCTGATACTGGCGCGCGCGCTGGAAACGCGCCGGCTGCGCATCGCCAATGCGCGCCTGGAATTGCTGCTGCGCCAGCACACGGACGAACTCGACGCCATGAACAAGGATTTGCAGCTGGCACGCGAAGTGGCCGAGCGGGCGAACCAGGAAAAGACCAATTTCCTGTCCAGCATGAGCCATGAGCTGCGCACGCCGCTCAACGCCATCCTGGGCTTTTCGCAGATGCTGATGTCCGACTCCATCCCCTCGACGGCGCAGGAAAAGAAAACCTTTGCCTCGCACATCTTCGGCGCGGGCCGGCACCTGTTGACTTTGATCAACGATATCCTCGATATCGCCAAAATCGAGTCGGGTAATATGTCGCTGGCTATGGAAGCCGTGGACCTGGCCGGCATCTACCACGAATGCTGGCAAATGATGGAACCGCTGGCGAAGAAGCGCGGCATCACCTTGACGTTCGTGGAAGCGGTCGGCCTGCATGTGCTGGCCGACCGTACGCGCCTCAAGCAGGTACTGCTCAACTTGCTGTCGAATGCCGTCAAATACAACCGGGAACAGGGCGAGATCCACGTCGATTGCCAGCCCGTCGATGCGCGGCAGCTGCGCCTGTCCGTGCGCGACACGGGCGGCGGGCTGAGCGCCGCGCAGCTCGAAGCGCTGTTCCAGCCCTTCAACCGTCTGGGACGCGATGCGCGCGACGAGGAGGGTACGGGCCTGGGGCTGGTGGTCAGCAAGCGCCTGGCCGAAGCCATGCAGGCCAGGATAGGCGTGGCCAGCACGCCCGGACGCGGCAGCACCTTCTGGCTCGATATCGCCAGTTGCCCGGCGCGCCAGCCGATGCAGGAAAGTTCTCGCCTGTCCGCCATCGCCCGGCCCGCAGAAACGGTACGGCTGCCGGACCGCAAGACGCTGCTGTACGTGGAAGACAATCCCCTGAATCTGGCCCTGGTGGCGGGCCTGATCCATTTTCGACCCGACCTCGACCTGTTGTCGGCCGGCGACGGGCAAACGGGCCTGGACATGGCGCGCCGCCATGTCCCTCAGCTGATACTGATGGATAGCGACCTGCCCGACATCAGCGGCACGCAAGTCATGCAGCTGCTGCGCGCCGATGCCCGCACCGCACATATTCCCGTCATCGCCCTGACGGCCGTGGCCGGGCCGGGCGATATCCGCCAGGGGCTGGCGGCGGGCTTTTACCGCTACCTCACCAAGCCGATCGACGTGCAGGCGTTTTCCGAGGCCATCAACAGCGCGCTGGAGTCGGCCACGGCGCAGCGCAGCGCATGAACGGCGCGGCGCCAGTGCGGCGGGCGATCTGGCTGGCGGCCATCGCGCTGTTGCTGGCGCTGGCCGCCGCGGCCATCTGGCGGCTCAATGCCCGTCCCGCTGCGCCGCCCGGCCCCGTGGAAGTGCTGCGCCTGGCCGTGAATGCGGAATACGTGGGCAGCTGCCCCATGCTGGCCGCGCGCGCGCACGGTTATTTCGCGCGCGAGGGCATCGACGCGCTGCTGCAACCGTATTCGTCCGGCAAGGCGTCGCTGGAAGCCGTGTTGCAGGGCAGTGCCGACCTGGGCACCGTTTCCGATATTCCCGTGGTGCTGGCCAGACTGAAGGACCAGTCCGTCGTCATCATCGCCAGCCTCTTCGAGGCCGAGCGCGACCACGGTATCGTGGGGCGTCTGGACCGCGGCGTGTCCACGCCCGCCAGCCTGAAAGGCAAGCGCATCGGCGTGACCCTGGGCACCTCCGGCCATTTCACGCTGGACGCCTTCCTGAACCGCCAGAAGCTGCTGCCTGGCGAAGTCACCCTGCACAACTACACACCGGACCAGCTGGCCGGTGCGCTGGCGCGCGGCGAGGTCGATGCGGCGGCCGGCTGGGAGCCGTTCCTGACGGGCATGGCGCGTGCGATCGCGGGCAACGCGGCCATTTTCTATGGCGAGGACGTGTATGCGGGCCTGTTCAATGTGGCTGGCACGGGCGAGTATGTGCGCAGCCACCCGGCCACGATACGCAAGGTGCTGCGCGCGCTGATCGCCGGCGCGCGCTTTTGCCGCGACCAGCCCGGCGCCGCGCGCGCGCTGTTTACCACGGCATCGGCCGGCGAGGCGGCGCGCCTGCAGGCGGCCTGGCATGGTTATCAGTTTGGCATTGTGCTCGACCAGGGCTTGCTGCTGGCGCTGGAAGACGAGGCGCGCTGGGCCATCAAGAACCGGCTGGCCGGCCGCAGCGACATGCCGAATTTCCTCGATGCCGTCTACCTCGATGGCCTGGAAGCCGTGGCGTCGTCGGCCGTGACGGTCATTCATTGAAAAGGCCACCGTGAAAATCGTCACGCGTTTCAAGCTGGCCCAACTGTTTTGCGTGGCGCTCGTGGCCATCATCGTCGCCGTGCTGTTCTCCACCACCATGGCGATGCAGCGCGAACTGGCGAAGAACAAGGCGGCGGCCGATATCCTGCAAGCCGTCACGTCGCTGCGCTACCTGTCGATCGAATATGCGCTGCATCATGGCGCGCGCACGCGGGCCCAGTGGCAGCTGCGCAGCGAATCGCTGGCCACGGGCCTGCTGGCCGCGCCCGCCTTCAGCGCCGCCGAGGAGCGCGCGCTGCTGCGCGAATTGCAGGGCGACCTGGCCGGCGTGGGCGCTCTGTTCGAGCTGTTTGTGGCGAATCACCGCGAGCTGGGGCAGGATCCGCAGCGGCGCGAGGTGTTGGGCGAGCTGGAGTCGCGCCTGTCCGGCCAGATCATGGGCAAGGTGCAGGGCATGATCTCGGATGCGATGCGGCTGTCCGAATTGAGCCGGCAAGGCGTGCTGGACGCGCAGCAGCGGGCCAACGTGGCCGTGCTGCTGTTTGGCGGCATGATCATCGCGCTGGTGGCCGGCCTGATCTATTTCACCATGACCAGCGTCACGGGCCCGCTGGAGAAGCTGCGCCAGGGCACGCTGATCGTCGGCGCCGGCAAGCTCGACTTTGCGCTCGGCGTACACACCAAGAATGAAATCGGCGACCTGGCGCGCGCCTTCGACGGCATGACGGACAAGCTGCGCCGCACCACCGTCTCGCGCGACGAACTGGCCCACACGAATGCCGCGCTGGAAACGCAGATCGCCGAACGCCAGCTGGCCGAGCGCAAGGTGCATGAGCAGATCGAGCGCCTGAACCTGCTGCAGCAGATCACGCGCTCGATCGGCGAGCGGCAGGACTTGCGCAGCATCTTCCAGGTGGTGGTGCGCAGCCTGGAAGAGCAGCTGCCCATCGATTTCAGCTGCATCTGCCTGTACCAACCGTCGCAGCACGCGCTACAGGTGACGTGCGTGGGCGTGCGCAGCGAGGCGCTGGCGCAGTCGTTCATGATGAGCGAACACGCGCACATTCCCATCGACGAGAATGGCCTGTCGAGCTGCGTGCGGGGCAAGCTCGTGTATGAAG
This sequence comes from Janthinobacterium kochi, assembly GCF_051380715.1. NCBI lineage: Bacteria > Pseudomonadati > Pseudomonadota > Betaproteobacteria > Burkholderiales > Oxalobacteraceae > Janthinobacterium > Janthinobacterium kochi. Next base: position 438,797 of record NZ_JBNYXO010000003.1, read on the forward strand.
CCGATATCGCCGAGGTGGCGTTTCCGTTTCCGCAGCGATTGGCGCAAGGGGGACTGCGCGCCCTCGTCATGGCGCCGCTGCTGGCTGAAAACACAGTCTTCGGCATCCTGATCGTGGCGCGCCATGCCGCACACAGCTTTACCAGCGGCGAATGCGAATTCCTCAGCCAGCTGAGCGAGCATGTGGCACTGGCCGCCAACCAGGCGCAGCTCTACGGCGCGCTGCAGCGCGCATATGACGATTTGCGCCAGACGCAGCAGTCGGTGATGCAGCAGGAGCGCCTGCGCGCACTGGGGCAGATGGCCAGCGGCATCGCGCACGACATCAACAACGCCATTTCCCCCGTGGCCCTGTACACCGAGTCCTTGCTGGAGACGGAAACCAACCTGAGTCCACAGGGCCGGCATTGCCTGGAAGTCATCGAGCGCGCCATCGACGACGTGGCCGCCACCGTGGCGCGCATGCGCGAATTCTACCGCCAGCGCGAACCGCAACTGGCGCTGTCGCCCATCAACGCCAATCTGGTGGTGCAGCAGGTGCTGGACTTGACGCGCGCGCGCTGGAGCGACATGCCGCAGCAGCGCGGCATCGTCATCGCCCTGCGCACGGAGCTGGCGGACGCTCTGCCCATGCTGCCTGGCAGCGTGGGCGAACTGCGCGAAGCGCTGACCAACCTGGTCTTCAACGCCGTCGACGCCATGCCGGACGGCGGCACATTGAGCGTGCGCACCAGCTGTACCGGCGCAGCGGGAGAGGCGCGGCAGGTGCGCATCGAGGTGGGCGACACGGGCGTCGGCATGGACGAGAACACGCGCCGCCGCTGCCTGGAACCGTTTTTCACCACCAAAGGCGAGCGGGGCACGGGCCTGGGCCTGGCCATGGTGTATGGCATGATGGAGCGCCATGGCGCCAGCATCGACATCGTCACGGCGCCGGGCCAGGGCACGGTGGTACGCCTGGCTTTTCCCGCCTGCGCGGTGGGCGAGGGGGAGCAAGCGCCCGAGGCGGCCCACGCCGTGCCGTCGCGCTTGCGCATTTTGGTGGTGGACGACGACCCGATGGTGCTCAAGTCCCTGCGCGACATCCTGGAAATCGATGGTCACGAGGTGGTGTCCGCCGACGGGGGCCAGGCCGGCATCGACTGCTTCCTGGCCGCGCACGACCGGCACGAACACTTTGCGGTGGTCATCACGGACCTGGGCATGCCCCACGTGGACGGGCGCAAGGTGGCCAGCGCGGTGCGCCAGCATTCGCCGGCCACGCCCATCATCATGCTCACGGGCTGGGGCCAGCGCCTGGCGGCCGACAGCGACTATCCCGAACACGTCGACTGCGTGCTGGGCAAGCCGCCCCGGCTGAAGGAATTGCGGCGCGCCTTGAATGCGGTCATGTCGACGGGCTAGGGCCATACCGAGACTCCGGGTGTTCGTCCCGGCACGCCTTTGGCGCCCGGCCCGCAGTGGGCGCCGTCCTTTCCGCTATACTGGCCCCCCAATATTGCCGCCACTAGCCGAAAATCACCATGGACCTGAGTACCCACGCCGCCGTCGTCAATTGCGAAGCGTATCGCGACGGCAGGAAGATCGCGCACTTTGATATCGACAAGGTGGGCGACTTTCTCGGCGACCCCGATTGCTTCGTCTGGATCGGCATGGCCAGTCCCGACAGCATCGCCATGCAGGCGCTGCAATCGGCGTTTGGCTTGCACGAACTGGCCGTCGAGGATGCGCAGGGCGCGCACGAGCGACCCAAGCTGGAAGAATACGGCGACACCCTGTTCATGGTGATGCACACGGCCACCCTGGACGGCGACGCCATCGTGTACGGCGAAACTCACGTCTTTCTCGGCCCCCGCTTCATCATCACGGTGCGCCATGGCGCCTCGGCAGGCTATGCGAAGTTGCGTGAGCGCAAGGAAAGCGTGCCCGAGAAACTGGCCAGCGGCCCCGGCTACGTGCTGTATTCCATCATCGACTTCATCGTCGACCAGTACCAGCCCTGCATCGACCATTTGCAGTCCCGCTTCCAGCACTACGAGCTGCAATTGTTCCAGCCCAGTCTCTCCGAAGACAAGCTACAGGATTTCTACCAGCTCAAGACGGAGCTGCTGAAGCTGGACGCAGCCGTCAATCCCCTGCATGACATTTGCACCCAGCTGATTCGTTTCCATGGCGACATCGTGCCCAAGGAAAACCGCATCTATTACCGCGACATTCTCGACCACGTCAAACGGGTCACGCACACGGCGGGGCAGATGCGCGAACTGGTCAATTCGGCCATGCAGGTGGCGCTGGGACAAATCTCGATCCGCCAGAACGAGGTGGTCAAGCGCCTGGCCGCCTGGGCCGCCATCCTGGCCGTGCCCACCATGGTCTTCAGCCTGTACGGCATGAACTTCGAATTCATGCCGGAACTGAAGTGGCGCGGCAGCTATCCGGCCGTGATCGTCGTCATCGTCGCCGGCTGCTACTGGCTGCACCGGCGCCTGAAGCGCGAGGGCTGGCTGTAGGCCGCCGCCTTACGCGCCCGCCACCGCGCTGCCATGCGTTCCTGGTTGACGGGGGAAGCATGTGGTCGGCAGTGGAAATCTGGTACCAGCTGGGTTTATGTTTCCAGGCCGGGTCGCTGATGGTATCGCCTAAGGTGCTGGCCAGCGGCGCTTTCTGGATCACGCCCCGCACGGCGCCTTCTTCCGCATCGAGGTCCTGGCAAAAACTGTCATGGTATTGCTCGGGCTTGATCCACAGACAGCCGTCGCTGTCGCCTTCCAGGCTGGCCGCGCCCAGGGGCGGGTGTTCCTGCGTGATGCTGCCCGGGCTTTCGCCCACGTCGGGCGCGAAGGCGGCGATGTACACGAGGCCCGCCACATTCGGCGCATTGCCGGCCACGCTGATGACGGCGCCGCCGTAGGAATGTCCTACCAGCAAGACCGGGCCATGGACTTGCGCCACCATCTTGCGCGTGCGCTCGGCGTCGTCGGCCAGCGAGGTCAATGGCAGTTCGACGGCGCGGATGGCCGTGTGGCCCTGGCGCCGCAATTCGACAATGACGCGGCTCCAGTGGGCGGTGCCGCCCCAGAAACCGTGGACCAGGACGATGGTGGCTTGCTGGCTCATGCGGATACTCCTGGTGGCGAAGGAGACGGAGGAAATCTCGCAGTTGTAAATGAATAATAGCGCAGCGGACAAGTGCGCATCCATTGTAGACCTTCCGGCGCCTGCGCCGCCGTTGCCTTACTTTTTCCAGCGCATGGCTTCGATGGCGCCCATCACGGCGGATGCCTATTTGATCAAGAAATCGCTGTGGAAACCGTTGCGGATGAGCAGATGGGTGCGGTCGGGCAGGGCGCTGGCCAGGCACTCGCCACATTCCAGGCGCAGCGGGCAAAAAACATCGAAAAATGCTTGCCCGGCCGCCACGATCTCGGGATCGGACTTCGGCGACAGCCATGGCAGCAAGTTGCGCAAGGTGCCGGGGTCGACGCTGGCAACGCCGCAGGCGGCGAGGGCCACCAGCGCAGCGGTGCCGAGCAGCAGGCGCCGGCGGGCATGAGCATGGGGTGAGCAATGGCTGAAGGCGGCGGCCGGTCCCGGCGTGTCACGATGGTGTCACTTTTGCCGTGTAGCCTGCTGCTGTCGATGGAGTATCCGTCGGCAACAGCCCCATTTCGAGAACAGGACGATAGCGTGATGACAGCAAGCCCGGCGTCGCTCAGTGTGCTGGCGCTGGCCGCATGCCTGCTGCTGGCCGGCTTCGCCGCGGCAGGAGCGGCGCACGCCGCGCCGCCGCTGTATGCGTTCCAGATTCCTGCCCAGCCGCTGGCCGATGCGCTCAGGGCGTATGGCCTCATCACGGGGATTTCCGTGCTGGCGCCCAGCGGCGCCTTGCGCCAGCGCTACAGCAGTGCCGTGCAAGGCAGCTTTGCGGCGCCGGAGGCGCTGCAACGCCTGCTGTCGGGCACCGGCCTGCATGCGCGTTTTCCGGCGGCGAATGCCGCCATCATTCAGCTGCCTTCCGGCGATACTCCGGCTACGCCGCCACTGTCACCGGAAAGCGGTCCCATCGCCCTGGACGCCATCGATGCCGTGCATGCGGACGGTGCTGATTATGGCGCTTATGTCAGTGGCGTGCAGGCGCAATTGCTGCGCGTCCTGTGCCGCTCGGCCCTGACGCGCCCCGGCAGCTACCGTCTGGCGCTACGCTTGCGCATCGCCGCGTCGGGCAGCGTGGCGACGCTGAAACAGGCGGGCAGCACGGGACGCCCGCTGCGCGATGCCGTGATCTCGCGCAGCTTGCGTGTGCAGGTATTCGAGCCGCCGCCGCCGGCCATGCCGCAGCCGATCACCATTCTGCTGCGCCCGGATGACGCTGGCGGCGCCTGCCAGCCCGCGCCCGCGGAGGACCAGGCTGATGCCCGATAGCTTGCGCGCGCGTCTGCGCGGCGTGCTGGTGACGCGCTATGGCCAGCTGCGCCGCAAGCTTGAATACATCGTCGGCACCGGGGAGCGCGCGACCGATGCCCTGCAGGAGACCTGGCTGCGCCTGGAGTCGATGCCCGGCAATACCGCCGTGCGAAATCCCGACGCCTATCTGCTGCAGATGGCGGTCAACGTCGCCACCGACCAGTACCGCCGCGAACACCGGAAATTGAACGATGCCGATATCGACGCCCTGTTCGACGTGGAAGACGAACTGGCCGATCCCGAACGCATCGTCGCGGCGCGCAGCGAGATCATTGCCCTGGAAGCGGCGCTGCGCCAGCTTACGCCGCGCCAGCGCGAGATCCTGCTGGCGGCGCATATCGATGGCCAGCTCAATCGCGAGATCGCCGCGCGCCTGGATATTTCGCTGAGCCTGGTGGAAAAAGAGTTGCGGCACGCCCTGCGACATTGCCAGCAATACGTGGGCGCGCCGGCCGACATGGCAGCCCGTGGCGGCCCGCGCCGCTTCTGATACGATTCTTCATCATGACCCAACACAGCAACGACAGCGACGGCGATATCGAGGAACAGGCGAGGCAATGGCTGGTGCGCCTGCGCTCGGGCCGGGCGAGCGAGGCCGATGCGCACGCATTCGCCCGCTGGCGTGCGCAAAGTCCCGGCCATGCCCGGGCGGCGCGGGAACTGGGACAGCTGTGGCGCGGCCTGCGCATGGCGGCGCCCGCGGTGGCGCGCGAGCAGGCCATGCGCGCACCGTCGCGCGGCCGACGCGCCTTCCTGGGTGGCGCGCTGGCCACGGGCGTGGCGCTGCTGGCCTTGCGTCCGCCGCTGGCCCTGTGGCCGTCCGTGGGCGAACTGGCCGCCGACTATCGCACGGGCACGGGCGAGCAGCGCCAACTGGCGCTGGCCGGCGGCGCACAAGTGCGCATGAATACGCAGACACGCTTGAACCTGCGCGGCGCGGATGACGCCACGTTCATCGAATTGCTGGCCGGTGAAGCGCAGATCGTGACGGGTGGCCGTGAGGCGTGTACCGTGCTGGCCGGCGGCGCGCGGCTGCAGGCGCGCGCCGCCAGTTTCAACGTGCGCTGCCTTCCGGATGGCGACGTGGAATTGAGCTGCCTGGAAGGCCTGGTCGAGGTCGACCACCCGCAGCGGCGCACCACCTTGTCCGCGTCGCAGCAGTTGCGCTACGGCCCGGCCGTGCTGCGCCTGGCCGCGCCCGCCGATTCCAATGCCGTGCTGGCCTGGCGCCGCGGCCTGCTGTTGTTCAATGACACGCCGCTGGCGCAGGTGGTCGAGGAGCTCAACCGATACCGGCCCGGCAGGATCTTCCTGCAAAGCGAAGAGCTGGGCATGCGCCGCGTCCAGGCGCAGTTTTCCATCGCTAAGCTCGATGTCGCCCTGGCGCTGATCCGCGACCTGTACGGCGCCCGGCTCACCTACTTGCCTGGCAATCTGGTCCTGCTCAGCTAGGCCCTGTCACGCGCGCGCGCATCAAGCCGGGCGTGGACACAGCGTATCTCGCCGTCAACTATGGGAATGCTCCCAGCGTTGCCTTCGATAGTGTTTCTGGAAAAAATAAATGCGGGTTAGGCGGGCACCATGCGTCCCAGTCATGAGCAGCGCGTTTTCAGCGCGCTTTCCCTGACCAACCAGCACGTTCATTTTTCCAGGAAATCATTGCCATGACCATGTTTCACACTGCCCGGCGCAAGACCATGACACAGACGCTGCGCGTGCCTGCGCCGCAAGCGGCCATGCGGCTTACGCCACTCGCCTATGCCGTGGCCGTGCTGCTGGCGGCGGGTGGCACGGTGCAGCAGGCGCAGGCGCAGCAGGCGTTCAGCGGCGCCTGGTTTGCCGGCAAGGGCGCGACGCAGGCGACAGTGGTGCAAACGGGGCGGCAGCCCGGCGGTGTGCCGCTGGCCGGACGGCCGGCGGCGCCTGGCCCGCAGACTGGCGAGCAGTTGCAGCGTTCGCTCAACAACCTGAATCTGGCCGCGCGCGCCATCGCTGCGCAGCAGGCGGCGCAGGCACAGGCGCGCCAGGCAGCGGCCGCTGCGCCCGGCGTGCCCGACGGCTTGGTGAATGGCGGCCTGAAGATCGATGCCAACAGCCTGACGGCTGGCTGGCTCAACGCCCAGGCGCCCGTGCAGACGGTGCAGGGAGGCAAGACGACGGTGCTGGTGCGGCAGACGGCCGACAAGGCCATCCTGAACTGGGAAACGTTGAATGTCGGCAAGGATACGACTTTGTCCTTCCAGCAGCAGAAGGACTGGGCCGTGCTGAACCGGGTCAATGATCCGCTGGCGCGTCCCAGCCAGATCCAGGGCCGCATCGAGGGCGACGGCACGGTGCTGCTGGTCAACCGCAACGGCATCGTCTTCCATGGCGCCAGCCAGGTCGATACGCGCAACCTGGTGGCTGCCGCCGCCGGCATCGGCGACGTGCAGTTCCGCGAGCGCGGCATTTACAGCAATGGCAGCACGCCATCGATCAGCGATGCACTGGGCAAGGTCGAGGTGCTGCGCGGCGCACGCCTCGCCACGCGCGCGCCCGCCAATTCCACCGAGGGGGGCGGCTATGTGCTGCTGGCGGGCGCCGAGGTGCATAACGGCGGCGAGATCCTTGCGCCGAAGGGACAGGTGCTGCTGGCCGCTGGCGACAGCTTCGTCATCCGCAAGGGCGCGGGCACGGATGGCAATGCGCTGTCCACCACGCGTGGCAATGAGGTCGTGCCCCGGTCCGGCGTGGCGGGTGTGACAGGCAAGGTCGCCAATTCGGGGCTGATCCAGGCGCGCGAAGGCGATGCGACCCTGGCCGGGCGCGAGGTGCGCCAGGATGGCGTGCTGCTTGCCAGCACCAGCGTCAATGCGCGCGGCACGGTGCACCTGCAGGCGCTGGGTGAGCAGGCCGCCGTGGTGCTGGGGCAGGGAGCCACGACAGCCGTCCTGATCGAGGAAGATGCGAGGACCACGGCGCTCGACAGCCAGCGCGACGGCTTGCGCGCCCCGGCCTTGGCCGGCGCCGCGTCCATGCTGCCGCTGGCGGACCGGCGCGACCAGTCGCGCATCGCCATCGACAGCGCCGGCACGGTGGATTTCCAGGACGCGTCGCTGACGCTGGCCACAGGTGGGCAGATCAGCGTCAATGCGGCCGGCCGCAGCCTGGTGCGCGATGGCGCGCGGATCGACGTGGCGGGCGCGGCCGGGGTCAGGTTGGCCATGGAAAGCAACAACGTCAAGGTCAACGTGCAGGGCAACGAACAGCGCGACGCACCAGGCAACCGCGATGGCAAGGGGCTCAATAGCAGCGATATCTGGCTGGACAGGCGCAGCCTCGTGTTTGTTCCCAAGGGAACGAATGGCTATGACAGCGACCGCTGGTACACGGCGGGCGGCTTGCTGGAGGTGGGCGGCTACCTGGGCATGCAGGGACACACGGTGGGAGAATGGATGGCGCAGGGCGGCACGCTCAGTTTTGACGGCAAGGACGTCGTCACGCAGGCCGGCTCCAGCATCAACCTGTCGGGCGGCACCTTGCGGGTGGAAGGCGGCTCGATCCGCCAGACCTGGGTCAATGGGGCCGATGGCCGCCAGTACGAAGCATCGCGCGCGCCCGGCGACCTGCTGTACACGGGCCTGTACCGGGGCTTTGAAGAGCTGCACGCGCGCTGGGGCGAGTCTGCCACGGCTTCCTACCGCAGTCCGTTGATCGCGCCGATGCAGCGGCTGGAAAACGGCTATACGGTGGGGCGCGATGCCGGCAAGCTGGTGATTGGCACGCAGGCGGCCGTGCTGGAAGGGCTGATCGACGCCAGCGCCGTCCAGGGTCCGGGTCAGCAGCAGGCGGCGCAGGCCGGTGTCGATGGCTACCATCAGTCGCACAAGGCCGCCGCCACGCGCGGCCAGCTGATCGTTGGCCGCTCCGTGCCCATGTTCGAAAAGAGCACGGGCCTGACGCACGACAGCCTGGGCGCCGTCATGCGCGACGTGCAACTGGCCGGCGGCGCGGACGATATCGCCGCAGGCCTGGACCTGGACACGCTGCTGCCAACGTCGCGCCAGGGTCGCCTGGTGCTCGATACGGCACGCCTGAATGGCTTCGAACTGGGCGCCCTGCGCATTGCCGCCACGGATACGATCGCCGTCAATGGCGCCGTGCGCGTGGCCGACGGCGGCAACGTGACCCTGTACGGCAGCGACGTGGCGGTCAAAGCCGACGTGACGGCGCATGCGGGCGGCATCCAGATCGGCAATATCCTGCGGCAGGCTGTCAACGACCGCATCGAGGACAGCGTGCTGAAGGCGCCCGCCGGCGGCAAGGCCGGCGTGCTGGTGGCCGGCGGCGTGACGCTGGACGCGAGCGGCTTGTGGAGCCAGTCCCTGCAGGAGGAAGTATCATTGCCTGGCGCCAGGCTGGCATACAGGCATGGCGGCAGTGTTTCGCTGCGCAGCAGCGGCGACGTGCTGCTGCGCAAGGACAGCCGCATCGACGTGCGTTCGGGTGCGGCGCAGCTGGCTGGCGGTGCGGTACGTGGCGGCAAGGGCGGCAGCGTGACGCTGGAAACGCGCATGCAGGGTAGCGACCGTGCAGCCAGCCTGGGTTTCGACGGCGCGCTGCTGGGCCAGGGCATGGAGGGCGGTGGCACGCTGCAGGTGCGCGCGGCGAAGGTGCTGATCGGCGGAGCGGCGCAGGCGGCGGCCGACACGCTGCAGCTGGACAGCGGTTTTTTTGACAAGGGGTTTTCCCGCTACGATATCGGCGGCAACGGCGGCTTGACGGTGGCCGACGGCGCGCAGGTCGCGGTGACGATGCCGCTGCTGCGCATGGCCGGGCAGGAGGTGGAAGCGTGGCTGTCGCCCGTATACCGCGAAGACGCGAGGAAGGGCGTGCTGACGCAGCGCCTTGGCGCCAGCTTGCGGCTGCAGGCCGGTGTGGCGGACGTCTCCGGCGGCGCGGACATGGCCAGCGTCCAGGCGCGCATCGGCCACGGCGCCACGCTGGAAGTCGATCCTGGCCAGTCGATCACGGTAGCGGGCATCGGCCAGCTGACGCTCGATGGCCGCCTGAACGCCTGGGGCGGCAAGATCGTGCTGGAAGGCATGGCGGGCGATGTGCAGGCGGCCGAGACGGCCAACGGCGCCGGGCACGGCCGCTCGATCTGGATCGGCGACGGGGCCGTGCTGGACGCGGCGGCGCGCGCCGCCACGGCCGTCGATGCGCGCGGCCAGCGCTATGGCCTGGTGCGCGACGGCGGCAGCATCGTGGTGGGCGGCACGCTCGACCAGGCCACGGGCAAGGCCGATGCGGCGCACCTGTTCGTGGCCGTGCGCGAAGGCGCGCTGCTCGACGCTTCCGGCGCACAGGCGCAGCTCGACGTGGCGGGCCTGGGCGCCACGCAAGTGGCCAGCCGTGGCGGCAGCATTGCGCTGGCGTCGAACAACGGCCTGTATCTTGATGGCCAGATGAAAGCCGGCGCGGGCGGCGCCGGCGCGGCCGGCGGCACGCTCGCTCTCGCGCTGGAAACGCCGCAGTACCGCGATACCGCCGGTGCGCGCGTGCGCCAGGCGCGCGAGTTCATGCTGCGCCAGCAACCGGCCGGCGGCACGCTGGCCGCCACCCAGCCGGAACAGGCGGCCGCGCAGTTCGTGTATGGCCACGCGGCGCTGGCCGCCTCGCAGGTGGCCGCTGGCGGCTTCGGCAATCTGTCCATCCTCAGCAACGGCATGCTCGGCTTCGATGGCGACCTGTCCCTGTCGCTGGGCCAGAGCCTGCATCTGTACGCACCCACCCTGGTACTGGCCGACGGCGCGGCAGCGGCAACGCGCGTGCTGCTGGCGGCGCCATACATGCGCCTGGCCGGCATCGGCGCCGTCGGCGCGGGCGATGGCCAGATACGTCCCACTGTGACGGGCGGCGTATCGACGCAGCCGGCCGCAGGCACCTTGCGCCTGGAAGCCACGCAGCTGCTCGACGTGCGCGACGTGCTGACGACGGGTGTGCATGGCGGCAAGGAGCGTGCGCAAGGACTGCCGATGGTGCTCGACCGGCGTGCCTTCGACAGCGTGGAACTGGCCAGCCAGGGCGACTTGCGTTTCCTGGGCGCCACCGTCAGCGGCCAGAATACCGCCCTCAACACGCCGGCCGACCTGTCGCTGACGGCGGCCCGCATTTATCCGGCAACAGGCGCCAGCGCCATCGTGCGGGCCGGCTACCTGGGCGGGGGCAGCGATTATGCGCAGCAGCGCCTGCTGCGCATAGGCCGCGCCGGTACGGAGGGCGCAGCGCCGCCGCTGCCGCCACCTTCCGCCTTTGGCGCGCTGACACTGGGCGCCGCCGCGATCGAGCAGGGCGGCGTGTTGCTGGCCCCGCTGGGCAGCCTCGTGCTGGGCGCCAGTACGGGCGCCAGCATGTCGGACACGCGTTCCTTGCGCTTCCTGCCGGGCAGCGTGACTTCGGTCAGCGGCGCCGGCCTGATGCTGCCGTATGGCGGCACGGCCGACGGCGTCAGCTGGCGCTACGATGGCCAGGATGTCAGCCTGCTGGGCGCGGGCGGCACCTATGGCACGACGGCCAATCTGAAGGTGGGACTGGCGATGAAGAGCCGCGCGGTCGACGTGCAGCCGGGCTCCGTGCTCGATCTGTCGGGCGGCGGCCAGTTGCTGGGCGCCGCCTTCGTGGCCGGCCGCGGCGGCTCCACCGATGCGCGCTACCATCCGCTGGTGCAGACGCGGGCCAACGGCGGCTTCATCCTGCCTGAACTGGCCAGCAATCCCTTGTACGCGATTGTGCCGGGCGCGCAGGCGCCGGTGGCCCCCGCCGATGGCGAGCGCGGCGCCAGTGTGCCCGTGCCGGGCCAGCAGGTGACGATAGGCGCCGGCGTGCCTGGTTTGCCGGCCGGCAGCTACACCTTGCTGCCGTCGACCTACGCCTTGCTGCCGGGCGCCTTTCGCGTCGAGTTCAATGGCCAGGCCGGCATCGCGCCGGCCGCGCCGAATGCCATGCGCAATGGTTCTTGGGCCGCCAGCGGCCGCCTGTCCGTGGCAGGCACGGGCATCGGCGACTCGCTGTCGCGACAGCTGATCGTGACGCCGGCCAGCGTGTTGCGCAGTTATTCGCAGTACCGGGAAACCAGCTATGCCGATTTCGTGCGCGCCGACGCGGCCAGGCTGGATGTGCCGCGCGCCATGCTGGAAGCGGATGCGCGGACCATGGTGGTTCAGTTGATGCCAGGCAATGGCAACGCCATCGATTTCCATTTCCAGGGCCAGGCCCGCTTTCAGCCCGCCGACAAGGGACATGGCGGCACGCTGGCCTTCCCGATGGACGGCGGGCATCTGGAAGTGCTGGCGGCCGCTGGCCAGGCCAGCGCCGACATCGGTACCGTATCGCTGCGCGCCGCTGACGTCAACGCCGTGGGCGCGGCGCGCCTGTCGCTGGGCAGCTTGCCCGTGGTGCGCTACGGCCAGGGCGGCAACCTGCTCGACTTCTCCACTGGCGGGGCAGCCGGCGCCATCACCGTGCGTGACGGGGCGTCGCTGTCGGCAGCCGAAGTATTACTCGTCGCTAACTCAACAGTGGCAAACCAGGGCGCCGGCATCAAGGTCGAGCAGGGGGCTGCCATCAGCACGCTGGGGCGCGGCAAGTCCGCCTTCGATGCCGACGACGGCTTCGTCTACCAGCCCGGCTACCGCGGCGTGCTGGCCGTTTCCAACGGGCGCCTGCAGATGCTGGCACCGGAATACGACAGTGCGGGAACGCCGGCCAGCATCCGCATCGGCACTTGCGCGCAAGCCACCTGCGCTGGCGCTACCTCGCTGTATTCGGAAGGCTCGATCGCCTTTGCCACCAGCAGTGCCTTCGAGCTCGGCGACGCCGTGCGCTACGGCACGCGTCACCTGACCCTGGCGGTCGGCGGCATCAATGTGGGCAGTGTGCAGGCGCTCGATGCGGCCGCCGCGCGCGGCGCCCTGCCGCCGGGGCTGACCTTGAACCAGGAGGTCCTGGACCGCCTGCTGCGCGGCGATGCCGGCACGGGCGCGCCGGCCTTGCAGACCTTGTCGCTGACGGCGGCCCAGTCGCTCAATTTCTACGGCGACGCGACCCTGAGTACCATGGATGCCAGCGGCAAGTCGCTGCTGGACAAGTTGTCGCTGACGACGCCGGCCATGTATGGCGGCGGCAAGGCGGGCGAGGCGGCGCGCATCGTCACCGATATCCTCGTCTGGAATGGCGGCACGGCCGGCCCGGCAGCGCTGCCCGGCGCCGTGCTGGCCGGCGGTGCCGGCACGGGCAGCGGCACGCTGGACGTGCGCGCGCGGCGCATCGAGTTCGGCTATGGCCCCGACACGCGCCCGGACCCGCTGGCCGACGCGCAGCGCCTGGTCCTGGGCTTCGCCGACGTCAGGCTCAATGCCAGCGAGCGCATCACGGCCAACCACAAGGGCAGCCTGGCCGTGCACCAGTCGCAGGGCGCCTATGCGACGGGCAAGGGCTACGCCTACGCCGGCGGCGACCTGTACCTGAATACGCCGCTGCTGACGGGACAAGCCGGTTCCGTCAACCGCATCACGGCAGGCGGGGCGCTCAATATCGCGGGAGCGGGCGCTGGCGGGCCGGCGGCGCTTGCCGGCAGCGACGCGCTGGGCGCGGAACTGTTGTTGGCGGGCAATAGCGTGACGCTGGATACGGCCGTGGTGTTGCCTAGCGGCAAACTGACCCTGGCCGCCACGGATGACGTGCGCCTGCTTGACGGCGCGCAGCTGGACCTGGCGGGACGCAAGGTCAGCATCCACGATGCGGACAAATACAGCTGGGGCGGCGAGGTCATACTGACCAGCCGCAGCGGCAATATCGCGCAGGCCGCCGCCGCCGGCATCGATGTGTCGGCCCGCAACAACCAGGGCGGCAAGGTGCAAGCCATCGCCCTCGATGCGGCCGCAGGCAAGGTCGACCTGCAGGGCCGGCTGCTGGGCGGCGCCAGCGGCCGCTATGACGCGGGTGGCACCGTCTTGCCCTACAAGGGCGGCGTCGTGGATATCCGCGCGCAGGACGTGGGCGATTTCGCGGCCCTGAACCGGCGCCTGAATGACGGCAAGGTCGACGGCGAACGCAGTTTCCAGATCAAGCGGGGCGATCTGACCATCGGCGACGAGATCAGGGCGGGCAGCGTCAATGTTTCGCTCGATAATGGCCGCCTGACGGTGGCCGGCACCATCGACGCCAGCGGCGAGCGCGTGGGCACCATCCGCCTGGCTGGCAAGCATGGCGTGACGCTGGCCGGCACGGCCGTGCTCGACGCGCATGGCAGCACGCTGCGCGTCGACAGCTATGGCAAGATCATCGATGCGCCGAACCGGGCGTTGATCGAAATCAATGCGGGCGATGGCGTGCTGGCCCTGGACAGCGGCGCGCGGCTTGATTTGCGCCACGGCACGGCAGCCGCCAGCGGCGCGGGCAAGGGCCGGCATGACGGCAAGGCGCGCGGCACGCTGGACTTGCACGCAGCGCGCCTGGGCAGCGCCGGTGGCGCCAACGACGCCGACGCGGCTACGCACGGCGACATCGCCATCGCGGCCGGCGCAGGCCTGCGCATTGAAGGCGCGCGCGAGATCGCCGTGCACGGCACGGTGCGCTACAGCGATGCGCCACAAGGCGTGCTCAAGGATGCAAATGGCCAGGTTGTGCCGGGCCCGGACGGCTTGACGCAGGCGGACCTGGCGGCGGGTGGACGGCCGTACCAGTTCATCGACCAGGCTTACCTCGATAGCAAGCATGACGACAGCACGGACTTCATGGCGGCGGCGCTGGCCAACGCCAATTTGCTGGAAAATAAGCTGGTAGGCTTGCGGACGGCCGCGCATGCCGAGGCGCTGCATGTGCGGCCCGGCGTGGAAATCGTCACGCAGGGCGACCTTGTGGTCAGCGGCGACATCGACCTGTCCGCGCACCGCTATGCGGGCGTGAACGCGAAGACGCCAAAAACAACCGCCGTGGCCGGCTCGGGCGAACCGGGCAGCCTGGTGTTGCGCGCGGGCGGTAATCTCGACATCTTTGGCAGCATCAACGACGGTTTCGCGCCGCCGCCCGCCACGCCGGACGACAAGGGCTGGGTGCTGACGCCGGGCCGCCAGGCCTACGGCGGCGACGTGGTGGTGCCGGGCCACGGCGTGGTGCTGGCCGAGGGAACGTTGTTTCCCGCCGGTAAGGTCTTGAATTATGCCCTGCCCATCCAGTCGGCGACGCTGGCCGTGGGCACGGTGCTGCCGGTGGCGGCCAGCCTGGCGGCGGCGCTGGAAGTGCCAGTCGATACGGTGCTGCGCGCGGACGTGCGCGACAGCGCCGGCCGCCTGCTGCATGCGGCCGGCACGCTGGTTGCGGGCCAGCCGCTGCTGCTGCCGAAAGGCACGCAGCTGGGCGCCGGTTCGCAGTTGCCCGGGATGGTCGCGCTGGAAGGCCTGACCTGGCCGGCCGGCGTGCCACTGCCGAGCCTGGCGCAGTTTGATAACTACCTCAAGCCGAACGGGGTCATGCTGGCCAGTGCGCTGGCCTTGCGCGTCGGTGCGCTGATCCCCGCCGATACCCGCGTCAAGTTGCCGGGCGGCGCCCTCAGCGTGCCGCTGCGCGCCATCACGGGCGGCGTGCAGGGGCGTAACTGGGCGGTGGCGCCCATGCTGCCGGAAGGCTCGCTGTCGTGGTCGATGCGGCTCGTGTCCGGCGCCGATACCGGCGCGGCCGACACGCGCAGCATCCGGCCCGTGCTGGCGGGCGACCTGCGGCTGGCCGACAGCCATTACGCGCTGTATGAAACGTATGACCGGAAAATCATCCCGGGCACGCCGGCGCGGCCGGGCGGTGCCTGGTTCTGGAATGCGTTCGGGGGCGAGCTGGGGTACGAGCCAGGCACGCCGGTAGCGCCAGATCTTGAAGACTGGTGCGACGCAGGCGCCTGCGACCGCTACAACTATGCCTGGAGCGACAGCGCCAGCCTGTTTGATCCCGCCTGGCTGGCCGGCAAGCCGGTGCCGCTGGATGTGGAAGGACAGTGCGACGCGGACCTCTGCATCCCGCTGGGCAAGGCGATTCCCGGCACGCCGGACCGGGTGGAAATCGGCGCGCTGAAAAGCGTGACGCCTGCGACCCAGCATTTCAGTGTGCTGCGTACGGGGACGGGCGACCTGGACCTGATTGCGGCCGGCAACGTCAGTACCCTGTCGCCATATGGCATCTATACGGCGGGCACCTCCACCGCCAGTATGGGCAATGCCGCCTACAATCAGGCGCGCGGACGCGCCGGCGATGGTGCTACGGTGCTGGGCAGCGGCGGCGCGGCGTATGAATCCCTGGTCGATGGCGGCGCGGCCAGCGCCTATGCGGCCTGGTACCCTGACCTTGGCGGCAATGTGCTGCTGCGCGCGGGCGGCAACCTGACGGGCGACATCGTCAGTGCGTTCGGCGTTGCGCGCCAGGAAGACTTGCGCAGGCAGGCGGCCAGCGCCAACGTGGGCAACTGGCTGTGGCGCCAGGGCACGGGCGGCACGGCCGGCGTCGACCCCATACCCGCCAGCTGGTGGATCAATTTTGGCACGTATATCAAGGAAGCCGGTGGCGCAAGCGTCTTGCAGCCCGACCAGCCGATCATCGACAAGCTGCCCATGCTGGTGGGCTTCACGGGTATGGGCACGCTGGGTGGCGGCAACCTGAGCGTCGATGTGGGCGGCCATGCGGGCATGCAGGCGCGGCGCGGCTCGGCCGATGGCGACCAGTCGCCGCGCAGCGAAGGACTGGTGCTGGCCGTGGCCGGCACGGGCCGGGTCGGCGCCGACGGCGGCCTGCTGCTGACGGGCGGCGGCGACATGGACGTGCGCATCGGCGGCGACCTCAATCCCGGCCTGCAGTCCAGGGCGGCTGTCAACAACGGTTTTGGCATGCAGCTGGGCGCGGCGACGGATTACCAGAACCAGAACCTGAACCTGAATGGCGTGCTGAGCAATCTGCGCGGCGCCCTGGCCCTGCAGACGGGTAGCCTGGGCGGCGTCGCCTTCAACTATGGCGGCATGCCGCAGCAGCACGACAGCAAGGAGCAGCGCGCCTACGATCCCTATGGCGCCACGCTGGGCACGGCCACCGGCGGCGCGACGCTGATGCTGGGCGATGCGGCGGCGCGCGTGTCCACGCGGGGCGACCTGGTGCTGGCCGGCACGGGCGATCCGGGCCGCGTGAAGACGCCTTATTCGTCCGCGTTCACGGCCAATGGCAAGGCCTATGCGCAGGGCGGCTACGGCTGGTTCTCGCTGTGGACGGACGGCACGGCGATCGACCTGTTCTCCGCCGGCGGCAGCCTGGCGCCGAGCGTGCAACTGGGCGATGTCGATTTTGGCAGGACACCGGCCAGCCAAGGCAACCATGCCGATTCGGACGGGCGTTTCCTGTTTCCTTCGCAGCTGGGGGCGGTGGCCGCCAACGGCAGTATCTTCCTGGGCAAGTCGGCGCTGGGCGGGCAAGACTACTACGCGCCAGGCTATTCCATGCTGCTGGCGCCGTCGGCCAACGGCCGGCTCGACTTGCTGGCGGGCGATTCGCTGTATGCCAGTGGCTATGCCGTGAGCCGCTCGGGCACCGCCGCGTCCAGCCTGCCCACGCCCGTTCATCCCGCCTTCGCCGGCTATGAGCAGCCAGCCACCTACGTGGCGGGCAATGGCAGCGTTGACGGCATCGTATCGAGCTTGGTGCGTTTTCCCCTGTTCGCGTTCGGCAGCCCCAGCGCCGCGCCGCTCGGCGACATCGCCGGCACGCCGTCGCGCCTGTACGCGGGCAAAGGCGATATCGTCGGCTTGCGCAGCGGCGAGCTCCTGGCGTTTGCCAACGGCCAGCGGGCCGGACAGACGTGGTACGAGGGTGCCGCGCCCGTGTGGATGAGGGCCGGGCGCGACATTGTCAACTCCGGCACACAGCCGGGCCAGCCGACGGCGCTGCCGAAGGACATCGCCAATACCCGGGAGAATGTGTATGGCAATGGCGGCAGCACGGGCAACCTGTTCGTGCATGCGCGCGCCACGGACGTGTCCATCGTCTCGGCCGGCCGCGACATCCTGCATAGCAGCTTCAACGTGGCCGGTCCCGGCACGCTGGAACTGACGGCGGGGCGCCATATCCGCATGGAAGAGCAGGGTGCGCTGGTCAGCCTGGGCGCCGTGCTTGCTGGTGATAAACGCCCCGGCGCCGACATCGTGCTGCAGGCGGGGCTGGGCGAAGCCGGCGTCAATGGCGTCGATTTCGCCGCCTTCGCGCAGCGCTACCTGGACCCGGCCAACCTGGCCCAGCCTGGCGTGCCATTGGCACAACAGGCGGGCAAGGTCGCCAGGACCTATGCGCTGGAGCTGGCCGCCTGGCTGGCGGCGCGCGAGGGTTTTTCCGGCACGCCACAACAGGCGCGCACGCGCTTTGCCGCCTTGCCGCCCGAGCAGCAGCGGATCTTCGCGCGCCAGGTCTTCTTCGATGAATTGAAGGCGGGCGGGCGCGAGTACAACGATGCGCAAGGTCCGCGTTTCGGCAGCTACCTGCGCGGCCGCAACGCCATCGCGGCGCTGTTCACCGCGCAGGATGCGAACGGCGCGCGCATCCGCTATCAGGGCGATATCAGCCTGTATGGCCCGTCCGGCGTGAATACCCTGTTTGGCGGCGATATCAGCATGCTGGCGCCGGGCGGCAAGCAGGTCTTCGGCACGGAGGGGCAGGCACCGCTCGCGGTGCCTGGCCTGGTGCCTGGCGTGCTCACGCAGGGTGCTGGCGATATCGCGCTGTACGCCCAAGACAGCATGCTGCTGGGCCAAAGCCGCATCATGACGACCTTCGGCGGCGCCATCCTGGGCTGGTCGGCGCTGGGAGACATCAATGCGGGGCGCGGTTCGAAGTCGACCATCGTCTACACGCCGCCCAAGCGCGTGTATGACCAATGGGGTAATGTGACGCTGGCGTCCGACGTACCGAGCACGGGCGCCGGCATCGCCACGCTGGCGCCGATTCCGGAAGTGCCGGCCGGCGATATCGACCTGATTGCTCCTCTCGGCACCATCGACGCGGGCGAGGCGGGCATCCGCGTCTCGGGCAATATCAACCTGGCGGCGCTGCAGGTGGTGAACGCGGCGAACATCCAGGTGCAGGGGAAATCGAGTGGCATGCCGGTGCTTGCTGCCGTGAATGTGGCCGCCCTGAGCAACGCCAGTGCGGCGGCGTCGCAGGCGACGGGGGCGGCGCAGGAAGCGCTGCAGCGCGAGCGGGCTGCGGCGCGCGGTAGCTTGCCATCGATCTTTTCCGTGCGCGTGCTGGGCTTTGGCGACGAGCCGATCGAGGACGGCGACAAGCGCGGCAAGGCAGCCAGCTACCGGCCGGACAGCCCCGTCGCCATCCTGGGCCTCGGCGGGACGGGTGCCACTCAGCGCGCCCACCTGACGCGCCAGGAGCAGCAGGAGCTGGACCTGTGATGGCCAGCGTGGAAGCGTTGTCGCCGTGCCTGCAGACACACCTGGCCACGCACTACGTGCGCCTGCACCGTCGCTTGACGCGCTACTTGGGCTGCGCGGAGCTGGCCAGCGACAGCCTGCACGACGCCTGGCTGCGCCTGGCGGGCAAGCCTGCACCGCCCGCCTGCAGCATGGATGCCTACGTCTGCCGCGTGGCGTGTAACCTGGCCGTGGACCGGCTGCGCCAGGCGCGGCCCTGGCAATACGCGGACGGCGCCGAAGCCGTGCTAGAACAGTTGGCAGACGGCGCGGCGGGACCGGCCACGCTGGCCGAAGTGCGCTCCGAGCTGGCCGCCGTCGACCGGGCGGTGGCGTGTCTACCGCGGCGTCACCGCCAGGTGCTGTTCGGCCTGCGCCTGGAGGACGCCACGCGCGACGAGGTGGCCGCGCGCCACGGCATTTCGCTGCGCAATGTCGACACTTTGCTACGTCAGGCGCTCGATCATTGCGCCGCGCAGACGGGACAGACCGTCATCGGCGGCATCGGTACGGCGCGCCGGGCTTTGCGGACGGCGCGGGCTGGAGTCCAGCCGGGACCGCCATCGTTTGCTGTTATCTCATAACCATCATGGCACGCCGCCCGTCTACAGCATGCGCTGGAAAACCCCGTCCTTGTCCAGCAGCAGATGCTTGAGGCCCGCCAGCACATGCAGCACGATCAGGCCGGCCAGGGTCCAGGCGGCCAGTTCGTGCAGTTCGAACCATTGTTCGGCCAGCGCATGGTCGGGCGCGAACCAGCGTGGCAGGGCCAGGCCGAAAAAGGCCACGCCGCTCTTGCTCAGCAACGCTCCCGCCAGGCCGGTCGCCGGTACCAGCAGCATGCCCGCGTACAGCAGGGCGTGGCCCAGGCGCGACAGGCCCGCTTGCCACGGCGCCACGGACAGGGGCAGGCTTGCCGGCCTGTGGCTCAGGCGCCAGGCGGCGCGCGCGGCGAGCAGCAGCAGGAGCAGCAAGCCCAGCGATTTATGCAAATTGAAATACACCTCGCTGCCGGGCTCGTCCTCGACTTCCATCATGGTCCAGCCCAGGGCCAGCATGGCGGGGATCAGCACGGCCATCAGCCAGTGCAGCAGGCGTGCCGGGGCCGCATGGCGCCAGCCTTGCGTCGTCAATTTCTTGGTGTTCATGGTGTTTCCTTCTCGGTGAGTCGCGTGGATGAATCGTGTCGGCGCCGCCTCAGTCGATGGACCAGATGGCGTGCGCGTCGAGCTGCAGGCGCGCCTGGGCCGCCAGCGCCTCGATCTGGGCCGTCTGGGCCGTCAGTGCCGCGTCGAGCGCCTGCCGCCTGCCGGCCAGCGCTTCGGCCAGCGTGCATTCGCCTGCCTGGTAGGCGCGCTGCATCAGCTCCGCCTGGCGGATGGTTTGTTGTTGTACCTCTTGCAAGGTAGTCCATATCGCATGGCTATGCACGCTGTCGCTGGCGGCACGCCGGGCCGCCAGGGCGACGCGCAGCTGCGTCTGCGCGACCCGTTCGCGCGCCATCGAGGCCTTGATGGCCGCCGCCGACCTGTCGGCTGCACGCCCGGCGCCGGGCAGGGGAAACGACAGGCTGACGCCGAACACCCGCTCCTGGCCGTCGCGCTCGCGCGCGGCGCGCAGTGCCAGCGTCGGGTCGGGCATGGCGTCGCTGGCCAGCCGGCTGGCGCGCATGGCGTACAGGTCCGCTTCCGCCTGGGCCAGCTGCAGTTCGTGGTTGTCGTGCACGATGCGCTCGGTCCAGCTCGATACGCTCTCGCCATCGGCCTGCGGCAGGGGCAGCGATTCGGCCTGCGGACGCGGCAAGCCGGGGTAGCTGATGATCAGCAGCGCGAGTGTTTGGTCGCTGCGCTGGCGTGCCTGTTGCAGCAGGGCCAGCACGCGCCGCTGTTCCGTGTCGGCCTGCAGCAAGTCGAGCGCGGCGCCGTCGCCAGCCTGCACGCGGCGCGCGGCAATCGCTTGCAAGCGCTGCGTCACGGCCAGTTGCTCTTCCAGCCGCGCCACGCCGGCCAGCTCGCGCAGCGCGTCGAACCAGTCGCGCAGCAGGGCGCGCCCCGCCTCATGCCAGGCGTCGCCATGCAGCGCACGCGCGACAGTCATGCCTTGCTCGCCCAGCGCCTGATCCTGGCCGGCCTTGCCGAACCAGCGCAGGGGCCGTTCCAGCGCGACTTCCTGTTCCCGGTAGCGTTCCGCGCCGGGCGCGCTACGCCGGTTGGCGCCGGCGCGCACCGTCCATTCATAGGGGCCGGCGGCCAGCTTGTCGCGCTCCGCGCCGGCCAGTTGCGTATTGAGCATCCCCTGGCGCAGCGCCGGCAGGCTGGCCAGCACGCGCCGCACCTCGGCTTCGGGCGGCAGCGCGGAAGGGGCGCCAGGCGCTGCCTGCGCCCCCGCCGCGAAGAGCAGCAGTACCAGGGCGCGCGCCTTCATGCCAGTCTCCCGTGGCACAGCACGGGGCTGATCCAGTAAGCGATGTCGGGCTTGGGCAGTTGCGCCGCCAGTGCCTGCACGAGGAGGCGCAAGTCGGCGTCGATGCCGGCGATCAGGACCAGCTTGCGCCGCCCCCGTCCCCGCACCTGTTCCAGGCTGGAGGGGTAGGCGGCGCCCGGTCCCATGCCTTGCGCCTCGAGCACGGAAAAACCGGCAGCCCAGGCCGGGTGCAGCAGCAGGAA
Source organism: Janthinobacterium kochi (assembly GCF_051380715.1). NCBI lineage: Bacteria > Pseudomonadati > Pseudomonadota > Betaproteobacteria > Burkholderiales > Oxalobacteraceae > Janthinobacterium > Janthinobacterium kochi. Next base: position 460,409 of record NZ_JBNYXO010000003.1, read on the forward strand.
ATCGAGGACGTCCTCTTCGAGGGCTACGGGCATGGCCAGCGTCAGCATGGCGTCGCAGGGGGAACGGTCAGGGTGCTGCATGGTGGGCTCCAGTGAGGGCAATGGTAGGGACAGATGGCTGCGCCACGCCGTAGCGGCGGAACAGCAGGGGCAACAGTACGAGGGTCAGCACGGTGGCGCTGAGCAGGCCGCCGATGACGACGATGGCCAGCGGCTTCTGGATTTCCGAGCCGGGTCCCGTGGCCAGCAACAGCGGCACCAGGCCCAGGCCGGTGATGCAGGCCGTCATCATGACGGGGCGGAATCGCCGCACGGCGCCTTGCAGCACCAGCTCACCGACCGGCACGCCGCGCGCATGCAGGTCGTTGAAGCAGGTGATCATCACCAGGCCATTGAGCACGGCAATGCCCATCAGCGCGATGAAGCCCACCGAGGCGGGCACGGACAGGTATTCGCCCGTCAGGGCCAGCGCATACACGCCGCCTGTCAGCGCGAACGGGATGTTGACCAGCACCAGCAGGGTTTGCCGGATGCTGCGCAAGGTCGTATACAGCAGCATGAAGATCAGCGCCAGCGCGATGGGCACGACCAGCGCCAGGCGTGCGGCGGCGCGCTGCTGGTTTTCGAACTGGCCGCCCCAGGCGATGCGATAGCCGGGCGGCAGCGGCACTTGCCGCGCCACCAGGGCCTTCGCTTCGTCGACGAAGCCGACCAGGTCGCGCCCGCGCACATTGGCGCGCACCACCACCAGGCGCGAGGCGTTTTCGCGCTCCACCTTGACGGGGCCGTCGACCGTGCGCAGGCTGGCCACCTGGCTCAAGGCGATGGCGGGGCCGTCCGCCATGGGCAGGCGCAGCTGGCCGAACAGATCGGCCGACAGCTGCAGTTGTTCGCCGCCGCGCAGCAGCAGGGGCAGCCGCTTGCCGCCTTCGATGACGATGCCCGCCTGGCGCCCTTCGATGAGGGTGCGCAAATCGCCCTGGATCTGCTCCACGGAGAGGCCCAGGCGGGCGGCGGCCACGCGGTCGATATCGACTTGCAGGTATTGCACGCCCGAGTTTTGCGTCGTCAGCACATCTTCGCTGCCGGCCAGCGTGTGCAGCTGGGCCACGATGCGCGCGGCGAGCGCGCCCAGCGCCTTGTTGTCCGGGCCGTAGATCTTGACGGCCACGTCGCCGCGCACGCCGGACAGCATTTCCGAGGTGCGCATCTCGATGGGCTGGGTAAAGCTGATATTGACGCCCGGAAAGCTCGCCGTGGCCGCCCGCAAGGCATCGATCAGCGCTTCCTTGTTCGCGCTGTGCCATTGCTTGCGCGCCTTGAGCACGAGGAAGGAGTCCGTTTCGTTCAGGCCCATGGGATCGAGTCCCAGTTCGTCCGATCCCAGGCGCGCCACGATGCGGCGCACGTCGGGCACTTGTTCCAGGATGCGGCGCTGGATGGCCATGTCCAGGCGCGCCGACTCTTGCAGGTTGACGGATGGCAGTTTTTCGATCTGCATGATGATGTCGCCTTCGTCCAGCGTGGGCATGAACGATTTGCCCACCTGCAGGAAGACGCCAGCGGCCAGCAGCAGGGCCGCCACGGCCACGCCGCCGATCAGGCGCTCGCGGCCCAGGGCGCGCCCGAGCAGGGCCAGGTAGGCCGCTTCCATCTTTTGCACCAGGCGCGGCGTGCCGGCGTGGCTTTCGGGCAGCAGCAGCGAGGCGAGCACGGGAATGACAGTCAGCGACAGCAGCAGCGAGGCGGCCAGCGCGAAGAGGATGGTCAGCGCCACGGGCGCGAACAGCTTGCCTTCCAGGCCCTGCAGCGTCAGCAGGGGCAGGAAGACGATCATGATCACCAGCATGCCTGCGCTGACGGGCAGCGCCACTTCGCGCACGGCCCGGTAGATGCGATGCAGGCGCGGCACTCCCGGTTGCGCGTGGGCGCCATGGGCTTCGATGTTTTCCACCACCACCACGGCCGCGTCGACCAGCATGCCGATGGCGATGGCCAGGCCGCCCAGCGACATCAGGTTGGCGCTCAGGCCATATGCCTGCATCAGCAGGAAGGTGCCCAGCGCTGCCAGCGGCAGGATGCAGGCCACCACCAGCGCCGAGCGCAGGTTGCCCAGGAAAACATACAGCAGCACGATCACCAGCACGGTCGCCTCGGCCAGCGCTCCCGTGACGCTGGCCACGGCCCGCTCCACCAGCTTGCCGCGGTCGTAAAAGGTGCTGATGGTGGTGCCCTTGGGCAGGGTGGGGCCGAGCGCGTCGAGGCGCGCGCGCACCTGCTGCACCACTTGCTGCGCATTCGCGCCGCGCATGGACAGCACCAGCGCTTGCACGGCTTCGCCGCGCCCGTCCTGGGTGACGGCGCCGTAGCGCGTCAGCTGGCCGATGCGCACCGTGGCCACCTGGCCCACGCTCACCGCCATGCCGCCGCGCCGGTCGATGCCGATGGCGCGCACGTCGGCCAGCGTGCGGATGCCCGCGTCGCTGCGGATCAGCAGCGCCTCCTCGCCGCTGCCCAGGCGGCCCGCGCCGTCGCTGCGGTTGTTTGCTTCCAGCGCCTGCTGCAGCTGGGCCAGCGACAGGCCGCGCGCGGCCAGGGCGGCCAGGTCGGGCACCACTTCGAAGCTGCGCACCATGCCGCCGAGCGAATTGACGTCGGCCACGCCGGCGATGTTGCGCAGCTGGGGGCGGATGGTCCATTCGAGCAGTGTGCGCTTTTCCATCAGGCTCAAGGGTCCCTCGATGGTGAACATGAAGATTTCACCGAGCGGCGTGGTGATGGGCGCCAGGCCGCCGCTGACGGAGGCGGGCAAGTCCTTGAGCACGCTGGCCAGCCGTTCGCTGACCTGCTGGCGCGCCCAGAAGACATCGGTGCCCTCCTGGAAGTCCAGCGTGATGTCGGCGATCGCATACTTTGACTGCGAACGCAGCACCGCCTGGCGCGGTATGCCCAGCAGTTCCTGCTCCACCGGGGCGACGATGCGTGCCTCGACTTCTTCCGGCGTCATGCCGGGCGCCTTCAGGATCAGCTTGACCTGGGTCCCGGAGACATCGGGGAAGGCGTCGATGGGCAGCGCGCGAAAGGCTTGCACGCCGGCCGCAGCCATCAGCGCCGCCAACACCAGCACCAGCAGGCGCTGCGACAGCGACAGGGCGATCAGACGGGCCAGCATCACTTGCCTCCCTGGACGGGTGCATCCGAGGCGGGACCCAGGCCGCTCCAGCTGCCTTTCAGCGCCGCCAGGCCGCGCACGGCCACCGCGTCGCCTGGCGCCACAGCGCCGCGCACCCACGCCATGCCGCCGCCGGCCGGCGTCGCTTGCACGGGCACTGCCGTGAAGCCCCTGGCATTGGCGACAAAGACGTACTCCTGGCGCGCCTCGCCCATGCGCCGCACCAGCGCCGCCGCCGGCACGGCCACGCCGCCCACCGCACCCGCTTTCTGCGCCGGGCGCAGCAAGCGCGCTTCGACAAATGCATTCACCTTCAGGCATGGCTCCTGGCCCACTTGCTGTGCGCGCAGCTGCGCACTTTGCGTGGCGGCGTCGACGACGGGCGAGATGGCCGTCACGCGCAGCTTGGCGCAGCCTTCCACCTGCAGCAGGTCACCCACGCTCAGCAGCGGCAGTTGCGCGCGCGAGGCTTGCAATTGCACCCACAGGGGGCCGCTGGCAGCCGTGCGCGCCAGCAACTCTCCCGCCTCGACGCGCTGTCCCTGCTGGACCGGCAGTTCCAGCACGGTGCCGGCCTGGCTGGCGCGCACCGTCAGCAAGGGCGACGGCGCGTGGCTGTCGCGCAGGCGCCGCAGCGCCGTCGTATCGAGGCCGGCGCTGCGCAGCGCCTGTTCGCGCTCGCGCGCCGCCAGCACGGCCAGCTGGGCCGCATCGCGGCTGGCGTCGAGCCGGGCGCGGGCGATGATGCCATCGCCGTACAGCGCCTCGTCGCGCGCCAGCCTGGCGCTGGCCAGCCTGGCCGCACTGGATTTTTCCAGATACTCGCGCTGCCATTCCAGCCAGGACTGGCTGAACAGCGTCAGCAGCGGCGTGCCTGCCCGCACCTGCTGCAGGGTTGCCACGTGCACGGCTTGCACCACGCCGCCCGGCATGGCGCTGACCATGGCGCTTGCGCCGGGCGGCGCCACCACGGTGCCCGACAGGACCAGGTCGTTGCCGGCCGGCGTATCGTTGCCGGCCAGCGTCGCGACGGCTGGCGTGGTGGCGATGCCGGCACGGCTGATTTGTTGTGGACTCAGCAGCAGTTGCTGCGGCGCGGCGGCCGACAGCAGTGGCCAGCCGAGCAGGGCGAGTATTGGCCAGCAAGGCTGGCAGCGGTTAAGATGGAGGGAAGCGGGCATGGGAGGCAGCCGGAAGTGGACGATGGAAGGATGGTCGCCAGCAGATGTTAAGAAGTTCTTAATGTCCGGCGCCTACGCTGCGAGCATGAAACTCCGACAGGACAGGCCACGATGCGCATATTGCTGACAGAAGACGACCCCCAGCTGGGGCGGGCCACGCAGATGGGGCTGGAGCAGGCCGGCTATGCGGTCGACTGGGTGCAGTCGGCCGAAAGCGCGCATATGGCCGTGCGCCTGCACCGCTATGGCTGTTTGTTGCTCGATCTGGCCCTGCCGGGCGAGGATGGGATGCAGGCGCTGGCGACCTTGCGCCGCGGCGGCTATGACGGAGCGATCCTGATCGTCACCGCGCGCGACCAGATCATCGACCGCGTGGCGGGCCTGGACGCGGGCGCGGACGACTTCATCGTCAAGCCCTTCGATCTCGATGAGCTGGCGGCGCGCATGCGCAGCGCCTGCCGCCGTGCGGCCGGGCGCACGCACGAAGAACTCGTGCATGGCGATATCGTCATCGATGTCGCCGCGCGCCAGGTGCGCCAGGCTGGCGTGGAGGTGCCCCTGACGGGCAAGGAATTCAGCATCCTGCTGATGCTGGTCGAACAGCGCGGGCGCATCCTGAGCCGCGTGCAGCTGGAAGAGGGCGTCTACAGCTGGGGCGAGGAAGTCGACAGCAACGCGCTGCAGGTGCATATCCACCATTTGCGGCGCAAGCTGGGCAAGGCGCTGATCCGCACCGTGCATGCGATCGGCTACAGCATCGACAGGCCTGCTACGCACGATGTGCAGGCGGGTCCATGACAGCGTCCACCCCGCGCGCCGCCGGCGCATGGTCGCTGCGGCGCACGCTGCTGGCCGTCCTGCTGGGACTGACGTTCACGCTTTGGGGCTTCAGCGCGGCCATCGTGTACCTGGAAGCGGGGCGCGAAAGCCAGGAACTGTTCGACCAGTCGCTGGCCGAGACGGGGCATTTGCTGCTCTCCCTGGCGGAACACGAAGTGCAGGAGCATGGCGCGAGCACGTCGCTGGTGATGCCGGTGGCGCAGAACCGCAACCACCGCCAGTATCTGCTGTTCCAGGTGTGGGATGCGCAGCACCGCTTGCTGTACAAGAACGCCGGTGCGCCCGACCAGGCGTTCGCCGCGCCGGCCGATGTCGGCTACAGCTGGCACGACAACGATGGCCGCCTGTGGCGCATCTACACGAGCTGGAATCACAACGCGCAGCTGCAGATCCAGGTGGCGGAACCGGCCAGCCACCGCCAGGAAATCAGCAGCCGGTTTGCCCTCAAGCTGCTGGCCATCGGCTTGCCGATGGCCGCCCTGGCGGCGCTGGCCATCTGGTGGAGCATCAACCGCGTGTTTCGCGCCTTGCGCCGTTCCGCCGATGAAGTGGCGCAGCGTACGCCCGACGATCTCGCCAGTGTCAGCGTGACTGGCGCGCCGCTGGAAGTGCAGCCGCTGCTGCAGGCCATCAACCGCCTGTTCCTGCGCGTGCGCCAGACGCGCGAGCAGGAGCAGCGCTTCACGGCCGATGCCGCGCATGAATTGCGCACGCCGCTGGCGGCCATCAAGACCAACCTGCAGGTATTGCAGCGCGCGCGCAGCGATGCGGAACGCAGCGAGTCCGTGACGGGCCTGGGCCTGAGCGTGGACCGCGCCACGCGCCTGGTGGGGCAGTTGCTGACCTTGTCCCGGCTCGACCCGCAGTCGCAGCCGCCGCCCGACCTGCCCGTGCTGGACCTGGCCGCCGTGCTGGCCGAACAGCTGCCCGCCTGGATGGCGCAGGCGCAGCGCCAGGATCTGCTGCTGCGGGCCGACCTGGCCACGGCGCCGTGCCGCCTGCAGGCGGACCATGTGCTGATCCTGGTACGCAACCTGATGGACAATGCCATGCGCTACACCCCGGCTGGCGGCACGCTGGCGCTGGCCTGCCGCACCGAGGCCGATGGCGTGCTGCTGCGCGTGAGCGATACGGGGCCCGGCATTGCAGAGCAGTTGCGCGAGCGCGTATTCGAACGCTTTTTCCGCGCCGCCGGCGCGCAGCAGCCAGGCAGCGGACTGGGTTTGTCGATCGTGCGGCGCATCGCCGAAACGCATGGCGCCAGCGTGCAGCTGGCCGCCGGGCCCGATGGTACGGGCCTGGTGGTGACGGTGCGTTTTCCCGCGCCCGCCAGCGCGCCATTTCCATGACTGAAGGGAGTTGACCATGCCATTGCGACACCGTGAGTTTCACCGAATGGACAATGTGGGCTGGCTGCGTGCCGCCGTGCTGGGCGCCAATGACGGCATCGTCTCGACGGCCAGCCTGGTGCTGGGGGTGGTGGCGGCCCATGCCACGCACGACAGCATCCTTGTGGCCGGCGTGGCGGGCCTGGTGGCGGGCGCCATGTCGATGGCGACGGGCGAATATGTCTCGGTGCAGTCGCAGGCGGACACGGAGCAGGCGGCGCTGGAGCGCGAGGGTGGCGAGCTGCGTGACGATCCGAAGGGCGAGTTGCGCGAGCTGACGCACATTTATGTAGAGCGCGGCCTGGCGCCAGCGTTGGCCGCCCAGGTGGCCACGGCGCTGATGGCGCATGACGCCATCGGCGCACATGCGCGCGATGAACTGGGCATCACCGAGAGCATGCGCGCGCGCCCGCTGCAGGCGGCGCTGGCTTCGGCGCTCAGTTTTGCCATCGGCGCGGCCCTGCCGCTGCTGGTGGTGCTGCTGGCGCCCATGGCCATGCTGGCGCCAGCCATCGCTGCTTCCTCGCTGTTGTTCCTGGCACTGCTCGGCGGCTTGGCGGCCAGGACAGGCGGAGCGCGCGTGGGCCGGGGCGTGCTGCGCGTGGTGTTCTGGAGCGCGCTATCGATGGCGGCGGCGTCGGGCATCGGCGCCCTGTTTGGCACCACGGTGGGCTAACTCTGTCAGTGCGACACCAGCACCGGCAAGGTCATTTCCTGCAGCACCGTGCGCGTGACGCCTCCCAGCAGCGCCTCGCGCAGGCGCATGTGGCCGTAGCAGCCCATCACGATCAGGTCGCACTGGCGCTGCGTCGCCATGGCCAGCAGGGCCGCGCCCACGTCCTGGCCGTGCGGCGTGTCGTGCTGCAGCACTTCGACGTTGACGCCGTGGCGCGCCAGGTACAGGGCCAGGTCGGCGCCCGGCTGCTCGCCATGCGCGGCCGGTTGGGCGTGCGAATTGACGACGGCCAGGGTGACTTGTCGTGCCCGTTGCAGCAGCGGCAGCGCATCGGTGATGGCGCGCAGCGCTTCGGCACTGCCGTTCCAGGCCAGCAGGGGATGCTGCGCGCCGCCCGCTAGCGCAGCCGATGGCGCATGCGGCACCATCAGCACGGGCCGCCCGCAATGCAGCATCAGGTATTCGGGCGTGCCGGCGATGACGCGCGATGGCGTATCCTGCGCGTCGGTCTGGCCAAGGATCAGCAAGTCGCAATAGCGCGCTTGCAGCAGCAGCGCGCCTTGCGCGTCGTCGTCGACGAAGCGCGTTTCGTAGGTGCCCAGGCCTTCTTCGCGGGCAATGCGCTCGAATTCATGCAAGGCTTCGCTGGCCTGGGTGCGCAGCGCCTGCATCTGCGCCGGCGCGAATTGCAGCGCGTTGACGCCGCCGCCATACGCGTAGCGCGAGATGCCGCTCATGGCCGAGCCGATCAGGTGGGCGCCTTCGGCAATGGCCAGGCGCACAGCCAGGCGGATGCGCTGGGCACAGTGGTGGGAATTGTCTACGTGGACCAGCAGGGTAGTGTAGGGCATGGCGTTCTCCTTGGTTGTCGGTTGTCGGTTGTCAGGTCTGCCGCACATAGTTGCCCGGCGCGTCGCCCAGGTCCGGGCCCATGGCCGGCGGCGCCACTTGCGCGCCCGAGCGCTCTGCCAGCCAGGCTTGCCAGGCGGGCCACCACGAACCGTCGTGGCGCGGCACGTCGCGCTGCCAGCTGTCCGCGTCGATGTAGGGCGCGTCGTGGCGGTGCGTGGCCAGCTGGTAGCTGCGGCGCGCCTGGCCCGGCGGCGAGACTACGCCCGCGTTGTGGCCGCCCGAGGTGAGCAGGAAGGTGACGTCCGTGTCGGTCAGCAGTTGCAGCTTGTAGACGGAGCGCCATGGCGCCACGTGGTCCGTCAGCGTGCCCACGGCAAAGATGGGCGCGTCGATGTCGGGCAGGGCGATGTGCCGGCCTGCCGTGCGGTAGCGCCCTTCGGCTAGGTCGTTGTGCAGGAACAGGCGGCGCAGGTATTCCGAGTGCATGCGGCAGGGCATGCGCGTGGCGTCACTGTTCCAGGCCATCAGGTCGTTGTCCTGGTCATCGAGGCCCAGCAGGTAATGGCGCAGCTGGCGCGACCAGATCAAGTCGTTCGAGCGCAGCAGCTGGAAGGCGCCCGCCATCTGTTTCGTATCGAGGTAGCCCTGTTTCCACATGGCCGCTTCCAGGAAGCTCACCTGGCTCTCGTCGATGAACAGCGACAGTTCGCCCGGTTCCTTGAAGTCTACCTGCGAAGCGAGCATGGTCAGGCTGGCCAGGCGCGCATCGCCGTCGCGCGCCATGCTTGCGGCAGCAATCGCCAGCAGGGTGCCGCCCAGGCAGTAGCCGGTCGCGTGAACCTGCGGCGCGCCCGTGATGCGCGCAATGGCGTCGAGCGCGTCCATCACGCCCAGCTGGCGGTAGTCTTCCAGCGACAGCTCGCGGTCTTCTTCACGCGGATTTTTCCATGAAATCATGAACACCGTGTGGCCCTGCTCCACCAGGTAGCGCACCAGCGAATTGTGCGGCGACAGGTCGAGTATGTAGTACTTCATGATCCACGCCGGCACGAACAGCAGGGGCGTGGCATGCACTGTCGCTGTCGCCGGCGCGTATTGCAGCAGCTCGATCAGGTCATTGCGGTAGACCACCTTGCCGGGCGTGACGGCCACGTTCTCGCCTGCCTTGTAGGTGCGCTGGTCTGGTGCATAGGCTCCCATGGCGGCGTGGCGCCAGTCGTCGGCCAGGTGCTGCGCGCCGTTCGCCAGGTTGGCGCCACCGCTTGCCAGGGTTGCCTGCTGTACCACGGGATTGGTCAGCATGAAGTTCGACGGCGCCAGCATGTCGAGCCACTGGCGCACGGTGAACGTGACGACATCTTCGTGGTGCGGCGAGACGCCGCGCACGCCCGTGGTGGCGCGGTGCCACCATTGCTGCTGCAGCAAGAAGCCCTGGTAGACCAGGTTGTACGGCCAGCGCTGCCACGCGGGGTCCTCGAAGCGCCGGTCCTGCGGCAGCGGCGCGATGCACGGCGGTTCGCTGGCGCTGCCGGCCTGGGCCGACTGCAGTGCAGATTGCAGTGCATACTGTTGCCAGCGCCCGATTTTCTTCCACGCTTCCTGCAGCAGGGTTTGCTGCTTCGATGGCGCCAGCGCCAGGTGGCTGAGCCAGTCAGCATAGGCGTTGCACAGCGCCGCCGGCGAAATGCCGCCCGTGAACTTGCCCAGCCAGGCATTCAGCAGCAGGTCCAGAGTGGCGCCTTCCGGTGCGCTCTCCGGATAGTCGGGCACCGGCACGCCTTGCCAGGCGCTGCCCTGGCGCTCATGTTCAACGTTTTGCTCCGCATTGCTCGCCTGCGTCTTGCTCATTCAGGACTCCTGTCATTTTTTTACAGGATAGCAAGAGCTTGTTCAAAAAATTATGATCTACATCAAGTTTGCCTGGATGGCCGCGCCCGTTTCCTGCAGGAACAGCCGCGACTGCTCCTCCAGCGCAGCGAGGCGCGCCAGCAAAGCCTCCTGCGGGACCTGTGCCGCCTCGCGCTCGATGGCGGCGGCGATGGCGACGGCGGGGATGGCATGGAAGTTGGCCAGCAAGCCGGCCAGGGTATGTGCCTGCCGGCTCGCCGTGGGCCGGTCGCCCGCCTGCAGGGCTGCGCGCAAGGCCGCCAGCTGCTCCGGCAAGCCGGCCAGGAAGGAGGCGCCGATGATGGCGATCACGTCGGCGTCGGCGCTCGCCAGCGCGGCGCCGTAGTCGAAGCGCGGCGCGCTGCCGGTGGCCAGCACTGCCACTTGCGACGCCATGGCGGGCGGCATCGGCAGCTTGCTGATGTGCAATACATGCTGCTCGATCAGGCTGTGGAAGGCGGCGGTGCGGAACGGCTTGGACAGGTAGTCGTCCATGCCGCCGGCGATGCAGCGTTCGCGGTCGCCTTCGAAGGCGCTGGCCGTCATGGCGATGATGACGCTCGTCGGCATGCCTTGCGCTTCGCGCTGGCGTATCTGCGCGGTGGCGTCGAAACCGCCCATTTCCGGCATCTGCAGGTCCATCAGGATGATGTCGAAATGGCCGGCGGCATGGCAATCGAGGGCGATGCGGCCATTCGCCGCATGCGTGACCCGGTGGCCCGCATTCGACAGCAGCACGGTGGCCAGTTCGCAATTCATGGCGTTGTCCTCGACCAGCAGGATGTCCAGGCCGGGCGTGCCTTCGCGCATGGAATGGCGCGTCACCACGGGCCTGGCGTTGGGCATGCCGCGGCAGGTGCCCAGCACGCTCAAGGTGATGGCCAGTAGTTCTTCGGGGCTGGCAGGCTTGAGCAGGTAGCCGTCGATACCCAGTTCGCGGCAGCGCGCCGCGTCGCCCAGACTGCCGCTGGAAGACAGCATGACGATGGGCACCTGGCTCCAGTGGGGCAGGGCGGCCAGGGCCGATGCCGTGTCGAAGCCATTCATGCCGGGCATGGCAAAATCCATGATGATGCAGTCGGCCGGCAGGGCGGTGCGGCAGTGCTCCAGCGCCGTCTCGCCCGACTCGCAGGCGGTGACGGCGGCGCCGCTGTGCTCGAAGATCTTGCGCAGGATGGTCAGGCTGCTGGAATTGTCGTCGACCAGCAGGATCGCCCGCCCCGCCAGCGAGGCGCCCGGCGGCGGCAGGCAAGGCTGATGCTCGCCGATGGGCAGGGCCAGGTCCACGGTGAAGCTGCTGCCCTTGCCCAGTTCGCTTGTCAGGACTATGCTGCCTTTCATCATCGTCACCAGGCGGCGCGTGATCGACAGGCCCAGTCCCGTGCCGCCGAAGCGCCGCGTGGTCGAGCCGTCTTCCTGCTGGAAGGCGTCGAAGACGGCCTCCTGCATGTCGGCGGCGATGCCGATGCCGGTGTCGCGCACGCACAGCTGCACCTGGGCCATGCCATCGCCGCTGGCGCGCAGCCGGGCACTGACAGTGACTTCGCCGCGCGGCGTGAACTTGATGGCGTTGCCCGCCAGGTTGGTCAGCACCTGGCGCAGCCGGCCAGGGTCGCCGAGCAAGGTGTGTGGCAGCGCGGGATCGACGTCGAGCACCAGTTCCAGGCCGCTGGCCTCGGCCCGTATGGCTAGTGCGCGCATGGTTTCCTGCATCAGCTGGCGCAGCTTGAAGGGGATGCTCTCCAGGGTCAGCATACCCGCCTCGATCTTCGAGAAATCGAGGATGTCGTTGATAATGCACAGCAGGGCGTCGGCCGACGCCTTGACGATTTCCAGGTATTTTCGCTGGTGGACGTCGAGTTCGGAATCGAGCACCAAATCCGTCATGCCCAGGATGCCGTTCATCGGCGTGCGGATCTCGTGGCTCATGTTGGCCAGGAATTCGCTCTTCGAGCGGCTGGCCGATTCGGCCACTTCCTTGGCCAGCAGCAGCGCCCGTTCAGCCGCCTTTTGGCTGGAAATGTCGACGATGGTGCCGACCAGGCCGTGCAGGCTGCCATCGGACTTCAGCAGGGCCGCCTTGCTGAACAGCACATCGACTTGCCGCGTGCCGACGCTCAGCCGGTCTTCATACGTCTGGTTGCCCCGGTCCTGCAGCAGCTCCAGGTCGCGCTGCAGCACTTGCTGCGCCTGCTGCTGCGGCAGGATGTCGGCTACCGTCTTGCCCAGGATGTCCGCCTGCGCGCGCTGGAAGAAGGCGCAATAGGCGCGGTTGGCGCGCAGGTAGCGGCCCTGTACATCCTTCAGGTACAAAGGGATAGGAATGGTCTCGATGAGCGCGTCGACAAAGTTGAGGTTATGCCGCAGCTCGCGCGCCGCCAGGCGCCGCTCGGTGATGTCGGTCAGGCTGCCGGTGATGCCTGTCAGCCGATCCTGTCCATCGCGTTCGGCGCGCGCACACACGTCGATCCAGCGCACGTTGCCATCGCTGGTCAGGTAGCGCGCCTCATGGCGCATGCTGTCCACCTGGCCACCGAGCAGCTGGGACAGGCCGGCGGCGGCGCGTTCCCGGTCGCGTGCATCGATGAATTGCAGTACATGCTTGCCCAGGCTGTCGGCGGCGCTGAAACCGGTGATGGTGTGCCAGGCGGGGTTCAGGAAGGTCCAGGCGCCGTTCAAGTCGGTGCGGAAGACCACTTCATTGAGGCTATTGACGACGTTGCGGTATTCGCGCTCGCTTTTCGCGATGGTCTCTGCCATGCGCTTGCTGTCGCTGATTTCCGTGCGGATGGCGATGTACTGATAGGGCTTGCCGGCGGCATCGAGGAAGGGCACGATGGTGGCGTCCACCCAGTATTGCCCGCCATCCTTGGCATGGTTGCAGATTTCCCCGTGCCAGACCTGGCCGGCGGTAATGGTTTGCCACATCTGCGCAAAGACGGCGTCCGGATGCGTGTGCGAATTGATCAGGCGGTGCGTCTTGCCGATCAGCTCTTCGCGCGTGTACCCGCTGATGGCGCAGAACTTGTCGTTGACGTAAATGATGACGCCGGCGGTATCGGTGATACTGATAATGGCGTGCTGGTCCATCGCAAAGCGCTGGTTTTGCAGTTCGATGCGGCGCAGTTCCTGCAGCGACACCAGCTTGGCCAGCAGCACCGACAGGCCCTCGATATCGCCTTCCTGCGGCAGGCGCAGGCCGGAATCGTCGTTGTCGAGCAGGCGCACGGCCGCCGCGCGCAGCGACTGGATCACGCGGTTGCGGCTGGCCAGTTCCGTGCGCAGCAGGTCATTCGTCATGCTCAGTTCATTCGAACTCAGTTCCAGGCTGCGCGAGCGCAAGTCCAGGTCCCGTTCGGACTGTTCGTAGGCGTTGTCGATGCGCAACAGCAGGGCCGGCAGGCCGGCCAGGAAAGCGGCCAGTTCGGGCGGCGTGCCCGCTTGCGCCCCCAATGCCTGCGCCTGCTCCAGCAAGGCGATGCAGGCGCTTTCCGAGTCGATATCGCAGACGCGGCTCAATTGGCGTGCCAGGGTGCGGTTCATGTTTCGCTCAGCACCGTCACGGTCATCGTCTGGTTATGCAACTGGCATGCGCCATGCTGCTGCGTGATGCCGATTTCGCCGTTCGAGTAAAAACCGGCGATACAGGTGGCACCGCTGCCCAGCACGTCGGCCACCGCTTCGACCTCTTCCTCGACCCGGTCGCCCATGACCAGCTTGCGCCCGACGCAACTGACCAGCAGGGCCAGCTGGTCACCCAGCGTATCGGCGTGGGGTTGGACGCCGCGCGCGGCCATTTCGGCTCCGTCGATCAGCCGGTTGGTTCTGGAATGCATCAGTTTCAGGTAGCCGTCGGCGAGGATGTCACCGGCCAGTGTCAGCGAACCCTGTTCCTCGTCGACGGCGATGATGGTGCGGAAGACATTGCTTTTTTCATGCGCCGCCGAGAGCATTTCAAACGGAAACAGCAGGCCCGAGCGGGGCAGATCGCGCGCATGGTCGCCCAGGTACAGCTTGTAGATGTCCAGCGCCCGCGCGCCATCGAGGCCATACAGCACGTTGCCGACGCAGCGCGTCACCTTGCGCGCGGGGCCGAACGCCTCCCAGCCCGCATGGCTGCCGTAGCCGAGGCGGATATGCTCGCCGTACAGGCCGACGGCGACGATGGTATTGTCGGCCGCGCCGCGCGGACCCAGGGTCCAGGTCTGGCGGAACGCACCGCCGTCGGCGGCCAGCCCGCCGGAGATGGTGACGCCCGGGGGCAGATGCGCCTGCAGGCCGGCAATCAGGGCACTGCCGTTGATGGCCACGCCCGTACCCAGCATGAAAACTGCCGCCAGGCCTTCTTGCGGCAGCGCCTGCGCCAGGCGCTCGCCCGCCTCGTGCGAATCCGCCATGTCGCAGATGATGGCGTCGGCGATGGCCACCTCCGTGTGCGCGAAGCCGATGGCGGTGATGACGCAGCTGTCGTCGTAGACGCGCTTGCCGGCGATCTCGCCGGCCGTGGAGCAGCCGGCGATGACGGCGCCGGGTAGTTGGCGACGCAGCGCCGCGCTCAAGCCGGGGGTGGCAAAGTAGGCGCAGGCGCCAAAGACCAGCACCAGTTGCGGCTGCATGGCAACCAGGGGAGCCAGCGCGGCATCGAGGTGGGCTCGGTTTTTCAGGATCAGTTGTTGTACGCGCATGGCAGGGTCCTCGCTGACAGTGGGTGGGCGTGGTGCTGGACGGGGTCGGGCAGGCTGTTGCGGATATCGAGCACCTCGTCCCAGGCGCCCAGGAAGGCGTCGATGCAGCGCGGGCAGAAATGGCTGCCTTTGTTCTGTTGCAGGTACAGGCGCGCCTGTTCCACTGGCCAGGCCGGCTTGTACGGGCGTTCCGAAGTGAGCGCGTCGAAGACATCGGCCACGGCGACGATGCGCGCCGACAGCGGTATCTGTTCGCCCGCCAGGTGGCGCGGATAGCCGCTGCCATCGTATTTTTCGTGGTGGCCGCAGGCGATTTCCTCGGCCAGCTGGATCAGTGGCGAATCGCTGCCGGCGAGGATCTTGCCGCCGATTTCCGCATGCTGGCGCATGATGGCCATTTCCTCGGGGTCCAGCCGGCCCGGCTTGAGCAGGATATGGTCGGGCGTGGCCAGCTTGCCCACGTCGTGCATGGGTGCAGCCTTGAGCAGCAGTTCCTGCCATTGCCCATCCATGCCCAGGTTCCTGGCGATCAGCGCCGAATAGCGCGCCATGCGCATGATGTGGGCGCCTGTTTCGGGGTCGCGGAATTCGGCCGCCCGCGCCAGGCGCGTGACCAGTTCCATCTCGCGCGCCGTGACGTTGGCGATGGCCTGGCGCACTTCATGCTCGAGCAGCTTGGCGCGGTCGGCCAGCAAGGTTTGCGCCATGCGCAGGGCCAGCAGATTGCGCACGCGCAGGCTGAACTCGATGGTGTCGACTGGCTTGGTGAGAAACTCCGTGACACCGAGCGAAAAGGCTTGCTTGCGCACGGCGCGGTCGTTCTCGGTGGTGACCATGATGATGGGGATGTCGGCCATGCCCCGCATCTTGCGGAAGATGCTGAGAAATTCATTGCCCGACAGGCTGGGCATCCGGTAGTCGAGCAGGACCAGGTCCGGCACATGCGTCTCGCACCAGGTCAGCGCATCGATGGGGTCGTTCATGCAGACGGGGGCTATGCAGCTGGCCTTGCGCGCCAAGGTCGATAGCAGGCTCAGGTTGGTGTCGTTGTCATCGACGATCAGGATGCTCATGGTGTCTCCGGATGGCGGTCAGGTGGCGGGCGGAATGGCGATGGCTGCCTCAGGCAGCCAGTTTTCCCGTGGCGGCCATGCCCATGCCAGACAGCAGGCTGTCCATGTCGAGCACGATCAGCAGCCGTTCATCCAGGCTGCCAATGGCCGTTACATGGCCGGCCATCGCCGAACCATGCAGTTGCGGTGGGGGTTTGAGCTGTGCCGGTGCCAGCGGCACCACATCGGCCACGCGGTCGACCACGATGCCGGTGGCGCCCTGCGCGAAGACGAGAATGATCACCACGGTCGAGGCGTCGTACGCGGGTTCGGCGCGGCCCAGCGCGATGCGCAGGTCGACCAGCGGCACGATGCTGCCGCGCAGGTGGATGAAGCCCTTGAGGAAAGCGGGCGCATTGGCGATGCGGGTCACGGCGCCGTAGCCGCGGATTTCCTGCACCAGGCCGATGTCGATGGCGTATTCCTCAGTGCCCAGGCCAAAGACCAGCAATTCCCGGGCGCCCGCTTGCGCCAGCTGGCTCGCTGCTGCGGCATGTGTCGTGGTCGTTTCCATGTGCTTGCTCCTGTCAGTTTTGATGCTGGATGAAAGAAATAGCGGATAAGGAGGCGGTGCTCACGCTTCCTCGACGCGGTTGCGGCCATTCTTCTTGGCCTGGTACAGCGCGGCGTCGGCTTGCATGAAAGCAGCTTTCCAGTCGCCGTTGTGGGGAAGCGGCGCCAGGCCGATGCTGATCGTTGCCGTGATGGCCGTTTGCTCGAAGGCGACGCACGTTGCGGCCACGGCCAGGCGGATGCGTTCGGCCACCTGGCGCGCCATGGTCATGTCCATATGGGGGAACAGCAGGCCGAACTCCTCGCCACCCACGCGGGCGACGACATCGGATGCCCGCGCCTGGGACTGGAGCACGGCAGCGATGGCTTGCAGCACGGCGTCGCCGGCCGCGTGGCCATGCTGGTCATTGACCTTCTTGAAGAAATCGATGTCGGCGATGCCGATGGTCATCGGACTGCCCGCGCGCCGGGCCCGCGCCGCCGCACGCACGGCGTCGATTTCGAAGGCGCGGCGGTTGGGCAGGAGGGTCAGAGGATCGCTCAGGGCGATGCGCTGCAACTGCTGCCAGCGGGTCGCATTCTGCTGTTCGATGGCGCGCTCGTGGCGCTGGTCGATGAAAAAGGCGCCAAGGTAGTTCTCATCGCCCAGCTTGCCCAGATCCATGGCCTTGAGCACGATGGGCAGCATCGAACCATCGCGGTGGCGTATGGCGAAATGGCGCTTGTGCCCGAGCACCGTGGACTTCTTTTCGCCTATCAGATAAGCGCCGATCTGCGCGCCATGCTGCTCGCGCACCGAGTCGGGCAGCAGCGCTTCGAGCTGCCGGTCCGTCAGGCTGTCCGGGGCATAGCCGCTCAGTGCATACATGGCGTCGTTCGCATAGCGGATGCGCGAGCTGGCATCGATGATGATGGCGGCGTCATCGGCGGCGTCGAGCAGGCGCAAGGCCAGAATTGTGTTCATGTGCTTGTCCCCTACAAAGAAGGCAGAGATGTCGGGCGATCAAAGCAAAGAGAGCCGCTGCATCGCTTTGATATTTCCTTGTAAATCATCATACATCAAATAAAAATGATTTCAACAAATATTATGATTTTCATGATTTATTTGGTTTTTCGCACAAAATGATTTAATTCTTGACGGGAACGGCAGCGTGTTGTAAGCATTTTTGCTCTCTGTTAGGGCAAATTTTTCCGTCATGCTGCTTGCTTATAGATAGAGGGAACTATTTTATTTGTGGATATATTTATTGTATTTGGTAAATTTATTCGGCAAAATACAATGCATGCAGTTCGGCACGCGTGGGGCGCGCCCGGCCTGACATGCCAGGCTGGTCACTGTGGATGGAGGAGGCGGACATGCTTACGAAAATACCGGCAAGAGGTAGTGAAGCGGTGTACAAGGACCTGCCGCCGTCCGGCAGCGTGCGCCATCCGCAAGGGCCGGGCGCGGGCGTGTTCAGCTCACTCGCGCGGCGTCTGAAGGCGATCGTTTACCTGGCCCTGTTATTGGCTGTGATACCGGCCGTGGCCTGCATCGCCACGGGGCGCGCCGGCGTGCCGATGTTGTTCAGCACCGTGTGCGGCGTGGTGTCGTGCGCGGCCGGGGATGGGGCGCTTTAGCCGCCTGCGACTGTGGCCTGCGCTTCCTCGCTGATCCAGGCCATGAATGCCTGTACTGCAGGGCGCGTGGCCGCGTCGGGGCGCGCCACCAGGTAATAGGCAAAGCGCGCGGGCCAGGGCAAGTCCAGCACTTGCACCAGGCGCCCGGCGGCGATTTCCTCCTGCGCATACAACTGCGGCACCAGGGCCAGGCCCTGGCCCGCCTCGGCTGCGCGGATTAACAGAAAATCATCTTCGAAGGCCGAGCCGCGCAGCGCCCGCGCCGCATCGGCACTGCCGTCCGGCGCGCCATGCGCAGCCAGCCACAATGGCCAGTCGGCGCGGTCCGTATCGTGCAGCAGCGGGTAGTGCAGGCAATCGGCTGGCGTGGCGATGGGCGGCTGGCCCGCCATCAGGGCGGGGCTGGCGACGGGCACCAGCACGGGCGCCATCAGGCGCGTCACCTGCAGGCCCGGATAGTCGCCCAGGCCGTGGCGCAGCGCCACATCGACCCGGTCGCGGCGCAGGTCCACCAGTGCGGATGTCGCTTCCACGCGCACCTCGATATGCGGATGGCGCTGGTTGAAGCGGCCCAGCCGCGGCACCAGCCAGGCGGCGGCAAAAGTGGCCACCGTGCTGACGGTCAGCGTCTGGCGCCCACCCATGTCTTCCAATGCCTGGCTGGCGCTGGCGATCTGCGCGAAGGCGCCCAGCAGGGCGGGGTGGACCATGGCGCCCGCTTCGGTCAGGCGCAAGCCCTGGCGTTCGCGCGTAAACAGGGGCATGCCGACCCGCTCTTCCAGCAGGCGGATTTGCTGGCTGACGGCGCCCGACGTCACGTGCAGCGCTTCGGCGGCCGCCTTGATGCTGCCGCGCTGGCCCACTTCGACAAAGGCGCGCAGCGCCTGGAGCGGTAAAGGGTGCGTCATCGATATAGTTTTTCTATAGTTGTGAGCGAAAAATCATCGTTTCAGTTTCACTCTTAAAAAACGCATTATAGGGGTATGCGGCGTTGTTTTGACGTCGAGTAAAACTATATCGATAGGACCCCCATGTTACTTTCAAATAGGCAACTTTGCCTGGTTTTGCTGTGCACCACGCAATTCGTCGCCTTGCTCGATTTTTCCATCACCATGATCCCCTTGCCGCACATCCAGCACAGCCTGGGCTTTACGCCAGGCGGCCTGCAGTGGGTGATCAATGCGTATGGCGTGGCCATTGCCGGCTTTTTGCTGCTGGGCGGGCGTGCGGCCGACCTGTTCGGCCGCCGCCGCGTCTTTCTCATGGGTGTGGTCCTGTTTACGGCGGCGTCCCTGCTGGGGGGCTTTGCGCACAGCCCGGCCATGCTGGTGGCCACGCGCGCGCTGCAGGGCTTTGGCGCCGCCATGTTTTCGCCGGCCGCGTTCTCCCTGCTGCTGGCCGTGTTTCCCGAACCGTCCCAGCGCAACCGGGCGCTCGGTGCCTGGACGGCCGTGGCGGCCAGCGGCTTTGTCGCGGGCCTGATCCTGGGCGGCTTCATCACCGACCTGCTGGGCTGGCGCTGGGTGTTGTGGATCAATGTGCCCGTCGGCTTGCTGGTGCTGGCCCTGTCGCCAGCCTTGCCAATGGGGCGGCCCGATGCCGATACCGCTGCGGCTTCCGGCACGCTCGACGTGCGGGGCGCACTGCTGGTGGCGTCGGGCGCGGCGACGCTGGTGTTTGCCTTTGCCAATAGCGAGCATGTGGGACTGGCGCATCCGTTCACGTTTGCCCTGGTCGCGCTGGCGCTGGCCTTGCTGGCGTTGTTCGTGTGGGTGGAGGGACGCGTGGCCGCGCCGCTGATGCCGCTGGCCGTGTTCTGGCGCCGCTCGACGGGCGGCGCGAATATCGTCTCCCTGCTGGCCAATACGGCCCTGGGCCCAACCTTTGTCGTGGTGGCGCTGGCCATGCAGGAAGTCCTGGCATTTTCCGCCACGCGCACCGGACTGGGTTTGCTGCCGATGGCTGTCGCCTTTACCCTGGCCAGCGCGTGGGCCGGGCCGGCGCTGATCGCCCGCTGCGGCACCAAGCCCGTCATCGTCGGCGGCATGCTGCTGTTCATCGGCGGTCTGGCCCTGCTGGGCAGTTCGCTGGCGACGCTGTCTGTCTGGGCCGCCTCCATCCTGCCCGGCACGGTACTGGCCGGCATCGGCTATGGCCTGGCGTTTCCCGCCTGGACCGTGGCTGGCATCGATGGCGTGCCGGAAGCGGATCATGGCCTGGCGGGCGGCATGCTCACTACCACGCAGGAAGTCGGCTCGGCCGTCGGCCTGGCCGTGGGTGTGGCTGTCAGCATCGCCGTGCTGGCAGGCGGCGGCACGGCCGCACAAGGCTATGGCAGCGCCATCCTCGTTTCCGCCTGCCTGGTGGCCGCGGGCCTGGCCTGCGCCATCGCCATCCTGCCCGGCAAGGCCGCGCGCCAGAAGGCGGCGCCATGATGAACTTGTACACAGACAGCTCGCCCAACGGTTTCAAGGCCACGATTGCGTTGGCCGAACTGGGTTTGCCGTACCGGCTGCGTCATGTGCGCATCGAACAGGGCGAACACCGGCTGCCCGCCTTCCTGGCCCTCAATCCGCACGGGCGCATCCCCGTGCTGGTCGACCATGACACGGGCATCACGGTGTTCGAATCGGCCGCCATCTTGCTGTACCTGGCCGAAAAGACGGGGCGGCTGCTGCCCAAGGCACCCGCGCCGCGCTGGGCCGCCATCACCTGGCTGCAATTTCACGCGGCCAGCATGGGGCCGCTGCTGGGCCAGCGCGTGCATTTCGAGATCGCGGACGCTGGTGCGAATGCACCCGCCACGGCGCATTTTCGCCAGTTGAGCGAGGCCGCGCTGGCCACCATGGATGGCCGCCTGGCCGGCAACGCCTATCTGGCCGGCGACGACTATTCCATCGCCGACATCGCCAGCTTTGGCTGGCTGCATATCGCGCAGCTGGTTGGCTTCGATTTTTCCGCCTGGGCGCACGTGGGCGCCTGGTATGCCCGCGTGGCGGCCCGCCCGGCCGTGCAGCTGGGCGTCACGCTCCCCGCGCCCGCCACGGGCGCCTGATTTCTATCAAGGAACAACATGAACATAGACATCACAGAAGGCGCTTCGTCGCAGGCCTTTACGCTGCACCGCGGCTACCGCCGCATGTTCGCGCCCGGCGCGCTCACCCTCGGCATTTATCTGCCGCTGCGTTTTTACCAGGGCGACATGCAGGCGCTGGCCGGCCAGGCCGACCTGGTCGTCGCCATGGACCGGCAAGGCTTTGCCGCCGCCTGGGTGCGCGACATTCCCCTGTTTGACCCGCGTTTCGGCGATGCGGGCCAGCTGTTCGACCCGTGGACTTACCTGGCGTACCTCGCGGCGCGCACGCAATCGCTGGCCCTGGCCACGGGCAGCGCCATTTTCACCCTGCGCCACCTCATCGACCTGGCCAAGGCGGCCGCCAGCATCGACCAATTATCGGGCGGGCGCCTTGTGCTGGGCACGGCGTCGGGCGACCGGGCCAGCGAGTATCCCGCATATGGCGTGCCATACGCCACGCGGGGCGAGCGCTATGCGCAGGCGGTGCACATGTTTCGCCAACTGCTGCAGGCAGGTGCCGCCAGCGTCAAAGGCCCGCTGGGCAGGGTCGATGGCCTCGAATTGCTGCCCAAGCCCGTGGTGGGCGCCATTCCCCTGGTCGTCACCAGTTCCTCTGGCCAGCCTTTGGCATGGATAGGACGCCATGCCGATGGCTGGCTGACGTATCCGGAAGCGACGGATACGCCGGACGGGCCGCGCCGGCTGGCGGAAAAAATCCGCGCCTGGCGCGCCTGCATACCGGATGGCGGCTTTCGCCCGCATATGTGCAATGAGTGGCTGGACCTGGTAGACGACCCAGATTATCCGCGCACCCCCGTGCGCAGCGGCTACGTGCTGCGCACGGGGCGCAGGGGACTGATCGACTTGCTCGGTGAATGGCGGGCGGCGGGCGTCAACCATGCGGCGCTGGGCATCCAGCATGGACAGCGCCCGGCCATCGACGTGCTGCAGGAGCTGGCCGAAGAGGTGCTGCCGCATTTTCCGTCGCATGCGGCGCTGGCCAGCGCCGTGCCACGCTGGTAACGATGTTTAGAACGCCTGGCTGGCTGCGTAAATGAGCAAACCGGCCAGGCCGCCCACGATGGTGCCGTTGATGCGGATGAATTGCAGGTCGCGCCCGATGGCCAGTTCGATGCGCTCGCTCATTTCGTCCTTGCTCCACAAGTCCAGGCGGGCGGCGATGAAGGCACCCACTTCGCCCCGGTAGCGGCGCACCAGCGTGCCGCTGCCGGCGACGATGGCGCCGTTCAGCCATTCCCGCGCGCTCGTATCCTCGCCCAGTACCTGGCCCGTGTTGCGCGCCAGGCTGGCGATGGCTTGCGCCAGCACGGGCTGGTCGGCGTGCAGGTCGGCCAGCAGGCGCGTGCCGATGTGGTTCCACAGCTCGCCCAACATGGCTTGCACCGTATCGCTGGCGATCAGCTGCAGCTGGTAGCGGCGCACCGTCTCTTGCCACTGCGGGTCGGCCTTCAGGTGCAAGGCGCTGTCGGCGATCCAGCCGGCGATGCGCTGGCGCAGCGGGTGCTGCGCATCGACGCGCACGGCGAGGGCAAACTTTTGCAGCGAGGCGATCATGCGCGGTTCATACGCTTTCACGGCTTTTTTGACCAGCGCGTTCTCGATCTGGAAGGCGCCCAGCACGAAGTCGCCGATGGCGGCGTGGTGCGCCTCGTCGTCCAGGTAGGCGGCGCTGCGGTCGAGCAGGAAGTCCAGCAGTTCCTGCGGCTTGCCGTCGGCGATCAGCGCGTCGATGCATTCGGCCGCCACGTTCGACAGATTCAGTTGGCCCAGGTAGTTGCTGGCCTGTTCGCGCAACAGGCGGCCCAATTTGTCATGGTCGGCCACCGCCAGCAGTTGTTTCACCACGCCGGCGCTGGCCATGCCCAGTTGCTGCGCGTGGAGCTCGTCACTGAGCCAGGCGCCGAGGCGCGCGGCTGGATCGGCTTGCACGATGCGCTCGGCGATGCCTTGCTCGGTAATGAAATGGTTTTCCACGAAGGCGCCCAGGCTGCGGCCGATGTCCGCCTTGCTGTTCGGGATGATGGCCGTATGCCACAAGGGGATGCCGAGCGGGTGGCGGAACAGGGCCACGACGGCGAACCAGTCGGCAATCGCCCCCACCATGGCCGCTTCGGCGAACGCTTCCACATAACCCCAGGCGGGATGGCCGCCCCGCTGCGAGCGGGCCACTGCGAAGACCAGCGCGGCGAGCAGCAGCAAGCCGACGGCCAGCAGCTGCATGCTGCGCAGGCGCGCGCGCTTGAGCTGGTCCGCGCTCTGGTCCAGTTGTTCGATGAGGTCGGGGGAACGTTGCATGGATGACGGTCTGCGTTGGTTGCGAGACCGCCATCTTAACTGCGGCAGCGACAGAATATGTCGCTGCAGGGGACTTTTTACTGCGGCGGGTGCAGCAGCGAACGCCGGCGCGCGTAGCCGAAGTAGATGACCAGGCCGATCACCAGCCAGATGGTAAAGGCCACCCAGGTGACCCAGCTGAGGAAAGTCATCAGGCCCACGCACAGGATCACGGCCAGCGCCGGCACATATGGCACGCCGGGGCAGCGGAAGGCGCGCGGCAGGTCGGGACGCTTCTTGCGCAGCACCACCACGGCAATCGACACCATGGTGAAGGCGGCCAAAGTACCAATGTTGATCAGCTCGGCGAGGATGTTGAGCGGGATCACGGCGGCGATCAGGCCGAAGACGATGCCGACCAGCCAGGTGGCGAAGAACGGCGTGTGGAAGCGCGGATGGACGGTCGACAGGCGCTTTGGCAGCAGGCCGTCGCGCGACATGGCGAAGATGATGCGCGTCTGGCCGAAGGCCATCACCAGGATCACGGTAGTCATGCCCAGGATGGCGCCCAGGTCGACGAAGCCGGCGATCCAGTTTTCGCCCGCGTATTGCAGGGCCAGCGAGACGGGATGGTCGACGCCGAGGAATTTTTGATACGGCACGATGCCCGTCATGATGGCCGACACCACCACGTACAGCACGGCGCACACGGCCAGCGAGCCGATGATACCGATCGGCAAGTCGCGCGACGGTTTCTTGACTTCCTCGGCGGCCGAGGTGACGGCGTCAAAGCCGATGAAGGCGAAGAAGACCAGGGCGGCGGCGCTCAGCATGCCGTGGTAGCCGAACGGCATGTAGGGCTGCCAGTTGGCCGGCTGCACGTGGCGCGCACCGAAGATGATGAACAGCAGCACCACGCCCACCTTGATGGCCACCATGATGTTGTTCAGGCGCGCCGATTCGCGCACGCCCCAGCCCAGCATGGCCGTCAGCAGCAGCATGATGACGAGGGCCGGCAGGTTGATGAAGGTCGTCACGCCGGGCAGGGCGCCCGGCGCGGCCGTCAGGGCGGCGGGCAGCGCGATGCCAAAGCCCGACAGCAGCGACTGGAAGTAGCCGGACCAGCCGACGGAGACGGCGGCAGCGGCCAGGCCGTACTCGAGCAGCAAGTCCCAGCCTATCATCCAGGCGGCCAGCTCGCCCAGGGTGGCATAGCTGTAGGTGTAGATGGAGCCGGCCACCGGCACGGTGGAGGCGAATTCCGCATAGCACAGGGCGGCGAAGCAGCAGGCGACGGCGGCCACGACGAACGACAGCGACAGGGCCGGGCCGGCCGTCAGCGCGCCCGTGCCGGTGAGCACGAAAATGCCGGTGCCGACGATGGCGCCTATGCCCATGAGGACAAGGTCGAACGGCCCCAGCACCTTGGCCAGACCTCCTGGCTTCTTGCTGTGGGCGATCATGTCATCCAAATTCTTGGTTCTAAATAAGCTCACTGTGTCTCCTGGTGGTTTTTGTCATGGCGCCATTGCCGCCTCGTGAGTAGCACGACGCAGCCAGATTTTAGCCCAGGCGGCCGAGATTCCAGAAGGAAAACTGTGCAGTGCCGTGCGCGCCAGCCCTGTAAACTTGCCAGGCAGGCAAAAAAACAGCCCCGGATGTGGGCCGGGGCTGGAAAGGAGACTGCTACAAATGGTTACCTGGCAAAGTGCGCTTCGATCTCTTCCAGAGTTTTACCTTTGGTCTCCGGCAGCAAAAACGCGGCCGCCAGGAAGTACAGCACCGTGCAGCCGGCGCCAAAGAAGAACAGGGTGGAGTAGCCATGCAAGCCCACGGTCGGCAGGAAGATGGCGGCGATCACCGTCGAGACGAACTGGTTCACCAGCAGGGCGATGCTCATGCCGTTCGAGCGGATACGGGTCGGCATCAGCTCGGACAGGGCCAGCCACACGCACACGCCCGGTCCCACGGCAAAGCTGGAAACGAACACGCAGATGGCAATCGCCACCAGCCAGCCATGCGTGGACGAGGGCACGGGGCCCAGGCTGGCCTTCTCGATGCGCAGCGGCGCTTCGCGCCCGGCGGCCGGGTCGGCGAACGGGTTCAGGTGCAGCTTGCGGAAGAAGACGCCGATCACGCTGTCTGCCTGCACCGCGTCGTCGCGCGCGATGCTGACCTGATGCAGCACGGGGTCGTCGCTGCGCAGGCTTTTCACGTTGGTGAACGGGCCGTAGGCATAGGCGATGGTCAGCTGCTGCGGCGTGCCGTCGGCGGACGCGCCCAGGGCCGTCAAGGTGGGCGCATCGAGCTGCAAGGTCAGGCCGTCGGCCTGCACTTGCGCGGCGATGGCGGGGCGCACGTCGGCCAGGTGCGCTTCGGCGGTGCGGAACAGCAGGCCGGCCGCCAGCAGCGAGACGACGATGCCGCCCGTGCCCAGCATCAGCAGGAACTTGCGGCCCTTGCGGTCGACCAGCAGCACGGCCACCACCGTCATTACGGCATTGAGTACTTTCAGCAGCACGTCTGCCATGTTGGCCGAGGCGCCCGACAGGCCCGCCTGGTTCAAAATATTGACGACGTAGGCGAGGATGGAATTGATGCCCGTCGCCTGCGTGCAGGCGAGGATCAGGCAAGCGAGCAGGAAGGGCAGCACATAGCGGCGGCTCAGCAGCGGATCCCTGGCCTTGCCACTCGCCTTGGCCGCGTTCTCTGGCGTATCTTGCATCTCGCGCAGTTCCAGCTCGGCGGCAGCGGGCAATCGCGTGCGCAGCAGCGACTGGCGCGCCTGCGCGATGCGGCCCCGTTGCGCCAGCCACCGCGGCGATTCGGCCAGCAGCAGGGCGCCGACGGTAAACACCAGGCCCGGCGTCAGGCAGACCCAGAAGATGCTGCGCCAGGCCTGGTCCTTGGCCGCGAAGATGGCGGCGCTGCGGCCCGCTTCCGGCAACGCTTGCGCCGCCTGCGTGGCCGTTTCCACCGTCTGCGCCTGTACCAGGCCGATCAGGGCGGCGGCCACCAGGCCGATGGTCAGCAGCAGCTGGAACAGGGCGGCGCCCCGTCCGCGCTGTTGCGCGGGCAGGCATTCGGCAAGGTACAGGGGCACGACGACGCCGATCAAGCCACCGCTGATGCCTTGCAGCAGACGGCCCAGCAGCAGCGGCGTGTAGCCGTCGGCCAGGGCGATCAGCGGGATGCTGGCGCTGAACAGGGCGCCGGCCAGGAACATCACCCAGCGCCGGCCCAGCAGGTCGGCCAGGGCGCCGGCGAACAGCGAAGAAAGGACCGAACCCAAGAGCACGGCGGCGACGATAAAGCTCAGCTGCTGTGCCGTCAGTTTCCAGGCCACCGAGGCCGTCGATTCCAGGTAGGGCAGGGCGCCGGCGATGATGCCGATGTCTATGCCGTACAGCAATCCCCCCATGCCGGCAATAAATAGCAGGTAGCGCATGGCCCACACGGGGGCCTTGTGTGACGTGTCGTGCATGAAAACTCCGGGACGGGGTTGAGGTGGGATGGTCTGGGTCTAGCGGGTGGAAAGATCGATGGCCGCGCCTTCGACGAAGACGGACACTGGCTGTAGTGTGGCATCGAGGACGACGATGTCGGCCCAGGCGCCGGGCGCCAGGCGGCCCCGTTCGAATTCGCCCAGGTAATCGGCCGGGTACAGCGACAAACGGTTCGAGGCGTCGGCCAGGTCCAGGCCCAGCTCGACGAAATTGCGCAGCGCCTGGTCCATGGTCAGCACGCTGCCGGCCAAGGAGCCCGTGGCCAGGCGCACGCAGCCCAGGCATTTGTAGACGCGCTGCGTGCCCAGGCCGTATTCGCCGTCGGGCATGCCGGTGGCCGAGGTGGCGTCCGTCACGCCATACAGGCGCGGGATGGCGCGCAGGGCCGCGCGCAAGGCGCCCTTGGCCACGTGCTGCAGGTCGGGGATGATTTCTGCATACTCGGCATGCGCCAGCGCCGCGCCCACCATGCCGGGGTCGTAATGCGTCATGCCCGTCATGCCGTTGTACAGGTGGGTAAAACCGGAGACACCGGCTTTCAGCGCTGCCACGCCTTCGTCATACGTGCCGGCGCTGTGGCCGATCTGCACGCGGATGCCCATCGCCGCCAGTTGCGGGATCAATTCCAGGTGGCCGGGGATTTCCGGCGCCATGGTGAGCACCTTGATGGGAGCGATGGCGTGGAAGCGCTGCACCAGCGCCAGGCTCGCTTGTACCACGTCGGGCGGCTGCGCGCCCAGGCGGTGCAGGTTCAAAAAAGGGCCTTCCAGGTGCACGCCCAGCATGCGCGCGCCGTTGGCCGGGCGCTCGGCGATGACCCCGGCCAAACCTTGCAGGGCATGCAGGATCGAGGGCTCCTTGGCCGTCAGGGTGGTGCCCAGCAGGGCCGTGGTGCCGTGGCGCGCATGTACCTGCGCCACGGTGGCGCCCGCTTCGCCGCCTTCCATGATGTCGACGCCGGCTGCGCCGTGCACGTGCAGGTCGATGAAGCCGGGCAGAATGGTCAGCGCGCTGTCGGCGGCAGGGTCTTCTTGTATCTGGACGATACGCTGGTCAAAAGTGATGGTGCCCGTGATCCAGCCAGATGGGGTAAGGATTCTGCCGCTCAGCATGTGTTATTCCGCTATAAAAAGTTCGATGCCCAGCTTTTGCAGCCCTTCGCGGTATTCCTGGCTGATGCTGGCATCGGTGATGACGGTATCGACCCGGTCCAGCTGCACGATGCGGTGCAGGCTGACGCGGCCGAACTTGGAGGCGTCCGTGAGGACGATGATTTTCTTGGCCCGTTCCACCATCTTGTGGTTCAGGCTCGCTTCCGCTTCGTGGTGGGTGGTGACGCCAAACTGCAGGTCGAAGCCGTCCACGCCCAGAAACAGCTTGTCGAAGCTGTAGGCTTGCAAACAGGTTTCGGCCTGGCTGCCCTGGATCGACAGCGACTGCTTGCGCAGCAGGCCGCCCGTCAGGATCAGATCCACGCCGGGTGCATCCGCCAGTTCCCATGCGATGTTCAGGCCATTCGTGGCCACCGTCACGCCAGTCGCATCGCGCAAATGGCGCGCCAGCGAGATGGTGGTGGTGCCCGAGTCGATGATGATGTTGTCGCCCGGTTCCACCAGCCGCGCGGCATAGGCGCCGATGCGCTCCTTCTGCTCGTGGTTGATGGCATCTTTCTGGCGTATCGTGTGTTCAAGCGGCGGCGTGCGCGTCAGCGTCGCGCCGCCGTGGCTGCGTGTGGCCATGCCTTGCGCTTCCAGCGCATTCAAGTCGCTGCGGATGGTGACCGCGGACACGCCGAGTTTTTCCACCAGATCGGTCACTTGCACCGAGCCCTGCTGGGCAAGCATGTGGAGGATGGATTCACGGCGTTGGCTGGTATTTCGCATGGTGGCGGGCTCAGTAAAAAATGAAAATACCGAGCTTAACAGATTGCCGCTTCGGCAACGGCGGGGACTGCCGCATTGCGGTTGCAGGCGCGCGCATATTGCGCCAGCAAGCTGCCGATCTTGTGCTCGATCAAAGCCGGCGCCTTGGCTGTCAAGCTTCCCTGCACCACGGCCAGGTACTGTTCCGGCAAATGCTGGCTCAGCAGTGGCAGCGGAATCGTCAGGGCGTCCAGGTTGGCCAGCAGCTTGTCGACGGTGGCAGCCACTTCCGGCTCGCCCCAGTAATAGCGGCAACGGTCGCTCAAGCCGTAGCGGCGCATCAATCGCTGTTCGTCAAGCGTGCCCAGGTAGTGCTTGATCCAGTTCTTCGGCTTGGCCAGCATCACATCGTCGAGCACCTGCATCAGCTGCGACGTGGCGTGCGGCGGCAGCAGTTCTTCCTCGATCTGGCACAGCGCGTACAGTGCCTCGCGCAGGGCGAAGGTGGCGGCCGGGCCTACTTTCAGGATGGCGAAATGGTCGCGCACCATGGCGTGCAGGGCCGTTTCTCGCTGGTAGTCGGTGGAATGGGCTTCGAACACCAGGCCGGGCTGCTCGGCAACAAATGCCGACAGATCGGCAGCGGCCGGCGCGTCGTAATGCTGGATGCTGCTCTGGTCGAAGTCGACGCCCGGCTGCACCACCATGGCGATGACGCGGCGCCAGGCGCCGTGCAAGTCATTTTCCAGGAACGCGCTGCGGTGCACGTCCAGGGTGCGGCGCGCCGCTTGCGGGCTGGTGACGGCACCGGCCTGCGCCAGCGACGCTTCGCCGCCGGGTATCGGCACTTCCGTGCCGATCACGTAGACGGGCGGCGCGAAGCCGGCCGCGGCGGCGGCCGCTTCGGCGACGCTGCACAGGCGCGCCGAACGGGCGGCCACGGTTTCATCGTCGAGCTGCAAAGGGTCATCAAAACAGCGCATGCTGCAATCGAGGTGGATCTTGTGGAAACCGGCCGACGCATACGCGGCGATCAGGGTCTCGGCGTGGGCCATGGCGGTGGCTGCATCGAGGTGCTGCCAGGCGTTCGGGCCCAGATGGTCGCCGCCCAGCACCAGGCGCTCGATCGGGAAGCCCTGTTCGCGCGCCAGTGCCAGCATGGTGTCGCGGAAGACGTTTGGTGTCATGCCGGTGTAGCCGCCGAACTGGTCGACCTGGTTTGAGGTCGCCTCGACCAGCAGCACGGTGTCGTACTCGCTGGCCACGCGCATGGCAGCGCGCAGCACGCTGGGGTGGCTGCAGCAGACGGCGTACAGTCCCACGCGCTCGCCGCGGCGGTGCGCCTTGATCACTTGCTGGATCGGGGACAAGGTAAAAGTCGGGTTTTCCACTTGCTTCATCATGTTCACGCCTTTGTATGTTGTCGTATCAAGAGGGCCGCACCGCGCGCGCCGCCGGCGTCGCCGAAACGGGGCGGCAAAATGGGCGGCACGTGCACGCCGGGGAACAGGTGGCGCTTGACGGCGGCCGGCAGCTTGTCGTACAGGTGCGGCAGCTTGGACAGGCCACCACCGAGCACGATGACGTGCGGGTCGTAGGCCAGCACCAGGCCGGCCAGCGCATGGCCCAGCACATCGAGGTGCACGGCCACCGTGCGCTGGGCCACGGCATCGCCGATGTTGGCGCGGCCGATAATGGCCAGCGTGGCCAACGGTTCTGTGCCTTCGCCGCCAAAATGCGCATATAACTTGCTCATGGCGGGGCCGGAGACATAGCGTTCCAGGCAGCCCGCCTTGCCGCATGGGCAGGGGTATTCGGCCAGGCCGTGTTGCGTCAGCAGGGTGGCGGGCAGGCTCCAGTGGCCCCATTCGCCGGCCACGCCGTTAAAGCCGCGCAGCAGCTGGCCGCCCACGCAATAGCCGCCGCCGGCGCCCGTGCCGAGAATGGCGCCGAACATGCTGGCGGTATTCTCGGCCGCGCCGCCTTGCGCTTCCGACAGGGCGAAGCACTGGCAATCGTTGCCGATGGCGACAGGGCGCTGCAAGGCCTGCTGCAGCGTTTGCGCCACCAGCCGGCCGTTCAGGGCTGGCACGTTGGAACTGAGCTGGCGTCCGCTGGCGCTGTCGATCACGCCGGGCAAGCCGATGCCGACGGGCGCCGTCGTGCCCAGGGCGGCGTCGCCGCGCGCCACCAGCTCGACGATGGCTTGCACGAAGGCGGCAAAATCGTCGCCCGGCGTGGCCACGCGCTCACGGAACACCTCTGCCAGCGCGCCGTCGCGGTCTGCAAAGGCGACCAGCTCCATCTTGCTGCCGCCGATGTCGATGCCGTGGAAGCCGGCCGTGTGGTTAGAATTGGTCATGGCCATAGATGGTGACGCCCTGCACGACACGGTTGACGATGCCGCCGGCGAATGGATTGTCGGGGCGCAGTTGCAGCAGCGCGGACTGGTGCAGCGCATATTGCTGCGCCATCAGCAGCCACAATGGCGCCAGCCAGGCGTCGGGCCAGGCCGGCGCGTCGGCCGCTAAGTTGGCAGATAAGTTGGCAGATAAGTTGGCAGATAAGTTGGCAGAAAAGTCGCCGCCGATGCCCACCGTCAGGCAGCGCTGCGCCACGCTATCGCGCTGCAGCTCTTTCAACAGGTCGTCTTCATACTGGCGCGCCAATGGTTTGCTGCTGCGCAGCAGGATTACCAGCGATTCCGTGGTGACGGCCGATTTCGGGCCGTGGCGGAAACCGAGCGGGGTATTTGCCATCGCCATCACGCGGCCGCCCGTCAATTCCAGGATTTTCAGGGCCGCTTCCTTGGCCAGCGCTTCCAGCGGGCCGCTGCCCAGGTAGACGACGCGCTGCACGGGAGTTGATCCCAGCTCCGCCACGGGCGCCGACCAGTCGCGCAAGGCTTGCTCGCCCAGTTGCGCCAGGGTCTCCAGGCGCGCCAGATCCGACTCCTTGCCCAGTACCGACAGGGCCGCCAGCAGCATGCTGCTAAAGCTGCTGGTCATGGCGAAGCCGCGGTCGCAGCTGCCTTCCGGCATCAGCAGGTTATACGTATTGGCGTCGTTGGCGCCCTGGCGTGCCAGCTTGCCGTCCGCGTTGCAGGTGATGTTGAGGAAGCGCGCGCCGGGCACGACCTGGCGCAGCAGTTCCACGGCGGCCAGGCTTTCCGGGCTGTCGCCGCTGCGGGCAAACGAGACGAGCAGGGTGGGCGCGTCCGCTTCCAGGTACAACTCATGGTGCGTCAGCAGGGTGGTGGTGGCGATGGCGCGGATCTGCGCGGGCCAGGCGGCATTCAGGGTGTCGACGACGATTTCGCCCACGTAGGCCGAGCTGCCTGCGCCCGTCAGGATGACGCGCTGCGCGGGATTGGCCAGCGCGCCGCCCAGGAAGGCGGCCAGGCTGGCTTGTTCCTTGCGCAAAATGCTGGCCAGCGCGCGCCAGATGGCCGGCTGGTGGGCGATTTCCTCGGCCGTGTGCAGGCCGCCGATGTCGCGCCAGGTTTGAGTGTCACGCTGAAGAAGGGTAGTCATGAGAGGTCAGTAAAGTGTTTGTTGGAGAAAGCATAAATACTAAATTTCGAAAAGTCAAATACGAAAGTAAAACGAAAGTAAATTGTTTGGTGGTTTGCGAAATAATGTCGTTTTTCAAAGGATGGTGATGGCTTGAGAGCGTGCTGCATTGCCGCATGAAACCCAGGGTTGCTGCGGTTTGTCGCTGAAATGCGACGATAACGAAAGTATGTTTTGTATAGTTTTAGTGAAACGTAAGAAAGTTGCGCAAATTTTAGGCATTTTATTAATAAATTGTCGCTTTAACTTTCTTTTGATTGACGATATTTATTTTTCTTCTTAAAGTATTTCCATCACTTCGATTTTCTGAAAGCCAGCAGATGAAACCTCTCCCGCTTCCCCGTCGCGCCCTTGCCGCCTGTGTCCTCGCCGCCCTCGCCACCTTGGCCGCGCCGGGCCTGCAGGCCGCGACTATCGGCAATTTGCAGACGATTTCCGCCATGCATGCGGCCGACGTGGCCAAGGGCGAGGCATTGGGCTGGGACTTGCGCAGTGACACTGGAATGCAGCTGCGTGTCAGCCTGCCGCAGGCAGACGTGCTGCGTATCGAGGCGGGCGGCAAGGCCGGCTTGACGGGGCCGGGCGACAAGGCCGCGCCCATCGTCGTGGGTCAGCCTGCCGCGCAGGTGGCCTATACCATCAGCGAGCAGGCCGGGCATATCCTGATCAGCACCGAAGCCTTGAGCCTGCGCATCGACCGCAAACCGCTGCGCTTTACCCTGCTGCGCAAGGGCGACGCGGTGCCGCTGTGGCGCGAAGTGCAGCCCCTGTCGCTCGACGACAAGCAGGGCGTGCAAGTGCTATCGAGCCTGCCGGGCGAGCGTTACTTTGGCGGCGGCCAGCAAAATGGCCGCTTCGAATTCAAGGGCAAGCAGGTGCCCGTGTCGTATTCGGGCGGCTGGGAAGAGGGCGACCGCCCGAATCCCGCGCCATTTTTGATGAGTTCACGTGGATGGGGCATGCTGCGCAACACCTGGTCTGACGGGAATTACGACTTGCGCGATAAGGAGCAGATCTCGCTGCAGCACGCGGAAGGCCGCTTCGATGCGTATTTCTTTGTCGGCAAGGACTTGCGCGACGTCGTCGCCCGCTACAAGAACTTGACGGGCCGCGCGCGTATGCTGCCCCGCTGGGCGCTGGAATATGGCGACGCCGATTGCTACAACGATGGCGACAAT
Source organism: Janthinobacterium kochi (assembly GCF_051380715.1). Taxonomy (NCBI): domain Bacteria; kingdom Pseudomonadati; phylum Pseudomonadota; class Betaproteobacteria; order Burkholderiales; family Oxalobacteraceae; genus Janthinobacterium; species Janthinobacterium kochi. The sequence goes on from NZ_JBNYXO010000003.1 coordinate 493,824, forward strand.
GTGAAAAAGCCCGGCTCCGTGCCCAAGGGCTGGAGCGATGGCCCGACCGGCAAGACGCCCGACGTGGTGGAAACGGTGGCGCGCCAGTACCGTGAACACGACATGCCGGGCGGCTGGATACTGCCCAACGACGGCTATGGCTGCGGCTACACGAACTTGCCGGAAACGGTGAAGGGCCTGGCCGGCTATGGCTTTCGCACGGGCCTGTGGACGGAAAATGGCGTCGACAAGATCGCCTGGGAAGTGGGCCAGGCGGGCAGCCGCGTGCAAAAGCTGGACGTGGCGTGGACGGGCAAGGGCTACCAGTTCGCCATGGATGCGAACAAGTCGGCCTATGACGGCATCCTGAACAATTCCGACAGCCGGCCATTTTTGTGGACGGTGATGGGCTGGGCCGGCATCCAGCGCTATGCCGTGGCGTGGACGGGCGACCAGAGCGCCAGCTGGGATTACATCCGCTGGCACATCCCGACCCTGATCGGCTCGGGCCTGTCCGGCCAGGCGTATGCATCGGGCGACGTGGACGCCATCTTCGGCGGCAGCCCGGAAACCTATCTGCGCGATTTGCAGTGGAAGAGTTTTACGCCCGTCCTGATGGGCATGTCCGGCTGGGCTGCGGCCGAGCGCAAGCATCCGTGGTGGTTCGAGCAACCGTACCGCGACATCAACCGCCGCTACCTGAAGCTGAAGATGCGTTTGACGCCGTATATGTATACCTTGGTGCGCGAAGCGGAGCTATCGGGCGCGCCGCTGGTGCGCGGTCTGATGTGGGATTACCCGCAAGACCCGGCGGCCTACACGGAAGCCTATAAGTATCAATTCCTGCTGGGGCGCGACGTGCTGGTGGCGCCCGTCTACCGCAGTCAGGCCGTCAGCGGCGGCTGGCGCAAGGGCATCCACCTGCCGCAGGGCACGTGGTATGACTACTGGGATGGCCGCCAGGCCACGGCCGACGCCAAGGGCCGCGACCTGGATATGCAGGTGACGCTGGACAAGCTGCCCGTGTTCGTCCGCGCCGGCGCCATCCTGCCCATGTATCCGGAAATGCTGTACGACGGCCAGAAGCCGAAGGATCAGCTCACGCTCGATATCTACCCGCACGGCGATTCAGAATACATCCTGTATGAAGACGACGGCAACACGCGCCAGTACCAGGGCGGCGCCTTCAGCCAGCAAGTCATCCGCATGCGCCAGACGGGCGGCGATGTGCAGGTCGATATCGGCGCCGTCGATGGCAAGTACCAGGGTCAGGAAGCGCGCCGCGGCTATGCGCTGCGCATGCTGGCGGGCCAGGCACCGGTAGCGGTGCGCGCTGGCGAGCGCCTGATCGCGGCATCCGGCGAGCGTGCCGCCTATGACAAGGCGGTCGAAGGCTGGTATTTCGACGCGGCCGACCGGCAAGGCACCCTGCACGTGAAAGTGGCGGCGCAGGACATCCGCCAGGCCTTGATGCTGCAGGTCGCCGGTGCGCTGGCCGTGGCCAGAATCGACGCCGACTTGCCGGCCGCCCCCGTGCCGGGCCGCGCCTTGCCGGCCGACGCCATGCAGGTGGTGGCGCGTCCCTTTGAGGAAAGCGGCTACCCGCTGGAAAACGCCTTCGATGGCAAGCCGGAGACGTGGTTCCGCACCGTGCGCAGCCCGTCCGTGAAAAGCGGACCGCATGAATGGGTGATCGGCTTTACGGAGCGGCGCCTGGTGGACGGCATCGAACTGGCGCCGCGCAACGACCAGCACTGGAAGCATGGCCAGGTGCGCGATTACGAGATCTATATCGGCGACAACAATGGCGACTGGGGCGCGGCGCTTGCGCGCGGCACGCTCAAACTGGAACAGGGTGCGCAGACGATCAACTTCCCCGCCACGGCCGGGCGCTTGCTGCGCTTCCGCGTCATGAGCACGCAAAATCCGGAAGGCGACGGCGCGGCGTCCACCGACCCGATGGTGACGGCGGCGCAAGGTGCGCCGGTGGCGCGCGCCTTCGACGCGGCGCTGGCGACCGACGTGGCGCCCGTCACCCTGTCCGAGTTCCGCGTGCTCGAGCACCGCGTGGCCGAAGGCGAGGAGGTGCAGCGCTATCTGTCGGACCTGGCGCTGCCGAAGCATATCGCGAGAGACCGGCCAGCCGGCAAGGCGGCCGAGATGCGCATGAACGGGCTGTGGTTCCGCAAGGGCCTCGGCGTGGGACCGGCCGGCCGCATCGACTTGCAGCTGGCGGGCAACTGGAATCTGCTGCGCGCCGACCTGGGCGTGGACGATAGCTGCCGCAGCGCGGGCGGCTTGCAATTCCAGGTCTGGAGCGGTGAGCGGCTGCTGTATGACAGCGGCCTGGTCACGGCTCCCGGGGTGGTCAAACCCGAAATCGACGTGCGCGGCCTGAGCCTGCTCAGTTTGCGCACCCTGGGCGCGCGCGGCGCCCACCCGGCCCAGGTCTGCGGTAACTGGGCCAACGCCGTGTTGACCGGCACGGAAGGCGCGACAGTCAAGCCGCGCTAGACACTCATCATTTCACCAAAAACGAACCCCTCTTCGGACCGGGGAGGGGTTCTTGCAGCCTTGCGAAAACAAATCACTTATAAAAGGGAGTCGGGAATGCACTTGAAAAAACTGATGGCCGCCATGGTGGCGGTAGGATTGGGCTCAACTGCGCTGGCAGCGGAGGAGGAGAAGCTGGCGCGCGTCGAGGTGACGGGTTCCAGCCTGAAGCGCATCAACGCGGAAACGGCGTCACCGGTACAGGTGATCAACGCCAAGCAGATAGAAAACATGGGCGCGCTCACCTTGCTGCAAGTGCTCGACAACCTGCCCGCGGCCCGTCCGGCGCAGCAGGATTTCCGTTCCATGTTCACCGGCTCGGATGGCGGTTCGCAGGCGAACTTGCGCGGCCTCGGTGCGCAGGGCACGCTGGTGCTGCTGAATGGTCGCCGCCTGTCGTTCTATGGCGCGCCGGCCGGCTTCCAGACCATGTTCGTCAATATCGACGCCATTCCCGCCGCCGCCATCGAGCGCATGGAAATCCTGACGGATGGCGCGTCTGCCGTGTATGGCTCCGACGCCGTCGCCGGCGTCATCAACGTCATTACCAAGAAGTCGTATCAAGGCCTGGAAGCGCGCGCCAACGGCGAGTTTTCGCCCAGTGTGAAAGCCTATGGCGAGCGCCAGGCCAGCGTGCTGTATGGCCTGGGCGACCTGGCCAGCGACGGCTACAATATCTACGGTTCCGTGAACGTCTACCAGCGTGACCGCATCGCGCTTGCCGATACCTGGCGCAAGCGTCCTTCGTATTTTTATGCAAACAATCCCAATTTCATCCCGAACATGCGCGTGGGCGTCGGCAGCGAACCGGGCGTGATGAACCCGGGGACCTTCTTTGTCTTCGACAAGGCGAAGAACAATGCGCGCACCCAGCGCGCCGCGCCCGGCTGCAACACCAGCATCACCGAGGCGTCGGGTAGCCGCTGCGTGTGGAATGCGCTGCCCAACCAGCTCGACACGGGTCCTACCTCGGAGCGGGCCACCGCCTACCTGAGCGGCCGGCTGAAACTGGGCGGCGACATGGAAGCGTTCGCGGAAGGCGCCTTCACCCACATCAAGATGCGCGGCGAAAATGGTCCGTCCAGCTTCAACAGCGGCAGCACGAACAACTGGTTCGCGCGCAATACGGGCAATACGCTGAACACCTTCGCCACGCCTTTCCTGAGTCCGAACAACGTCTACCTGAAGGGCAAGCTCGATGCCGACATGGTGGCCAAGATGGGCGGCGCGGCCGGCTTGAATTACCTGCTGCAGGATGCACAAGGCCACTTCGGCCAGAAGAATGTCGACGAAAACTACCGCGCGCTCGTCGGCCTGCGCGGCGGCATCGGCGGCGGCTGGGATTTTGAAACTGCGCTCAGCGTGGCGGGTAGCCATTCCACCCTGTTCCAGACGGCGAACATCAACATCAAGGGTTTCGAGCAGGCGTTTGGCCCGTTCACGAAAGACCCCATCAGCGGCCGCACCTACATCTCGGACAATCCCGCCTACAAGTTCGGTGAAATCAGCGCGGCCAATGCGGCGCTGCTGCGCGGCGCCTACCCGACCTTCGCCATCGAATCATGGACCAAGCTGATGACCTGGGACGCGAAGGTCGAAGGCACCCTGTTCAAGCTGGGCGAGCGTGAAGTGCGCGCTGCCGTGGGCACCAACATCATGCGCGAGAGCTTTCTCACCCCCGGCAACGCCGATGCGGCCAATGGCTTGATCACGCAGCAGGGCGGCTCCTGGTTCGATGGCAAGCGCACCATCGCGGCCGTGTTTGGCGAAGTGGTGGTGCCGCTCAGCGACACGCTGGAAGTCAATGCGGCCGCGCGCCTGGACAAATATCCGCATTTCGCCGCCAACCTGGCGCCCAAGCTGGGCGTGATCTGGCGCGCGCGGCCCGACCTGATGCTGCGCGGGACGTATTCTGAAGGCTTCCGCGCGCCCAACCTGGCCGAATCGGGCACGGGCGGCGTCTTTGCGCAGGTGGGCGGCATACGCGACACGGTGCGCTGCGACGAAACGAATGCCATGGCGCGCGCCTTGCTGAAGTCCAGGGTGGCGACGGATGCGGACCTGGGCAAGAGCCTGCTCAATTCGAATTGCTCGACGACGGTGGGCGGCCTGACGCCGCCGAACCAGAACCTGCGTCCGGAAAAGGCCAAGATTTCCACCGTGGGCCTGGTGCTGCAGCCGGCCAAGGACGTGAGCATCTCCATCGATTACTGGTTCATCAACCGCCGCGACGAAATCGTGCGCCAGGACTTCAACGAGCTGTTTACGGAACTGGTGGACAAGTACGGCCCGACCCTGGCCGGCACGCCTAACGCCATCCGCAACGACCTGACCGATACGGACCGGGGCAACGTGGCGGCGGTGGCGGCCATGTGCGCCAACCCCGCCAACGCGGGCGTGTGCGCGGGCGGCGTGCCGGGCTACTCGGTGGGCAACCTGGGCGGCTTGATCAACTCGTATTCGAACCGCGGCCGCACCCTGATGGACGGCGTGGACATCGACGCGCGCACGCGCTTTGCGCTCGGTGACTGGGGCAAGCTGAGCACCGGCATCGCCGCCACCATCCGCAAGCGCGATACCCATGACAGCGAAGACGGCAGCGACATCAAGGGCAATACCGTCGGCTACTACGATTCGCCGCGCTACCGCGCTACAGTCAACGCCGACTGGAGCTACCGCAACTTCGTCAGCAGCGTGTTCGTCAACTACTCGGGCAAGACGCGCTGGGCGTATGGTCCCTGGGACAAGGACAACACGCCGGAAAACTGCACCGCCGCCTCGGTATCGCTGCCGTCCGGCCAGTGCAAGGGCGCGCCGTCGTACACCACGGTGAACCTGGCCTTCAGCTGGAAGCCGCTCAAGAACCTGGACGTGGGCTTGAACGTGAAAAACGCGTTCAACAAGCAGCCGTACTACGACCCGAATGGCTGGGAAGGCTACAACCATAGCCAGGACCTGTTCGGCCGCCAGTTTGCGCTCTCGGCCAGCTACAAGTTCTTTTAAGGCGTGATGTTGCCCCGGCCCGCCTATGCGGGCTGGGGTATTGCCGTGGAAAAGAAAAACAATATTTTGAAATATGCAATACGAAAGATAAACGTAAGTGAAAGCAGACCATCAGGGCTGCTTTCGCGTTTTTCTTCCCGGATTTTTGGTCCGTTTCACCATTTCTGCTCACCTCCCAGCCTACGTGTGTATCTGCCACACCACGATAACGAAAGTTATATGCCGCACAACTCATTGAGTCGAAAGATAAATCGCGTTTATTTGCCTGGTTGAGCGATAAATTCGCGTTATAACTTTCTTTTTGTTGACGATACTTATTTTTCTTTTTAAAGTAATCCCAAGAAAACGAAAATCAGCCGATACGGACTGATTTCCCGAAAGGTGTGGCTGTCTGGCGCTACCTTCCGACGAACACCATAAAAATTGCGTCCCCCCGACTCCGCCCCGGAGCGGGGAGGGCGCGTATAACCCTCGATATAGACGGAGAGACAGCATGCATACCACCGGACTCAAATTGCGCGACATCAGCCGCGCAGCCGCGATCGTGATCGCACTGGCGGCCGGCGTGCCAGGCCAGGCCTGGGCACAGTCGAACGCCACGAGTACCATTTTCGGCGAAGTGAGCGCGCCGGCCGGCGCCACCGTGGTGCTGGAAAACTTGGCGACGGGCGTGCGGCGCAGCTTGACGCCCGATACGTCGGGCCGCTATGTGGCCAACTCCATGCCGCCAGGCCGCTATGCGGTGCGCGTGCTGCGTGCCGGTTCGGTGGAAGCGTCGCAGGAAGTCGAAGCCCTGATCGGCGCCGGCGCGGAAGCGAACTTCGGTGCGGCCAGCGCGGCCGGTTCCGTGGGCCAGGAACAAACCGTCGTGGTGAAGGCGTCGCGCAATCCGATCGACGTGTCGAACACCAATAATGGCGTGATCTTCACGGCCAAGGAGTTGAAGGCGTTGCCGGTCGGGAACGACGTGGCTTCCATCGTGCAGCTGACGCCGGGCGTGGCGCGCGGCACCAACAGCGTGTATGGCAATGCGCCGTCGATCGGCGGCTCGGGCCAGTCGGAAAACGCGTTCTACGTCAACGGCTTCCCCATCACGAACATCCTGACCCAGGTGGGCGCGTCGGAGCTGCCGTTTGGCGCGATCTCCAACCTGCAGGTGCTGTCGGGCGGATACGGTTCCGAGTTTGGCCGCTCCACGGGCGGCGTGATCAACATCACCACCAAGAGCGGCGGCAACAAGGTCGAATTCGGCGGCAAGGTCGCCATCATCCCCCGTTCGCTGAGGGGGACAACGGAAAACCGGTATTACCCGAACACGGGCGCCAATCCGGACACGGATGGCACCTTGAAGTACTGGAACCGCGACAATGGCAGCACCAGCAAGGTCGTCGGTTTGTACGGCAGCGGGCCGCTGATCCAGAACAAGCTGTTCGCCTTCGTGGCGCTGGAACAGACGCGCACGGACGGCGGCGCCGTCGCCGGTGCGCGCGACGACTCGGACAAGGTGCTGCCGAACGGCTGGCGCGAGAGCAAGAGCAAGGTTGACCGCATGATGGCCAAGCTGGACTACAACCTGACGGACGACCATCACTTTGAATATACCAAGCTGTATGACCGCACGACTACGGATAGCCAGAGCTATGGCTTCGACTATGCCACGCTGAAACGCAACAACGTGCCTGGCGGTGGCAGCGAGACCACCATCAATTGCTGCGGCTCGTCGGCTGCGCCAGGCGCGAATGTCGACATCTTCAAGTACACAGGCTACCTGACGGACAACCTGACGGTGACAGCCATGATGGGCCAGTCGCGCACCAGCCACCGCCGCACGCCCGAAGGCTATGACCCGACCCTGGCGCAAACCAGGTCCATCCAATCGACGCAGGTACCCGGCCTCGTCTACGTGAATCCGCAATCGGTCACCGGCACCCTGACCGATCCTTCCTCGGAAGACCGCCAGAAGGCCAAGCGCCTGGACCTCGAATACAAGCTGGGCAAGCACTCGCTGCGCGGCGGCATCGACCGCATCGACGTGGAATCGAAAGTGGGACTGAGCCTGGCCGGCGGCTACCGCTGGAACTACCTGCGGGCCACGGATCCGAATCTGCCGATCAACGGCGCCTTTGAAACGCCGTACCAGGGCGGCGGCCACGGCAAGGAAGGCTATTACGTCAGCAAGGACCTGAATGCCAACCTGGCGCGTCCGACCAGCGTGCAGTCGGCGCAGTACATCCAGGATCATTACCAGGTCACGGAACGGGTGCTGCTGGACCTGGGCCTGCGCCGCGAGCAGTTCACCAATTACAGCACCGATGGCGTGGCTTTTATCTCGCAGCGCAACATGATCGCCCCGCGCGTCGGCGCCACCTGGGACTACCTGGGCGACGGCACCCTGAAATTCTTCGCCAACGGTGGCCGCTACCACTTGCCCGTGCCATCGAATTTGTCGAGCAATATGGCCAGCCCCTTCTTGGCCACCAGCGAGATGTACACCTACACGGGCGTCGATCCGGTCACGGGCGCCCCGACGGGCCTGCACGCGATCAGCAAGCCGTATTCGGCCAACAATGCGTATGGCCAGAGCCGCGATGCGCGCGAAGTGACGGCCATCGGCCTGAAACCGCTGTCGCAGGATGAATTTTCGCTGGGCTTCGAACGTGCCCTGAGCAAGAAGCTGGTGGTGGGCGCCAGCGTCCTGTACCGCAAGCTGAACGACACCAACGATGACGTCTGTGACGCGCGTCCGCTGCAAGCCTGGGCCACGCGCAACAGCGTCGATACGGCTAACTGGAGCGGCTTCCAGTGCGCCATCATCAATCCGGGCCGCGACAATAGCCTGATGGTGGACTTTGACGATGGCAAGGGCTTGCGCCGCGTGGATATTTCGGCGGCAGAGTGGGGTAACCCGCTGCCATCGCGCACTTACCGCGCCTTGAACATGTTCGTCGAGCACCCGTACACGAACGGCTGGTACGGCAAGCTGACCTACACCTTGTCCGGCCTGAAGGGCAATATGGAAGGCCAGACGGACAGCATCGGCGGCGGCGACGTGGGCCTGACGGTCAGCGACGACCACAAGGAACTGATGTACAACGCCTATGGCTACCTGCCGGGCGACCACCGCCACGCGTTCAAGGCCTACGGTTTCATGCAGGTCATCCCGGACGTGACGGTGGGCGCCAACCTGTCGCTGACCTCGGGCGCGCCGCGCAACTGCATCGGCGCGCTGCCCGATAACCTGAAGTTCGAGAACGATTACGATGATTCCTACTTCTATTGCAATGGCAAGCCGGCGCCGCGCGGCAGCCAGGGCCGCCTGCCGTGGCAAGCCCAGCTGGACATGAATGTGGCCTATACTCCCGGCGCCGTCAAAGGCCTGAGCCTGAAAGTGGACGTGTTCAACGTGTTCAACAGCCAGACCGTCACCCGCTATACCGAAACGCGCGAAGACCATGGCGCCATCTCCCGCAATTACCAACAGGTTGATGGACGCACGGCACCGCGTTCCGTGCGCTTTACGGCGGAATACACCTATTAAACTGCAGCCGGCCTGCTGCACGGCGGGCCGGTGACGATCATTACCAATGGAAGCGAGAAGAGACCAATGACGACACAAATCAATCGACGCAATTTCCTGTCCGCCAGCGCAGCGCTGGCTGGTGGCGCCATGGCCGGCAGCGCCTTGCTGCCTGGCGACGCCAACGCCGCAACCGCCACCGGCCGTGACAAAATTCGCCTGGGCCTGATCGGCACGGGCATGCGCGGCCAGGTGCTGCTGGCCGAACTGGTGCGCCGCGATGACGTGGAAGTGGTCGCCCTGTGCGATATCGAACCGATCATGCTGAAACACGCGCTGGGCCAGGTGGCAAAGGCCGGCAAGCCGCGTCCGCGTACGTATGGCGAAGACCGCGACCAGAAAGCCTACAAGCGCATGCTGGACGCGGGCGGCCTGGATGGCGTAATCATCGCCACGCCGTGGGAATTTCATGCACCGATGGCGATTGCCGCCATGCAGGCAAAGATACCCGTCGGTTGCGAAGTGGTGGCCGGCATTACCCTGCAAGACCACTGGGATGTCCTGAATACCCAGCTGAAGACGGGCACTCCGTACATGTTGCTGGAAAATGTGTGCTACCGCCGCGACGTGATGGCTGCGCTGCAGATGGTGCGCGCAGGCCTGTTCGGCGAACTGCTGCACCTGCAGGGCGGCTACCAGCACGATTTGCGCGCCGTCAAATTCAACAGCGGCAATCCGGCCAAGCCCTATGGCGGCGGCGTGGAATTCGGCGAAAAGGGCTGGTCGGAAGCCCATTGGCGCACGCAGCACTCGGTCGAGCGCAATGGAGAACTGTATCCTAGCCACGGCATCGGCCCGTGCGCCATGTACACGAATATCAACCGCGGCAACCGTTTTACGCGCATCAACGCCTTTGCCACCAAGGCGCGCGGCTTGCACGACTACATCGTCAAGCAGCCGGGCGGCGCGCAGCATGCGAACGCCAAGGTGAAATTCAAGCTGGGCGACATCGTCACCACGACCCTGGCGTGCGAGAACGGTGAAACCATCATCCTGCAGCACGATACGAGCCTGCCGCGCCCGTATTCGCTGGGCTTCCGCGTGCAAGGCACGGACGGCCTGTGGATGGACCTGAACAACTCCATCCACATCGAAGGCGTCAGCAAGCCGCACCAGTGGGATGACTTCAAGGCTTACCAGGACAAGTATGAGCACCCGGTATGGCGCAAATATGCGGCGCAGGCCGAAGGCGCGGGCCACGGCGGCATGGACTTCTTCGTCATCCACGCCTTTGTCGAAGCGCTCAAGGCCAATGCGCCGATGCCGATCGATATCTACGATGCCGTGACGTGGAGCGCCATCACGCCGTTGTCCGAGCAATCGATCGCCGCCAACTTCCAGACCCTGGACTTCCCCGACTTCACGGGCGGTCAGTGGAAATCACGCAAGCCGATCTTCGCCCTCGACGGCAAGTACTAAGCACCATTCGCCCGCTACCGCGCCTGCCGCCGTAGCGGGTTTTTTCCAGCCCAGGAGACGTTGATGAAACACACAAGTTCATTGCGCTACGCAGTCCTTCCCGCCATACCCTTGTTGCTGGCCGCCAGCGTGGCCGCGCCCATGGCGTGCGCGAGGCCCGCCAGCGTGGAACTGGCCGGCAATGCCTTCATCACCAGTGCAGACAAGGGCGCCGTCATCGGCGAACATGGCCTGGCCGGCTGGAGCAATCCGGCTACCGTCGCCAGCGCGTATTTCCGCGTGGCCGGGGCGGGTCCCGTTCAGGTGGCGCTCGACGCCAGCCTGGCCGATGGCGGCAACAGCACCATCCGCGTGAAGATCAACGGCAAGCCGTTCGACGTCAAGCTGGCCGGCAAGGCGCGCAGGACCTACGCCGTCGGTACGGTCCGTGTGCCGGCGGCCGGCTATGTGAAGGTGGACTTGCAGGGATTGACGCGCGCCAAGGCCACGTTCGGCGAGGTCGCCGCACTGACGGTGACGGCCGGTGCCACGCTGAACTATGCCAACGACCCGGCCAATTACTACTGGTCGCGGCGCGGCCCGTCCGTGCACATGGGCTATACGGTGCCGGCCAATACCGAGTATTTTTATAACGAGATGACGATCCCCAAGGGACAGGACACCATCGGTTCCTACTTCATGGCCAACGGCTTCGGCCAGGGCTACATGGGCATCCAGGTGAAGTCACCGAGCGAGCGCTGGATCCTGTTTTCCGTGTGGGACGCCGAGAATGGCGCGAAGACCACCCTGGTCAGCAAGGGCGAGGGCGTCATCGACAATGCATTTGGCGGCGAGGGCACAGGTGGGCAAACCTACCTTTCATATAATTGGGCGGCTGGCACCACGTACCGCTTCATCACGCGCGTGCGGCCCGACGGCAAGGGCGGCAGCGACTATTCGGCCTGGTTCTTTGCGCCGGAAACGGGCAAGTGGCGCTACATCGCCACCTGGAAGCGGCCGGCGATTTCCACGTATCTGACGCGGGTGCATTCCTTCCTCGAGAACTTCATCGATACCCTGGGCTACACGGAGCGCCGCGTCCAGTTCGGCAACCAGTGGGCCAGGAACGTTTCCGGCATCTGGTCCGAAGTGACGGCAGGGCGCTACACGGGCGACGCCACGGCCACCAATGCGCAGCGCATGGATTACGCGGGCGGCCTGGAAAACGGCAAGTTCTACCTGCGTAACGGCGGCTTCTTCGCCGAGGTCGTGAAAACCGGCCAGAACTTCACGCGCCCGGCCACGGGCCTGCTGCCCTCCGTCGACGTAAGCGCTTTGCCGATGCAATAGGCGTAGATTCTCAGCCCGGTCGCTTGCGCGGCATCGCTTCGATGCCGCGATAGCAGGTGAGCGGCCGACCTATTGTCACTCCCATCAAAGGGAAGTTGGCGCGTTCCGCAGAACCGAAGCATCAGAATGGCCAGGCCTGTTTGGTGACGGCCACGGCGACGATGTAACCGAATACCAGCACGGCGAGCGCGAAGGCGGCGCCGCGCACGGCCGGCGTCTTGCCCCGTTTGAGCGCGATGGTGCCCAGCACGATGTAGGCTACCAGCGCGCACAGCTTGGCGGCCAGCCAGGGCTGGCTGCCCGGCGACTGGCCGCTCCACACGGCCAGGGCGATGGCGCTGGCCAGCAAGGCCGTGTCGATCAGGTGCGGCAGCACTTTCACCCAGCGCTGTTGCAGCAGCGGCGAGGCGCGCAGCATCCAGGCGCCGCGCAAGAGGAAAAGACAGCCGCTGGCCGCGGCGCAGCCCATGTGGAAATGCTTGAGACTCAGGTAATCCATGCGGTGACTTTACAGGCGTTGACAATGGCGCCAGCATAGCCGCCTTTGGCGCGCTGCGCCATAGGCCATCGGGAGCGAGACAAAACCGTAGCCAAAGAAGTCGTCGTGTGTGAGGACATAGCCGGCCAGGTGGCCAGCATGGCTGCCACATCGCCAGCCTGGGCCACGCGGGTGATGACCGCGTCTGTTGCGTCTCTGTGCTGCATGCCGCTCCTTTTCTCCAGACGCCGAGTGAGCCAAAAATACCTGCGTTTGTAAAACGCCGCCATCCAGCCTAGGTCCGGGTGCCTGTATCTAGTCACTTTTGCCGATACGGCTATCCAGATTGCCTTTCCAGAATCACCCTGTGGCCGATAGTGCCTTTCCCCTCTGCCACGTAAGCTGGTCGGGACGGCTGGCCAGACGGCCAGTGCATTCATGGAGAAACATTGTGGCTACCCTAGATGGCACTAAGAACAACAGTAGTAACAAGGCAATCGAACCCGGCATGCGGCGCAAGCAGGCGTCCGTACTGATCAGCAGTACCTTCGCATTTACCATCTGCTTTGCGGTCTGGATGATGTTTGCCGTGCTGGGCATCCCCATCAAGACCAGCCTGGGCTTGACTGAAACACAATTCGGCCTGCTGGCCGCCATGCCCGTGCTGACGGGTTCCCTCGTGCGCGTGCCGCTGGGCATCTGGACGGACAAATACGGCGGACGCCGCGTCTTCTTCTGGCTGATGCTGGCCAGCGTGGTGCCGATCTACCTGATTTCCTACGCCACTGCCTACTGGCATTTCCTCGTATTGGGCATGTTCGTGGGCCTGGCAGGCGGCTCGTTTTCCGTCGGCACGCCGTATGTGGCGCGCTGGTATGAAAAGGAGCGCCGCGGCCTGGCGATGGGCATCTTCGGCGCCGGTAACTCCGGTTCCGCGCTGACCAAGTTCGTCGCGCCGGGCATCGTCGCCGCCTTCGGCTGGCAAATGCTGCCCAAGGTGTATGCGGTAGCCATGCTGGCCACGGCCATCATCTTCTGGCTGTTTTCGTACACGGACAAATCGCATTTGGCACCATCTGGCGAGAGCTTCTCGGCGCAGATGAAGGTGCTGAAGGATCCGCGCGTGTGGCGCTACTGCCAGTACTACTCGGTGGTGTTTGGCGGCTATGTGGCGCTGGCGCTGTGGATGACGAAGTACTACGTGGCCGAATACGGTTTTGATTTGAAGCACGCGGCGCTGCTGGCTGCCTGCTTCTCGCTGCCGGGTGGCGTGCTGCGCGCATTTGGCGGCTGGATCTCCGATAAATACGGTGCGGCGAAAGTCACCTGGGCCGTGATGTGGGTGTGCTGGGTGTGTTTCTTCCTGCTGTCGTATCCGCAAACGCAGATGGTGATCGAGACCGTCACGGGGCCGCTGGCCATCCACATCGGCCTGTCGCCGCTGTGGTTCACCGTGCTGCTGTTCATCGTCGGCATCGCCATGGCCGTGGGCAAGGCCTCCGTCTTCAAGTTCATCGGCGATGATTTTTCCGACAACATCGGCGCCGTCTCGGGCGTGGTGGGCCTGGCCGGCGGTCTCGGCGGCTTCATCCTGCCCGTGATGTTCGGCGCCCTGGTGGACTTCACCGGTGTACGTTCGAGCGCCTTCATGCTCTTGTACGGCACCGTTTGCGTTTCCCTCGTCTGGATGTATTTCTCGTTCAAGCCGCTGCGTGCGGCGACTATCCCTCAACCTGCAGGAGTAACGCTGTGAGCAAACCAATGAGCCGCTACATGATCAATACGTGGGAGCCCGAAACCCCGAGCTTCTGGCAAAGCACGGGCAAGGCCACGGCCGCGCGCAATCTGTGGATTTCGATTCCCGCGCTGCTGCTGGCGTTCGCCGTGTGGATGGTGTGGAGCGTGGTGGTGGTCAACCTGCCCAACATCGGCTTTACCTACAGTAATAACCAGCTGTTCTGGCTGACGGCCTTGCCGGGCCTGTCCGGCGCCACCTTGCGCATCTTTTATTCGTTCATGGTGCCGATCTTTGGCGGCCGCCGCTGGACGGCCATTTCTACGGGGTCGCTGCTGATTCCCGCCATCGGCATCGGTCTGGCCGTGCAGGATGTGAACACGGGCTATCCGACCATGCTGATCCTGGCGCTGCTGTGCGGCTTCGGCGGCGGCAATTTCGCTTCGTCGATGGCCAATATCAGCTTTTTCTATCCGAAGGCGAGCAAGGGTTTCGCGCTGGGCATGAATGCGGGCCTGGGCAACTTGGGCGTGTCGGTGGTGCAGTTCGTCGTGCCGCTGGTGATCACCTTCGCCGTCTTCGGCGCCTGGGGTGGCGATTCGCTCACCTGGGTCAAGAATGGCGTGAGCAAGGACATGTGGCTGCAAAACGCGGGCTTCATCTGGGTGCCATTCATCGCCTTGAGTACCTTGCTGGCCTGGTTCGGCATGAATGACCTGGCCTCGGCCAAGGCTTCGTTCTCCGAACAGGCCGTGATCTTCAAGCGCAAGCACAACTGGCTCATGTGCTGGCTGTACACGGGCACCTTCGGCTCCTTCATCGGTTATTCGGCCGCGTTCCCGCTGCTGATCAAGATCCAGTTCCCCGACGTCAATCCCCTCGATTACGCTTTCCTCGGTCCTCTGGTCGGTGCGCTGGCGCGTGTGGCCGGCGGCGTGATTTCCGATAAGTTGGGCGGCGCCCGCGTCACCCTGTGGTCCTTCCTGCTGATGATAGGCGCCGTGCTGGGCGTGCTGTACTTCATGCCGCAAGCGGGTTTAGGCGGTAGTTTCAAGGGCTTCTTCTGGAT
The DNA here is from genome assembly GCF_051380715.1 of Janthinobacterium kochi. Classification (NCBI taxonomy): domain Bacteria; kingdom Pseudomonadati; phylum Pseudomonadota; class Betaproteobacteria; order Burkholderiales; family Oxalobacteraceae; genus Janthinobacterium; species Janthinobacterium kochi. Next base: position 508,966 of record NZ_JBNYXO010000003.1, read on the forward strand.
GTTCATGCTGCTGTTCGCCGGCACGGGCATCGGCAATGCATCGACCTTCCGCATGATCCCCGTGATCTTTTTGACGGAGCACCAGCGCGCGGCGGCCGGCAAGGGCAAGGCGGCGCAGGAGCAGGCCATCGTCGACGCCAACAAGGAAGGCGCGGCAGTCCTGGGCTTCACGTCGGCCGTGGCGGCCTACGGCGCCTTCTTCATTCCGAAAAGCTATGGCACCTCGATCTCGCTGACGGGCAGCCCCGACGCGGCCCTGTGGTGCTTCATCGGCTTTTATGTCAGCTGCATCGCGATCACCTGGTGGTGCTATGCGCGCAAGAATGCGCCGATGCCTTGCTAAAGTTGGAATGTCTGGCAAGTCGTTCTTGCCAGACGTTGAGGAAATGAGAGTATGTCATGGAAGAACTGGAAAAATTCGTCAACGGCTTCAGCCTGTTTCAGCAGCAGTACTTCAGCGAGCCGCAGACCTTGTACGACAGCCTGCGCGACGGGCAGCGTCCCACGACCTTGCTGATTGGCTGCTGCGATTCGCGCGTCGACCCCATGCTGCTGACTGGCAGCGACCCGGGTGACATGTTCGTCGTGCGCAATATCGCCAACCTGGTGCCGCCGTGCACGCCCGACGCGCCGCCCGGAGTCAGCTCGGCCATCGAGTTTGCCGTCTGCAAGCTCGAAGTGGCCAGGGTCATCGTGCTGGGCCATGCGCGCTGCGGGGGCATCCGTGCGCTGCTGGAACCGCAGCCGCGCGCGCAAGGGCAGGAAACGGACTTCGTGGGACAGTGGATGCGCATCGCCGAACCGGTGGCGCAGCGCGTGCGGCGCGAGCTGGCGCACCGCTCGTCGGAAGAGCAGCACCATGCGTGCGAGCTGGCCAGCATCCTGCAGTCGCTGGACAACCTGCTGACCTACCCTTGGCTGAAGCGCCGGGTCGAGCAGGGCTTATTGAAATTGCATGGCTGGTATTTCGACATCGACAGCGGCGCCCTGATGGCGTATTCGGCGCGCCAGCAGCAGTTTTTGCCGCTGGTGTGTCCGATAGAGAGGGCGCGTCATCTGCACGAGCGCCCTTGGCCGGATTCAGCTAAAACGTAACAGATCGCCGCTGCGATCAAACGCCAGCAGGCCGTCGATGCGCCCTTGCTCGATGGCCGTTACCATGGCGCGCAGGGGCGCCTCGCAGTCCTGCGCGGCTGGCGGCTGGCCCTCCTGGCCCGCCAATCCCGCCACGAAGACCACGTCCCAGTGCGTCTGCATCTGTTTCGACTCCTCCATCAATGTCTCGAAGCTGTCCAGTTCATCGGGCAGCTTGTCGGCGCACATCACGGGCGTAAGTGACTTGCCCTGGCCGCCTGGCTGGGCCTGGGCCTGGGTGAAGGTAAACAGCAGCCGTTGCGGCTGATCTTGTGTGCCGGCGCTGCGCAGCAGGCTGGCGAAGTCGGTGATGCTGGTGCTGGTCATGCTGGTCCTCTTTGTTTCAGTTGAAGTAGGTGCTTAATCGAGACCCGTAGGTATACCGCAGCGCGCCCGCGCAGCCCATAGGCATTAGTGACTATGGGTATATGCATTCCTGGCGCATGAAACCGACTTCTTGCCAATACCGCCGAGCGGGGCGCATCGATAGACTGTTTGTATCGACGCTTGAGCCATCCTGCTTGCAGCGTTTTTATGACCTGGCGCCGCTCCTGCGGCGCAATGTGGAGGTAGCATGAGTCACTTTCTGGACCGTCTTAAATTTTTTAGCAAGCCTGCCGAGCCGTTCTCGAACGGCCATGGCACCGTGGTCGACGAAGACCGCACCTGGGAAAACGCCTATCGCCAGCGCTGGCAGCACGACAAGATCGTGCGCTCCACGCATGGCGTGAACTGCACCGGCTCTTGCAGCTGGAAGGTGTATGTCAAGAATGGCCTGATCACCTGGGAAACCCAGCAAACCGATTACCCGCGCACGCGACCCGACCTGCCCAACCACGAACCGCGCGGCTGCCCGCGCGGCGCCAGCTATTCCTGGTATGTGTATTCGGCCCAGCGCGTGAAGTATCCGATGGTGCGCGGCCGCCTGATGGAAATGTGGCGCGAAGCGCGCAAGACCATGGACCCCGTCACCGCCTGGGACTGGATCAGCCAGGACCCCGTGCGCTCGCAGCAATACAAGTCCATCCGCGGCCTGGGTGGCTTCGTGCGCGCCACCTGGGAAGAATCGAATGAAATCATCGCCGCCGCGAATGCGCTGACGATCAAGAAATACGGCCCGGACCGCATTGTCGGCTTTTCGCCGATTCCCGCCATGTCCATGGTCAGCTATGCCTCCGGCACGCGCTACCTGTCCCTGATCGGCGGCGTGGCCCTGAGCTTCTATGACTGGTATTGCGACTTGCCGCCCGCCAGCCCGCAAGTGTGGGGCGAACAGACGGACGTGCCGGAATCGGCCGACTGGTACAACTCGACCTATCTGATGGTGTGGGGCTCGAACGTGCCGATGACGCGTACGCCGGACGCCCACTTCTACACGGAAGTGCGCTACAAGGGCACGAAAACCGTGGCCATCTCGCCCGACTATGGCGAAATGGTGAAGTTCGGCGACATCTGGCTGGCCCCGAAGCAGGGCACGGACGCGGCGCTGGCCCTGGCCATGGGCCACGTCATTCTCAAGGAATTCCACTCGGAAGGGCAGAGCGCCTACTTCCGCGACTATGCGCGCCAATACACGGACTTCCCCATGCTGGTGCTGCTCAAGGAGCATAACGGCACACTGGTGCCCGATTACTTCCTGCGCGCTTCGCACCTGGACAACAACCTCGACGAAACCAACAATCCTGAATGGAAAACCCTGGTCATCGACGAAACCACGGGTGCGATTACCGCGCCGGCCGGCTCCATCGGTTTCCGCTGGGGTGAGTCGGGCAAGTGGAACCTGGAACAGAAGGCCGGCGGCAGCGGCGTGCCCATCGTGCCGATGCTGTCCATGATCAACGACAGCGACGCGGTCACGGAAGTGGGTTTCGCCTACTTCGGCGGCAAGGATGCGTCCGACATGCTGCTGCGCAAGGTACCGGTGAAAACCATCCGCCTGGCCGACGGCACGACTGCCCTGGTCACCACCGTGTTTGACCTGACGCTGGCCAACTACGGCATTGACCGTGGCCTGGGCGGCGAAAACGTGGCGGAAAGCTATGACGACGACGTGCCGTACACCCCCGCATGGCAGGAAAAGCACACGGGCGTGAAACGCGCCGACGTGATTACCGTGGCGCGCCAGTTCGCGCAGAACGCGGACCAGACACGCGGCAAGAGCATGGTCATCGTGGGCGCCGGCCTGAATCACTGGTATCACATGGACATGACCTATCGCGGCATCATCAATATGCTGATGATGTGCGGCTGTATCGGCCAGTCCGGCGGCGGCTGGGCGCATTACGTGGGCCAGGAAAAACTGCGTCCGCAAACGGGCTGGACGCCGCTGGCCTTCGCCCAGGACTGGGTACGCCCGATGCGCCAGATGAATGGCACCTCGTTCTTCTATGCGCACACCAGTCAGTGGCGCCACGAAAAGCTGGAAACGGGCGATATCGCCTCGCCATCGGCGGCCAGCGGCACGGGCGACCTGACCCTGCTCGACTACAACGCCAAGGCCGAGCGCATGGGCTGGCTGCCATCGGCACCGCAGCTGCAAACCAATCCGCTGGAAGTGGCCAAGGCCGCCAAGGCGGCAGGGCAGGCGCCAGCCGCGTATGCGCTCGACCAGATCAAGGCGGGCCAGCTGCAGTTTTCGTGCGACGACCCGGACAATCCGGCCAACTTCCCGCGCAATATGTTTGTCTGGCGCTCGAATATCCTGGGCAGCTCGGGCAAGGGCCACGAGTACTTCCTGAAATACCTGCTGGGCACGCAGAATGGTTTGCTCAGCGACGAAGATGACTGCATCACGCCGAAACAGGTGAAAGTGCGTCCTGCCGCCGAAGGCAAGCTCGATCTGCTGGTGGTGCTGGACTTCCGCATGTCGACCACCTGCCTGTACGGCGACGTGGTGCTGCCGACGGCCACCTGGTACGAAAAAGATGACTTGAACACCTCGGACATGCATCCCTTCATCCACCCGCTGTCGGAAGCCGTGCAACCGTTGTGGCAATCGAAGTCGGACTGGGAAATTTACAAAGGGCTGGCCGAGAAATTCTCGGAAATCGGCGGCGAACTGCTGGGTACCCAGCAAGACATCATCCTCACGCCGCTGATGCACGATACGCCCGGTGAACTGGGTCAGCCTTTCGATCCCAAGGATTGGCGCGCCGGCGAATGCGACGCCATTCCAGGCAAGACCATGCCGAACATGACCGTGGTCGAGCGCAATTACCGCGACGTCTACAAGAAATTCACCTCGATCGGACCGCTGCTGGAAACCATCGGCAACGGCGGCAAGGGCATTTCCTGGAAAACGGGGCATGAAGTCGACGTGTTGCGCGGCATCAACCGCACGGTGCTCGATGACGGCGTGTCGAAAGGCCAGCCGCGCCTGGACACGGCCATCGATGCAGCCGAGATGATCCTGACGCTGGCGCCGGAAACGAATGGCCACGTGGCCGTTAAAGCCTGGGCCGCGCTGTCGGCCATCACGGGACGCGAGCACACGCATCTGGCCAAGCCGCGCGAGCATGACAGCATCCGCTTCCGCGATGTGCAGGCGCAGCCGCGCAAGATCATTTCCTCGCCCACCTGGTCGGGTCTGGAAAGCGAAGAAGTCAGCTACACGGCCGGCTATACGAACGTGCATGAAATGATCCCATGGCGCACGCTGACGGGCCGCCAGCAGTTTTACCAGGATCACCTGTGGATGCGCGATTTCGGCGAAGGCCTGTGCGTGTACAAGCCGGCGATCAACACCAAGACGACGGAAGCGCTGCTGGGCACAAAACCGAACGGCAACAAGGAACTGGCGCTGAACTTTTTGACGCCGCACCAGAAATGGGGCATCCACTCCACGTATTCGGACAACCTGCGCATGCTGACCCTGTCGCGCGGCGGACCGCACGTGTGGCTGTCGGAAATCGACGCGAAGACGGCCGGCATCGTCGACAACGACTGGATCGAGGTCTTCAACGTGAACGGCAGCCTGACGGCGCGGGCCGTCGTCAGCCAGCGCATCCCGTCCGGCATGACGATGATGTACCACGCGCAGGAAAAGATCATCAACGTGCCTGGCGCGGAGATGACGGGCAAGCGGGGCGGCATCCATAACTCCGTGACGCGCGCCGTGCCCAAGCCGACGCACATGATCGGCGGCTATGCGCAACTGGCGTACGGCTTCAATTACTACGGCACGGTGGGCTCCAACCGCGATGAATTCGTATTGGTGCGCAAAATGAACAAGGTCGATTGGCTGGAAGGCCCGTTGCAGGAAGAAGGAGCATAGTATGAAAATCAGAGCGCAAATCGGCATGGTGCTGAACCTGGACAAGTGCATCGGTTGCCACACCTGTTCCGTCACGTGCAAGAACGTGTGGACCAGCCGTGACGGCGTCGAGTACGCATGGTTCAACAACGTTGAAACCAAACCGGGCATCGGCTATCCGAAGCAGTGGGAAAATCAGGACAAGTGGAATGGCGGCTGGCGCCGCACGGACGCGGGCAAGATCGAGCCGCGTCAGGGCAGCCGTTTGAAGATCCTGGCCAATATCTTTGCCAACCCGAACCTGCCGGCCATCGACGAGTACTACGAGCCGTTCACCTACGACTACGAGCACCTGCAAAGCGCACCGCTGTCGCAGACGCCGCCGACCGCCCGTCCCATCTCCGTGCTGACCGGGAAGAAGATGGAAAAGATCGAATGGGGTCCGAATTGGGAGGATGACCTGGGGGGCGAGTTCGCCCACCGCAGCAAGGACAAGCTGTTCGACAACATGCAGAAGGAAATGTACGGCACGTTCGAAAACACCTTCATGATGTATCTGCCGCGCCTGTGCGAGCATTGCCTCAATCCGACGTGCGTGGCGTCTTGCCCGTCCGGTTCCGTGTACAAGCGCGAAGATGACGGCATCGTGCTGATCGACCAGGACAAGTGCCGCGGCTGGCGCATGTGCATCTCCGGTTGTCCGTACAAGAAGATTTACTACAATTGGTCGTCCGGCAAGGCCGAGAAGTGCACGTTCTGCTTCCCCCGCATCGAGGCTGGCCAGCCTACCGTGTGCTCGGAAACGTGCGTGGGCCGCATCCGCTACCTGGGCGTGCTGCTGTACGACGCCGACAAGATCGAGGCTGCCGCCTCCGTGCCGCAAGAGCAGGACCTGTACCAGGCGCAGCTCGACCTGTTCCTCGACCCGCACGACCCGGCCATCATCGCCGAGGCGCGCCGCCAGGGCATCCCTGACCTTTGGCTGGAAGCGGCCGTCAAGTCGCCCGTCTACAAGATGGCTGTCGAGTGGAAGGTGGCGTTCCCGCTGCATCCCGAATACCGCACCTTGCCGATGGTGTGGTACGTGCCACCCCTGTCACCGATCCAGGCGGCCGCCGAATCGGGCAAGCTGGGTGTGAACGGCATGCTGCCGGATACGCAAAGCCTGCGCATTCCCGTGCAGTACCTGGCCAATTTGCTGACGGCCGGCGACCAGCCGCCCATCGTCACGGCGCTGGACCGCATGCTGGCCATGCGTGCCTATATGCGCAGCAAGACCGTCGAAAAAGTTGAGAACCTCACGGTCCTGAAACAGGTGGGCTTGACCAAGGCGCAGGTGGAGGACATGTACCACATCATGGCGATTGCCAATTACGAAGACCGCTTCGTCATCCCCAGCAGCCACAAGGAAATGGCCGAGGACAGCTTCAACGAGAAGGGTTCGTGCGGCTTCAGCTTCGGCAACGGCTGCTCGGACGGCACCAGTGAACCGACCTTGTTCGGCAAGAAAAAACACGGTTCGGCCATCTTCATGCAGATGCCGAAGTCGCGCAAAACGGCGCCAGGCGCTTAAGGAGCTGAGATGATACACGCTATGAATCACTATCAAATCCTCTCGCGCCTGCTGCTGTATCCGGAGCCCGAGCTGATCGCGCACCTGCCGCAGCTCGATGCTGCGCTGGCGGCCGTGCCGGAGCAGCACGCGCTGCTGCTGCCCTTGCTGGCGCACCTGGAAAGCAGCAGCCTGATCGACCTGCAGCAGCAGTACGTGGCCACGTTTGACCGCAATCCGTCGCATTCGCTGCACCTGTTCGAGCATATCCATGGCGAATCGCGCGACCGGGGCCAGGCCATGGTCGACCTGATGGAGGAATACAAGCGCCATGGCTTGCAGATGACGGGCGACGATTTGCCCGACTTCGTGCCGCTGTTCCTGGAATTTCTGGCGCAGCTCGACGAGGCGGCATCGGCGCCGCTGCTGGGCGACGCGGTCCACGTGCTGGCGCATATCGGCCGCAAGCTGACGGTCAACGGCAGCCCATATGCGCCCGTCTTCACGGTGCTCGAGCGCCTCAGCCCCGTGGCGGCCGAAATGCTGGCCGAACCGCCGATCCGCGACATGGATGAAGCGCTGGAAACCTTCGGTCCCGGTGCGGATGGCGTCGAGCCCTTGCTGCGTCAAGCCCCGGGCGGCGTCCATCCCGTGCATTTTCACCCGCAGCCGCGCCGCGCCGCTTGAAGCGCGCCCGCATGAGGAGAGTACATCATGAGTAATTACTTGCATCAATTTGTGTATGGCATTTATCCATACATCGCGCTGGCCATCTTTTTCCTCGGCAGCCTGATCCGCTTCGACCGCGAGCAATACACGTGGAAGTCCGATTCCAGCCAGCTGCTGCACCGTGGCAGCCTGCGCCTGGGCAATATCCTGTTCCACATCGGCATCATTGGCTTGCTGTTCGGCCATGCGGCAGGCCTGCTCACGCCCGTCTGGGTGTGGGATACGCTGGGCGTGACGCACAGCCTGAAACAGGGCGTGGCCATGGCGGCCGGCGGCATCATGGGCGGCCTGTGCCTGGCCGGCCTGCTGATCCTGCTGGTGCGCCGCTTTTCCAATGACCGGCTGCGCGCCGTCACCACGGCCGGCGACAAGCTGGTCATGCTGTGGATTTTGCTGACCTTGCTGCTGGGCCTGTCGTCGATCTTTGTCTCGGCTTCGCACATGGATGGCCACATGATGGTCTTGCTGATGAACTGGGCGCAGCACATCGTCACCTTCCGCGCTGACGCCGCCAGCTTCATCGTTGATGCACCGCTGATCTTCAAGCTGCATCTGTTCATGGGCATGTCGCTGTTTGTCATCTTCCCGTTCACCCGTCTGGTGCACGTGTGGAGCGGCTTTGGCGCCATCGGATACCTTGGCCGTGCTTATCAACTGGTGCGCCGCCGCTAAGAAAGGAGCAATATCATGGGAATCTCTGTCAATGGCATCGACATCGACGATGCCGACATCGCGCAGGAACTGCCGCATCACGACAGCGCCGGCAATCCGCTGAAACAGGCCGTGCATGAGCTGGTGCTGCGCCGGCTGCTGCAAGACGAGGCCGAACGCCTCGGCGTGCAGGGCGGCAGTATTGATGACCGCATCGAAGCGCTGTTTGCGCAGGAAGTGCGCGTGCCGCCCGCCGACGATGCGGCTTGCCGCACCTTTTATGCGCAGCGCCCGCAGTTGTTTTGCAGCGGGGCGCTGGTCGAGGCGCGCCACATCCTGTTCCAGGTGACGCCCGAGGCGCCGCTGGAGCTGCTGCGCACGACGGCGCAAGCCGTGCTCGACGCCCTCAAACTGGCGCCGGAACGCTTCGGCGAACTGGCGGCGCAGTACTCGAACTGCCCGTCCGGGGCCTTGGGCGGCAACCTGGGCCAGCTATCGCCGGGCCAGAGCGTGCCGGAATTCGACGCGCTGCTGTTCCGCCTGGAAGAGGGCGCGTTGGCCGGCCATTTGCTGGAAACGCGCTTCGGCTACCACATCGTGCAAGTGCTGCGCCGGGTCGAAGGCCAGGCCATCGCCTACGAGGCGGTGCAGGCGCAGATCGCCGACCGCCTGTCGCGCGCCGCGTGGCAGCGCGCCGTGCACCAGTATCTGCACTTGCTGGTGGGGCGCGCCGAGATCGCCGGCATCGAACTGGAAGGTGCCAGCGTCGAAGGCACAGGCAGCCCGCTGGTTCAGTAGGCTGAAATGCGTAGGCAAAAAGGCGTAGGCCGCTAGGCCTTCTGGGGCACAGCCAGATCGTGCCCCAGCCTTTACAATCACGGAAGAATCAGGAGTAGCGTCATGGGTAGCGTCAAGTTGCAGGACCGTTTTGGCCGTTCGATCGATTATGTGCGGCTGTCCGTCACCGACCGCTGCGATTTGCGCTGCAGTTATTGCATGCCCAAGGGCTTTCGCGGCTTCGAGGAGCCGAAGGGCTGGCTGACGTTCGATGAGATCGAACGCTTGCTGGGTATTTTTGTTCGTCTCGGCACGCGCCGCGTGCGCCTGACAGGCGGCGAGCCCCTGTTGCGGCGCAACCTGCCCGAGCTGGCGCAGCGGCTGTCCGCGCTGCCCGGTTTGCAGGACCTGTCGCTGTCGACGAATGCCACCCAGTTGGGCAAGCATGCCGTGGCCTTGCGCGCGGCGGGCGTGGACCGCATCAATGTCAGCCTGGACTCGCTGGACCGTGCCTGCATGCAGCAGATCACGGGACGCGACAGCCTGCAGCCTATTTTGGACGGCCTGATGGCGGGCAAGGCGGCCGGTTTCGACCCCATCAAGATCAATATGGTGGCCATGCGCGGCGTCAATGACGGCCAGATCGAGGCCATGGCCGCGTTTTGCATCGAGCAGCAGTTCATCTTGCGCCTGATCGAAGCCATGCCGATGGGCAGTACGGGCCGCAATGCCAGCTACATGCCGCTGGGGCCCGTGCGTGAGCACCTGGCGACCCGCTTTGGCCTGGTGCCGCAGGCGCAGGAACTGGGCGGTGGGCCGGCGCGCTATATGGCGACACCCGATGGCCGCTCGAGCATCGGCTTTATCACGCCCATGTCGCAGCATTTTTGCGCCACCTGCAACCGCGTGCGCCTGTCCGTCGATGGTACCCTGTACCTGTGCCTGGGCCAGGAAGAGAAATTCGCCCTTGGCCCCATGCTGCGCGGCGGGGCCACCGATGCGCAGATCGAAGCGGCGATCCGCGCCGCCATCGAACTCAAGCCGCAGCAGCATGATTTCAATACGCAGCCGGACAAGATTATCCGTTTTATGGCGCAGACGGGCGGCTGAGTGGAGGTGTCACTGCTGGGGTCAGACCCGCCGGGTCTGACCCCGGATCTTGGCCTGTGGGTGGAGTGATGTCGCTGACTTGACTGCATAGGGGCCACAAACAGGCATTTATTAGGGGTAGTATGAAATTCAAGGCGATGTTTTCCTCCTGGCAGAAGCTGTCGACCAAGATCGTCGGCGCGCTGCTGCTCATGCTGGTACTGGCCCTGAGTGCCATCGGCTGCACCCTGTTCCTGTCGTGGCAACTCGAAGGCAGCTCTGCCGCCATCAATGAAACGGGCCGCCTGCGCATGCAGACCTACCGTCTGACCCTGCTGCTCGCCAGCGACGCCCGCGAGCAGGCGCGCCAGCAAGTGCTGCTGATCGACGAGACCCTGGCCAAGATCGGCCACGGCGACCCGCAGCGTCCCTTGTTCCTGCCCCCCAGCACGGCCATCAAGTCGGAATTCGACCGCATCGGCGCTGCCTGGCGTGGCGCCTTGCGCCCGGCCGCCCTGGCCGCCGATAGCACCGCGCGCGCGCGCCAGTTCGAGCATGACGCCGATACCTTCGTCGGCCAGGTGGACCAGTTGGTGCGCCTGATCGAGCACGATAGCGAGCAGCGTACCTTCTGGCTGCGCGCCTCGCAGCTGATCCTGGTCGGCATGGCTGTCATCGGCACGGTCAGCATGATTTACCTGATGTTCATGCTCATCATCGAACCGGTCACGCGCCTGCGCCTGGGCATGCAGCGCATGAAGGAACGTGATTTCAGCGTGCGCCTGGCCGTCGAAAGCAATGACGAATTCGGCCAGCTGGCCAGTGGCTTCAACCAGATGGCTGACCGCCTGCAGGCGCTGTACGGCAATCTGGAAGAGGGCGTGCGCAGCAAGACGGCTACCCTGGAATATCGCAACCGCGAACTGGCCCTGCTGTACGAAAGCGCCGCCTTCCTGCAGCGCCCGCAGCCCCTGGAAGACATCTGTGGCGGCTTCATGCAGCGCATCGTTGATTATTTCGAGGCCGACGGCTCCACCGTACGCGTGCTCGACGCCGAGCGGGGCAACCTGCACATGGTGGTGCACCACGGCCTGTCGGAAGAACTGGTAGCATCCGAGCATTGCCTGAAGGTGGGCGACTGCCTGTGCGGCACGGCTGTCGAAATGAAAGTGGCGAAGGTGCACGACATGCGCCGCATCGACAAGGCGCATGAGTTGCGCTGCCACCGCGAGGGCTTTGCCACCGTCTCCGTCTTCCATATCCACGCGCATGAACAGCACCTGGGCTTTTTCAACCTGCATTTTCGCCATGCGCGCGTGTTTTCCGCGCGCGAGCTGGCGCTGCTGGAAACCCTGGGCCAGCTGCTGGGCATCGCGCTGGAAAACCTGCGCCTGGCCGCGCGCGAGCGCGAAATGGCCATTTCTGAAGAGCGCAACCTGGTGGCGCAGGGCTTGCACGACAGCATCGCGCAAAGCCTCAATTTCCTCAACCTGCAGGTGCAGATGCTCGACGACTCCGTGCGCAATGCGCGCTTCGATGAAGTGGCGGGCATCGTGCCGGCCCTGCATGCGGGCGTGAAGGAAAGCTATGAGGATGTGCGCGAACTGCTGGCGAACTTCCGCAGCCGCCTGATGGAAGACGACTTGATCGGCTCCCTGCGCGCGGCGGTGGACAAATTCCGCCGCCAGACGGGCATCGAGGCCGAGCTGCTGGCCGATGTCGATGGTGCGCCATTCCCCCGCGAACAGCAATTGCAGTTACTATTCATCGTGCAGGAAGCGCTGTCGAACATCCGCAAGCACGCCCAGGCCAGCCATGTCGAGGTGCGCCTCGCCGATCATCAGGACTTTACCTTGACGATCAGCGACAATGGCGTCGGCTTCGATGCTTGCGCCGTGCTGGAAAAGGGCGACAACCATGTCGGCATCCATATCATGCGCGAGCGCGCGCAGCGCATCGACGCCACGTTCGACGTGCACGCCTGTCCTGGTGGCGGTACGACCGTCGAACTGCACCTGTCGCGCGAGCAGCGCCGCGCCGCATAAGCAACTATCTGAAAGTACAAAAAAATGGAGACTCCCGATAAACCGATCACCGTCATGCTGGTGGACGACCATGCGCTGTTCCGCAGCGGCATACGCTCGCTGCTGCAGCGGCATACCGACTTTGCCGTGGTGGGCGAGGCGGCCGATGGCGTGGAAGGCATCAAGCGCGCCATCCAGCTGCAGCCTGACGTGGTGCTGCTGGACCTGAACATGGCCGGCATGTCCGGCGTGGAAGCGCTGCAGCTGATGCAGCACGACTGTCCCGACACGGCCATCGTCATGCTCACCGTCTCCGAAGACGCGGAAGACCTGGCGACGGCCCTGCGCGCGGGCGCCTGCGGCTACCTGATCAAGAATATCGACGCCGATTACCTGGTGCGCGCCATCCGCCGCGCGGCCGCCGGCGAAGTCGTCATCGCCGAAGCGATGACGGGCAAGCTGGTGGCGCAGCTGCAGGCGGGCACGCGGCGCGAGGAACCCGTGTCGGAGCTCGACAAGCTCACACCACGCGAAAAGGAAATCATCGACTGCCTGTCGCGCGGCGAGAGCAACAAGGGCATCGCGCGCACCCTCGACCTGGCCGAAAGCACGGTCAAGATCCACGTGCAGAACGTGCTGAAAAAACTTAACCTCACCAGCCGCGTGCAGGCGGCCGTCTACGCGGTCGAGCACCGCCAGGGCAAGTAGCCACCGGTGTGATGGGGTCTGACCCGCCGGGTCAGACCCCATGCTCACTTGTCGCTATCCCTCTAGTCCCTTTTGCCGATGGCAGTCCTTGCGCTTTTAAAGTAGTATATTGAATATATCTTTAGCGCGAGGCCATCATGTCCATCACCCCGATCAGCGAACCTTCTCCCCCTTCCACGACAGCCGGCGCGGCGCCCTGGCATGCCGGCCACGCCGTCTGGCAGCTGGGTTTCCGCCCGTTTTACCTGCTGGCGGCCGTGTTTGCGGCCATCAGCATCCCCCTGTGGCTGGCCAGCTATACCGGCTTGCTTGCGGGGGGCTTGCAGGTGGGCCTGGGCTGGCATATGCATGAAATGGTGTTCGGCTTCGCGCTGGCCGTCGTCGTGGGCTTCCTGTACACGGCGGGGCGCAACTGGACGGGCTTGCCCACGCCGCACGGCGCCCAACTGATGGCGCTGGCGGCGCTGTGGCTGGCAGGGCGCATCGCCATGCTGTGCAGCCCCGGACTGGTGGCGGCGCTGGTCGAGTGGCTGTTCCTGCCGCTGGCCGCCTGGCCCCTGTACCAGGTGCTGCGCCGCTCGGGCAATACGCGCAACCTGTTCCTGGTGGGCCTGCTGGCCTTGCTGGCGCTGGCTAATGGCCTGTTCCACGCGGCCGTGCTGGGCTGGTTGCCGCTGTCGCTGTTCCTGCCCGTACAGGCGGCCATTTTCATCATCGTGCTGATCGAATCGGTGATCGGCGCGCGCGTGATTCCCATGTTTACCCGCAATGGGGCGCCAGGCAGCACGCCCGTGGCCAGTCCGAAGCGGGCGCTGGTCGCCGTGGCCTGCATGGCCGCCGCCGCCATCGCGTGGCTGGCAGGCGCGCCAGCCTGGCTGACGGCACCGCTGGCTTTCTGCGCTGCCGGCGTCTCGCTGGCCAATCTGCTGGCCTGGCAGCCGCAGCGCACCTTGCGCGTGCCCTTGCTGTGGATCTTGCACCTGTCGTATGCGTGGATAGGCGTCGGTTTTGCGCTGCTGGCGGCCGCCAGCCTTGGTCTGCTGCCGGCCAGCGCCGCATTTCACGCGCTGACGGTGGGCTCGATGGCCGGCCTGATCATCGGCATGATGACGCGCACCACCCTGGGCCACACGGGGCGTCCACTGAAGGGCGGCAGGGCGGAAGCGGCGATGTACTGGCTGATCCAGTTGGGCGCGCTGGCGCGCCTGCTGGCCGCCGTCGGTCCCGTCTCGCTGGGCATGCCGCTGCTGCTCGCTGCCGGCGCGTGCTGGTCGCTGGCCTTTGGCTTGTATGCGTGCGTGTATGCGCCGTACCTGTGGCGCGCCAGGGTGGATGGGCGCGAAGGCTAGGTGGGTGTCAGAAAGGGCGCCAGATGATCAGTTTCCTGATTTCCGGCGTCCAGTAGGACAGCGATTCACCCACGATGAATAGCAGCAGACCCAGCATGAGGGCCTTCAGCAGCAAATCCCTGCAGCAGATCATGGTGCCTCCAAAGTTTTTATATTGATAAGTTTATTGTTGGCATGCACTGCCGTGTTGCGTTTCTGGCATGGCCGGCTGGCCGGGTGGTGGCGTCTGCGCCGTGAAGGCAGCGATGGCATTGATGGCGTGCGCCAGGGCCTGTTCCAGTGTATCGAGCGCGGCTGACGCATCGCCGCCGGTGTGCAGCAACTGTTCTGCCTGCTGAGCGGCTTGCAGGGTGGCGGGCAGGGCCAGGCTGCCAGCCTCGCCCGCCAGCTTGTGCGCCAGTGCGGCGGCATCGTCGCGTGCGTTGGCCGCCAGCAGGGCGCGCATGGCGCCCATCGTGTTGCGGTAGGTGCTGCCAAAACGCGACAGATGCTGGCGGTAATGCGCCTCATCGAGCCACTGCGCCATGCCTTGCGCCAGGTCGATCACGGATGCCGCGCCGCACGGCGGCACGGGCATCGTCGCTTCGGCCACGAATGGCGTCAGGGCAGGCAGCCCTCGCGCATGGCGGCGATGCGCGCGCGCAATCAGGGCGATGGTCTGCGGCACGTCGAACGGTTTGCTGATGAAATGATTCACGCCCGCTTCCAGTGCCGCCGTGCGCTGTGCCTGGAACGCCCCGGCCGTCAGCGCCACCACCGGCAGGTCGTGAAACTGCGGCAACTGGCGCAGCGCCCGCGTCGCCTGCAAGCCATCCATGACGGGCATCTGCACATCCATCAGCACGATGTCAACGGCGGCGGGGTGGGCCAGCAGCCAGTCCAGCGCCTGCCTGCCATCGCAGGCGAACGACGGCACTGCCCCCTGATCGCACAGGATATGGTTGACCACATCGCGATTGAT
The DNA here is from genome assembly GCF_051380715.1 of Janthinobacterium kochi. Classification (NCBI taxonomy): domain Bacteria; kingdom Pseudomonadati; phylum Pseudomonadota; class Betaproteobacteria; order Burkholderiales; family Oxalobacteraceae; genus Janthinobacterium; species Janthinobacterium kochi. The sequence continues at coordinate 524,192 of NZ_JBNYXO010000003.1, forward strand.
TTCGCTGTCGTCGACCACCAGCACGCGCACGCCGGCAAGCGCGCGTTCTTCCAGCGTAGCCAGGCTGGGATCCACGCCGGCAGCTCTGGCGCGCTGCTGGCGCGCTTCCATCGTCGCGTTGTACAGGCTGGAAGCCGTCACCGGTTCGTTGAGGACGGCGTCGGCTGGATCGGTCGGGTCCGTATGGCGCCGCGCTGGCTGCGTGGCTGGCGCGTCGCTTGCCGCCAGGATGATGATGGGGCAGTCCTGCGGTGGCAGGTGTTCGCGCAGCGCGCGCGCCGTGGCTTCGCCATCGAGCTCCGGCATGCGCGCGGCCAGCAGGACGACGCCAGGCCGCGCGCCCTCGGCGCAGGCGAGTGCATGCTCGAGGGCCGCCCGTCCACCGGACACGGCATGCACGCTCCAGCCCAGGCCGCGCGCCACGGCGGCAACGGCATCGCGCGTGTCGGCGTTGGCATCGGCCAGCAGGGCATGCAAAGCTTTCATGTCGGGCGAGGACAGGGCGCCGGCGCGCATCAGTTGCAGCGGCACCGTGAAACTGAAGTCGCTGCCCTGGCCCGGGCCGCTTTTCAGGCGCAGCGAGCCGCCCATCAGGCTGACCAGCTGGCGGCAGATGGTCAGGCCCAGGCCCGTGCCGCCGAAGCGGCGCGTGGTGGAGCTGTCGGCCTGGGCGAAGGCCGAAAAAATCGCCTCCTGCACGTCGGGGGCGATGCCGATGCCCGTGTCGCGCACGCTGAAGCGTAGCACCGCGGCGTCGCCGTCGCGGCTCTCCAGTGTGGTCAACAGCTCGACCGTACCTTGCGCCGTGAACTTGATGGCATTGCTGGTCAGGTTGACCAGCACCTGCTCCAGACGCAGCGCGTCGCCCAGCACCTGCTCCACACCATCGGGCAGTGGCCCGATCCGCACGGCGATGGGCTTGTCATGCGCGGCAACGCCCATGCTGGCGGCAATCTTCTCGACCACGTCGGCCAGGCGAAACGGCGCCTGCTCGATGGTCATGTGGCCCGCCTCGATTTTCGACACGTCGAGCACATCGTTGATGATGCCCAGCAAGGACTGGCCGGCGGCGCGGATCTTGCGCGTCATCTGCAGCCCTTCTTCATCCAGGCTGCCCCTTTCCAGCAGCCAGGCCATGCCGAGGATGGCGTTGAGCGGCGAGCGGATTTCATGGCTCATGTTGGCGAGAAATTCCGCCTTGCTGCGGTTGGCCGCTTCGGCCGCATCGCGCGCCAGCAGCATGGCCTCTTCGGCCTGCTTTTGCGCGGAAATGTCCTGCGCAAAGATCAAGGTGGCCGGTCCATCCTTGAGCATCACGCGCGTGCTGGTCTTGAGGATGGGCACGGGCCGGCCCTGCTTGTCCAGGCCGACGGCTTCAAACATCTGCTCGCTGGCCGAATCGGCCTCGATCAGCGCTTCGTGGCTTGCCAGCGCGACTTGCGAGGCCGCCGTGAGCATGGCGCGCCAGGGCATGCCGCTCAGGTCATCCCCGAGGGCATAGCCATACAGGTGGCGGTAGCGCGGATTGGAGTACACGAAGCGGCCATGGCGCAGGATGGCGATGGCCACGGGCGCATCTTCGATCAAGGTGCGAAAGCGCGCCTCGCTGTCGGACACGGCTTGCATGGCCTGGCGCTCCCTTTCCTGTTCCACCTGCCAGGCGGCCTGTTGACGGCGCCGCCGCTGGCTCCAGAACAGCAGGCTGGCCCCGGCCAGCGCCAGCATGGCAAAGCAAAGGATGTAGCCCAGCGCCTGCCGCCGCAGCGGGGCGGCGATGGCCGCTTCTTCGCGGCTCAGGCCGATGATCAGGGCGCGGTCCATGTGCAGCGCGGGAGGCGCGATGGTCGCCATGGCCATGATGCGGGGTGCGGCGGCGCCGGTGAGCTTGACGCCGCTCAGCACGCCCGCCTGATAGCCGCTGTCGCGGAAGCGCCGCAGGAAGCTGCCGGGCAGGTCCACATTGCCGCCATTGGCGCTCTTGGGGGGGTAGTTCAGGAATTGCCGGCCGTCGCCATGCAGCACCACGGCCCAGACATCGGCGGCATACATGGCGGTGCGGAACTTGGCCGTGAAGTATTCGCGGTCAAAGGTCGCCACCACCACGCCGGCAAAGCGGCCCTGCTTGTCCTGCACCATGCGCGACGCCGTGATGACCAGATCCCCCTTGAAGGAATGGAAGGGCGCCGAGATGTACAGCATGCGCGCATCCGGGGCGTCGCGCGCCGTCTGGAAGTAGCCGCGGCGCGAAAAATCCTGGTTGGCCAGTTCCGCGATATTGGTGGCGATAGGCTTGCCCTGTGCATCGATGACCAGCACGGTGCGCACGCCCGGCATGGCGTCGACCAGCGCGGCCAGGCGCCGGGGCAGGGCTTGGCCGGCGTCGGGCGCGGTGCCAGCGGCAAGATAGTCGCGGATCACGCCGCCGAGTACCAGGTTGGTCGCTGCCAGGTCGACTTCAATATTTTTTGCCAGCAGTGCCGTCAGCACGCTGAGCCGTTCACGCTCGGCCGCGTCGTGCCGCGAGGCTTCGGCCAGATGCGCGTAGCCAAGAGCCGTAGCCACGAGGAGCAGCCCGAGAAGTAAAAACAGCCATTCGATCCATTGTCTGCGCACTGCCGCCGCATCTGTGTGATAGGTCATGTGGCGATGCTATACCCGATATGCACGGAGAACAACTTTTGCGCACAACTATGCATGCGATAGTGTGGTCAATTTGTCGCCTGCCATCATCACGCTGGCCGTGCCGCCCAGCGGCAGGCGCAGGCGGAAGACGGCGCCTTGGCCCGGCGCGGACGCCACGCCGATGCTGCCGCCCATCAGCAAGACGAGCTGGCGCGCGATGGCCAGGCCCATGCCTGCGCCGTCATGGGCGCGGCTCGGCGAGTCGTCGGCCTGCGAGAATTTGTCGAAGATGATCCCCTGCTGCGCCTGCACGATGCCGATGCCCGTATCGCGCACCTCGATCTGCAGGTCCGCGCCACTCGCCATGACGTGGACATCGACCCGACCTGCGGAGGTGTAACGGATGGCATTGTCGAGCAGGATATCGAGCACACGCACCAGACGGACGCGGTCGCAATCGATGCTGAGCGGCGTTGCGGGCGCCACATCCAAGGCCAGCAGCAGGCCCTTGTGCGCCGCGCGCTGCCGGTGCGGCGCCAGCGCCAGCGCCAGCAGCTGGTCCAGCGGCACGGCGGCAGACTCCAGCCGCACCTGGTCGTTTTCGAGCGCGCTCAGTTCCATCGCCGCCTCAACCATGGCCAGCAATTGGCGGCCGCTGTCCTGTATCATTTGCGCGTAGGCGGCCTGTTCCGGCTCGCGCAGCTGCTCGAGCAGCAGTTCTGAGAACCCCAGGATGCCATTCAGGGGAGTGCGCAATTCATGCGACATGTTCGACAGGAAGCGCGACTTGGCCTCGCTGGCGGCGATGGCCCTGGCGCGGCTGTCGACCAGGCGGCCGATCAGCAGCACCAGCGCAGCCCAGGACAGCACGATCAGCGCGCTCGTGACGGCAGCCATCAGCAAGGCCTGGTTGCGGCGCGAGACGTAGTCGGCCAAGACCGTGTCGCGGTCCAGTCCGACCAGCATGTAGAGCGGGTAGTTGGCCAGTTTTTCGAAGGCGTAAATGCGCAGGGTGCCGTCGACAGGACTGCGCTCGGTGAAGCTGCCCCGCGTGTGACCTTGCATCAAGGCAAATACCTTGCTGGCGCCGACATCCTGGCCGATGGTGTTGACGGCGCCGACCCGGCGCGCGCGCACTACGCCGTCGCTGCCGACGAGCGTGATTGAGCTGTTGTCGCCCAGGTCGACTTCGTCGTACAGGCGCGTAAAGTAATACGGGTCCATCGAGACCACCACCACGCCCTTGAAGCGGCCATCGGCATGGTTGATGCGGCGCGTCATCTGGATCGACCATTTTTTCGACACGCGGCCCAGCACCGGCTTGCTGATATACAGTTCGCCGCTGTCGCGCTGCATGTGTACCCGGATGTGCTCGCGGTCGGCCAGGTGGGTCGGTTTGAAGGGGTGGCTCGACAGTACAGTGTCGCCCCGTTCGTCGACGATGGTAAACAGGTTGTACAGGGGGCCGGGATTGAGGCCTTGCTGCAGGTCCGCCACGATGTCGAGGCGCTTGCCCAGCGCCTGGTAGCGGCTGCGCAGGTAGGTGACCGCCTGATCCGCCGCCTCGATCGTGCGGATCGCGTGTTCGTCGAAGACGCGCGCCATGCTGCGTGCATCGCGCGCGGCATCGGCGACGGCGGCGTCGCGCGCGCGCTGCAATTGCAGCACGGTGATGCTCCACAGCCCCGCCAGCAGGACCGCCATGAAGAGCGACAGCAGGGTGCGCGTATCCCAACCCTCCCAGCGCTTCCAGGCCATGGCTTTCCAGTATCTGTACTCCCGCATGCTGCCTCCGCCAGGTCTGCCGGGTCTGCCAAGTCCGCCACGATGCGCGGATGCCCGGCGTCGCTGGCGCGTTGATTTGTCAATTATAGCGAATATAATTGATTTTATCGAATAAATTGATTTTTATGCGGAAGTGTTGTCTCCAGTGCCGGCTAGCGCGTCAGCCAGCGCTCCACCATCGCGCGCAGCTGGGCGGCCGTAAAGGGTTTGGACAGATAATCGTCCATGCCGGCCGCCACGCAGCGCTGCCGGTCGTCGTCGGTAACGCCGGCCGTCAGCGCGATGACGGGCAGGCGCGGCGCGCCGCTGGCTGTTTCGCGGGCACGCAGGGCCTGGCAAGCCTGGTAGCCATCCATAACGGGCATCATGCAGTCCATCAGGACCAGGTCGTACTGCTGCCCGGCCAGTGCTTGCAGGCCTAGTGCGCCGTTCTCCGCCGTGTCAATGCTGTAACCGCAGGGAGCCAGTTGCAGGCACACCAACTGGCGGTTCAGCGCCGTATCCTCGACCAGCAGGATGCGCGCGCCCGGCACGGATGCCGATGCGGGTGTGGCTTCGGCGGGCGGCGCTGGCGCCGTCTCTGGCTCCGGCGTGGAAGCGCTTGGCGCCTGGGCCGCCTGGCAGGGAAGGCGCACGGTGAAGCGGGAGCCGGCGCCGGGCGCGCTGCTGCAGAAAATCTCGCCGCCCAGCAGCGCCACCAGGTGCTTGCAGATGCTCAGACCCAGGCCCGTGCCGCCATAGGCGCCGCTGATGCTGTCGTCGGCCTGGCAAAACGGCTCGAAGATGCGGCTCAGCTGCTGCTGGCTCATGCCGATGCCCTCGTCGTTGACGCTGGCGACGAGGCAGGCGCTGGCGCCATCCGGCGTGGCCGCTTCCAGGTGCAGGCGCACGGTAATGCTGCCGGAGGGCGTAAACTTGATGGCATTGCTGAGCAGGTTGCCGAGGATTTGCGCGAGGCGCGTGCGGTCCGAGCAAATCAGCTGCGGCACGCTGTTGCCGATGTCGCTGACAAGGTGCAACTTCTTGCCATCGGCTTGCGGGCGGTGCAGCGCCAGCACGTCGTCGAGCAGCAGGCGCGGGTCGAAGTCGCGCAGCTCGATGCCCATCTGGCCTGCCTCCACCTTGGACAGGTCGAGGATGTCGTTCAGGATGCGCATCAGGTGCTGCACGCCATCGCCGATGCGCTGCGCATATTGTTGCTGAGAGGTATCGAGCCTGGTTTCCTGCAGCAGTTCGGCCATGCCGGCGATGCCGGCCATGGGCGTGCGGATCTCGTGGCTCATGACGGCCAGGAAGCGCGACTTGGCGGCATTCGCCGCTTCCGCGCGCGCTTGCAATGCCAGCGCCATGGCCGCGTCGCGTTCCTGGCGCCGCAGCAGGGCCATGATCAGCGCGATGGCCAGGGCCAGCACGAGCAGGCCGACCACGGCCGCGCCGCCCATGGTGCGCAGCATGCGCCGCCAGCCTGCCAGGTAGACCTCGTCCGTCACGGTCACGTTGATGGCCAGCGGATAGTCGCGCACCAGCCGTACGCCGGCCAGGCGGTCGACCGCGCGCCCCTGCTCGGCCGCGCGCGGCGAGTCCACCTGCAGCACGCCATCGGTCTTGCCTTGTTCCAGCAGGCGGTAGGTGCTGCCCGTCAGGTTGCGCTTGCCCATCATGGCTGGCACGGCCGGCCAGCGGGCCAGCAGCGTGTAGTCGCTGCGGTACAGGGAAAAGGCCGTGTGTTCGCCGATGCTGGTGCTCTGGAAGAATTTACTGAAGAAGTCGCACGACAGGCCGACCAGCACCACGCCCAGGAAGCGGCCGTCCTTCCCGCTGATGCGCCGGCTGATATAGAAGGTCCAGGCGCCATTGCCCTTGTTTTGCACGGGCGCGCTGACATGCATGCCGCCGTCCGGGTGGCGCCGGTGATACTCGAAGTAATCGCGCTCGTCGAGGCGGATGGGCGGTGCGGGATAGGCGCGGCTGAAGGCCAGCACGCTGGCATCGCTGCCGACGATGGACACCACGTCCACTTGCGGCACGCCGCCGATCTTGTGTCGCAGCATCTGGTGCATGGCCGGGGTGCCGACGGCGGCGGCCAGCGCGTCCGCGTCTGCGGGGGCGGCGGCCTGGATGTCGTTGCTGACGCTGTCGAGCACCAGGCTGGCCGCCGTCATGCTTTGCGCCGTGTTTTCCGCCAGCAGCAGCGACAGGTTGGACAGGTCCTGCTTCCAGTCATCGACGGCTTCGCGGTACAGCAGCACGCCGGAAACGACGATACGCAGCGCCAGCAGGCACACCAGCACCAGGCCCACCACGGCTGCCGTGGCGCGCGGGCGATAGCGGTGCGCCAGGCGCAAGAAGGCCTGGCGCACGTTCATGCCTGCGCGCCCGTGTACTCGCGCATGCTGCGGCGTACCTCCTGCTCCACTGCGCCGAGCAGCGCTGCCGTTTCCGCCAGCCAGCCGGTTGCCGCCACGCCCTGGTGGCGCACCAGCTGCTCAAGTTCCGCCAGGCGCGCCACCAGGGCGCTGGCGCCCAGCAGCGCCACGGTGCCGCGCAAGGTATGGCAGCTATGCACGATGGCTTGCGCCGCACCGCCCCGTACGGCCTGTTCCACGCGCGCAAACATGGCTGGCGACGTGTCCAGGTAGGTCTGGGACAGGGCGCGGAACATCTCCAGGTCGTGGCCGGTAGCTTGGAATAGCACGGCTGGATCGATGTGGCGATAGGCTGGCATGGTGGTTCCGTGGCGAGGGGGAAGCGGTGGGGCGGGTCAGGCGGCCAGGCTGTTGCGCCGCGCATGGCCGGCACAGCAGGCGCGCAGATAGCCACGCAGCTCGTCGTAATTGACGGGCTTGGCAAAGAACACCACGCCGGGCGGCACGCCACCGCGTTCTTCCAGTTCCTCCGGCGTCAGGCTCGACAGCATGGCGATATGCATGTCCGCCAGCAGTGGGTCGGCCAGGATGGTGCGGATCACTTCGTAGCCGTCGATGCCTTCCATGATGATGTCGGCCAGCAAAATGTCGGGCTGATCGCGGGCGATTTCCATCAGCGCCTGGTAGCCGTTCTCGCAAAAGCGCAAGCTTGACTGCAAGCCCCATGAACCGATCTGCTTTTCATACAGCGCGCGTTCGATCGGATTGTCTTCGATCACCAGGATGGACGGCGGGCGGCCCGATGGTGCGGGGCGGTTGGCCCGTGCCGCGCGCTGGTCCTGGCCTGAGTGGCCGGGATTGCCCTTGTAGGCCTCGACGGCCGCGAGGGGAATGCGCCGGTGGCCGCCCTTGGTCTTCCAGGCTTCGATAACGCCGGCCTCGACCAATTGCTGCACCGATGTGACCGAGATGCCGAGGATTTCGGCAGCCTTTTGGGTAGTGCATACGTCTGCAGTGTGCATGATGGGCTTTTTGCTCGAGGATGAAGTTGAATGGAATGATACGCAATCGCGCTCAAAAAATCAATTTCAACAAATTAGATGAATTCACTAAAAACCTGCCGTGCGGCGGGCCGGACCCTGGTGCCCGTGCGGCAAAGGGCAAGATGGGCCTGCGGCTCCAGGATCTCGCGCCATTCACTCCATTCTGCGTTGCTGTGGCGCAGCAGGGTTTCCAGGTGTTCCGCATCCAGACCCAGTACCCGTGCGGCGGCCATGGCCGGCCCGCGCGGCCCCACGCCATTGCGCAGTATCAGGTCGGCGAAACTGCTGGCCAGTTTCAGCAGCCAGGCCAGCTCTGTCATGCGTCCGGCCTGCCCGAAGCCGGGCGGCGCGGCATGGCATCGCACGGCGTCGCACAGGATGTCCGGCATGCCCCAGCCCCGCATGAGGCTGGCTGACAGCGCCAGTTGATGGTGGCCGAAGCGCCGCGCTTCCTCGCACAGCAGCAGCGCCCTGGCAGCGCCGCCATGCTGGCCCAGCAGTTGTCCATACGCTTGCGGATGCAGCATGGCCAGGGCCAGTTGGCCGATGTTGGCCAGCAAGCCGCAAGTATACAGCTCTTTGGCCGGTGCCAGTTGCAGCGCATCGCCCGTCACGCGGGCGGCGCAGGCCATGGCCAGCGAGTGCGACCAGAATCGCTGCTCGTCGAAGTGCGCACACGTGGCCGCTGGCAGGGCCGGGATGGCGAACGCCTGGCGCAGGGCGGGCAGGCCGATGGCGGCCAGCATCGCGGCGTCGACTGCCACATGTACGCGCTCGCCTGCTGGCACGGCGGCATTCGCCAGGCCGATGACCTTGCCGGTCAGGGCCGGATCGCAGCCCAGTTGTTCGGCCAGCTCATCGAACGCTACCTGCTGCTGGCATAGCGTCGCCAGCCAGTGGCGCCGCCAGGCGGGCGAGGGCAGGATGGCGCCGCCGAGCAGGCTCGCCAGATCGATGTGCGCATTCATGGCCGGCTCCCAATGCCGCTGCAGTCATCCGCCTGCGCGGCGCCTGTTTGCAGGGCCGTGACCGCTTGCGACAGTACGTCGAGCGCCATCAGCAGCTCCACATGCAGGCGGCGCAGCGCGCCGATATCGTTGGAAAAGCCCGCATGCACGGCCTGGCGCGCCAGGGTCTGCAGTGGGAGCAGTCCCATGGCGTAGCTGCTGTCGACAATTTCCTGTGCCAGCACGCGTGCCGGGGCGGGGCGTTCGCAGCGCAGTGCGTGGGCGATGCCGGCCAGGCGGTCGCGCGTCTCGGCCACGAACAGGGCCAGAATCTCCCCCTGCAGGCATCGGTCGTAGCCAAACATGGCATCCAGGCGGTCCAGCTCGAACGGTGGCGTGTCCTGCGCCTCGGGCGCGGGCGGCGGCGCCGTGTCTGCCACCTTGGCCGGTTGGGTGGCCCTGCGCGTTTGCAGCTGCTGATGCAGATCGGCAGCCGGTGCGCAGCCGGCCTGGCGCCAGCGGAGGCGGCGCCAGAGCAGGGCGGCCAGCAGCAGCAACATGCCCGCCAGCGCCAGCGCCGGCCGCATCAGCGAGACATCGTCGCAACGAAGGTAAGGATGGACCGAGAGGAAGGCGTTCATGGCAATGCCTGCATGCAGTGAGAGTGGTTGACAACGGATGTCATGGCGATGCTCCGGGATCATCGATGCAGGTGAGCCTGCATGACGAGGGGTTCAGAATTCTTCCCAGTCACCGCCGGCACCGGCGCTTGCCTTGCCGCGGGCAGGAGCGGGGTCGCGCTGGGTGACCAGCTTGAGCGGCGCCGCCTTGCGCGCTGCAGGTGGCTGGGCGGCTGGGGCATGGCGCACCTGCGTGCTCTGCTGGGCCGCGTTGGCCTGACCCTGCGCCAGCTTGAAGGCGCCGACCACGCTGGCCAGCTTGCCCGCCTGTTCCTGCAGCGATTGCGATGCCGCCGCCGCTTCTTCGACCAGGGCCGCATTCTGCTGCGTGACTTCATCCATCTGCGTGATGGCGCGGTTGATTTCATCGATACCCGTGCTTTGCTCGGCGCTGGCGGCCGAGATTTCGCTGACGATGTCGGTGACGCTGCGTACCGTGTCGACCACTTCCGTCATGGCCGCACCGGCTTGCTGGACCAGCTTGCCACCTTGTCCCACCTGTTCCACGGAGTCGCTGATGAGTGTCTTGATTTCCTTGGCGGCCGCCGCCGAACGGTGTGCCAGGTTGCGCACTTCGGTCGCCACGACGGCAAAACCGCGTCCTTGTTCCCCTGCGCGCGCCGCTTCCACGGCCGCATTCAGGGCCAGGATGTTGGTCTGGAAGGCGATGCCGTCGATAACGCTGATGATGTCGGCGATCTTGTTGGACGAGCTGTCGATCGCTTGCATGGTGCGGATGACGTCGCCCATCACCTCGCCGCCCCGCATCGCCTTGTCCGAGGCGCTGACGGCCATTTGCTTGGCCTGGCGGGCATTGTCCGAGTTTTGCCGCACGGTGGCCGTCAGTTCTTCCATGGCCGAGGCGGTTTCTTCCAGCGAGCCGGCCTGCTGTTCCGTGCGTGCCGACAGGTCCAGGTTGCCTGCCGCGATCTCGCTCGAAGCCGTGCTGATGGTCTCCGTGCCGGAGCGCACTTCGGAGACGATGCGCACCAGGCTCTCGCTCATCTCGGCCATGGCTGTCATCAGTTGTCCCACTTCATCCTTGGAGGTGGCGCTGATTTGCACGCTGAGGTCGCCGCCTGCGATGGTGTGAGCCACCTCGATGGCATTCTTGAGCGAAGAGGCGATGCGCCGCGCCAGCAGCAAGCCCATGCCGGTCACCAGTGCCGTCACGGCCAGGGCCAGACTGATGGAAATCCAGCGCGCGCTGGCAGCGGTGGCGGCGCCTTCGGCCGCGCCCATGTTGCCCAGCTTTTCGTTGTAGCCGTGGTGGGCGGCAAAAGCGTCGACCAGTTCCTTAATGATGGGCTGGTTCTGCATCAGCACGTCGCGCGCCGCGTCGAGTTCGCCCGCCTTCGACAAGGCCAGTACCTTGTCGCGCACGCCATCGTAGCGCAGCAGGACGGCACGGTCGGCGGCCAGTAGCGCGCGGTCCTGTTCATCAGTGATAGCTTCTTTTTCATACTGGTCGAGCGCCTGGCCGACTGCTGCGCGCGCTTCCTTGATGCCCGCTTCGAGCTTGTCGCGCACGGCGGGGTCTTTCGCGGCCAGATGCTGCCAGACGGCCGTGCGCATCTGCGTGAAGGGAACGAAAGCGTGATTCAAGATCAGCAGGCTGGGAACAGTGTTGACGGTGGCATAGCTGGCCGCCGTGTATACGCGGTCCATTTGATGGATGCTGATGCCGGCCAGGGCGGCCAGTCCCAGGACGACGGCAAGTATCAATGCATACAGGCGTTGGGCGATAGTCATGATGGGTGCCGCTCCACGTGAAGGTTGAAAATTGGGAAAATTGTTTGCCAGAATTTGTGTTTTCATTTTACGATAAAAATTTGATTTATTCGAGATATTTGTTATTTATTTGATTTATTTTGTTTTTTTGACGTCGCCGATGTAGAACGGACTGAGCGGAAGATGGGGTGTGTTGAAAAGCAACACCGCGCGGATAGCGCGTTCTGGCGTGTGCCACGCTTGGCCAAATAGTGAAAAAATGGAACGTCTTGATCGCCATCAAATACGGTGCGCAGGCGCGTGCCACCGATAGACTCTTGTAAAGGAGCATCATGACTGCCTCTGCCCGGCCTGGACCCTTGCTCATCATCACCGCAGTCATCTTCATCTTGCTGGGCCTGGCGCTCCTTGGGGGCGGCGCCTGGCTCGTCAGCCTTGGCGGTTCCTGGTATTACGTCGTGGCCGGTATCGGCATGCTGGTCTCCGGTGCGCTGGTGTGGAAAGGGCGGCGCAGCGCCCAGCTGTTTCTCGCGCTGCTGCTGTTCGCCACCCTGATCTGGTCCGTGATCGAAGTGAAGTTCGATTGGTGGCAATTGCTGCCCCGTCTCGATATCTGGTTTGCCGCCGCCGTCTGGCTGCTGCTGCCCTTCATCGACCGCCGCCTCGATCCGCCGTTGACGGCCGGTGCGAAACCGCGCGACGCGGGCAAGAGCGCCCTGGCCGCCGCCGTGGTGGCCACCGCTGCCGTGGGCGTGTTCTCGCTGTTCCAGGATTACACCACTTTGCACGGCGAAGTGCCGGCCGAGAACATGGCGGCCGCGCCGCAAGGCGATTTCGCGCCCGGCGTAGCGCCCAACGACTGGGCCGCGTATGGCCGCTCCGGCTATGGCGACCGCTACGCGCCGGCCGCGCAGATCACGCCGGCCAACGCCGCGCAGCTGAAACAGGCGTGGGTGTACCACACGGGCGACTTCAAGGGGCCGAACGACCCGCACGAGATCGCCAACGAAGTCACACCCCTGAAAGTGAACGGCATGCTGTACCTGTGCACGCCGCATAGCATCGTCATTGCACTGGATACGGACACGGGCAAGGAGATCTGGCGCCACGATCCGAAGATCAACCGCGACGCGTCCAGCTACCAGCACATGATTTGCCGTGGCGTGGCGTACTGGGATGTCAATGCGGGCCGCGCCAAGGGCGACCCGGCCCCCGAAGCTGCCACCATGGAATGCCCGCGCCGCATCTTCGCCCCCACCATGGATGCCACCCTGATCGCCGTGAATGCGGATACGGGCGAAGCGTGCAAGAGTTTTGGCGAAAATGGCGTGATTGGCCTGTACCACGGCATGGGCATGAAGAAGCGTGGCTTCTTGATGCCCACGTCGCCGCCGGCCGTGGCGCAAAACGTGGTGGTGATGGCGGCCAGCGTGACCGACAACTTTTCCACAGAAGAGCCGTCGGGCGTGATCCGTGGTTACGATCCCGTCACTGGCAAGCTGATGTGGAATTGGGATGCCTCGAACCCCGACGACACGGCGCCGATTGCCGAGGGAAAAACCTACACGAACAATTCGCCCAATTCCTGGGGCGTGTCCAGCGTGGATGAAAAGCTGGGCATGGTGTACATCCCGATGGGCAACGAAACGCCCGACACGTGGGGCGGCAACCGCAATCCCCATGGCGAGAAATACAATAGCGCCATCGTCGCGCTCGATCTTGTCACCGGGAAAGTACGCTGGGTGTACCAGACCGTGCACCACGATATCTGGGACATGGATATCGGCGGCCAGCCCACCCTGGTCGACATCGACACGCCAAAAGGCAGAGTTCCGTCCGTGGTCGCCACCACCAAGCGGGGCGATATCTATGTGATCGACCGGCGCGATGGCAGCCTGGTCGTGCCGGCGCCGGAAAAACCCGTGCCGACGGCCAACGCGGCTCCCGGCGACCGTTTGTCGCCCACGCAGCCATTTTCGGCATTGACGTTCCTGCCAGAGAAACACATCAGCGAAACGGATATGTGGGGCACCACGCCGTTCGACCAGCTGGCGTGCCGCATCATCTTCCGCCAGCACCGCTACGAAGGCCCGTTCACGCCGCAAACGGTGGCTGAAGGCAAGATCAAGGGCGCCATCATTTCGCCGGGCCCGCTCGGCATCTTCGAGTGGGGTGGGGCGGCCGTCGATCCCGTGCGTCAATTGCTGCTGGTGAACCCCGACTACATGGGCTTCCTGGAACGCCTGGTACCGCGCGCCCAAGCCAACGCGAAGGGCGGCACGGGTTCGGAAATGGGCTTGCAGCCGCAGACGGGCGTGCCGTTTGCCGTGGAAATCAAGCCCTTCCTGTCGCCGCTGGGCTTCCCATGCCAGGCGCCGCCCTGGGGCTATATCGCCGCCGTCGACTTGCGTACCATGAAAAAAGTGTGGATGCACAAGAATGGCACCACGCGCGACAGCGCGCCCGTGCCCATCGCCTTGCCGCTGGGCGTGCCCAGCCTGGGTGGCATCAGCACCACCGGCGGCGGCGTGGCCTTCCTCAGCAGCACGCTCGACTACACCATCCGCGGCTACGACGTGCGCAATGGCAAGACCGTGTGGAAAGCCCGCTTGCCGGCCGGCGGCCAGGCCACGCCGATGAGCTATGTCTCCGACAAGACGGGCAGGCAATATGTGGTGGTGATGGCCGGCGGCCACGGTTCGCTGGGCACGAAGATGGGCGATAGTCTGGTGGCGTTTGCCTTGCCGGATGACGCTGTGGAGAAGAAAAAATAGGAAGATGAGGGTAACCCGGAAAGTGCCGGGGTCAGGCGCTTCGCGATCGGAATGCGCCCATTGGTACGCATTCCCCCGGCGGGGCTGACCCCAGAGTTTCCTATTGCGCCGCCAATCCCAGCTTCAGCCCCACCAGCTTGCCTGGCGCAGCCTCGGTTTTTTCCGGCGCGCCAGCACTGACCCTGGCTGCTGGCGTGCCGTCCTGCTGCAGGGCGGCCAGGATCGCCGCGCTGCGCTGGGCGCCCAGCTTGCTCAAGGCGTCGGCAGGCAAGGACTGTTTGGCTTCCAGCTGTTCGCGCAAGCCGCTATAAAACGCGCCCGTGTCGGCCACTTGCTGCTCGCCCTCGATCAGCTTGCCCAAGCGTTGCAGGACGGGGATTTTTGCCGGAGCCGGAGCGGAGACGGCAGCTGAGGCGGCTTCTGCCGCAGGCGCAGCCGACTCCGCCGCCTTCTTCTGCTTGTCCAGCTCGGCCTTGCCGAAGCGCTCGCCGTACAGCTCGCGCAGAGCGCCCCGTATCTTGCGTTCGCCCAGGTTCAATGGTCCCGGTTCTTCGCCCGCTTCGAGCTTGATGCCGGCCTTGCCGGCGACGGCGCGGCGCACGGCCTGGGCGCGCAGGGCGGCCGCATCCGTGTCGCTGTACTGGCCCGGCACGGCCAGCTTCAGCTGTTCGCGCTTGGCCAGGATTTGCGCCACTTGCTTGAGCTTTTCCCGCTCGGGCGGCAGTAGCACGGCGCTGCCCGCATCGAAGTCGATGGCTTCGAGCTTGTCGGCACTGATGCCCAGCAAGTTGCCCAGCGCGCGGAACGGCGCCGTGACGATTTTCGTCAGCACATTGCCCACGGCTTTCCAGATCAGCGCGCCATAGCTGAATTGCGGGTCGTTCATGTCGCCCGACACGGGCAGACCGAGGTCGATGCGCCCGTCGCTATCCTTGAGGATGGCCAGTGCCAGTTCCAAAGGCAGTTTCAAGGCGTCCGGGCTGTCGATGCGCTCGCCCAGGGTCAGCTTGTCGAGCACGATCTGGTTGGTGCCGTCGAGCTGGCGGTTGCGCACCTTGTATTGCAAGTCCAGCGAAATCTTGCCTTCCGCCACTTTGTAGCCGGCGAACTTCATCGTGTACGGCGAGGCGGAGACCATGTCGACGTTCTTGAAGACCACGTTCAAGTCCGTGTTGTCGGTGGGTGCGAACGGGTTCAGCTGGCCACGCACGCGGGCCAGGCCGAACTCGTCGATGCGGCCGTCGAGTTCAATCTGGCTGCGCGCATCGCGTTTCGTCGACAGGCCCGTGATGACGCCGTTGAGTTCATAAATCTTGGCGGCGAACTGGGGCCGCAGGCTCAGGTCGGCAAAGTCCAGCTTGGCGTTTTGCAGGCGCACGCGGCGCACGCGCACGGGGAAGGCGGCGTCCGGCGCTTGCGTGGCGGCCGCTGCCGTGACCGGGGCGGGTGCCGTTGCTGGCTCCGGCGCCTTCACCAGCAAGCGTTGCGCGTTCAGGCTGCGGTCGTTTTCGATGATCAGCTGGGCGTTCGGCTCCACCACGCGCAGTTCAGGGATGTCGACAAAGTCGGGTCCCACGCTGGCCGTCAGCTTGTCGGCACGCACGCTTTTCCACGAGGCAAAGCGCTTGCCATCCGTTTCATTGAGCACCAGGCCGGCGATATCCACGCCGCCCACATAGCGCACTTTCGGCGCTTTCGGCGCGCCGCCGCCCGTCGTCAGGCGACCGCTACCGGAGAGGGTGCCGCCCGCCAGCTTCAGTTTGATATGCTGTGCCAGCAGCGGTTGCACCGGTGCCAGGGTCAGCTGCTTCAGGTTCAATTGTGCATCGACGGCGCCCGTGCCCGGCACGAACTTCCCCTTGGCCGTCAATAAGCCGCCTTCGCGCAAGCCCACGCCCAGCTCGAAAGGCAGCGCCTGTTTCATATCGTTGCTGACGTTGCGCAGGGACAGGCGGGCATCCTGCAGCGTGCCCTTGATGCCGGTGCCCGCATCATCGAAACGGGCGCCGAACTTGCTCAGTTCCACCTTGGCGATGCTGGTGGACCATGGCGCGGATGGTGCATCCTTGTTTGCGTCGGCTTTGCCGGAGGCAAATACGGGCAGCTTTTGCGCAATCGCAAACTCTCCCTGGCGATTGCGCGCCAGATCGATCTGCGCGCCGCTGGCTGTCAGCGCGCCCAGGTGCACGGTACGCGCCGCCAGGTCGATCTTGCCTTCCGTAACGCCCAGTTGGGCCAGCTTGAACGGCGTTTGCGCGCCGCGCTGCATGGCCAGATCCGCCAGGCTGATATTCGCGCCGTCGATCACGGTAGCCATGCCCGCGGGACCTTGCTGCAAGCCCAGCTGCAGCTGCAGTTGCAACTGTTTTGCGCTCAATTGCAGGGCCGGCGAGACGGTTTCATCAATGGCGGACACGTCCACATTGGCCAGCACCAGCTGATGCAAGTCCACTTTCCACTTGCCAGGCTTGGCTGGTGCGGATGCTGCCGATGCTGCCGGTGCGGGATTGCCCGGCAGCATCAGGTTCGCCACGTCGATCTCGCCCTTGCTGTCGCGCCGCACGGCCACCTTGCCGCCGTACAGATTGACTTTATCCACGGTGACGTTCTGGCGCGCCAGGTCCACGTTCACGCCGGCGATGCCCAGGGTGCTCAGCGAGGTAAACGGTGCGCCCTTGCCGTCTTGTGCCAATGCCAGGTCGCGCAAGGCCAGGCCGGCGCCTTTGACGGTTGCTTGCAGCGTGCCATCGGCATACGAAAAGGCGTAGGGCAGGCGTGCCGACAACTTGCCACTGGCGACGGTCGCGCGCGTGTACGCTTTCAGATACGCGGCCAGACCGGGCAGGGAAGCGTCGTTCAGTATCAGTTCGCCTTCACCGCGGATAGGGCTGAGCGAGGCCGTGCCGCGCCAGTGCAGCTTGCCGCCGCGCGCTGCGTCGGCGCTCAGGCTGTAGCTGCCGTTGGCGTCGGGCAAGGTCGAGATATTGTCGAGCGTAAAGTTGATCGGCGTAAAATTGTCCGCGTAGCCCGCCTTCTGGTCTTGCCAATCCACTTTGCCTTGTTCCAGCGCAAAATGGGCGATGACGAGGCGCGGCATGCCGCCGTCGCTCTTTTCCGGGTGATTGCGTTGCCAGGTGGCCAGCACTTCGGCCAGGTTGAATTTGCCCTCTGGCGTGATGGTCAAATGAGCCTGTGGTGCCGTGATGCGGATTTCCGCCAGGCTCCAGGCGCGGCGTACGATGGATTTCCATTCCAGCTGCACGGCTAGCGCACCGATGGATAGCAGCGGCGCATCGCTCTTGCCATCTGCGCTGGCCGCTTCCTTGAAAGCGATCTGGTCCGCTTCCAGGCGCAAGGTGAAGGGGTTGAAGCGCACGTCGGCGATGCTGGCCTGGCGCGACAATTCCTTTTCAGCAAATTTGGGTAACTGGTTTTTAATGACGTAGGGCACCAGCCAGAAGCCGGCCGCGCTGTAGGCGGCCAGGGCGCAGCCTGTGCCAACGGCCCAGCGCTGCCAGCGTTTCCAGCGAAATGTTTTCGTCTGCACGCTTTTTTTGTCGATTGTGTTCACGAACTTACCTTTTGATCTTGTTGGGCGGCACATCCTGCGTGCCGTGACTGTCAGTATGCCTTTTTGCGGCCTCGTCTGCAAAATCCAAACGTGTTCATGTGATAACAGGCTGCCGGGCGCACTGTTTATCTTGTGAAATTCGCACATTCTCACGAATTGTCACTTATTTATTGCGAATGATTCTCGTTACAGTTATCATGAGCGTAACTTGAAGTTTCCTTCTATCACTGTTTTTTGTTGAAAGACTTGTTTTTATGCGCGCAGCTTTCCCCTCCTTGCAACTACTTCCAGTGGCCGCCGCTCTCTCGTTAGCCTTCGCTTCCCACGCGGCCAGTGCAGCGAATGTGGCCAGCGGCCAGGATGACTTGACGGCTGGCGATGCGAAAGTCATGCACGCCGTGCAGGTGACGGGGGCGCGCGCGCAAGGCCTGGTGCCTGTCACCACGGAGGCGGGCAGTTTTCGTGGCGCCAGCATCATGGACGTGCCATCGACCGTCAACGTGATCACGCGCGAATTGCTGGAGCAGCAAGCCGTCTCCGGCCTGTACGACGCCGTGCGCAATACGGCGGGCGTGACGCGCCAGCAAAATGGCGGCGAAACGTGGGATCAATTGGTGATACGCGGCATTGCCGTGGAAAACCGCACGAATTACCGCCTCAACGGTTCCATGCCCATCATGAACTTCTCGCAAGTGCCCATGGAAAACAAGGAACGGGTGGAAGTGCTGAAGGGCGCCTCGGCCCTGTACTACGGCTTTACCTCGCCGGCCGGTGTGGTCAACTTCGTCAGCAAGCGGGCCGGCAGCAAGCCCGTCACCAGCATGGGCTTGAGCCTCGATGACCGTGGCAGTGCCGTGGCGAATGTCGACTTGGGCCGCCGCTTTGGCGCGCAGCAAGAATTCGGCGTGCGCATCAACGCGGCTGGCGGCACCCTGGGTTCTTACCTGGATAATGTTGGCAACGGCAATCGCCGTTTCCTGTCCACGGCGCTGGACTGGCGCGTGACGAACAAGCTGCTGCTGAAAGCTGACCTGGAATACGAGCGCCGCAAGGTGACGGAGCAGGCGGGCGTGGCCTTGCCGGCCGCTGTGAAAGGCGTGATTGCCTTGCCGCGTGCCGTCGATCCGCGCCAGCTGATTGGCCCGGACTGGTCGGCCTTCGAAGCGCAAACGAAAAATGCGCAATTGCGCGCCGACTATGCCATCGCGGATGGCTGGGCCTTGACGGTGGAAGCGGGCCACTCGGAAACGGCGCGCGACCGCCGCCTGGCGATCTTTCGCTTGAACAATGCGGCGGCGCTGGCCACGGGGGCGGGGCGCATCACGGGCAATATCCAGCACAGCGTGATGGCGTCGGACTTGCTGCGCTTTGAACTGGCCGGCAACTTCAACACGGGTTTCATCGCCCACGAACTGACCCTGGGTGCTTCGCGCACGAACAAGTCGCAAGATCCGATTTATCAGAGCAACTATACGATTGCTTCGCAAAACCTGTACAACCCTGTGCCTGTGACGAATGTCGTGTTCGGTCCCAAGCCGACTTCGCCGACGACGGCTGCGCTCGATACGCGCGACACGGGCTTGTACGCGCTCGACCGCATGGTCTTCAGCCCGCAATGGCAAAGCGTCATCGGTGTGCGTCGCAGCAGCTACCAGAGCGACCAGGGCGCCAGCCACTATGACGTCAGCAAGACGACGCCGATGGCGTCATTGATCTACAAGGCCACGCCCGAACTGTCGTTCTACGCGTCCACGGCGCGTGGGCTGGAAGAGGGCGAGACTGGCCCGACGGGCACCCTCAACCAGGGCGTCAAGATGGCGCCCGGTGTGAGCAAGCAGAAAGAATTGGGCGCGCGCTG
Organism: Janthinobacterium kochi; assembly: GCF_051380715.1. Lineage (NCBI taxonomy): Bacteria > Pseudomonadati > Pseudomonadota > Betaproteobacteria > Burkholderiales > Oxalobacteraceae > Janthinobacterium > Janthinobacterium kochi. The sequence continues at coordinate 543,569 of NZ_JBNYXO010000003.1, forward strand.
GCTGACGCCGAACGGCACCTTGCTCTCCGCTGCGCTGTTCGACATCACGCGCCCCGGCTATTACACCAACGCCAGCAATGTGTTCACCTCGGACGGCGAACAGCGCTACCGCGGCCTGGAACTGTCGACGCAGGGCAAGCTGACGCGCCAGCTGTCGTGGCAGACGTCGGCCCAGTTTCTCGATCCCAAGTTTGCCCACATCAACGCCGACTACAACGGCAAGGCGCCGGAAAACGCCTCGAAGCGCACTGCCAGCGCCTTTTTGGCTTACGCGTTTGATGGCGTGCCGGGCTTGTCCGTCAACGGCGGTGCGTATTATTACAGCGCCCGTCCCGTCAACGACCTGAACCAGGCATTCCTGGGCGGGGTGAGCCTGTTCAGCGCGGGCGCCCGCTATGCCAGCACGGTAATGAACAAGTCTGTCGTGTGGCAACTGAACCTGGAAAATCTTGCCGACAAGCGCTATTGGGCCGGCGCCGGCACGCGCCTGGCGTCCGGCGCGCCGCGCGCCATTAAGCTGTCGATGAAGGTGGATTTGTAAGAACGCCTATCAAAACCTACTGCGCGTCGGTATAGGCGGCCTGCGATGCTCACCGTGCTCAAGCACGGTTGCGCTTCTCAGCCACCTCTTCCTTCCGCTCGCTACGGTTTTGTTAGGCGTTGTAAGTCAGGTTTGACCTGCGCCCTGTGCGCAGGGTGCTTGCCCTGATACAATATTGCCATGTTCATCAGCAAAGGCAAGGCTAGCATCGTCCTGTGGATCGCGTGTATCGCCATCTTCCTGGCCACGCTCGCCCCTACGGTGTCGCGCGCGCTGACGGTCGCCAGCGGCCTGGCAGTGCCCAGCCTGGAAATCTGCTCGGTGGCCGGCGGCATGACCATGCTGCCGGCAACATTCTCTACGGATGCGCCCGATACCTCCAAGGGCAGCATGCGCATGGGCGATTGCCCGTGCTGCAGCATGCATGCGGCCACCCTCGATATTCCCCCAACGACCCTCGTGCTCGCTTCCGGAGAAATCCTCACGGGCTTGCTGCCCCTGCTGTTCTACCAATCCGCCACGCCGCTGTTCGCCTGGACGCCCGTCCAGCCCCGCGGCCCGCCCGCCACTTTCTGATCTGTCCTTTCCCTGAACTGCCTTGCGCCGCGCGCTTGCGTCCGTTCGTCTTACCTCTACAGAATCTGAAAGCAGCACCATGAAACATTTACCGTTATTGATTTCCCTCGCCATCGCCATGCCCGCCGTGGCGCAAACGCGCACTGAAGATGTTTTGCCCGAAATGAAAGTCATCGTCACGGGCCTCAAGGAAGGCTACCGTGCCGCCGCCGACACGGCGCTGATGCTCAGTAGCACGCCCGGCTACAGCGTGGCGGCCGGTGGCGGCGTGTCCGGCTTGCCAGTTGTCAATGGTTTCGCCGATGACCGCATCAAGATTCGCATCGATGGCATGGAACTGACATCGGCCTGCGCCAATCACATGAATGCGCCGCTGTCCTATATCGACCCGCAGCAGGTGCAGCGCATCCGCCTGATCGCGGGCGTGACGCCCGTCAGCGCGGGCGGCGACAGCATAGGCGGCACCATCGAGGTCCAATCGAACGCGCCCGTGTTTGCCCAGGCCGGCGCTGCGCTGTTGACGCAAGGCAGCTTTGCCGTCTCGGGACGCAGCGTCAACAACAGCGTGGCGACCAGCGTGAATGCCTCTGCCGCCAGCGATATGCTCAGCATCGGCTACAGCGGTGCTTACACGCGCGGCCACAGCTATGACGATGGTCACGGCAACAAGGTGCTGGGAAGCATGTTCGAGAGCATCAACCAGGCCATCGTGCTGGCGGCGAAAGGCCAGGGCCAGCAGCTGACTCTGCGCGCCGGCGTGCAGCACATCCCGTACCAGGGTTTTCCGAACCAGTACATGGACATGACGGATAACCACGGCCAGTTCGCCAATCTCGCTTATAAAGGCGAGTTCGGCTGGGGCGTGTTTGATGCGCGTGCCTACTGGCAACAGACGGATCATGAAATGGGCTTTTTCTCGCCCGAGCGCAAGGGCACGATGCCGATGCTCACGCATGGGCGCAACACGGGCTATGCGCTGATGGCCAGCTTGCCCACCGCTGCGGGCGAGTTGCGCCTGGGCCAGGAATGGCACGGCTTCCGTCTCGACGACTATTGGCCGGCCGTGCCCGGTTCCATGATGATGGGGCCGCGCACCTATCTGAACATCAACGACGGCAAGCGCGACCGCACCGTGCTGTTTGGCGAGCTGGCAACGCGGCACGATGCGCGCTGGAGCAGCGTGCTGGGCTTGCGCGGCGAATCCGTGCGCATGGAGTCGGGCGACGTGCAATCGTACGGCACCAACATGATGAACATGCCGGACCTGATGGCCGCCAGGGCCTTCAATGCGCGCAGCCGCAGCCAGCGCGACACGAATATCGATGCCACGGCGCAAGCCACCTTCACGCCGGACACGGCCAGCAGCTATGAATTCGCGCTGGCGCGCAAGGTGCGCTCGCCGAATCTGTACGAGCGCTACTCGTGGGGCCGCGGCTCGATGGCCATGACCATGACTAACTGGTTTGGCGACGGCAACGGCTATGTGGGCAATATCGACCTCAAGCCCGAGACGGCTTACACGGCGGCGTTGACGGCCGACTGGCATGGCGGCGGCGAGGAGGGCTGGTTCGTGCGTCTGAATCCTTACTACAGCAAGGTTGACAATTACATCGACGTCGACGTGCTGGCGTCTTTCCACCCATACATGAAAATGGGCGCGAACGGCAACTTGCTGCGCTTCGCCAACCACGACGCCAAGCTGTATGGCGTGAATCTGGCATGGCAGCTGCCTTTGGTGCGCAGCGCGCGCTGGGGCAATTTCACGGCCAGCGGCAACGCCGCATACACGCGGGGCAAGCGCAGCGATGGCGGCGACCTGTACCGCATGATGCCGTTCAACGCCTTGCTGGCCGTCGAGCACAAGCTGGGCGCCTGGAGCAGCCGCATCGAAACGAAGATCGTTGCCCGCAAGGACAAGGTCGATGCGCGCCGCTTCGAACCGGAAACGGGCGGCTATGCCCTCGTCAACCTGCGCAGCAGCGTGGCATTGAGCAAGATGGCCAGCCTGAGCGCGGGCGTGAGCAACGTGTTCAACCGCGCGTATGCGGACCCGCTCGGTGGCGTGTATTTGTCGGGCTTGAAGGCGAACGGCGGGGCGCTGCAAGCCTTGCCGGCCGAGGGCCGGTCGATTGATCTGGGGTTGCAGCTGAAGTTCTAAGGTTGGCAATTGGTGTTGGCGCCTTCCTGCTGCCGCTGCGGGAAGCGGAAGGCGCACGCTGACTTTTCGTATCGGCGACAGCCAGATGTTCGTGATAATGTGCGCATGTTTCGTTTCGGTAATTTGGTATTCTCCATGGCGTCCTGTTTTCGGCATTTGCCGCACAGGGCTGCGGCTGTGGTGTGAAGCCGGCTGTGTCCTGCTAAAATCGTAAGGAGATTGGTATTGCTTCTAGTTAATTTATCATCGTCCTGCTTCACCAGTCGTGCCATCGAAAACCTGTGAAATATCAAAAATTACTTGGCAAAGATGCCGCCGCCATCGTGCTGTCCCTTACTGTTGTTGCGTATGTGGCATCCTTGTTTTTGACGGCAATGGTGGACTCCCACGAAGTCTGGCTGGGCGTGGGCGTGTTATTGCTCGGCTGGCTAGGACCGTTGTCCGGCAGTTTTGCCTGGTTTGCCAATCCGCTGCTTATTTTCGCCATGTACTTTTCGAAAGAGAAGCCAAGTGCCGCAAAGGTGGCCGCCTTTTTTGGTTTTGCGCTGGCATTGACAGCCTTTGGCATCAAGACAATTCCCAGTGATAATGGTTACTATACAGTGCTGGGATTCGGTGCCGGATGCTATCTTTGGCTGGCCTGTTTTCCAGCGGTGTTTACTGCATCGCTGTTAAGCAGCAGAAAATCCAGGGCCCTTGCTCCTGGCGAATAGCATGGTTTTTTTGTGTAGCATCATGACAGATGACCTCTCGTCACCCATTGCCTGATCAACCATCCTTTGCCAGCGGCGCCCGGATGCGGTCTAATCATGGCTTGTTCCTTCTCGAGGTTGCCATGCTGCCCACTCCCGCCATCGCCGCGCTGTGCGAAAAATTTCCCCTGATTACAGAATTGATGGCCTTGCAGCCCTTGAGCTGGTTCAATCCCCGCATCGCGCCAGCGGCCGAGGCCTTGCACGACGTGGGCTTGACGGCGGACGACGTGGCGCAGGCCAGCGCGCGCCTGGCCCGCTTCTCGCCCTATCTGGCCAGGGCGTTTCCGGAAACGCAGGCCAGCGGCGGCGTCATCGAGTCGCCCGTCGTGCCGCTGCCGGCCATGCAGGCAACGTTGGGCATGACGAGCGGTCAGTTGTGGCTCAAGCAGGATAGCCATCTGCCCATTTCCGGCTCGATCAAGGCGCGTGGCGGCATCTATGAAGTGCTGAAACACGCGGAAATGCTGGCGCTCGATGCCGGTTTGCTGAAGCCGGGCGACGATTACAGCCTGCTGGCCAGCGACGCCGTGCGGGCGTTTTTCGGCCAGTACGCGATCGCCGTCGGCTCCACGGGTAATCTGGGCCTGTCGATCGGCATCATGAGCGCGCGCCTGGGCTTTCGCGCCACCGTGCACATGTCGGCCGATGCGCGCCAGTGGAAGAAGGATACATTGCGCAGCCACGGCGTCACCGTGGTCGAGTACGCGACCGATTACAGCGTGGCGGTGGAAGCGGGGCGCAGGCAGGCGCAGGGCGACCCCAGCTGCCACTTCGTCGACGATGAAAACTCGCACGATCTGTTTCTCGGCTACGCGGTGGCGGGTCAGCGCCTGAAAGCCCAGTTCGAGGCAGGCGGCGTCGTGGTGGATGCAGGTCACCCCTTGTTCGTGTACTTGCCGTGCGGCGTGGGCGGCGGCCCCGGCGGCGTGGCCTTCGGCTTGAAGCTGGCCTTTGGCGACGATGTCCACTGCGTGTTCGTCGAGCCGACCCATTCGCCGTGCATGCTGCTGGGCGTGCACACGGGCTTGCATGAAGGCATCAGCGTGCAGGAGATCGGCATCGATAACGTCACGGCAGCCGATGGCCTGGCCGTGGGGCGCCCGTCCGGTTTCGTCGGACGCGCCATGCAGCGGCTGATCGACGGCTACGCCACCGTCACGGATGAAGAACTGTACCGTTTGCTGGCGATGCTTGAGCAAACGCAAGGCTTGCGCCTGGAACCGTCCGCCGTGGCCGGTTTCGCGGGTATTCCTCCCGTGCTGGCGGCGCCGCAATACCAGCAGCACCTCGATACCGCCACGCATCTGGTGTGGGGCACGGGTGGCAGCATGGTGCCGCAGGAGGAAATGGCGGCCTACGTGGCGCGCGGCCGCGCGCTGCTGGCGGCCGGAGCCGCGTGATGCCGGCCGGCGCGCCGCTCAGGGCCACGCTTGGGGCCACGCTGACGGCCAGCCAGTTCGCCAATCTGCACACGTTTCTCGTGGCGGCGCGCCATGGCAGCTTCGCGCTGGCCGCGCAGGAACTGGCGCTCACGCCCAGCGCCGTCAGCCACCGCATCGCCCGCCTGGAAGCTAGCCTGGGCTTGCTGCTGTTCCAGCGCCTGACGCGGCAAGTAAAATTGACGCAGGACGGTGAGCGCATCTTTGTCGCCCTGCAAACTGGCTGGGATGGCTTGCGTGCGGCCATTGCCGGCGGCGATGCGCTGGCGGGCAGCATCAGCGTGCATGCGCGCCCCTCCATCGCCCAGTGTTGGCTGGTGCCGCGCTTGGCAGGGTTCGTTGCGCAGTATCCGGCATTGTCGATTGACTTGCGCGTGGGCAATGATAGCGTGGACTTTCGCGCCGGCCAGGTGGACCTGGCCTTGCACTATGGCGACGGAAGCTTTCCCGGCCTGGCATCGCGCAAGCTGATGGATGAGTGGCTGGCGCCCGTCTGCAGCCCTGACTATGCGCGGCGACACGGCTTGCAGGACGCGCCACACAAGTTGATGGAAGCGACCGTGCTGCACGATACGCTGGCCTGGCCCGCCTGCGCGCCCGATGCCGAGTGGCGGCTGTGGCTGGACGGGCAGGCGCCAGAGGTGAGCTTGCCCGCGCGCAGCCTGCGTTTCGACCGCGCCGACCTGTGCGCGCAGGCGGCCGTCCACCACGCGGGGGTGGCCATGGGCCGGCGCCAGCTGGTGCAGCCGTGGGTCGACAGCGGCCAGCTGGTCTTGCCGTTTGGCGGGTTTGCCCTGGCCAGCCCGCAGGCGTACTACCTCGTGCACAGCGGGCGCGCTGCGCTGCCGGCGAGAGTTCAGGCGCTGCTGGATTGGCTGTTGCAGCAGGGCCGGGGTCAGACCCGGCGGGTCTGACCCCAGTACGCCACTTCAGCCACATTTGATACACTGCGGCCCTTGCTGGAATCAGCACAGGAAGGAAACACCATGCACGCAACATCCCCACTGACCTTCACCGCGCCGCAGGAATTGCGCACGACTGCGCTCGCTTGCCTGCTGGAACCGGACCCGGCCACCAAGGTGGCGATGGTGGCGGCCATGGCCGGGGCGCAACTTTCGCTCGATGCGCAATCGGCTTTGGCGCCCGCCGGCCCCGTGCCGGGCCGTCCCGAACGCCCGGAACTGGTGCCGCCGCGCCTGGTGGGGCGGCGCTCGATGATCACCCCGGAAGGGCGCGCCATGCTGGTGCATGCGCTCGCACATATCGAATTCAATGCGATGAACCTGGCCCTGGATGCCCTGTGGCGCTTCCCGGATTTGCCCTCTGACTACTACACGGACTGGCTGCGCGTGGCGAAAGAAGAAGCCACGCACTTTGCCATGTTGCAGGCGCACCTGCAGGTGCTGGGCCACACGTATGGCGACTTTCCCGGCCACGACAGCCTGTGGGAAATGGTCGACAAGACGCGCGGCGACTTGCTGGCGCGCATGGCGCTGGTGCCGCGCACCCTGGAAGCGCGGGGCCTGGACGCGATTCCGCCGCTGCGCGCCAAGCTGGCGCAGGCGGGGGACATGGCCGCCGCCGCCATCCTCGACATCATTCTGCGCGATGAAGTGGGGCATGTGGAAATCGGCAACCGCTGGTACGGCTATCTGTGCCAGCAGCGGGGCCTGGAATTGCGCGCCACCTATGCCGAGCTGGCGCTGCGCTATGAAGCGCCCACCTTGCGTGGCCCGTTCAACCTCGAAGCGCGGCGCCGGGCGGGGTTTTCGGAGCTGGAACTGTCCGATTTGCCCGCCTGACCCTGCTTACGGATGGGCCGTGATGCTGATGTGCCAGTGGCTCAGGTGTCCCGCCTCGATGTGCACTTTGACCGGCTTGCTCCAGGCGCCCGCACCCGGGATCTTGTCGGCCGGATCGGCGGAAAAACGTCCGTCGACGAGGGCCAGCTTGATGAAGCTGGGGCCGATGTAGATGATACGCGTGCTGGCCGGCGCCGCTTCCTGGGCCAGCATGGCCCGGTTCGCCGCGATCCATGCCAGCAGGGCTGCCAGTTTCGGCTTTTGCGCGGGGTTGGCCGCCACTTCCGCCTTCGCGTCGAGGATCAACTGGTGAATGGCCGCGCCATCGTTCTGGCCGCCCAGCGCATCCGTGTAGCCGCCCGCGCCGTCCGCGTAGCGCAAGTCGATCTGCTGGCCGTCGCTGTGGCCGCTGTGGCCGAGGATGGAACGGCCCGTTGCCGTTTGCGTCACGTGCTGGCCGCTGATATCGTCGAAACGGTAAGCCTTGCCCGCCAGCCAGGCGATGACCAGGCGCGTGGCCCATGAATCGCCACCCGCGTCGCGCGTGCCGTAGCGCCGCGCCGCCAGCGCCGCCTCGTTGTTGGCCAGATACAGTGGGATGTAGGCCGTGTCGCCCTTGAATTCCACTTGCCCCCCTTCGGCCGGATCGGAGCTGGCATCGACATTCTCGACGCGGCCCGTCAGGCGCAGCGTGATGACGGCCTTCTTGTCGAGTTTTTCGCCGGCAAAGGCGGGCAGCACCAGGTTGGGAAATTTTACTGTGCCGGCAGTCTTGGTATTGGTCTGGGACAATAAATTCTCCGTGCTGAAGGCGGGATTGCCGCCGCCGGAAGAAACGCCAATATTGACTTCCGTAATCGTCGCGGCCGCCGGCGTGTAGTGCAATTCCAGCGGCAAGGTGTGGGTGGCCGTGGCCGCGCCTTGCGACACGGATACATACGGCCCCGCCAAATTGCCCGTCAGCTTGATCGGCTGCAGCACGGGGTGGCCGGCCTTGTTCGGCGAGAGGAATTTTGCCTGCGTCACCTTCAAGCCCTTGCACACGAGGCTCAGTTCCACCGTCGTGACGGTGGTCAGGGCGCTGTCGCCGATATTCGTGGCACTGACATTGCCGCCCAGGCTCAAAGCCCCAGCCTGAGTTTGCTTGCTGACATCGACGCATTCCGTCCTGACGATGGTGCCCTGCGTGAAGTGCGTCTGGTTGACGGCGCCCGTGGCGGCCAGGTTGACCCCGGGCAAACCCGTTACGGCGTACGACCAGGTATCGTTGTACTGGCTTTGCGCCGTCGTGTAGACGGGGTACTCGGCCGTACTGACGGTGATTTTCACGCCCACGTTTTTCGTGCCCTTGGGCACCGTGAAGGCGACGGGCGAGGTGATGGTCTGGTTTTGCGCGACCGCCGTGGCCGTAAACGTCTTGCTGCCCTCGTCCTCCTGTGGCGTGACGTCGCTCTTGCTGCGGGAGCTGGCCGGTACCGCGCGCGCTGGCGGGCCGGCGCCATCCTGCGTGACGTTGCCCGCCACATAGCTCTGCGTCGGGGCGGTGCGCTGGGCCAGGCCGGGTCCGTACGGATACACGATGCCGACGCTGACGGTGCTGCTGTTGTCGAAGACGACGGCGCTGACGCTGACCACGTTCGGGTGGACCAGATCGTTCAAGGTCAGCTGGTAGGTGTCGGGCAGCACGCCATCGAAGTGGAAGGCGCCCGTGGCGTCGACCACGGCTACCTGGCGCTGGTGGCTGTTGTAGCCCGCTAATAACATCTTCTTGCCGGCCAGCCCCGTGGCATTGCTGCCCGTGGGCGTGCGCAGCTGGCCTTGCAGGGAGGTAGCGGACTTGACGACGATCAAGGCATAGCTGGCCGTGAATTCGCCATCCTGCGAGACGAAATTGAGGTTCAGGTCGTAGCTGCCGTTGGGCAAGGATGCCAACAATTGCTGCATGGCCGTGGCGCTGATGCTGAAGGTGCCGCTGGCCGCATCGAAGACCCAATACTGCTTGAGGCTGACGGCCACGCCGTTCGGCCTGGACAGCAAGCCGTCGCTGTCGTCCTGCAGGGCCAGTGACGGCGCGCCCACCAGGCGGAACGCCAGGGCGCCCGGCTGCAGGCGGTTGTTCGGTCCCAGGCCCGTGATGCCCAGCACGGGTGCCGTGGCGGGCAGGTTGCCGTCGTCGTCCGGCTCCACATAGGTTTCCACGGCCGTGGGCAGGTCCGTCTGGATCAGCAGGTTCAGGGTGGTGACGCTGTTGCCCTTGCTGAGGGAAAACTGCGCGTGCTGGTCTACGCCCGTGTCGCCTGGCGTCGAAAAGCGCAGGCTGCCGTCCTGCAGCAGCACGTCCGTGACGGCGCCGCTGACCTTGACGCTGTCGGCGCCGTCCGTCAAACCCAGCTCGGCCAGCGACAGCGTCACCACTTGCGCGGGCCGCACGGGATCGAGTTCGATGCTGGCGTTGGCGCTGAAGGTCCACGCCAGCGCCGCGCTCTGGAAGGCGATGTTGCGATCGATGCGCAGGATGATGGTGTCGTCGGGCCTGACGGTGGCGCCCGCGTCGATGCTGCCGGCCAGCACCTCGCCATCGATGATGGTGCTGCCTTCCGGTGCGCTGGTCAGCACGGCTTGCACATTGCTGGCCGCCGCGCGGCTGTTGTTGCGGATGTGCACGCGGTAGGTGTAGTCCCAGACTGTGCGGCTGACGCGCTGTTCGGCCACTTTTTCCAGTTGCGTTACTTCGAAGTCCCCGGCGGCCTGGACGGTGGTGCTGGTAGTCGCTGCGGCGGCCAGCATGACTTTCGGCGCGGGAGGCTGGGTGGGATCGTTCGGCCCGCCGCAGGCGCACAGGCCCAGCGCCAGGCCCGTGGCCAGCGCGGTGGTGGCCAACTGGCGCCGCCGCAGGCAGGCGATGGCCAGCATGCCGGCCAGCAGCAGCCATGGCGTGGACGGCAGGGCGACGGCGGCCGGCTGCGTGCTGCCCGCCTCGAGCTCGATGAAGGAAACGGGGTCGAGGAGGGAAAACGGCTGCGCGCCAGGGCTGCCCGCGCCCAGGTAATCGAAGGTGACGGAAAAGCCGATGGCCGTGGCGCCGGGATTGATACCGCCGGCCAGCGCCAGCGCATCGAAATAGCCGCTGGCGGGAATGGCCGGATCGGGCTGCACCAGCAGCACGTCCCAGCCGGGCGCCGTGGAGATGTTGTGCAGATTGGCGTACTGGCCCACGCTGAAGAACAGCGTGAATTCCTCGATGGGGACGGCCAGGGCGGTATTGCTGACGGTATAGTCGTAGCGCCACTGCGTGCCACCCAGCGAGGTCGCCGTGTAGCCGATGCTGGTGGCGTGCGCGGCAGACATCGCGCACAGCAGCAGCGCCAGCAGCGCCTGTTTAATAAAGTTCATGACCGTTCCCCCGTTAACTGGCGCCAAGCGTGCCCAGGCAAGAGGTCAAGCAGGAAGCGTTCCCGTATAAATTGTGCTGCAAAAACAAGGGCTTGGCTGATACGGGCCAGCGCCGGTGTCAAATCTACCGACACGTGTCTTTAGGGATGAGCGCTGTCAGCGTTGTCCTACCCATCTTGTCGAAACTGTCTGATTGTATGCCTTGCGGAAACCCGCGATGATCGTGTTCATGCTGCAACAGCCAACCAGTCCGACGGAGTATGCGATGCCCAAGCCAGACCAGTCCATTCACGTGAACAAGCCGTTCCTGCTGATCTGCCTGTTCACCTTCTCGACCCTGGCGGCCACCTGGATGAATACGGACGATGCGCAAACGAACGACGCCGCGCCAGCGCCCGTGGCGCGCGATGCGGGCCACGGCGCCTTGCCGGCCTGCAGCAGCGACGCCCTCACACTGTCGGCCCGGTGCCAGCCGCAGCCCGCGCGCCAGGCTTGACCTGAGCGGCCCTTTGCAGCCGCTGCTGCAGCAAGGCCAGCACGGCCGCTTCTTCCGGCGCCAGCGCCGGCAAGTCCCCTTGCAACTGCTGCCGCGCCCGCGCGCGCATGCCTTCTAATAAACTGCCATCCAGATACGATTCCAGCACGGCCGGGTGCACATAGCACTTGCGGCAGATCGTCGGCGTGTTGCCCAGCTTTTTTGCCACGGACTCGATCGCCTGCACGATGTTTTTCTTTGCTTGCGCCTCGGAATCGACTTGCTCGAACGCTTGCAGCGCCAGCGCCGCCAGCAAGGTGCCGGACCAGGTACGGAAATCCTTGGCCGTGTAGTCTTCTCCCGTCACTTCGCGCAGGTAATCGTTGACATCGCCCGAATCGAGGCCGTGGCGCGCGCCATCGGCATCGACATATTGAAACAGTTCCTGCCCCGGCAGTTCGCGCATGCGCTGCAGCACCCTGGCCAGGCGCCGGTCGCTCAGGCCGATAGCGTGGCGCACGCCGCTCTTGCCCTTGAAGTGAAAGGCCACGGCGCTGCCGTCGACGTGCACGTGGCGCGTGCGCAGGGTAGTCAGGCCGAACGATTTGTTCGTGCGCGCGTATTCCTCGTTGCCGATGCGCATCATCGTCAATTCCAGCAGGTGCACGATGGTGGCCAGTACTTTTTCACGCGGCAAGCCGGGCAGCTGCATGCCGCGCGCGACGGCGGCGCGGATGGCGGGCAGGGCGCGGCCAAAGCTGAGTATGCGCTCATATTTCACTTCGTCGCGCACCTTGCGCCAGCGCGCATGGTAGTGGTATTGCTTATGGCCGCGCGCATCGCGCCCCGTCGCCTGCAGGTGGCCATTCGCGTGCGGGCAGATCCACACGTCCGTCCAGGCCGGCGGAATGGCCAGCGCCTTGATGCGCGTCAAGGTGGGTGCGTCGCGCAGGAGCTGGCCATCCGCGTCGCGGTAGCGGAACTTGCCGGGCTTGCCCGATCGGGCGATGCCGCTTTGATGGTCGCCCGTGTAGCGCAGGCCGGCGGCGCGGGCCGTGGTGGTGGCAGATATTTCCATGACGATAGCTTACCTTGCACGTCTCGCACCCGGCGCGCCGTTATGCTAAGGTGCGCATTCGTAACGCCGTGCGCGGCAGACAGGAGCAGCAGATGTTTGGCAGAAAAAAGAATCTGGAACAAGACCACGCCCCCCAGGCCGACAAGCAGTATGAAAAGAAATACACGGAAGACAGCTTCTGGGACAAGGTCGTCAAGTTCGCCAAGACGGCGGGACGCGAAGTCATCGAAAAAGCCCTGTGGCTGTACTACGCGGCGCAGCAGCCAAATACCCCGCTGTGGGCCAAGACGGCCATTTACGGCGCGCTCGGCTATTTCATTTCGCCCATCGATGCGATTCCCGACATCACGCCCGTGGTCGGCTATGCTGATGACCTGGCCGTGCTGGCGGCAGCCGTCGCCACGGTTGCCACCTACATCACGGCCGAGGTCAAGGAGCGCGCCGCCGACAAGCTGCGCGGCTGGTTTGGCGCCTAGCCTCCTGGAGCGGGCTGACCCTTGTCCGCATTGCGGTAGCGGACCCTGGCCTCGGCCTTCTTCACCGCCTCGCTGGCGATGTTCTGTGCCTTGATGCGGGCTTTTTCACTCTTGCTGCGCTGCTGCGCGACGTCTTTGTTGCCGATGCGGTTAGTCATGCTGGTCTCCTCGTTGAGTGTCAAGTTTGACCAGCACAGCATACGTTCTTGCCTGGGCGCGACCGTGCGCCCGCTCACACAAGCTGCATGCCTACCTGGCTTGCGCGCCGCTGCCGCCATGGGCCAGCAGGCGCCGCACGACTTCTTTCTGGAATGAACGAAACTCCTTGTCGGCGCTGACGTTGGCGAAGGCCAGCACGGCTGTCTTGCTGGCGCGGTCGACGCAGACGACGGACGCGGCGCCCGGGTCGCCGCCGCCGTGCGTGGCCAGCGGCTTGCCGTCGATGTCGCGCAGCAGCCAGACCAGGGCCTGGCGCACGGACGCATCGGCGGGCGAAACGGGAGCCGCTTGTGGGGCGAAAAACAATTGCAAAGTGGCGTCTTGCAGGTAGCGGTGGCCCTCGACCCGGCCGCCATTGCTGAAGATGGCCAGGAAACGGGCAAAGTCATGCGCCGAGCTGCGCAGCAGGCCGGCCGGCCAGTCGGGATAGCCGACTGGCGGCAGCACTTGCAAGCCCGGTTCCTTGTGCGCATATGGCTGGGCGACGACGGCGCGCCGCGGCAGGCCGGCCAGGTTCCAGGCCGTGCTGTCCATGCCCAGCGGTTCGAACAGGTGTTCGTGCGCGTAGGCGTCGAGGCCATCGGGGTTCAAACGGCCCACCAGATAGCCGAGCAGGGCGATGCCGACATTGCTGTAGCGCCATTCTGTGCCGGGCCGGGCCGCAAACGACAGGTCAGCGTCATACCAGGCGCCGCCGCGCGACAGATAGCCCTTGACGAAGTCGCGCAGCGGTAATCGTGGGTCGCCCTGCACGGCAAACGCCGTCGTCTTGTCATACACGGCGTCGGAAATGCCCGAGGTGTGGCTGAGCAAATGGCGAAAGGTGATGGGTACGTCGGGAAACTTCGGATGCATGAGCGGGAAGTCCAGATAGGCCGCCACCTTGTCGTCGAGCTGGAAGGCGCCCTGTTCCAGCAGCATCATGACGGCCGTGGCCGTGACGAGCTTGCTGACGGAGGCGACATGAAACACCGTGTTGGCATCGGCTTTCTTGCCGGCCTGGATGTCGGCCCAGCCATAACCGCGCGCAAAAATGGTTTGCTCGCCGCGCACCACGGCCACGCTCATGCCCGGCGTTTCCGTGCGGGCCAGGCCATCGCGCATGAAGCCGTCAAATTCCGTTTCCCATGCCAGCCTGGCCGGATCGGTGGCGCAGCCCGTTTGCAGCAGGGCCAGTGAGACGCCCAGTCCCAGCACGCTTCTTCGTTTCATTGATTCTCTCTTTGCTGTTTTTAATGATCTTAACAATATTTTCGCCCGCCATAGGGGCAATTGACAAAACATTGCTTTGCAGCAATGACAAATGGGGCTGACCGGTGCCTATTTGCACCAGCTATTTGCGCCAGTAGCGTTCCAGCAGGGGCTTGACCGTCAGGCCGTGCGCGACGATGGACAGGATGACGACCACAAGGGTGATGTCGGCCAGTTCGCGCGCCAGGCCGCGCGGCAAGCCATGGGCGATGGCATAGCTGAGGTAGTACAAGGAGCCGATGCCGCGCACGCCGAACCACGCGGCCAATCCCCGCAGGCGCACGCTGGTGCCCGAGGCCAACAAACCGAGCATCACGCTGGCCGGGCGCGCCACCAGCAGCAGGAACAGCGCCACGCTCCACGCCTGCCAACTCCAGGCGGCGGCCGTGACGGTGCCGCCCAGCAACAGCACCAGGGTCAGTTCGGACAGGCGCTCCAGGTGTTCCTTGAAAACGAGGGACTCGCCGCTGACGGTCAGCGCTACCTCGCTGCCGTGCGGCTTGGCGGCGGACACGGCATGGGTTTCCTTGGCCTGCAGCAAGCCTTGCCGGTCTTCGGGCGCGCCGGCCAGCCGCAGTTCCGTCTGGCGCAAGGCCACGCCGGCAAAGAACACGGCCAAAAAGCCCCACGCGTGCAGCCAGGTGGCCACGCCATACACGAGGGCGATCAAGCCCAGGGCCGCCAAGTCGTCCAGCATCGCGTGTTTCGGTTCCTTGGCGCGCACCTGCCAGCCCAGCCAGGCCAGCAGTGCGCCGCCGGCCGCGCCCAGGGCGATGGCCGCTCCGCTGGCCCAGAATAAATCGCGCCACAGCCAGGTGCCGCCATGCGGTCCCAGCTCATGCAGGCCCAGCAAGCCCAGGCCCAGCATGACGAAAGGAAAGCCGCTGCCATCGTTCATGCCCGCTTCGCTGGTGAGGATGAAACGCAATTGCTCGCTGTCGCCCGCATGACGCAGCTGCACATCGGTGGCCAGCACGGGGTCGGTGGGCGCAAGAATGGCGCCCAGCAGCACGCCCGCGCCCAATGGCAGGCCCAGCACCAAGTGGGCGAACGCGGCCACCAGGGCCACGGAGATGGCCATCGACAGCCACGCCAGGCGCAGCGACGGCAGCCAGCGCGCCAGGCTGAAGGGCACGGGCATCTTGACGCCAGCTGAAAACAGGGAGATGAGGACGGCGATTTCCGTCAGGGTTTCCAGCAGGGGCGCCTGCTCCAGCAGGTCGAACGAGAACAGGCCGAGGAACATGGGTCCCAGCAGCAGGCCCACGCCCAGGTAAGCCATGGCCGAAGTCCATGGCACGCGCGCGATGCGGTCGGCACCCAGGCCGCGCGCCAGCATCAGGCAGCCGATCAGGATGAACCAGGCGGTGGTGCTCATGCGAACCATTGTAGCGGCGCATGGGCAAGGGCAGCGCGCCGCAGGTTTTTTTAAGCCTTGTGCAGCAACACCGTATCGTTCTGTGCCTGCATCGCGTGCACCTCAATCGGGTCGTGCGTGGAGCGCAAGCGGGGCAGGCTGTGCGGGTAGTGGGTGGTGATGAAGGCCAGCATTTGCTCGCGCACGATGCAGCGCAGCTCGAAGGCCGTGCCCGAATCTATCGCACTGATCAGAAAGCGCACGCGCACGGCCCGCTCGTTCGAATCCGTCGCCTGCACCGTGCAGACGCGGCCATCCCATTGTGTGGCGCACGCGCAGATGCGCGTCAGTTCCGCGCGCAGCGGCTCGAGCGGGATGCTGAAGTCCAGCCACAGAAAGACCGTGCCCAGGATGTCCGAGGAGGTATGCGTCCAGTTCTCGAATGGATTTTCGATGAACCATTGCAGCGGCACGATCAAACGCCGTTCATCCCACACGCGCACGACCACATACGTGCCCTTGATTTCCTCGACCGTGCCCCATTCGCCATTAACGATCAGCACGTCGTCGATGCGGATGGGTTGAGAGAATGCAATTTGCAGCCCTGCAATGAAATTGCCGAGCACGGGGCGGGCGGCGATACCGGCCACCAGGCCCGCCACGCCGGCTGAAGCGAGCAGGCTGGCGCCGATCTGCCGCGCCCCGGGCAAGGTCAGCAGCACGAAGGACAGGCCCAGGATGACGACGATGGCATGCGCGCTGCGCGTCAGCACGCGGGCCTGGGTGATCCGGCGTCGCGCGCGCAGGTTGTCGGCCGCGTCGACGGGATTGATCTGGGAAATCGTGATGGAAAGCGACTCGATGCATTGCATGGCCAGCCAGGTCAGCGCGATGATCAGTGCCACGCTGGTGAGATGCGACATGGCGACCAGGCCCGGCGTGTCGTCGGGCGCGCCGGCCAGCACCATGCGCAGGCCGAAGACGATCATGCACAGCTGGCTGGCGCGGAAGGCCACGCGCGCGAGGTTGCTGGTGAACGGGTGGCCATTGGCCAGTTTTTTCAGCAAGCTGATGCCGGCCCGGTGCACGACGATGGCGACCACGGTGACGAGCAGGGCGGAAACGAGCACGGTCAGCGCCGAGCGCAGCGGGCCTCCCATCAGCGAGTGAAACGTGCTGAGATCCATAGGCGAAAACTCCTTCGTTGTTGGTGAAATGGATGTCGGAAGCGGCTATTTTACGGGTAGATGGCGTCGCGGGGGCGTGCGTTGCCGTACGGATAAGACTTGCGTCAACGTGGATACTGGCAGAAATTGCTGCGCTGCGCCATGCCACCTTGACGTTTCAATACGCAAAGCAAACGCGCGTCGCCGCATTGGAAACATAGCCATACTTGCCATGCTTTTTGTTTTTGCAAAGGAAACCGATGATAGTACGATCACTGCGAATGTCCTTGCGCTTCATCCTGCCACTGGCCCTCATGCTGGGATTGTTTGCCTATATTGTGGTACCCCTGCTCGATAATATTACCTTGCGCTGGTATGTGCGCGACCTCGACAGCCGGGCGGAATTGCTCGCTGGAACCCTCCGGCCCTCGCTCACCGACTACCTGCCCGCGCAAGACACCGCCCGCATTGGCGAACTGTTCCAGGGCGCCACGCGCGACGAGCGCTTGATCGCCATCGGCTTTTGCGACAATGCGGGCCACTTGCTGTATCAATCCGCGCAATACCCGGCCTCCATCGGTTGCTGGAGCACGCCTCCCACGGGTGGCCTGTACAAATCCCTGGCGCAATTGCCGCAAGGGCAAGTCCACATCAGCGAATCGCCCGTCATGCAGGAGGCGTCCCAGTTGGGCCGCCTGGTACTGGTGCAGGACATGAGCTTTGTCGAACGCCGCAATACCGATACCAAGCGCTTCATCTTTGCCTTCCTGGCCGTGCTGGCCGTCCTGATTTCCCTGATGACCGTGTTCGTCGCCCACCTGAGCTGGCGCGGCTGGCTGTCGGCCGTGAAGGATATCTTGCGGGGCGAATTGTTGCCGAAAAGTAATGGAGCAGTGGCCGCCACCACGGCGCCCGCCGCCGCGCCCGCGCCGCCACCGGAAATGCAGCCGCTGATCGGCGACTTGCGCGAATTGCTGCAGGAATATCACCTGGAACGCCAGAGCGATAGCGGCTGGTCGTCCGACTGGACGCCGGACAAGCTGCGCGCCTTGCTGGAAGCGGACTTGCAGGGCGACCAGGTGCTGGTGGTGTCGAACCGCGAACCGTATATCCACACCAAAACGGAAGATGGGATAGCGGTGCAGCGCCCGGCCAGCGGCCTGGTAACGGCCGTGGAAGCGGTGATGCGCGCCTGTTCCGGCACGTGGATCGCGCATGGCGCCGGTTCCGCCGACCGCGAGACGGTGGATAAATTCGACCACGTGCCCGTGCCGCCCGACAATCCCAGCTATACCTTGCGCCGCGTGTGGCTGACGCAAGAGGAAGAGCAGGGCTATTATTATGGTTTTGCCAATGAAGGCATGTGGCCGCTATGCCATATCGCCCACGTGCGCCCCGTGTTCCGCTCGTCCGACTGGGAGCAGTATGTGAAGGTCAACCGCCGCTTCGCCGACGCCGTGATTGCCGAGGCGAAGACGGACAACCCCGTCGTGCTGGTGCAGGATTACCACTTCGCCTTGCTGCCGCGCATGGTGCGCGAAGCGTTGCCGAAAGCGACGATTATCACTTTCTGGCATATCCCCTGGCCGAACTCGGAATCGTTCGGCATTTGCCCGTGGCGCGAAGAAATCCTCGACGGCTTGCTGGGCAGCACGATCCTCGGTTTCCACACGCCATTTCACCGCAAGAATTTCCTCGAAACGGTGGACCGCTACCTGGAAACGCGCATCGAGCCGGAAGCGTCGACGATTTCCTATGGTGGCGAGATGACGCAGGTCGAGGATTACCCGATTTCCATTGCCTGGCCCGAGGACAATCCGGCGCAGCCCGACGTGGCCACTTGCCGCGCGCAAATCCGTGCCGAACTGGGCGTGGCGCCCGACCACTTGCTGGGCATCGGCGTGGACCGCCTCGACTACACGAAAGGCATCGTCGAGCGCTTCCAGGCCGTCGAGCGCATGCTGGAACAGCAGCCTGGCATGGTGGGCAATTTTACCTTCGTGCAAATCGCCGCCCCCAGCCGCGCTTCGCTCGATGAATATCAAAGCTTCGATGCGCGCGTGCGCAAGATGGTCGAGCGCATCAACCGCCGCTTCGGCAGCGGCAGCTATGTGCCCATCCTGCTGAAAGCCGAACACCATGGCCAGGACGACTTGCAGCGCTATTTCCGGGCCTCGGAAGTGTGCATGGTGACAAGCTTGCATGACGGCATGAATCTGGTGGCCAAGGAATTCATCGCCGCGCGCGACGACGAGCTGGGCGTGCTGGTGCTGTCGCAATTCACGGGCGCGGCGCGCGAGCTGCATGAAGCGCTGATCATCAACCCGTACCACATCGAGCAGGGCGCCGACGCCCTGTACCGCGCCCTCGTGATGCCGCCCGTGGAACAGCGCGAGCGCATGAAGAGCATGCGGGCACGCGTGAAACATTTCAATGTCTACCGCTGGGCCGGGCGCATGCTGCTGGACGCGGCCCGTTTGCGTCAGCGCGACAAGGTCATGACCAAGATCGATGCCCACAGCCGCATCAAGCGGCGCAAGGGGATTTGATGACGGAGATGCCTGACGATAGCGCTGCCCTGTTGCAGCTGCTGAGTATGCCCGGCAGCGCTGTTTTCCTCGACTTCGACGGCACCCTGGTCGACCTGGCGCCCACGCCCGATGGCGTGCGCCTGGAACCGGGCGTGGTCGAAGCGCTGGCGCTGCTGGCCGAGCGCCATGGCGGCGCGCTGGCCCTCATTTCCGGGCGTCCCGTGGCGCAGATCGATGCCATGCTGGCGCCCCTGGTCTTGCCGGTGGCCGGTGTGCATGGCGTGGAGCGGCGCGGCGCCGATGGCGCGCTGCATGTGGCGGCCACGCCCGACGTCTCGCCCGTGCTGGCGTGTGCCCGGGCGCTGGCTTCCTTGCACCCCGGCTTGCTGGTGGAGCACAAGCGGGGCGCCGTGGCCCTGCATTACCGCCTGGCGCCCGAACTGGCGCAATTGTGCTCGCAGGAAATGACTGCGGCCGTGCAAGCGTGTCCCGGGGTATTGCTGTTGCATGGCAAAATGGTGCTGGAAGCCAAGCCGGCCGCCACCGACAAGGGGGGCGCCATCGCCGCCTTCATGCAGGAAGCCCCGTTTGCCGGCCGCCGGCCCGTGTTCGCGGGCGACGATACCACCGATGAGGCAGGCTTTGCCTATGTACAACAAGTTGGCGGGCAGGGCGTGAAAGTGGGCAGCGGCCCCAGCGCCGCCACCCTGCGCCTGGCCAGCCCCGATGCCTTGCGCGCCGCCTTGCTGGCCGCCTCCGTATCCCCAGAAGGAGTAGATGATGACGCAATCCCCGGAACAACTGTATGACACGCCCAGCGGCGCCGCCGCCTCGCAGGTCGCTTCCGCCACTGCGGCGGCCAGCGCATCGGCACCCGTCACCCCCATCCAGGCTAACCTCAACTGCGGCGTGGTGGGCAATTGCGCCTTCAGCGCCCTGATCGACCAGGCCGGGCAGGTCGTCTGGTCGTGCCTGCCCCGCTTCGATGGCGATCCCGTCTTCAACAGCCTGCTGGACGCCACGGAAAATGGCAGCGTGTGGGCCATCGACATTGAAAACTATGCGCGCAGCGAGCAATTCTACGAGCCGAACACTGCCGTACTGCGCACGCGCCTGTACGACACCGAAGGGCGCGGCGTGGAAATCACGGATTTCGCGCCCCGTTTCCTCAGCCGCGACCGCATGTTCCGCCCGCTGATGCTGATCCGCCGCGTGCGCCCGCTCGACCACGCCGTGCGCATCCGCGTGCGCCTGCGCCCCCGCTACGACTGGGGCAGGCTGGCGCCGCAGATCACGCAGGGCAGCCACCATATCCGCTACGTGGGGCCGGAACAGACCTTGCGCCTGAACACGGATGTGTCGCTCAACTATGTGCTGAGCGAAACGTATTTCGTGCTGGGGGGCACGGCCAACTTCCTGCTGGGGCCCGATGAAACCCTGGCCGGCGGCATCGACGAGACGGCGCGCATCTTCGAAAAGGACACCATCAACTACTGGCGCACCTATACGCGCCGCTTGGCCGTGCCGCTGGAATGGCAGGAAGTGGTCATCCGCGCCGCCATCACCTTAAAACTGTCTTTATATGAAGACACGGGCGCCATCATCGCCGCCATGACCACCAGCATTCCCGAAGCACCGGGCAGCAGCCGCAACTGGGATTACCGCTATTGCTGGCTGCGCGACGCCTTCTTCGTCGTGCGGGCATTGAACAGCTTGTCGGAAGTGGGCACGATGGAAGAGTATCTGCGCTGGCTGACGAATATCGTCGCCCGCTCGAAAGGCGGCCACATCCAGCCCCTGTACGGCATCGGCCTGGAAGAACAGTTGCCGGAATCGACGCTAGCCCACTTGCCCGGCTACCGCGGCAACGGCCCCGTGCGCGTCGGCAACCAGGCGCAGGAACACTTCCAGCACGATGTCTACGGCAATATCGTGCTCGGTGCGGCGCAAGCCTTCCTCGACCACCGCCTGTTCCACCGGGCGGGAAAAGCCGAGTTTGCCGCACTGGAAGCCGTGGGCGACCAGGCGTTCAGGCTGCACGCGGAACCGGACGCGGGCATGTGGGAGCTGCGCACGCGGGCGCGCGTCCACACCTCGTCCATGCTGATGAGCTGGGCCGCCTGCGACCGCCTGGCCAAGGTCGCGCATAAGCTGGGCTTGCCGGACCGGGCCGACCACTGGAACAGCCGCGCCGTGCTGATCCGCGAACGCCTGCTGCGCGAAGCGTGGAGCGAGGAGCGCCAGGCGTTCGCGGAAAGCCTGGGCGGGCGCGACCTCGATGCGTCCGTCTTGCTGATGGCGGAAGTCAACTTCATCGACCCCATGGACCCCCGTTTCATCGCCACCGTCGACGCATTGGAAGCATCGCTGTGCGACGGCCCCTACATGCGCCGCTACGAAGCGCCCGACGACTTCGGCAAGCCGGAAACAGCCTTCAACATCTGCACCTTCTGGCGCATCGATGCCCTGGCGCGCATCGGCAGGAAAGACGAAGCGCGCAAAATTTTTGAGACGATGTTGATGGCGCGCAACCATCTGGGCCTGCTGTCGGAAGACACGCATCCTGTGACGGGTGAAATGTGGGGGAATTTCCCGCAGACTTACTCCATGGTCGGCTTGATTAACTGCGCCGTGCGGTTGTCGGCGCCGTGGGATAGCGCGGTTTAAGCTCACCTCAACGGCAAGTTCCGCGGTAATCATGCGCCAGTGCGCTTCTCGCCACGTCCGTATAACCTGCACTCCGCCGCCAGCGCCAGCAAGTTCGGGTCGCGCTCGCGGCTGCTCAGCATCAGCAGGGTGATTTGCTGGTGCGAGCCGTAGCGCGCGTCGAGCGGCAGCAGTTCGATGCGCGAGCTGAAGGCGCGCACCCTGCCGGGCAGCAGGCTGTAGCCGATGCCGCCGCTCACCAAGTTGATCAGCGAGAAGATGTCGCCCACGCGCATGGCCGTGTCGGGCACGAAACCGGCCAGGTCAAAGGCGTGGTTGAAGCTTTGCGAGGTCACGAATCCTTCGTTGAGCGTGACGAATTTGTCGTTGCGCAACTGCTGCAAGTCCACCGATGCGGCCCCGGCATAGGGCGAACCGAGCGGCGCGGCCAGGTAGATGTCGTCCTGGAACAGGGGCACGGCCACCAGCCCGGCATGCTGTTCTTCCTCCTGCACGCCGGCGATGATGGCATCCAGTCTGCCATCGGCCAGGCTTTGCAGCAGGTCGCGGTTCGATCCCAGCGTCAGGTCGATGTCCAGGCCCGGCCGGCGCAGCTTCAGGGCGATCACCAGCTGCGGGATGCAGTGCAGGGTCAAGGAATACAGCGAACCGATCTTCAGGCGCACGGGGTTGATGCCCGACATTTCGCGCACCTTGCGCACGCCTTCCTCGCATTCGGCCAGGGCGCGCCGCGCCGATTCGGCAAAGGTGTAGGCCGCATGCAGGGGGATCAGGCTGCGGCCTTCGCGCTTGAACAGCGGGCAGCGCAAGCCGTCTTCCAGCGAGTGCAGTGCGCGGTGCACGCTGACGGTGCTCTGGCCCAGCGCATCGGCCACGCGCGCCAGGTTGTTCAATTCCATAAAGCTGAGAAACACTTCCAGCTTTTTCAAGGTAATTTCTTCGTTGATGGCCATGGCTACCCCTTTAAACGGCAGTTCATTAACTTCAGAGTAATGAACATGGTAGCAGCTTGATTGTCGCGGCGACGTTTTCGCTCTATCGTCAGGGTTCGATAGCTCACTTCGGAGACAGTATGTCAACCGTCACAGACGCGCAGCCGCAGCGGAAACAATGGGACACGCGGCGCACCGAGAAACGCCGCCGCCTTGACGCCGTGCGCCAGTACGCCAGCGGCCCCGTGCTGCAACAGGGCGACATGGTCGCCGTGCTCGAAGCCTTGCTCGCGCCGGGCGACCGCGTCGTCCTCGAAGGCAACAACCAGAAGCAGGCCGATTTTCTGGCTCGCATGCTGACCCAGGTCAACCCTGACAAGATCAATCATCTGCACCTGATCATGCCCAGCGTCAGCCTGCCCGAGCACCTGGACCTGTTCGAGCGGGGTATCGCCCGCAAGCTGGACTTTTCCTTTGCCGGCACGCAAAGCCTGCGTATCGCCCAGTTCCTGCAGGATGGCTTGCTGGAAGTGGGCGCCATCCACACGTATATTGAACTGTATGCACGCCTGTTCGTCGACCTCACGCCCAACGTCGTCATGGTGGCCGGCTACATGGCCGACCGCCAGGGCAATCTGTACACGGGCCCCAGCACCGAGGATACGCCCACTTTGGTCGAATCGGCGGCCTTCCGCGACGGCATCGTCATCGCCCAGGTGAACCAGATCGTCGACGATGTCAGCGACTTGCCCAGGGTCGACGTACCCGGCTCGTGGATCGATTTCGTGGTGCAGTCCGACAAGCCGTTCTTCATCGAGCCACTATTTACCCGCGACCCGCGCGTGATCAAGCCCGTGCACGTGCTGATGGCCATGATGGCGATTCGCGGCGTGTACGAAAAACATCAGGTGCAGTCACTCAATCACGGTATCGGCTTCAATACGGCCGCCATCGAGCTGATTTTGCCGACCTATGGCGAGCAGCTGGGCTTGAAGGGCAAGATTTGCCGCAACTGGGTGCTCAATCCCCATCCCACCCTGATCCCCGCCATCGAGACGGGCTGGGTCGAGAGCGTGCATTGCTTCGGCGCGGAATTGGGCATGGAAGGCTATGCGGCCGCGCGGCCCGACGTCTTTTTCACGGGCCGGGACGGCTCCATGCGCTCGAACCGCGCCCTGTGCCAGCTGGCGGGCCAGTACGCGGTCGACCTGTTCATCGGCGCGACTTTGCAGATGGATGGCCTGGGCAATTCGTCGACCGTGACGAATGGCCGCCTGGCGGGCTTCGGCGGCGCGCCCAACATGGGCCACGACCCGCATGGCCGGCGCCACCCGACGCCCGCCTGGCTGGACCTGATCGAGACGGACGACCCGCTGGCGCGCGGCAGGAAGCTGGTGGTGCAGATGGTCGAAACGTTCCAGGATGGCGGCCAGCCCACGATCGTCGAATCGCTCGACGCCGTGGCCGTGGGCCAGGCCAGCGGCATGCCGCTGGCGCCCGTGATGATCTATGGCGACGACGTCACCCACGTGCTGACGGAAGAGGGCATCGCCTACCTGTACAAGGCCCGTTCGCTCGACGAGCGCAAGGCCATGCTGGCGGCAGTCGCCGGCGTGACGCCCATCGGCCTGCGCCACGATCCGAAGACGACGGCCAAATTGCGCGCCGACGGCCTGATCGCGCTGCCCGAGGATATCGGCGTGCAGCGCGGCGCGGCCAGCCGCTCGCTGCTGGCAGCGAAAAGCATCGCCGACCTGGTCGAATGGTCCGACGGCCTGTATCAACCCCCCGCCAAATTCAGGAGCTGGTAATGATTGCAATGAGCACAATGATGACAATGCCGGTGCAGCTACGTTCTGCCACCTTGGGCCGGCAGGTGCTGCAGGCGCTGCTCGATGAAGTGACCCTGACGCCGAAACCGGGCCTGGTCGATTTGCGCAGCCGTGGCGCCCACACGGACTTGAACTGGGCCCTGATGTGCCATTCGGCCTGCGTGCTGGAACCCGTGTTTGCCGCCATGGCCGACGCTGGCGCGCAGAGTGAAGACGACGATCTGCTGCGCCAGCGCATCGGCGCCATCGGCCGCGATGGGGAAGCGCGGATGCTGGCCGCCACGGGTGGCGTGAACACGCACCGGGGCGCTCTCTGGGCGCTGGGCCTGCTGGTGACGGCGGCGGCGCAGCAAGGCGCGCGCGGCGCATCGCTGGCGCCGCGAGCCGTGGCGGCGCGGGCCGGTGCGCTGGCGCGTCTGACGGATCATGCTGCGCCTGGCGTCACCGGCAACAAGGGCGAGCTGGCGTGCCGCCAGTACCAAGTGGACGGCGCGCGCGGCCAGGCCCGCGCCGGCTTCCCGCTGGTGACAGGCGCCGGCTTGCCGGCGTTGCACGCCTCGCGGGCGCGCGGCGACAACGAGACGACGGCGCGCCTGAACGCCTTGCTGGCTATTCTCAGCCAGCTGGACGACACCTGCGTGCTGTCGCGTGGCGGCGAGGCGGCCTTGCGGGCGCTGCAAACGGCCGCGGCACGGGTGCTGGCGGCCGGCGGCGCGGCGACGGCAGATGGCACCAAGGCGCTGCTGGCGCTGGAAGCGGTGGCGCTGGCGCGGGGCGTGTCGCCGGGCGGCGCAGCCGACCTGCTGGCGGCCACCCTGTTCCTCGATCGATTGACAGAAGGAGAAGCGCATGGAAACGCGTGACTATACATTCCCGGCCGGGCCGCCGGCGGCAGGGCGCGCCCTGGCCGGCGTGGTCGGCTCGGGCGACCTGGAAGTGCTGCTGCAGCCCGGCGACGATGGCGTGACCCGCATCGTCGTCAACACCTCCGTCGACGGCAAGGGCGCCGTGTGGGATGCGCTGCTGCAGCGCGTGTTCGGCGGCGCGCCGCTGCCGGCCGCGCGCATCGTCATCAACGATTGCGGCGCCACGCCGGGCGTGGTGCGCATGCGCATCGAGCAAGCTTACGAAGAATTGCAAGCGGGGAGGGCGGCATGAGTACATTACAACAACTGCTGGAGCGCGACAGCTTCATCGAACGGGGGGCGCGCAGCCGGGCGAGGGCCTTGCTGGACGCGGGCAGCATGCGCGAACTGCTCGACCCGTTCTGCGGCATCGCTTCGCCGTGGCTGCCGCAGCAGGGCGTCACGGCGCAGGCGGATGACGGCGTGGTGGTGGCCAAGGGCTTGTTCGACAGCCAGCCGGCCGTGGTGCTGGCCATCGAGGGCGCCTACCAGGGCGGCAGCATGGGCGAAGTGGGCGGAGCAAAAATCGCCGGCGCGCTGGAACTGGCGGCGCGCGACAACCGCCAGGGCGTACCGACGCGCGCCGTGATCCTGTTCGAAACGGGTGGCGTGCGCCTGCAGGAAGCCAACCTGGGGCTGGCGGCCATTGCCGACATCCATGCCGCCATCGTCGACCTGCGCCGCTACCAGCCTGTGATCGGCATCACGGCCGGTACGGTTGGCTGCTACGGCGGCATGTCGATTGCGGCAGGCTTGTGCAGCTATTTGGTCGTCACGCGCGAGGCGCGATTGGGTCTCAACGGTCCGGCCGTGATCGAGCAGGAAGCGGGCGTCGACGAATTCGACTCGCGCAACAAACCGTTCATCTGGAGCCTGACGGGCGGCGAGCAGCGTTTTAAGAGCGGCCTGGCCGACGCCTATGTGGCAGACGACACGGCGCAGATGCGCGCCGCCGTGGCCGCATTGTTCGCATGCGGCGTGCCGCAGCAGCACCGCAGCAGCCAGGCAGACGTCTTCCTTGCCCGCCTGGCGCAAGTGGACGCCGGCCCGCAAGCCACGCCGGAAGCCGTGCGTTTGATCTACAGCCAAGGAGTCGCAGCATGAACGCCATCACCGAGACGAGTCGCGGCGCCACCTGGCTGGCGGCACTGACGAATAACACTGCGCCGCTGGACGGCTATCCCGTTTCCGTGCGCGTGGTCGACGCGTCGCTGGCGGGCGAGCCTGCCCGCTACCTCGCCGTGCTGCCCGACCCGGACAACCGTTTTACGCGCGCCCGCACGGGTGAAGTGGGCCTCATCGAGGCGTGGCAACTGGCGCGCGCCGTGCAGCAGGTAGTTTTTGAGGACCGCGAGTTGCCCGTAAAACGCCCCATCGTCGCCGTCATCGACGTGGCCAGCCAGGCGTATGGCCGGCGCGAAGAAGCCTACGGCATTCACCAGGCGCTGGCCGGCGCGGCGGGGGCGTATGCCGAGGCGCGCCTGGCCGGCCATGCCGTGATCGGCCTGATCGTCGGCAAGGCCATGTCGGGCGCTTTTCTCGCGCACGGCTACCAGGCCAACCGCCTGATCGCGCTCGATGATCCGCAAGTGATGGTGCATGCCATGGGCAAGGCGTCGGCCGCCCGCATCACCGTGCGGACGGTGGCAGCGCTCGAAGCGCTGGCGGCGATGATTCCACCGATGGCTTATGACATCGGTAATTACGCGACCCTGGGCTTGCTGTGGCAGACCTTGACGGTGGCACGGGCCGATGCGCCGTCAAACGAGGACGTGATGCAGGTGGCGGCCAGCCTGGGGGCGGCGTTGAACGATATCCGCGCCGATCCTGAACAGGGTCTGGCTAGCCGCCTGGGCGCGCCGCATCGCCAGGCGTCGGCCAGGGTCAGGGAAGTGCTGGCGCAGCAGTGGTAACTGAAACACAAGCGATGAAAGAGCGCCGTCATGCCGGACATCTTTGAGGAAGTCGTCATCCACCACGGCCTCGCGGCTTGGGTGCCGGGCGTGGTGGTGGCCTGATGTTCGGTCCCCGCGCGCATGATTTGCTGTGGGTGTCCGGTCTGCCGGACGGTATGTCCTTGCCCGCCTGGCTTGACGGGGCCTGGCTGCAAGCGGCGCCATTGGTGGTGCGGCGCGCCAGCACGGCGCCCGGGCGCATCCCCGTGGGCTTGCGCGGCCTGCTGCGCAGCGAGCGTCACGGGTTTGACATAGATGCTGCCGCCGTCGTGCGCTACGTGACACCGGAAATGCTGGCGCGCGCGCCGCTGTCTGGATGTTCCTGCGCCGCGCTCGATGCGCTGCGGCTGGTCGCGCCCCTGCTTGACGCCTCAGGCTGGGCCTGGGGCCCGACGGGCGGCGTGGGCTTTGCGCTGGCCAGCGGTTTGCCCGTGCTGCGCGCCGACAGCGACTTGGATATCGTGCTGCGCATCGCCGCGCCGCCGGACGCCGCGCAGGCCGACGCGCTGCGCGCCATTGCGGCGAGTGTCACGGCGTGCCGGCTGGACTTGCAGATCGACACGGGCAGTGGCGGCTTTGCGTATGCCGAATGGGCGGCGGGACGGGGCAGGGTATTGCTGAAGACGGATCACGGTCCCGTGCTGACGGCCACGCCATGGGAGCTTGCATGAGCGTGTTATTTACCTTTCCCGGCCAGGGCGCCCAGACTCCGGGCATGCTGCATGCGCTGCCGGACGATGCGGCGGTGAGGACGGCTCTGGCCGAAGCGGCGGCCGTGCTGGGCCGCGATCCTTTGGCGCTGGATACGGCTTGCGCGCTGGCGTCGACACGGGCCGTGCAACTGTGTCTGCTGATCGCCGGCGTGGCCATGGCGCGCTCGCTGGCCGCGCGTGGCGCGTCACCCGACATGGTGGCCGGCTTTTCCATCGGCGAGTATGCGGCGGCCGTGGTGGCGGGCGCGCTCGATTATGCGGATGCTCTGCGCTTGGTGGCGCGCCGCGGCGAGCTGATGGAGCAGGCGTATCCCACCGGTTACGGCATGGCGGCCATCATCGGGCTTGATTTGGCGCAACTGGAGCCATTGCTGGCGCAGGTGCACGGCGCCGCCACGCCTGTGTACATCGCCAACCTGAATGCGCCGCGCCAGATCGCCATTGCCGGCAGCGAGCCCGCCCTGCAAGCGGTGATGGCGCTGGCCCTGGCGCATGGCGCCAACAAGGCGCAGCGCCTGGCCGTCAGCGTGCCGTCGCATTGTCCGCTGCTGGCAGGTGCCGCGACCGACATGGCTGCCGCCTTTGATGGCGTGGTTGTGCGCCGCCCGTCGCTGGTTTACCTGAGCAGCAGCGCGGCGCGCGCGCTGTTCGACCCGGCCCGCATCCGCGACAGCCTGGCCGCCAACATGGCGCAGCGCGTGCAGTGGACCGTTACCTCGCGCCTGGCGTGGGAGCGGGGCGCGCGGCTGGCGCTGGAAATGCCGCCCGGCAGCGTCCTGACGCGCCTGACGGCGCCCGATTTCACCGATGGCGTGGCCGTCTGCTGCGATGGCAATCGGGTCGACAGCCTGCTGGCGCTGGTGCAGCGCGAGCGGAACGGGGCTTGATACAGGGCAATATGGTGCAGTGCTTTTCGATAGAGTCGGCGCACCCACATTCTTCGGAGCCGTCATGCCACTGTCCCGTCCAGCCGCAGCAGCAGAGCGAGATGCGCAGGAAGATGGCCGCGCGCGGCTATGGCGTGGCCAGGGTCGAGACACTGGCAGGACATCCCGGACGCATGCGCGATTTGGGTCCGCATTTCGCTGCCTTCATCCCGAACGGGCGCGCCATCAATCCGATTAGCAAGAGCAACTGGGAAGGCATTGGCGTGACGCCCGATATCGGCGTGCCGGCCAGCGAGGCGCTGGAGAGGGCATATCAAATGGCGCTGGAACGATTGGCCGCGGCGAGCGCCGATCCCCGGAATGGCGAAAAACGAGGTGAATTGAAGCCGTCGTGTGACGTCCTGGCGCTATGAAAGGGCTTCCACTGTCTTCAATTTGTGCGCCTGCAGACGGCGCGAACGGCGCTTTCTTTCCCAGATGACGATGCCCGTCACCGACAGCATGGCCACCATCAGCCCCATGAAGGACATCAAAATGCGTCCCGGCAAGCCGAGGATGCGGCCCGAGTGCAAAGGGAATTGCAGTTGCACGAAGACGTCGGCGGCCGTGCCTTCCCACGGCTTGTGCTGGCCGATGATGCTGCCGTCCATGCCATCGACGTACAGGTTCGACAAGCCCATGCCGGCCGCGCCGAATTCGTCGGCCGGGTCGAAGAACGAGACGTTGTAGAACGAGTAATTGCCGCCATAATAAATGCCGCCGATGGGCGCCGTGATGCCGCGCTGCACGGCCTGCTTTTTGGCAATGTCCACCGCCTGTTCGAAGCCGATCACGGGCGTGATATACGTGCCGTAGGGCACCGGCGTCTGCGTTTCGTACGGCCCCGGCGTGGTGGTGGAAACGAGCGACATGACGGGATAGAACACTTCGCGGTACAGGTTCAGCGAGAACGAGGTGAACGCCACGACGAGGATGATGGGCCATACCCACAGGCCGCCCGCGCGGTGCAAATCGAAATTGAGCTTGTAGCCGCCGGCCGCCCAGCGCACCACCCACGACGGTTTCCAGCGCTGCCACCAACTGGCGGCGTCGCGGTGGCGTGGTGCATCAAGCCGTTCGCGCAAACGGCGTGGCGTGGTCAGGTAAAACGCCACCATGCTGTCGAGCAGCCAGATCAGGGCGACCGTGCCCATCAGCCAGTAGCCCCAGCGGTCCGTGCCCCAGAAAGCGGGCACGTGCAGGCTGTAGTGCAGATGGCGCAAAAACGGCATCAGGCTGCGGCGCGACAGGGAAATGGCTGTCGAATCGCGCGTGCCCGTGATCTGCGCCGTGACGGGGTCGATGTAGACGGTGTTGTAGTCAAGCACGAACGGCGTGTTCGTCGCCGGGTCGGTCAATGGGCGCACCATGAAGGCGGCCGCATGGCCTTCTTCCAGGCCCAAGGTCATGTAATTGACTTCCACGCGCGGGTCGGCGGCAGCTACCTTGTGCGCCAGCGCAAACGGCGCTTGCAGGGGACCGCGGCCCGGCGTGTCCATGATGTCGGCGTTGAGCCATTCGTCCAGTTCATGGTCCCACGACGTGACGGCGCCCGTGAGGCCGGCGACGATGAGAAAGAGGGCGATGGTCAGGCCAGCCCAGCGGTGTATGACAGTCCAGAAAGCGCGCATGCGGTACAAACCTTCAACACAAAACCGGCTTGTTGCCGCCAGCGTGCGCCATAGCGGCGCGCAGGGAAAGCCAGGCCAAGCCTGGTATTTTGATAATGGGAATCGTTCTCATTATCCGCCGTAGCATGGCATTTGTCCAGCGCCAATGGTGTTGCCCAGGGTCAAATCGCGCATGTCCGCGTGAGCGAATGCAGCGCTGCGCCACAGGCGGGCGCGGCAACCACCATGGTGTTCATGCCCGCCGTGCCGCTGGAGGCGCCTGCGTCCGCCAACCGCCGCCTGTTGGCCGGCACGCGCGAGGGCACTGTGCTGGTGATCGGCGACAGCGCCGACGCGGCCGAAAGCCTGGCGCTGGCGCTCGACGTCCTCGGTGATGAAGTGCGCACTGCCTGCGACGGCGCGTCCGGCGTGGCGGCAGCGCAAAGCTTCATGTCGCATTTGGTCCGCCTGCAGCACGCATTGCCTGCGCTTGTTTTCTTTCTCCCCATCATCTGCTTTCGCGGATATACCTCTATTGTTTGCGGTAAATCAAACACAGAATGCCAATATTCAATATATAAGAAATTTCATTTAAAAATTAAATGTTATTAATGGATAGATTCTAAATATTATTAAAAATAATTTGACTTGAAAAAATAAATAAAATATCCTCTCATCGTGGTTGCGGTAATGAATATCAAGAAATTCTTATTGATCATCTGGTGCATGATGTTCTCGATAGATTTTGTGATTTATTGATATATTCTGTGTATTTTTAATTGATACATTTCGCGTATTTTTATGCGCCAGGATGGGTTCCGATTGCGCCGAAAGCGCTGCCGGTAATTTGACTTGGTCTTCATTATTTCATCGCACAAGGGATAGTTGTAATGTTTAATTCCATTCCAAAGAGGGGTAAATCCATGGCAACAATTAATGTACTGGTAGCGGTCAATGTCGGTCAGGCAGTGGCACAAAGCAACCTGAGCAAGTATGTCTTCATGGTCGATACGACTGGCTACTCGTGCAACGGCAACGAAGGCGGCAATGAACTGGTGACAAGCTGCAAGAACGGCGACACCATCGTCTGGAACGTCACCTCGCTGGACCCGGCCGAGCAGGTTTCCATTCACAGCTTCGGCGGCACTGCCATCAACAACGGCATGGTCAATCCGGCGCCTTACCCGCAATACGACAACACCGTATGGGGTGGCCGCGTGAATGCCAAAGGCAGCAATGTGCAATATACGATGACCTTGTTGCTGGCGGGTAATACGCTGCTGACCTTCGATCCGTTCATCGTGGCGTCGAATCCGCAGTAAACGATGTGATGGCCATGTTCGGCATGCCGCGCGCATGGCCTTTTTTGATGTTTTTTAAAAGAATACTTTCCCGATAAACCTTGGGTTTATATTTCTAATTGGTTCATTGTTTCCCTTTTTCTGATTAAATGCCGCGCTGCGCGGCAATCTTATTTGTTTCCCTCTCTTCCATCTCGAAGTGTGCTCCCATTCTTTTCAGCCCTTATCCCCTGCGTGGGCTTTCACTGCCTGTCGTATAATATGCCCGCAACAAGCATCCTTTCAGGTGCCGGGCACCGTTTATAGCTACGCGCTTGCGAAGAATAACAATGGAACAATTGACAGAACTTGAGCTGGAATGCTTCCAGCTGCGCCATGGCGATGGCCGGGCGGACCGCTGCGTGGAATGGGCCGTGGAGCGCTTGCGCCTCGATCAGGAAGGCGGCGACCTCGATATCGTGCTGCTGGCCAGCGCCCGAGGCATTGACGAGGTGTTGCCGCTGGCCGAAGCCATCATCGAACGCTATCGTGGCGACGCGCGCCTGGAGGAACAATTCCTCGCTGGCAAATATATCGTCGAATTGCGCGCCGCCTACCTGGCCGGCAGTGAAAGTGTGCAGTCGCTCGATGCCAAATTTACCCGTCTGTATCCCGCCCTCGGCTACCCCGACTGGCTGGTCATGCTGAGCCGCAATTGCGAGTATGCGATGGATGTGCCGAATTTCGAGCAGCCGTTCGAGGAGGAATTTCACTATATCGCCAGCTTGTGGGCGCAGGCGGAGAGTCTGGCTGCGTTCGAACGTGAATACAGCCGCGAGACGTCGAACCGACAATGATGTCATGCCGGGCTATGGAATGGCCATACCGGCCTTGCCAACAATCCTTAGAGAAGAATCCATACAACTGATGAAAATTGTTCACGTATCCGATGCAGCTGGCGCAAAGAATAATGAAGATCTGGTAACGGTTTATCTGCACAATGCGGGAATCGTGGATATCCTGATTTTTGATGGTGCAAGTTCAGTGTCTGAAAAGAATTATTTCGATACGCTGGCGGGCGATGCCGCCTGGTTCGTGTCGACTTTTGCCGCCTTGTTGCAAGAGGTGGTCGCGCCCGGATTGAGCCAGCACGACAGCATCAAGCTGGCATTGGCGCGTTTCCAGCGCGATGTGCAGGCGCGTCTTGATCTGGCGCACATTCCTGCGTATGCCTATCCCATTGCCGCCGTGACGTGGGCACGTATTATTGAAGGTGACGCTGGCGCCGCTGTACAGATATATGCTCTCGGCGATTGCAAGGTGTTTGTCTCGAACGCAGCCGGGGACGTGCGCGATATTGATCCCTATGAGAATGCGCAGGAAGACATTTTGAAGGCGGCCATTGCGCAGTTAAAAGCGCAAGGTATCGAGGACAAGACGCAAGTGTTCGCGGCCTTGCTGCCGATGTTGCGGGACAGGCGCGCATTTCAGAACTTGCACGAAGCGCCGGGCATACTGTGCATGTATCCGCAAGGGGAATTCAAGGCCAGGCAATATGTGTTTGACATGGACAGGCAATCGCAACTGCTGGCAATGACGGATGGCTTTTACCGGCTGGTCGATGCGTATGGCCTGTATTCCATGGAAGGGCTGGTGCGCCGCTGCCGTGACACGGCGCTGGACACGCTGCTGCAGGAATTGCGCCAGTTTGAACAGGATAATCTGACGTCCGGAGCACAGTCTGTCAAGAAGTCCGACGATGCCTCTGCTGTGCGTTATGCTCGGCGTGCGCTCCAAGGCGAGAGTAATGATGTTGCATGAGTCTATCCTCGTATCCTCCTGTCTGACCTCAACGTAAAATTTGTGCAATTCTTTTCGCTAGGATAGACGTGCAGCACAAGACAATAGGCTTGATCGGCGGTATCGGCTGGGCTTCCACCCTCGAATACTACCGCTTGCTCAATGAAATGCTGGTAGCGCGCATCGGGCCGGCGCATAGTGCGCGCATCATGCTGGTCAGCATCGATCAGGCCGATTTCGTCGCGCACGCGGCGCAGCCTGGCTCGCAGGCGATCGAGCAATTCCTCGTGGCGGAAGGGCAGCGCCTGCAAGGCATGGGTGCGGATTTCTTTTTGCTGTGCGCAAATGGCGCGCACCGTTTTGCACCAGCCGTCGTGCCGCGGATCGGCTTGCCTTTTATCAGCATCGTCGAGGAAACAGCGAAACGCGTGCAGCAGTCGGGCGTGCGCAAGGTCGGTTTGCTGGGCGTCAAGCAAACGATGGCGGGCAGCTTTTATCACCAGGCACTGGAACAGTGCGGCATCGCGACGGTGACGCCCGACGCGGCCGACCAGGAAATCCTCCACGAGATTATCTACACGGAACTGGTGCAGAATATCTTTACCGACGCCAGCCGGAAGATCTTCCTGACCATCATCGAGAAATTGCGGCTGCAAGGTGTGCAGGGCGTGATCCTGGGTTGCACGGAGATACCGCTGCTGATCCAGCAGGGCGATGTGGATCTGCCGCTATTTAATACCACGGAGATTCATTGCGAGGCGGCGGTGGCGTTTGCCATTGCGGAGTAGCCGCAGGCATATGAGCGGCCGCCTGAGCAGGCCGCCGCTCGCTTACACGATCAAGCCGGCTGCGCGCCGCCCACATTACGGCTGCGGTTTTCCACCAGCACGGAAATGCCCAGCACGACGATGCCGCCGCAGGCCAGCATGGCGCCGACCCAGCCGGTCGAGCGCAAGCCCATGCCCATGGCGATGGCGATGCCACCGGCCCAGGCGCCCAGGGCGTTGGCGATGTTGAAGGCAGAATGGTTGAGGGCGGCAGCCACGGTTTGCGCGTCGCCGGCCACGTCCATCAAACGCGTTTGCACGGCGGGGGCGACGGCGATGCCAGCGCCGATGGCGAACAGGTTGATCGCCGTCAACCAGACATTGCTGCTGGTATAAGTAAACGCGGCCAGCGCAGCCACGTTCCACAGCAGCACGCCAAAGATGGTCCACAGGCGTGAGCGGTCGGCCAGCCAGCCGCCGATCAGATTGCCCAACGTCATGCCGACACCGATGATGGCCAGCAAGATCGAGATGACCAGCGGTGACACTTTCGTGATTTCCAGCAAGGTGGGCGTGATGAACGTGTAGACGGCGAACATGCCGCCGAAGCCGATCGCCACCATCAGCAGGGTCAGCCACACTTGCAGGCGGCGGAACACACCCAGTTCACGGCGCGGGCTCGAATCGCCGGCAGCGACCATGGGCACGAAGATCCGTACCATCAGCATGGTCAGCAAGCCCAGCGCGGCGACCAGCAAGAAGGCCGAGCGCCAGCCCAGAGTCTGGCCGATATACGTGGCCAGCGGCACGCCGAAGATGTTGGCCACGGTCAAGCCCATCAGGACACGGGCGACAGCTTGTCCCCGTTTGTCCGGTTCGGCCAGGGCGGCCGCCACCAGGGCTGCCACGCCAAAATACGCGCCATGGGGGATGCCGGCGACGAAGCGGGCGACGACCAGCAAGCCGTAGTTGGGGGCGATGGCGCTGAGCAAGTTGCCGCCAGCGAACATCAACATCAGGCAGATCAGCATCAAACGGCGCGGCATGCGCGCCAGGAAGATGGTGATTAATGGCGCGCCGATGACCACGCCCAGCGCGTAGGCGCTGATCATGTGGCTCATCTGCGGCAAGGTCGTGCCCAGGTCGTCGGCCACGACGGGCAAGATGCTCATGGACGCGAATTCGCCCGTGCCGATGGCGAGGCCGCCGATGGCGAGGGCCAGGTCGGCATAGCCAGCGCCAAAAGGCGCAGTGACGCGCGGAATCAGGGGATCTACGGATGCGTGCATGTTCTTGTTAGTTGGGTAAGGGATGACAGGGTGAAGACGCGTGCTGTGGCTCAGCCGCAGTGGTAGCAATGCGCTACCGGATGCGAAGTGAAGAAAGGCAAGGCGGAGTAGCAGCCCTGGCATTTCGGGCTGGAATAGCTGCCCACAGCCAACATTGTAAAAGATTCGGGCAAGTTCTGCCGGGAGGCGGCTAAAATCTGCTGCACTGCACACGACAGCGCTTGCCCTTGTTGTTAACGATAACACGGAATGCGCGCGAGTCCGCCACGGGGCAAGCGAAGAAAAGCCGACTATGGCTGGCGTGGCACAAGGTGAATTTGCGCCCGCCGCTGGAGATTTTCCGCGAAACCTTGCTGCAGCAGACGAGCGTAGCCGCCTAGATTTTTCTGGCGTGCTTCAAATGCAAGGGCAGCCACCACCACATGCAAATGATGAGTGAACCCATCAGCACGCAGGCGACGATGCCGGCGATGTGGCCGAACACTTCCGACATTACCAGATTGGTGCCGAGGATGAACGCCAGCGCCAGCGATAGCGCCCCCGCCATCATGATGCGGTCGGCCACGCGCTTGAAGCGCTCACGGTCTTGCAGGGGGCGCATCACGCGGTGCTGGATGGCTGGCGCGCTGAGCAGCACCAGGCTGGTCATGGAGAGGAAAAATGTCAGCAGGAAGACGATTTTTTCCGCCTGCACGATCTTCGCGAAGCCGCCGTTGAAGGGCAGGATGATGAGGAAGGCGGTGAGCATCTGCGCGCCCGGCAAGAGGATGCGCAATTCGCTGAGCAGGTCGGACAAATCGCCTTCGTCGCCTGGCTGGCCCTCTTCATCCTGGTATTGCGCGTGTGGCATGGGACCGTCCTTGTGGTGGTGATGGGGCCAGTCTACGCACAAGCGACCAGGCCGACTGTGGCCCGGCGCACCTTCAGTAGCATTGCGTGTAGCGTAGACGCAAGCGCTGCAAGGGTGGCGAGACGATGGGCGTGGCGCTGTGCGAGGTGTCAGGGCCGCACAGACCGCAACTGTGGCCGCAGCGGGCGCAGTCGCTGCAGTCCAGCGGCGTACCGGCCTGCAAGGCGGCGTAGGCTCGCGCGGCGGGCGGCGTGATGTTCAGCTGCACGACGTCGGGAGGAAACACAACGGGCAGGGCGCAGCAGACGATGGCCAGCGCGGCCGCGCCGCGCGCCAGCAGGGCGGCTTGCCAGTGGCTAGCCGGCCGGCGTGAAAAACCCGCCGACTGGGGCGGGCTGTGCCGGCGGGGTTGTCAAGGGCATGGCCCGGTCTATTCTTCCGTGTCGGCCAGGGTGACGATGGCGCGCGCCCACTTCGAGTATTTCAGGTTCGCCAGATCGCGCACGGTCTTGATATTGAACGCTTGCTTGAGCAGCTCCGCATCCTTCTCGCTCACACCTTGCAGCGCATCGACGGGCGCATCGGCGATTTCCTTGAATGTCTTTTTTTCGTAGGCTTTGTCTACCGCTTTATTGATGTTCATGTGTTGATACTCCTCAGTAAGTAGGAAAATAAATTTTACACGGTTTTGCGCACCGTCAATCTACGCTTGCATGTTGTGCTGAACTAAATATGATGGAGGTGGGGGTTCGACAGTGAGTCCGTCCACGCGTACGCCGCAAGATTGCAATTATAGCATTTCTATTATTCATAGGATAATGTTTTCCATGGCGCGGAATGGTCTGCGCCATGCCGGATGCCGCGGTCACGCGGCATGAATCGATAGCGTTCAGGAGAATACGATGAGTTTGCTAGACCAACTTGCAGGACAGGCGATGAGCGCTTTGGGCAACAAGGGTGCGGATGGGGAGGCGCCCTCGGGATTGATGGCCAGTGTGATGGACCTGGTCAACCAGCATGGCGGCTTGCCTGGCCTGCTGCAGAAATTCCAGGAAAGCGGCCTGGGCGACCAGGTGGCCAGCTGGATCGGTACCGGCGCCAATGCGCCCGTGTCCGGCGACCAGATCAAGGATGCGCTGGGCGCCGACACGATCACCCAGATCGCTGAAAAAGCGGGCGTCGCACCGGACGCGGCCTCGGGCGGCCTGGCAGCCTTGCTGCCCCAGCTGATCGACAAGCTGACGCCGAACGGTCAAGTACCAGAAGGCAATGACCTCGTCAGCCAGGGCTTGAATATGCTCAAGGGTAAGATCTTCGGTTGATACAGCCGATGCAACAACAAAAAACCTCGCAGCGATGCGAGGTTTTTTTGCTTTCAGGCGGCAGCCATCATGCCGAAACGCTGAGGTTCGCTGGTCAGCCTTGCCGTGCTCCCTTCCACCAGATACGAGCAATAGCGGCGCCGTTCGGCGATGCCGCCGCGCCGCTCCATCAGTTCGCCCAGCATGGCGACGGCGTCGGTGGCCATCTTTTGCACGGGCTGGCGCAGGGTGGTGATGTCGTAGCTGAGCCAGCCGGACGCTTCCAGCGCGTCGAAACCGGCCACCGACATTTGCAGCGGCACCTGGATGCCCATCTGGTGGCGCGCCGTGTCCAGGCAGCCGATGGCCATGATGTCGTTGCCGCAAATGACGGCGTCGGGCACGCGGCCCAGGCGGTCGATGACCTTGCGCAAGCCCCTTCCGCCGCTGGCGTAATCGTAGTTGCCGCTGACGACGATGGGCGCGGGCAAGCCCAGGATCAGCAAACGGTCGAGTACGCCGGCCTTGCGTTCCTGCGCCACGGCCGAGTCGCCGGGGCCGTCGATGACGGCGAACTGGCGGTGGCCCGCCTCGGCCAGGCGCGACACGAGCAGGCGCGCCGCTTCGGCCTGGTCGCACAGCACGGCATGCACGGCATGCTCGCGGGGGCTGCGATTGAACAGCACCAGTGGCACGTCGCGCCGGCCGAATTCGGCCATCTGCTCGTCCGACAGGCCGGCGGCCACGATGGCACCGTCGACCTGGTATTGCCACACATCGCTCAAGACTTTGCCGATGTCCGCTTCGCGCTCCAGGGTAAATAGCAATAAACGCTTGCCCTGGCGGGCGATTTGCTGGCTCAGGTCGGACAACACTTGTGGATAGTACAAATTGGCCAGGTTGGAAATGATGACGGCCACCAGGTTCGAGCGCCGCGTGATCAGGCTGCGCGCGGCTGCGTTAGGGATGTAGTCGAGGCTGATGGCCGCCTGCAGGACCTTGGCGTGGGTGGCGGGCGAGATGCTGGCGCCGGGCTTGAAGCAGCGCGACACGGCCGATTGCGACACGCCGGCCAGCAGGGCCACGTCATACGAGGTCACGCGCCGTCCAGCACCGGGAACGGCGTGGGTGGTGCTGGCTGTCCGGTCTACCGCATTCTTTTTTCGCATATTGGTCTGGCAAGCAAGCTGTCTCAAAGCATTCCTGCAGGCCCGGCCGCTTGTTGCGGCCTGGGCGGGCAGAACGAGCATAGCGTAAAAGATTGCCGCATGGCA
Source organism: Janthinobacterium kochi (assembly GCF_051380715.1). Classification (NCBI taxonomy): domain Bacteria; kingdom Pseudomonadati; phylum Pseudomonadota; class Betaproteobacteria; order Burkholderiales; family Oxalobacteraceae; genus Janthinobacterium; species Janthinobacterium kochi. Next base: position 582,887 of record NZ_JBNYXO010000003.1, read on the forward strand.
AGACTGCATGTTTATTCACGTTTATTGCTTATGCCGCAAAAAATAGGACTGAATGGCAAGTGGTATGCCAGCTCCTCAATCGGCGCTGTCGCAGGGGCCGCTGCCATAGGGGCTGATGCGTCCTGGCGGGTCGACGCGGCGTACGCTGAAATCGCTGGGCAGGGTGGGCAACGGTAATTCCGCCGTGGCGCTCGCTTCCGTGCCACTGACGGTGCCGCGCACAGTCAGGGTCACGTGCACCCAGGAACCAATATTGCGTGGATAACTGACGGTGACGGTAGCCATGCCCAGTGCGTCGCTCAGGCCGCTGGCGCTGACGGTCAGAGGGATGCCCGGGTCGAGCACGCCATTGCCGTTGCGGTCGTAGGCGGCGTCAAAAATGCCGTTGCGCAAGACGTCTTCGTTGGCGCAGCTGTAGTGGGGCAGGGCCCGGCGCCAGACGCCCGTGTCGGGAAACTCGGGCTTGTCCGCTTCCCACACGTAATATCCCTTGGCATAGCGGCTGGGCCAGGCGGCGGCCGTGATGGCGACGCCAGGCACGGCGTTGCCGGCGCTGTCGGAAACGAACACGGCAAAGTCCTTCTGCAGCACGCTGGCCGAATACTCCCGCAGCAGGTTGCCCGTGCCCAGTTTGATCGACAGCGCTTGCCGCGCCACCGTCAGGCGCACGAGGGCTGTGGCCGCCGTTTGCGGTGCGCCCTCGATGCGGGCCTGGATCAGTACGCCGTCGCGGCCGCTATCGGCTGGCCCCGCCACGTAGCTGGCGCGGGCCAGACCGTCGCTACCCGTCAGTACCCGGCCCGCTTGCCGCAGGTAACCACCGCTGGGGTCGCTCAAGATGCTGAACAGTACGGGCGCGTTCTTGACCAGGTTGTTCGCCGCACCATCGCGCACCACGGCGCCGATGGTGCTGATACTGATACTGGTGCTGTCGTTGTCGGCCGATGCGCTCGTGTTGGCGCGCAGCACGGCCGGCTGCGCTTGCACGGCCAGCTTGCTGGCAGCGCTCAGGGGTGCGACGAATTCCAGCCGCGTCTGCGCCGTGGGCCCGCCCGCCACGGCGGCCGTGATGGTGGCCACGCCCGCGTTGGCCGACTGTACATAGCTGCGCGGCAAGTTGCCATTGCTGAAAATCAAGCTGGCGGGCAAGGCCTGGCTGCAGGCGCTGTCTGCAAACAGGCTGCCGCGCGAGGTGGACAGGCTGGCGCTGCCCGTTTGCGCCATGCCCGCCTTGTCGTAGCGGGCATCGATGGGTTGGCACGCCAGGGTGGCCACTTCCGGCAGCACGTCCGCGCCACTGGCGTCCTGGCCCACGGCCGGGCTCAGGCGCAGGTCGCTGCCGGCCACGGCATACGCTTGCGTGGCGGCGGCGCCCAGGGCGCTGACGGAGACGGCATCCTTACCCAGGCTGCCTGCCGTCAGGCGCAGCACCAACTGGCCTTGCGCATTGCTTTGCGCCGCGCCGCCATCTTTGATGCGCACGCCATTGCCGGCGCCCGTGCTGTAGGCGATGGCGGCGCCGGCCACGGGCCGCTTTGCCGAGTCGCGCACGGTGACGGTGAGGTCGGCGCCCTGGCCCAGCATCATTGCGGCCGGTCCCAGCAGTTCCACGGTACTGCCCGTGACCGCTACCGTGCCCTTGCCGCTGCGCGTGCCCACATTGGCCGTCACGGTGATGCTGCGGTTACTGTTCGCGCCACCCGTGCCCAGCAGGGCGCGCGCCTGGCCGTTCATGTCCGTCACGGCATCGACGCTGCCGAGGATGCCGGAATCGGTGACAAAGGAAATCGTTGCGTTTGGCAAGGCCCGGTTGGCGCCATCCTTGACGAGGGCCGTGACGGCCACTTCGCTGCCGGCCAGGCCCACCGAGGCCAGTTCCGTGCTGGAAAAGACCAGGTTGACGGCGCCGGCCAGGCTGGCAGGCTCGGGCGGCGTGACGGGCGGAATCACGGGTGGCGTCGCCGGCGGGATGACTGGCGGCACGATGGGCGGCAGCGGGCTGCCGCCGCAGCCTGTCGTGCTATGCAGCGAGCAGCCGCCGGACACCTGCGTATCGGTACCGCCTCCGCCGCCGCAGCCGGCGAGTGAAACGAAGAAGACAGCCAGCAAGGCAGCGGGCAGGTGGCGCAGGAGGGCGAGGGGCACGATGGGTCTCCGGGGGCTTGCCGAGTTGCTTGGCGTCAATCCCAAGAGTAGCTTTTGCACGCCGTCGCTACTTGATGCAAAGCAAGCTTGTTGTCTTGGTCGTGTCGGAAGTATTTTTCTGGTGCAATGGCGTGCGTTCTGATAAAATAACGCCCCTTTATTCAGGGAAGGGTCGACATGGCCAATGCTTGCGGCGTCGATTTCGGCACGTCAAATTCCACGGTAGGCTGGGCACGTCCCGGGCAGAGCACCATGCTCGGCCTGGAAGATGGCAAGACGACCTTACCGTCCGTTGTCTTCTTCAATGCGGAAGACGAGGAAGTCAGTTTTGGCCGCGCGGCGCTGGCCGGCTATCTGGCCGGCTACGAAGGGCGTTTGATGCGCTCGCTGAAAAGCTTGCTGGGCACCAGTCTCATCGACGGCCAGACGGAAGTGGGTGGCCGTGCGTTGCCATTCCGCCTGTTGCTGGCGCAATTCATTGGCGAAGTGAAACGCCGCGCCGAGCAGTCCGCCGGCCGCGAATTCTCGTCCGCCGTGTTTGGCCGTCCCGTCTTCTTTATCGACGACAATGCGCAGGCCGACCAGCTGGCGCAAGACACCCTGGCCGAAGTGGCCCGTTCCGTCGGCTTCAAGCATGTTGCCTTCCAGTTCGAGCCGATCGCCGCTGCGTTCGACTACGAGTCGCAGATCGACAAGGAAGAACTGGTGCTGATCGCCGACATCGGCGGCGGTACCTCCGACTTTTCGCTGGTGCGCCTGTCGCCGGCGCGGGCGAAAAAGGCCGAGCGGCGCGACGATATCCTCGCCACCGGCGGCGTGCACATCGGTGGCACGGACTTCGATAAATACCTGAGCCTGTCATCCGTCATGCCCCTGCTCGGCTATGGCAGCCGGTTGCATAACAATAGCGAAGTGCCATCCAGCTATTATTTCAACCTGGCGACCTGGCACACGATCAACCTGGCCTACACCAAGAAGATCTGGGTGCAGCTGGCCGACGTGTGCCGCGATGCGCGTGAGCAAGACAAAGTGAAACGTCTGCAAAAGCTGATCGACGAGCGCGCCGGCCACTGGCTGGCGATGAAAGTGGAAGAGGGCAAGATTGCCCTGTCCGACGCGGCCGAAGTGCAGCTGGAACTGGACCGTTTGTCGCCCGCGCACAGCCTGTTGCTGAAACGTACGCAATTCGACGAAGCCATCGGCCATTTGTGCGGTTCCGTGGAAGAAACCGTGCTGCGTTTGCTGCGGGACGCGGGCGTGGCGCCGGACGCCGTCGACACCGTGTTCTTCACCGGCGGCTCGAGCGGCGTGCGCTTGCTGCGCGAAAAGATCGCCGCCCTGGTGCCGGCCGCGCGCAAGGTCGAAGGCGACCTGTTCGGCAGTATCGGTGCGGGCCTGGCGCTGGACGCCGTGCGCAAGTTCGGCTAAGCTGACCCACCGCAGCATCGCAGAAAGAGCCTTACTTCATGAATGTGTTTGACAAACCGATCGTCATGATCGACTTCGAGACGACCGGACTGTCACCCGACATGGGCGACCGCATCACGGAAGTGGCTGCCTTGCGCATCGAGGGCGGGCAGATCACGGACCGCTATGTGACCCTGATCAACTGCAATGCGCGCATTCCCTCGTTCATCACGGGCTTGACGGGCATCACGCAGGCGATGGTGGACAAGGCGCCGCCCGTGGCCGAGGTGGTGCCGCAGTTGCTGGACTTCATCGGCAGCGATGCCTTGTCGGCGCACAATGCCAGCTTCGATGAAAAATTCCTGCGCGCGGAAAGCGCCAGGCTGAACCTGACGCCCGCACACCAGTCGCTCGTGTGCTCCCTGAAACTGTCGCGCCGCGTGTTTCCCGGTATGGCCAGCTACAAGCTGGGCTTGCTGTCGAGCCAGCTGGGCATCGCCTTCAAGAGCGCCGCCCACAGGGCCGAGTCGGATGCGGAAGTGGCGGCGCAAGTGCTGATACATATCGGCCGCCACCTGCGCAGCAACTACGGCATCGCCGACGTCGACGCCGACCTCCTGGTGTCGCTGAACAAGCTGGCCGCCGCGAAAGTGCCGCAATTCCTGCAAAAGCATCCGGCGCGCCGGTAATTGCTGCCGCATGCCAGTTTGGGTGTGCACTACCCCGCTTCACATCGAAGCTGGCTCATCAAAACGATATAATTATGTTATTTCGTTTGAGCCTGCTCAAGTCCTTCCCCCGCATCGAATTTAAAATTTAAGCAACACACGATTTCGCCGCCCTGGTCCGCCGTTTTGCGCGTGCTGCCGGCAAGCGCAATGTGGATGGGGGCGCACATGGACAAGCACCATACTGCCAGAGATAGCCACCAGGTGTATATCTGGTTCCGCACGGCTGCCGAGCAGGGCAATGCCTACGCCCAGTTCAACCTGGGATTGATGTACAAAAAGGGCGAAGGCGTGGCGCAGGACGATGCGCGCGCCTTTGTCTGGCTACGCCTGGCAGCGCTGCAAGGGCTCGCTTATGCGCAGAACCACCTGGGCGCCCTGTATTACCACGGCCGGGGCGTGGCGCAGAGCGACGAAGACGCCGTGCTGTGGTTTCGCCGCGCGGCCGCTCAGGGCGATGCCTCGGCCCAGCAAAACCTGGGGCAGATGTACCGCAAGGGGCGCGGTGTGCTGCAGAGCGACGAGCTGGCCCTGGCGTGGTTTTACCGCGCCTCAGAGCAGGGCGTGGCCAGCGCGCAATCGCTGCTGGGTGTAGCGTATGCCCAGGGGCTGGGAGCGAAAAAGAACGATGCGCTGGCCCTGGCCTGGTTCCGCAAGGCAGCCTTGCAGGGCGATGCGCAGGCGCAGCTGAACCTGGGGCTCGTCTACAAGCGGGGCCAGGGCGTGGTGCAAAGCGATGCGCAGGCGCTGGCCTGGTTCCGCCAGGCCGCTGCCCAGGGCTTGGCCGTGGCGCAGCGGCAACTTGGCGTGGCCTATGCGGAAGGCCTGGGCGTGGTGCCCGACCAGTTGCGCGCCTATGCCTGGCTGCAGCGGGCGGCCGAGCAGGATGACGCCGACGCCCAGTTCAACCTGGGCCTGATGCTGGCGCGCGGCCAGGGCGTGGACCAGGACGAGGCGCGTGCCGTGGCCTGGTACCGGCGCGCCGCCCTGCAGGGCCATTGCATGGCGCAATACAATCTGGGCGGCATGTTTGCGGGCGGGCGCGGCATCGCCCGCGACTTGCAGCAGGCGCTGGACTGGTATGCCAGGGCGGCAGCGCAGGGCGCGTCGAATGCGCAGTTCAACCTCGGTGTGATGTATGCCAATGGCCAGGGCGTGGCGCGCGACGATGTGTGCGCCGTGCGCTGGTACCGCACGGCGGCAGAGCAGGGAGATGCCAGCGCGCAAAACAATCTGGGCGTCATGTATGCGAACGGCCATGGCGTACCGCAAGACGATGACCTGGCCGTGCAATGGTATGCGCGCGCGGCCGGCCAGGGCCATGCGCTGGCGCAGTACAACCTGGGCGGCATGTATAACAGCGGGCGCGGCGTGGAGAAGGATTTTCTCAGCGGCTACATGTGGCTGGCGCTGGCGGCCGAGGGCGGCGATAGCGGGGCCACCCGTGCCAGGGAAGCGGCTGCCGCCAGGCTGGAGTCGGCACAGCTGCAAGAGGCGCAGCAGCGCATGCGGCAATGGCACCAGGGGCGTTCCCCGCCGCTGCCGCTGCCAGACTGAAGCACCAGCACCGTGCGCGCAGGGACGCGCGCTGCATGCGATAATTGCTTACAGGCATGGAATGCATATCGCGCATCGTGCGCGCGCAGCGCGAGTTTTTGGCACAGTGAAAGGTGGAACATGGTAAGGCAGGCAGGCGAGGATGCATCCGAGCAAAAAGTCATCGACGACATCGCCACGCATGGCTGGCATGGCGTCCATATCAGTGCTGACGAAGAAGGACCGGGTTATGCCTTCACGATAGGCGCTGGCCACAGCTTTGGCCAACCTGAATTTCTCATCATGGGCTTGCCGCGCGCCATGGCCCACCAGATACTCGACGTGGCGCTGGACGCCGTGCGCAGCGGCGCCATCACGGATTTCACGGCTACCACGGACGCCTTGCTGGAAGGCCATCCGTGCGCCTTCGTGCGCGTGCCCGTCGAGCAATACCGCAACCACGTCGGCTATGCGCGCTGGTATTACCAGGGCGATGATTTTACGCTGTACCAGATCGTCTGGCCGTCGCGCGACGGCCATTTCCCGTGGCAGGCGCAAGCCAGTGCGCAGTACGTGCAGAGTCAGCCTCTGCTGGGGCCGGCGCCGCTGGCCGCATGATGGCAGACACGTCCGTGAGAATTGTGACGGGCACGGCAACCCTGTGCATGTTCGACCCGGCGCTCTTGCGTCACAGGCTGGACGATGACTGCGACTGGTGGAGCATCCCCGGCGCGGAACTGGCGGCCGTGAATGCGGGGCAGGTGGCGTTTTTCAACGTGGGCGGCGACGGCGCGTATGACCTGGTATTGCACGCAGAACTTGCCGAGCCGCACGTGAGCGTGCATCTGGCCGTCGTCTCGGGCCGCGTCTTCATCGGTGCCGGAGAAGACGTCACGGGCGGTGGTCTGGAACCGGACACGGCATACGGCGGCCTGTTCGTGGATGCGCCCGTGGGCGGCTGCCGCGTGCTAGCGCGCCGCGATGGCGGCCTGATCAGCCTGGCATTCGTGCCCGATGCGCTCAGCAGCAATGCATTTGGCGACCTCGTGCGTATTTGATCGTGCACCGCTGATCCCATTCAGTCTCTTGCTATCGACCCTGGCTAGGCATCCATGCGCACCACGCCCGTACCTTGCCGCCGGTCCAGGAACAGGCTGTTGCCGTGGATTTTCTTCGCCTGCTTCTTCGCTTCGGCCGCCTGCGTGGCAATTTGATGGTGCGTGTAGTACTGGTGCGCCTCGACCTTGATGACGCCCAAGGATAGGCTGATCAATGAATAAAACACTTTCTTGCCTTGCCGGTCTTCGCTGATGTAGCCGCCCCGTTCGCAGTCGCCCGTGCTGTAGTAGGCGAGGATGGCGGCCGCGAAGTCGTCCAGCATGGCCTGGCAGCGCGTTTCCCAGTCTTCGCTCTGGAACAGGATCATGAAATCGTCGCCGCCGATGTGGCCGATGAAGTCGCGGTTCGGGTCGCAATGGCCGCTGAGGATTTCTCCCGTCAACTGGATCACGTCGTCGCCCTTGCGGTAGCCGTATACATCGTTGAAGGGCTTGAAGTGGTCGAGGTCGCAATAGCAGACCCAGAAGCGGCTACCGCTGTGCAGCAGGCGGTCGATATGCTCGTTGATGGGCACGTTGCCGGGCAGTTGCGTGAGCGGGTTGGCATAACGGGCCGCATTGATCTGCATCTGCGTGATTTCGCGCATCAGGTCGTGGCCCGTGCCCATGCCCAGGTAGCGCCCGTGCTCGGTAATGATGAAGCCGTTGAACAGGTGGTGGGCATCCGACTGCACCATGGTGTAGCTGAGTTCCTGCAAGCTCGTCTCGTGGTCGGCAATGAGGGGCGTGGCATCCATGAACAGGCTGCATGATTTCTTGCCATACAGTTCACGCTGGTAGGGGCGGGCGAAGTGGTCGATCATTTCGAAGCGGCTGATCAGGCCCAGCGGCACGCCGTCATCGACGACGGGGATGATCATCAGCTTCGGGTCCTTCAGGAAGATGTCGTACACCTCGTTATTGTTTTTCTCCGGCGAAACGGCCGCTACCTGATGCAGCAGCTTGCGGATGCTGGCGCCATTCTTTTCCAGGCTGCTGCGCTGCGGATACACGGCCACGCCGTTGCGCCCCAGCGCTTGCACCACTTCGGCCGGCAGGGCGCGCGCCGGCACCGCGTTGGGCCGGCCCAGGTGATAGCCTTGTCCGAAGGCCACGCCCAGGTCGCGCAAGACCAGCAATTCCGTCTGCGCCTCGATGCCTTCGGCGATCACCAGGGTGCCCGATTTTTCCGCGATTTCCTGGATCGAGCGCACGAACTGCAGTTTCACAGGGTCGTTATTGATACCCTGGATGAAATGCATGTCGATTTTCACGTATTCTGGGCGCAATTCCGACCACAGGCGCAGGCTGGAAAAGCCTTCGCCCAGGTCGTCGATGGCGATTTGAAAACCCATGTTGCGGTAATGCAGCACCGCTTCGCGCATCAGTTCGTAATCGTAGGTGGGCTGGTTTTCCGTCAGCTCGATGATGACACGGTCCGGGTTGATGCCGATATGTTCGATGTATTCCAGGGTTTCGCCATGGCGGGCATTGCGCAGCAGCAGGCATTCGGGGCTGACGTTGAGAAACAGCTTGCCCGGCAGCTGCAGTTCGGCAAAGCGCTCGAGCACCACTTGCCGGCACAGGTGCTCCACTTCCAGGGTCAGGTCATGCGCGCGCGCCACCTTGAACAGATTCATCGGCGCGTGCAGGGGGCTGTCTGACGGCCCCCGTATCAAGCCTTCGTAGCCGATGATGTCGCCGCTGTGCATGTGGATGATGGGCTGGAACAGCGCGCTGAGCTTGCGGCCTGCCAGGATGTCGTGCAAGGCATCCGTCCCTTCGATGGCCATGGATGCCGATGGCGGCTTCAGGTAAGCCACATTCGATGGCATCGGGCCGGGCGGCGCGACGGTGGCGGTAGGGAGGGCGAGAGTGTGCATAGGCGGATGTGGCGGCACGGCCTCTGGACGGGCCATGAACATGTTGCCGATAGTAAAGAAGATTTATGACGGCTTGATGAAACGTATTAGCTTTTGATAATGTTTCTTGCCTGCCCGTCAGTTTGCCGATCCTCGCCAAAAACGTGATTTACCACGGTGATTCATGTAGATTGTCCAAACAAAAGACGGCAAATCCATCAGATAACTGTGCTTTAAAAGTGGCAATCCGCGCTATGATTTCTCTTGGCGAAAGTCAACATGGGCAGCCGCGACACGTGTTTGAACGGCCTGCTTTCCTCGACATCCAACAATGAGACAAACAACCCATGCAATTACGTAGTGCAACCCTCATATTCAGCTTGCTGGCCGCTTTCGGTGGCAATGCCATGGCACAGTCCGCACCAGCCTGCCCGGCGGGCGACGGCGCTCCCATGACGTATCCGCTCAGCAAAAAAGTCGATCAGCAAGACAGCTATTTCGGCACCACCATCGCCGATCCGTACCGCTGGCTGGAAGACGCCAACAGCGCGGAAACGGGCGAATGGGTGGTGGCGCAAAACAAGCTGACGCAGTCGTACCTGGGCACCATCCCCGAGCGCGCCGCGATCAAGCAGCGCCTGACCAAGCTGTGGAATTATGAGCGTTTCTCTACGCCAACGAAGCAGGGCGGCCGTTACTTCTATAGCCGCAACGACGGCTTGCAGAACCAGGCCGTGCTGTACACGGTGAAGAAACTGACGGACGAGCCACGTCTGCTGCTCGATCCGAACACCCTGTCCACCGATGGCACGGTGGCGCTGGCCGGCACTTCGATCAGCCCGAACGGCAAATACCTGGCGTATGCCACGTCTGCTTCCGGTTCCGACTGGAACGAGTGGAAAGTGCGCGATATCGAATCGGGCAAGGATTTGACGGACCACATCAAGTGGGCCAAGTTCTCGGGCGCCTCGTGGGCCAAGGACAACAAGGGTTTCTTCTACAGCCGCTATGACGCGCCGAATGAAGCGACCAAGCTGGCCGATATCAATTACTTCCAGAAATTGTATTTCCACAAAATCGGCACGCCGCAAAGCGATGACGTGCTGGTCTTCGACCGTCCCGACCAGAAGGAATGGGCGTTTGGCGGCAGCGTCGTCAGCGATGACGGCAATTACCTCATCATCACCGCTTCGCAAGGCACGGAACGCAAGAACCGCGTCTTTTACAAGGACTTGCGCCAGAAGAACGCCAAGGTGGTGGGCTTGCTGGAAGCGTTCGATGCTTCGTACTCCTTCATCGATAATGACGGCCCCGTGTTCTTCTTCAAGACGGATAACAAGGCGCCGAAATCGCGCGTGATCGCCATCGATACGCGCAAACCGGCACCTGCCGACTGGAAGGAAATCGTGCCGCAAAGCGCGGAAACCCTGGTTGCCGTCAACCTGATCAACAACCAGTTGGTGCTCGATTACTTGAAAGATGCGCAAACGCAAATCAAGATCGTCGACCTGAACGGCAAACTGGTGCGCGAAGTGGCCTTGCCGGGCATCGGTTCGGCGGGCGGCTTTGCCGGCAAGCGTGGCGACACCGAAACGTTCTATTCGTTTACCAGTTTTACGACGCCAGCGACCATCTACCGCTACGACATGAAATCGGGCAAGAGCAGCGTGTACCGCCAGCCGAAGGTCGATTTCGACCCGAATGCCTTTGAAACGCGCCAGCAATTCTTCACCAGCCGCGACGGCACCAAGGTGCCGATGTTCATCGTCTCGAAAAAAGGCATGAAGCTCGATGGCACGAACCCGACCTATCTGTACGGCTATGGCGGCTTCAATATTTCGCTGACGCCGAGCTTCTCCGTGGCCAATCTTGCCTGGGTGGAAATGGGCGGCGTCTACGTGATGGCCAACCTGCGCGGCGGCGGCGAATACGGTGAAGCCTGGCACCAGGCTGGTACCAAGCTGAACAAGCAAAACGTGTTCGACGACTTTATCGGCGCGGCGCAATGGCTGGTGGACAACAAGGTCACCTCGCCATCGAAACTGGCGATCGGCGGCGGCAGCAATGGCGGCCTGCTGGTGGGCGCGGCCATGACGCAGCGTCCCGACCTGTTCGCCGCAGCGATTCCGCAAGTGGGCGTGCTCGACATGTTGCGCTTCCACAAGTTCACCGTGGGCTGGGGCTGGGTACCTGACTACGGCTCGTCGGACGACGCCGAGCAGTTCAAGGCGCTGGTGAAATACTCGCCACTGCACAACCTGAAGGCGGGCGGCTGCTATCCGGCCACCATGATCACGACGGCCGACCACGACGACCGCGTCGTGCCTGCCCACAGCTTCAAGTTCGCCGCCGCCGCGCAGGCAGCGCAAGGCGGCGCGGCCCCCGTGCTGATCCGCATCGACAGCAAGGCGGGCCATGGCGCCGGCAAGCCGACGACCAAGCAGATCGAAGAAGTGGCCGACCGCTGGGGTTTCCTCAGCCGTTCCTTGAAGATGACGCCGATAGTGGCGGAGCCGGCCAAGGTGGCGGCGCAGTAAAGCGCGGTAGGTCGGATTAGCGCGGCATCGCCGCGCGTAATCCGACACCGCCTGCGCAAACAATGTGTCGGATTACGCGGCGTGCCGCCGCTAATCCGACCTACTCCGACTAATTCGACCTACAGTCACAATCCTCGCCAGCACCCCCTCCCCAAATACCGCCTGAAATGGCAAATCCTTGCGCTGCGCATAGCCGATGTAACAATCGCACTTGAAGCGCGGGCAGCGGCGTTCCTGCAGCATGTCTTCCAGTGTATCCACGTACAGGTTGCCCAGCCGCTCGGGCACGAAATGGCAGCGCGCCAATTCGCCATCGCCATCGACAGACAGCGACGCTTCGCCCGCCAGGCACGGTTTGCCGCGTGAGGGCGATGGGCGGCGGTTTTGCGCGAACCACGGGTCGATGGCGTCGAGCCAGGTCAGGTCTTGCTCGCTGTAGTAGTGGGGGCCACGGCGGTCGTAGGCATTCAGCCACAGGTAGACGTGCGCCGGCAGGGCCGCGCGCAGGGCGCGGATCGCCTCCAAGTGCTCGGTCATGGCGACGACGCCGATGGAATAGCGCACGCCCATGGCGTCCAGGCGCGCGCAGCGTTCGAGAAAACGCGCCAGTGTCGTCTGGTCCGGGTGGTAGGTGCACCACAAGCCGATTTTTTCCAGCCCGTCCATGTTATCCAGCCAGCCCAAGGGGCCGGACAGATTCGTTTGCAGCGCCACCTGGCGCACGTGGGGCAGGCTGGCCAGGGTTTGCATGGCCGCGCGGTAGTGGCGCCGCACCAGCGCTTCGCCCCAGGGCGTAAACAGGACGCTGATGGCCCGGTCCTGCGCCGCCACCCAGCCGGTAAAACGCGCCACTTCGCGCGCGTCGCGGGCCAGTGCGGCGCGGCTGTCGCGCTTCTTGGCAAACGGGCAGTAGCCGCAGGCGTAATTGCAGCTCGAGAGCGTACCGCGGTACAGCAGGGACAGCGTGTTTGTCGGCGTTGTCAGCACGCCTGGCCGCCTTCGGCCATCAGCGCACGCACCGTATCGGAGGCCAGCCACGGGCCGATGGTGTCGGCGTAGCTGTAGCCCCGGTCGTTCAGGCGCAGCAGCGCGCCATCCTCCTGCACCAATTCCAGCGCATGCAGCTCGGCCAGCTGCGGCAAGTCTGCTTCGCAGCGCGTGCCGAAGCGTGCCGTGTAGGCGTCGCGGTCCAGGCCAGGTTCGGTCAGCAGCGACTGGATCACGTAGCGGCGGCGCTGTTCTGCATCGTCGAGCACATACCCATGTTCGGCCTGCGCAAAGCGTGCTTCATCCAGTGCAAGGTAGTTGTCGATGATGCCGATGGTCTCAGTTCTCGCCACCGCATACTCGCTCGAATAGTGCAGGCGCGAAGTGTAGGAGCGGGCGCCCGCGCCCAGGCCCAGCATGCCGTCGTTCTGGCAGCAGTACGAAGGTCCGTTCTGCTCAGGCGCATGGGGCGCGCGGAACATGCGCATCGACACCTGCTCGTAACCCTGGGCGCGCAAGTGGTCGCGCGCGGCCGCGTACAGGGCCAAACGGCTGTCGCCGCCCTGCGCCAGCATGATGGGGTTGAGTGATTGCGCGCCCTGGCGGCGCGCCACCTTGCCAAGACCCGTCTGTTCGCGCACGTACAGCGGATACAGGTAGATTTCCTCGGGCCGGAAAGCTAGCGCGCTGTCGATGGAGGCCAGCAGGCTGGCGATGGTTTGCCCCGCGATGCCGTAGATCAGGTCCAGGTTCAGGGTGGGAAAGCCGGCTGCGCGTATCAGGCCGATGGCGTGCTGCACGGTGGCGTTTTGCTGGGGGCGTGCCAGCGCGCGCATCTCACCGGCGGCAAAGCTCTGGATGCCCAGGCTGACCCGGTCGATGCCGTGCGCGCGGCACACGGCCAGGCGCTCAAACGTGATGGTTTCGGGCGACGCTTCGATGCCGGCCGGCGTTTGTTGCAGGTCGATGCCGAGGATATCGCGCGCGCCGCACAGCAAGGTATCGAGCTGCGCGGGCGACAGATAGGTGGGCGTGCCGCCGCCCAGCGCGAAGCGGGCGAAGTGCCGTTCGCCCAGCGCGCCGGCCAGGGCGCGCATCTGTACCAGCACTTGCTGCACATAGCGCTCGACCATGTCCGCACTGGGACGGGCCATGGCGAACAGGTTGCAAAAGCCGCAGCGCATTTCGCAAAACGGAATATGGATATACGCGAACAGGGCGGAGCGGTCTTGCTGCGCCCACAGGGGGGCCAGCGGCGCCGCCTGCGGCAAGGCGCGGTAGGCCGCTTTGTGCGGGTACGAGTAGGAGTACGCCTGGTAGGGCGTGTGGCGCATGCGCTGCGCCAGGGTGCCTGGTTGTTCGGCTGGATTCACGGTGGGGACTCCTTGGGAGGTGTATCGGTATCGGGGGCGATAAAAAAGTGCGCATACGGCACGTTCCACACGCTGTCGTGGGCGACTCTATGGCCGCGGTAGCCGTCTTCGCCATATGCGCTGCCGTGATCCGAGCAGACGATGGCAAACGTGGGCGCGCGCGCGGCGCAGACTTCAAACAGCGGCGCCAGTGCGCCATCCACATAGCGCAGGGCCGCCGCATGGCTGTCCAGACAGTCGGCGCGGCAGCCGGGCAGGTAGGCGCGGTTCGGCGTGTGCAGGGCGGCCACGTTGATGAACAAAAAGGTGCGCTGGTCGCCGTCTGCCAGGCGGGCTATGGCCAGCGCCACCTGCTGTTGCGTCGAATGGCGGCTGGCCACGCCCATGCCCGCGCTCCAGTGGCTTTCCTGGAACAGCGAAGGCAGCACGCAGCCCAGCGCGGTTTGCTTGTTGAAGAAGCCCACGCCGCCGATGCAGAGGGTGCGGTAGCCACGTGCGGCCAGCGCGGCGGGAAGGTCCGCTTGCTCGAACGCAAACGTGTGCTTTGAAGTCGTTTCGCTGCCGGCGAAGGCGGAAGCGAACAGGCGCGGATGGCGGCCCGGCGCGGCTGGCGTGGGCAAAAATCCGGCAAAGAAAGCCTGGTGCGCCGCATACGTAAACGTGGCGGGCGAGTGGCGCCGTTCCCAGCCACCGGGCGGCAGGAAGCGCCCCAGCACGGGCAGTTCGCCTGCCTCGTACAGCGCTTGCGCCACGTCATAGCGCAGGGTGTCGAGCGTGATGAAGACGATGTCGTGGCTGCCCACGATGGCGCGCATGTCGGGGATGGCCGGTGTGTCTTTAAACATGGGTCAGTTGTGCTGCGTAAGTGCCTGCGCCTTGCCATAACAAGCCGGGCAGCAGGTCGCCGAAGGCATTCGCTTCCAGCACATGCGCCTGGCCCTGGCGTACCACGAGGTCGTAGCCCGTCACGTGGCTGTGGGGGAAGGCGCGCGCGGCCAGGACGGCGGTTTTCTCCAGTGCCTGCATGTCGGCAGTGTTCAGGAGGCCGGCCGCGTCGCCGCGCCGGTTGTCGAGGTGCAGATTGGTCATCATCTGGTCGCCGATGCGCGCCACCCGGTGCGCAGGCTGGCCCGCCAGGGTCACGACGCGCAGATCGTAATGGCTGTCGCCGCAGCGCGGCTTGTTCAGCCACGCTTCCGCGTACAGTTCCTGGGCGGCCAGCGCGTCGACGAGGGTGGCGATGTCGTGCTGCGTCTCGTAGCGCGCCATGTGCTTGACGTTGAACAAACGTGTCTGGCCCTCTGCCCGCGATAAGGTGGCCGAGGTGGTGGCTTGCTGGCGCCCGGTTTTGTTCCTGCGGTAGGCGACGACACCGGACGCGGACGAGCCGTAGCGCGGTTTCAGGTATACGCGGTCGACGTCATGCTGGTGTAGCAGCGACTGCAAATGTTCGTAGCCATGCACGGGTCCAAGCAGGGCAGGAATAGGCACGCCATGCACGGCCAGGTGGCGCTGGCACGCCAGCTTGTCCGTCATGAGGCTGATCTCGGCCGGCGCATTGAGCACGCGTGCCTGCGGCAGGGCCGCCAGTTGGGAGGCCAGTGACTGCATGGACGCCGCAAAACCGGCAAACCAGGCATCCATGGCCAGCAGTTCGCCATGCGCGGGCGCATCGATCAGCGGACGGTCCAGCAAACGGCAGCCCGCATCGAGCAACAGCAGGTGGGCGGCAGGATCGTCGCCGGGCGGCTCGATCTTCAACAGGCAGGGTTGGCGCAATGCCTCATCCAGTAGCGCCGGCTGCGCCAGCCAGTCGCGCCATTCCAGTACTTGCGCGGGCGGCAGGCGCAGTTGCGCGCGCGCCGCCTGCATCAGGCGCACGCGCTTGCTGCCGGCGGTGGCCAGCAGGGTGAGAGGTATCAGCAAAGGATAAAACCCGCCTATTCGCCGACAGCCACGTAGCGGTAGCTTTCGCCGTCGTCTTCATCGGCTTCCTGCGGGTCGTCCAGCACCACCTCGAAGGGCAGCGCCTTCAGCTTGGCCTGGTTTTCTTCCGAGATGTAATGGTGCGACAGGTCCAGGCGTTTCAACTTGCCCAGCTGCGTGTGATTGAGCACGGCCACGGCGCCCAGGTCGCCGATGGTGCCCAGCGACAGGTCCAGGGTGTCAAGCTGCGCCACCAGCGGCTCTTCCGCCAGCCAGATGGCCAGGTCGTCGGCGATTTCCGCGTCGCGCAAGCCCAGGTAGCGCAGGGTCGGCACGGTCAGCTGCGCCAGCACCTTGCGGTACAGGTCGACGTCGCCCGAGAAGCCATAGTCGTCCGTGCCCAGCCACAGTTCCAGGTGTTCCAGCTGCGGCATGCTCGATTGCGCCAGCGCCTCGGCGATCTTTTGATCGAGTCCGCCCGCTTCGATGGTGAACCGGCGCAGGTGCTGGTGCGCGAACGGTTCGATGACGAGCTCATTGCCGCCGCGGATGCGCAATTCCTGCAGCAGCGGGAAGGCGTCCAGCAGGGGCTTGTAGCTGCCTTGCACGATCCAGGAGATTTCGCATTCCTCGTACGTCATGTCGCCGATGAACAGGGCGCGCAAGTTGGGTAGTTCAGCGGCGTGGGCGATCAGCGCGGCCATCACTTCGTCTGCGCCTGATTCGTACGGGTCGCCCCACATGCCGATGATCAGCGCTTCGAGCGCGTTCCTGTCGGCTTTGCCGAGGAAGCCTGCGATCAGTTCGTCCATCTTGCGCTCGTCGTCGTATTCAAGCGACAGGCGGTAGACGATCTCCTGCGACGGGTCGAACGGCAGGTCGGGGTCGTACTGGACGACTTTTTTATTGTGGAAGGTGGTGGTGCTGTCGGAAATGGTCATCGCGTGGGCTCCGTAAAAACAGTGGATGCCTGGATGCCGCGCGCGGTGTGGCGGAGCTGGGACGAGCCGGGATGTGCCGCGACGCTCTGCGAAGACATCCAGGCCTGGAAATCTTGTCTATTCTAAAATCTTAGCATAGACATTCAGGCATATTGCGCACTGGTGGAGGCGTTTATCTGTGTATCACCACGAGTAAGGCTTTTCCTTCGGTCTTACCCAAATTCCGGATGATATGCGGCTGGTCCGCCGGATAGCGCGCCGTGCCGCCATTCTTGACCTTTTTCTTCGCCGTGCCCACTTCCAGCTCCAGATTGCCGTGGATCACCGTCAAATGCTCGGTGGTGCCCGGATCGTGCGGCTGCGACGCCAGTTCGCCGCCCGGCGCCAGGGTCACTTCATACCATTCGTATTTGCCGGCCAATTCCATCGGCCCCAGGATGCGCAGCACGTAGCCCGCGTGGTCGCCGGGCAGGGTGGGGGTTTCGTGGGCGTCCGTGATGCGGATGGTTTCCACGGCTTTTTCTGCGCTGGAGAGCAATTCGCCTATCTGCACGCCCAGGGCGTTGGCCAGGCGCCACGTGATGGCGATGGTGGGATTGGCTTTTTCGCGCTCGATTTGCGACAGCATGGACTTCGAGACGCCCGCGATGCGCGACAAATCCTCGAGTGTCAGGCCGCGCGCCAGGCGCAGCCGTTGCAGGGTGGCACCCACTTCAGGGGGAGAATTGGTCGAAACGCTGGTTTTCATCGGCAGGTGGCTTGCAAAGTTCAATAGGCTTGGGTAATATCCACTATATTGAATTTAAGTTCGACATAGTGGATTTTGAGGAAAAACACGGAAACGTGTAGACTTCAAACAGCGCTTCACGGTACAGCATACTGCGCGCACCGGTCAAGCGACCGCTCCCCCTATGGCGGCTGAGGTCACCCGGATAGCACCCATACAACAGGGACACACAAGGATCATCATGAGCGAGCAAGCGAAGAACACCTTTTTCAGCAGTCTGCAACAGAATCTCGATCAACTGCGCCAGCAGGGCTTGTACAAGCCCGAGCGCGTGATCGCCTCGCGCCAGGGCGCCGAAGTGGTGTGCGACGATGGCCGTACCCTGATCAATATGTGTGCGAACAATTACCTGGGCCTGTCCGGCGACCTGCAGACGCAGGAAGCCTCCATTGCCGCCACGCAAAAATACGGCTACGGCCTGTCGTCCGTGCGCTTCATCTGCGGCACGCAAACCGTACATAAAGAACTGGAACAGGCCATTTCCGCTTTTCTGGGCACCGAAGACACGATTTTGTACGCGGCCGCATTCGACGCCAACGGCGGTGTGTTCGAGCCCCTGTTCGATGAAAACGACGCCATCATCTCGGACGCGCTGAACCACGCCTCCATCATCGATGGCATCCGCCTGTGCAAGGCTGGGCGCTACCGCTATGCGCACAACGACATGGCCGACCTGGAAGTGCAGCTGCAAGCGGCGATTGCCGCCGGCAAGCGCCATAAAGTCATCGTCACGGATGGCGTGTTCTCGATGGATGGCACGATAGCGCAACTCGACAAGATCTGCGACCTGGCCGACAAGTACGGCGCGCTGGTGATGATCGACGAATGCCACGCTTCCGGCTTCATGGGCGCGACGGGCCGCGGCACGCACGAACATCACAATGTGATGGGCCGCATCGACATCATCACGGGCACCCTGGGCAAGGCCCTGGGCGGCGCCATGGGCGGCTTTACCTCGGCGCGCAAGGAAGTCATCGACACCCTGCGCCAGAAATCGCGTCCTTATCTGTTCTCCAACACCCTGGCGCCATCGATTGCCGGCGCTTCGCTGTCGGTGCTCGAGCGCCTGGCCAAGTCGACGGAACTGCGCGACCGCCTGCACGAAAACACGGCTTTCTTCCGCAGCGAGATCGAGCGCATCGGCTTCACCATCAAGCCGGGCACCCATCCGGTGGTTCCCGTGATGCTGTTCGACGCCCCCGTGGCGCAACAATTCGCCGCCCGCCTGTATGAACTGGGCGTGCTGGTGACGGGTTTCTTCTATCCGGTCGTGCCGATGGGCCAGGCGCGCGTTCGCGTGCAGTTGTCGGCCGCGCATACCCGCGAACAGCTGGTGAAAGTGCTGGCCGCCTTCGAGCAGGCCGGCAAGGAACTCGGTCTGCTGACCACTACCACCACTAACTAACAAGAATTCAGGAAAATAGCATGGAACGCATCTTAGTCATAGGCGCAAACGGCCAAATCGGTAGTGAGTTGGTGGGCGCACTGGCGCAGCAGCACGGCGCGGACAACGTCATCGCCAGCGATATCGGCACGAATAACCTGTACCAGGCCAAGCGCTATGCCCAGCTCAATGTGCTGGACAAGGACGGCCTGGCGACCATCATCGCCGATGAAAACATCACTCAGGTGTACCAGCTGGCGGCCATGCTGTCGGCCACGGGCGAGGCGGCGCCCTTGAAGGCGTGGAGCCTGAACATGGATGGCTTGCTCAATATCCTGGAACTGGCGCGCGAACGGGGTGTAGCAGGCAAACCTTTGCGCATCTTCTGGCCATCGTCGATCGCCGCCTTCGGCCCGAACACGCCGCAAGTGAACACGCCGCAAATGACGGTGATGGACCCGACGTCGATGTACGGCATCAGCAAGCTGGCCGGCGAGCGCCTGTGCGAGTATTACTTCAACAAGTATGGCGTGGACGTGCGCAGCATCCGCTACCCGGGCATCATCAGTTATAAATCGCCTCCGGGCGGCGGCACCACCGATTACGCCATCGCCATCTTCCATGCGGCCTTGCGCGGCGAGCGCTATGACTGCTTCCTCGATGCGAACACCACCTTGCCGATGATTTACATGCCCGACGCCATCCGCGCCACCATCGAACTGATGGATGCGCCGGCTGCATCGATCAAGATCCGTTCAGCCTATAACGTGGCCGGCGTGTCGTTCAACCCCGAGCAACTGGCGAAAGCCATCGTGCACATGGTGCCGGACTTCAAGATCAGCTACAAACCGGACAGCCGCCAGGCCATCGCCGAGAGCTGGCCGCAAAGCCTGGACGACAGCAAGGCCAGCGCGGACTGGGGCTGGAAGGCGCAGATCGGCGTCGGGCAGATGGTCACCGACATGCTGGCCAATGTCGACGTGGGCCAGGCTGCCAAGGCAGCCTGAGTCCCACCCACACAAGCATTCATAAAAACATACTAATATAAAGAGACACTACATGGATATGAGCGTATTTGACCTGTTCAAGATCGGCATCGGGCCGTCGAGTTCCCACACGGTGGGGCCGATGGCGGCGGCGCGGCGTTTTCTGGTCGAATACGGTTCGCTGGACCAGGTAGTGGGCGTCGAGGCGGCCTTGTATGGCTCGCTGGCGCTGACGGGCGTGGGCCATGCCACGGACAAGGCCGTCATTCTGGGCTTGATGGGCGAAACGCCGCAAGACGTGGCGCCCGATGCGGTCGACAGCAAGCTGGCCGCCATCGAGGCGGCCGGCGAAATCGCGCTGCTGGGCGCGCACGTGGTGCCGTTTACGGCGGCCACGGGCCTGATCTGGCACAAGAGCGAATCCTTGCCCGAGCATCCGAACGGCATGCGCTTCACGCTGAAACTGGCGGACGGCAGCCGGGTCGACAAGGTGTATTACTCGATCGGCGGCGGTTTTATCCGCGAGGCAGGCGAGGCACAGGCCGAAGCGGCGGTGGAATCGGCAGCCAGCGCGCGCGTCGTCTTCCCCTTCGACACCATGGAGCAGTTGCTGGCGCATGGCGTGGAAAGCGGCCTGTCGATCCCGGAAATGCTGCGCGCGAACGAATGCGTCAAACGCAGCGATAGCGAACTCAATGCAGGCCTGGACCGCATCTGGCACGTCATGCGCGACTGCATCGCGCACGGCCTGGAAACGACGGGCAACCTGCCGGGCGGCTTGAACGTCAAGCGCCGCGCCGCCAAATTATGGCGTTTGGCGCAGGAGGCGAAGGCGTCGGACAACCGCGCCAACGACTTGCCGCACGACGCCGTGCACCTGGTCAGCCTGTACGCGATGGCCGTCAACGAAGAAAACGCGGCCGGCGGGCGCGTGGTGACGGCGCCGACCAACGGCGCCGCTGGCATTATCCCGGCCGTGCTGCGCTACTACGCACAGGATTGCCGACCCAGCGACCCTGTCGGCGGCATACGCCGCTTCATGCTGACGGCGGCCGCCATCGGCATGCTGTGCAAGCGCAATGCCTCGATCTCGGGCGCCGAAGTGGGCTGCCAGGGCGAAGTGGGCGTGGCGTGCGCCATGGCGGCGGCCGGCCTGGTGGCGGCATTGGGCGGCACGAACGAGCAGATCGAAAACGCGGCCGAAATCGGCATCGAACACCACCTGGGCATGACGTGCGACCCCATCGGCGGCCTGGTGCAGATCCCCTGCATCGAGCGCAATGGCATGGGCGCCGTGAAAGCGATTACGGCCGCCTCGCTGGCGCTGAAGGGCGATGGCACGCATTTCGTCAGCCTCGACGAAGTCATTGAAACCATGCGCCAGACGGGTGCGGACATGCAGGACAAGTACAAGGAAACGTCGCTGGGTGGGCTGGCCGTGCACGTCATCACCGTCAACCATGCGGCTTGCTGATGGCGGTATTGTCGGCTTATGCCCTGTGGGCTAAGCCGACCTACAACTGCAGCAGATCCGGTATGGCGTAGGTCGGCTTAGCGCAACGCGCGTAAGCCGACAGTTTCACTCCTCCTCAAACAGCTGCTCCAGCCTTCTTGGATAATTATTCAGGAAATCGCGCGTCACGGCGAAGTGTTCCGTGTCTTCATACGCCACTTCGTGGATGCCGCCGCCTGTAAAACTGAGGATTTTCGCGTTCGGGTAGGCCAACAGGATGGGCGAGTGGGTGGCGATGATCAGTTGCGAGTCGTCCTGCACCAGCTGGTGGATCACGGATAGCGCAGCCATCTGGCGGCTGGGCGACAGGGCCGCCTCGGGCTCGTCCAGCAGATACAAACCTTTGCCCCGCAGCTTGTTGATCAAGGTCGCCATGAACGCTTCGCCGTGCGATTGCGCGTGCAGCGACTTGCCGCCGTAGCTGCCCAGGTACTCGGGCATATCGTCCATGTAGGTGGCGACATTGAAAAAGCTCTCGGCGCGCAGGAAATAGCTGTCATCGGGTTTCTTGTAGCTCTTGCTCAGACGCAAGTGCGCGTGCAAGCCCGATTCCTCGTCCGATGGCAGGGCGATGCGCACATTGCGCGTGCCGCCATCCTTGCCGAAGCCCAGTCCCACGGCCAGTGCTTCGAGCATGGTCGACTTGCCGCTGCCATTCTCGCCCACGAAAAACGTCACGTCGCGATGGAAGTCCATGTGCACGAAGTCGCGGATGGCGGGGATGGTGAACGGATAGTGGTCCAGGTCGACGACGGCGTCATGGCGCAGCGTGGCGCTTTGCAGATACGGTTTTTTACTCAGCGACATGGCCGGTTCCATGAATGGCCCGCAAGCGGGCCGACAAGTACGAGTGTGGCGCAAATCAGGCGCATATGCCAGTACGTGGCCCCATCTTTATGCGAGGCGTTGATCTCGCCATAAGAAATTTCCAAAATACAATGCTTTGGCCTCTGCCAGGCGCTGCTGTTTGACAACAGGGGCAGGGGCCAGGACGGCTGCGTGCGCATGCGATTCGCCTTGGGCGGCGGCTGGCACTATAATATCCGCTGCCATTCATGATCAACCGCACTCAGCTCAACTGGACTCTTCAAATTTATGCACTACGTGTCTACCCGCGCTGATAAAGCGCCATCGAATCTGCAGCAATTCTCCGACATCCTCCTGGGCGGCCTGGCCCCCGATGGCGGACTGTATCTCCCAGAACACTACCCGCAAGTCACTGGTGCCGAGCTCAACGCCTGGCGCACATTATCGTATGCCGACCTGGCATTCGAAATCCTGAAGAAGTTCGCCACCGATATCCCGGCCGCGGACCTGAAGGCATTGACGGCGAAAACCTATACCAAAGCTGTCTACAAGAATGCCCGCGCCGGCGAAAACGCGGCCGACATCACGCCGCTGCGCGTTCTCGAAGAAAACATCGTCAAGGGCGGATCGACCACCCTGATGCTGCAAGCGCTGTCGAACGGCCCGACCCTGGCCTTCAAGGACATGGCCATGCAGTTGCTGGGCAACCTGTTCGAATACACCCTGGCCAAGACGGGCGCCGAACTCAATATCTTTGGCGCCACGTCGGGCGACACGGGCAGCGCGGCCGAATACGCGATGCGCGGCAAGAAGGGCATCCGCGTCTTCATGCTGTCGCCGCACAAGAAAATGAGCGCTTTCCAGACGGCGCAGATGTTCAGCCTGCAAGACCCGAACATTGTTAACATCGCCGTCGAAGGCGTGTTCGACGATTGCCAGGACATGGTCAAGGCCGTGTCGAACGACCTGCCGTTCAAGGCAAAGCAAAAGATCGGCACCGTCAATTCCATCAACTGGGCGCGTGTCGTGGCGCAAGTCGTGTACTACTTCCGCGGCTACCTGGCGGCCACCACCAGCAATGAGCAAAAAGTGTCGTTCACGGTGCCGTCTGGCAATTTTGGCAATATCTGCGCCGGCCATATCGCCCGCATGATGGGGCTACCCATCTCGAAACTGGTGGCGGCCACCAATGAAAACGACGTGCTCGACGAATTCTTCCGCACGGGCGTCTACCGCGTGCGCAAGTCGGCCGAAACGTACCACACGAGCAGCCCGTCGATGGATATCTCGAAAGCGTCGAATTTCGAGCGCTTCGTCTACGATTTGGTGGGCCGCGACAGCGAGCGCGTACGTGCCTTGTTCACGAAAGTGGAAACGCACGGCGGTTTTGACCTGTCCGGCAAGCCAGGCAGCGATGGCGACGAGTTCAAGCTGGTGGCCAAATATGGCTTCAAGTCGGGCAAGTCCACGCACCAGGACCGCCTCGACACCATCCGCGATGTGGCCGACGACTACGGCATCACCATCGACACGCACACGGCCGACGGCATCAAGGTGGCGCGCGAGCACCTGGAGCCGAACGTGCCAATGATCGTGCTGGAAACGGCGCTGGCGGCCAAATTCAACGAAACCATCCTGGAAGCGCTGGGTGTGGACGCCGAGCGCCCGGCCGGCTTCGAAAACATTGAAGACTTGCCGCAAAAGTTCGTCGTGATGGATGCGGATGTCGAGAAAATGAAGGCGTTTATTAGCGCCGCCACGGGGTTGTAATGAGCGGGACTGTGATGAGCGATCCGGCCGCACAACGCATGCTGTCGGTGGCCGAGGCGCAAGCCTTCATGCTGGACGCGGCGCGCCCGGTGGCCGAAGTCGAACTGGTCGACACCATGCGCGCCAACGGCCGCGTGCTGGCCACGGCGCAGACGTCGACCCTGAACGTGCCCGAGCGCGACAACACGCAGATGGATGGTTATTGCGTGCGCGCGCAGGATTGTGCCAGCGGCGCGGCCAGCTTGCCCGTATCGCAGCGCATCGCGGCCGGCCACGTGGGCCAGCCCTTGCAGCCGGGGACGGCGGCGCGCATCTTTACCGGCGCCTTGCTCCCGGACGGCGCCGACTGCGTGGTGATGCAGGAGCAGTGCACCGTGGCGGACGGTGTGGTGACGGTCAATCACGTGCCGCACGCGGGCGAATGGGTGCGGCGGCAGGGCGAGGATATCCGCGCCGGTGGCGAGATCCTCGGTGCGGGCAGGCGTTTGCGCAGCCAGGAAATGGGCTTGGCCGCCTCGGTGGGCCTGGCGCAAGTACCGGTGCTGCGCAAGCTGCGCGTCGCCGTGTTTTTCACGGGTGACGAGCTGGCCATGCCCGGTGAACCTCTGGCGCCGGGCGCCGTCTACAACTCAAACCGTTTTACCCTGCGCGGCTTGCTGGAAAACCTCGGCTGCGACATCACGGACCTGGGCATCGTGCCCGACAGCCTGGAAGCGACAAAAGCCGTGCTGCGCCAGGCGGCCCAGGGCAATGACTTGATCATCACCTCGGGCGGCGTGTCCGTGGGCGAGGAAGACCATATCAAGCCGGCCGTGGAAGCGGAAGGGCGGCTGAACATGTGGCAGATCGCCGTCAAGCCGGGCAAACCGCTGGCCTTTGGTGAAGTGCAGGATGCGTTCTTTGTCGGCTTGCCCGGCAATCCCGTGTCCAGCTTTGTCACTTTTTTACTGTTCGTGCGCCCGTTCATTTTGCGCCTGCAGGGCGTGGCGGGGAGTCTGGCACCGCGCAGCTACAAGCTGCCGGCCAGTTTTGAGCGCCTGAAGGCGGACAAGCGCAACGAGTTTTTGCGCGCCAAGGTCAATGATGATGGCGAGCTGGAACTGTTCGCCAACCAGAGTTCGGGCGTGCTGACGTCCACCGTGTGGGGCGACGGCTTGATCGATTGCCCGCCGGGGCTGTCGATCGCGCGCGGCGACATGCTGCGCTTTATCCCGTTTAACGAATTGCTGTACTAAGGAAGTATCGATGAAGATCAATCTGCGTTTTTTCGCCAGCGTGCGCGAGCTGGTGGGCACGGCCCAGGAAGTACTGGAAGTGGCCGCGCCGCAGCTGACGGTGGGCGAGGTGAGAGCCCTGCTGATCGCCCGCGGCGGCAACTGGGAATATGCGCTGGCGCAGGGCCGCGCGCTGCGCATGGCGCATAATCAGGTGATGTGCGATGCCGATACCGTGATTGCGGAAGGCGACGAGGTGGCATTCTTTCCACCCGTGACGGGCGGCTGATCCCGCTTCCCAGTGAGACGGCCACTTCATCGAAGTGGCCGTTTTTTTATGACGATTTGGTTTTTGCTTTGTCCCCGCTGCACGTGGCGCAGGCGATGGCTTTCTTGTAGCGCCAGTATTTCGAGCCGATGAAGATGGCTGATGCCACCAGCGACCAGGCCAGCGCGCTGAGGATATCGGCCTGGCTGGTGGTGCCCTTGCTGTACTCGACCACTGTCAGGATGATGAATAAAATCGAACTGGCCAGCAAATAGCGGGAAATCCAGAATCCTGCGCCCATGTGTTTCTCCTCTCGTGTCGCGTCGTCAAGTGATATGAAACTGCTCATCGTTACAGCATGCCTGGCGCAGTATGCCTCATTTTTGGGCGCGATCGCCATCGACGGGCCATATCCGGGCCAATCTCGACTAAAATGCCGGGGTTTTCACCGTCTTCCCAGCTTGCCATGACCAATTCCAGCTCCCCTCCGTTTCACATCGCCGTCATCGGCGGCGGTCCCGCCGGCCTGATGGCCGCCCAGGCGGCCGCTGACCAGGGGGCACAGGTGGAATTGTTCGACGCCATGCCTTCCGTCGGCCGCAAATTTCTGCTGGCCGGACGCGGCGGCATGAACATCACGCACGCGGAAGGCTACCAGGCGTTTGTCTCGCGCTACGCCAGGCAGGCCAACCGCCTGAAACCGGCGCTGGACCAGTTTGGGCCGCAGAAGGTGCGCGACTGGGTGCATGGCCTGGGCGTGGAGACCTTCGTCGGTTCCTCGAACCGCGTCTTTCCGACCGATATGAAGGCCGCGCCTTTGCTGCGCGCCTGGCTGCACCGCCTGCGCGAAGCGGGTGTGCAATTTCACATGCGCTACCGCTGGACGGGCTGGCAAGAAGGCCAGCTGGCCTTTGCCACGCCGGACGGCGAACGCCGCTTCACTTTTGATGCCGTGATCCTGGCGCTCGGTGGCGGTAGCTGGGCGCGCCTCGGGTCGGACGGCGCCTGGGTGCCGCTGCTGCAAGAGCAGGGCGTGGCCGTGGCAGCGCTGGCGCCGGCCAATTGCGGCTTCGACGTGGACTGGAGCGCGCATTTCAGCAGCCGTTACGCGGGCGAACATCTGGCCACGCTGGCCATCAAGGCGCATGACATCGACGGCTTGACGGTCAAGCGCCAGGGGCAGTGCGTCATCACGGCGGGCGGCGTCGAAGGCGGCCTGATTTATGCGCTGTCGGCCGCGCTGCGCGAGCAGATCGCGCGTGACGGCAGCACCACTATCTGGCTGGACCTGGCGCCTGACCACAGTCATGCACGCGTGTTCGAGGAAGTCACGCGTCCGCGTGGCGCCCGTTCCATGTCCAGCCACCTGCAAAGCCGCTTGGGGCTAAAAGGCGTGAAATCGGGCTTGCTGCGCGAATGCCTGAGCGCTGCCGACTTCGCCGACGAAGCCAGGCTGGCGCGCGCCATCAAGTTGCTGCCCGTCACCTTGCAGCGTCCGCGCCCCATCGATGAAGCCATCAGCAGCGCCGGCGGCGTGGCCTTCGACGGTATCGACGGCAGCATGCTGCGCGCCATGCCTGGCGTCTTCGTGGCGGGCGAAATGCTGGACTGGGAAGCGCCCACGGGTGGCTACCTGCTGACGGCCTGCCTGGCGCAAGGCAAGGCGGCCGGCGAGCAGGCGGTGGCGTGGCTGGAAGAGAAAGTGAATGCCGAAAGTTAATGCCAAGTAATTTCGCCTGAGCCGCTTTTCTGGATATCGCGCTGGCGTGGGTTGCCGTGGACGTGGATGTCGCCGCTGCCGCGCAGGGTCAGGTTGGTGGCGTCGCGTACGAAGACGGTGCTTTGGCCCGAACCTTGCAGGCTGACGCTGGCCTTGTCGGCCGCCAGGTGCTCGGCATCGATGTCGCCCGAACCGCTCAGGTCGGCGCGCAGGAATTTCGTGTTGCCGCTGGCGGCGAGGCGCCCGGAGCCCACCATTTCCAGCACCACGCTGTCGCTGTTGCCGCCGTTGATGTCGAGGTCGCCACTGCCGTTGACGGTGGCTTGTACTTGCTTGTAGCGTCCCGTGAAGCTGACGTCGCCCGAACCCGTCAATTCCAGGATGAAACTGTCGCCCGAAAATCCCGTGATCTTGCTGTCGCCATTGCCGTGCACTTCCATGCGCACGAGCGATGGCAGCACCAGTTCCACCTGTAGCGGCTGGCGATGGTGGAACAGCATGCCTTTCGGGCCGATATGCAGGCTCGTGCCATCCTGCGTCGTGTCAACGTTCGACAGCAGACGCTGCTCGCCGCTCACTTTCATCGATGGTGTGACGCCGCGGCGCAGCACCAGGTCGATGGGGCCAGCCAGGTAGATGCTGTTGATATCGGCGGAAATCGGGCGCGTTTCGCTGCGCACGGCGCGGCCGGCAGCGCTGCTGGGATTGCTGATTCCCTTGGCGCGCAGCGCCGCATACGACATGGCGATCAGGACCAGTGCCAGCAGGAGCATGGACAGGCCAACTTTGAGCAAGCGTTTCATGGCAGCCTTTCTAGTGACCTTTGAGCAGGGAGACATTCATGGCGATGTAGCGCTTGATGCCGATCAAGGTATAGCGCGTGACCACCAGACTGAGCAGGAATATGGCGATACCGCCGAGCAGCATGCCCACGCCGAAGACGGTTTGCGTGGTGCGCGCATCGCGGTCCATGTCGGTGGAGATGCGGATGCCGCCGCCGGCCAGCGCTTCGGCGCGCTCCATCATGCGCGACGAAGCGCCTGGCGCCTCGGGGTCGGCCGGTTCACGCTGCGAGGGGCCGGGCAGGTGATCGACTTCGATGCCCGTGTCGCCGATGGTGATGCGCGTTTCGCGCCGCTCGCCGCCTTCGCCGCCGTCATCGTCATGGATGAAGACATGGCGCAGCGGGCCATCGAGCACCAGTTCATTGGCGCCGGACAAGCCGCTGGCCGTGATGGCGATGCCGGCCAGGTAAAAGCTCAGGCCGACGGCATACAGGGTGGCCAGCAGGGCCGTGTACACGGCGGCAGGCACGACCATGAACAGGTTGAAGATGCCCAGGCCCAGCAGCGAGACGAGCAGGCGCAGCAGGTTGACGGGGGTTTTCTTCTGTTCGAAAGCCTGGCGGTGTGTGCTGCTGCGCAAGGTCAGGGCGATTTTTTTCGGCTCGCCCAGGTCGTCGGCGATCTCGTGCTCGCTGCGGCCGGCTGCAGCGCCTTCAATGAAGGTTTGTTCGTAATAGTCCAGCGTCTTGGCCACCAGGTCCGGTGGCAAGCCTGCCAGCGCGCGCCGCAGCGCGTCGAGATAATCTTGTTTGTTCATCATATTCTTCCTGTCCGCCGCTTCAGCCCATGGCCGGCAGCAGCATGCTTGCCTGGCTCAGCAGCAACGGTGCTTGTGGCGTTTGCTGTCCGTGAATGATGGTCAGGGTGGCCAGCACCACACAAGCCAGCAGCGCCAGGGCTTTCAAGCTGTTTTTCAAGTGCAAGGTGGTGTGCATGGTATTCCCCGTGGCATGGCCGTTGTCGATGATCAGACTGTACCCAAGCGCACGCAGCTGCACCAGCGCGGTGCGACAGAATGCAATTTCGCGGGGGCGAGCGACACCAGGGCAGGATGCAGCGTCAAGTCTGTTTTGCCATCTTGCCCGTGGTGACGACCCTGGCCGCCGCCACGCCGCTGCGCACGGCCGACTCGATGGTGGCCGGATAGTCCTGCGTCCGGTCATCAGCATTGGCCGTATAGTCGCCCGCCAGCAGCAGGCCCGGCACGCCGCTGGCGTTGCCGGGACGCGCCAGGTCCGGCGTGCAGGCAAAGGTGGCGCGCTTTTCCGTGATCAGCTGGGTCCAGACGGGCTGCGCCAGCTCCGGACGCTGCAACACCTGCGCCAACTGGGCGGCGATGGCTTGCGCCAGCGGTGCGTGGCCTTGCTCGGCGGCAGGGCCGGACGCGCTGATGACGACGGCCAGCAAGCCCGCCTGGTTGCTGTCGAGCTGGCCCCGGTCGAAGACGAACTGGCCCCAGTGCTGCTGCTGTGGTGCATCGACGAGGGCGTAAAACGGCAAGTCCAGGCGTACCGAAGCGTCGTATTGCAGGTAGCAGGTACTGATGGCTTCCGGCGTGAAGGCTTGCATTCGGCCAATAGCATCGTCCAGGCGCGGGTCATGCAAACCTTGCAACAGGCTGGCCGCCTGTACGGACGAGGTGGCCACGATCACGCCATCAAAGCTTTCCCCGTCATCGAGCTGCCACCGGCCATCGGGCAAGGTCCGCAAGGCGGCCACCTTGGCGCCCATGCGCACTGCGCCGCCATGCTGGGCCAGATATCGGGCGGCGGCCTCGGGCAACAGGGCACTCAGGTTCGCTTTCGGAATCAGCATGTCGGAGGCGCGCCGGCGGCTCGCCCCCAGGCTGTCGCGCAGCACGTTGAGGAAGACGCGGGCCGAGGCCCGCTCGGGCGGGGTATTCAGCGCGGCCAGGCACAGCGGGTGCCACATCAGCCGGTTCAAGCGGTCCGTCTGGTCGAAGCGCTGCAGCAATTCGCTGACCGTGCAATCGTTATATAGTTGCCAGCCCATCCATCGCATGGCGGTGGAAAAGCGCATCAGGGCCAGCTTGTCGGCGCGTAATAATCCTTTGGCGCGCAGCAGGGCCCACGCCAGGTGCAGCGGCGCGGGCAGGCGCGGCGCGATGAAATCCATGCCTTTAGTGCCGGGCGGGTAGCGCATCTGCAGGGGCAGGGTGAGGATCAGTTCGGCAGGGTCTTGTCCTGCCAGTTTGATCAGGCGCAAGGTTTCCGTGTAGGCGCCCAGCAAGATGTGCTGGCCGTTGTCGAGCACCGTATTTTCTCTTTCGACACGCCGCGCGCGTCCGCCCAGGGTGCGCGCCGCTTCGAACACGCTCACCGAGTGACCGGCGCGTGCCAGTTCCATGGCCGCCGCGCAACCGGCCCAGCCGGCGCCGATGACGGCGTAGCGCTGCTTCACACTACTCTCAACCACGAACCCAGGTCTTCCAGGCCAGCCACAGTTTGCGGATCGGCGTGAGCGAGATGCGTTGTTTCAGCACGTGGTAGCCGTCGCGCTCGACTTCATTGAGCACCGTGCGGTAGATGGCGGCCATGATCAGACCCGGGCGCTGGGCGCGGCGGTCTTCTGCAGGCAGCAGGGCGAACGCTTCGTCATACGCCTTTTGCGCGCGCGCCACCTGGAAACGCATGAGGTTTTCAAAGTTTTCGCTGTGGCGTGCGTTCAGCAGGTCGGCCGCCGTCACATTGAATTGCTGCAATTCGCTGATCGGCAGGTAGATGCGCCCCTTGCGCGCATCTTCGCCCACGTCGCGGATGATGTTGGTCAGCTGGAAGGCATGGCCCAGCTTTTCCGCGTACAGCAGGGTTTCCGGGCGCGTTGCGCCAAAGATGCTGGCCGACAAGATGCCCACCACGCTGGCCACATGCCAGCAATAGCGGCTCATGGCCTGGTAATCGAGGTAGCGGGTCTGGTTCAAGTCCATCTCCATGCCGTCGATGATGGCCTGCAAATGCTTTTCTTCCAGTTGATACACGCCCAGGTGTGGCTGCAGCGCGCGCATCACGGGATGCGTGGGGTTGCCCTCGTACATGGCCTTGACTTCCTTGCGCCACCAGACGAGCTTGGTGCGTGCCACGGCTTCGTCCGTGCATTCGTCGACCGTGTCATCGACTTCGCGGCAGAAGGCGTACAGGGCCGTGATGGCCTTGCGGCGTTCGGCAGGCAGGAACAGGAAGCTGTAGTAGAAGCTGGAGCCGCTCTGGGCGGCCTTTTGTTGGCAGTATTCGTCGGGAGACATAGTCAAAAGAGCAAGGGTTGCAGATCGAAGCCGCTATTCTATCGTCTTACAGAGTGGGCGACGGGGGAAAAGCCGTTTTTACTTGTGTCTCTTGATGCAGGCTTTTGCGTGACATGCGCAGGGCGCGCCAGAAAATGATCAGCCAGTCGCGTTTCTCCAGCTTGGGCCGGCGCCGGAACACGTCGTAATTGACGGCTTCGATGGCGTCGAGGATGCGCAAGCCGCCTTGCACCACCAGGCGCAGTTCCCAGCCGATGCGCCCGCGCAGGCGCAGGGCCAGCGGCGCGCCGGACAGCATCAGGGCGCGCGTGCGGGTCACTTCAAAGCGCATCAAGGCGCTCCACTTGCCGTGCGCCTCGGGCCGCTCGAAGGCGGCGGCGGAGACGGCAAAGCGGCTCAAGTCTTCCATCGGCAGGTAGATGCGCTCTTTTTGCTGGTCGATGGCGACGTCTTGCAGGAAATTAATTAGTTGCAAAGCTGAACATATCGCATCGGAATCGCGTACATTCTGTTCATCAGCCGCGCCGTACAGGTGCAGCATCAGCAGCCCCACGGGGTTGGCGGAACGGGCGCAGTAGTCGAGCAGGTCGTCGTAGCTGGCGTAGCGCGTCGTTTGCACATCCTGCTTGAAGGCCGACAATAAGTCGTAAAACGGTTTGAGCGGCAGCTGGTGTTTGGCGATGACGGCGGCCAGGCGTTCGAACATGGCGGCGTTCTCGCCAGCATGGCCTTCGTGGCGGGCTATGCGGCCCAGCGCCTCTTCATAGGCGTGCAGCGCGGCCAGGCGTTCGGCCGGCGTGGCATCACCTTCATCGGCCAGGTCGTCGGCGCTGCGGGCGAAGGCATAGATGGCTTCGACGGCGGGCACCAGGCGGCGCGGCAGCAGGAATGATGCAACAGGAAAATTTTCGTAATGGTCTACAGGCATTGAACACGCTTCTTTAGTCTTGCAGTTTTGTCCGGCACCCTGCCAGCGCAGGAGGATTGCCGAACGTTGTATGTCTCAAGATTAATGACGCAAAAGTCACTAAATGCTTTTACGCACGATTATAATTAATAACCAGAAAGTCATTAGGGGAAGTCACTCCTTGTCATGATCCAGCTGATATTGTCACAAATTTAAGGATATCGTGTGCGAAAAAGTTTGGCTAGCATCACATAGCAAGCGAAAAGTTTCCTCACGCAAAAATCTAACAGCCCGCATAGTAAAGGAAAATACCTTGTTTGCCCTGAAAACCCTGCGCCGCGAGACCGGCGCACCCGCACTGCCCGCACTGCGGCTGATCGCCGCCGCCGCCCTGGCGCTGACCCTGGCGGCCTGTTCCAAGCCCGCTGTCAAAGTGGAAGACGTGCGCCCCGTGCGCGCGATGGTGTTGTCTAGCAGTAATGTTGACGTGAGTGCCGAACTGGCAGGCGAGGTCGTGCCCCGCGTGGTATCGCAGCTGGGTTTCCGCGTGGGCGGCAAGATCGTCGCGCGCAAGGTCGATGTGGGCGCCAGCGTCAAGAAGGGACAAGTGCTGATGCAGCTCGATCCGGCCGACTTGCAGCTGTCGCAGGCGCAGGCCAAGGCCTCGCTGGTCAGCGCGGAAACGAGCCGCGACCTGGCGCGCGCCGAACTGAAGCGCTACCAGGATTTGCGCGAGAAAAATTTCGTCAGCCAGGCCGTGCTCGATGGCAAGGATGCCGCCTACAAGGCGGCGCAGGCGAATGTGGAAGCAGCCCAGGCCCTGTACCGGGGCCAGGCGAACCAGTCCGGTTATGCCAGCTTGCTGGCCGACGTCGATGGCGTCGTCACGCGCATCGAGGCTGAAGTGGGGCAGGTGGTGGCGCCCGGCACGCCCGTGGTGCAAGTGGCGAAAAGTGGCGAGAAGGAAGTCGTGATCGGCATTCCCGAAGACAAGGTGGAGACCTTGCGCGGCGTCAAGGATGTGGTGGTGCGCCTGTGGGCCGACCCGAAGCAGGGCTTGCCGGGCAAGATACGCGAAGTGTCGCCCGTGGCTGATGCCGCCACGCGCACCTACCTGGCCAAGGTCAGCATCCCGGACGCGCCGCAAGCACGCCTGGGCATGACGGCCGTGGTGCAGTTCGCCTCGAAGACGGCCACGCCGCAGATCAAGGTGCCGCTGACGGCCCTGTTCAATGAAAAGTCGCAAAGCTCCGTGTGGGTGGTGGAAAACGGCGCCGTGAAGCTCGTGCCGGTGACGGTGGGCGGCGTGGCGGGCAATGAGTTGCTGCTGACCTCGGGCGTGAAAGCGGGGCAGACGGTGGTCACGGCCGGTGTCAACCTGCTCAAGCCGGGTCAGAAAGTGACCATCCTCGGCGCCGAGCTGGCCAGCAAGCCTGCCGCCGCAGTCAGCATGGGGGCCGTCAAATGAAGGGCGGCTTCAATCTGTCGCGCTGGGCGCTCGAACACATCCCGCTGACGCGCTACCTGATGGCCGTGCTGCTGATCGGCGGCATGCTCAGCTACGCCAGCCTGGGCCAGGATGAAGATCCCCCGTTTACCTTCCGCGCCATGGTGCTGCAGGCATACTGGCCTGGCGCCACGGCGCTGCAGATGGCCGAGCAGGTGACGGACAAGCTGGAAAAGAAACTGCAGGAAACGCCGTACATCGACGAGATCACCAGCTATTCGAAGCCGGGCGAAACATTGATCTTGCTGGAGCTGCGCGAATCGGCGCCGCCCAAGGAAACGGCGGCTGCCTGGTACCAGGTGCGCAAGAAGATCGGGGACATCCAGGGCACCTTGCCGGCCGGCGTGGTGGGCCCGTTCTTCAATGACGAGTTCGGCGACACGTATGGCTCCATCTTCGCCCTGTCCGGCGACGGATTTACCTACGCAGAAATGAAGGATTACGCGGACAAGGTGCGTCAGGAATTACTTGCCGTGGGACAGGTATCGAAGGTGGAACTGTTCGGCGTGCAAGATGAAAAGATCAATGTCATCTTTTCGCACAAGAAATTTGCCCAGTTAGGCATTCCATTCGACGCCATCGTGCAGCAACTGTCTGCGCAAAACAGCATCAACGCCACGGGCGTGCTGGTGACGCCCACGGACAACCTGCAAGTACGCGTGACGGGTGCCATGCTGACCGTCAAGGACCTGGAAAACCTGGAACTGCGCGCCAACGGCACCACCTTCCGCCTCGGCGACTTTGCCGCCGTGAAACGCGAATTCGTCGATCCGCCCAAGGACAAGATGCGTTTCAATGGCAAGGAAGTGATCGGCCTGGGCGTGTCGATGGAAAAGGGCGGTAATATCATCGACATGGGCAAGGCCTTGCAAGCGACGGTGACGCGCATGAAGGGCGAATTGCCGGTGGGTATAGAGCTGCAGCGCGTGTCGAACCAGCCGGAAGCCGTGTCCGCTTCCGTGGGCGAGTTCGTGCATACCCTGATCGAAGCCATTCTGATCGTGCTGGCTGTCAGCTTTGTCGCACTGGGCTTGCACACAAAACCGCTGCGCATCGACGTGCGGCCCGGCCTGGTGGTGGCGCTGACCATCCCCCTGGTGCTGGCCGTCACCTTCCTGTTCATGCGCCTGCTCGACATCGACTTGCACAAGATCTCGCTCGGTGCCCTGATCATCGCGCTGGGCTTGCTGGTCGATGACGCCATCATTGCCGTTGAAATGATGGTGCGCAAGATGGAAGAGGGCATGTCGCGTTTCGACGCGGCGACGTTTGCCTACACGTCGACGGCCATGCCGATGCTGACGGGCACGCTGATCACGGTGGCCGGTTTCTTGCCCATCGGCCTGGCCAAGTCGGCCGCCGGCGAATACACGTTCTCCCTGTTCTCCGTGAATGCGCTGGCCCTGATCATCTCGTGGGTGGTGGCCGTCGTCTTCACGCCCTACATCGGCTACGTCTTGCTGAAAGTGAAACCGCACGCGCATAACGACCATGAATTGTTCGATACGCCGAATTTCCGCCGCTTCCGCCGCGCCGTCACCTGGTGCGTGGAATGGCGCAAGACGACGATCGCCGCCACCCTGGCCATCTTTGCGCTGGGCATTTATGGCTTCAACTTTATCGAGAAACAATTTTTCCCCGATTCCAGCCGTCCTGAACTGATGGTGGAGCTGTGGTCGCCCGAAGGCACGACCTTTGCCGCGAATGAAAAGCAGGTGAAGAAATTCGAAGCCTTCGTCGGCAAGCTCGACGGCGTGGATAGCGTGACCAGCTATGTGGGTACGGGCAGCCCCCGTTTCTACCTGCCGCTGGACCAGATCTTCCCGCAGACCAACGTGTCGCAAGTGGTGATCCTGCCCAAGAGCCTGGCGGACCGCGAGCAACTGCGCCAGAAGATCATCGATGTCTTCAAGAAGGATTTTCCGGAAGTGCGGGGCAGGGTAAAACTGTTGCCGAACGGGCCGCCGGTGCCGTATCCCGTGCAATTCCGTGTCACGGGGCCGGAAGTGGCGGGCGTGCGCACCATTGCCGACCAGGTCAAGGATATCCTGCGCGCCAATCCGAACACCCTGGGCGTCAATGACAACTGGAATGAGTCGGTGAAGGTGCTGCGCCTGGACCTGGACCAGGACAAGATGCGCGCGCTGGGCGTCACCTCGAAGACCGTGATGCAGGCGGCCAATACGATTCTGTCGGGCACGGTCATCGGCCAGTTCCGCGAAGACAACAAGCTGATCGATATCCAGGTGCGCCAGCCTTTGGCCGAACGGGCGACGATTTCCGTGCTGAATGACACGAATATTCCGACGGGAACGGGCAAGTCCGTGCCGATCTCGCAGCTGGCCCGTGCGCATTTCGTGTGGGAACCGGGCGTGGTCTGGCGCGACAAGCGTGAATGGGCCATCACCGTGCAATCGGACGTGATCGACGGCATCCAGGGCGCGACAGTCTCGACGCAGCTGGCGCCGCAGCTCGATGCTTTACGCGCCAAGCTGCCGGATGGCTACCGCATCACCGTGAAGGGCGTGGCGGCCGACAGCGGCGAGGCAGAAGCGTCGATCGCGACCAACTTGCCGCTGGCCATCTTCATCATCTTCACCTTGCTGATGCTGCAGCTGCACAGTTTCTCGCGTTCCTTGCTGGTGTTCCTGACGGGGCCCCTGGGCGTGGCGGGCGCTGCGTTTGCCTTGCTGGCGCTGGGCCGGCCACTTGGTTTTGTGGCCAACCTGGGCATCATCGCGCTGTTCGGCATGATCATCCGTAACTCGGTGATCCTGGTCGACCAGATCGAGCAAGACATCAAGGATGGTTCGGCACCATGGGATGCCATCATCGACTCGGCCGTGCGCCGCTGCCGCCCCATCGTACTGACGGCCGCCGCCGCCGCACTGGCCATGATTCCATTGTCGCGCTCCGTGTTTTGGGGCCCGATGGCGGTCGCCATCATGGGCGGCCTGATCCTGGCGACGGCTTTAACTTTACTGTTCCTGCCAGCCCTGTATGCGGCCTGGTTCCGGGTCAAGAAGCCGGTGGCGCTGGACAAGGAAGGGACGTGAGAATCAGCGCTAGCAAGCTGATATAAAAAAGGCGGCATTCCTCTGGGAAATCCAGTAGAATGCCGCCTTTGCTTTACCGAGGGCTTGCTCCGGGCTTGCTCTATAAGTCCGCGGTAGCCAGATCGTTCCCGAGTTGTTAAAATCAGGGAGCAAGTAGTACAAAGTAGTACAAAATGCGGATGTGGTGGAATTGGTAGACACGCTGGTCTTAGAAGCCAGTGCTTCGGCTTGGGAGTTCGAGTCTCCCCATCCGCACCAATCCGGGTTGTCCCAGCCCGGAGGTGCAGCACCATCAAGTTGTCCTTCAGCCTCGTTGCAGGCGTCTTTTCTGTTTTCCTGTTGCCTTTCCTGCATTTCCGTCGTTCGGTATGCCTTTGTTTGCGCATTTTTTTCGCCAGAGATAGGACGGCAGGGCAGGGCCCGGGCAGAGATTTTGCTGAAAAATGGCCAAATTGAGGTAAATCAAAGGTTTTTTGGCTGAAATCTTCGCCAAGAGCGCATTTCTTTGTTTCGGACGGAGCGACAGTTCGCATATACTAATGAACGAAGCAGGCTGGAAAGCCTGTCTCTGGCGAAATAAAGAATGCCGGGGCAAGAGTAAAGACAGGGCAACCCAGGCTGTAGCGATTCGTTCGCCGCCGCTGGCATCCTCTGTGGCCGGGCTGTAAAGCCAGCCACTTTCCCGAAGTCCTTTGTTATAATGCCACGCTTTACCGAATGATGGCCGGCCTTGCATTTACTTGGAAGCAAGGCTGGACGCTCGGAGCCCTGTCGCAGTACTGGAAGCGGCGGATTGTTTGGTGCCTGGTGCGGGTTTTCCCTCAGCCGGGTAGACCAGGTCCATGGTCCTGTTTTCCAGTGCTTTTACAGATGAATATGCGAGCGAGTGAAGCTGGACCCATGTCTTGCCGCCAGTGATGGCGCAAGGGGTCGGGTCTTCTTTTCTCGCACCAACAGTGTTTATTTTTTGGACGATTTTTTACATGGCAACTGCAGTCGAAACCTTGGGCAAACTCGAACGTCGTATCACGATCTCCTTCCCGCTGACGGACGTCCGCACGGAAGTTGAGAAGCGCCTGAAAGTGCAAGCCCGTACGGCTAAGGCACCGGGCTTCCGTCCGGGCAAAGTGCCGTTGAAAATGGTCGCAGCACAATACGGCTACCAAATTGAATCCGAAGTGCTGAATGATAAAGTCGGCCGCGCGTTCAACGACGCCGCCAACGAAAACAATCTGCGCGTGGCCGGTTTCCCGAACATCGTGCCGAAAGAAGAAGCAGCCGAAGGCCAGCTGGCTTTTGACGCAACGTTCGAAGTGTATCCGGAAGTCGCCATCGGCGACCTGGCGGCCGTTGAAATCGAAACCGTGCAAGCCGACGTGTCGGAAGC
This sequence comes from Janthinobacterium kochi, assembly GCF_051380715.1. Lineage (NCBI taxonomy): Bacteria > Pseudomonadati > Pseudomonadota > Betaproteobacteria > Burkholderiales > Oxalobacteraceae > Janthinobacterium > Janthinobacterium kochi. The sequence continues at coordinate 620,839 of NZ_JBNYXO010000003.1, forward strand.
CGAAATCGACAAGACCATCGACATCCTGCGCAAGCAGCGCGTGCACTTCCATACCAAGGGCGAAGCTGGCGAACACGGCGACGGCGGTGAGCCGATCGCTGCCAACGGCGACCGCGTGACGGTCGACTTCGTCGGTGCTATCGACGGCGTTGAATTCCCAGGCGGCAAAGCTGAAGGCTACGCTTTCGTGCTGGGCGAAGGCCGCATGCTGCCAGAATTCGAAGCAGCGACCCTGGGCCTGAAAGTGGGCGAGTCGAAGACGTTCCCATTGTCGTTCCCTGAGGACTACCATGGCAAGGATGTAGCCGGCAAAACCGCATCGTTTACCATCACGCTGCAAAAGCTGGAATGGGCGCACCTGCCGGAAGTCGATGCTGAATTTGCCAAGTCCTTGGGCGTTGCCGATGGCGACCTGGTCAAAATGCGCGAAGACATCAAAGTCAACCTGCAACGTGAAGTCGCTGGCCGCGTGAAAGCACGCAACAAGGAAGCCGTCATGGACGCGCTGATCAAAGTTGCTGAGCTGGACGTGCCAAAAACGCTGATCGCTCAAGATTCCGAGCGCCTGGCCGAAATGACCCGTCAAGACATGGCGCAGCGCGGCATGAACGTCAAGGACGTGCCTTTCCCAGCAGAACTGTTCGCAGACAAAGCCGAGCGTCGCGTACGCCTGGGCCTGATCCTGTCGCAACTGGTAGGCGACAACAAGCTGCAGGCAACGCCTGAGCAAGTCAAGGCGCAAATCGAAGATTTCGCCCAAAGCTACGAAGATCCACGCGAAGTGCTGAAGTACTACTACAGCGACCGTCGTCGTCTGGGTGAGATCGAAGCCCTTGTATTGGAAGAAAACGTCGTCACTTACGTGTTGGGCCTGTCGAAAGTCACGTCGAAAGCAGTTGCTTTCGACGAACTGATGGGAAGCAACGCACAAGCGTAAACCAGTTGGTATCCGGATGCCATGATTGCTGAAAAGTACTGATGGCTTCCTCTAACTGCTTCACAAGGAAATGAAATGACAGGTATGAACCGTAATCCAGCGCTGGACACAGAGATGCTCGGCCTGGTGCCGATGGTGGTGGAACAAAGCGGTCGCGGCGAGCGCTCGTATGATATTTACTCGCGCCTGCTGAAGGAACGCTTGATTTTCATGGTCGGCCCGGTCAATGACCAGATGGCCAACCTGGTTGTCGCCCAGTTGCTGTTTCTGGAAAGCGAAAATCCGGAAAAGGAAATCTCGCTCTACATCAACTCGCCAGGTGGTTCGGTTTCGGCCGGCATGGCCATCTACGACACCATGCAGTTCATCAAGCCGGATGTGTCGACCCTGTGCACGGGCATGGCTGCTTCGATGGGCGCTTTCCTGCTGGCCGCTGGCGCCAAGGGCAAGCGTTTCTCGTTGCCAAACTCGCGCATCATGATTCACCAGCCGTCCGGTGGTTCGCAAGGCATGGCGTCCGATATCGAGATCCAGGCAAGGGAAATCCTTTACCTGCGTACCCGCTTGAACGGCATCATGGCCGAGCGCACGGGCCAGTCGATCGAGCAGATCGCCAAGGACACCGACCGCGACCGTTTCATGTCCGCCGACGAGGCCGTTGAGTATGGTTTGATCGACAAAGTGTTGACCAGCCGCGCTTGATGAGCCCCTACCGGTATTGCTAAGTACGTAAGTTAACGCCCGGGCGATCAAACGTTCGGGCGTTTCGCTTTTATTTCGGGTAGCATGGAGCTTGTGCAGGTGTTGACTTGCGCCATGGGTGGCTGCCTTTCGGGCAACTACCGCACTCCGGCTTGCGATTTTGCAATATTGTTAATGCAGTTCCAACCAAAATGCCTTATGTCAGACAAAAAATCCTCTAGCGGCGAAAAATTACTGTATTGCTCGTTCTGCGGCAAAAGCCAGCACGAGGTGAAGAAACTCATCGCCGGCCCGTCCGTGTTCATTTGCGACGAGTGCATCGACCTGTGCAACGACATCATCCGTGATGAAACGTCGAGCATCGAGACGGTGACCGGTACCAAATCCGACCTGCCGACACCGCAAGAAATTGCCGCCTTGCTCGATCAATACGTGATCGGCCAGCAGACTGCCAAGCGCATCCTGTCGGTGGCGGTGTACAACCATTACAAGCGCCTCAAGCACCTGGGCAAGAAAGACGACATCGAACTGGCCAAGAGCAATATCTTGCTGGTCGGTCCTACCGGCTCGGGCAAGACTCTGCTGGCGCAGACCCTGGCGCGCATGCTCAACGTGCCGTTCGTGATCGCCGACGCCACCACCCTGACCGAAGCCGGTTACGTGGGTGAAGACGTGGAAAACATCATCCAGAAGCTGCTGCAAAGTTGCAACTACGACGTCGAGAAAGCCCAGCGCGGCATCGTCTACATCGATGAAATCGACAAGATTTCGCGCAAGTCCGACAATCCGTCCATCACGCGCGACGTGTCGGGCGAGGGCGTGCAACAAGCCTTGCTGAAACTCATCGAAGGCACGATGGCTTCCGTGCCGCCACAAGGCGGCCGCAAGCATCCGAACCAGGATTTCGTGCAGATCGACACGACCAACATCATGTTCATCTGTGGCGGTGCCTTTGACGGCCTGTCGAAAGTGATCGCCAACCGTTCCGAAAAGAGCGGTATCGGCTTCTCGGCCACGGTGCGCAGCAAGTCGCAAAGCTCGGCTAGCGAACTGATGCTGCAAGCGGAACCGGAAGATCTGGTCAAGTTCGGCCTGATCCCGGAACTGGTGGGCCGTCTGCCCGTCATCGCCACCCTGGCGGAATTGACGGAAGAGGCGCTGATCCAGATCCTGGTCGAGCCGAAGAATGCGCTGATCAAGCAGTATTCGAAGCTGCTCGAGATGGAAGGCGCGGAACTGGAGATTCGTCCGGCCGCCCTGCATGCGATCGCCAAGAAGGCGCTGGCGCGCAAGACCGGTGCCCGTGGCCTGCGTTCCATCCTGGAACATGCTTTGCTGGACGTCATGTACGAACTGCCGAGCGAACAAAATGTGGTGAAAGTCGTCATCGACGAAAATACCATCACCAGTGGCGCCAAACCTTTGTTGATTTATCAAGAGACCGCCAAGGCCTCCGGAGAAAATTGAAAACTGCCGAGACAAATGCATAAAAAGCGTTTTGATTCCTTAATGCATGGCAGTACAATTTAAATCAATGAGTGCAGGCTTCAATCGTAAAGCCACTCGCGGCACTTAGCTGCGCGTGGCTTTTTTTACTGTTAAAACTGCATTTGTTACAGTCATGCGGGTGTGTTTTGCGAAATAGACTCTATGTTTGTTTCACAGAATTATTTATTCTCGCCGGTCTTGTGTTTTGGCAGCGAGCGCCAACATCGTAAACACGCTTTCTATAAGGTACGCCATGACAACTTCCAAATTAACTGAGCAAACTCAACTGCCGTTATTGCCGTTGCGGGATGTCGTCGTTTTCCCGCATATGGTGATACCGCTGTTCGTTGGCCGTCCAAAGTCGATCAAGGCCCTGGAAGCTGCGATGGAGCAGGGCAAGAGCATCATGCTTGCCGCTCAAAAAGCAGCCGCGAAGGACGAGCCGTCCCCTTCGGATATCTATGAAATTGGCTGTGTCGCCAATATTCTGCAAATGCTGAAGCTGCCCGATGGCACCGTCAAGGTGCTGGTCGAAGGCGCGCAGCGTGCCCGTATCAACCACATCAGCGATGCGCCGACGCACTTCATCGCCGACCTGACGCCGCTCGAGTCCGAGCCGGGCGACGAGTCGGAAGTCGAAGCCATGCGCCGCGCGATCGTGCAGCAGTTCGACCAGTACGTCAAACTGAACAAAAAGATTCCACCGGAAATCCTCGCATCCCTGTCGGGCATCGACGATGCCGGCCGCCTGGCCGACACGGTGGCTGCGCATCTGCCGCTGAAGCTGGAGCAAAAACAAGTCATCCTGGAAATTTTCAGCGTGGCCAAGCGCCTCGAACACCTGCTGGGCCAGCTCGAAGGCGAGCTCGACATTCTGCAGGTGGAAAAGCGCATCCGTGGTCGCGTCAAGCGCCAGATGGAAAAGTCGCAGCGCGAGTACTACCTGAACGAGCAAGTCAAGGCGATCCAGAAAGAACTGGGCGAGGGCGAAGATGGAGCCGACCTCGACGAGCTGGAGAAGAAAGTCGCGTCCGCCAAGATGCCAAAGGAAGCGCTCGACAAGGCCACCAACGAGTTGAAAAAGCTCAAGCTGATGTCGCCGATGTCGGCCGAAGCCACCGTCGTGCGCAATTACATCGACACCCTGGTCAACTTGCCTTGGAAAAAGAAATCCAAGGTCAATAACGACCTGGCGAATGCGGAAAAAGTGCTCGAGGGCGACCACTATGGCCTCGACAAGGTCAAGGAACGCATCCTGGAATACCTCGCAGTGCAACAGCGCGTCGACAAGCTCAAAGCGCCTATCCTGTGCTTCGTCGGTCCTCCGGGCGTCGGCAAGACCTCGCTGGGCCAGTCCATCGCCCGCGCCACGAACCGCAAGTTCGTGCGCATGGCCCTGGGCGGCGTGCGCGACGAAGCCGAGATTCGCGGCCATCGCCGTACCTACATCGGTTCGATGCCGGGCAAGATTCTGCAATCGCTGGCGAAAGTCGGCGTGCGCAATCCGCTGTTCCTGCTCGATGAAGTCGACAAGATGGGCGCCGATTTCCGTGGCGATCCTTCGTCGGCCCTGCTGGAAGTGCTCGATCCGGAACAGAACCACACGTTCTCCGACCATTACATCGAAGTCGATTTCGACCTCTCCGATGTCATGTTCGTGGCCACGTCGAACTCGTACAACATTCCGCCAGCCTTGCTTGACCGCATGGAAGTGATCCGTCTGTCCGGTTACACGGAAGATGAAAAGACCAGCATCGCGCAGCGTTATTTGCTGCCGAAGCAGATCAAGAACAATGGCTTGAAGGAAGAGGAAATCTCGGTGGCCGAGTCGGCTTTGCGCGACATCATCCGCTACTACACGCGGGAAGCCGGTGTGCGTTCGCTCGAGCGTGAAGTGTCGAAGATCTGCCGCAAGGTGGTGAAGATGCTGTTGCTGAAGAAATCCGACAAGAAAGTCATCGTCAACTCGAAGAACCTGGATAAATTCCTCGGCGTGCGCCGCTACGATTTCGGTGTTGCAGAGAAAGAAAACCAGGTGGGCCAGGTGGTCGGTCTGGCATGGACGGAAGTGGGCGGCGATTTGCTGACCATCGAAGCCGTGTCGATGCCGGGCAAGGGCGGCATCATCCGCACGGGTACCCTGGGTGACGTCATGAAAGAGTCGATCGAGGCAGCCCGCACGGTGGTGCGCAGCCGGGCACAGCGCCTGGGCATCAAGGCGGACGTGTTCGAGAAGAGCGACATCCACATCCACGTGCCGGAAGGCGCGACACCGAAGGACGGTCCTTCGGCTGGCGCAGCCATGACGGTGGCGATGGTATCGGTCTTCACGGGCATCCCCGTGCGTGCCGATGTGGCGATGACGGGCGAAATCACCTTGCGCGGCGAAGTGTTGCCGATTGGCGGCCTGAAAGAGAAGCTGCTGGCGGCCCATCGCGGCGGTATCAAGACGGTCCTGATTCCAGAGCAGAATGTGAAAGACCTGGCCGAAATTCCGGACAACGTCAAGAACAAGCTGGAGATCGTACCGGTGCGCTGGATCGATAAAGTGCTGGAAATCGCCCTCGAGCGCATGCCTGAACCGTTGGTGGAAGTCGCTGCCGTGGAGGCTGTCACGGCCGCTGCGGCCAAGCCTGACGCGGCTGGCGAGGTAGTAAAACACTAACGTTTTACCCCTGTTTCCCCCAAACAAGCGCTTTTAGAGCGCTTGTTTTATATTGAAACGTGAATTGCGCCCCCAAAGCGCTTGACACATATACAGTGTGGCTTGTTTAATACGCCTGCACATTTTTTTCGCCGGACAGCTGTGGTGCCAAAAGTGCCGCAACGATACGGTAAACGTTTTATACCTTTGTAATTGGGGATGCTAGTGAACAAGACTGAATTGATCGACCACATTGCTGAAAAAGCTGACATTTCCAAAGCCGCCGCTGCGCGCGCACTCGACGCTGTTATTGGCGGCGTGACGGAAACTTTGAAAAACAACGACAGCGTGACGCTGGTTGGTTTTGGCACTTTCTCGGTCAGCGAACGCGCTGAGCGTACCGGCCGCAATCCGCGTACCAAAGAAGCGATCACGATCGAAGCTGCAAAAGTACCAAAATTTAAAGCTGGTAAAGCTTTGAAGGATGCTGTAAACTAACGGACTTCGGTGAGGTGACAATCACCGGAAACATTTGGCGGCGCCTTCGGGGGCCGCGATTTCAGGGTTGAAGTTCTTCGAATCGCAAGCCTGGATGCAAATGCAAGTAGTACTGTGTATTTTTCGGAGTGGTAGTTCAGTTGGTTAGAATGCCGGCCTGTCACGTCGGAGGTCGCGGGTTCGAGTCCCGTCCGCTCCGCCAAAAAAATACGCTCTTAAGGAGTGGTAGTTCAGTTGGTTAGAATACCGGCCTGTCACGTCGGGGGTCGCGGGTTCGAGTCCCGTCCGCTCCGCCAGAATATAGAAACCCGCGCTGCTGAATAAGTAGCGCGGGTTTTTCTTTTATGCGCCCGATTATCTCTACGCGCTTCCATTTTGAAAATCCCGCATGCCGTTTTGAATCAAGCGCATGGCCATTTAAATCCGCTTTAAGCTTCACCGGGTTTAATGCCGAGGCTGGCGCCTTGCCGGCATGGCTGCGCGGCGCGCGGCACCGGGGCAGGGCGCGCGCCCTGATTTACTCTTGCTATAGCGCTATGGGCATTGTAGAATCAGGAGATAATGGCTTGGGCGTCAGAATCCTGCTTTAGTTCCAGCGCCAAGTTGTTGAATCTAAAGGGGAAGTGGACATCTGTCCCGTCCATTCCGCCGAAGAAATCAAGGCGAACGCATGTTCGCCTTTTTTTATAGTGATCCACTCATCCCGAATTGGCTGACCATGTTTGAATTTATTCGTACCCATCGACGCTTGATGCAGTTTCTCTTGATGCTGGTCATCGTCCCGTCTTTTGCACTGGTCGGTATCAGCGGCTACCAAAGCTTCGGCGACGGCGCAAACACCATCGCCAAGGTCGGCGACCAGGTGGTCACGCAGCAGCAATATGAAGAAGCGCAACGCCAGCAGATCGACCGCTACCGCCAGATGATGGGCGAGCAGTTCGACCAGAAAATGTTTGACACGCCGGAAGCGCGCCAGAGCATCCTCGACAACCTGATCGCCGAGCGCGCCGTGGCCGCCGAAGTGGGCCGTAGCCACCTGGTCATCAGCGATGCCGTGCTGCAAAAGGAAGTGCTGGAAATCCCAGGCTTGACGTTGCCGGACGGTAAATTCGACCTGGAACGCTACAAGTCCATGCTGGCCGCGCAAGGCATGACGCCGCAGATGTACGATGCGCGCCGCCGCAGCGATATGGCCCTGCAGCAACTGGCTGGTGCCGTGCAAGGCACCGCCTTCGCTCCAAACACCGTTTCCAAGCGTCTGTCCGACATCACCTCGGAAGAGCGTGAAGTGCAGGAACTGCTGTTGCCGATCGCCCAGTACGTGCCGGAAGTCAAAGTGACGGACGCCATGATCAAGGCTTTCTATGATAAGAACAGCAAGTTCTTCGAGATCCCGGAACAAGCCAAGATCGAATACGTCGTGTTGGACGACAGCGCTGCCGGCGAGCAAGTCGACGTCACCGACGCTGACGTGACCGGCTACTACGCGAAGAACCAGAAAGCCTACACGACGGAAGAAGCGCGCCAGGCCAGCCACATTCTCGTAGCCGTCAAGAAAGACGCCCCGGCCGCCGACAAGGCAGCCGCCAAGGCCAAGGCTGAAGCCATCCTGGCTGACGTGCGCAAAACGCCTGCCAGCTTTGCCGCCGTGGCCAAGGCCAAGTCGGAAGACCCTGCCTCCGCCGAACAGGGCGGCGACCTGGGCGTGATCGGCAAGGATGGCCTGCCAGCACCACTGCTGAGCGCGGTAAGCAAGCTCAAGCAAGGCGAAATCAGCGATATCGTCGCTTCCGATTTCGGCTTCCACATCCTGACCGTCACCTCGCTCAAGCCACAGCACGTCAAGGCACTCGATGAAGTGCGCGGCGAAATCACAGCCGATCTGCGCAAGCAATTTGCTGCCAAGAAGTATTCGGAAATGGCCGAAACCTTCACCAACACGGTCTACGAGCAATCGGACAGCCTGAAACCGGTGGCTGACAAGCTGAAGCTGAAAGTGGAAACCGTCGCCAACCTGTCGCGCACGCCGTCGCCAGCACTGGGCAAGGCACCGTTCAACAATGCCAAGTTCCTGACCGCCATCTTCTCGAACGATTCCTTGAAGGACAAGCGCAACACGGAAGCCGTCACTGTCGCGCCAAACGTGCTGATCGCCGGCCGCGTGGTGGAATTCAAGCCAGCCAGCAAGCGTCCGCTGGCCGAAGTCGAAGCGATGATCCGTCAGCGCGTGACCCTGGAAGAAGCGGAAAAGCTGGCGAAAAAAGCGGGCGAGACCAAGCTGGCCGCCTTGAAAGCCTCGGGTGACGCAACCGGTTTCGGTGCAGCGCAATGGGTCTCGCGCAGCAAGCTTGACGGCATCAACCGTGCCGCTATCGCGCAAGTCATGAAAGCCGACACGAGCAAGCTGCCAGCCTATGTGGGCGCGGACTTGCCAGCCCTGGGCTACGGTATCTACCGCATCGCCAAGGTGCAACAGCCGGCGCAAGTGGACGCAGCGCGCCGCCAGCAAGAGAAAGACCAGATCAGCGGTATCCTGGCACAACAGGAAATGTTCGATTACGTCGAGTACCTGAAATCCAAGGCCAAGGTGAAGATCGTCAAGCCGGTCACCGCCCCAGCCGCCGCAGTGCCAGCACCGTAAGATTTAGTTTCCACGCATAAAAATAGCCGCTTCGTAGCGGCTATTTTTTTGTCTTGAAAATGTGCATGTTGTGCAATTTGCTAGGCCCCAGCGTAAAGCTGGGGTCAGTCACTTCGTGATTGGAATACGCTCCATTGGAGCGTATTCCCCCGGCGGGTCTGACCCCGGATTTTTGCCTCGGCCTAGAGGTAACGTCAACAACTGGCTTACTTCGCGTTCAGTAACGGCGCTAGCCGCGGCCAGATATTCCTTAAAATCGTCGGATGCGCCTGCGCATTCGGGTGCATGCGGTCGGCCTGGAACAGCTGTGGCTGGTCGGCGATGCCTTCGAACATGAAGGGCACCAGCGGCGCCTTCCATTCCTTGGCCAGCTTGCCATACACGCCATAAAACTGCTCGCCATAGGCGCGGCCATAATTGGGCGGCATGCGCATGCCCACCAGCACCACCTGCGCGCCCGTTTTCCTGGCAGCGTCCCCCATGGCGCGCAGATTCGCTTCGGTGGCCGCCACGGGCAAGCCGCGCAAACCATCGTTGGCGCCCAGTTCGATCAGCACGACGTCGGGCTGGTGCTTCGTCAGCAGGGCAGGCAGGCGCGCGCGGCCGCCGCTGGTGGTCTCGCCGCTGATGCTGGCGTTGACGATGCGCGTATCGTTCTTTTGCGCTGCCAGGCGCTGTTCCAGCAGCGCTACCCAACCCGTGCCCCGCGCCAGGCCATACTCGGCCGAGAGACTGTCGCCGAGCACCAGCAGCGTTTTTGGTGCAGAATAGGCGTTCGTCATGCCGGATACCAGCAGCAGGGCTGCCGCAGGAAGCAGGGACAGCGTGCGCCGCCGCATGCGGCTGCTGCCCTTGACACTTATTTGTTCACGAAATTTTTTAAGATAGATCAGCATGCCCGAATTCCCTAAAGCGACTTCCACCAGTTTTCTCCCGTCAGAAGCAGCGGCCCAGCGGCCCACCGCACCCAACAGCCAAAATGCCCAGCCGGCCATCGAAGTGGTCCAGCTGGCCAAGCGCGTACCCGATGCCGATGGTGAGCTGACCATCCTGCATCAAGTCGATTTTACCGTGCAAACGGCGGAGACGCTGGCCATCGTCGGCGCCTCCGGTTCAGGCAAGTCCACCTTGCTGGGTTTGCTGGCCGGCCTGGATACGCCCAGCGAGGGCAAGGTCATCCTCGACGGCACCGATATCTTCGCCCTCGACGAAGACGGCCGCGCCGGTTTCCGCAAGGAAAAGCTCGGTTTCGTGTTCCAGTCCTTCCAGCTGCTGGCCCACCTGACGGCGCTGGAAAACGTCATGTTGCCGCTGGAGTTGCGCGGCGACCCGGACGCGAAAGAGAAGGCGCAAGCCATGCTGGGCAGAGTCAACCTGGGCAGCCGCCTCAAGCATTATCCGAAATACCTGTCCGGCGGCGAACAGCAGCGCGTGGCCCTGGCGCGCGCCTTCGTCACGGAACCGCCGCTGCTGTTCGCCGACGAGCCGACGGGCAGCCTCGACGCCGCCACCGGGGAGGCCGTGATCCAGCTGATGTTTGAGCTGAACCGTGAACGGGGCTCAACCCTGGTGCTGGTCACGCACGACAGTTCGATCGCGGCGCGCTGCGGGCGGACGATTACGATTTCGGCGGGCAGGTTGGTGTGATTGCTGGTGGTGATTGTCGGATTACGCGCTGCGCGCTAATCCGACCTACCCGACCTACCCGACCTCCGGGGTGCAGGTTGGATTAGCGCAGCGTAATCCAACACCCCCAACGCCATACGCTTATGCCGACAAGGCATTGATCAACTTGCGTATCGCCGGGATCAATTCCCCCGCCGTCAGGCCAATGGGACCCTCGCCCGAGGCCACCAGTGCGTCGGCTGCCGCGCCGTGCAGCCATACGGCGCCAATCGCCGCTTCCCATTCCGGCCAGCCCTGCGCCAGCAGGCTGCCGCACAGACCGGACAAGACGTCGCCCGTGCCAGCCGTCGCCAGCGCGGGGCCGCCCGTGTTGTTGATGACGATGCCACCATCGGGCGCGGCGATCACCGTGCCCGACCCTTTCAATACCACGATGACGCCCAGCTGCGTGGCCAGTTGGCGCGCCGCGCCCAGGCGGTCGGCTTGCACCTCGGCCACCGTCATGTCAAGCAGGCGCGCCGCTTCCAGCGGATGCGGCGTCAAGATCGTCGCGCCCGGGCCCGCGCGCACGGCCAATGCCGATTGCAGTTCCGGCTCGGCCGCCATCAGGTTCAGTGCGTCCGCGTCAAGCAGCAGCGGACTGTCGCTCTCGAACGTCCGTTGCAGCAGCTCCACCGTATCAACGTCGTCGCCGAGGCCCGGACCGGCCACCAGCGCGGCAAAATGCAGGCCCGAGAAATCCACGTCCCTGGCGTGCCGGCACATCAGTTCCGGCTGGCCGCTGTCAAACGCGGGCGGTGCGTCGGGAAAGGCGATATACACGCGTCCCGCGCCCGCGTGCAGGGCCGTGCGCGCCGCCAGGATGGGTGCGCCCGCCATGCCTTGCGCGCCGCCGATGATGGCCACGCTGCCGTAGCTGCCCTTGTGCGTGTTTTGGCGGCGCGGCTGCAACTGGCGGGCGAACAGGTGCATGCCGCTCAGCTGGGCTTTGGTTGGCGGCAGCAGAGCTGGGTCGATGGCCAGCGCCGCCACTTCCACTTCCCCCGCATGGTCGCGGCCATTCGCCGTGTGCAGGCCCGGCTTGTCGCCGATGAAGGTAAGCGTATGCGTGGCGCGGATGGCGACGCCGTCGATGGCGCCGGTGTCCGCATGCAGGCCGCTGGGCACGTCGAGCGCCAGCACGGGGCATGCCAGATTGTTGACCAGCTGCGCCATTTCGCGGCATTCACCGTCGAGCGGGCGCGACGCGCCGATGCCGAACAGGCCATCGATGACGAGGTGCCATGGCGCCGCGCCCACCGCGGCCGAGGCCATGGAAGTTGCCGCTTCCATGAAGCGCGCGGCGCTGTTGCGCGCACGGCTCAGGGCCTGTTCGCGTTCTGGCGACGTGGCTTGCGCCTCGGGCGCCAGCCAGACGAGTACCTCGGTGCCGCTGCCGGCCATGTGCGCGGCCACCTCCAGCGCATCGCCGCCGTTGTCGCCTGGGCCAGCCAGCACCAGTACGCGCCGGTGGCCCGCACTGCCGCCGTCTTCATGGGCGTGCAGCAGCTTCAGGGCGGCACTGGCGGCAGCCTGGCCCGCGCGCTGCATCAGCAGCCCTTGCGGCAGGTCGCGCATGGCCGCTTGTTCGATGGCGCGCAGTTCGGCGATGGAATACAGGGGAAGGGCGGTGGGGGTCATGGTGCGTTCCATTTATTGGTATGCCTTCAACATACGGCCGATCCACGCGGAAGGCAAGGCGCGCACGCCTGAAACGCGCCCCTGTTTGGCGGCTACAATAGCCATCTCACATAAGTACGGGGGCAGGACGATGGACTGGCAATTCTGGATCGACCGGGGCGGCACCTTTACGGACATCGTGGCGCGCCGTCCTGACGGCAGCCTGGCCACGCACAAGCTGCTGTCGGAGAACCCCGGCCAGTACCGCGATGCGGCGCTGGCCGGCATGCGCCGGCTGATGGGGCTTGCGCCCGAAGCGCCGCTGCCCGTCGAACAGGTGGGCGCCATCAAGATGGGCACGACGGTGGCGACCAATGCGCTGCTCGAACGCAAGGGCGAACCGACCGTGCTGGCCATCACGCGCGGTTTTCGCGACGCCTTGCGCATCGCCTACCAGAACCGCCCGCAGCTGTTCGCGCGCCAGATCATCTTGCCGGAACTGCTGTATGGCGACGTGATCGAAATCAATGAACGCCTGGGCGCCCATGGCGAAGTGGTGGAGGAGTTCGACGAGGCGGCCGCTCGGGTGGCGCTGGAACACGCGCATGCGCGCGGCGTGCGCGCCATCGCCATCGTACTGATGCACGGCTACCGCTACCATGCGCACGAGGCGCGGGTGGCGCAGCTGGCGCGCGAGGCCGGTTTTACGCAGGTATCCGTGTCGCACGAAGTGAGCCCCATGATGAAACTGGTGGCGCGCGGCGACACCACGGTGGTCGACGCCTATCTGTCGCCAATTTTGCGCCGCTATGTGGACCAGCTGGCGGCCGAACTGCCTGGCGTGCACCTGCAATTCATGCAATCGAACGGCGGCTTGACGGATGCGCGCGCCTTCCAGGGCAAGGACAGCATTTTGTCCGGCCCTGCGGGCGGCATCGTCGGCATGGTGCGCGCCAGCGCGCTGGCCGGTTTCGATAAAGTCATCGGCTTCGACATGGGCGGCACCTCGACGGACGTGTCGCATTACGCGGGCGAATTCGAGCGCGTATTCGAGACGCAGATCGCCGGCGTGCGCATGCGCGCGCCCATGATGAGTATCCACACGGTGGCAGCCGGCGGCGGCTCTATCCTGCATTTCGACGGCGCCCGCTACAAGGTGGGCCCGGACAGCGCGGGCGCCAACCCCGGCCCTGCCAGCTATCGGCGCGGCGGGCCGCTGGCCGTCACCGACTGCAACGTCATGCTGGGCAAGCTGCAGCCCGCGTTCTTTCCCCGCGTTTTCGGCCCCGACGCCGATGAGGCGCTGGACGCGGCCAGCGTGCGGGCCCAGTTCGCGGCCCTGGCGCACACGGTGAACTCGACGCCGGAACAGGTGGCCGAAGGCTATATCGCCATCGCCGTAGGCAATATGGCCAACGCCATCAAGCAGATTTCCGTGCAGCGCGGTCACGACGTCACCGAATATACGCTCACCAGCTTTGGCGGCGCGGGCGGCCAGCACGCCTGCCTGGTGGCCGATGCGCTGGGCATGCGCACGGTCTTCATCCACAGCCTGGCGGGCGTGATGTCGGCCTACGGCATGGGCCTGGCCGACCAGAGCGCCATGCGCGAACAGGCTGTCGAGGCGACACTGGGCGTGGACCTGGCGGGCGATTTCATGGCCCTGGGCGACCTGGCGCGGGGCGACTTGCTGCGCCAGGGCGTGGCAGGGGATCGCATCGCGCTGGTGCGGCGCGTGCATCTGCGCTATGAGGGCACGGATACTGCCGTCGTCGTGCTGTTCGATACGGTGGCCGGCATGCAGGCGCAGTTCGAAGCGGCGTATAAAAAGCGCTTTTCGTTTTTGATGCCGGCGCGCGCCTTGATCGTCGAAGCCATTTCCGTGGAAGCCATCGGCGCGTCCGACGCGCCGGCAGTGGTCACGCCGTCCCATGCGCCCCGCGCCAGCGCGCTGGCGCCTTTGGCGACGGTGGCCATGTACTGCACCGGCGCGTGGCGCGACAGCGGTCTGTATGCGGCAGACAGCCTGCGTCCCGGCGACGCCATCGATGGCCCGGCCATCGTCAGCGACGCCAATGCCACCACCGTCATCGAGCCGGGCTGGCGCGCCGACGTCACGGCGCATGGCCATTTGATCTTGCGCAGAGTGGTGGCCTTGCCAGAACGGCGCGCCAAGGGTTTGCCAACAGCGACGCAAGCCGACCCCGTGATGCTGGAAATTTTCAATAATATGTTCATGTCGATTGCCGAGCAGATGGGCCTGCGCCTGCAAAATACGGCCCATTCCGTCAACATCAAGGAGCGGCTCGATTTCAGCTGCGCCATCTTCGACGCGCAAGGTCAGTTGATTGCCAATGCGCCGCACATGCCCGTGCACCTGGGCTCCATGGGCGAGAGCATCCGCACGGTCATGACGCGCAACGCAGGCACCATGCGGCCGGGCGACGTGTACATGCTGAACGACCCGTATCATGGCGGCACGCACTTGCCCGACGTGACGGTGATCTCCCCTGTGTTTGACGAGGCGGGCGGCGCCATCCTGTTCTATGTCGGTTCGCGCGGCCACCATGCGGATATCGGCGGCACCACGCCCGGCTCGATGCCGCCCGATTCCACGCGCATCGAGGAAGAGGGTGTATTGATCGATAATTTCAAGCTGGTCGATGGCGCCACGGGCGTGATGCGCGAAGACGCAACCCTGGCCTTGCTGGCGGGCGCCAGCTGGCCTGCCCGCAACCCAGGGCAAAACCTGGCCGATTTGCGCGCCCAGGTGGCGGCCAACCAGAAGGGGGCCGAAGAACTGCACAAGATGGTCGCGCATTTCGGCTTGCTTGTGGTGCAAGCCTATATGGGCCACGTGCAGGACAATGCCGAAGAAGCCGTGCGCAGGGTCATCACGACCCTGAAGGATGGCAGCTACGCGCTGGAGCTGGACAACGGCGCGCGCATCGAGGTGGCGATCAGGGTCGACGTGGCTGCACGCAGCGCCACCATCGACTTTACGGGGACGTCAAGCCAGCTGCCGAACAATTTCAACGCGCCGTCCGCCGTCTGCATGGCGGCCGTGCTGTACGTGTTCCGCACGCTGGTCGACGACGACATTCCGCTCAACGCAGGCTGTCTGAAGCCTTTGACCGTAATCATCCCGCCCGGCTCCATGCTCAATCCGCAGTACCCGGCCTCTGTCGTGTCGGGCAATGTGGAAACCTCGACCTGCATCACCAATGCCCTGTATGGCGCGCTGGGGGCGATGGCCGCCTCGCAGGGAACGATGAACAATTTTACGTTTGGCAGCGCCAAGTACCAGTATTACGAGACGATATCGGGCGGTTCAGGCGCCGGTCCCGGTTTCGACGGCACGGACGTGGTGCAGACGAACATGACCAATTCGCGACTGACGGACCCGGAAATTCTGGAGTGGCGCTTTCCCGTGCGGCTCGACAGCTACAGCATCCGTGCCGGCTCGGGCGGGGCGGGGCGCTGGCATGGCGGCAATGGCGGCGTGCGCCGCGTGCGCTTCCTTGAGCCGATGACGGCGGCCATCCTGTCGAACAACCGGATTGTTGCGCCGTTCGGCATGGATGGCGGCGCGCCGGGCGCGCTGGGGCGCAATTACGTCGAGCGAGCCGACGGCACGGTGGAGCACCTGGCGCATATCGGCAAGACCGGCATGCAGCCGGGCGATGTGTTCGTGATCGAAACGCCCGGTGGTGGCGGCTATGGCAAGTTGGAATAGGCCATGTCAGCACTGGCACCGCTGAGCTGCGCGCGCACCTGGCCCACATCGCGCATGGGCGCGCGGCCGAACTGGCGGCTGTATTCGCGGCTGAACTGCGATTCGCTGGCGTAGCCGACGCGGTAGCCGGCCGTGCCCGCGTCGATCTGTTCGACCAGCATCAAGCGCCGCGCTTCCTGCAATCGCAGCAGCTTCTGGTACTGCATCGGCGTCATCGCGGTAATCGCCTTGAAGTGGTGGTGCAGCGACGACATGCTCATGTTTGCCATGCCGGCCAGGTGCTCGATGCGCAGCGGCTGCGCGTAATGGTGTTTGATCCAGTCGATGGCTTGCCCCACCTGGTGCGACTGGCTGCTGGCCAGCGCCATGTGGCGCAGGCGCGCGCCGACAGGGCCATTGAGCAGGCGGTAGGTCAGCTCGCGGCGGATCAGGGGCGCCAGCGCGGCGATTTCCCCCGGTTTATCGAGCAGGCGCACGAGGCGCAGCATGGCGTCGAGCAGCTCGGGCGAGACGTCGCTGACGGAAATGCCGCGCGTGGCGGGGAGGATTTTTTGCGCCCCATTGTCACTGTCGCTGTCGAGCAGCGCCGCCACGTCGGCGATGTCGATGCCCAGCACCACGCACAGGTGCGGCTGGTCCACGCTCGCTTCCACCACGCGCACCTGCACTGGCAAGTCGACGGACGTCAGCAGATACTGCATGCGGCTGTAATGGAAGGTTTCGCTGCCCAATGTGACGTCCTTCGCCCCTTGCGCGATGATGGCCACGCTGGGGCGCGCCGCATGGAACAGCGATTCCGTGACGGACGACTGGCGGTGGAACGTCAGGTTGCCGATGGCTGTCGCGTAGTCGCCCGTGCGCGGCGCGTGGCGGCTGATCAGGGCGGCGATTTCGTCTTGGGGCAGGAGCAGGGTAGGCATGGGGGCAGTATGCGGAAGGCGAGGATGGACAGGGGCTGATCTTACGCAGATTTGGAGGATCGTGCAAAGGTCTTGCAGGATCGCGGTAACGGCGGACGGGCTTCTCGGGCACACTTGTGCAATCGCATGCATGGCACGCGTCCCCCTCGTCACACACACATAGATACAGGAGTTTTCATGACCACCATCGCCAAAGGCTACGCCGCACTGGGCCCCACCTCCGCACTGCAACCGTTCACGTTCGAGCGCCGCGCCCCGCGCGAAGACGACGTCGCCATCTCGATCAAATACTGTGGCGTGTGCCATTCCGACATCCACCAGGCGCGCGACGAATGGGGCGGCGCTGCCTTCCCCATGGTGCCAGGCCATGAAATCGCCGGCGTCGTCACGGCCGTCGGCGCTGGCGTTACCAAGTTCAAGGTGGGCGACCACGTGGGCGTGGGCTGCTTCGTCGACTCCTGCACCACCTGCAAGACGCGCAACGTCGACCTGGAACAGTACATGCCAGGCCTGATCCAGACCTACAATGGCGTCGAAGCCGATGGCAAGACGGCCACGCAGGGCGGCTACTCGGACAGCATCGTTGTCAAGGAAGGCTATGTGCTGTCGATACCCGACAACCTGCCGCTGGACGCCGCCGCGCCGCTGCTGTGCGCTGGCATCACCCTGTATTCGCCGCTGAACCACTGGAAAGCCGGCCCTGGCAAGCAAGTCGCCATCCTGGGCATGGGCGGCCTGGGTCACATGGGCGTCAAGATCGCCCACGCCATGGGCGCCGAAGTGACGGTGCTGAGCCAGACCTTGTCGAAGCGCGAAGACGGCCTGCGCCTGGGTGCCAAGCATTACTACGCCACCAACGACGCGGATACGTTTACAAAGCTGGCCGGCACGTTTGATTTGATCATCTGCACCGTGGGCGCGTCCATCGATTGGAACCAGTACATCAACCTGCTGAAGGTCGATGGCAGCATGGTCATCGTCGGCATCCCCGACGGCGCCGTGCCGCCGATCAGCGCCTTCGGCCTGGTGGGCGCGCGCCGCAGCCTGTCCGGCTCCATGATCGGCTCGATCAAGGAAACCCAGGAAATGCTGGATTTCTGCGGCAAGCACAATATTGTGTCGGACATCGAGATCATCCGCATCCAGGATATCAATGAGGCGTTTGAGCGCGTGGTAAAAAGCGATGTACGGTATCGCTTCGTGATCGACATGGCATCTCTGTAACGCTCGAGAAAAAGCCCAGGGCGTTGTTGCCGCGTCTCGCCGTACATTCGTACTGTCTTCGACGCGGCGCCTAGCCCTGGGCATTTTTCAAGCGTTCCAACGGCGTTTGTTTAAATGCCAAAACCGGCATGGCGCCGTCGCACCTCCTCCCATTCCCGCCAAAAATCAAGCTCCCTTGTCAATTTTTCTTTCCTTGCGTCAAAAATCGGCATAAAATGAAACCGTACAGTACAGTTTCGCTACGTAGATTTAAAAAATCAGCCATCCCTAACGTATTTGCCTGGGCAGGGGAGGCGTCATGGATAAAAAATGGACACTTCAACAAAGAATGGAGCGGCGGCGATCCCGGCGGTCTTCAGGGGCAAACGGCTTGCCCTGACGGTTTTTGGTATTTTTCTCGGATTCTCCGGCCTCGCCCTGGCGGCGGGCGGCATCGAACTGATCACCCTTGGCGGTTCCTGGTACTACCTGCTGGCCGGTGTTGGCCTGATATTGTCCGGCCTGCTGTATCTGCGCCGCAAACCACTGGCCAGCGCCATCATCGCCGTGCTGGTGATCGCCACCGTGGTCTGGGCCGTGTGGGAAATCGGCTTTGCCTTCTGGCCCATGGTGCCGCGCCTGGCGCCGTTCCTCGTCATCGGCCTGCTGACTGCCTTGCTGCATCCGTGGCTGGCGGGTCGCAAACACACGGGGCAGTCGCGCGGCTTCGCGGCCCTGTTTGCCGTCGTGCTGGCAGCCGGTTTCGCTGCCATGTTCAAGCCGCACGGCGTGCTGGAGGCCATCGCGCAGCCGCAGCAGGATGCCGTGACGGCCATCAATGACGGCAGCGCCAACTGGGCGCACTATGCAAATGGGCCGCAGGGCACGCGCTTCGCGCCGTACACGCAGATCGACAAGGCTAACGTCGACCAGCTGCAAGTGGCGTGGAGCTACCGCACGGGCGAGGTGGCCGAAGGCGCGTCCGAATCGCAGAATACGCCGCTGCAGATCGGCGACACCATCTACACGTGCACGCCGACGAGCAAGGTGATTGCGCTCGACGCGGACACGGGCAAGCAGCGCTGGACCTTCGATCCGAAACCGGCCAACACGAAAACGTGGAACCGCTGCCGCGGCGTCGGTTACTACGAGCCGGCGAAGGTGACAAAACCATTTCATTTCGATGGCATGCAGGCGGCCAACGCGCCTGTCGCGGGCGCGTGCGCCAAACGCATCGTGCAAGTGACCATGGATGCGCGGCTGATCGAGATCGACGCGCAGACGGGCAAGCAGTGCGAAGGCTTCGGCGACAAGGGCTCCGTCGACCTCACCGTCGGCCTGGGCAAAGTGAAAATGAACGTGCCGTACTACGCCTACACGTCGGCGCCCACGGTGGCGCGCAACCTGATCATCCTCGGTGGCTGGGTGTTCGATGGCCGCTCCACCGATGAACCATCGGGCGTCGTGCGCGCCTACAGCGCCGACACGGGTGAACTGGTGTGGGCCTGGGACCTGGGCAATCCAGCCATCACCAAGCTGCCGCCGGAAGGGCAGACCTACACGCGCAGCACGCCGAACATGTGGTCGGCGCCTGCGTTCGATGATGCACTTGGCCTGGTGTACCTGCCGACGGGGAATGAGCAGCCCGACTTCTGGGGCGGCAAACGTCCGCCACTGACGGAAAAATATGCGTCAGCCATCGTTGCCCTCGACATGGCCACTGGCCGCGAGCGCTGGACGTATCAAACCGTTCACCACGATATCTGGGATTACGATGTGGCCGCGCAGCCGGCCCTGTACGACGTCCCGGACGGCAAGGGTGGCAAGATCCCCGCGCTGGTGCAGCTGACCAAACGTGGCCAGATCTTCATGCTGGACCGCCGCACGGGCAAACCGATTGCCGAGGTGGTGGAAAAACCCGTGCCGCAGGAGCACGCGGCCGGCGACTGGGTGTCCAGAACGCAGCCATACTCCACCGGCATGCCGGCCCTCGGTGCGGAGACCCTGACGGAACGCGACATGTGGGGCGCCACCTTCTTCGACCAGCTGGCCTGCCGCATCAGCTTCCGCAAGCTCAATTACCAGGGCGAATTCACGGCGCCAGCTACGCGCGAGACGCTGATCTATCCGGGCTACTACGGTGGCTTCAACTGGGGCGGCGCGGCCATCGATGAAAGCAATGGCTATATGTTCGTCAACGATATCCGCATGCCGCAAGTGGTCAGGCTGGTGCCGCGCGAAACGGTGGACGTGGCCAAGCTGACGGCTGGCCACGGCGTGGGCAGCACCTATCCGATGGATGGCACGCCGTTCGTCATCGACCACAAGGCCTTCAATTCACCGCTGGGCATTCCCTGCCAAAGCCCGCCCTGGGGTGTGTTTGCCGCCATCGACCTGAAAACGCGCACGAAAGTGTGGGAGCGTCCGGCCGGCACGGTGCGCGATGCCGTCATCCACGGCGTGCGCGCGCGGTTGCCTATCCCGCTGGGCATGCCGACCCTGGGCGGTGGCATGAGCACGGCATCGGGCCTGGTGTTTTATGCGGGTACGCAGGATTACTATCTGCGCGCCATGGATATCGCCACGGGCCGTGAAGTGTGGAAGGCGCGCATGCCCGTCGGTTCGCAAGGCACGCCGATGACGTATGTGTCGCCCAAGTCGGGCCGCCAGTACGTGGTAGTCGTGGCGGGTGGCGCCCGCCAGAGTCCGGACCGGGGAGATTACGTGATAGCATACGCGCTTCCCAAGACACAGTAAGAGTTTGCTTCATGCCCCAGTTGCGCGCCGTTCCAGCTTCCCCCAGTACCCGAAGCGAGGAGCGGCGGCGCAAGCTGCTGGTGGCGGCGGCGGACCTGTTCCTCGCCTCCGGCTACGACGGCGTCAGCATGGACGCCATCGTGGCCGCGGCGGGCGGCTCGAAAGCCACGGCCTACCGCTACTTCGGCAGCAAGCAGGAGCTGCTGGTGGCGGTAGTCGAATACCTGTGCGCCGACTTCATCATCGCGCTGCGCCGGCTCGATACTTCGCAAGTCGGCCTGGAACAGGGCTTGCAGCTGATCCTCGATGAACTGGTGGCTGTCGTCACCAGCCCCCGCCACGTGGCTTTCTACCGCCTCGTCGTTACGGGAGCCGCCGCTGTTCCGGCCGTGGGCCTGACCTGGTACGAACATGGCCCGCAAGTGTGGCACGCCCTGATATTGCGCCTGCTGGAGCAGCAGCGCACCCAGGGCCGCATCGCGCCCGATACCGCGTTTTCCAACCTGCCGCAAATTCTGTTCGACGCCGTCTTCTCGCACCTGACCACGCGCACCGTCATGCTGGGGCAGGGCGGCAGCGCCGCCACCTTCCGGCCATTGATTGCGGAGTTGATCGAATTGGTGGTGGCAAAGGTGGCGCGAAGGGCGGATTAGGCCGGCAGGGCCGTAATCCGACAATTATCCATCTACAACGTTCACCCGTGACCGTCGCTTGGCAAGTTCAGCGAATAAATCCGCGTTTTCCTCAATCGATTTGATCGCACATTGTCGGGCCACGGCCGGCGGCGCCAGCCGTTGCGGCACTGTCCGGTAGCGTGCCGATTGCCGTCTTTGCCAGTATTTACTTGAACATACAGGCGTCTTGTTGCACAATCAGCCATTTTTCTGGTGGGAGATGCACGATGAGTGACGTGGAAGCGGCCGGCGCCCTGGCGATGGCAGGTTTGGCTGCCAGCGAGATCGAGGGCGATAAAACGCCGCAGCAGGCCAGTGCCGCGCCGATTGCGAACTGCGCCAACTGCCAGGCGCCGCTGGGCGGCGCGTTTTGCCAGGCCTGCGGCCAGTCGGCCCACATCCACCATTCGCTGCTGCACCTGGCCGAAGAAGTCGTGCACGGCATCCTGCACTTCGACGCCAAGGCCTGGAAGACGATCCCGCTGCTGGTGGCTTTTCCTGGCCGCCTGACGCGCCGCTACATCGACGGCCAGCGCAAGAACTATGTTTCGCCGCTAGCGCTGTTCCTGTTCATGGTGTTCCTGACCTTCTTCGTCACCTCGTTCGGCGGCGGCCAGCTTCTCACCCGCGACGCCAATATCGCCTCGCTGACCAACCACGCCGCGTCTGCCAAGCTCCGGGTCGAGCGCAATGAGCTGGCGCTGGCTGAAGCCCGCAAGGCCGATGCCGGGGTCGCCGGTGTCGAGAAGGCGCTGGCCGTTTCGCGCAAGCTTCAGCACGAAGCCGAGCAACGCCTGCTGTACGTGGTGTCGCCCGAAAAAGTGACCAGTGAGGACGGCGTTGAGCTGAGAGAACCAAGTTGGTTCAACAAGATGGCCTCCAAGATCATGTCCAGCCCGCCCAATCCCAACGCCAATTTTCCGGAGTTGGAAAAAACCTTTCGTCACGCCGCCGAGAATCCCGAGTTGGCGTTTTACAAGCTCAAGAACACGATCTACAAGTTCTCGTTCCTGCTGATCCCGATCTCGCTGCCCTTCGTGTGGCTGATGTTTTTCTGGAAACCTGGCGTGACCATGTACGACCATGCGGTGTTCGTGCTGTACTCGCTGTGCTTCATGTCCTTGCTGTTTACAGTGCTGATACCGCTATCGATACTCAACCAGGGTTGGCTGATCGGATTGCTGGTGTGCCTGGCGCCGCCGCTGCACATGTTTGTGCAGCTACGCGGCACCTACAGCCTGGGCAAATGGGGCGCGCTGTGGCGCACCTGCATGCTGCTGCTGGTGGCCAACGTCGTGCTTGGCGTGTTCATCGTGCTGGTGTTGATGATGAGCGTGCACTAGAGTCACACACGCTGGGCAATGACGTGGCAGGGGGCCATATGTTTGGGCATCCGGCACTCAGGCGTGGCCGATGGCTACTCTAGAATGGATGATTCCCTGCATTTTGGACTGCGCCGATCTTGACAGGTCGGCACCGCATTGGCCGCACTGGCAGGATTGCGGTTCATGACGGTGTTCGATGCGCGGCAATTCCGGTGGCAGCGCCTGACGGCCGGCACCCTTGCGCTGCCGCTTGGCCGATGCCTGGGTGTCGAGTTCTTCCTTGATCGCAGCCAAGTCCATATGACCGTTTCCTCGAACAGCAGGCGCTGCTCGCCGGCGAGCGCTTCACTTGCCTTGCCGAAGGGGATCCGGCGGTAGTAAGCCAGTTCGTGCGTCAACGCGGTGATCTTGAAGTGCTTTTCAGCCAGTCTGGCCTGCGCCTGCGCCAGCAGGCCTGGGTCGATGTCAGTGCGGGCAAGTTCGTTGAGCGTCTGGCTTCGTCGCATGCGCGCGTGATCGTCCGTCGCCTGCAACGCATCCGCAATCCGCACTCTGCAAAAAACGTGGCCCTTTGTTCCCGGCCAATCGCGGCGACCAGATAGACAAATTTGTTTCTTGCATGGTTTTCAACTGGGACATTTTGTCTCAATGTATGGAAATTGTTTTGAGGTAGTATGCTTCAGAACGTGCAGCAACGCCATCCTTGCAGGGCAGTCGCTGACGTTTTCTCCTCTCTCATCTGCATTCGGCAAATCACGGCGCCCGATGCCATCGTTATTTCATAGGTAGATATAATGTGAGATTCAAACAGGATGCCTGGGGGGATGGTTGGAACAGAAGCTGCTGAAGCAGCGTTTTGAGGTAGTGCTCCTCACGATAGATAGTGTCAAGTAATAACCTGGAAATATTCAAAATGATGGATTGGACCCCTATAGTCTTCGTTACGTTCAAGGCTCTCGTGCTCGGCACGGGCATGTTCTTCGCCATCAAGTGGCATTACGATCAAGGAAAGAAGGATAAGGATAAGGCGAAGCAGAATCGCGCGGTGCTGCGCGCGAGCGGCAAGGTGGTCGCAGTCTTCGGGCTATTGCTCCTGGCCTTGGGCATCGTCACCTTCGTCGTTGTCAGGACGGTCGGTTTGGACATGACCTTCCCATGATGGCAAAGAATAGTCGGCCGATATCGAGTGATGCGCCAGCAATTCTCCGATGCGGCTCGGGCAGCATCGGCAGGCGGGTCAGAGCTCGCTTCGGTCCATCGGCATCGCTGCGGGACGATGAATCGGCAAGCCATTACGTTGCGGCACGAGTCAGGTAGCAATACCATACTTGTGCTGTGTAGCCTCGTACTGCTGCTTGAGCGACTCCAGCTTCGGATGCCTGGGGTCAATCTTGCGGATCACCTGCATCTGGTGCTGCGCCTGTTCGGCCAGCGGCGCTTCCCAGCCCAGCATGTTGAGCTGGCGCAAAATGGCGTCGACGGAGGCGAACAGCACGGGCAGGTTGCCCGGCGTCTTGCGCAGGGCCTGGCGCAGCACGAAGACGGCGCCCTTGAGCTCGCCGCTTTCCGACTTGCTGGCGGCATCCTGCATCAATTCCTGCACCTGGTGCGTGATCTGCTGGCCCATGCCTTGCGCCAGGTCATGCCGGCCCGCCTTTTCAAACACGTCCACGGCTGCTTCCATCGTCACGTCGCTGTCGGCTTCGTTGACGAGTTTCATCATGACCTCGGAGGCGGCCTGCTCCAGGTTGTTTTTCAGGCAGCTTTGTACCAGGCCCACCTTCAGCTGCGTCGACAGGCCCCGCGCCGTGTCCAGGGCGGCGGCGGCCAGTTGCAGTTCGGTGGCGGCGGCGATGTCGTTGCCCGACAATTCATGCAGCATGGCGGCCGAGATGGCGCGGCAGGCTTCCACGTTGGCGCTGCCGCGCAGCGAGCGCTCCATGTCGCGCAGCACGCCGCTCGCTTGCGGCGCATCGCCCTTCTTGACCAGCGTTTTGACCAGGTTGACGTGGTCTTCCGGGTCGCGGAATTCAGAGTACTTCGCTTTCGTCACTACCTGCTTGTAGGCCCGTTCGGCCGCGCCGATATCGCCCGTGTCAAACGCGATGCCGCCCAGGTGGCGCAAGCGGCTCACCATGTGCGGCGAGATGGCCACGGCGTCTTCGAGGATTTTCTTCGCCTGCAGCTGCTGGCCCATGGCTTCATGGTTTTGCGCCAGCAGGTCGTAGGCGGCCATGAAGCGGGGATAGGTCTCCACCAGTTCCAGCAGCGCCTCCTGCGCATCTTCATGGCGTTGCTGTTCGAACAGGGTGCGCGCCAAGCCCAGATGGGCCCAGGCCATGGGCCGCAAGGCCAACATGTCGGCGTACAGTTGTTCCGCTTCCTTCCATTCATCGAGGGCGATGTGCAGCTCGGCGCGCAGGCGGGTGAAATCGGCCGCCAGGCGCGGGTGCTGCAGTTCGGCCGCGCGGCAGCTTTTTATGGCTTCGCGCAAGTCGCCCTTGTCGATCAGCTGATACGTTGGCAGGAAAATGGCGCGCCGTTCGATGGCACGCGCGATGCGGCCGCCCAGTACATCGACGGTAAACGGTTTTAATATGTAGTCGGACGGGGTCAGTTCGGCCGCGCTGATCACCTTGCTGTGGATGGCTTCCGAGGTCAGCATGATGAAGATCGTCCACAGCCCGATCAGCTTGTGATGGCGCAAGTCTTCCAGCAATTGCTGGCCGTCCTGGCCGTCCGTGCCACTACCAAGATCGTATTCGCACAGGATGATGTCGAACGGTTTCTTCATCAGCAAGCGGATGGCCGTGCCGGAATTGACGGCATATTCCACCTTGGTGATGGCCGCCTGGTTCAGCATATTGTGCAGATTGCCCCGCATGCTGGGGTTCGGGTCGACGATCAGGACAGATAAGTCGCTAGTTTCTGGCATTGTTCAGCTCTCGTTCATCTGTTCGGTCATTTGCGGGAACTCTTCTTATAGGTATCTGCCTGGCAGTATTGTTTTTTATCAGCATACTGCAAAGCCGCCCGACACTGCCAGCAAAATGCATGCAATCGGGCGCGCTGCGCGAGGGCAGGGACGCCTGGCGCCATCGCCCGTTGTATTTCATGACACGCTGGCTCCTTGCTGCCGTGCCGGTGCCTGTTTTTCCGTCCATTTCTTGACTAGCGTGATAGTATTATAAAAATGCAACACTTGTTGCATGCCGTGCCATGTCGCGGCAAGGCGTGCGCAAGGCTTTACCGGGCGCTTTATCCCTCTCTGGTGTCGATACCCGTCATGCGCATACCTGATCTGTCTACCTTGCGGCGCGTTGCCGTGCCCCTTGCATTTGGTGGCAACAGCGAACAGCAGCATACCTATTTTGCGGAGCTGCACCGGGTCGGCATGGTCACGCAGTTGCTGGGCATCATTGCCTACAGCCTGACCTGGCTGCTGATGCCCAATCCCTATCATCCGAACCTGGCGCACGCCGTGCTGGCGCTGCTGGGCATGTTGACGAGCCTGGCGGTGCGCTACCGCTGCACCACCTTGCCCGTGCTGACCATCACCGGTGCCTGCGCCGTGCTGTCCCTGACTTTCGGCTTGCGCACCATGGCCGACGCCGTCCAGCACGCCAGCTTCTGGGTCTTGCCCGTGGGCGTCTTCATGACCCTGGCGATTGCCTCCATCTTCAATGGCGGCCTCAGCTACCTCGCCGTGGTGGCGGGCGTATGGTGGAACGTGGGCCACGGCCTGTACCCGGTGAGCGCCGGCTTGCCCGACCAGTCGTGGGCGCCGTTGATGATCGCCGTCAGCGTCTTGTTCGGGCTGGCGCTGAATGTCAGTTTCAGCTTATTGCGTTTGCGCAACTATCACGCCAAAGTGGAGTTGACGCGCCTGGCCTTCCAGGACGGGCTGACGGGCTTGAACAACCGCCGCATGTTCACGCAGCGCGCGCAGCAGATGCATGGCGCGCCCCACGGCGGCATGCTGCATTTCCTGATGATCGATATCGACGATTTCAAGATCATCAACGACCAGCAGGGCCACGATGCGGGCGACGAGGTGCTGATGCGCACGGCCGCCATCATCGCCGACAAGGCGCAAGGCCATCTGTGCGGGCGCCTGGGTGGCGAGGAATTCGGCATCATGTATGCGGGCAGCCGCGAGGATGCGGGCGCCTTTGCCGGTGCCCTGGTCGAGGCCGTCAGCCAGGCTTTCCATGCGGCACAGTTCGTGTCGATCAGCGTGGGCGTGGCCGAGCTGGACCGGGGCAAGGAACTGGGCCACAGCTACCGGCTGGCCGACGAAGCGCTGTACCTGGCCAAGCGCCAGGGCAAGAACCGCTATGTGATCGCCGGATGATTGCCTGAGGGTGTTGCTGCCGTGTCAAAAATGGCCGCCTTGCGGGGCAAAAGGGGGGCAAAGGCCCAAGTTCCGGTCATAAGGCAGGGGTAAAACGGGTATAATGCGCGCAAAGGAAATTTGCCGTACGAAAGATATTGTCATACCTACCTTTAACCCGCAGCCACGCTGCATCAACCACCTTCCAATCATGTTGATACTGCCGGGTTCCAATGCCCTGTCCCATTTTCGTAGCCACCGTCTGTTAAGCCAACTGCAAGCCGTCTCGGCTGCGATTGTTGCCGTCCAAGCACGCTATGTCCATTTCATCGATGCCAGCGCGCCTCTCACCGACGACGACAGCACGCGCCTTGGCGCTTTGCTGACGTACGGCGAACCGGCCCAGGCTGACAATACGGAAGGCGCTGCCGAAGAATTTTTCGTCATTCCCCGTTTCGGCACGATTTCGCCGTGGGCCTCGAAAGCCACCGACATCGCGCACAACTGCGGCATGGCGCACATCAAGCGCGTCGAACGCGGCATCGCTTTCCGCATCAACCTGAAATCGGGCATTCTGGGCAGCGCCATTGGTGCTGGCAAATTGACGGACGAGCAAGTATTGGCCGTGGCCGACCTGCTGCACGACCGCATGACGGAATCCGTGCTGCGCAGCGCCGACGACGCCAAGGATCTGTTCCGCACCCTGGAAGCGCGCCCGCTCGAATCGATCGACTTGCTGGGGCAGGGCAAGCGCGCGCTGGAAACGGCGAACACGGAACTGGGTCTGGCGATGTCGGAAGACGAAATCGACTACCTGGACGCCGCTTTCACCAAGGCCGGCCGCAACCCGACGGACGTGGAACTGATGATGTTCGCGCAGGCGAACAGCGAACATTGCCGCCACAAGATCTTCAACGCCGACTGGACCATCGACGGCGTGGCGCAGCCAAAGTCCTTGTTCGGCATGATCAAGAACACGCACGAACTGCAGCCGAAGGGCACCGTCGTCGCCTACAGCGACAATTCCTCGATCATGGAAGGCGCGACCGTGTCGCGCTTCTACCCGCGCGGTGAAAACCACGAATATGCGGCGTCGACGGAATTGACGCATACCCTGATGAAGGTGGAAACGCATAACCACCCGACGGCCATCTCCCCATTCCCGGGCGCTTCCACTGGCGCGGGCGGCGAGATCCGCGACGAAGGCGCAACGGGCCGCGGCGCCAAGCCAAAAGCTGGCCTGACGGGTTTTACGGTGTCGAATTTGTCGCTGCCGGACGCCGTGCGCAGCTGGGAAACGGCTGCTTCCGTGACGGCGCCGCTGGCTGGCCGCACGGACGCGGAGCAATACGGCAAACCGGAACGCATCGCTTCGCCGCTGCAGATCATGATCGAAGGCCCGCTGGGCGGCGCCGCATTCTCGAACGAATTCGGCCGTCCGGTCCTGGGCGGCTACTTCCGCACGTATGAACAGAACGTCGGCGCAAAAGAAGCGGGCGCCCCTGACGCCGTGTTCGGCTACCACAAGCCGATCATGATCGCGGGCGGCATCGGCAATATCTCGGCGCAGCACACGCACAAGAACGACATCCCCGTCGGCAGCCTGCTGGTGCAGCTCGGTGGCCCGGGCATGCGCATCGGCATGGGCGGCAGCGCCGCTTCGTCGATGACCACCGGCAGCAACACGGCTGACCTGGACTTCGATTCCGTCCAGCGCGGCAATCCGGAAATGGAACGCCGCGCCCAGGAAGTCATCAACGCCTGCTGGCAAATGGGCGCGGACAATCCGATCATCTCCATCCACGACGTGGGTGCGGGCGGCTTGTCGAACGCTTTCCCGGAAATCACCAACGACGCCAAGCGCGGCGCGATTTTCGACTTGCGCAAGGTGCCGCTGGAAGAATCGGGCATGGCGCCGAAGGAAATCTGGAGCAATGAGTCGCAGGAACGCTACGTTCTGGCCATCGCGCCGGAAAGCCTGCCACTGTTCAAAGCCATGTGCGAACGCGAACGCTGTCTGTTCGCCGCCGTGGGCGTGGCCACCGAAGAGCGTCAACTGAAATTGATCGACCCGGAACTGGGCAACGAACCGGTGGACATGCCGATGGACGTCTTGCTGGGCAAGCCGCCGAAGATGCAGCGCGACGTTGTCCACGTGGCCAACGCTTTCCCGGCGATTGACCTGACGGGCATGGACTTGAAGGATGTAGCGCAAAAAGTGCTGCTGCTGCCCACCGTGGCCGACAAATCCTTCCTCATCACCATTGGCGACCGCAGCGTGGGCGGCATGACCGTGCGCGACCAGATGGTGGGACCATGGCAAGTGCCGGTGGCCGATTGCGCCGTCACCACCATGAGCTTTGAAGGTTATCTGGGCGAAGCCATGGCCATGGGCGAACGCACGCCGCTGGCCGTCATCGACGCCGCCGCCTCTGGCCGCATGGCCGTGGGCGAAGCCGTCACCAACATCGCCGCCGCAGCCATCAGCGACATTTCCGACATCAAGCTGTCCGCCAACTGGATGGCCGCCTGCGGCCAGCCTGGCCAGGACGCAGCCCTGTACGACACGGTCAAAGCCGTCGGCATGGACCTGTGCCCGGCGCTGGGCATCAGCATCCCGGTCGGCAAGGATTCGCTGTCGATGCGCACCACCTGGAAAGATGAGAGCACGGGCGCGGCGAAATCCGTCACCTCGCCAGTGTCGCTGATCGTGTCCTCGTTCGCGCCAGTGACGGATGTGCGCAAGTCGCTCACGCCGCAACTGAAGACGGACAAGGGCGACACGTCCTTGATCCTGATCGACCTGGGCCGTGGCAAGAACCGTTTGGGCGCATCTGCGCTGGCGCAAGTCGTGAAACAGTTGGGCAATGAAACGCCGGACGTGGACAGCGCGGAAGACCTGAAAGGCTTCTTCGCCGCCATTCAAAAACTCAATAGCGACGACAAGCTGCTGGCCTACCATGACCGTTCGGACGGCGGCCTGTACGCCACCCTGACGGAAATGGCCTTCGCCGGCCACACGGGCATGTCCGTCAACCTGGACATGCTGACCATGGAAGGTGAGCATTCGAGCGACTGGGGCGACGCCAAGAACTGGACCGGCCAGGTAGCGGAACGCCGCAACGAACTGACCCTGCGCGCCTTGTTCAGCGAAGAGCTGGGCGCCGTCATCCAGGTGCGCGCGGAAGAAAAGTCGCTCGTCATGGACGTGCTGCGCACGTTTAACCTGGGCGCCTGCAGCCATATCATCGGCAAATTGAACGACCGCGACGTCATCGAATTCACGCGCGACGCCAAGCTGATTTACACCCAGCCGCGCGCCGAACTGCACCGCCTGTGGAGCGAAACGAGCTGGCGCATCGCCCGCCTGCGCGACAATCCGGCTTGCGCCGACGCCGAATACGACCGCCTGCTGGACGTGCAAGATCCGGGCATGTCGCCGATCGTCACGTTTGACCAGAACGACAATATCACCGCGCCATTCATCGCCACCGGCGTGCGTCCGCGTGTCGCCATCCTGCGCGAGCAGGGCGTCAACTCGCACATCGAGACGGCCTACGTGATGCACCAGGCAGGCTTTACCGCTGTCGACGTGCACATGAGCGACCTGATTGCGGGCCGCGTCAAGCTGGACGACTTCCAGGGCGTCATCGCCGTGGGCGGCTTCTCGTACGGCGACGTGCTGGGCGCGGGTGAAGGCTGGGCGAAAACGATTCTGTTCAACGCCAGCTTGGCGGAACAGTTCGCGCGCTTCTTCAACCGCACGGACAGCTTCGGCCTGGGTATCTGTAACGGCTGCCAGATGATGAGCAATTTGAAATCGATCATCCCCGGCGCCCACGCCTGGCCCAAGTTCACGCGCAACAAGTCGGAGAAATTCGAAGGCCGCTTTGCCATGGTCGAAGTGATGGACTCCCCATCGATCTTCTTCAACGGCATGGCCGGCACCCAGGCCGGCATCGCCATCGCCCACGGCGAAGGCTACGCCGACTTCTCGCAAACGGGCGACATTACCCAAGTCAGCAAAGCCATGCGCTTCGTCGACAACAAGGGCGCCGCCACCGAAGCGTATCCATACAATCCGAACGGCTCGCCGGAAGGCATCACTTCCGTCACCACGCCAGACGGCCGCTTCACGGTGCTGATGCCGCACGCGGAGCGCGTGTTCCGGTCAGTGCAGCAGTCCTACCACCCTGAAGCATGGGGCGAGGACTCGCCGTGGATGCGCATGTTCAGGAATGCACGGAAGTTTGTGGGGTAATTAGTTCGCTTGCAGGGTAGCGCTGGAGTTCAAGGCGCTGCTGCTGGGGCAGGAGTGAGAAAGCCGCTGTCGGGAGACAGCGGCTTTTTTTTATTCGATATCCACGCATTCTTTTTTTAATTTATGGTTTGGTCTATTGGTCTGGTCAATGAGGTGAACCTTTGTATGCAGGGGATTATTTTATTTTGCAAATTTAGTGAATATTGCGAAGAATAATAATTTTATTTGCGCAACTATTTTAGTGAAGTATAATTTCCTTCTTGGTTTTTAGCGAGACGATGTGATGTACATTGAGGCCAAAATTTTATAGGTTTTAAGGAATTTTATGAAGATGATGTCGAAGTATGAAAAACATGCATTAGCGGAAATTCACGCATGGAAAAACCCGAAAATCGGTTGGTTTGGCCAAGCTATGACGGTGATCAATCAACCATTCAATAGCGCGGGAGATTTATTGTTGTCTGCGCCCTGGGTTGGTGATGTGATTAGAAAAACCATGGAAGGCATTACAAATGTTGCAAATGACGCTGCGCAATGGAGTGTACGTCCTGAATCTATATTTTCTGAATTTCGAGATGCAGGACATCGTTCCATAAAAACCCATAATGATATCGTTGGCCTCGACCTTTCCGAAATCGATAAAGTGGTTGGTTGGCTGGATTCAAAATATAAAGGTATTGCGCTCGTTGAGGGGGCGGGTACCGGTGCAGTTGGAGCCATTGGCCTTGCAGTCGATATACCAGCGCTAATTATTCTAAATTTGCGCGCAGTTGGAGAGTATGCCGCATATTATGGTTTTGATACTTCGAAACAAGAGGAGCGCATATTTGCTTTTAATGTCCTTGGGCTTGCATCGTCACCATCAGATGGTTCTAAAGCATTAGCCATGGCGCAATTGGTGAAAATTTCTCAGGATGTCGCAAAAAAAACCACCTGGAAAGAACTTGAAAAAAGTACATTTGTAAAAATAATACAGGAGGTGGCCAAAGCGCTGGGGGTTAGGCTAACAAAGGCTAAATTGGCACAAACTATACCGGCAGTCGGTGCTGCAATAGGCGGCGGGTTTAATGCTTATTTCACAATGAAGGTTTGCGACGCTGCATATTATTTATATAGAGAACGTTTCTTGGCAGAGAAGCATGGACATGAAATAATTTATGCGTCTACACCAGCTGCGAAAGATATTAATCCAAACTATCCAGAAAGTCGAAAGATCATTTAATTGGCGCCGCCGATTAAGGTTGGTTCAAGACTTCGCTGGGGGAGTGATAAAGTAGCTATCTGGAGAGAGTGGATCTTTCTTTGATTGGTGAAAAGATTAATAATATATTTGGCGCCGACCTGTGTACCTGGAAGTGTTCGACGGCGCGGCAGAAGGCGCGCTGGAAGGTGGGGATCAGTATGGCGCCCAGTATCGTTGCCAGGCTGGCGGAGAATAGCAGCCAGCGGAAGTCGCCCAATAAGGCGCTAGCAGCGACGTGCTGGTCTATGCCTGTTTCCACGCGCTTGGCGAAGGTAAGGCTGAAAAACGGGCCCAGGAAGGAATTCGAAGTGCGCGACAGCAGCATCAGAATGCTGAACAGGGCCAGCGACACGGCGATGCGCCGCGTGCGGATGCCGGCGATGCGCACGGAGTAGGCGAGGGTGCCGATAATGTGGATGATGAACGTCAGTGCGCAAATCAACAGCAATTGCTTGTCCATCACAACCTTGCAGTAAAGAAAATGTCATTCCATGCTGCCATGAAGTTACTTATTTTTCAACTGCAAATAAGATAATTTTATGTGATTAGGGTTTTGTGGTGGTTTGTGTGGAGTTGACTGAATTTCACCCCAAGGCAGAAACGGGGGGCAGACCCAATCCACCCAAGTTAAGGAGCAAGCCCGCGCAATTGCTGGCAAATCAATGAAATAGTGCTTGACGTGGCACTGGCTTTGCGCGGCCGCCGCCTTGCTGACCTCTCTTTTTTCGACAGCGGCAAGGCGGCGGCCAATGAAGGTCTTTTGATCTTCATTGGCCTTTTATGTCGCTCGCTTCCTTGCTGTCCGATTTCTCCGACCATCTTCAATCCGACCAGTTCCGTCTTACCGCCCGCCATCCTGATCATCCGACAGCGTTTCAACGGCGCCGCAAACTGCCGCTACCGTCCTTGGTGGCGCTCATGCTCACCGGCATGCGCAAGAGCGTGCAAACCGAACTTGATGAATTCTTTGGCCATCTGCAACAGCAGGCGCAACTGACGCACCAGGTGAGCGCCCAGGCTTTCGCTCAGGCACGCTCGAAACTTGCTACCACGGCCATGCCAGAGCTTAACGACTGGCTCATTGCTCAAGCACAGCAGCATGGCTACCTGCCGCGCTGGCACGGTTTCAGGCTGGTCGCCGCTGACGCCTCGACCGTTCGCTTTGGCTTGCGCGCCAGCCATGTCAACCGTGCCGCCGTGGCCGATCAGCTGGTGTTTGGCTTGTTTCTGCCTGGTGCCGAATTGATGCTCTCGGCCTCGCTATACAGCACCGACGTCGGTGAACGCCAGATGCTGTTCGAACAGCTCGACCGGCTTGGCAAGGATGACCTGCTGTTGCTCGACCGAGGCTACCCATGCTATTGGATGCCTGCCGTATTGAACCAGCGCCGC
>NZ_JBNYXO010000004.1:0-491782 GCF_051380715.1 Janthinobacterium kochi
GCGGCGCTGGTTCAATACGGCAGGCATCCAATAGCATGGGTAGCCTCGGTCGAGCAACAGCAGGTCATCCTTGCCAAGCCGGTCGAGCTGTTCGAACAGCATCTGGCGTTCACCGACATCGGTGCTGTATAGCGAGGCCGAGAGCATCAATTCGGCACCGGGCAGAAACAGGCCAAACACCAGTTGATCGGCCACGGCGGCACGTTTGACATGGCTGGCGCGCAAGCCAAAGCGAACGGTCGAGGCGTCAGCGGCGACCAGCCTGAAACCGTGCCAGCGCGGCAGGTAGCCATGCTGCTTTGCTTGTGTAATTAGCCAGTCGTTAAGCTCTGGTATGGCCGTGGTAGCAAGTTTCGAGCGTGCCTGAGCGAAAGCCTGGGCGCTCACCTGGTGCGTCAGTTGCGCCTGCTGTTGCAGATGACCAAAGAATTCATCAAGTTCGGTTTGCACGCTCTTGCGCATGCCGGTGAGCATGAGCGCCACCAAGGACGGTAGCGGCAGTTTGCGGCGCCGTTGAAATGCTGTCGGATGATCAGGATGGCGGGCGGTAAGACGGAACTGGTCGGATTGAAGATGGTCGGAGAAATCGGACAGCAAGGACGCGAGCGACATGAAAGGCCAATGAAGATTAAAAGACCTTCATTGGCCGCCGCCTTGCCGCTGTCGAAAAAAGAGCGGTCAGCAAGGCGGCCGCCGCGCAAAGCCAGTGCCACGTCAAGCACTATTTCATTGATTTGCCAGCAATTGCGCGGGCTTGCTCCTTAACTTGGGTGGATTGGGACGGCGATGGGGGCCGCTTAGCCGCTGGAATAGTATTTGGTCGGGGAGTGCCTTACGTACTCGACAGGAAGCCGGCTACGCCTCAGACCGTATTGCGCCGCAAACCCGCTTCCCGCACGAACACTTGCAGCGCGGGCATGGTTTGGCGGTGCAGCGTTTTCAATTCCGCTTGCAGCGTGGGCGTGATGGACAAGCTGCCGTCCGCTTGCTGGCGCACTGGCAGGCCCAGCGACTGTGCCATTTCCACCGGGTAATTCGTGAAGTCGCCATACGGGCGCTTGCCGTCGACGGACGGGGTGGGCCAGTACCCTTCGCCCAGGTAGTCTTCCGCACCCATGCCCAGCATTTCCAGCGTCATCCACGACTGTTGCCGTAGCAGCGTCAGATGCCGGGCAGTCAAGGCAAACGGCGTCTTGCCGTTGGCATAGCTGCCCGGTTTCAGGTCGGCCATCTGCACGAAGTGGGGCAGCAGCAACGACGCTTCCATCAGGCGCTGGGCGGCCAGCGCCGCATCCTTGCTGGCGATGGCTTGCATGGCCAGCGCCAGTGTGTCGCCTTTGCCCAGCGGGTAGGCCGGATTGAGCATGGGCGCGCCGCTTTCCACGGGCGACCAGCCGATGTTGAAACGCCGTATCAGCGCCAGATGGTGCACGTTGAGTATTTTCGGCAGCGGAGAGTCGAGGGTGGACACGATGCGCTGGCGCACGGCGACGGGCAGGCCGTCATCGGCAGCGCGTACAAGCACGGGAGAGCACAGCAGGGCGCCGGCGAGGTGCAGCAACTGGCGCCGCATGGGCTGGATCAGGTGCGACATCACGGTGCCGTCAAGTCCTGGCGCTGGAATTCGATGCGGTTTTCCTGGTAGTCCCACTTGGTGTAGGGCCCGAACACGCGCCGGTTTTCCTTGCTGTCGGCATTCGACAGCTCGCGTTTCATGCGCCGTACCAAAGCGGGGTCCGTCAGGGGCGCGGTCGTGGCGGCAAACACGTCATGCCGCACGCTTTGTTTGGCGTCGGCGCCGCGCGAGATGATGGTGAGCTTGCGCGAGGCGGGATCGAAGTACAGGCGCATGGCGAAGGTATTCATGTCCTGCAGATACAGGCCGTCGTCGCGTTGCTGGGCATAAAAGTAATCGCCACAAACGGCCTTCGGTTCGCGTTTCCATTCGCAGGACAGGGCGATCAGCAGATGCCGGTCATCGAGTTGCTTGACTAAAATGCGTCCCTTGGAATAGCCCCAGGTGCTGGCCGGCACGGTTGCCGACGAGGCAAGATTGTATTCGCCCACCAGCTTGGTCAGCGGAGCTTGCGCCGAGGCGCCGGCGCAGAGCGTCAAGGCGGCTGCGGCTGCGGCGCCGCGTATCTTGGAAAAGGGTGTCATGATGGCCATAAAAAAAAGTTGCCATATTATAGATGGCAACTCTCCAATATGGCCACGCGCTTGCCCTTACTTCAGCTTGCTCAACTCGGCCACGTCGATCTTGACGGTCTTGTCGCCCACGGCGGCCACCAGCTCCTTGAAGTGGGGCGTTGCGTAATGCGCCGTCAACGCGGCGTTGTCGGTCCATTCTTCCAGCATGATGAAGCGCGTGGAAATCTTGTTGTCGAGGTGTAACTCGTAGCGCAGGCAGGCGCTTTCGGCGCGGCTGGGCGCTACGACTGTTTCCAGGGCGGCGCGCACGGCGTCGATATGGTCAGCTTGGGCATCGATGGTGGCGACGACGATCAGGGTCATGGTGGTCCTTGTAAAGTGGTGGGGCGGGTGCAGCTTAGCGTAGTTTGCCCATTCTTGCCCGCCATGCCCGGTCAGGCTGCGCCGAGCTGTATCACGGCCAGCATGTCGTTGCCATCGGCATCCATGCCTTTTTCCACGAATCCCATGCTGGCATAGAACTGTTTAGCGTTGGCATTACCGGGCTTGTAGCAAATTTCGATGCTGCGCGCATCCGGCCGGGCGCGCATTTCCGCCAGCGCCAGGGCGAGGGCGGCGCGCCCATGGCCTTGCCCCTGGCGCCGGTGATCGATCATGAAACGCCAAATCTGGTAGTGGCCGGGTGGATCTTCGTCATCGGGCGAAACGAACATCAGGAAACCAATGACTTCCTCAGCGCAATACACGGCGCGCGTATGCATGGTGGCGGGGTAAAAGCTGGCCTGCGCGATGGAATAGTCGTTGCTGGCCAGATAGTCGCGCTGCTGGGGCAGCAAGGGCAGTTCGCTGATGATGTCAAAATTGTCGGCCGTGACAGGGCGCAGGCTGATGTGCATGTTCGAAGGTATTAAAAGGCAGGACTTGGTATTCTGCGTACAAATTGTTAAATAGTCAATATGGTTCCATCGCCCGCCTTTCGCCGCCGCGTGATGCCTCTGCCTGTCTAGAGTCCGGCCGCATCGCTCCGGCAGCGCGCCGTCGGCAGCGCGAACTGGGTCTTGAAGAAGCGGGTGAACGCGCTTTGCAAAGAAACCCCCAGGCGCTCGCCGATGTCCGCCACGCTCATGCTTGTTTCGCGCAGCAGGCGGCGCGATTCGCCGCTCTTGGCGCGCAATTCCAGCGCGCGGAACGAGGTCTGCTCCTGCTGCAATTGCCCCTGCGCGTGCCGCAGCGCGTGCGGCGCCAGCATGGCGTTGAACTGGGCGAAGGACAGGTACAGCGCGAACCACGGCGCCTTGTCCTGGAAGCCGGCATGGAAGGCGGCGGCCGCGCCATCGTCGTAGGCGCGCGCGACCAGCGACAGCATGCGGAAATCGGACGGGCCGCCCAGTGCGGCCTGTCCCCGTCCGATTGACAGTCCCCTGGCGCTCGCCGATACTGGCCGCTTCGTTCGCCGTTTTGTTCGCCGATTCTGCCAGGAAGGAAACCCCGATGTCCGTCACTCCGCAATTGTGCAAGACTGTGCTAGTAGCCGCGCTTGCAACCGCGCTGGCCATGCCCGCCATGGCCGCCGTTCCTGCAACTGCCAGCGCTTCAGCGGCCTGGGTTGAAGCCAGCAACCGCAACGCGGCCATCGTGCTGGCGGCGCAGGCGCAGTTTTCGCCCGAAAACGCTTCCGACACCGGCCTGGCGCAGTACGACGGCCTGGCCGCCGACCTGGGCCCCGATATTGTCGAACGCCAGGTGGCGGCCATGCAGCAGGCGCGCGCGCAATTGCAGCAAAAACTGGAACTGGAACGCGACGAACGCATCCGCCAGGACCTGGAAATTCTGATCGGCGCCGTCGACCAGGAAATCGCCGGCGCCCGGCTGGACGCCAGGTACACCTTGCCGTGGGTCGATGTGCCGCAAATGGTTTTTGGCAGCATGCAAAGCCTGCTGCAGGAACAGCGCCCGGCCGCGCGCCGCGCCAAGGCGCTCGAACGCCTGCAGCGCTACGTGGGGCAATACCCGGGCAGCATGCCGATCACGCAGCAAGCCAAGGCGCGCTTCACGGAAAAGATCGGCCAGCCTGGCCTGGCCGGCCCCGTGCGCCTGCAGGTGGAACAGTCGCTGGAAAACCTGCCGACCTATATCGCCGGCATCCGCAAGCTGTTCGCCGACATGAAAATCACTGGCGCCGAACCTGCGCTGGCGGCCATGGAACAGCAGTTGAACGAATACGCGGCGTGGGAAAAGCAGGTGGTGCTGCCCCTGTCGCGCACGGATTTCCGCATGGCGCCCGAGCTGTATGCGTTTCGCCTGAAGCAGGTGGGCATCGATATCGCGCCGCGCGCGCTGGTCGAACGGGCGCAAGTGGCTTACCTGGAAACGCGCGCCGCCATGCAGGCGCTGGCGCCCGTAGTGGCGGCGAAAATGTCGATGAAGGGTGTCGATGGCAGTGATTACCGCCAGGTGCTGCGCGCGCTGAAAAGCGATTCGATTCCCAACGGACAGCTCGAAGCGCACTACAAGGGCGTCAATACGCAACTGGAGGAACGCATCGCCCGGCAGCGCGTGGTCGATATTCCCGCGCGCGCCATGACCATGCGCCTGGCGTCCGCCGCCGAATCGGCAGCCCAGCCGGCGCCGCATATGCGTCCGCCTCCGCTGATAGGCAATGCGGGAGAACACGGCCAGTTCGTCCTGCCCGTCAGCAATCCGGCTGCCAGCGGCAAGGGCGAAGCGTATGACGATTTCAATTTCGCGGGCGCCGCCTGGACCCTGAGCGCGCACGAGGGCCGCCCCGGCCACGAGCTGCAGTTCAGCGCCATGGTGGAGCGGGGCGTGTCGCAGGCGCGCAGCCTGTACGCGTTCAACAGCGTCAACGTGGAAGGCTGGGCCCTGTACGCGGAAGCGGAGATGATCCCGTACGAGCCAGCCGAAGGCCAGTTCATCGCGCTGCAATTCCGCATGCTGCGCGCGGCGCGCGCCATGCTCGACCCAATGCTGAACCTGGGGCAGGTCACGCGCGAAGAGGCGGGCCGCATCCTGACGGATGAAGTGATGCTGTCGCAACCGATGGCGCGCCAGGAGCTGGACCGCTATACCTTCAACGCGCCGGGCCAGGCGGGCAGCTATTTTTATGGCTACACGCGCATCCTGCAGCTGCGCGCGGAAACGGAACTGGCGCTGGGCGCGCAATTCGACCGCCTGGCCTTCAATAACTTCCTGCTGGGGCAGGGCCTGCTGCCGCCGGATTTGCTGGCCAAGGCCGTGCGCGAGCAGTTCATCCCGGCGCAAAAAGGCTGACGTAAAAAAAGGCGCATCCCGTACGGGA
This sequence comes from Janthinobacterium kochi, assembly GCF_051380715.1. Taxonomy (NCBI): domain Bacteria; kingdom Pseudomonadati; phylum Pseudomonadota; class Betaproteobacteria; order Burkholderiales; family Oxalobacteraceae; genus Janthinobacterium; species Janthinobacterium kochi. The sequence continues at coordinate 5,471 of NZ_JBNYXO010000004.1, forward strand.
CGCGCCATTCATGCCGCGTTTTCCACTTCTTCCTTGTCAGCGTTCCGCCACCACCATGGTGGCGCGCTGGCTGCCGATCACCAGCACGATTTCCAAAGGCAGGGCGCCATTTGGTACCTGCTTGACCACGAACGACTTGCTGTCGGCGTTATAGCTGATCCAGGATGGCAGCGCGCTGCCGTCGGCCAGTTGCGCCCGCACCGGCACGCGGTTGATGGCGGCCGCTTCGACCACCTGCGCCGGTAGCGGGAAGCCGAAGCCGTTGCCGGCGTCGACGATCTGCTTGGGCACCGATACCGCAATCGCGCCGCTTTGCTGCTGCGACGCCGGACGTACCAGCGATACCGAGATGCCTGCCGTATCGGCTTGTGCCGCCGGCGTTAGGCTGCCCGCGGCCGGCGTGGCTGCGGGCGCCGTGCTGCTCAAACCCGCTCCCGTTCCCGCTCCGGTGCCTGGCAAGTCGCCGAGCGGCGGCATGCTCAGGCCCGGCGCGACGCGCTGTTCGGCCAGCGGCAGGGCCGGCAGCGGTGGTGGCGTCACCACCACCGGCGGCGGCACTTGCGCGGCCGCGTCGGCGATATCGGCGCTCAGGCCCTGCGGCGGGCTCAGGGCGTAGTTGCCGGCGTCGGCGCCGGCCAGCGCATAACCGCTGACGCTCACCGGCTTGGCCGTGCCGGCCGTGGCGTCGGCAAAGCTGGCGCTGGCCGTCCCGGTCAAGGCCACCTCGTCTTCGCCGATTACATTGATGGCGGCCGTGCCATTCAAGGTGGCCGTGGCGTTGCCGTCGAAGGTCTTGCTGTTGGCGCGCACGCCCGTCACGGTAATTGGCGCCGGCGTGATGCTGCCCGCCAATCCCGGCTGCTGGCCGATGACATAGTTGCTGTCGCTGGCGGCATAGCCGGCCAGGGTAATCGCCTTGCCCGTGCCGACATTTTTGTCGGCGAACTGGCCGGTACCCGCGCCACCGACCGTCACCACTTCGCCATCGAAACCCGTGACGGTTGCCGTGCCCGACAAGGCCACGTTGCGCGTGCCGTCATAGGTCTTGGCCGCCGCCAGGCTCAAGCCGCTGACCTGCAGCACGGCTGGCGTGACGCTGCCTGTCAGGCCGGCCGGCTGCAGCAGCACGTAGTTGCTGTCGCTGGAGCTGTAACCGGTGACAGTCACCGCCTTGCCCGTGCCGGCGTTCTTGTCGGCATAGCTGCCGCTGCCCGTGCCCAGCACGCTGACCACGTCGCTTCCCAGCGCCGTGACGGTCGGTGTGCCGGCCAATAGCGCGTTCAGGCTGCGGTCATAGCTGCGCTGCTGTACCGACACACCCGTCACCTGCAAGGTGGCCGGCGTGATGCTGGCCGTCGTCGTGGCCGTGGTGGAGGCAAGGCTGTAATTGCCCGCATCCGCGCCGCCAGCGGCGATGCCTTTTACGGTGATGACCTTGTTGCTGCCCGCGTTTTTGTCGGCAAAGCTTGCCGAGGTGTTCGACAAGGTCAGCACGTCGCCGGCGATACGGTCATCGCGCAAGGTGACGCCGGCGTTGGTCGAGGTGTCGTACACGCGGTCGACGCCGGTGGCGCTGGCGTTCAACACGCGTGGCGTGATGGTGCTGCTGCCATTGCCGACCAGGGTGACGCTGTAGTTGGCGCCGCCATTGCCGTCGCTGAGCGTGGCGGCGCCAAAATTGACGGTCTTGTTGCCGTTGCCGGCGTTCTTGTCGGCGTAGCTGAAGCTGGCGCCGGTGACGCTATCGCCTTCTACCAGCGCCGCCGACAGCGAGGACAAATCGCCGGCGCTGGCGGTATAGGCGACGGTGCCGTCATACACCTTGCTGATGGCAGACGCGTTCAGCACAATGGCTTTTGGCGTGATCACGCCGCTGCCCGTGGCCAGGGTTGGCAGCAGGTAGTTCGACAGGACCGTATTGGCGCCAGCCGTATAGTCGGCGCCGGTCAGGCCGATGCTGACAGTACGGTTACCCGCATTGCGGCTGTCGAAACTGCCCGTCGTCTTGTTGACATGGACCGACTCGCCGCTGGCCAGGCCCGTGAGGGCATAGCTGGCGGCGTCGATTTGCGCGGCGCTGCTACCGTCATAGCTGCGCGTGACAGCGCTGAAAGGACTCAGGGCCAGCTGGGCCGGCGTAATGGTGCCCGTCAGGCCGGCTTGCTGGCCAATGGCGTAGTTGCCGTCGCTGGACGTCAGGCCGGAGACCGTGATCGCCTTGCCGCTGCCGGCGTTCCTGTCAAGGAACTGGCCGGTGCCGACGCCGCCCACCGTCACCACTTCGTTGCCGAAACCGCTGACGGTCGGTGCGCCGGTGATCGTCACGTTAGTCGTGCCGTCATAGGTTTTCGACACGCCCAGATCCAGGCCGGACAAGGCCAGCACGGCCGGTGTGACGGTGGCGCTCAAGCCGGTCGGCTGCAGCAGCACATAGTTGCTGTCGCTGGAGGCATAGCCGCTGACCGTGATCGCCTTGTCTGTTCCAGCGTTTTTATCGGCGAACTGGCCGATGCCGGTGCCGGTGACATTGACGATGTCGTTGCCCAGGGCCGTGACCACGGCCGTGCCGCTCAAACCGGCATTGCGGGAGGTGTCGTAGGTGCGGTCTTGCGCCGACACGCCTGTCACCCGCAAAGTGGCCGGCGTGATGCTGGCCGTCGTCGTGGCCGTGGTGGAGGCAAGGCTGTAATTGCCCGCATCCGCGCCGCCAGCGGCGATGCCGTCGACGGTGATGACCTTGTTGCTGCCCGCGTTTTTGTCGGCGAACGTGGCCGAGGTATTCGACAAGGTTAGCACGTCATCGGCGATACGGTCGTCCTGCAAGGTGACGCCGGCATTGGTCGAGGTGTCGTACACGCGGTCGATGCCGATGGCGCTGGCGTTCAACACGCGCGGCGTGATGGTGCTGCTGCCATTGCCGACCAGGGTGACGCTGTAGTTGGCGCCGCCATTGCCGTCGCTGAGCGTGGCGGCGCCAAAATTGACGGTCTTGTTGCCGTTGCCGGCGTTCTTGTCGGCATAGCTGTAGCTGGCGCCTGTGACGCTATCGCCTTGCACCAGCGCCGCCGACAGCGAGGTCAAATCGCCGGCGCTGGCGGTATAGGCGAGGGTGCCGTCATACACCTTGCTGATCGCGGGAGCATTCAATGTGATGGCTTTCGGCGCGATGACAGCGGTTCCCGCTGCGCTGGTCGGCAGCACGTAGTTGCCCAGCAGTGTGCTGGAACCGGCCGTGAAGTCGCCCCCGGCCAGGGTGGCGCTGACCGTGCGCGTGCCCGCGTTGCGGCTGTCGTAGCTGCCATTGAGCGTGCCGACATGGATGGTTTCACCCGCTACCACGCCGTCCAGTGCAACATTGCCGCCCGTCAGGCTGGCGCTGGCCGTGCCATCGTAGCTGCGGCCCAGCGCGCCGGTCAGGCTGGCACTGAGCGACTTGGCGGCAATGCTGCCGCCGCCGCTGGCCGATACCGGCAGGCTGTAGTTCGACAGTGTGGTGCCCGAGCCGGCGGTGAACTCGCCGGCCGACAGGCTGGCCGTCACGCTGTTGGCGGTGGCCACATTGACGCTGTTGTAGACGCCGGCCGTTTGCGTGACGCTGGCCGACTGCGTGCCGACAAAGCCAGACAGGCTGAAGTTGCCGGCACCCAGCAAGGCGCCGCTGCCGCCGTCATAGGTCTTGCTGATCGTTCCCGTCAAGCTGGCGCTCAGGGCTTTCGGCGTGATGCTGGCGCTGCCGGTGGCCATCGTCGGCAGGATATAGTTGGCCAGCGAGGTGCCGCCGCCTGCCGCGAAATCGGCACCGGACAAGCTGGCGCTGACGCTGTTCGCGCCCAGCACATCGGCCGAGTTGTACAGGCCCGCCGCCTGGCTGACGCTGACCGACTGGCCGCCGACCAGGCCCACCAGCTGATAATTGGCGCCGTTCAGCACAGCCGCCGTATCGCCGTCGTAGGCCTTGCTGACACCGGTGAGGGTGGCGCTCAGCGCCTTGGCGGTGATGCTGCCAGTGCCGGTGGCCGATACCGGCAAGATATAGTTGCTGGCAAAGGTAGCCGCGCCGGCGCTGAAGTCGCCGGCGGCCAGGGTGGCACTGACGCTGCCGGCGCTAATGTCGCTCGCGTTGAACAGGCCGCTGGTATTGGTGATGCTGAACGATTCCGAACCGACCAGGCCGCTCAATACATAGTTGCCGGCTGCCAAAGTGGCGGCATTGCTGGCGTCATACACCTTGCTTACGCCAGTCAGGCTGGCCGTCAGGGCCTTGGCCGCCACCGTGATGGTGCGCGGCGTGTTGCTGCCCAGCGCTACCGCATAGCCGTTGTTGCCGGTCGCGCCCGACAGGTCGACCGTGATGGCGTACGGGCCGCCTGCGACGCCGGCATTGGCCGCCGCGCCAGCGGACGTTGCGGTGATGATACCCGACAGCGCGGTGGCCACCGTGTCGCCCAGATAGGCGCCGGCCACCGCCGCTTGCGCGCCGGCCAGGCTGACCACGCGGTCGGCCAGGGTGGTGCCGGTACTCAGGTCTTCGCCATACGTCTTGCTGACGTTTTGCGTGCCGACGGTGATGGTGGGCTGGTAGGCGAACAGATAGCGGTTGCCGCTCTGTACCGTACCGCTGCCGTTGTAGCTGGCGTTCCAGATGGCCGTATTCTGGCTGTCCAGGGCGCCATACGTACTGCCGCCCGGCGCATTGGCGTACACCAGCCAGCGCGCAGCGGGGTCGCTCATGGCGATACTGCCGGCGCCATTGCCGGAATTGTTGTTGAAATTGCCCTTGGCGGCCAGGGTCACGGCCGTACCGGCGCCGCTGGCGCTCAGGACCGCGCCCGCGTTCAGGGTGACGTCGGCGCCGATGCCGCGATAACCGAGGTCGAAGCCACAGCAGTTGGCGGCCAGGTTCGGCAGGTCGCCCACCGTGCCGGCGCCATTGCCCTGATTGATCAGTTTGATGGTGGCGCCGGTGATGCTGTTGACGCTGATGGAGCCGGCCATATGGTTGGTCTTGTCGCTGCCATCGGCCATCAGCAGCGATACATTGCCGGTGCCGGCGTCGATCTTCGCCGCCACGCCCTGCTTGTCGACGCCCATGCTGAGGGTGGCGATGCCGGCGTCGCGGTAGGCGTCGTTGACGCCGTTGGCCAGACTGTCGTTGGCGGTCAGGTTCAAATCGCGGTTGCCCGTGATGATGTCGCCCAGCACCGTGATGCTGCGCCCGGCCTGCATGGTCAGCGCGCCGCCGGCCACGCCGCCGGTGGCGTCGATGGCGCTTTTCACAAAGATGTCGTTATTCGCCTGCAAGGTCACGCTGGTGCCCGTTTTCAGCACGCCAGCGATATAGTCGGGGGTCATGGCCTGGGTTGCACCCTGGGCATCGCCGAACTGGGTCTCGCCCGGCAGCATCATGGCGCCCGGTGTGGGCATGGCCGGCGCGAGCAGCACCACATGGCCATTGTCGCCGGTGAAGGTCACCGCCGCGGCGCCGCCGGACGTGAGCGAAATATTTGGACTATAGCCTAGGCCACCCCAGAAACGGCCATTCGGATTGCCCACCGCTGCGTTGCCGGCACCGACCACGCCGATCAGGGGCACGCTGGCATCGGTGATGTAATTGACCGCACCGCCACCGCAATTCCAGTCCGGCGAGATGATGAAATAGCCGTTGTTGGCGTAATCGGCGCTGTTGCTCGCATAGTAATTGGCCGGCGCCAGCCCGGTGCCGACGTAGTCGTTGGTGTGGCTGCCCACCAGCGCGTTGGCGCCGGACATGATGTTCTGGTTGCCTTGGGCGGCGTAGTCGTTCAGGCGGCCAGTGTTGCCGTCAACCCAGCTGACGGCGCCGGCGTTGACCACGCCACCAACGTCGAGGGTGGGGTTGGCCACCACGTAGTTACCGTTCGACAGCGCGACATAATAGTAGCTGCCCAGGGCGTCGTTTTCCTTTTCGCCCATCAAACTGTTGGCGCGGGTGATGTCGCCCTTGACGCCGGTGGCGCCATTGCCCCACGTCACGGCGCCGGCGTATTGTTTCGTATCGTTAGTCCAGTTGTAGCTGAGGGCCACGTAGTTGCCGGTAAACCGTTGCAGGCCGGTAGTGGCATCGAGGTTGTACAGGTAGTCTACGTAGATACCCACATTGTCGCCGCTGTGGCTGCCGACCAGGCTGTTGGCGCCGGAAACGATATTGTGGTTGCCTTGCGCCGCATGGTCGGACAGGCGTCCGCTGCTGCCGTCGATCCAGGTCAGGGCGCCGGCGCCGATAGCGGCGCCATTGTCCCAGGACTGGTTCTGGATCAGGTAGTTGCCGTTGACGGGCAGGGCGGTCAGCCCCCAGTTTTTCACGTCATCGGTTTTCAGGCCCAGCACGCTGTTGCTGTCCGAGATGGTGCCGCTCAGTGCAGCCGTACCGCTGCCCCAGGTCACCGCCCCCGCATCAACGATGCTGCCATTGTTCCATTTGTTGCTGGTGACAACGTAGTTGCCGGAATAGGTGACATTGCCGGCGCCGTCGTAACCGCTCTGCAGCAGTGTGAGGCCATAGCTGTTGTTCTGGGCCAGGCCCACCATATCGTCCTGCACGCTGCCGACCAGGCTGTTGCTGGCGGAAACCATGCCCACCGTGGGCGTCCCGGCGCCGTCGCTCCAGCTGACCGCGCCGGCGCGCAGGGCGGCGCCATTGCGCCAGTAATTGCTGATCGTGACATAGTTGCCGTTGGACAGGGCCGTGACGCCATTCGCGATCGTATCGTAATGGGTGATGGTAGGGGGGGTGGCGTTGGCGGCACTGGTGATCACATCTTTGGGCACCAGGTAGCCGCCGATGAAGTCCGCGGTATTGCTGCCCAGCAGGCTATTGGTGGCGGTAATGGTATGGCCGCCATTGACGGTGGCGCCGGTGGCGCCGCTGCTCCAGGTGACGGCGCCGCGCGTGCCGTTGAACATCGGGCTGGCGACCACGTAATTGCCGTTGCTCAGCAAAGTGATGCTGCTCGATTCATTGAGGAAGGCAGCAATGTTGTTTTCTTGATAGGAGGTATACTGATAGCTGCCGATGCGGTCGTTGGCATAGGTGCCCACCAGGCTGTTGCCGGTGCCCACCACGCCCACGCTCGGCGTGCCGCCGCTCGACCACGTCACGGCACCGGCCTTGGCGTTGCTGCCATTGGCCCAGTAGGGGCTCAGAACGACATAGTTGCCATTGCCCTTGAGCTCCATGATGCCGTTGGAACCGACCTGGTCGTTCGCTTGTGCACCGACCAGACTGGTGCTCGCCGAGACGTCGCCGCTCTGGTCGGCCTTGGCCTTGCCGGTGCTGCCATCGACCAGCGTGGCCGCCCCCTTGCCGCTGCTCCAGTTCGGACTGATGACGACATAGTCATTATTTGCCAGCATGGTGATGCCGCGGCTGCCGACATTGTCGCCGGTGTTGGCGCCGACCACGCCGTTGCCGGCCACGGTGATGGTCTTGACATCGGTGCTGAACGGCACCCAGGTGGCTGCGCCGCGCCCGTCATTCCAGCTGGAACTACTGATGACAAATGCGTTGTTCGACGGCAGCAGGGTCAGGCCGCCGCTGGACAGGTTGTCGCCGGCACTGCCGACCAGGCTGTTGCTGGCCGATACTAGGCCGGTGATGGGGGTGACGCCGTCGAACGAGGTCAGCGCGCCCGAGGAATTTTTCCAGTCCGAGCCGTAGACCACGAATTGCGAACCGGTCAGCACCGTCAGGTATTTGCCGACCTTGTCGGTGCCGGTGCCGCTCCCGGAGACATCAAAGCGGGTGACGTCGCCGACCAGGCTGTTGGAGGAACCGACCGTGCCCTTGATGCCGGTCGTGCCGGAGCCGAACGTGACGGCGCCCACGCCCTTGTTCCAGCCGGAATTGGCGACGACATAGTTGCCGTTTTCCAGTACCGTCACGCCGTTGCCGACCAGGTCGCCATCTTTGTATGACAGGGGGCCATCGGCGGGCACGCGTGTCATCGCCGTGCTGCCGATCAGGCTGTTCGCCGCGCTGACCACGCCCGATACGCCGGTGCTGCCATTGCCGAAGGTGAGCGCACCGCGGTTGTCGAACCAGCTGGCCGTGCCGATCAGGTAGTTGCCATTGTTCAGTACCGTGATCGCGGCACCGCCGACATTGTCCGAGGTCGCCAGGTTCATGCTGCTCTGGTGCGTGCCGTGGCTGCCGACCAGGCTGTTGCTCGATGAGACGGCCATGGCGCTGGCGCCCCAGCCGGTGGTGCCATTACCCCAGGTGACAGCGCCCATGCCGCCGTTCCACAAGTTGCTGGAAACGACATAGTTGCCGTTGGTCAGGGACGTCACGCCATTGCTGCCGACCTTGTCGCCCGCGTGCGTGCCGTACAGGGTCGAGATCAGCGCCTGGTCGCTCTGGCGGAACAGATAGGCGGCGCCCGAGTCGGTCGCACCGAGGTTGTCGTTGGGATTGGTGACGACGATGTAGCCGGTGCGCGTGACGGTGCTGCCCGAGGTGGTAGTGAGGGCAGCGTTGATTGTGCCGAAGCTGCCGCCGACGGTCGGATGCGGATCGGGCAGCTCCAGCTGGCCCGACAGGTCGTTGCTGATGTAGATGTCTTTCGGATCGAGCAGCAGGGTGCCCGACTTGCCCTTCGGTGCGTGGGCATTGGCGGTGCCGCCGAAATACAGGGTTTGCTTGCCCGATACTTCCAGCATGCCGCCATCGCCCCCAGCTGCGCCGCCGCGCGCACTGACGTCACCAGCAAACACGGTTTTTTCATCGGACCAGACCACCACCTTGCCGCCGTCGCCCTTGCCGGTGGCGTCGGCGTTCAGCGTGACGCCGGTACCGACCGAGGTTGTTGCCGCATTGCGCACGCTGGCGTTGCCGCCCTGGTAGTCGCCGCCGACCAGAATCGTGCCGCCCTTGCTCACGCCCGTGGCGCTGACTTTCGCGCCCATCAGCGACACATCGTGGGCCGTGATGACGACCTTGCCGCCTTGCTCGCCGTCGGCGTTGTAGCTGCCCGAGGTATACACCTTGCCGGCGCCGCCATCGATGCTGATGCTGCCGCCACCCTGGGCCGAGATCACGGCGCTGGTGGTTTCCACCAGGCCATTGGCCAGCGTGCTGGAGATGGCGCCGCCGCCATCGGCGCGCACGGTGCCGCTGCTGGCCATGCGGTCGCCGGTGATGGCCACCTTGCCGCCTGCGCCCGAGGCATCGAGGCTGCCGCTGTTGTCGACCAGGCCCGAACTGTCGAGCACGATCTTGCCGCCGCGCGAGGACAAGCCCGTCGCCGCCACGCTGCCCGTATTGCGCACCACGCCGCCTTGCAATTCATTGGCAGCCTGGGCCGACATGATGATCATGCCGCCCGGCGCCTGCACCGCCGAGCCGTTCTCCACCAGCGCGGCAATCGCCGAGGGCGACACCAGCACGCCGGCCAGGGTGCGGCTGTCGCTAAACTGCAGGGAAATCTGCTCGCCGGCGGCCATCGCCACCGTGCCTGCCTGGGCGATCACGATGCCGTTGTTGCGCACCTGGGGCGCCAGCAGGGCGATATAGCCACCCAGGGCAGCATTCAGGCTGCCATCGTTGACGACGCTGCCGGTGGCGCCATTGCGCGCGAAGGTATTGCTGCCAGCCATGAAGTCGGCCGTGGCGATGGTATGCGTGGTGGCCACCAGGCCGCCCACGTTGACGGACGAGGTGGGGCCGAAATACACGCCATTCGGGTTGCTCAGGAACACCTGGCCATTGGCCGTGATGCGGCCGAAGATCTGGCTGGCCTGGCTGTCCTGCACCCGGTTCAGGGTCACCGAGCCACTGTTTGGCTGCTGGAAATTGACCTGTGCCTGCGACCCCACATTGAAGCTCTGCCAGTCGATCGCGCCGCGCTGGGTGGCCTGCTTGATCGTCATCTGGCTGCCGCCCTGGGTGATCGTCGCCGCGCCGCCCACCACCTGGCCGCCGGTCGGCAATTGGTTGGCCCCCGGTGGCCCGGCCCAGGCGAAGGGCGCCAGGCCCAGCCCCGCAAACAGCGCGGCCATGAAGGCGCCGCGCCCGCTGCTCTTGCCGCGTCCGCGCACGTTTTCGGCGACGGCGACCCAGGCGCCCTGTTTTTCACTCCAGATCAGGCGATAGAAGCGGTTGATGGTGGCGTGTCCGTTCATGTGGATTCTCTCTCATTATTCTAATAGGGCGACAGGGTCAGAAAGGCAGCGAAGCTTGCAGCCAGAAGCGGCTCTTGTGCAGCGTGCCGTCCTGGTCGCTGCCGTTGATGTTTGGATTCGGATTGTTGCCGATGCGGCGTGCCCAGGCGGCCCGCAGGTTCAGGCGGAAGTCGCTGACCCAGTTTACGGCCAGACCCGCGCCTTTCAGGTCATAGCTGTTGACGATGGCCGCGCCATTGATGGCGTTGTCGTGGTTGACTTTCACGTGGCCCCAGTCATAGAAACCGGTCAGGCCGAAGCCGGCCGGCAGGCGCCAGCGTAGTTCCAGGTTGAGCAACTGGCCATCGCTGCCGCCCGCTTCGCTGGCAGGATAGGCGCGCACGCCATAGTTGCCGCCAAGGTAAAATTTTTCAGAGGAATCGAGGTTCTTGCTCGCTTGCTGGCCGGACAGCGCAGCAAACAGCGACCAGCTGTCCGTCAGCGACTGCTGGCGGCTCAGGTAGTAACGCAGCTTGGTGAAATTGCCGGCCGCGCGCGTCGTGGCGGCGTCCGCCAGTTGACTGGGCGAACCGTCCAGGTCCAGCTTGCCGTGCAGCAGGCTGAGACTGGCCGCATTCGCGCCGCCGCCGCCCAGGCTGTCGAACAGATTGCCCGACAGGCCGGCCGAGAAGCCGCGGATCGTGTAATTGCTGCTGGTGGCGCGGTTTGCCTCGTTGTCGAAACGCTTGTCGTCATAATTGAGTTGCAGATACAGATTGCGCAGGCGCGAGCGCAGCAGCGGGTAGCTGGCGTCAACGCCCAGCGTGTTCGAACTGCCCTTGGCGTGCAAGGCGGCAAATTCGTCGGCCGTCAGGCGGTACGACAGATGCGAGCCGCTCACGCCCGTACGCCAGCCGGCGCTGCCCAGCGGCAGGCTGTAAGCTAGGCGCGCATAGTCGCTGCCTTCGGTATGGATCAGGTTGGTGATCAGCTGGTCACCGAGCTGCAAGGGGCTGTTGAGGGTCAGGTTGAGGCTGGCGCGGGTGGTGCCGGTGGAGCGGTTGCCCGTGTTGTCGACGGCGGCGTCGCCTGCCAGCCACGCCTCGTCGGCCAGCTTGACCACCAGCTCGGTTTCGCTTTCCTGCTGGCCGGCGGCCAGATTGCCGCTGGCGCTGATGCCTGGCAAGTCGTCAATGATCAGCAAGGCGCGGTCGAGCGCATCGGCGTTGAGTGGCGCGCCGACAGGCTGGGCGCTGGTAACATACGGCGTGATGCGCGCCAGCGGCATGCGGGTGGTGGCCTGGTCGCCCGGGTTGACGCGCACGCCGCCAAACACGGCTTCCACGATCTGGATGGTGACGGTGCCACCATCGATTTCCTGGCGCGGCAGGTAGGCGCGCACGATCCAGCCGGCCTGGCGATAGGCCGCCGCCACGGCCAGCGCTGCGTTTTGCAGGTCCTGAAACGATAGTGGCCGCTCCAGGTAGGGCGCCACCGCCTGGGCCAGTACGGCTTCGCTCAGCAAGGTATTGCCCTGGAAACGGAATTGCCTGACGGTGACGGACAGGCCCTGCACATCCTGCATCGGTGGCGGCGCCGGCAACAGTTCCTGCGGCGACTTTTTCGGCAGGACAGGGGCGCGCCCCCTTTCCATCTGCTGTAACAAGGAGCCGGCGTCAGGCGTATTTTGTGCGTGGGCCAAGTTAATTGAAGCAAGCAATAAACTGATCAATAGCGGTTTATGTGTGGGCATGTTTTTCACAGTCAGGATGCAGCCCTTTGCGGGGCATAGGATTAGTTCTCCAGATATAATAATTTTAATGTGAGGTGCTCAAAATTACTATTTATCGAATTAAATAAAGTGCACTGGAGCAACATTAAATTGCATTAATAGTAATAGTATAAATACGCAAAATAATATAAATATAAATATAAACATATTTAATAATAAAATAAATATAAGTTTTCTTTTTTTGCAGCATTCAAACTGGCCGGAAATGTCGGTTTGCTATCGCATGGGGGACGGCGCACCGTATAATCGACGGGCATTCATCTATCCTCATGGAGTTCCATTTGCACTTGCCGATCCGCTACCCCAATATGCCGCAGTTGCTGCTCAAGGCCCGCGACAGCCTGCTCCAGCATTTCCGTCCCATCCTCAATCACTTCGGCGTGACGGAGCAGCAGTGGCGCATCATGCGTGCGCTCAACGAAAGCCCGACCCTGGAACCGCGCGAGCTGTGCGACATCTGCCAGATTTCCAGTCCCAGCATGAGCGGCATCCTGGCGCGCATGGAAGAAATCGGATTGATTGGGCGCAGCAAGTTCGAAGGCGACCAGCGCCGCCGCAAGGTACACCTGTCGGAAGCGGGCGCCAGCCTGCTAATGCAAATGGGCAAGCTGATCGACCTGCAATATGCCCACCTGGAAGCGGCCTACGGCAAGCAAGTGTTCGAAGACATGCGCCGCGCGCTGGAAGCCTTCATTGCCCTCGAAACCCTGCCAGTGGCGCCCGCCATCCTGCGCTGAATCCCAGTCCTCCGCCATCTTTTCTCTGCCTGAGCATTGATCGGGCGCGTGTTGTTCAACACGCGCCGCCGCTGTTTTCCCCATGCCTGTTTCGCATTTTTCCGCATCCTGCCGGGCTTGCGCGCGCGCGCCTGCCAGTTTTGCTATAAGACTGCGCCTTACAGTCAATCACTTACATGTTAGTAAATAAGCGTATAATTTGCTTCACTTGATCCAGATCAAGAAGAACAGCGGACGTCCCCATCGCTGGATGGGGCGGCAATGCGGCGCCACAGCCTGTATTGCGCCATCGCGGCGGCAATACTTGTCGGACGTACAATAAAACAGGAAAATCAGGAAAAAATGAACACACCATGCATGCGCGCTGCGGCGCTGGCCGTCTCGTCGCTCATCGGCGCAAACGTTTGCGCCCAAAGCAATGTCACCATTTACGGCGTGGTCGATGCGGCTACCGCCTACGCGAGCAACCAGGGCGGCAATTCGACTACCTACATGCGCAGCGGCAGCTTGTCCGCCAGCAAGATCGGTTTCCAGGGCGTGGAGGATCTGGGCGGCGACCTGAAGGCGCTGTTCTTGCTGGAAAACGGTTTTGAAAGCGATACGGGCGCGCAGAGTTCGGCCAGCTCCCTGTTCAACCGCCAGGCGTATGTGGGCCTGCAATCGAACGCCTACGGCACCCTGACTGCTGGCCGCCAGTACACGCCGTATTACCTGCTGGTGGGTTCGCTGGCGTCGAGCAACATCCTGACGGGCGCCACCGGTGCTCATCCGGGCGATATCGACGGCCTCGATACGACCGTGCGCATCAGCAATTCCGTCACCTACAGCATGCCCGCCTGGCGCGGCTTGCAAGCGAGCGCGCAATACGGCTTTGGCGAAGCGGCCGACCGGAATGCCGTGGGCAGCAGCTTCAGCGCCGCCGTCAAGTACAGCACCTCGCCGGCCGAATTCGCGCTCGGCTACCTGAAACTGAAAAATGGACAGCATGGCGCCGGCTGGAGCGACAACGCCTCGGCCAGCTTCGGCATCTCGGCCATCAACCAGGGTTACACCTCGGCCGAAAGCATAGCGTTCATCGCCGCCAGCGCCCGCTACACCATGGGCAAGTGGATGGTGGGCGCCAATGCCAGCAATGTGCAATACCAGGCGGGCAGCCGCTCGGCCTTCCGCGACACGGCCATCTTCAACACGGCCGGCCTGATCTCGAGCTACCAGCTGACGCCGCAGTGGTTCCTGTCCGCCGGCTACAGCGACACCTACGCCAGCCGCGCCAACGGCGTGTCGGACCGCGCGCGCTACCGCCAACTGTCGTTCGAACAGAATTACGCGCTGTCGAAGCGCACCGCGATCTACCTGATCGAAGCGCGCCAGCTGGCGCGCGGCCAGACCCTGGGCCAGGACGGCAGCATCGTCAATGCCGTCGCCTCGGTCGGCGATTCGCAAAACGCCACGCCGTCGTCGAACGGCGGGCAGACGGTGGTGATGGTCGGTCTCAAGCATTCTTTCTGAACGGTTGCTGAACTCACGGGAGCTTCAATTGGACGCTACACACAATAAGGAGGGCCGCAGCCCTCTCAATCCCGGCCGCCGCATGGTGCTGGCCGGCCTGCTATCGGCGTCGGCCGCGGCGCTGATCCCCTGGGCGCTGGCCGAACCGGTCGCCAGTGCGGAGCAGGGCGCCTTCCTCGGCGTGTCGGCCATGCTGGTCGGGCGCCCGGTGCTCGATCCCGTGCTGGCCAGGCGCCTGTATGACGCGCTGGTGGCGCAGGATGCGGCCTTCCCGGCGAAGGTGCGCGCGCTGCTGGCGCTGATCAATGCGCAGGGCTTGCAGGCGGCCGGCTTGCAGGAGGCGCTCGATGCGCTCGATTCCACCCAGTCGCCGCTGGCGGCCCTGCCGCGCCAGATCGCCAGCGCCTGGTACCTGGGCATCGTCGGCACGGGCGAGGCGGCCGTCTGTGTCGCCTACGAGCAGGCGCTCAACGCGGCCGTCGTGGCCGATGTGCTCAAGCCTCCCACGTATTCCTACGGCGCCTACGGCAGCTGGGCCAGAAAACCAATTTAAGGAGCCATCATGGCTGAAGAACTCTCCGCCGATTACCTGGTGATCGGCTCGGGCATCATCGGCTCGCTGGCCGCGCGCAAGCTGGCGCTGGCCGGCGCCTCGGTGCTGATCCTGGAAGCGGGCCCGCGCGTGTCGCGCGGCGAAATCGTCGCCCGTTTCCGCAACACGACGCGCCGCAGCGACTGGATGTCGCCGTATCCCTCGGTGGCCACGGCGCCGCACCCGATCTACCAGCCGAAAGATAACGGCTACCTGGTGCAGGCGGGCCCGTATCCGTACCCTGCCGAATACATCCGCCAGTTCGGCGGCACGTCGTGGCACTGGGCCGCGCAGGCGTGGCGCAATGTGCCGAACGATTTCCGCATCCATACGCTGTACGGCGTGGGCGTCGACTGGCCCATCAGCTATGCAGACCTGGAGCCGTTCTATCAGGAAGCGGAAGACATCATGGGTGTCTCCGGCGCGGACAATACAGGTTCGCCGCGCCAGCAGCCCTTCCCGATGGAGCCCGTGACGGAGCCGTATGCCATGCGCCGCATCCGCGAGCGCCTCGACCCGTCGTTCAAGGTGGTGGGCAACACGGTGGCGCGCAACAGCGTCAGCTACGCTGGCCGCCCGGCCTGCTGCGGCAACAACAGCTGCCAGCCGATCTGCCCCATCGACGCGCAATACCACGGCGGCATCGCCGCGCAGCAGGCGCAAGACGCGGGCGTCAAGATCGTGTGCAACGCCAACGTCTACAAGCTGGAACACGACGCGCAGGGCCGCATCACGGCCGCGCTGTACTACGACGTCGACAAGAACAGCCACCGCGTCACGGCCAAGACCTTTATTCTGGCGGCCAACGGCATCGAAAGCCCCCGCTTATTGCTCGTTTCCGCCTCGGACAAGTACCCGAACGGCCTGGCCAACAGCAGCGATATGGTGGGCCGCAACCTGATGGACCACCCGAGCACCTCGATCACCTTCGATGCCGATGAAGACCTGTGGCTGGGCCGTGGCCCGCAAAGCCCCAATTCCATCAACACCATGCGCGATGGCGATTTCCGCAGCCAGCATTCGCCGTACCGCCTGGACTTCACGAACATTTCGCGCGTCGATGGCGCCAGCAGGGAGTTGATTGGCAAGGGCGTCTTTGGCGCGGAATTCGAACAGCAGCTGCGTTTCCGTTCGGCGCGCGAAATGAGCCTGAAAAACGTGCTGGAAGTGCTGCCGAATCCGGAAAACCGCATTGCCCTCAGTAGCGAAAAGGATGCCATGGGCATCCCCAAGCCGCAGGCGCATTATGCAATCGACGAGTACACGAAGCGTGGCCACGAACGCTCGAAGCAGGATTTCGAGCGCATCGCCAAACTGATGGGCGGCACCAATCTGCGCCACAGCAAGGAAGGCGTGTTTGCCAACAACCAGCACATCTGCGGCACCTTGTCGATGGGTTCCGATCCGGCCAAGGCCGTGTGCGACCAATGGGGCCGCACCTTCGACCATGCCAACCTGTTCCTGTGCAGCACGGGCGTGCTGCCCACGTCCGGTACCTGCAATTCGACGGAAAACGGCCTGGCCGTGGCACTGCGCACCGTCAAGCACATCCTCGACGAACAGGGAGCGGCAGCATGATGGCGACTTTCAGAATGGCGGTTGGCGTCGCGCTGCTGTCCCTCGTGGCCTTGCCGGTGCTGGCGGCGGACGCTCCCGGCGCCGATGTGCGGGCCATCGAACGTGGCCGCTACCTGGCCACGGCGGGCGACTGCATTGCCTGCCACAGCGTGCCTGGCGGTAAGCCGATGGCGGGCGGCTTGGCCTTGGCCACGCCGCTGGGCGCCATCGTCGCCACCAACATCACGCCATCGACAACGCATGGCATCGGTAACTACACCTTGCAGCAGTTTTCCGATGCGCTGCGACGCGGCGTGCGGGCCGATGGCGCGCACCTGTACCCGGCCATGCCCTACACGGCCTACGCCAAGGTGACGGATGACGATACGGCCGCCCTGTACGCCTACTTCATGCATGGCGTGGCAGCGGTGGACACGGCACCGGCAAAACAGACGGACTTGCCATTCCCGTTCAATATCCGCCTGTCGATGGCGCTCTGGAATTGGCTGTTCCTCGACACAAAACCGTTCGTGGCCGATGCGTCGAAAAGCATGGAGTGGAACCGCGGCGCCTACCTGGCGCAAGGACTGGCCCACTGCACCACCTGCCACACGCCGCGCAATGCGCTGATGGCCGAGCAGCTGTCGAAAGAGCTGGGCGGCGCGGACCTCGGTACCTGGCATGCGCCGAACATCAGCTCGGACGTCAACAGCGGCATCGGCAGCTGGAGCCAGCAAGACCTCGCCAGCTACCTGCGCACGGGCCGTGCCGCGCACCGGGGCCAGGCTGCTGGTCCCATGGCCGAAGCCATCGACCATAGCCTGAAGCACTTGAGCGACGCGGACTTGAACGCCGTGGCGCATTACCTGAAAAGCGTGCCGGCCATCCGCGACACGGCGGACACGAAGCCGGTGACGCAATGGGGTCAGGCAGGCGACGAGCTGAATGCGATCCGCGGCGTGCCACTGCCGCAAAACCTGAACAAGATGTCGGGCGCGCAGCTGTACGATGCGCAGTGCGCCAGCTGCCACCAGGCCAGGGGCGAGGGCAGTTTCGATGGCAGCCTGCCGCCGCTGTTCCACAACTCGGTGACGGGCCGCAGCAATAGCAATAATCTGGTGATGGCGATACTCGATGGCGTGGAGCGGCAGGACGGCAAGGGTAATCATGCTGCGGGCCACCTGATGCCCGCCTTCCGCCAGACGCTGTCGGACGAGCAGATCGTCACCCTGGGTAATTACGTGCAAAAGATGTACGGCAATCCCGCCATCAAGGTGACGGCGGAACAGGTGACGACCCTGCGCAACGGCGGCGCGCCATCGAACCTGATCGGCCTGGCACGCGCGGGCATCATCGTCGGCGTACTGGTGCTGCTGGCCTTGCTGGTGTGGTGGCGGGGACGCCGGCGCAAGGCTGTGTAAGCGTAATCCCATGGCAAAGGCTGGGGTCAGACTCGAAAGGGGCTGACCCCTTTTTTGCCTCATGATTGCAACTCGTTTGCATGTGCTGAAATTATGTACTATCATTAGTTACATGAGACGCGACAGCAAACTATCATCGATCCTCCATGTGCTGCTGCACATGGCCCACGCGGGACGCCCGATGACGTCCGAGGAACTATCCGGCTACCTGGACACCAACCCCGTGCTGGTGCGGCGCGTGATGGCCGGCTTGCGCGAACGCGGCTACGTGGCGTCGGTCAAGGGCCATGGCGGCGGCTGGCACATCGTCTGCGACTTGCACAGCGTGACCCTGCAAGACATTTACGTGGCCGTGGGTTCGCCCACCGTCTTCGCCATGGGCAACCGCGTCGACCAGCCGGGCTGCCTGGTCGAGCAAGTGGTGAACCAGGCGCTGGTCGGCGCTTTCGATGAAGCCGAGGCGCTGCTGATCCAGCGCTTTGGCGCTGTCACCCTGGCCGACCTGGCCGAACGTTTCAGCCAACAGTACGTCTTACACCGAGGAGCACCCCATGCACATACCTGAACCGCACAGCGCCACGTTTGACGCCATCATCATCGGCGGCAGCTATGCTGGCCTGTCCGCCGCCACGCAACTGGCGCGCGCCCGCCGCCGCGTGCTGGTGATCGACGGCGGCCAGCGCCGCAACCGCTACGCCAGCCATTCCCACGGTTTCCTGACCCGTGATGGCAGCGGGACGGCCGCCATCGCCGCCAAGGGCAAGGCGCAACTGCTGGCGTATGCCACCGTGTCCTGGCGGGACGGGACGGCCTTGCAGGCGGCGGCCAGCAGCGATGGCGATGGCTTCGACGTGATCCTGGCGGACGGCAGCGTCGTGCATGGCCGCCGCCTGGTGCTGGCCACCGGCGTGATCGACGAGCTACCGCCCGTCGAAGGCCTGGCCGAACGCTGGGGCAGCAGCGTCTTTCACTGCCCGTATTGCCACGGTTATGAGCTGGAGCAGGGCGCCATCGGCGTGCTGGCCACCGGGCCCCTGTCCATGCACCATGCCCTGATGCTGCCCGACTGGGGCACGGTCACCTTTTTCCTGAATCGCGCATTCGAGCCCGATGCGGCGCAGCTGGCGCAACTGGCCGCGCGCGGCGTGACAGTGGTGCGTAAGCCCGTGGTGCAGATCGACGGGGTAGCCGATGTGGTCATGGCGGACGGCAGCCGCCACGTGATGGCCGGCCTGTTCGTGGCGACCCGCACCCGCCTGGCCAGTGCCCTGGCCGACGAATTGGGCTGCGCGCTGGAAGAGGGGGCCATGGGGCCGTTCGTGCGCACCGACGAGCAAAAGGCCAGCAGCGTGCCAGGCGTCTTCTGTTGCGGCGACGCGGGCCGCATGGCTGGCAGCGTGGCGTTCGCGGAGGCCGATGGTGCCATGGCCGGCGTGGCAGCGCACCGCTCGCTGATGTTCGGGCTGGATCAGGCGGCAAAACCACCGTCGATCTTCAGCCCCGCACCCGTGACGAATCCCGCTTCTTCGCTGGCCAGGTAAGCCACCATGCCGGCGATTTCATCGGCCGTGCCGTGACGTGGCAGGGCCATCAGACCGTGCATCAGGTCGGCGAAGTCGCCCGTCGGCGGGTTCATGTCGGTGGCGACGGGGCCAGGTTCGACGTTGTTGATGGTGATGCCGCGCGGCCCCAGGTCGCGCGACAGGCCTTGCGTCAGGCCGATCAGCGCCGACTTGCTCATGGCGTAGGCGGCCGCGCCGCCGAACGGCATGCGGTGTGCATTCGTGCTGCCGATATTGATGATGCGCCCGCCCGTCTGCATGTGCGCCACGGCCGCCTTGATGGCCACGAACACGGCGCGCACGTTGACGTTCAAGGTCTTGTCGAAGTCTGCCAGCGAGAAATCATCGATGGCGCCGGGCAGGAATACACCCGCATTGTTGACGAGGATATCGACGCGGCCAAACTGCGCCGCTACCTTGTCGATGGCCGCTGTCAGGGCGGTGGCATCGGCCGCATCGGCCTGCACGCCCAGCGCCTTGCCGCCCGTCGCTTCCACCGTGGCGGCCAGCGCCTGCGCTTCGGCGGCGGAACTTTGATAGGTAAAGACGACGTTGGCGCCCTGGCGCGCCAGGCGCCGGACGATGGCGGCGCCGATGCCGCGCGAGCCGCCCGTCACAAACGCGATCTTGTCTTTCAGTGGTAAAGCGGTGGTGGTGGCGGCTTGGGTTTGCATGATGGGCTTTCTGTGTGAGGAATCGAGAAGTTCAGTATATGCGTTTCACTCCTGCCGAACTAGATATGAATCACTACAATCACTTTCAATCAAAGGTATCAAATGAGCGGGTAAAATACGCGCATGGACGCCCTCAATCACTTGCAATCCTTCGTGCTGTCTGCCGAGTTGGGCAGCTTTTCTGCGGCCGCGCGCCGCCTGGGCCTGACGCCGGCGGCCGTCAGCAAGAACGTGGCGCGACTGGAAGCGAGCCTCGGGCTGCGGCTGTTCCAGCGCAGCACGCGCCGCCTGAACCTGACGGAAGGGGGCGAGCGTTTCCTGCAGCAGATAGGCGGCGCCCTGTCCACCTTGCAGGAAGCGATTGCCGGCGTGGCGGAAGAGGGCGGCCAGCCGGCCGGCATCCTGAAAATCAGCATGGCGCCATCGTTCGGGCGCAGTTACGTGGTGCCCCTGCTGGCCGAATTCATCGCGCGCTATCCGGGCGTCATCCCCGACTGTCATTTTGACAACCGCCAGGTGGACTTGATCGGCGAAGGTTTTGATGTCGCCATCGGCGGCGGCATCGAGCTGACGCCCGGCGTGGTGGCGCGCGAACTGGGGCACGTCCACGTCGTCGCCACGGCTTCGCCCGCCTTCATGCGTGGCAAGGCCATGCCCGTGCATCCTGCGGATCTGGCGCAGTTCGACGGCGTGGCGCGCCGCTCGGCCGGCAGCGGGAGATTACGCAGCTGGATACTGCGCGATGGCCAGGGCGGCGAAGGCGTGGCCGAATGCCGGCCGCGCGCCATCTTCGACGACCCGGACGCGATGGCGCAGGCGGCCGTCATGGGCGTCGGCGTGGCGCTGCTGCCCATGGCGCACGCGCTCGACCACTTGCGCAGCGGCGCCCTGATCCGCTTGCTGCCCGGCTGGCATGCCGATTCCGGGCCCTTGTCCGTCTACTATGCCAGCAAGAAGCTGCTGCCCGCAAAGACACGCGTGTTCGTCGATTTCCTGCTGGAGCAATTCCGCCAGCGCGATTTCGCCGCGCAGATGCGGCCCGATTGACCAATGAAAAATCTCATGCCCAGTAATTACAGCCTGTATTACACCTTTGACGGCGATCAGCCGGACCGCTTCCGGGAAGCGCGCGTATTCGGTACGACCGTGTGGACGGCAGCCGGCGCGGCCATGACCTGGGGCGAAGAAACGCGCAACGACTACGTCAGCGAGGCGGAAGCGCACGCCGCGTACGTGGCCCATTGCTGCACCGCACTGGCCGAAGGCTACACGCTGGCGCGCGCCATGCTCATCGACCCGGCCGTATTTGATTTCGCGCTGCTGCAAACGCTGGTGGTCGACGCCGCGCGCCTGGCATTTGACGGCGTACGGCGTGCGCATCCCGACCAGCACCTCAACGCTTTCGCGCTGGTGAGCGACGACAGCGCCATGACGATAGGCTGCATGGCGAACAGCCGCGAAGCGCTGGCCGCCTCGGAATATGGCGAAGAGATGCTGTGGAATCCGGCCGAGTGGGTGTTCGCCGAAGGGGGAGCGTACTTCGACAGCGCCTACCGATTGCTCTTGCAGGCGCACCGCGAGCTGCCGTTCGACGTCGATTTCGCCACCTTCCGCGCCGGCGTATTCGACGCTTGCATCGCAGCGCTGGCGCAGCTTGACGCCGAAGGCGTGTTCGGTGCGGGCGCCGGGCGCGATGAAAATCTGCTGCTGTTCGATGTCAGCGACAGCGAACCGCTGGAAGGCGCCATGGCGCGCCTGAATCCGCCGGCGGTGGTGGCGCGTTTCGAGGCATGGATGGCCAGTTGGGCGGAGTGATGAGTGATGCTTATGCCGCCACCAGCCTGAGTCGCGTTATCTCCGCCGGCGCGCCGATGCGCTTGGGCGGGCCCCAGTAACCGGTGCCGCGGCTGACGTAAATCCACAGGCGGCCACGCCGGTGCAGTCCCGCCACATACGGCTGCTGCAGCGGCACGAACAAATTCCATGGCCAAAATTGGCCGCCGTGCGTGTGGCCCGACAATTGCAGGTCGTAGCCGGCCGCTTCGGCCTCGGGCGCGCTGCGCGGCTGGTGCGCCAGCAGGATGCGGGGAATTTCGGCGGGTGCGCCGGCGATGGCCGCTTGCGGGTCGCTTCTCTGCGCGGGATCGAAGGCTTGCGCGTTGAAGTCGGTGACGCCGGCCAGCGCCAGGCGCGCGCCGTCGTGCTCGAGGATTACATGTTCATTCATCAGCACGCGCAAGCCCAGGCGGCGAAATTCCGCCACCCAGGGCGCAGCGCCCGAATAGTATTCGTGGTTGCCCGTCACCAGGAAGACGCCTTGGCGCGCGCGCAGCTCGCCCAGTGGCGCCGTGTGGCTGCCCAGTTGCGCCACCGTGCCATCGACCACGTCGCCCGTGATGGCGATGATATCGGCCTGCAGGCCGTTGGCGCGCGCGACGATGGCTTCCACGTAGGCGTGCTGGATGGTGGCGCCCACGTGGATGTCGCTCAGTTGCACGATGGTCAGCCCCTGCAGGGCGACCGGCAGGCCGGCGATGGGCACGTCGACCTCGCGCACGCGCGCCACACGGCGGGCGTTGATGAAACCGACGACGCTGGCCAGCAGCGCCAGGGCAAGGGCCGCCACGGCCGACGCCTGCGCGTGCGTGCGGGCAGCGGGAATCAGCATCAGCAGCGCGCGCAGCACGGTGAGCACGAACAGCGAGGAAAAAAAGCCCATGCACAGCGAGCCGGCCCAGCTCAAGCGGTCGGCCAGGCGCGCATCGCCCGTGACGGCGCGGGCGAAGATGGTCATCGGCATCAGCATGGTCGACGCCAGCAAGACGGCGCCGCCCAGCAGCCAGCCGGACAGGCCGACGGGCAGGGCAGGCAGCAGCAGCCAGCCCAGCAGGGCGTGCAGGGCGCCCAATATCATGGTGATGCGCAGCAGCGGCGCGCGGCTTGTCATGTCATGCTTCCAGTGGTGGGGCGGCCGCCGATTATAGCCGACGCCTTTATCGACAGATAGCGGCGGCCTCGCTCATAGCGCGATATGCAGTCCCAGCATGGCCAGCTTGCCGAAATCGACGGGCTTGGCGAAGTGCTCGTTGAAACCGGCCTTCAGGGCTGCCTGGCGGTCGTGCTCCTGGCCATACCCGGTCAGCGCGACGAGCAGGAATTGCTGCGGGATCGGCAACTGGCGCAATTGGACGGCCACTTCGTAGCCGCTCATGTCGGGCAAGCCGATGTCGAGAAAGACGATGTCGGGCTTGAATTCCAGCGTGCGCTCGGTCGCTTGCGCACCCGTGTAGGCCGTGCGCACCGTGTGGCCGTACATTTCCAGCAATTCGGCCAGGGTGTCGGCCGCATCGCAGTTGTCGTCGACGACGAGGATGCGCTGGCTGCCGCCGGTGGCTGCCTGCGGCGTTGGCGCGGTCGGCAGCGGCACGTTGGCGTCGAGCGGCAGGATGACTTCGAAGGTGCTGCCCAGCCCTACGCCGGGGCTGCTCACGCTGACCTGGCCGCCGTGCAAGGTCACCAGATTGCGCACCAGCGACAGGCCGATGCCCAGGCCATCCTGTACCCGGTCGGGCGCGTGGCCGCTTTGCTCGAACAGGCCGAAGATGCTGTCGATGCTGGCGGCGGCGATGCCGATGCCGTTGTCGCTCATGCGGATGCGCACGTTGTCGCCTTCGCGCGCGGCGGTAATGGTGATGCGCCCGCCCGGCGCCGTGAACTTGGCCGCGTTGAGCAGCAGGTTGGCGACGATCTGCGACAGGCGCACGGCGTCGCCGCAGACCCACAGTTCTTCCTGGGGCAGGTTCACATCCAGTGCATGGCCGCGCGCTTCGACGCTGTGCGAACTCGTTTCCAGCGCGCTGCGGATGACGCTGGCCAGGCTCACGCTTTCCCATTGCAGCGAGATCTTACCCTGCGAAATGCGCGATACGTCGAGCAGGTCGTCCACCAGCCGTACCAGGTGGTCCGTATGGCGGCCGATGGTGCGGCGCGCATTGTCCTGCACGGCCGGCACGACGGGGTCGAGCTTGCACAGCAGGGCCAGCGCCGTGCGGATGGGGCCCAGCGGGTTGCGCAATTCGTGCGCGAGAGTGGCCAGGAATTCATCCTTGCGGCGGTCCACGTCGCGCAGCGCGCGTTCGACCCGTCCCAGGCGCAGCAGCGCCCGGACGTTGGCGATCAATTCATCGGCCTCGATCGGCTCGACCAGGTAATTGTCGGCGCCGCCATCGAGGGCACGGATCTTGTCGGCCGTGCCGATGCAGGAAGCGGACGTCTGCAGCACCAGGATGGTGTTCGTTTCGGCGCCGCCCTTCAGTTGGCGGCACACTTCCAGGCCGTTGATGTCGGGCAGCTTGACGTCGAGGAGGATCAGGTTCGGGTGGTCCTGGCGGGCGCGCAGCAGTGCGTCGCCCCCGTTCGACGCTTCGATGACCTTGAAGCCGGCGCGTTTGAGGATGCGCGACTTGGCGTAGCGGGCGCCATCGCTGTCATCGACGTTGAGGATCAGAGCATCGCTGTTGTTATCCGGTAGCATGCGCATTGTCCCAGGTGGTTGTGCCTTGCGGCGGAACCGGCTCTTGCCGGTGGTGTGGATTGCCGATCAGCGCGCGCAGGGTCGCCAGCAATTGCTGGCGCGGCAGCGGCTTGACGTAGTAGGCGTCGGCGCCCAGGGCCAGGCCCTTGCGCACGTCGTCGATCTCGGTGGCGACGATGACGGGCACCTGGCGTCGCAGCGGGTCGTTTTTCAGCTCGGCCAGCCAGTGCCAGGCCGTTTCGCCGTGCAGCAGGATGTCGAGGATGACGGCGGCAGGGCGTTGCTGTTCCCAGCGTTCCTGCGCTTCACGCACGCTGCGCGCGGGAACGACGCGAAATTCGCTGCCGGCCAAAAATTTTTCATATAGCAGGCGGATGGGCGGATTGTCTTCCACCACCAGCACGGGTATGCGCTGGTCGTTGCCATTGTCGTTGGCCGGCGCGCAGGGCGGCAGGCTGCCTTCCGGCGCACGGTAGCTGGTGGGCAGGACGACGGAAAACAGCGACCCCTGGCCCGGCGTGCTTTCCACCGCCACCGTGCCATTGAGCAGGGTGGCCAGGTTGCGGCACAGGGGCAGGCCCAGGCCCGTGCCCTTGACCTTGCGCTGCATGTGGTTTTCCACCTGGCTGAATTCCTCGAAAATCAGCTGCACGTCTTCGGTGGCGATGCCCAGGCCCGTGTCGCAGACGGAAAAGCGGATGGCATCCTGCTCCGGCAAGGGCGTGGCGCTGACGATGATGGCCCCGGCCTCGGTGAACTTGAGGGCGTTGGAGATGAAGTTGCGCAGGATTTGCGACAGCTTGCCTTCATCCGTGTGGATCTGCAGCGCCGGATCGGGGGCGATGAAGGTGAGCGTGAGCGAATCGGACACCAGCAGCGGGCGCAGCATGCCGCGCAGGGCGCTGAACAGGTCGGCCACCTGGAAGCTGTTGGCATGCACATCGACTTTGCCCGCCTCGATCTTGGCCAGGTCCAGCAAATCGTTCACCAGATCGCTCAGGCTGACGGCGCTTTGCAGGATGAACAGCACCTGCTTTTCCTGCTCCTGCGACAGTTCGCCATCGATGCGGTCGAGCAGCAGCTTGGACAGGGCGCGGATGGAGCTGAGTGGCGTGCGGAATTCATGGCTCATGTTCGACAGGAAGCGCGATTTCATCTGGTCGGCGCGGCGTAGGTGGTCGGCTTTTTCATCGAGTTCCGCAAACAGCGCCACCACGCCCCGGTTGGTGTCTTCCAGTTCGCGCGTCAGCTGCAGCAGGTCGTCCTGGCGCGTTTTCAGTTCGGCCAGGGTGGCGAGCAGTTCGCGGTTCTGCTGCTGCACTTCGGACAGCGTAATATCCGAGGGCAGCGCTTGCAGGTTGCCGGACAGCGCGCCAATCATGCCTCCGTCAAGCAGGGGCGCGGCGCGCGGGAACAGCTTTTGCAAGGTGATGTGCGTGCCGTCGCCCGGTGCGCTGTGGATATGGCAGCGGTCCATCAGGCGCTGCGCGCCCAGGATGCCCAGGCCCATGCCCGTCGGCGAGCGGTAGGTGCCGGCCAATATCTTGTCGAGCTGCGCGATGCCGGGGCCCTGGTCCTCGATGCGGATGCTGAGCACCTGCGGCGCCGTCTGGCCATCGATGGCGAAATGCACCTTGCCGCTGCCCGCGTAGTTGTAGACGTTGCGCGCCAGTTCCGACACGGCCGTGGCGATGCGCACCTGGTCCTGCACGCCGAAGCCGCACAGGGCGGCGATCTGCCGCGCGCGCTGGCGCGCGCCCACCACATCGAGTTCGCTGCCGATATGCGCCGTCAATATGCGTTGTGTCATGGCGTGCCGTTCCTTTCCGCACCGGCATGCCGGTGCTCCTCATGTTCGCGCAGCACCACCACCGTGACGTCGTCGCGCCCGCGCGCAAAATCGCGGTACAGCACGGCGGCGACCAGGCTTGGGTGGCAGTGCGCCAGGCCCGGATACCGTTCCAGGTCCCAGCGCGTGTGCAGGCCGTCGCTATGCATGATCAGGGTCGTGCCAGTCTGCCAGGGATAGCAAAATTCCTGCACCTTGCGCAGATTGCTGCCGACGATGCCGTTATGCGACAGCAAATGCTGGCGCTGCTGCGCGTCGAAGGCGCAGGCGGCGATATTGCCCACGCCGGCATAGCGCAATTGGCGGCGCGCGCTGTCGATATGCGCCACCGCCAGGGCCGCGCCGCGCGTGGCGCGCAGGGCGCCGTGGGCCAGTTCGATGAAGGGCGCGGGCAGGGGTGGCAAGCCGGGGGCGCTGTCCTCCAGCAGCGCGCTGGCGCATTCCGAGGCGCGCGCCGCCAGCGGGCCGTGGCCCAGGCCATCGGCCACCATCAGGCTCAGTTCATGGCCTTCGCACACCACGTTCCAGGCGTCGCCGCACACCTGTTCCGAGGCCAGCGGCAGGCACACGGCGCCGATCTGCCAGTTCGGGCTGGCCGGAATGGCGCTGCTGGCGTGCTGCCCCCATATGACCATCATCAGCACCGTACCCTTGCCGGGCGCCGTGTACAGGTCGAATTCCTGGCTCAAGCGGCGTATCGCGCCCAGCCCCACGCCGTAGGTGCCCGTGGTGGAATGGCCATCCTGCATATGCTGGCGCACATTGGCCATGCCGGGACCATGGTCGATGGCCAGCACTTCGATGCCGCTGGTGCCGCCACGCAGCACCTTGCGCAGCAGGATTTCGCCGCGCTGCGCGTGCTTGACGATGTTGGTGGCCGCTTCGCTGATGATGATGGCCAGCTGGCCAGTGCGCACGTCGTCAAAGCCGATGCGGCGCGCCAGTTCGTTGCCGGCGCGGCGGGCCGCGGCGATCTCGCTCGGTTCGCCGATGGGAAAACTGCGTTGCCTGGCAATGTCAGGGGCGTGCTCGATGTGGTTCAAAACAGCTTCCATTTCGCGATGGTGACGGTGGTGCCCGCGCCGGGCGCCGTGTCGATGTGAAAGGCGTCGGCCAGGCGCTTGGCGCCACCCAGCCCCAGTCCCAGCCCGCCGCCGCTGGTATAGCCATCGGTCAGCGCCAGGGGAATATTGTCGATGCCCGGACCCGCATCGACAAAGCGCAGTTCCAGGCCCTGGCGCGCGCCATCGCAGACGCGCGCGATGCGCGCTTCGCCGCCTCCGCCATAACGCAGGGTGTTGCGCGCCAGTTCGCTCGCCGCCGTGATGATCTTGGTCTGCTCGATCAGGCCAAAACCCATGGCGACCATGCTGTCGCGCACCTGCTTGCGCAGCCGCACGACGTCTTCATCGCTGTGCAGGGGCAGGATCTGTGCGCGCTCCTGTGCGCGTTCCTGTGCCGGCGCGCCTAGCACGGCGCCCCCTTCATGCGCATGCGCCGTCCCGTTCCAGCAGCTTGATGCCCCGTTCCACGTTGAGCGCCGTGCTGACGCCGTCCAGCGTCAAGCCCAGTTCCACCAGGGTGATGGCGACGGCTGGCTGCATGCCCACCACCACGGTGCGTGCGTCGAGGATTTTCGCCATCGCCGCCGTGTTGCTGATCATGCGGCCGATGAAGGAGTCGACGATGTCGAGCGCGGAAATGTCGATCAGCACGCCCGTGGCGCGGTCCGTCACGATGCGCGTCGTCAGGTCGTCCTGCAAGGTCATCGCCAGGCGGTCATGCATGTCCACCTGGATCGTCACCAGCAGCAGCCGGCCCATGCGTAATATGGGGATTCTTTCCATAGGCGCCTCAGTGTTGTTGCTGCTGGTAAGTGATGCTGGAACCCGTGCGTTTCAGGGCCACGACGAAGGCGTCGGCCAGGGTGGCCTTGGTCATCACGTCTTCCAGGTTGACGCCCAGGTGCACAATGGTTTGCGCGATCTGCGGGCGGATGCCGCTGATGATGCAGTCGGCGCCCATCAGGCGCGCGGCGGCGATGGTTTTCAACAGGTGTTGCGCCACCAGGGTGTCGACCGTGGGCACGCCCGTGATGTCGATGATGGCGATCAGCGCGCCCGTGTCGACGATCTTTTGCAGCAGGCTTTCCATCACCACCTGCGTACGGGCGCTGTCGAGGGTGCCGATCAGGGGCAGGGCCAGCACGTTTTGCCACAGCTGCACCACGGGCGTGGACAGTTCCAGCAATTCCTGCTGCTGGCGCAATATCACCTGTTCGCGCGCCTTCTGGTAGATGGCGATGGTCAGCAGGCCCAGTTCGTCGAACAGCTTGCTGGTGCTGATGATGGCGTCGCCCAGCTCTTGCGGCTGCGCCGTGATTGTCTGGCGCAGGTAGGCGAACAGCGGTTCCTTCAGGGCGAACATGAAGCTGGCCGTGTCGATCGGCGAATAGCCCTGGCGTACGCGCGATTGCGATATTTCGGCGAGCAGGTGGCGCGTGTCGTCCCAGGCGCCGCCTTCGATGTCGAATGCGTCGCCGCTGTCGAGCGCGCCCGCCAGCAGCGGCAGCAATTGCGCTGCCTGCTGGCGCAGCTCGTTTTCCGCAATCTTGTCGCGCCGCACCAGGCGGGCGACCAGGCCGGCCATCCAGCCGTCCAGCAGTTCCGTGTGGTGCCCGCTGATGATGCTGGCCAGTTGCTGCGCCTGGCCCGTGCCCGTCTTGACCGTGTCCGTCTTCATTTTCATGCTCATCCTTCGCTGGAGTGGAGGGTGCGGCACGGCCGCAAACGGGCACGCGCTGTGATGAATAAATTATAGGCAGGCAGGGCAGTAGCCTGTGTTCTGTGCCGCACATAGTGGCGCATGTCGCCCCAGATTCCAGCAGGAAACATCGGCGCATTAAAGATGCATGTAATTTGCATGTTTAAGCGAATTCCGCTACACTGGCAACACTCAACAAGAGAAACACGCCATGAATATCGACAAATTCAAACAGCAGCACCTGGCCATCCTGGCCTCCATCGATGACTTGCGCCAGCTGGCACGCGGCGGCGTTGCCGCCCAGGCGCAGGCGATTGCCGAACAGATCATCGCCATGAGCGGCTTGATCAAGCTGCATCTGGCCGTCGAGCAGCGCTATCTGTATCCGGCTGCGCAAAGTTGCGGCGTGGCCAAGGTAGCGCAGCTGGGGCGCCAGTACGAAAACGAAATGCACGGCATTGCCGGTGCCTACCTGGACTTCGCCGGCCGCTGGAATACGCCAGTGCGCCTGGCAGCCGAACCGGATGCCTTCCGCAGCGAAGCCAATACCGTGCTGCACGCGCTGTTCCAGCGCATGCGGCGCGAAGACCACGAGCTGTATCCAGCCGTTGAAACGCTGGCTTGAGACCGCCTACTAATACACACAGACACACAGGAGTTTTACATGCTGACCCAAGAACAACGCGCCATCATTACGGCCACCGTCCCCATCCTCGAACAAGGCGGCGAAGCGCTGACGCGCCACTTCTACAAGAATCTGTTCCGCGACCATCCCGAAGTGCTGCCGTACTTTAACCAGGCGCACCAGCACAGCGGCGACCAGCAGCGCGCGCTGGCCAATGGCGTGCTGATGTATGCCAAGAACATCGACAAGCTTGCCGCGCTGGGCGACCTGGTGGCCACCATCGTCAACAAGCACGTGGCCTTGCAGATCCGCGCCGAGCACTATCCGCTGGTGGGCGCCAGCCTGCTGCAAGCCATCCGCGAAGTGCTGGGCGCCGAGGTGGCCAGCGACGCCGTCATCGATGCCTGGGGCGCGGCCTACGGCCAGCTGGCCGACATCCTGGCCGGTGAAGAGGGGCGCATCTACAAGGCACAGGCGGCCGCACCCGGCGGCTGGAGCGGCGCGCGCGATTTTCTGGTGCGCAGCAAGACGGTGGAAAGCGCGGAAATCACGTCCTTCCTGCTGGCGCCTGCCGATGGCCAGTCCGTGCTCGACTTTGCACCGGGTCAATATATCGGCGTGCTGGCCAGCGTTGATGGCGTGCCCATGCGCCGCCAGTACTCCTTGTCTGCTGCCAGCAATGGCCAGACTTACCGCATCAGCATCAAGCGCGAAGAGGGCGGCAAGATGTCCAATTTCTTCCACGACCACGTGCAGGCCGGTGATACGGTGCAGCTGACGCCGCCATCGGGTGACTTCGTGCTGATGGACAGCGACAAGCCGCTGGTGCTGATCAGTGGCGGCGTGGGTATCACCCCGACCCTGGCGATGCTGACGGCGGCCCTGCGCGGCAAGCGTCCCGTGCATTTCATCCACGCGGCGCGCAACCAGGGCGTGCATGCGTTTCGCCAGCAGATCGACGCACTGGCCGCGCAGCACCCCCAACTGCAACGTTATTACTGCTACGCGGAACATGCCGGCGAGCAAGAGGCGCCCGATGCAGTCGGTTTGCTCAACAAAGAGAACCTCGATCACTGGCTGCCGGCCTCGCGCGACGTCGACGCCTACTTCCTGGGACCGCAGCCCTTCATGCGCGCCGTCAAGCAATATCTGCGCGAGCTGGGCGTGCCGGAACAGCAGACGCACCATGAATTCTTCGGACCGGCAGCCGCGCTGAACTGACCTTGTCTGTCTTGTGTTGCTCCTGCGAGAAAAAACCGCTGCCGTAAGGGGCGGGTAAGTCTCGCGCTGTACTGTGAATCCAAGCTCGCACAAAAGAGCACGCTTTTACATAACAGGAGGCAACACAATGCATGACGATCTGGTTCAGAAAATCAAGGGAGATCCCAACTATCATCAGCTGCTCAAGGTACGCTCCCGCTTCGGCTGGGCGCTGACTGGCCTGATGATGCTGGTGTACTACGGCTACATCCTGCTCATCGCCTTCAACAAGGAATTTCTTGCCACTAAAACGGGCACCGGTGTGATGACCTGGGGCATGCCGATCGGCCTGTTCGTCATCGTGTTTACCGTGGTGATCACCGGCATTTATGTGCGCCGCGCCAACAAGCAATTCGACGACTTGACCAGCGCCATCCAGGCACGGGTGCAAGCATGAACCGCGCCCCATCGATGCAACGCAAACTCACCTGCCTGGCAGCCTTGACCTTGCTGGCGAGCGCCAGCAACAGCGTGCTGGCGGCCGGCGCCGACCTGGGCCAGGCAGTCAAGCAACCGACCAACTGGACGGCGATCATCATGTTCGCCGCCTTCGTCATTTTCACCCTGTTCGTCACCAAATGGGCTGCTGCGAAGACCAAGTCGGCTTCCGATTTCTACACGGCCGGCGGCGGCATCACGGGCTTCCAGAATGGCCTGGCCATTGCGGGCGACTATATGTCGGCTGCCTCCTTCCTCGGCATTTCCGCCGCCGTCTTTCTGAACGGCTACGATGGCCTGATCTACGCCATCGGCTTTCTCGTCGGCTGGCCCGTCATCACCTTCCTGATGGCCGAGCGCCTGCGCAACCTGGGCCGCTATACGTTTGCCGACGTGGCCGCCTACCGCTTCAAGCAGGCGCCGATCCGCATTTTCTCGGCTTCCGGCACCCTCGTCGTGGTGGCCTTCTACCTGATCGCGCAGATGGTGGGTGCGGGCCAGCTGATCAAGCTGCTGTTCGGCCTCGAGTACTGGATTGCCGTCGTCCTGGTTGGTACATTGATGATGATCTACGTGCTGTTTGGCGGCATGACGGCCACCACCTGGGTGCAGATCATCAAGGCCGTGATGCTGCTGGGCGGCGCCACCTTCATGGCCGTGGCCGTGCTGGCGCAATTCAATTTCAGCCCGGAAGCGCTGTTCGCCAAGTCGGTGGACGTGCATGCCACCAAGGAAGCCATCATGGGTCCCGGTTCCTTCATCAAGGACCCGATTTCGGCCATCTCGTTTGGCATGGCGCTGATGTTCGGTACGGCTGGTCTGCCGCACATCCTGATGCGTTTCTTCACGGTGCCGAGCGCCAAGGAAGCGCGCAAGTCCGTGTTCTGGGCTACGACCTGGATCGCCTACTTCTACATCCTGACCTTCATCATCGGCTTTGGCGCCATCGTGCTGGTGAGCACCAATCCCGAGTTCAAGGATGCTGCCGGCAAGTTGCTGGGCGGTAACAACATGGCGGCCGTGCATCTGGCCAAGGCCGTGGGCGGTAATGTGTTCCTCGGCTTCATGTCGGCGGTCGCGTTTGCCACCATCCTGGCCGTCGTGGCTGGCTTGACCCTGTCGGGCGCGTCGGCTGTCTCGCACGATCTGTATGCCACCGTCATCAAGAAGGGCAAGGCCACGGGCGCCAATGAGTTGAAAGTGTCGCGCGTGACCACGATCGTCCTGGGCATTATTGCCGTGGTGCTGGGTATTGCCTTCGAAAAGCAGAATATCGCTTTCATGGTCTCGCTGGCCTTCGCCATCGCCGCCTCGGCGAACTTCCCCGTACTGTTCATGTCGGTGCTGTGGAAAGACTGCACCACGCGGGGCGCCACCATCGGCGGCTTCCTGGGCTTGACCACGGCCGTGGCGCTGACGGTGGTGTCGAAGTCTGTCTGGGTCGACGTGCTGGGTCATCCGGCAGCGCTGTTCCCGTATGCCTCGCCGGCACTGTTCTCGATGACGGCAGGCTTTGTCGGCATCTGGCTGTTCTCGGTACTCGACAAGAGCCCGCGTGCGCGCATCGACCGCGCCGGTTACGAAGCGCAGCAAATGCGTTCGGAAACGGGCATCGGCGCCTCTGGTGCCAGCGCGCACTAAGCTGATTCTCCAGCGGTAGAAATGCACAATGCCCGGCTTGCCGGGCATTGTTGTTTTAGCGCACCGCCTAGCGTACCTACCTTCGGGCTTACTTTGCCAGGTGCAAGGGAATCACGCCCGCCGCCAGCGCGGGCACATTGCCTGTTGGCTCCAGGATGGCTGCCAGGGTCACCGTGTCGAGCACGGCAAGGAAGGCGGCCGTGGCCTGGCCCAGCTTGGCTTTCAGCAGGCAATCGGGCGTCAGCGGGCAAGTGTTGTTTTCCTTGTTAAAACATTCCGCCATGAAAAAATCGTTTTCCGTTTCGCGCACCACGGTGCCGATATTGATCTCGGCCGGGTCGCGCGCCAGGCGCAGGCCGCCATTGCGCCCACGCACCGTTTCCACGATGCCTGACAGGCCCAACTGGTGCACCACCTTCATCAAGTGATTCTTCGAGATGGTATGCAGGTCGGCGATGTCCTGGATGGTCACGAGCCGGTCGCGGTGCACGCCCAGGTACATCAGGGTGCGCAGGGTGTAGTCGGTATAGGCAGTCAGTCGCATGGGGTATCGTTTATAAAGATGTGGATTACATCCTGGTTTCATCCGCCAGCATACAGGAGAGTGCCTGGCCATCGCCACCGCCATGTGTGTTGCGCCGTCACTTTTCATCCTGGAAAGACAAAAGGTGGTTGCCTTTCGCTTAAATGCGTAGTAAATTTTCATATTGTTGCCCTGGTAAATAGCTCGCAAGCCCTTTGTGGCCCTTTTGGCGTGGATTTTATTGATGAAAATCAAGAGGATGGTGAGACGATAAGGTAAATTTACTACAAAATGGATGATGGGCGTTTCCCGGGCCGGGGAGCGCGTACTACGCAATCTGTGCGGTGCCGCCGTGGCCGCCCCAGGAAATGAATACCATGCAAATGAATGAAGTGAAAGACGAGCTGCTGAGCAGCGATATCCGCCAGTTGGGCCGTCTGCTGGGCGACGCCATCCGCAACCACCTGGGCGACCCCGCCTTTGAGCGCATCGAGCATGTGCGCCAGCTGGCCATCCGTTTCCGCCGCGACAATGATGAAGTGGCGCGCGCGCAGCTGTCGGACGCGCTGCAAGCGCTGTCGCAGGAAGAAACCACGCAATTGACGCGCGCTTTCAGCTATTTCTCGCTGCTGGCCAATATTGCAGAAGACCAACATCACATCCGCCGTACGCGCGCCCATTTGATCGCCGGTTCGCCGCCGCGCCAGGGTAGCCTCAGCCATGCCGTCGGCAATGTGTTCGACGCGGGCAAGGCCGATGCGCTGGCATCGTTCTTTGAAGATGCGTTTGTCAGCCCCGTCTTCACGGCGCATCCGACGGAAGTGCAGCGCAAGAGCATCCAGAATTGCCAGATGGCCATCGCGCGCCTGTTGAGCGAGCGCGACCGCGTGCAAATGACGCCGGAAGAGGCCGAGCAAAACGAAGAAGCGCTGGGCCGCGGCATCGTCACCCTGTGGCAGACGCGTCTGCTGCGCACCAGCAAGCTGTCTGTCATGGATGAAGTGGCCAATGGCCTGTCGTTCTACGACCACACGATCTTGCGCGAATTGCCGAAATTGTATTCCTCGCTGGAAACCATGCTGGCCCAGCGCGATGCCCGCTGGGAAGATGCGGAATTGCCCAATTTCATGA
Organism: Janthinobacterium kochi; assembly: GCF_051380715.1. Lineage (NCBI taxonomy): Bacteria > Pseudomonadati > Pseudomonadota > Betaproteobacteria > Burkholderiales > Oxalobacteraceae > Janthinobacterium > Janthinobacterium kochi. Next base: position 40,216 of record NZ_JBNYXO010000004.1, read on the forward strand.
AGGTCGGCAGCTGGATAGGCGGCGACCGCGACGGCAACCCGTTTGTCACGGCCGATATCCTGCGCAGCACCCTGCAAACGCAGGCCGACAAGGTGCTCGACTTTTACCTCGGTGAATTGCGCAAGCTCGCTTCGCAGCTGTCGCTGGCGCAAATACTGAATGCCTGCAGCGAGCCGCTGCGCGCGCTGGCCGAACGTTCGGCCGATGCGTCGCCACACCGGGTCGACGAGCCGTACCGCCGCGCCTTGCATGGTATCCATGCGCGCCTGGAAGCGACGCGCGTCGCCTTGTGCGGCAAGGGCAAGCCAGCCGAAGGCGTGCAGCCGTATGCCGCGGCAGCTGAGTTGCTGGCCGACCTGGACGTGGTCCAGCATTCTCTCGTCAGCAATGGCTTGCGCGCGCTGGCGCGTGGCCGGCTGCGCCAGCTGCGCCGCGCCGTCAAGGTCTTCGGCTTTTCGCTGGCGCCGCTGGACTTGCGCCAGAATTCCGACGTGCACGAGCGCGTCGTGGGCGAACTGTTCGCCGGCGCCCAGCCGGGTCTTGTCTACCTGGACCTCGATGAAGAGCAGCGCATCGCCGTGCTGCTGGCCGAGCTGGAGTCGCCACGCCTGCTGACTTCGCCATATGCGCAATACTCGGAAGAAACCACGTCCGAACTCGACATTTTCCGCGCCGTGCGCGACGCCCATGTCAAATATGGCCGTGAATCGGTGCCGAACTGCATCATCTCGAAGGCGGCCAGCGTCTCGGACTTGCTGGAAGTGGCCTTGCTGCTGAAAGAAGTGGGCTTGCTGCGCCAGGATAGCCGCGAAGCGGACGTCAACATCATCCCGCTGTTTGAAACCATCGACGACTTACGCGCCGGCCCCGCCATCATGGCGCGCGCGTTCGGCTTGCCGTTCTACCGTGGCTTGCTTGCCTCGCGCGCGGACCAGCAGGAAGTCATGCTCGGCTATTCGGACAGCAACAAGGACGGCGGCTTTTTGACATCCGGCTGGGAACTCTACAAGGCCGAGATCGAACTGGTGACCGTTTTCAAGGAATACCAGATCAAGCTGCGCCTGTTCCACGGCCGCGGTGGTTCCGTCGGACGTGGCGGCGGACCCAGCTATGAAGCCATCCTGGCTCAGCCGGCCGGCGCCGTGCAGGGTCAGATCCGCCTGACGGAGCAGGGCGAAGTCATCACGGCCAAGTATGCGAACCCGGAAGTAGGGCGCCGCAACCTGGAAGTGCTGGTGGCCGCCACCATCCAGTCGACCCTGCTGCCGCAGGCACAGTTGCAGCCGAAGGCGTCCGCCGGCGCGGGCCACCTGGCCGCGATGGAAGAGCTGTCCGGCACGGCCCTGAACGCCTACCGCGACCTCGTCTACGGCACGCAAGGCTTCGAGCAGTATTTCTGGGAATCGACCGTGATCGCGGAAATCGCCGCGCTGAACATCGGCAGCCGTCCCGCCTCGCGCAAGAAATCCACGTCCATCGAGGATTTGCGCGCCATTCCCTGGGTCTTGAGCTGGGCGCAATGCCGCTTGATGCTGCCGGGCTGGTTCGGTTTCGGTTCCGCCGTGCAAGCCTACCTGGCTGCCCATCCGGTGGACGGCGCGGACGTGCTGCGCGGCATGTACACGGATTGGCCCTTCTTCACGTCCCTGCTGTCGAACATGGATATGGTCCTGGCCAAGAGCGATATCGCCATTGCCGGCAAGTATGCGGAACTGGTCAAGGACAAGGCTTTGCGCGACGCCATCTTCACGCGCATCCGCGCCGAATACGCGGCCACCCTGGACGCCTTGAAGCTGATCACGGGTCAGGAAGAGTTGCAGCAAGCCAATCCGCTGATGCAGCGCTCGATACGCAACCGTTTCCCCTACATCGACCCGCTCAATCACGTGCAGGTGGAGTTGTTGAAACGTTTTCGCGAAGGCAAGCAGGATGCGGCGGCGCGCACGGGCATTCATTTGTCGATCAACGGCATCGCCGCGGGCTTGCGCAATAGCGGTTAATGAAATCAAGCCCAAAAGCTAGGGCTGGGGTCGTACCCTGAGGGTACGACCCCGGTACTTGCACTTGGGTTGGATTTACGAACTCAGTAGAAAACATCTAGGAGACAGCATGACCATCAAAGTTGCCATCAATGGCTATGGCCGCATCGGCCGCAATGTCTTGCGCGCGTTTTATGAAGGCGGCAAGCAGCAGGATATCGAGATCGTCGCCATCAATGACCTGGGCGATGCCAAGTCGAATGCGCACCTGACGCGCTACGACACGGTGCACGGCAAGTTTCCCGGCGTCGTCACCATCGATGGCGAGAACATGCTCGTCAATGGCGACCGCATCCGCGTCTTCGCGCAGCGCGACCCGGCCCTGATACCCTGGGGCGAACTGGGTGTCGACGTGGTGCTCGAATGCACGGGTTTCTTCACTACCAAGGAAAAAGCCTCGGCCCACCTGAAGGGCGGGGCAAAGAAAGTCATCATTTCCGCACCGGGCGGCAAGGATGTGGATGCCACCATCGTGTTCGGCGTCAACCAGCATGTCTTGAAGGCATCCGATACGGTCATTTCCAACGCTTCGTGCACAACAAACTGCCTGGCGCCATTGGTGAAACCCCTGAACGATGCCATCGGCATCGAATCGGGCCTGATGACCACCGTGCACGCCTACACGAATGACCAGGTGTTGTCCGACGTGATGCATGAAGACTTGCGCCGCGCCCGCTCGGCCACGCATTCGATGATCCCCACCAAGACGGGCGCCGCTGCCGCTGTCGGCCTGGTCTTGCCGGAACTCAATGGCAAGCTCGATGGCTTTGCCATCCGCGTGCCGACGATTAACGTCTCGCTGGTCGACCTGTCGTTCATCGCCAAGCGCGATACGACGGTGGAAGAGGTGAATGCCTTGCTGAAAACGGCGTCTGAAGGCGCGCTGAAGGGCATTTTGACGTACCAGACGGAACCGCTCGTTTCCATCGATTTCAACCACAACCCGGCCTCGTCGAACTTCGATTCGACCCTGACCAAGGTCTCGGGCCGCCTCGTAAAAGTGTCGTCGTGGTACGACAACGAGTGGGGCTTCTCGAACCGCATGCTCGACACCACGGTCGCCCTGATGGCGGCCAAGTAAGAAAGAACCACCGCTGATCCAGCGCACCATGACGGCCGGCCCACAAGGCTGGCCCTTGTAGCAACTCATTATAGAAAGCAGCACACCATGACCATGCAAGTACGGCAACGCGCCACCAAGATCGTTTCCACCATCGGCCCCGCTTCGAACGATATCGATACCCTGGTCCGCATGTTCAAGGCCGGCGTCGACGTCGTGCGCCTGAACTTTTCGCATGGCAAGGCGCAAGACCATATCGACCGCGCCCGCATGGTGCGCGAAGCGGCGGCCCTGTGCGGCCGCGAAGTGGCCATCATGGCCGACTTGCAAGGCCCGAAAATTCGCGTCGGCAAGTTTGAAGAAGGCAAGATTTTCCTGGAAAACGGCGCCAAGTTCATCCTCGACGCGAAATGGGGCGAAAACGGCGAGCTGGGCAATATCGAGCGTTGCGGCCTCGACTACAAGGAATTGCCGCGCGACTTGCGCACGGCCGACGTGCTGCTGCTCAACGACGGCCTCATCGTCCTGACGGTGGACAAGGTCGTCGGCAGCGAAATCCACACGACCGTGAAAATCGGCGGTGAATTGTCGAACAACAAGGGCATCAACCGCCAGGGCGGCGGCTTGTCGGCGCCAGCGCTGACGGCGAAAGACATGGAAGACGTGAAAACGGCGATGAGTTTTCAGGCCGATTACGTGGCCGTGTCCTTCCCGAAAAACGCCACCGACATGGTGATGGCGCGTCAGTTGGCCAATATCGCCGGCGAAGCGTGGGACCACAAGCCGATGATGATCGCCAAGATCGAACGCGCGGAAGCCATTCCTGCGCTGCAAGAAATCCTCGACGCTTCCGACGGCATCATGGTGGCGCGTGGCGACCTGGCCGTGGAAGTGGGCAATGCGGCCGTGCCGGCCCTGCAAAAGCGCATGATCAAGATGGCGCGCGCGTCGAACAAGCTTGCCATTACGGCAACGCAGATGATGGAATCGATGATCGTTAACGCCGTGCCGACCCGCGCGGAAGTGTCCGACGTGGCCAATGCCGTGCTCGATGGCACGGACGCCGTCATGACGTCGGCGGAAACGGCCTCGGGCCGCTACCCGATCGAGACGGTGGAAGCCATGGCCGCCATCTGCCTGGACGCGGAAAAGTGGGATACCTGCAAGCTGGATGCCGACTTCCTCAACGCCACGTTCTCGCGCATCGACCAGTCGATCGCCTACGGCGCGCTGTTTACGGCCCATCACCTGCGCGTGAAAGCCATCGCCACACTGACGGAATCGGGTTCCACGGCCCTGTGGATGAGCCGTTGCAACATCGACATCCCCATCGTCGCGCTGACCCCGAGCGTAGGCACGCGCCGCAAGCTGGCCCTGTACCGCAACGTCAGCACCCTGGAATTGACGTCCGGCACCGACCGCGACAAGGTCTTGCAGCAGGCGGAAGAGTTGCTGCTGGAACATAAGGTCGTGACCAAGGGTGACACGGTCGTACTGACCTGGGGCGAGCCGATGGGCAAGGTCGGCGGCACGAATGCACTGAAAATCATGAAGATCGGCCAGCACTGATCGTCTATTATTGACCACATCGCTGGCCGACAGCCGCCTGCAGCCTTAAGAATGGCTGAAAGAGGGCCGTTGGCCGCGTACTGCAATGGCAGATGTCCAATCAGCCATTGCAGTGACCACATTTCCGTGTCAGCATGGTTTTCCTATCTTGTAAGGCTTCCGGAGTCCATGATGACTGCATACCTGCCTGCCCTGATCTGGTCGCTGTCGGCCTTCGCTTGCCTCTACATTGCCAAACGCCGCTCCTTGAAAACAACCGCTGTCAGGGTCATCCTGGTGGTGTTTCTGGGGCCGCTAGCCATTCCCTTCGTGCTGGCCGCAAAGCCCGAAAAACGCACGCTGGCCTCATGACAGGCGCGCGACAGGCGTGCCATCCTGCTTGAAACAACAGTTTCCGTGCGGGGGCAGGCGCCGGCATTGACGCGGGCGCGCAGTGTTTGCGATAATGAGAATTATTCTCAGTTGAGTGGCGTGTTCCACCCGGCTATCGCAAACCCTCCACCTTGCCGCTTGCAGCGCAGGAGTCCCTAGTGAACATGGCGCAATCCGGCGAATCGATCGCCGTCATTTACAGCAATCACCACGGCTGGCTGATGCGCTGGCTGCGCGCCAAGCTGCAGTGCGCCGACCATGCGGCCGACCTGGCGCAGGATACTTTCCTGCGCCTGCTGATGGCGCCGCCGGAAGGCCGGCAGACCTTGCGCGAACCGCGCGCCTACCTGACCACCGTGGCGCAGCGCTTGCTGATCGACCATTACCGGCGCGTCTCGCTGGAGCAGGCGTGGCTGGAAACCCTGGCGCAGCAGCCCGATCTGCTGATGCAGTCGCCGGAAGAGCGTTTGCTGGTACTGGAGGCCTTGCAGCGCATCGATGCCATGCTCGACGGCTTGCCGCCGCTGGTGCGCAGCGCTTTTTTGCTGGCGCATGTCGACGGCCTCGCTTACGGGGAAATCGCGCGGCGCCTGGCCGTGAGCGAGCGCAGCATCAAGCGCTACATGGTGCAGGCGTTTGAGCGCTGCATCCTGCTGATCCTGTGAGCGCCAGCATGACTGCCATCGATCCCCGCGCCGCCCGGGCGGCAGCGCAATGGCTGGTGCGCCTGCATGCAGGCGCCTTGAACCCTGACGAGCAGCAAGCCTTCCTGTTCTGGCGCGCCGGCGATCCCGCGCACGAAACGGCGTGGAAGCGGGCCGAGCTGGTGTGCAGCACCCTGGCCAGCGTGCCGCCCGCGCTGCGCCAGACGGCGGACGCGGTGCCGCAGTCGCCGCAGCGGCGTGCCGTGCTCTACGGCCTGGCCGGGCTGATCGCGGCCGGGCCGGCGCTGTGGCTGGCCAGCCAGTCGGCACCCTGGCAAGCGTGGCGCGCCGGCATCCGCACGGCCAGGGGCGAAATCCGCCACATGACATTACCGGATGGCACGCAACTGGTGCTCAATACGGATACGGCCATCGATGTGCATTACGGCGCGGCATTGCGGCAGGTCGTGCTGCATGCCGGGGAAATCCACGTCGCTACGGCGCACGACCGGGCCGTGCCGGCGCGACCGTTTCTCGTGCGCAGCAGCAATGGCGCCGTGCGCGCGCTGGGCACGCACTTCAGCGTGCACCAGGGCGGCAGCGTGCTGGCGCCGCGCACGCAGGTGAGCGTCAGCGAAGGTGCCGTCGAGATCCAGCCATCGCAGGCGCCCGAGGCCGTGCGCAGGGTCAATGCGGGCCAGCAGGGCAGTTTCGATGACGTGGCCGTTGCCCCCTTGTCGCCGCTGGCGCCGCACGCTGCCGGCTGGCTGCAGGGCGTGCTGATCGCCGAGCGCATGCCGCTGGGCGAGGTACTCGAACAGGTGGCGCGCTATCGCTACGGCGTGCTGCGCTGCGATCCGGCGCTGGCCGCCATGCCCGTGGACGGCATTTTCCAGTTGAACGACCCGGACAACATCCTGCTCTTGCTGCAGCGCTCCTTGCCGATCCGGCTGGCGCGCCGCACGCGCTACTGGATCAGTGTCGAGGCGGCGTAAGCTGACATGCGCGCAATTTGCATTTTCTTTGTCCCTTTTTTCAGATTGCTTCGTCATACAAGGTAGAGAACGAACAATCCGAACCATCGAAAGGGTCCACATGGCTGTGCAGCACCGCTTACTCTCACCATGGACGCCACTCGCGCTCCATCCCACCACCGGCGCCGTGCGCGCCGCGCTGGTCCTGCTCCTCGCCATGGGCGCGGCCGGCGCCGGCTTGCCGCAAACGGCGCTCGCCGCCGAGTCCAGCCCTGCCGCCAATATGCGCGACTATCATATCCCCGCCGGCAGCCTGCGCAGCGCGCTGGCATCGTTTGCCATCGCCGCCGGGATCAACCTGTCCACCCAGGGCGTGGTGCTCGACGGCCTGGCGACGCCAGGCTTGCAGGGCCGCCATGGCGTCTCCGCCGGCCTGCAAAAACTGCTGCAAGGCAGCGGCCTCGACGTGCTTGAAAACGGCAATGGCAATTACCTGTTGCGCAAGATCAATACCAGCACGGCCGATGGCGGCCTGGCCAGCATGCCCGCCGTGATCGTCAGCGCCGAGGCGGACCGCGCCACGGAAGGCACGGGGCTCTATACGTCGCGCGCCATGTCGACGGCCACGGGCTTGAACCTGTCGCAGCGCCACACGCCGCAAACGGTCAGCGTCATTTCGCGCCAGCAAATGGAAGATTTCGATTTGACCACCTTGCAGGATGTGGCGCGCGCCACGCCCGGCCTGTATGGCAAGACGCAAGGCGTGTCCGACCAGGAAACCACGTATTTCGCGCGCGGTTTTGCCTTGAGCCACGTGAATGTCGATGGCTTGCCGCTCGATGTCACAGAGTTTAATGAACGCAACGTCTCAGCCGACATGCTGATGTATGACCGTGTGGAAGTGGTGCGCGGCGCCACGGGCTTGATGGAAGGGGCGGGTGCACCGTCGGGCAGCATCAACATGATACGCAAGCGTCCCACGGCCACGCCCTTGCTGAACGCGTCTGCCCACCTGGGCAGCTGGAAGGACCGGCAATTGACGGTCGACGCCAGCAATGCCCTGAACGCCTCGGGTAGCGTGCGCGGGCGCGTGGCGGCCAGCTGGCGCGACAGCGACAGCTTTGTCGACGTGGTCAACAATACCAACGGCACCGTGTATGCGATCGTCGAGGCGGATCTGACGCCGTCGACCACGGCCGGCATCGGTTTTTCGCGCCAGCACAGCCGTACCGACGGCGTGTTCGTCGGCTTGCCGACCTTGCCCGACGGTCGCCACATGGACTTGCCACGCTCGACTTTCCTGAACAATGCCGATTCTTTTCAGAAACGCGACAACAACGTCGTCTTCGCCGACCTGGAAACGAAGCTGGAGCAGGGCTGGCGCAGCCGCTTCGCCATCACGCACATCGATGCCTCGTCGAGCACGCGCAATACCACCAACAGCCGCGTCGATGGCGCAACGTTTCTGCTGGAACAGTCGGAAACGGGCTGGAAGTACAGCACGCAACAAGTGGTGGCCGACTGGCGCTTGAGCGGCCCCGTCACCTGGTTCGGTCGGCAGCATGACGTCATCGTCGGCGCCAGCTACCGCCATGACGATTCGGACGCGGCCCAGAGCTGGGACGGCGCGCAAACGCGTGTGATCGATATCGGCCACTGGAATCCGCACGCCTACCCGATGCGCGGCGCGCCGTTCGAGCCGTACAACTGGGGCCGCAAGACGGACGAGAAGGGCATTTATGCGGCCGGCAACTTCAGCCTGGCCGATCCGCTGCGCCTGGTGCTGGGCGGGCGCTTCGGCTGGTATGCGCAGGATGTCACGGGCTGGTATGCCACCAATCCGACGTGGCGCCGCGACCTGACGGAAAACGCCAAGTTCACGCCGTACGCGGGCATGGTCTACGACCTGGACGCGCACCATTCCGTGTATGCGAGCGGCACGCAGATATTCCAGCCGCAAAGTTCGCTCGATGCGCGCGGCAATACCTTGCCGGCTTTGAGCGGCAGCAACCTGGAAGCGGGCGTCAAGGGCGAGTATTTCGGCGGCAGGCTCAATGCCAGCGGTGCCGTGTTCCGCATCCGGCAAAACAACCGCGCCATGGCCGATGAGGTCAATTGTCCGACCGGCGGCGCCATCTACTGCGCCCGCGCTACCGGGCAGGTGCAGAGCGAAGGCGTCGACTTGCAATTGTCGGGCTCACCTCTGCCGGGCTGGCAGATCGCGGGCGGCTACACTTATGTGCTGGCCAAGTACACGAAGGATAGCGTGGCCGCCAACATCGGCCAGCGCATTGCCACCGATGAGCCAAAGCAATTGTTCAAGCTGTACACGAATGTGCAGCTGAGCGGCAGCCTGGCGCAGTGGAACCTGGGCGCCTCCATCTACGCGCAGGACAAGATTGACCGCCGCGACAAGGCTTTCCTGACGCAGCAGGGCGGTTACGCCATCGTCGGCCTGACGGCTGGCTACCGTCTCAGCGAGCAGCTGCAGCTGCGCGTGAGTGTCGACAATGTGCTCGACCGCCGCTATTACCAGGGGCTCGGCTATTCCTGGTCGGGTGGGCTGGAACGCTACGGCGCGCCGCGCAGCGTGCTGCTGTCCTTGAATTACAAGCTGTAGCGGCTGCTCCAGCAGAGCGCGCCTGTGCGGGCGCCTCTGATACACTGCCGCCGTCTTCACTTTTACACTGCTCCCATGTCCGCCACGCCTGTCCTGACGCCCCTGAAAAACGCTTTCCAGCTATCGCGCACCGAGAATAACATCGAGCTGATCCTGCCCGAACTGCTGGCCGCGCAATTGCACGTCGTCATCGGCGGGCAAAGCGAGCAGATCGACCTGTTTCTTGTGCCGTCGCCCAATCCCGAGCGCCGCTGCGTGACGGTGGCGGAAGACCCGGCCTTCCTGGCCGGCATCGCGTTTCCCAAGCTTCCCGTGACGGGCGCGCAGCTGATCGCGTCGATTCCGCCCGAGATCGAGATCGTTATCCTGCATGGCGATGGCGCCAACTACCTGACGCGCGAGCAACTGGCGTGGTTCCGCGGCATGCTGGCATCCAACGCTTGAGCGGTATTCCCGCCAGACCCTGCAAGCCGGTGCGCGCCGAATGGATACGCTTTGCGCCGGGCGACGCGGCGCCTGTCCGCTTGGCCGCTGATGCCGCCCGCCTGAGCGGCGGGCCGCTGTCGCATAAGGGTCGCAGAACATTGCCTTTCTTGCCATGATATTGTTGAAGTCCTATGAATATGTTCGCAAAGCAACTATACTCATGGCTCTTTAAAAAATCATCGTCACGCTGGCGGCCAGTCATCCGCGCCAGAGTTCGTACCCATTCCGCTTTTTCTCTCTGTAAAAAGCACTTTTCCCCCGCGCGGCAGGCGCGGGCGTGATGACCGAGTCTTGCCCTGGTCGACTGCTATCGTTGTCATTTCCGCTGTGTTGCCGCTTTAGTAAAAGCGTGGCGCCGGCGCGCGGTGCGCAGTCATGTTTTGCGACGTCACGTTTCATTTTATTTAGTTCACGACAGTATGCTGAGTTCCATCTTCGCCGTCTCGACCGATACCATGCCGTACATTTATGGCACGCACAATGTCGGGCTGGTGCTGTTTTCCATCGGCATCGCCATCTTTGCCTCGTTCATGGCGCTGCAGATCGCCGGCATGGCGCGCAGCAGCGAGCGCGGCTTCCAGCGCCAGACTGCCATCATCACGGGCGCCATTGCGCTGGGCGGCGGCATCTGGTCGATGCACTTTATCGGCATGCTGGCCTTCGACATCTGCACGCGCGTGTCCTTCGATCCCAGCCTGACTCTGCTGTCGATGCTGCCCGGCGTGGCGGCCTCGTGGGTCGCGCTGCACTTGCTGGCGCGCCCGCGCATCAGCTGGCGCCAGTTGGTGGTGGGCGGCGTGCTGGTGGGGCTGGGCATCGGTTCCATGCATTACAGCGGCATGGCCGCCATGCAAACCTCGCTGACACTGCACTATCAACCGTGGCTGTTTTCCCTGTCGCTGCTGGTGGCCGTCGTCATGGCCATGCTGGCGCTGTGGATACGCTTCGGCCTGAGCGCCTTGCGCCAGCGCCTCAGTCCGCTGACGGCGCTGCTGGTCAGCAGTGTCGTGATGGGCCTTGCCATTTCCGGCATGCATTACACGGGCATGCTGGCGGCGCGCTTTTCCGGCACCCCCACTGCAGGCGAGAACACGATTACGGTGCAAGCCTCGTTCGTGGCCCTGGCCGTGGCCCTGATCACCGTCACCCTGACCGTCTTCGTGGCCGCCGCGAACGGCTTGCTGCGCTACCGCCAGCTGCTGCGCCAGGCCAGCGTCAGCGAATCGCGCCTGCGCGCCATCGTCGATACGGCCGCCGATGGCCTGATCACGATCGATGGCCAGGGCAAGGTGCGCTCCTTCAATCCCGCTGCGGAAAGCTTGTTCGGCTGGCTCGAGGCCGACATCGTGGGGCGCGACGCCAGCGTGCTGCTGCAGCCGGCCGACGCGGCCGAGTACGAGGGTTATCTGCGCGACTACCTGGAAACGGGCGCCTCGCGCATCCTCGACAGCGGACGCGAACTCGATGGTCGCCACAAGGATGGTGCGGTGCTGCCCATGCGCGTGGCGATCGGCAAGATCGACACGCCGGGCCAGCCCCTGTTCGTGGCGTTTGTCACGGATATGCGCTCGTCGCGCAGCATGGAGCAGGCGCTGAAGGATAGCGAGCGCCAGTACCGCACCCTGATCCGCAATATCCCCGGCGTGTCCTTCCACTGCAGCTTCGCGCCCGAATGGAAGATGATTTTCATCAGCGATGCCGTCTTCAACCTGACCGGCTGGATGCCGCAGGACTTCGCCGAAGGGCGGGTCAGGCTGTTCGACCTCGTGCATCCGGACGACCGCCAGCGCGTCAACGACACATGCGTGCAGGCGGCCGGCGAACGGCGCGATTTCGAGAACGTCTACCGCCTGATCCACCGCGACGGACGCGAGCGCTGGGTACGCGAAAGCAGCGGCCCCGTGCTCGACAACGACGGCGTGGTGCGCTGGATCGACGGCGTCATCCTCGACATCACGGAAAGCGAATTGCGCAATGCCGAATACGAAGGCAAGGTGACGGCCATCTCGCGCGCGACGGCCGTCATCGAGTTCGACCTGCAAGGGTGCATCCTGGCGGCCAACCAGAACTTCCTCGATCTGGTCGGCTACCAGCTCGACGACGTGCTGGGCCTGCACCACAGCATCTTCTGCGAACCGGGCTACGTGACCTCGCCGGACTACATCGCGTTCTGGCAGCAGCTGGCGAATGGCCAGTTCAACACGGGCGAGTACAAGCGCATCGACAAGGATGGCCGGGAAGTGTGGATACAGGCTTCGTACAACCCGATCTTCAACGCGGATGGCAAGCCGTTCAAGGTGGTCAAGCTGGCCACCGACGTCAGCGAGCGGCGCGCCATGCAGGAAAACCTGCGCGCGGCGAAAGACCGCGCCGAGCTGGCCGCCGAATCGAAAACCAGCTTCCTGGCCAACATGAGTCATGAAATCCGCACGCCGATGAACGCAATCATCGGCTTTACGGAAGTGCTGCTGGGGACAGCCCTGGACAGCCTGCAGCGCCGCCATCTGGGCACGGTGCGCCAGTCCGCGCGTTCCCTGCTCGAGCTGCTCAACGACATCCTCGACACAGCCAAGCTGGAAAAAGGCGCCACCGAGCTGGAACTGGTGGACTTTTCGCTGCCCGACCTGGTCGACCACGTGGCGGCCTCCCTGCGCATCACGGCGCAGGCGCGCGACCTGGTGCTGCATGTGGATGTCGATCCGGGCATGGGCCAGTTCTTCCTGGGCGACGCGCGCCGGGTGCAGCAGGTGCTGACGAATCTGATCGGCAACGCCGTCAAGTTCACCGAAGTTGGCCATGTGCGCGTGGCCGTCGCCATGCAGGGCGAGCAGGTGCATATCGCCGTGCACGACACGGGCATCGGCATCCCCGCCGACCGCCTGGACAAGATCTTCGCCCCCTTTACGCAAGCCGATTCTTCCATGAGCCGCCGCTTTGGCGGCACGGGCCTGGGCACGACGATTTCGCTGCAATTGGTCGAACTGATGGGTGGCACCATCACGGTGGAAAGCACCTTGGGCGTGGGCAGCGTGTTCCACGTATTGTTGCCGTTGGCGCCGGGCAAGGCCGTGTTGCGCCGCAGCGAGCAGCCCGTGGTGGCCTTGCCGCCGCTGCGCATCCTGGCGGCAGACGATGTGCCGCAGAATGTGGAGCTGCTGCTAATTACCCTGGGCGCGGCCGGACACCAGGTGATCGCCGCCAGCGATGGCGAGAGCGCCGTGCGCGAATTCCGCACGGGCAGCTTCGACATCGTCCTGATGGACGTGCAGATGCCGCGCATGGACGGCCTGGAAGCGACGCGCCTGATACGCTTGCATGAACGTGAACAGGGCTTGAAGGCGACGCCCATCATCGCCCTGACGGCCAGCGTGCTGGAACAGGACCGGCGCGCCGCGCAGACGGCGGGCATGAATGGCTTTGCCTCGAAGCCGCTGGAGATGCACAAGCTGACGGCGGAAATCGCCCGCCTGCTCGATATCGCCGTGGCCATGCCGCCGCCGGCGGACGGCACGGCGGCGCGTGCGCCCGCCGGCCAGGTGGACTGGCAGCGCGGCATCGCCCTGTGGGGTAGCCGCGAGGCCTTGCAGCGGGCCATTGCGCGCTTCGTGCAAGCCAATGGCGACTGCGCCGCCATGCTGGCGGCGGAGCTGGAACGTGGCGGCAGCAGCGTGGCCGGCCACTTGCTGCACCGTATCAAGGGCGCGGCGGGCAACCTGTGCCTGGTGCAGGTCGAAAGCCTGCTGGGACGCATCGAGCAAGCCATCGCGGGCCAGCTGCCGGCGACCGAATTGCTGGTGCAGCTGGCCGCCGCCTTCATGGCGCTGGCCGGCGAGCTGGAAGAGGTGGGTATGCCAGCCGTGGCCATGCAGGCGCCGGCCGCCAGCGCGCCCCTCGATGCCTCCGCCGTTGCTGCCTTGCTGCGGCAAGCCATCGCCAGCCTGGAAGGCGGACAGCTGGATGACGCCCTGATGGCGCAGATCGCCGCCATGCTGGCGCCGCACGGCCAGCAGCAGCGCCTGCAGGCGCTGGCCAGCGCCATCGACGACTTTGAATTTGCGCGCGCTGCGGGCGTGCTGCGCCAGCTGCTGGCGTGGCTGGAAGCGCCGGCGCCGGCCGACCTTTCCTGATATTGGGCTAGCGATGACCTTACACGAAGACAAACCGATCCTGCTGCTGGTGGACGATGAAGCGACGAATCTGCAGGTGCTGCGGCAGATCTTGCAGGACGATTACCGCCTGCTGTATGCCAAGGATGGCGAGAAGGCGCTGGAACTGGCGCAGAACAACCCCGTCGAGCTGATCCTGCTCGACATCATGATGCCCGCCATGACGGGCTACGAGGTGTGCCGCCAGCTGAAAGCCATGCCGGCCACGGCTCCGATTCCCGTCATCTTCGTCACCGCCCTGTGCGACGTGAAGGATGAGGCGGATGGTTTTGATGCGGGCGCCGTCGACTACATCACGAAACCCGTCAGCCCGCCCATCGTGCGCGCCCGCGTGCGCACGCATCTGTCGCTGGTGGACGCAGAGGAATTGCGCCGCTCGCGCCTGCAGGTGATCCAGACCCTGGGCCAGGCGGCCGAATACAAGGACAACGAGACGGGCATGCACGTCATCCGCATGAGCTATTACGCGCGCCAGCTGGCGCTGGCGGCCGGCTATAGCGCGGCCAGGGCGGAAGACTTATTGAATGCGGCCCCCATGCACGACGTGGGCAAGATCGGCATCCCCGACGCCATCTTGCAAAAGCCGGGCAAGCTCGATGCGGAAGAATGGAGCGTCATGCGCCGCCATGCGCAAATCGGTGCGGCCATCATCGGCGAGCACGCGGGCGGCCTCTTGAAAATGGCGCGCATCATCGCCCTCACGCACCACGAGAAATGGGATGGCAGCGGCTATCCGCACGGCTTGAAAGGCGAGGAAATCCCCCACGAAGGCCGCATCGTCGCCATCGCCGACGTCTTCGACGCGCTCACCAGCGAGCGCCCCTACAAGCGCGCCTGGACGGTCGAAGAAGCCATCGCCACCATGCAGCGCGACAGCGGCACGCACTTCGACCCGACCCTGCTGGCGCTGTTCATCGAGCAGCTGCCAGCTATGCTGGAGATCAAGGACAAGTGGCGCGAGCCGGTGTAGGGAGTGTCAGGTCAGGGTGGGTCCACGCGCAGGTGATCGGCCAGCAACTGTGCATACGCAGGGCTGTCGCCGAATGCCCGCTGTGAGCACGCCATGGCCTGGCCCAAGGTTGCCATGTGGCGTGAAGAAAGGGTATACGCAAGTTTGCCGGGTTGGCGGCGCGATGGATACATGAAGCCATGAATCGCGCCTGCCTCTTGCGCAATGATCTGATCCAGTTGCCAGCCCAGCCATTGGCACCAGGTGTGATCGGGGCTGCGCAATTGGTCAAAAATACCCAGCCGGCTGGCAGCCAGCCCTGTCAGGTCGAGCAATTGCAGCGGGGCGCTGAATGACAAGGTTGCGATCAGCGCTTGTTCCGCGCCAAGCGCAATATAAAAGGTGCCCGGGCGCGTGACGTCGTTGCAGCAAAGCTGGGCTTCCCAAGCAGCCGTGTAGGCATCATCCGCAATATACACCCAGTGATAGGGGAAGCCGTCCGGGCCGGCCAGCTCGGCAGGTGGGCCGAAGCGGTACGTGCGCTGGACGGTCGCCGGCCAGATGGATGCCGTGTTCCACGCTGCGCGTACCATGGCCTGGCCTGCTGGAAGGGTGACGACGTTGCGCAATAATTCAGCGCGCAGCGATACCAGCACCGGCAGGCGTGCGGTCATTTCTGGCGGGATAGTTGTTAGTTCAGGCGTCATGCCGGGCTAGCCTATGATGTCGGCCATGCCCCTATGTTGCCACTTCGCCGCCGCAAGAACCTTGCGTAATCTCTCGCTTGCCGGCAGATCCAGCAGCGCTTGCTGGCTGGGATGCACCTCGGCGCGCGTTTCAAAAGATTTGCCTGCAAGCATCTCGGCCGGGGATAATTCGTTGAATTCCTCGGCACTGCTGATCCAGAAGGCATGGATTTCACTGCCCGGCTGGTCGGCAAGGATGGCCAGTACTGGCGCAATCAGTTCCGGCACGGGCTGAACAAATTGCCAGGACGGAAACTCCTTGCCGATACTGCGCCCCTTGGGTGTCACGCAATAAAACCGCTTGCTTTCCACCGCGCGATACAGCGACGCCTGCGAGAGCGCCACCCATCCTTGTCCAATGACATCCGAGGCCTTGAGTTTTGACACGGGAAGCTGGACCGGCGTGAGTGGCGGCGCGGCGCCTAGCGAGGCGCGCGCCTCGTGGAGCGCGCGCGTGGCCAGGTCGATCAAGCGCTTGCGTTCGGGCCCTTGCGCCAGTATGTCGAGCTGCACGGTCACGAGATGCGAGAATTGCTCAACCACCCGCAGGTCGCTATCTGTCCACTCCTGAAGGTCGGGTGCCAGAGCGCAGTGATCCAGATTCGCTGTCATGATGATTCCTGTGCTGTAGCGTGGTAAAGAACATAATATACAAGGTTCTCATGTTTCGCAACTTTATCACGCGAGGCGCATTTCTTTTCTCGGGGAAATTCATGCAATGGTGAAAACCGTATCCGTAGAACCATGCTGGCGATCTAAGGCTAGTAGCGCATCCTGCACCGGTGAGGTCAATCAGGCAACCGCAAAATCCGCCGTATCTCCAGGATTGCCTGCGGGCTTTCCTGCACGCTGTGCCACGAGGGGATGACTTTTTCCGACAAGGCGCCGTCGAGGTGGGCGCTGGCGTAGGGCACTACGCCGTCGCTCGACTCAAGCAGGGGCAGGTCCGGCGTGTCGTTGCCCATGATGGAGTAATAGCGCACTTTCGGGCTGATCGGCAGGTCCGCCACCAGGCGCACGAACGGGTCCTTGTCGCTGAGGTTATCGATGCTGTTGGGGATGCGCAGCGGCTCGCTGCTGCCCGTGTCGAGCTGCGCCAGGCTGCCGGCCGCGTCCGACAGCTGATCGAGCATGGTGATGGGCAAGGTGACGAGGTTGGCGATCCAGCGCGCCACCTTGTGGTTGGCGAACGAGGTGCCGCGGTGCGGTGCGGCGATGAAGATGGCGCGGTTTACCTGCGGCATGGCCGTGAAATTGAGGTAGGGCGCCAGGCCGGCGCGTACTTTTTCCGCCTTCTTGCCCTTCAAATTGTATTCTTCCGTGATGGCGTCGAGCAGGGTATTGCTGGCGTCCGACACCATCAGGCGCGCCAGCACGCCGCCCATGCTGTGGCCGATCAAGACCATGTCGTTCGCCGCGTCGGCCTTGGCCGAAGGATCGAACTGCGCCAAGGTCGCGTTCAGCGCCTGGCGGATGGCGACATTGTTGGCCGCCAGCGGCGCATTGCTCGGGTAGTACACCTGCCAGATCTGGTAGCGGCGGCGCAGCTGTTCGTCGCCCATCAGTTCATTTGCCACATTGATCCACGCTTCCGGGCTGCTGGCCAGGCCGTGCAGCATGACGATGGTGCGCTTGTTCGGGTCGTAGGGCTGCATCAGGTGCACCTGCGGGCGCAAAATGCCGTCGGCGCGGCCGAACAGAGTGCGCAGCGCCTGCACGCCGAAGCCGGAACGGGCCAGCCACAAGCCATAGCCGGCCGTGAAATTGGCCGCCACGGGCAATTCCTGGCCCGCCATGCGCGTCGCGTCGCTGCGCGTCGGGTCGACCAGCATCACCATCAACTGCTGCGTGGCCAATACCTCTTGCAGGCTGTTGCCGTCGAAGCGGATCAGCGCCGTGACAACGGGGAAGCGGGTTTCCTGGTACGGCACATACTCGCCTTTCGATGCGCCTGGCTGGGGCATGACGGCGACCAGGTCCGCGCCGAAGCCGTCGCGCCGATACACATTGCGCAGGCCGGAAAACGACAGCGAGGTGGCCGGCAGCAGTTCTTCTGGCAGGGTGCCGTCTTCGGGCAGGCGCAGGGCCGACAATTCGCTGTCGATCTGCCAGCCTGCGACGCGGATCACATGGCCGTCGGGGCGGTACTCGCCGCGGTGGCGGAACAGGTTGCCAACGGCTTTCTGCACGGCGTAGTTATAGTAGTCGCGGATTTGCGTCTGGCGTTCCTCGAAGGCGCGCTGGCCCGGCGTGCGCGTCGTGTAGAACAGGTAGGCATACGCGTAGCGGGCCGATTCCAGCCAGGCGGCCAGCAATTCGGCGCTGGCATGGCCACCTTGCTTCTCTTCTGCCAGGGCGCTTTCCAGCCACAATTCGGAGAGCGTCGCCAGGCGCTGCTCGTCGCTGAGCAGATCGGAGCGGGCCAGGTCGGCGCGGCAGCTGCCCGTATTGGTTTCGCAGGCGGCGATGTCGCTGCCGATAATGCGCAGCACTTCGCTGGCCGAGGCACTGAGTTTGCCCGTGGTAAGGATGTCGCCGCGCCGCTGCTGCAGGTAGTCGGCCGGGGAGATCGCGCTGACGGTGACGGCGGCGCAGCCGCTTAGCAGCGCCGCAGCGCACAGGAGGGCGCCCAGGCGCAGTCGCCGCATCAGCGTGGCCGGCATCTCAGAACGAGTAGACCAGGGTCAGCGACGTTTGCGTATCCGTGTTCTTCTTGTCGTCGGGCACGCGCGTGTCGTTGCGGGCGCTGAAGGCGGCCTTCATCTGCATGGTGCCGTTGATCTTCGTGCTGAGGGACGTTTCGGCGATGGAGTGGGTGTTCGACGTACCGCGTTCGACGCTGAGCGTCTGTGAAAACATCGCCGACTGGCTGATCTTCCACTTCATGGCGGCCGCGCCGCGCACCGTCAAACCGTGTTCCGATTCGCCCGTGTCGTTGGTGCCGCTGAAATAGCCCGGACCGAATTCCACGTCGACGCTTTTGTCGCTCGACCGATACCAGCGCGAGCCATGACCGACGGCCAGGGTCGAGTACTTGGTGTAGGCGCCGAACTTGTCGTTCACGTGCGAAGCCAGCACGAACAGTTTTTCATGGTCCCCCATCAGCTTGTAGGCGGCCTTGGCGGAAGCAGAAAAGCGCTCGGCCGAGCGCTCGCGCACCTTCTCGCCATCGTCGTTGGTCGTTTCATCTTCCTTGAAGTAGCCGCTGAAGATGTACTGGTTGCTCCAGTCATCGAGTTCCTGGCGCGCGTCGATCTTGCCCGTCACCGAGGTGCCGACCGTATTGCCCGAGGTGGTGATGGCGCCCAATTCGGCGGAGGTGCTCCAGCTGCCGATGGGAATTTCATCGAACAGGATGGTTTGTTTGGCGTCTGCGGCGGCGGCGCTGCCGCAGGTGATGGCCATAGCCAGCGCCAGTGCGAGAGAGTGGGTCGATTTCATGGCTGTATTTGTGTATGGCGCGCGCCGGGCGTGCCTGCTGTTCGTTAGTGGCAGTGGTGGCTATGCGGGTCGCGGCAATCCGGGCTGCGCATGGAACATGCGCGCGCGGGCGCGGCCAAACATTGTCGAGGCTGTATTGTACCCGACCCTGTCATCGTTTGCCGCACGCGACGGGGCTGGCAAGTGGCGCGCGCCTGGCGTATGCTGCGCATGTTTGCTGTCCCGATCTTTACAAGGAATTCCCCGTGCGCTGCCTGGTCATCGAAGACGAAGCCGAAACTTCCCGCTATATTTGTGCCGGCCTGCGCGAGGCGGGCTACGACGTCACCGCCTGCGACAATGGCATCGACGGCATGCGCCTGGCCTGCGGCGAAGACTGGGATGCGCTGGTGCTCGACCGCCTGCTGCCCGGCGAGATCGACGGCCTGGCCATCGTCGCGCGGCTGCGCGGCATGGGCCGCAACACGCCCGTGCTGGTGCTGTCGGCCCTGTCCAGCGTCGACGAGCGCGTGCGCGGCCTGCGCAGCGGCGGCGACGATTACCTGTCAAAGCCGTTCGCCATCGCCGAACTGCTGGCGCGCATCGAGGCGCTGCTGCGGCGCGCCGCACCCGTGCCCGAAGCGACGCAGTTGCAGGTGGCCGACCTAGTGCTCGACATGCGCACCATGCGCGTGACGCGCGCCAACCGGCAAATCGTCCTGCAGCCGCGCGAATTTCGCCTGCTGGAATACCTGATGCGCCATCAGGGCCAGTCCGTCACGCGCGCCATGCTGCTCGAAGCCGTGTGGGACTACCATTTCGACCCGCAGACGAACGTCATCGACGTGCAGGTGAGCCGCTTGCGCACCAAGGTGGACAAGGAATTTTCGCCGCCGCTGATCCACACGGTGCGCGGCGTCGGCTACACCCTGGGCGTGATCGATAGTGCGTAACTGGCACCGCTCGATCGCGGCGCGCCTGGCGCTCGGTTATGGCGTGCTGGTGATCGTGTCGATCAGCATCGTGTGCGCCGTCTTCTATTTCGGCACCATCGGCGTGCTTGACCGCAGCGTGGATCGCAAGCTGACCTTGCTCTCGGAGCGCCTCGCCGCGCTGTACCAGCAAGGTGGCAGCAGCCGCACGACGGCGGAAATCGCCCATCTGCTCACCGACCGCACCGACAGCGATACGGAGATCTTCTTGCTGGTGGACGCCGATGGCCAACGCGTGGCCGGCAATCTGTCGTCCTGGCCCGAGCTTGGCAGTCCCGTGGGCCGCCTGCTGCACCGCGACGTCACGCGCGAAGGGCGCAGGGTGCCCGCGCGCATGCTGATCCGCGACCTGGAGGGCGGCGCGCGCCTGTTCGTCGGACGCGACATGGAAGAGGGCAAGTCGATCCGCACCCTGGTGCTGCGTTCACTGGCCTATGGTGGCGGCATGGCCATCTTGCTGGTGGTGGCGGGTGCCTGGCTGTTCCGCCGCCAGCTCGAGGCGCGCATCGGGCAAATCCGCCGCACGGCGGGGGAAATCGAGGCAGGCGACCTGAGCCGGCGCATTCCTGTCGCCAGCGAGGATGAATTCGGCTTGCTGAGCCGCGACATCAACCGCATGCTCGACCGCATCGAACACCTGATGGAAGGCGTGCGCCACGTCTCGAACGCCATTGCGCACGACTTGCGCACGCCGCTGGGCCGCATCCGCAACAAGCTCGATGGCGCCTTGCGCCAGCAGCCGGGCGTGGCCGGCTACGAGAGTGCGGCGCAGGCGGCCATCGACGACATCGACGACCTGACGCGCGTGTTTGACAAGCTGCTGCAGATCGCGGCGGCCGAATCGGGCATGCGTCCCGAGAATTTCGACGACATCGACCTGCAGCAGATCGGCGCCGACATCGTGGAAATGTATGAGGCGACGGCCGACGAGCAGGGCGTGCTGCTGGTGCAGATATATGGCGACAGCGTGCCGGCGCGCGGTGACCGCAACCTGCTGGGCAGCGCGCTGGCCAGCCTGGTCGACAACGCCATCAAATATGCGGGTCCTGGCGCCACGGTGGAAGTGTCGGCCGGCAGTGATGAACAGGGCAGCTGGGTGGCCGTGCGCGACAACGGCCCCGGCGTGCCGACGGAAGAACTGCCGAAACTGACGCAGCGTTTTTACCGGCTCGACAAGAGCCGCCACCTGCCCGGCAATGGCCTGGGCCTGTCCATCGTCGCGGCCATCGCCGCCCTGCATGGCGGCAGCCTGGAAATCGAGGATGCGGCGCCGGGCTTGCGCTTGCGCCTGCGCCTGCTGCGCTAGCGCGGCTAAACGGTACATTACCAACTTGTAAGCCCCTTCGTTGCACCCGACGGCATTTTTTGACCTGCGCGGCTTTTTTGCCGCGCGGCCCGGCGCAATCGGCGTGATCGGCGTATACTTGTAGACGTTCTCAACCTGAAGCCAGTCACCCCATGCCAGCACAATTCCCCACTTCGCGCATGCGCCGCCTGCGCGCAACCCCGCAACTGCGCGAGCTGTTTCGCGAGACCGAGATCAATCCACGTGACCTGGTCCTGCCGATCTTCGTTGACGAAGGCAGCAGCGATTTCATCGACATCAAGTCCATGCCCGGCGTGCGCCGCATTCCCGAAGCGAAGCTGGCGCAGGAAGTCGAGCGTTATGCGCGCGCCGGTTTGCGCTCCGTCATGACCTTCGGCATTTCGCACCACAAGGATAGCCACGGCACGGACAGCCTGAACCCGGACGGCCTGGTGGCGCGCATGTCGCGCATCATCAAGGACGCCGTGCCGGAAATGGTAGTCATGTCCGACACCTGCTTCTGCGAATACACGGACCACGGCCATTGCGGCATCCTGCATGGCGACACGGTCGACAACGACGGCACGGTGCTGAATCTGGGCAAGCAAGCCGTCATCGCGGCCCAGGCGGGCGCCGACATCATCGCCCCTTCGGCGGCCATGGATGGCCAGGTGGCGGCGATCCGCAGCGCGTTAGATGCGGCCGGATTCCACGACACGCCCGTGATGGCGTATTCCACCAAGTTCGCCTCGGGCCTGTATGGCCCGTTCCGCGACGCGGCCGGCAGCACCCTGAAGGGCGACCGCAAGACTTACCAGATGGACCCGATGAACCGCCGCGAAGCCATCCGCGAGTCCTTGATCGATGAAGCCGAAGGCGCCGACGCGCTGATGGTGAAACCGGCCGGGGCGTATTTGGACATCATCCGCGACCTGCGTGAAGTGACGCGTTTGCCGATTGGCGCCTACCAGGTCAGCGGCGAGTACGCGATGATCAAGTTCGCCGCACAGGCGGGCGCCATCGACGAGCGCCGCGTGGTGCAGGAAACCCTGGGCGCCATCAAGCGCGCGGGCGCGGACATGATTTTTACTTACTTCGCGATGGATGTGCTGAATAATCCTTATTGAGGCTTGTCCCTGGCGCACCGTTAGCGCCCCTTTTTCAACCCAAAAGCAAATTCCGGGGTCAGACCCTCAGGGTCTGACCCCGGCACTTGCCGTTGGGTTTATTCAGCTTTCCCCATGCCCCTGAAAATCTCCCGCATCCTGCACGCCGGCTATGTCTTCGAATGCGAAGGCACGGCCATCGCCTTCGATCCCATCGTCGAAAACCCGTTCAGCCGCAATTGCCACGCGTTCCCGTCCGTGCGTTTCGACCTCGATGCCGTGCGGCGGCTGCGCTGGGATGCCGTCTTCATCTCGCACTTCCACGACGACCACTGCTCGCTCGACAGCCTCGATGTGCTCGACCGCGCCACGCCCATCTACCTGTACTGCGTCTTCGAGGAGCTGTTCGCGATGCTGCGCGCGCTGGGTTTTACCGCCGTCGAGCGGCTGCACGTGGACGTGCCCGTGCGGGTGGGCGCCATCGAGGTGATCCCGCGCCGGGCGCTCGACGACGATGTCGACTCGCTGTTCCAGGTGCGCGCCGCCGGCCTGAACGTCTTGAACGTCGTCGATTCCTGGATCGGCCCCGAAACCCTGGCGCAGCTGGCCGCGTTTGCGCCCTGGGACATGGTCTTGTGGCCATTCCAGACCATGCGCGAGATTGCCGTCATCGCGCCGTCGCAAGCGCAGCCTGGCCCAGTCGAACTTCCCGACGACTGGGTGCCGCAGCTGCGCGCCCTGGCGCCACGTTACATCGTGCCCAGTTCTTGCCAGTTCGTGCAGGAAGACTGGTCCTGGTACAACCATGCGATGTTCCCGATTACCTACCGCCAGTTTGCGCGGGAGATCGGCGCCGCGCTGCCGCACGCGCACATCTTCCGTCTCGATCCTTCCATGTCGGTGCTGCTCGATGCGCAGGGCTTGACGCCGGCCGCGCCGCTGCCCTGGGTCATCCCCGTGGGGCCGCAGCACGTCGATTTCGACTACCGGCCCGACGCGCCGCCGCCTGCCACGGCGGACATCGCCCGGCGTTTCGCCCCCTTGAGCGACGCTGATGCGGCGCTGGTGCTCGATTTTTGCCGGAACGGCTTGCTCGAACGCTACCGCGACATGGAACTGTCCGACGACAGCTATTTCCAAGCGCCGCGCCTGTGGCGCTTGTCGCTGTATGGCCACGACGGCGCCGCCACCGTCCTGCATTACCGCACGCATGGCGACTTGGTCGACCTCGTGCCGGACACGGGCGAGGCGCCGGGCTGGACCACCGAGGTGCCGCTGGCGAAATGCCATGCGGCGCTGGCGCTGGGTGAATCGCTGACCTCGATGTACATGCGCATCAACGATGGCCCTTTCGATGCGGCCACGCGGGCCGGACTGGAAGAGGCCGACATCGTTGACGACCCCTTGATCCGCTGCCTGTTCAACGACGCCATCGGCGCCTACCAGGCGGCGCAGCTGAAGCGCTTGCTGGCCCGCTGAAGAAAACGCCGCGACAGGGTAAGATAAGGTTCTCAGATCAAGGAATGAACAACATGACACAAGACAACGAAACCGCGATCCTGGCCGGCGGCTGCTTCTGGGGCGTGCAAGACTTGCTGCGCCGTTATCCGGGCGTGCTTGCCACGCGCGTGGGCTATAGCGGCGGCGACGTGGCCAACGCCACCTACCGCAACCACGGCACGCACGCGGAAGCCATCGAGATCATCTTCGACCCGAACACCATCAGCTACCGCAAGATCCTGGAATTTTTCTTCCAGATCCACGACCCCAGCACGCAAGACCGCCAGGGCAACGACCGTGGCACGAGCTACCGCTCGGCCATCTTTTACACCAGCGAAGAGCAAAAACGGGTGGCCGAAGACACCATCCGCGACGTCGACGCTTCCGGCCTGTGGCCCGGCAAGGTGGTGACGGAAGTGGCGCCGGCCGGCCCGTTCTGGGAGGCGGAAGCGGAGCACCAGGATTATCTGCAGCGCTTGCCGCACGGCTATACCTGCCATTTCATCCGGCCGGACTGGGTCTTGCCGCAACGCGCGCAGTAGCGGAACCGGGCATGCGTTATTGGCGCGTCGAGCGGCGTCAGGCGGAAGGGCAGCTGGACTTCGGGCGTACCCTGGAGCTGATGGCTGCCATCGGCCATGCCGACGTGAATGCCGTCGCAGGGGTCATCCTGAAGACGGTCAGCACGGTCGCGCCCATTGCCCAGTGCACGATCTTTGCCTATGAATTCGGCAACCGCCCCCGAACGGTGGCCGTGGCCGACCGGCGCGGCGGACGATTCCTGCAAGATATTGCCGAGAGCTATGCGCGCCATTATTATGCGCTCGATGGCAACCAGCGCGTGATAGCGCCGGCGCCGGGGCGGAAAATCGATCCTGCCTTCGTGCTGCACCAGCAGGCCAGCGACGAGATCGAGCATCCCGGCTACCGCGCCACCTGTTATCAAAAACCGAATGTGTCGGACCGTTTGTCCCTGTTGCTGCAGCCGGCCGGTGACATCTGGCTGTCCGTCAATTTCTACCGCGACAGCAGCCAGGGCAAGTTCCTGCCCGGCGAAGTGGCCGGCATCGAAACCCTGTCACCGCTGTTTGCCCATGCCGTCAAGCATCACTACAGCTTGAATGGACAGGCGACGCAAGGCGTCGCGCCGATGATGCTGGCAAGGTTGCGCCAGCATTGTCCCGCCTTGAGCAAGCGCGAACTGGACGTGCTGCGCTGCGTGCTCGAAGGCCTCACGGCCGTGGAAATCGCCGAGACCATGGGCGTGCAACCGTCCAGCGTGACGACGTACCAGAAACGCGCCTATAAACGCCTGGGCATTTCCTGCCAGCGCCAGTTGTTCGCGCTGTGCATGGCGCCCGCACCTTAGTCCCTTCGGCGTAGGGATGTCTCCGTCTTTTTGACTGGTTTACCCGCGAAATGTCCCCAAAATAGGGACAGTCGCCGACATCGTCGTCTGCATACTGTGTTTCAAGCCGGGATCATCCGGCAGCTCTCACCCAAAAAAATCAACAAGGGGAGGGTGACACCTTATGGAGACATGTATGACCATCGCCCCAGCGGCCACCCCCGCCACCCCCTCGCCCGTCCTCGACGCGGCCACCCTCCAGCTGGAACAGCAGGTGATGCGCAAGGTTTCGCGCCATCTGCTGGGATTTTTGTTCCTGCTGTTTGTGTTTTCCTTTCTCGACCGCATCAATATCGGCTTCGCCGGCCTGACCATGATGCAAGACCTGGGCCTGTCCGGCACCCAGTTCGGCTTTGCCACCACCCTGTTCTACATCGCCTACATCGCTTGCAGCATTCCAAGCAACATCGTGCTGGCGCGCATCGGCGCGCGCAAGTGGATCGGCAGCATGATGATCGCCTGGGGCCTGGCTTCGACGGCGACCCTGTTCGCCAGCGGTCCGGCCAGCCTGTATGCGCTGCGCTTTCTCGTCGGCGTGACGGAGGCGGGCTTCTTGCCCGGCATGCTGCTGTACCTGACCTACTGGTTTCCCAGCGCCTACCGGGCACGCGCCAATGCCCTGTTCATGATCGCCATGCCCGTCACGGCCGCCATCGGTTCGGCCTTGTCGGGCCTGATTCTGGGGCTGGATGGCCACTGGGGCTTGAAGGGCTGGCAATGGTTGTTCTTGCTCGAAGGCATGCCATCCGTGTTGCTGGGCCTGGCCGTGTACGGCTACCTGGACGATTCTCCCAACAAGGCGAATTGGCTGGGCAAGCTGGAACAGCAGGTGCTGGCGCGCATGCTGGCGGCCGAGCATAAACCGGTGGCACCGCAGCAAAAAGTCTCCGTGCTGGCGGAAATGCTGTCTCCCACCGTGCTGAAATTCGGCATCGCCTATTTTTGCCTGGTAAATACTTTGGCGATGGTGGCCGTGTGGACGCCGCTGATCGTAAAAAGTTTCAATGGCAACGCCAGCAACACGCAAATTGGTTTACTGGCCGCCATCCCACAGGTATGCACCGTCATCGGCATGATTGCCTGGGGCCGCCGTTCGGACCGCTTGCAGGAGCGCCGCTGGCACATCGTCTGGCCCATGCTGCTGTCGGCCGCTGGCTGGCTGTTGACCGCGTATTCGGGCAACCCCGTGCTGCAACTGCTGGGCGTGTGCCTGGCCTCGACGGGCGCTTACACGGCCATGTCGGTCTTCTGGACCACACCGGACCGGGCCCTGAGCCTGGGGGCGCGCGCCATCGGCATCGCCGTCATCAATGCCACGGGCAATATCGGTTCGGCCCTGAACCCCGTCGTGGTGGGCTGGCTGAAGGATTTGACGCACAGTTTTGCCACGGGCTTGCTGTACGCCAGCGTGCTGCTGGTGGCGGGCGCGGCCATCGTGCTGACCCTGCCTATCGCGCGCAGTGGTAAAACACATTCTTGAAGAGGAAGCCATCATGAGCGACACGTTTCACCCTTACCCCCATGTGCCGAAGGTGTATCCGCCCGGCAAACCGGCGGGCACATCGACGCAGCACGTCCCGGTGCTGATCGTCGGCGGCGGCCCCGTGGGCCTGGCCACGGCCCTGGGCCTGGCCCGCCACGGCGTGCGTTCGGTGCTGATCGAAGCGGACGATGGCGTCTGCACGGGCAGCCGCGCCATCTGCATCTCGCGGCGCAGCCTGGAAATCATAGCCCGCCTGGGTGCGCTCGAGGGCTTTCTGGCCAAGGGCTTGCCCTGGGCGGGCGGACGCAGCTTTTACCGCGACGAGGAAGTGCTGCACTTCACGATGCCGCAAGATGCGAACCAGAAATTGCCGCCCATGGTCAACCTGGCGCAATACCATATCGAGCAATTCCTGCTCGAAGCGGCTGAACGCCAGCCGGAGCTGATCGATATCCGCTGGCAAACGCGGGTCACTGGCGTGGACCAGCGCGCCGACGGTGCCAGCGTCACCGTCGCCACGCCCGATGAAACCTATCAAATCGACACGGACTGGCTGGTGGCGGCCGATGGCGGGCGCAGCGCCGTGCGCGACGCGCTGGGCCTCAAATTGCAGGGCACCAGCTATGAAGGGCGCTATGTGATCGTCGATATCCACCTGAAGAGCGACCGCCCGACGGAGCGCCTCGCGTATTTCGACCCGCCATCGAATCCCGGTTCGACCGTGCTGGTGCACAAGCAGCCCGACGATATCTGGCGCATCGATTACCAGCTGCGCGACGACGAGGATGCGCAGGCGGCCGTGCTGCTGGAAAACGTGGCACCGCGCGTGGACAGCCTGCTGGCCATGATGGGGGAGACACAGCCGTGGCATCCCGTGTGGATCACCATTTATAAGGCCAATGCCTTGACCCTGGACAAATACCGGCATGGCCCCGTGCTGTTTGCGGGCGATGCGGCCCACCTGGTGCCCATCTTCGGCGTGCGCGGAGCGAACTCGGGCATCGACGATGCGGATAATCTTGCCTGGAAGCTCGCGTATGTGGTCAAGGGGCAGGCGCCACAGGCCTTGCTGGACAGCTATTCGGACGAGCGCGTGTTCGCCGCCCATGAAAACCTGCGCCACGGCACGAAAAGCACGGAATTCATGGCGCCGCCCACCTTCGCCTTCGAACTGATGCGCACGGCCGTGCTGGGACTGGCGGGCAAGCATGCGCATGTGCGCTCGCTGATCAACCCGCGCCAGACCAGCGCCATCGCGTATGCGCAGTCACCGCTGAATACGCCGGATGGCGAGGCGTTTGCCGCCGGTCCCGCGCCGGGCACGGTCTTGCCCGAATGTCCGCTGGCGCTGCCGCACAACGGCGGACAAAAAGCGGGGTATATTACCGATCTGGTACAGCGCGCCGATGGCGATTTGATGGGAATGTACTTCAGCGAGGATGGCTGCGTGCCCGGCGAACTGCTGGCGCTGGGCGACATCTTGCCGTTGACGACCGTGGCGATCACCCGCAGCGCAGTGCAAGGGTGCGCCTGGGATCACACGGCGCAGGTATTCTTGCTGTTTGATGCCCGGCCCGGCACGTTTTACCTCGTGCGCCCGGACGGGCACGTGCTGGGGCGCTGGCGGCAGGTGCAGGCGGGGCAGGTGCTCGAAGCGCTGGCAAAAGCCGGGGTCAGTCCCTTCGGGAGCGGTACGCGCCCCATTGGGGCGTGCACCCCCGGCGGGTCTGACCTTAGTAGTTTGCGCAGCGGGTTATTAAAAGTTATTAAGGAGGCAGCATGACCGACATCGAACTGGATAATTTATACACCGAACTGTGCCACACCATGGGCGGCCTGGGCGAACAGCGCTCGCCCCTGTTCCTGGCACGCTTCGCCTTGCTGGCCATCGGCGCCATCGGCAAGGCCGACGTGGTGCAGGGCTTGCTGCGCGACGCGGCCGACGGCCTGGGGGAGCGCGCATGATAGGCGCCGGCTACCAAAGCGGCTTCGGCAACGAATTTGCCACGGAAGCCATCGCCGGCGCCTTGCCGCAAGGGCAGAATTCGCCGCAGCAAGCGCCCCTAGGCCTGTATGCGGAACAATTGTCGGGTACGGCCTTCACGGCACCGCGTGCGCAGAACCGGCGTTCCTGGCTTTACCGCATCCGTCCCGCCAGCCAGCATCCGCCATTCACTTTGCTTGCCAACACCCGCATCGTCAGCGATTTCCACGCCATGCCCCCCACGCCGCCGAACCAGCTGCGCTGGGACCCGCTGCCGCTGCCCGACAGCGCCGCGCCGCTGGACTTCATCGACGGCTGGCAAACGATGGCTGGCAATGGCAGTGCCGAAGCGATGAGCGGCTGCGCCATCCACGTGTACGCGGCCAACCGCGCCATGCAGCGCTTCTTTTATTCGGCCGATGGCGAACTGCTGGTCGTGCCGCAAGAGGGCCGGCTGGCGATTGCCACGGAACTGGGCTTGCTCGAGCTGGAGCCACAGGAAATCGCCGTGATTCCCCGCGGCGTGCGCTTTCGCGTGACCCTGCCGGACGGCAAGGCGCGCGGCTATGTGTGCGAAAACTTCGGCACGGCTTTTCGTTTGCCGGACATGGGGCCCATCGGTTCGAACGGCCTGGCCAACAGCCGCGATTTTTTGACGCCGCATGCGGCCTATGAAGATATCGATGGCGAGTGCGAACTGGTGGCCAAGTTTGGCGGGCACCTGTGGCGCACGACCCTCGACCATTCGCCGCTGGATGTCGTGGCCTGGCATGGCAATTACGCGCCCTACAAATACGATTTGCGCCGTTTTAACACCATCGGCTCGATCAGCTACGACCATCCCGACCCGTCGATCTTCCTCGTGCTGCAGGCGCCCAGCGAAAATCCTTTATTCGGCGCCATCGACTTCGCCATCTTCCCGCCGCGCTGGCTGGCCGCCGAACACACGTTCCGCCCACCCTGGTTCCACCGCAACGTGGCCAGCGAATTCATGGGCTTGATCCATGGCGTGTACGACGCCAAGGCGGCCGGTTTCGTGCCGGGCGGCGCCAGCCTGCACAACTGCATGTCCGGCCACGGTCCCGATGCGCAGACGTTCGAAAAAGCGTCGCGCAGCGACACGTCCGCGCCCGTCAAGGTGGGCGACACCATGGCCTTCATGTTCGAGACGCGCACCATCCTCAAGCCCACGCCGTTCGCGCTGGACGGCGGCCTGCTGCAAAACGATTATTTCGCGTGCTGGCAAGGCTTGCGCAAGCATTTTGATCCGGACCCGCTGTGACCCTTTGGCTGCCTGGCAATAATCGTACGGCCCATATTGCCAAGCGTGCTCTACAATTATGGAATAAGAAACTGTCGGCGCACGTGCGCCGCCTTACTCCGTAGTTGAAGGGAAAAATTAGTCTGTGACTTCCAAGCCGATCAAGATTGCCGCCACCGTCGTCGTGGCACTCGCCGCTGGGGCCGGCATTTATGCCTATACCCGTCCCGCCGCCACTGCCACGCCGGGCGCCCCGTCCTCGGGCAGCGCGGCCGCCTCAACCCAACCGACCGTCGACACGGCCGCCGTGGCCGCCCAATTCCGCGACTTGCTGGCCAATTTCCGCAAGATCATCGTGCTGCTGGCCGACGAGCAAAGCTTGCCGGAAGGGGCGCGCGACGAAGCGAGAAAGGTGGGGCAGGCCCTGTTCCATGAAAATCAGGAACGCATCGCCAAGCTTGATCTTGCGCTGGATCAGTTGACTGCGCCCACCAATCCGGGCCGCTTCGAGGCGCTCGACAGTTTATTGACGTATATCGAATCCGATCCCGGCCTGTACGACGCGGACCGCCTCGCTTTCCGCGAACTGCTGCAAAGCATGCTGGCCGACGTGGCCAAGGATTCCTCCTTGCCGGCCATCAAACTGCACAAGCGCATTTCCGAAGACCTCGATGCGCTGGGCGAGATCGAGCGCAATTACGAGAAGGAAATCCGGCAAATCTTCGGCAACCTGGGCCAGCGTGCCATCGAACTCAAGCGCGAGCGCTGGGACGATTACGTGGCGCAGCTGAAAAAACTGTACAGCCGCGAGCAGATCCTCAAGGAAAACGGCATTGTCGTGCCGTATGCTGTTCCGCCAGTTGGTTCGATGCCCGAAGCCAAGCCCGTGCCAAAAAAAGATGAGGCGGAAATCTTTGGCCTCGGTTTGCCGAAGAAAACCATCGTGCTGACCTTTGACGACGGCCCGCACCGCCGTTACACGGAAGAAATCAGTGCCATTTTGAAACAGTATGGCGTGCCGGCCGTGTTCTTCAACGTGGGCCGCAACCTGGGCAGCCTGGATGCGGAAGGCCATGCCAAGCTGAACGCGGGCGCGGAAGTGAGCCGCAAGCTGATGAAGGAAGGCTATGCCGTGGGCAACCACAGTTTCAGTCACGCCCAGTTGTCGAAACAGACGGGCGACAAGCTGAAAGGCGAAATCCTCGGCACGGACACTTTATTGAAAGCCATCAGCCCCGAGCGGGCTGCGCTGTTCCGCTTTCCGTATGGCGCGCGCAATAGCGAAGGCATGGCCGCGCTGGCCGATGCGCAGTTGAAATCCGTGATGTGGAATATCGATTCGCTGGACTGGGCCGATCCCGTGCCCAGCTCGATCACGAACCGCGTGCTGGCGTCCGTCGACAAGGCGGGACGCGGCATCGTCCTGTTCCACGACATCCACGAACGCACGGTGAAAGCCTTGCCGGCCGTGCTCGACAAGTTGATCGCCGAAGGCTATCAATTCGCCGGCTGGGATGGCACGAGCTTCCAGGTAGCGAAAAGCACGGCGCCCGCGCCGGAAAAAGTGCCTGTGACCACCGGTTACGCCAATTCCTGGGCCGTGGTGATCGGCATCGATGATTACGCCAAGTGGCCTAAATTGCAATATGCGGTGCGTGACGCGCAAGGCATCCGCGAAACGCTGATTGAAAAGTTTGCCTTTGCGCCCGAGCGTGTCGTGACCTTGAAAAATGGCGAAGCGACGCGCAACAACATCCTGGCCGCTTTCCACGACAAGCTGGCCCATGGCGGCGTGCAAAAGAATGACCGCATCTTCGTCTTCTTCGCCGGCCACGGCGCCACACGCAAGCTCAGCTCCGGACGCGACCTCGGCTATATCGTGCCCGTCGATTCCGATCCGGCGCAGTTCGCCACGGATGCGATCCCGATGACGGAAATCCAGAATATCGCGGAATCGCTGACGGCCAAGCACGCGTTCTTCGTCATGGACGCCTGTTACAGCGGCCTGGGCCTGACCCGCGGCGCCGGTTCCAGCTCATTTTTGCGCGACAACGCCAAGCGCATCGGCCGGCAAATGCTGACGGCCGGCGGCGGCGACCAACTGGTGGCCGATGGCGGGCCGAACGGCCACTCCGTGTTCACGTGGACCCTGCTGCAAGGCTTGGCGGGCAAGGGTGACCTGAACGGCGATGGCTTGATCACGGCGACGGAACTGGCGGCCTACGTGGCGCCGGCCGTGTCCAGCGTCTCGAACCAGACGCCCGCGTTCGGCAGCCTGCCCGGCTCGGAAGGCGGCGATTTCGTCTTCGAATTGCCGGGCGAGATGGAATTCCTCAGCCCGAACACGACGCAATTGTCGACGGAAGCCATCGCCCTGAACAGCAAGCTCGATGCCAAGCCGCAAGCGGCCAGCGTGACGGTGAAGGACTTGCAGGGCGGCGAACAGAAGATCGTCACGCCGGGCGCCGTGCCGACCTCCACGCGGCAACTGGCGCAGCGGGCCAACGACCGTGGCTTGCAGTTGTACAAGGAGAAACAGTATGCGGCGGCGGAAGCGCAATTTACGGAAGCGCTGAAATTGCGCCCCGATTTCGCGCTGGCGGCCAACAACCTCGGCTTTGTCTTTTACAAGCAGGAAAAATACCGCGAAGCGGCCCGCTGGTTTGAAAACACGGTCAGGATGGATCCGTCGCGCGCCATCGCCTATCTGAACCTGGGCGACGCGTATGCCAGGGCTGGCAATGCCGCCAAGGCCAAGGCCGCGTACAAAACCTACCTGGAACTGGCGCCGACGGCCTCGACGGCCCCGGCCGTGCGGCAAAAGATGGAGAAGCTGTAATTTTGTACATTGTCCACGTGTTTGCCTGCAGCGGGCGCTTTCCCGGCTGGGAAGCGCTGCAGGCATATTTGGCGCCCACGTACACGGAGGATGGCGATGCCGTGCCATCGCCATTCTTCCTGGAAACGGGTCTCACGCAGTACGAGCCAGCGTGTGTGGAAAGCGCTATGCTGGCGTCTCCGGCGCCGCTGGCGCAATTGCTCGATGGCGTGTCGTATGGCGACAGCTGGCTGGCACAGGCGTGCGCGGACGCTGAAGCGCAGGGCGTGCTGGCCGATACGAGTGTGTGCGTATTTGCGCCGAATCAACTGGCGCACCCGCAGCGCAGTTCGCTCCATTACGTGGGCAGTTACCGTTACCGGGTGGATTGATCGCCGTCCTGGCGCTCTTCGTGCAATAGTTTGTTGACGGCCGCCAGCAGGCTGGTGCCCGACGTGGTGATGAAACGGGCGCCCGCCGCTTCGGCTTGCGTGCCGTAACTGGCGACCGTATCCTTGCTGCAATACACGATGATGGGCAACGCGGGCTGGGCCTGCCGCACTTCGCGCACCGTGCGCACGCCCGCATCCTTGATGCGGCGGCCGTTTTCCACCCGTGCCATGTCCGTGATCAGCAGTGCGTAGGGCTTCTGTTGCAGCATGGCCAGCGCCTGCCGCGTCGAGACCGCCTGGTCGACCTTGATGTTTTCCCGTTCCAGTTGCTCCACCAGCAAGGTATTGTTGCGTGGATGGTCATCCAGCCACAGCACCAGGGTGGCGGGCTTTTTCTCCGCCGGCACGCCGGCCAGGGCCGTGACGGCGGCGCCGCCATCGGGCGGGTGGGCCAGCAGCAGCTGCGTGACGGCTTCCTGCATGTCCTCGAGCGACTTTTGCTGCAAACGGCTCAGTTCCGTCACTTCGATTTCCTTGCCGCTTTCCAGGCGCACGGAGTCATTTTTGACGAGGCTGTCGGCGCGCTTGATCATGATGGACAGGTAAATGCGCGTGAGCAGGTAGCCGATCAGGAAACCATGCACGGAAAAAAACAGCATGATGCCGCCCACCACCGCCATGGCCGTGGGTGTATCCGTGGCCAGGCTGGGCGCAATGAAGGCGGCCATGCTGCGCGCGCTGCCGGGCAGGCTTTTGAGCTCGATCAAGCCCACGCCGACGATGATTTTCGTCAGCCAGTCCGACACTTCCACCAGATTTGAATTGATTTCCATGGGCGTGGGCGTGCCCAAAAACAGGGTATTGCTGGGGGTGCCGGCCGCCGTATCGGCGTTTGCTGCGGGCGGTTCGTCCGTGGGGTGTCCCTTGCCATTGGCCCGCTCGTCGGGTGGCGCGGCGTTGACGGTGCCCGATGGCAGGCTGCGCGGTATGCCGAACAGGAATCCCAGCAGCATGCCGCTGACGCATAAGCCCAGGCTCCACAGCAGTGCCGGCACGGCATGGTAGTAGGGCGGCAGCAGGGCGCCGGCCAGCACCGCGAGCAGCCCCGCCAGCAAGATGAACAGCAGGATATACGGCAGTGCATCGCGCTTGCGTACGGTGGCGGTGGTGGTTGCCTTGCTGGCGCGGTCGTTCAGGTCCACGGTCTTTCCTTGAAAAGGCTGAATCCAGGCGGCCAGTCTGTCGCGTATATATTCCGTAGGGGCCCGTACTGACAGCATAAAAAGGGGAGGCGCGATGCGATTGAGAAAACGCAAACTGCTGGCAACTTGTGCACTGGTATTGTTAAGCGTGGGGCGCCAGGCGGCGGCGCCGGCTGACACTGCCAGCGTCGCCGATGCAGCGCGCATCGCGCTCGACGTGTTCAACAAGCGCGCCAGCGACATCGACTATTACTATGCCTCGCGCTTGCCCGGCGAGGCGGCGGACTGGGTGAACGACCGGCATTTTCATCCGGTGGAACCGCGTTCCGCGCGCCTGACCTTGTCATATGCGTTTTGATAACGGTAAACTGGGGCATGACGGATCATTTAGTAAATACCAGCCAATCTCTTTCCCTCATATTGGGCCACGCCCCCGAAAAAATCGGCCTCGCGCTCGATACAAACGGCTGGGCC
Organism: Janthinobacterium kochi; assembly: GCF_051380715.1. Lineage (NCBI taxonomy): Bacteria > Pseudomonadati > Pseudomonadota > Betaproteobacteria > Burkholderiales > Oxalobacteraceae > Janthinobacterium > Janthinobacterium kochi. The sequence continues at coordinate 75,187 of NZ_JBNYXO010000004.1, forward strand.
GACATCGGCCAGTTGCTCAGGGCCACGTGTTTTTGTGTGTCGGATAATGGCGTGTGGCTGGCGGAAGCCGTGTCGGCGGGATTTATCGGCTTTCCCTGATTAATGAAGGAGGGTCCTGGCCCTGGCCTGGCCCTGGCGCTTGCGGCGCCAGATCAGCACGCCTGTCACGCTCAAGCCCGCCACCAGCATGCCCATGGCGCAAATGAGCAGCTTGAAGGGCCAGCCCCACATCGAGGCCATGTGCAGGGCGCTGATCCAGCTGCGGATGGTGTCGCCGCTGGCCGCGCCCGTGGGCAGCCAGGTGGCCAGCTGCCGGCCACTGGCCGCGTCGAAAAAGACGGTGGTGAGGCCCTTGTGGGCGCGCACGTCGCGGCTGCTGCGCACCATGTAGCGGTACACGCCCAGCTCGCGTTCATACGCCAGCGCGTTTTCCTCGAGGATGGCAAAGGCGTGCTGGCGCGCCAGCTGCGCCATCAGCAGGCGGCCCTGCGCGCGCGCGGCCGGCCAGTCCAGGTGCGGCGCGGAAGACAGCGTGTGGCGCACGACGATTTCCTCTGTCCCCTGGTGCGCAAACAGGGGATGCATCACGGCCGCATACGCGCCATACAGGTTGAAGGCGACGCCGCTCCAGGCAAACACCAGCAGCATGGCCCACAGCCACAGGCCGCCCGCGCGGTGCAGGTCGAATACCAGTTTATAGCTGCCGCCATGCCGGCGCAGCAGCCAGGACGGGCGCCAGCGCTGCAGCCACGGCCTGCTGCCCGGCGAGCGTTTTTTCAGGCGTGCGGGGAAGGTCAGGGCGGCGCCGATGAAGCAGTCGACCGTCCACACGATGGCGATCAGGCCGAAAATCAGCAAGCCCGTGTCGCCCAGCGCCAATGCGTAATGCAGGCGCTCGATGAAGGGCAGCAGGTTGATGGCGCCCTGGCTTATCTCGCCCCAGCGGCGCTGGCCAAGTATCGCGCCCGTGTAGGGATCGACAAACACTTCGTCGCTGGCCAGGGGAGCGGCGCCAGACTGGCGCAGGTAAAACACCATGCTGTGGCCGGGCGGCGCCGACAGCGGCGCGTAGCTTACCTGCGCCCGGGGGAAGCGCGCAGCAATCCTCTCGCGTAGCAGCAGGGCGTCGAGCGGCAGTGCGTCCGGCGTTGGCGGCGCCACGCGGAAGACGGCGGGCAGCATGGCAGCCTCCAGTTCATCCTTCCACGCGAGCAGGCTGCCCGTGACGCCGGCCACGATGAGGAAGCCGGCCATCAGCAGGCCTGCGTAGCGGTGCAGGGCCGCTAAAGCGGGGCGCATCAGAAACGATACATGGCGCTGACGTTGGCCGTGCGTTCGGCGTTGCGGTAGCACAGGCCAGGCAGGTAGCCGCAGTCATACAAGGTCTGCTTGTTGAGCACATTGTTGACGTTGAGGGAAAACTGCCACGGCCCGCGCGACACGCCCAGCGCCGCATCCCACTGCGTCAGGCCGCCGTTGCGGATGTTCAGGTTGTTGCCGTCGGAGTTTGAGCGCATGGCGCCGAGGAAACGCATGCCCAGCGCGGCATACGCGGGCAGGGCCGCGCCCACGTTGAAGAACTGGCGCGCCCATGCCGAGGCGCTGTGGCGCGGCGCGCCCGATTGTTGCAAGCCCAGATCGCCGTTATTGCTCTTTCTGACCTCCGTATCCAGGTAGGTGTATTGCGCGATCAGGCTCAGACGGCTGGCGAACTCCGTGCGCGCTTCCAGTTCCAGGCCGCGCGAACCCACCTCGCCCGTTTGCTGCAGGCGGCCAGGATTGCCGATGTCGGATGTGGTGACGTTGTCGCGCACCAGGTCGAAGACGGCCGCCGTGTAGCTGGCGCGCTGGCCCACGGGTTCGTAGCGCACGCCCGCTTCGAACTGCTTGCCGCGCGACGGTTTCAAGGCATCGCCGTTTGCCGTGATGCCCAGTTCGGGCGAGAACGAGGTGGCGTAGCTGACATACGGCGCCCAGCCGCCATCGAACAGGTAGACGGCGCCCACGCGGCCCGTGGTGGCCGATGGCGACTGGTGGTAGTCGGGTTTGACGGCACCGCTATGGAGGTCGGTGACGTCGCGCGACTGCGTGGCCTTGTCGCGACGCAGGCCCGCCGTCACCACCCAGCGGTCCCATTTCAATTGATCCTGCGCATACAGGCCCAGCTGGCGCGACGGTGCGTCCGCGCGCGTGGGCGCCTTGGCTGCAACCAGGGGCTGCTTGCCATACACAGGCTGGTACAGGTCGAGCGGCTCGATAAAGCCTTTCTGGTGGCGGTAGTCGTCCGTATTGCGGATATTCGCGTAGTCCACGCCCAGCAGTACCTGGTGCGTCAGGCCGCCCGTGGCGAAGCGCGCCTGCAGCTGCGTATCGGCGAACAGGCTTTTCGACGCCGTATCGACGGGCATGAAATAGCGCTCCACCGTGCCATCGTCATTCAAGCCCAGGGGGAACATGTCCGTGCGGTCGTTTTTCAGGTGCGTGTAGCGCAGGTTCTGGCGCAGCGACCAGGTGTCGTCAAATCTGTGCTCGAACTCGTAGCCCAGCATGGTGTTGCGGCGCTTGAATCGGTTATCGTCGCCCATCAGATTGACACCCGGATCGACCTGTCCGCGCGGGCCCGGTTGCAGCAACTGGTTGGGAAACGCGTACTGCTGGTTGTCCTGCTCGTAGCGGGCCAGCAAAGTCAAGCGCGTGGCGGGGCCCGCCTGCCAGGTCAGCGAGGGGGCGAAGTACAGGCGGTTGTCGTGGTCGCGCGACAGCCGCGTATTCGCTTCGCGGCCCAGCATCACGACCCGGTACGTCCAGGCGCCTGGGGCGTCCAGCGTGCCGCCCACGTCGGCTTTCAGCTGGCGGCGCTGGTAGCTGCCGACTTCCACGCCCACTTCGCGCACGGCGTCCGCGCTGGGGCGCTTGCTGACGGCGTTGACCATGCCGCCCGGCGGAATCTGCCCGTACAGCACGGAGGCGGGACCGCGCAGCACTTCCAGGCGTTCCAGTCCATACGGTTCGATCGAGGCGCCAAAGGTGCGGCCCGAATTGCGCAAGCCATCCTGCAAGATGCCGTTCGTCTCGATGGTGAAGCCGCGCAGCAGCGAGGAATCGTCGCTGCCCAGCGGGCGCTGGTTCGGCGTCACGCCAGCCGTGTAGCGCAGGGTTTCATCGAGCGATTCGGCATTGCGGTCGCTGATTTCATCTGCCGTGACGACGGACATGGATTGCGGGTTTTCATTCAGGGCCGTATCCGTCTTGGTGGCCGAGGCGGCGCGCCGCGCCACATATCCGCGCACGTGGCCTGTGGCCGTTTCGCGTTCGCTGCTGGCATTGATGGTGATGGCGGGCAGGGTTGCGCTGGCCTGCGCCTGTACACCTGCCGGCGTTGTCGGCGTTTCTGCCCGCAGCGCATACGCGCCGCTGGCGCCCGTCACCACGCGCACGCCCTGGCCGCGCAGCAGTTCCTCGAAACCCTGGCGCACGGTGTAGCTGCCCGCCAGGCCGCCGCTGTGCTTGCCTTGCAACAGGGCCGCATCGGCTGACAGTTCCACCCCGGCCGCGCTGGCGAACGTGGTCAAGGCCCGCTCCAGCGAACCGGCGGGGACCGCGAACTGGCGCTTGGCTTGCGCATTGTCCGCCGTCTGGGCGCGGGCGTTCGGCGCCGTGATGGCCAGGGTACTCACCGCGGCACCGGCCAGGAACAGGGCCTGGATAGCGGCGGCAAGGGGAAACGGGCGCGGATGGCGGGCGGGCGCGTGCAGGCGATGGGGCATGGTGCAAATCCTTGGAAAGTGGCAGGAAAAAAATCGGTTCTTCCCGTATTCCGAACGACAAGCCAAAACCCTCAACGTTTTTTCACTTATTTTGCATGTATTTTTCAGGAGGCCTGGCGCGGCCCCACGCTGACCCAGTAGCGCGTGCGGTAGCTCAGTTGCACGGGCAGGCTCAGGGCCAGATTGGCCAGCGAGCGGTCCGTGTCGCGCAGCGAGTACACGCCTGTCACGCGCAAGCCGGCGATGGACTCGTCGCAGCGCAGCACGCCGTGGCGGTAGCGCCCCAGCTCGGCCAGCAGCTCGTCCAGGCGCATGCGCTCGGCCACCAGGCTGCCATCGGCCCAGGCGGCGGCGCTGTCTTCCACCTTGCCGATGTCTTGCACGGCGTGGCGCGTGTAGCCAGCCTGCTGGCCCGCCTGCAGGTGCAGCGAGGGTGCGCCATCCCGCAGCAGCAGCAGCGGCCGCAGCGCCACGGCGCCCTGGAACACGGCGACACGGCTCTCGCCATCATCGATGCGCACACTAAAGCGCGTGCCCAGCGCCGTGGCCGTGCCGTGCGGCGTTGCCACCAGCAGCGGACGGTAGACAGGCGACGTTTCATACCCGCTGGTGACGAGGATGGCGCCCGCGCGTAGCACGATGCGCCTTTCATTGGCGCTGTAGTGCACGTCGATGGCGCTGGCCGTGTCCAGCACCACTTGCGTGCCGTCGGCCAGCGTGATGGCGCGCGTCGCGCCAACAAACGTGCGGTAGTCGCTGGCGGCGCGCTGCCACAGGCTGGACTGGCTCGACTCGTGCGCCAGCAGGGCGGTGCCGCCGCCCGCCGCGATCAAGCCCAGCAGCTGCAGCGCGCGGCGGCGTCCGGAGGCACGGTGCGGCGCTGGCGCCAGGGCGCCGCGCGCAACGTCCCGGGGCAAAGCCTCGAATTGCCGGGCGAAACGCTGCAGCCGGGCCCAGGCCCGTTCGTGTTCGGGGTGGGCGGCGCGCCAGGCGGCGCAGGCGTCGGCATCGGCGGCGCTGGCGTCTTCCGCCCACAGCCGCGCCATCCACTCGGCGGCGCGCTGCAGCACGGCGGGGGCGATGGGAGCGCTGTCCAACTGGGCACTCATGCGCATTGCGCCGCGCAGCAGGCCAGCAGGGCGCGGGCGATGTATTTTTCCACGGACGAGACGGAAACCTCGAGGCGCGCGGCGATATCGGCGTAGCCCATGCCTTCCAGTTTGCACAGCAAAAAGGCGTCGCGCACCTTGGCCGGCAGGCTGGCCAGGATGGCGTCGATCTCCAGCAGCGCTTCGACGATCAGCGCGCGCGTTTCGGGCGTCGGCACGGCCGCTTCCGGCTGCGTCGCGATGGCGTCCGCGTAGGCCGCCTCGATATGCCGGCGGCGGAACAGGTCCACCACCAGCCCATTGGCGATCTGCGCCAGGTGCTGGCGCGATTCCGCCGGTTCGGGTGCGCGGCCCCGCGCGAGGATGCGCAGATACGTGTCGTGCGCCAGGTCGGCTGCGTCGAAGGCGTTGCCCAGCTTGCGGCGCAGCCAGCCCTGCAGCCAGCCATGGTGGTCGCTGTAGAGCACTTCGATTTGCCGGTGCAGTTTCAATTCGGGGCGTAGCATGCAACCTTTCCATGCCATGGTCCGCGGGACAGCGTGGCCTTGATGCGATTGAGAATTGTTCGTATTGTAGCCCGATTGCCTGGACTTGTGGCCCGGCAGTGGCGGGCCAGCAACGCCATCAGGCTGAAAACAGCTTGATATCGGTCACTCTCTCCACCAGCCACACGCCAGCCACCACGGCGATGGCCAACTGGCCGATTTCCACACCCACGTTGAAGCCCAGCAGGCTGGCCAGCAAGGAACCCTGAGGCAAGCCCAGGTCGCGCAGCACGCTGGCAAAGCCGAAGCCGTGAATCAGGCCGAAGGCAAAGGCGGCCACGGGCCGCTTGCTGCGGAACAGCGGCGGCAGATTGTTCAGCGCTGCCAGGGTCACGGAAGCGGCAACCGCCGATTCCACCCAGCGCGAGGGCAGGGAAATGAGCGACAGGCTGGCCAGGCTCAAGGGGATGGAGTGGGCGAGCGTAAAAGCCGTGACGACTTTCAGCACGTCATAAAAAGCCCCCTTCAAGCCGTGCTCCAGCCGCCGATGACAGGGTCGCTGCCGGTCGTCAGGCAGGCGGTCGGCACTTCCATTTCGATGGCCGTGACGTTTTTCCGCGCCAGGTCATCCTTGGACGCTGCAGGTTTCGCGCACGGTCAGGCCGGGCGGGGTGGCGCTGTCGATGGTGCCGCCGTTGATGAGCAGCGGAATCGGGACTTTCTTGCCGCCTTTTGTTCGCGTTGACAGACAAGTCCAAAAAACTGCAGGCTGCCTGACTTATACGACCGACGGGAGAAAACGGATTGACTCTTGGCCAGGGCGTGCTGGCTGCCTGTCACCACGCTGCGGGATCGATCACGCCTATCGCCATCAGCGCCGGTTTGCAAAATAAATATCCCTGCATCAGGTCGATGCCCATCTCCTTCAAGCAATCGCGTTCGGCGGCCGTTTCGATGCCCTCTGCCAGGACTGTAATGTGGAGTTCCTTGCAAATGGCGATGATACCCCTGACGATCGCCTGCTTGGGTGCGCTTGCCTCGATGCCGCGCACCAGTTCCATGTCGATCTTGATGATGTGCGGCTGATATTCCGCCAGCAGGCTCAGTCCCGCGTAGCCGGCGCCGAAATCGTCGATGGCCGTCTGAAAGCCGAAGCGGCGATACTCATGGAAGATGTTGACGAGGTGGGGCCGGTCGCGCACTTCTTCGCCCTCGGTCACCTCGAAGATGATGCGGCGGATGGGGAAATTGTATTCGCGCGCCGCGGCTAAAGTGGCCTGGATGCACGCCTCGGGACGGTACACGGCATTCGGCAGAAAATTGATGGACAGATATTCCTCGATGCCCAGCCGGGCTGCGCCCTGGATGGCGCGCACGCGGCAGGCCTGGTCGAAGACATAGCGGTTTTCGTCATTGACCTGGGACAGGATCGAGTATGCCGATTCTCCGTTGGGACCACGCACCAGTGCTTCATGGGCAAAGATCGAGCGCGTGGACAGTTCGACGATCGGTTGGTAGGCAAAGGTGAAGTCGAAGTCCAGTGGCCCGGCTTGCTGGCACTGGCTGCAGCCTGCTTTTTTCCCCGCTTGGCCTGAGGTGTCGCTGGATGAGGTCATGGTCGCGCTAGCTTCTGATGAAAAATGTACGAGTTTTATACAGCAGTTATACCACGCCCTGCCGCCGGTGGAACGCTATTTCTGGTGCACAAAGATAGACGGAGGACTATGTCCGGGTGAGAAAGGAAGCAGCAAGGCGCCCGAGATGTCCACGCACTTTGTAGTAAGCTGGTCGCCTCCTGATTTCCTGCATGCACAGTCATGACCGAACCGTCCGCCGCCGTACCTTCCACCGTTTCTTCCCTCTCCGGTAAATCGATCCGCCGCCGCTCGCTGTTCGCCGCCTGCAGCGCGCATGCCGTGCATGACGGCTTGACGGACGTGATCTACGTGCTGCTGCCCATCTGGCAGGCGCAGTTTGCCATCAGCTACGCCATGGTGGGCCTGATGCGCGGATCGTACTCGGGCATGATGGCCGGATTCCAGTTGCTGGCCAGCCGCCTGGCCAGGCGCTGGGGACGCGAACGCATGCTGGTGGGCGGCACGGCGCTGGCCGGGGTCGCTTACCTGATTGCGGGGCAGGCGGGCGGCCTGGCCGTGCTGCTGTTTGCCTTGCTGCTGGGCGGCCTGGGCGCCAGCACGCAGCATCCGCTGGCCTCGTCCATCGTCACCGACACGCACGAGGCGGGTGGCGGCGTGAAGGAAGCGTTGTCGCACTACAACTTTGCCGGCGATATCGGCAAGACCCTGATTCCCGCCCTGGTGGGATTGCTGTTGCTGGTGTGCAGCTGGCAAGCCAGCGTCTCGCTGCTGGGACTGCTTGGCCTGGCGGCGGCCGGCTTGCTGTGGTGGCTATTGCCGAAAGGGGGCGAGTTGCAGGCTGGCACCAGGAAGGCGGGCAAGAGTATCGTGGGCAGCGGCTCGAAGGGGAGTTTTCGCGCGCTGCTGGCCACGGGCACGCTGGACAGTGCCGTGCGCATGGGCTTTTTGACCTTCTTGCCATTCTTGCTGAAAAGCAAGGGCGCGGGCACGGCCGGCATCGGCGTGGCCCTGTCTCTGCTGTTCGTGGGCGGCGCCTTCGGCAAGCTGCTGTGCGGCTATCTGGGCGCGCGCATCGGCATGATGAAGACCGTGTGGCTGACAGAATCGATGACGTCCGTACTTATTGTCGCGGCCCTGTGGCTGCCGCTGGCCGGCATCATGGCCATGTTGCCCTTGCTGGGGCTGGCGCTGAACGGCACCTCGTCCGTGCTGTACGGCGCGGTGCCGGAACTGGCCGAGCCAGGCAAGCGCGAGCACGCGTTCGCCCTGTTCTACACGGGCAGCATCGGCGGCGGGGCGCTGTCGCCCGTGCTGTTCGGCGCGCTGGGCGACCATACGAGCGTGAACACGGCCCTGCTGGCGCTGGCGGCCGTATTGCTGCTGACCTTGCCGCTGGCGTGGAAGGTGCAGCGGGGCATGGCGCACGGTGGCACCACCTGACAGGATGGCTCGCATGAGGCTGCCATTGCCGTGCGACAAACACGATACGCAGCATGCGCAAGCCCCCCATTCCCCCGGGCTGGCTGACACCGTGAACGGGGAATTGACACGCATTACTCTGGCGCCAACGGTTGCCGAGCTGGAGGAAGGCGTGGCCGAGGTGGCCCTGGCAATTTTGGGCAGGCAGCGCTGCCCATGCGGCGTGACTTGCCCGCCAGCACCCCATCGTCTACACTCGCCGCATGAAAAATTTTGCAAAGCGGCGCGACCGCTATGACTTGTTCCGCGCGTTTGACAATCCCCTCGTCAACATCAACTTCCAGCTCGACGTGCCGGACTTCCGGCCCTGGTGCAAGGAACGGAAAATCCCCGTGTTCCACTTTTTCCTGTTTTGCCTGCTCAATACGGTCAGGGAGATCGACAACTTCATGTACCGCATCTACCAGGGCGAAGTGATCAGGATCGACGATTTTCCTGCCTCGTACACCGTCATCAATGGCGACGACAACCTCAACTACACGCGTTTCATGATGACGGACCAGCTCGATGTATTCATCGAACGCAGCCTGGAAGCCAAGCGCCTCGCCGAAGCCAGCTCCGCGCTGATCAATACAGGCGAGGGCGAGAGCGAGCGCGAGCAGCGCAACAATGTTTTCATCACCTGCCTGCCATGGCTGGATCTGGCGGCCATCGAACACCCGATCTACCGCCACCGCGACGCCGATATCCCGACCTTTACCTGGGGCAAGTTCGGCCCCGCGCAGCCGGATGGCCGCATGCGGGTGCCGTTTTCCGCGCAGGCGCACCATGGCTTTGTCGACGGCTACCATGTGCAGAAACTGGCGCAGGCCCTTGACGAGCGCATCGCCGCCATCATTGCCTAGTTCGACAGATAGTTGCTGGGCGCCTGGCCCAGCATGCGGCGAAAGGCGGCCGTGAAGGCGCTGGGGCTGGCATAACCGAGGTCCAGCGCGACGCGGGTGACGGTTTGCCCCTCGGCCAGCCGGGTGATGGCTGCCAGCAAACATGCTTGCTGGCGCCATTGGGCAAAGCCCAGCCCCGTCTGGGTACGGAACTGGCGCGTAAAGGTGCGCCGGCTCATGCCTGCCTGCGCCGCCATTGTGTCCAGCTTGCTGTGCAGGCTCGGTTGTTGCAACAGTTGCGTGCAAAGCTGCGCCAGCCTGGCATCTTGCGGCAGGGGCGCATTGAGCGGCAGGGGTGTGGCTGCGGCAATCTCATCGAGCAGCAAGGCCATCAACCGTCCGGCGCGCGACGCTTCCGTATACAAGGCGTCCACGCTCACGGCCTCGGCCAGCAGCTGGCGTAGCAGCGGCGAGGCATCGAGCACCTGGCAATCGGATGGCAAGCCCATCCTGGCGATGGCTGCCTCGTCAATGAAGACATTGTGCATGGTCACGGCGCCCTGCATGCGCATGCCGTGCGTTAGCCGTGCTGGTACCCAGCAGGCCCGTTGCGGCGGCACCAGCCAGTTGCCGTGGGGGGTGTGCACGCTGATGACGCCGCGCGCCGCATAGGCGAATTGCCCGCGTGCATGGTTGTGGCTGGGAAAAATGGCGCCGGGAGCATGGTCGCGCGCGGTGGCGATCAAGGCGCGCGGCACTTCCGTATAAAAATCATCCATGGCCCATACTCTACAGTATTTGACCTGCTATCGAAGGCGGGCCGCTTGATCTGCCCTTACCATCCACTCTTTTTCAGGAGTGTGTATGCACAATAGCTATCATCGCGTGGGCCATGGCCCTCACGCCGTCATCGTTCTGCACGGCTGGTTTGGCGACGCGCACGCGTTCGCGCCGATGGAAGCGGCCCTCGATGGCGGCGCTTTCAGCTATGTCTTCATGGACAATCGTGGCTACGGCGGCATGCGTGGCGTGCCCGGCGATTATTCGATGGACGAAGTGGCCACGGACGCGTTGGCGCTGGCTGACGCGCTGGGCTTTGCCACGTTCAGCGTGGTGGGCCATTCCATGGGCGGCATCGCGCTGGAACGGCTGGCCTTGTTGGCGCCCTTGCGCTTGCGCAAACTGGTGGCCGTGGCGCCCGTGCCCAGCTGCGGCGTGGCGCTTGATGCGCCGGCGCGCGCGCTATTTCTCGACGCCAGCGGCAACCAGCAAGCGCGGCGCGCCATCATAGCCCGCAGCACGGGCGGGCGCTTGCCCGCCACCTGGCTGGACTGGAAGGCGCAATATTCGTGGGAAAGTTCGGATCAGGCCGCGTTCGCCAATTATTTCCTTGCGTGGAGCGGGACGGATTTCAGTGAAGAAGTCAAGGCGGCGCGCGTGGCATTGCCCTTGCTGGCGCTGGTGGGAGAGCACGACCCCCGTTTCGATGCGGCCCTGATGCGCCGCACATATCTGGCGTGGTACCCGCAGGCCAGGCTGGAAGTGCTGGCCAATGCGGGACACTATCCAATGAATGAAACGCCGCTGGCCCTGGCGGCCAGCATCGAGGCATTTTTATCAGTGAAGTAACGTTACGCCGCCTTGGCGCGCAGGCGCAGCAGGCTCAGGCCCAGCAGCACGAAGGCGCCGCCCGAAATGCGGTTGAACAGCCTGGCGCGGCCCGGCGCGGCCAGCTGGGTTTTCAGCAGGCGCGCCAGGTTGGCGTAGAACAAGTGGGCCAGCATGGCGCAGGCGACAAACGACGTCGTCAGCACGGTGAACTGGATGGCCACGGGTTCGCCCGGCGTGATAAATTGCGGGAACAGGGCCGAAAAGAACAGGATGGCCTTCGGATTGGTCAGCGCCACCGTCAAGCCCTGGCGGAAAAGTTTCCAGAACGAGTTAGGATTGGCCGCGCCAAGTGCCACAGGGGCATCGGCCACGATGCTGGTCTTGCTGCGCCATTGCTTGATGCCCAGGTACACCAGATACAGGGCGCCAGCCAGTTTCAGCAGCATGAAGGCCGTGGCCGAGGTGGCCAGTACGACGCCCATGCCGGCCATGGCCACGCCGGAAATGATGAACAAACCGAAGCCATTGCCCATGCTGCTGATCATCGCGCGGCGCGGGCCGACGGCGATGGCATTCGAGATGGCCAGCAGGACGGCCGGGCCGGGAGAAAACGTGACGAGCAGGGCGACGCTGCAAAAAAGCAGCCAGTTCGAGAGATGCATGGGTGTTCCTGGGTGGGGCCGAAGCCGGATTGAGTGTCAAAACACCTATATTGTACGAAGTTTTCGACTCCCGCGTCAGCGGCCCCGGCTTGAATCAGGCTCAGCTTCAGCCAAACAGGCTGGCGACCACATGGTTGATGGCCGCGCCACCGGCGATCAGCCAGCAGAACAGCAGGCCGGCCAGCAGCAGCGGCCTGATGCCGGCGCGGCGGATGGCTGACATGTGCGTCGTCAAGCCCAGGGCCGCCATGGACATGGCCAGCAAGGCCGTGTCGAACTCGGTGATAGTGGCTACTGCGCTTACTGGCAGCAGGCCCAGCGAATTGAATGCCACCATGGCAATAAAAATGAAGGCGAACCAGGGAATGGCCAGCTTGGCCGCCTTGTCGTGGCCACCGGTCCTGGCCGTGCCGCGTGCCAGCACCGCCGACAGGATGACGAGGAAGGGCGCCAGCATCATCACGCGCACCATCTTGGCGATCACGGCCGCATTCGCCGCTTCCTGCCCGATCGACTTGCCGGCTGCCACCACTTGCGCCACTTCATGTACGGTCGAACCGATGTACACGCCAAACGCCGTGGGCGTGGCGCCCAGCACATGCCAGCCCAGGTTTAACTGGTACAGCAAGGGATACAGAAAGATGGCGATGGTACCGAAAACGACGACGGTGGAGACGGCCACGGTGACATCCTCGCTGCGTCCCTTGACGACGGGTTCCGTGGCCATCACGGCCGCCGCGCCGCAGATGGAACTGCCCGCGCCGATCAAAATGGCGCTGTTGCGTTCCAGCTTGAACACCTTGGTGCCGAGGAACATGGCCAGGCCAAACGTGGACGCCAGCACCAGCGCGTCGATGGCGATGCCGGCCAGGCCCACCTGGCCGATATCCTGGAAGGTCAGGCGGAAGCCGTACAGGATGATGCCCAAGCGCAATAAAGTCTGCTTGGAAAAGGCCACGCCCGCACCGCAGGTGGGCGCCAGGCGGCCATACACGCTGTTGCCGAGCACAATGCCCAGCATGATGGCCAGGGTCAGCGCGCTCATGCCGTGGCTTTGCATCCATGCCAGCTTGCCCAGCGCGATGGCGCCCCAGGCGATTGCGCCGCTGAGCAGCAGGCCCGGCAGAAGGCGGCCATAGCGGTCGCTGGAACTTGTTGTGTTGCTTGTTGAGAGGGATGACATGCCGTACTCCATGGTGTCTGGTTCATATGGCATGACTGTACAGTTCGTCGATTAAATGGTAAAACGGATTGTTCTTGTATGTTTAACAGATTCAATAGGTAGATTTGATGGCCTTAACTTTGCGGCAACTGCAGATTTTTCTCGCCGTGGCGGACACGGGCAGCACCAGCGCGGCCGGCGAGTTGATTGCGCTGTCGCAATCGGCCACCAGCGCGGCACTGAATGAACTGGAAACCTTGCTCGGTGCACACCTGTTCGACCGGGTGGGCAAGCGATTGCTGCTCAACGACAATGGCCGTTTGCTGTTGCCGCAGGCGCGGCAGATGCGCGACGGGGCCGCCAGCATCGAGCGCCAGTTCGCGGGCGCCGATCCTGCCGTGCCCGTCAGCCTGCAAATCGGCGCCAGCACCACCATCGGCATTTATCTGCTGCCGCAGATCCTGGCGCAGGCGGCGCAGCAGTACGGGCGCAGCATCCCGCAAGTGACGATTGCCAACACGGCCGACATCGCCGCCGCCGTGGCGGAGTTCCGTGTCGATATCGGCCTGATCGAAGGGCCGTGCCACGAAGCGGGCTTGCTGGTGGAGCCGTGGCTGACGGACCAGATGCTGATCGTGGCCGCACCCACCCATCCGCTGGCGCAGCTGCGCCATCTGCTCAGTTTTGCGGAACTGAACCAGGCAGGCTGGCTGCTGCGAGAAGCGGGTTCGGGCACGCGCGAAGCGGTGGAGCAAGCCTTGGTGCCGTATCTGCACTATCTGCGCCCCGCAGGCGAGTTCAGCAACTCGGAAGCCATCAAGTATGGCGCGGCGGCCGGTCTCGGTATCGCCTGCCTGTCCAGCGTCGTGGTGGCTGATCTGCTGGCCAGCGGGCAACTGGTGGAACTGGAGACCATGCTGCCGCCATTGGCGCGCAACTTTTACCTGATCCGCCAATCCAAGAAGATCCTCTCGCCCCGTTTGACGGGTTTTCTGGAACTGTGCCGCCACGCGTCACGCATGGCGGGGTAGGTAGGCACAGTTTCATTTTGGCCGCGGAGCTTGTAATGCTGCATCGGGCGGCGCCAGTGTGCCCGCGCGCAGCCGTTGGACGGCTTCGGCCACGGCACGCGCCACGTTGCGCACTTCTTCCTGCATATGGGTATCGCGGTCCAGCGCCTCATGGCTTTGCGCATAGCTGTCGTAATAGCCGATGTAGCGGTCCAGCCGCGACTTGGTGCCCGCATCGACCAGACCCATCCAGTCGAGCCAGTCCGACAGGCCCCGCCGCACCCCTTCGATGCCGGCCACGTCGCCATGCACGACCAGGCCATACGCCCGCCCGGCCAGGTGTTTAGGATAATTCCAGCCTTGTAACTCCAGGGCCTTCGCTTCCACGGCTTTCTTACCGTGCGTGGATGTGGGATCCAGGTTGCCGCCATCGGCGCAGACGAGCCGGTCTATCATCAGTTTCAGCACGCCGGGCGTCTGGTACCAGTACACGGGCGTGAGGATGATGACGGCATGGGCGGCCGTCCAGCGCTCGTAAATGTCCGCCATCCAGTCATTCGTCTGGCGTTCGCCATGGTTGGGGTAGCAGCTGCAGGGCCAGTGGCACAGGGGCATGGCCGTCGAGACACAGCCCTTGCATGGGTGAATGTGCAAGTCATACGAGGACGTCAGCAAGCTCAGGTCCAGCACGTCCGCTTCGATGTGCTCGGCCTGCAGCTCTTCCCTGGCCCATTGCGTCATGCGCCAGGTCTTTGATATTTCACCAGGACAAGAACCGCCATTGCGCGCCGCGCCGCAGATCAGCAGCACGCGCGACGGCGTGGCCGGATCTTTCTGGCGCGCCTCGGCGGCCAGCAGGCGCTCGCGCGTGGCCAGCCATTCCACCGACAGCTCATAGTCGGGGTCGGCAAAACCCGGTCCGGCCTTTTGCGTGACGGGCGCCTTGCGGCCATCCTGGTAATTCTTCCACGCCACTTCTTCCACCTGCACCAGGGCGCCGCGCACGGCGTCGAACGTGGGGTCGGCAAACGAGCGGATGAATTGCAAATGAAATTCGACCCTGCCCAGCGGCGCGGGCGCCTGGCCCTGGCGCGGCTGGGGAGTGGGGGGAGTGGCGGACATGGCTTCTCCTTGAGGTGATGACGCCATCTTGCTTGAGCAGCGGCCACTGGTCTGTGCGTTGCGCAACTGTGCAGCGGCAGATTGTCAGATTCCCTTTTCTGGGATATATTTCCATATATGGAAAACGTGATGCTGAGTGATAACGATACGGAGCAGCGGCTGGCGGCACGTTTAAAGCAGTTGCGCGTGGAGCGGGGCTGGTCGCTGGACCAGCTGGCCAGTGCAAGCCAGGTCAGCCGCGCGACATTATCTCGCCTGGAAAATGGCGAAGTCAGCCCGACCACGGTCGTGCTGGGCAAGCTGTGCGCCGCGTATGGCCTGGCCATGTCGCGCCTGCTGCGCATGGTCGAGGACGATTTTCCACCGCTGCTGCGGCAGGCTCAGCAAAGCGTATGGACGGACCCGGAGACCGGTTTCCGGCGCCGCTGCGTCTCTCCGCCGTCGCGCGCGCTGGCCGGCGAAGCGCTCGAATGTGAACTCGGCGCTGGCGTGACGATTGCCTATGCCGCCTCGCCCCGGCCCGGCATGGAACATCATCTGTTGCTGCAGGAAGGCCAGCTGACCGTGACCGTCGACGGCCGCTCCCACGATTTAATGCCTGGTGATTGCCTGCGCTACCAGTTGCAGGGCGCCAGCACCTTTGTCACACCAGCCGACAGCGGCGCCCGCTACTTTCTCTTTCTTGTCTGAGGTCATCATGCCCGCATTGCTGCGCAGTTTTACACCCGCCGATATCCTTGCCCGCCTGCCGGAACTGGGCGCCTTGCTGCAAGAATGCGTGCACGACGGCGCCAGCATCGGCTTTATCTTGCCCTTCGACTCGGCGGCCAGCCAGGCGTTCTGGATGGACAATGTGCTGCCCGCCTTGACGCGCGGCGTGCGCCTGCTGCTGGTGGCCGAGGTGGAAGGGAAGGTGGCGGGCGCCGTGCAGCTGGACTGGGACACCAATCCCAACCAGGCGCACCGGGCCGAAGTACGCAAGCTGCTGGTCGCGCCCGCTTTCCGTCGGAGCGGGATCGCCCGTTTGCTGATGCAGGCGCTGGAAGAGCAGGCGCGCCAGCTGTCGCGCAGCCTGTTGACCCTGGATACGCGCAGCAGCGACCATGCGCAAGGGCTGTACTTGTCGCTGGGCTATGTAGTGGCGGGCAGCATCCCTGCTTATGCGCTGGCGCCGGCCGGCGACCGGCTGGACGCCACCACCATCATGTACAAGCAGCTATAGCGGGGAACTCAGGCGGGGAACTCAGGCTTTCAGGCGCGCTCTAACGGCAGGGGCGCGTGAGCGTGCCAGGGCGGGGGGCGCCTTGCCATGCGTTGCGTATTGCGCCGCGACAAGGCTGATGGCCGGTGCCGCGTGCAGGGGGGCCACCTCATTGCCCAAGCTGAAGATGCCCACCGTGCCCGATAGCTGCTGGGCGCGCTGTTGCATGCTCGCCGCCGCCGTCGACGCCTGTTCCACCAGCGCCGCGTTTTGTTGCGTCACCTGTTCCATCTGCACGATGGCGGCATTGACTTGCTCGATGCCGGATAATTGCTCGCCGCTAGCCATGCTGATCTCGCCCATGATGTCCGTCACGCGGTGTACGCTGGCAACAATTTCGTGCATGGTGGCGCCCGCCGTATCGACCAGGCGCGCGCCCGCGTCGACCCGTTCGACGGAGTCGCCGATCAGCTGCTTGATTTCCTTGGCCGCGCCGGCCGAACGCTGCGCCAGGGTGCGCACTTCGGCGGCCACGACGGCAAAGCCGCGTCCCTGTTCGCCTGCGCGCGCCGCTTCCACGGCCGCATTCAGGGCCAGGATATTCGTCTGGAAGGCGATGGCGTCGATCACGCCGATGATGTCAACGATCTTTTTCGACGAGGCGTTGATCGAGCTCATGGTATCGACCACTTGTGCCACCACCTTGCCCCCTTTGCCGGCCACGTCGGCGGCCGATAGCGCCAGCTGGTTGGCTTGCCGCGCGTTATCCGCATTTTGCTTGACGGTGCCAGTCAGCGCTTCCATCGAGGCGGCCGTCTGCTCCAGCGAACTGGCTTGCGCCTGCGTGCGCTGCGACAAGTCCAGGTTGCCGGCGGCGATTTCGCCCGAGGCGCCTGCGATGTCTTGCGTGCCGCCGCGCACCTCGCCCACGATATGGATCAAGCTGGCATTCATGTCTTTCAGTGCCTGCAGCAACTGGCCTACCTCGTCGCCAGATTCGACGCGGATATTGCCGCTCAGGTCGCCGCGGGCCACCTTGCGCGCCACCTTGACGGCGTGCCGCAGGGGCCGCACGATACCGCTGCTGATGAACCAGGCCGTGGCCAGGCTCAGCACGCCGCCGATCAAGCCCAGCGCGATGATCAGCACGCTGGTGTTGTGCGCACGGGCAATGGCCGCCTGGGCCGCCGCGCGCATCTGCGTTGATTGCATGGCGATCTGCTGGTCGATGTCGCGCAGGGCGGGCTGCTCTTGCGTGCTGTTGCGTGTGGCTTGCAATTGCTCGATGCGCGCATAGCGCTGGTTCACGCTGCTATCGATTTCCCCGCTCACCGTGGCCAGCTGCCACGTGCTGATGCTGACGACCAGCGCCAGCAGCAGCGATGCCAGCAGAAAACCCGTGGTCAGGCGTACACCGATGCGTATGTTTGAAATATTCATGTCCCCTCAGCTGTTGTCCCATGGTGGCCGCACCCCATGCGGGCGGCACGGCGCGGCGCTGTTGCCCCTGACGTTGCCGGGGTGAAATGAGTGTAGCAGTGCAATACTAAGTAATCTATAAATATTTCCATATTGGAATTGGTCACTGCTTGTTTAGCAACAGCCGGCAACTCCGATAACTATTAACGAAACGCATAGCCGTCTTGCCTGTTGCCGGCGCCTGGTTTGTTGCCAGATAAAATCACCCGCCGTATTACAGACTCGTCCTACCTCGAACCCCGGCATCGTCCGACTGGCATGTGCCGGTGCGGCGCCTACACTGTTCCTTGCACAGACCCGGCGGCGGGTCCTTTCTTCTTACAGGAGGCTGAGATGGCGAATATCCAGGCAGGATCGGACGGTGCTGCAAACGAGGAAATGAAGGCAAAGCGCCTGAACGTGGTCGACTGGATCTCCATGATCCTGCTGATCGTGGGCGGCTTGAACTGGGCGCTGGTGGGCTTGTTCGACATCGACATCGTGGCCCGCATCCTCGGTGCCATGACGACGGCTTCGCGCGGCGTGTATGTGCTGGTGGGGCTGGCGGCGCTGTATTCCATTTACTTGTGCGTGCGCAAGCTGCCGGCCAAGCCCTAAGGGAAGCTGTGCCTGTCGGTGCCCATCCCCGGCGCGAACGCGAATTCAAGCAGCTGCAACGGGACTTCAAGCAGCAAGGGCGTTAACCGGGCGGTGTACAAGAAGCGTAAGGGCTTGCTGCAAGCGCTGGAGGCTTGAGCTGCTGTCATGGCTTGATGGGCCGTGTCTGCCTGTCCGCGTGCGCGCGGGCAGGCCAGTGTGTGACCTGCTTGCTTACTGCGTGCGCAGGTAGGCCAGCAAATCGGCCACTTGCTGCGCATTGCCGATACCCCAGAAGCGCATGTTGTTTCCAGGAATGAAATCGCTCGGTGCCTTGAGAAAGCCAGCCAGGTTTTGCTCGGTCCAGACAATGTTCGCATTTTTCATGGCAGCCGAATATTTAAAGTCGGTGGTGGCACCGGCCTTGCGGCCAATCACGCCCGTCAGCTTGGGACCGAAGCCGCCACGCGCCGATGGCCCTACCTGGTGGCAGGAGGCGCACTTGCGAAACGCGGCCTTGCCTGCTTCGGCGTTGCCGGTGAGGGCGGCGGGAGCGGCGGCGTGCGTGATGGCAGCGTGCGTCAGCAGCAGACCTGCGGAGGCAAGAGAGAAGAGATAGCGAAAAAGAAAGGGGGATGTCATCGGAAAGGCGGGCATGCAATGCGTGGTAAGCGATGACGCATTTTACAGGTGCACATCAAAACCTGCCCGCCAGCTGCGCAGCAATGCCAGGATGCGGCGCAGGCAGTCGTACAGGATGGACTGAGTACCGCTAGCGCTTGCCGCCTTGGGCACCCAGCGCCGCCATGGCCGAGGCGAACACGATGCAGGCGATGGCCAGCCACTGGGTCAGGCTCAGCAGTTCTCCCAGCACCGCCATGGCAGCCAGCGCGCTGACGGCGGGCGCCGCGCTGCTGAACATGCCGAACACGCCTTGCGGCAAACGGCGCAGGGCAAAGATTTCCAGCGAATACGGCAGTGCGCTGGACAGCATGGCGATGGCCAGGCCCATCAGCGCAATCGATGGCGCCAGCAGGGCAGTGCCCGCATACGTGATACCGATGGGCACCGTCACCATCGCTGCCACCGTCATGCCCCAGGCCACGGCTTGCCCACCCTGCAAGGTCGAGGCGCGCTTGCCGAAGATGATGTACAGCGCCCAGCACAGCGCCGCCCCCAGCGCATACGCCACGCCGACCGGGTCCAGGCTGCCCGGGCTGCCCTGCAGCGGCAGCAATAAATACAGGCCGAACACGGCGCACGCCACGGCCAGCAAATCGCGCGGCCGGCGCGACGACAGCATCGCCACGGCCAGCGGCCCCGTCACCTCGATGGCCACCGCAATACCGATCGGTATCAGCGCAAACGCCCGGTAAATCAGCAAGTTCATCAATCCCAGCACGGAACCGTAGACCAGCAAATTGAGCACATCCTTGCGCGTCAACCGGAAACGCCACGGCCGGAAGATGGCCAGCAGTATCAGCGCCGAAAACCCCACCCGGTACGCCGTAATGCCCTCGACGCCGATGACAGGAAACAGATTCTTCGCAATCGCCGCTCCCAGATTGACAGAAATCTGCCCTCCCAATACGGCCAGGGAAGGGAGCAGGATGCTGTCGGGGCGGGAGGAGGTCGAGGCGGGGGAGGTCATGGGGCGGTATTTTAATACGCCACAGGCTGCCAGTCGCTGGCAGATCTGCAACGGGCGGCAATTTATCCAGCGGCACTGCGTTGGTCAACTGATTTCGGACACAATGATAGGTTCACGTGCTGCCATTTGCCGTTCGTGGACGGTGGGCGGCAAATTGCCTAATACTGAATTGATGTGTTTGCAATTGCAGACGCCGACGATGTATTCGGTGCAGGCGACCCCGGGCAAGGCGAACACGCAAGCGCGTGGCGACTGGAACGTTTTACTTGGCTACAAGCGCATCGAACCGGATGCCTTGCCTGATGCCTGCAACGATTCCACCTTCCACCTCCCACCTTGGCGGCGCGTATGCGCGCGAGAAGAATACCTGCTTGAACGGCCGCTGGACGTCGAGCCGCGAAGTGTTCGCTTCGGCGCCGTCGTTCGACGCCCTGCAAATCGAACTGAACGCAGGTTTTTAAGGAGCCATGATGTTGATATTCAACAAAATGCGCCAGCTTAAACCAAGACAGGTCCGCGCCATGGCGTCGCGTCTGGCTGCCAGGAGTAGCATCAGCTGAGCACTTTGTGTGCTGTTCCTGGCGCGAGTGTCCGCAGCGCCACTGGCGGCGCTGTCCGGCGCGTCTGGATGCCGCGGGAGCCGCAAGTCCGGCTGTCTTCGGCCCGCGCCCGGCACGGCAAGCGCGATCTGCCGCCATCGCTGAACCTTCCATGCCCGGTATCCGTGCCAGGCCAGCATTGGTATTGCCTGCCTGTTTGTCATGGCAACGTCATATTTCTTCGATAACATGGAAAGACTGACAATTCGGCGCCCGCTCCGATTCCACATTCCATGCATGTACACCTCACTTAAATTGTTATGCCAAGAACGGTCGTGCCCATCGCCATGTCTGCATTGGTGGCCGGCATGTCACTGCTGACGCTGGATGCTGCCGGGCAATCGCACTCCTTGCGCCACCCGCATGCCGGCGCAAGTACGGCGCAGCCGCTGCAGCGCCTTGCCCATGAGAGCAGGGTGTTTGACATTCCGGCGCAACCCTTGCAATCTGCATTGACTACGTTTGGCAATCAGACTGGTTTTTCTGGCTTGTACGGTTCGGCATCGACCTCGGGCCGCATATCGGTTCTGGTGTCGGGCAATTACACACCGAGGGCGGCGCTGAACGTGATGCTGGAAGGTACCGGGCTTGCAGCCTACTTTACCGCCATGGATGCATTCGTCCTGGAGCCTGCGACGGCGCCATCGTCTGTCGCTGCCGAACGCGACGTTAGCTATGACGGGCCATTGCAGGCGCAGGTGAGGGAAATATTTTGCCGCGATCCTTTGACTGCTGGCGGCGGCTACCGGATCGCCTTGCGATTTCATCTGGATGCCAGGGGGCGGATATTGCGACCGCTGTTGCTCGATTCTACAGGCGATAGCGCGCGCGACAAGGCTATCCTCGCCGCGTTGCAGCGTGTCGATGTCGGATATGGACCTGCCGATCTGTCAAAGCCGTTTTTCATGCTGATACTGCCGCAGGCACTGACAGCTGCCCGCGCCTGCGCTGTTCATTAAAGTCAGAAAACGATGAACAAATCCGACTTCCTTTCACTGCGCGAGTTCCTGGCGCGCCGCTACGATGACTTGAAGCGACGCCTCACTTTACATCTCGGCAGTGCCGACCTGGCCGGCGATGCTTTGCAGGACACCTGGTTGCGTCTGGAAAGTGGCAAAGAATCCCACGAGCCGATACAGTATCCATTGAGCTACCTGATGCGCATGGCAATCAATTCTGCGCTGGATCGCCTTCGTGCCGAAAAACGTTATCTGAGCGGCGATGAAGTGGATCAGGTCTTGAATACACTGGCCGATCCGATGCCAGGCCCGGCGCAAACTGCCGAGGCCCGTTCGGAAGCGGAACGCCTGGCACTGGTGATCCAGAAAATGCCGCTACGCCGGCGGCATATCCTGATTCTGATACGCGTGGATGAAATGCCAAGGCAGGAGGTCGCAGACCGTCTCGGTGTTTCATTGAGTCTGGTGGATCGCGAATTGAAGCGCGCACATGAGTATATTATTGAACAGATGCAATGAATATGAAGAATAGAGTGCAGTTTTCGTTCTTGAAAGACGTCTTATCGGTAGACGGTCCCTTTTTCGAGCCCCCCATGCTGCTTAACTTATCTGCCGGAGCACTTCCCAGTGCGTGACGAGACGCCCAGTACCGGCCGCCGTCCCGATGCGCTGGAGTTGCGGGCGCACGCATGGTTGAGACTACTCAAGTCCGGCAATGCGCGGGTCGCCGATGCGCAAGCGGTGGTGCGCTGGTGCGCGCTCAGCGAGCAACATGCGCAGGCATTCAAGAATGCCCAGCGCATGTGGCATGACTTGTTACCGGCCGCGGCGCTGGCGGGCATGCACGATGCGCAGCTGGCGCAGGTGCGTACGTCCGTGCACAGCAAGAAAATTGTCCCTATGTCACGCCGTGCCTTCCTCGGCGGCGCGGTCGCCGCCGTGGCCGTCGCCGGTGTGGCATTGGTTCGACCCCCGCTCGATTTGTGGCCCTCTGCTGCGGATGCCTGGCAGTCGGATTATCGTACGGCGACCGGTGAGCAACGTGGCCTGGCACTTGCCGATGGTGTTCAGGTCGAGATGAATACGCGCAGCAGTATTGCATTGCGGGCGGCAGGCGGCGAAACAGTCGGTATTGATGTCATGGGCGGCGAGGTTGCGGTCGATGTCACGCGGCGCGAGCGCGATTTTACTGTCGGCGCCGCAGGTGGTCGCACGGCGGGCCGTGATGCGCGCTTCGAATTGCGCTATCTCGATGATGAAGTGTGCGTAACCTGTGTTGCCGGTTCTGTCAACGTCGAGGCGGCAGGCAGAAGCATCATGCTCGTGGCGGCACAGCAGGTGGTCTATGACAAAAATGCCATCGGACCAGTCCAGCAGGTCAGTCTGGCCGACGTCTCGGCCTGGCGTGATGGTGTGCTGAGTTTTCAACAAACAGCGCTTTCCCAGGTGGTCGCGGAAATCAACCGGTATCGTCCGGGGCGTGTCGTGCTGCTGGCAAAAAAGATGAGTGATCGGCCGGTCAATGGGCGTTTCAATATTCGCCACCTGGACAAGGCCGTCGCACAAATTCAACGTCTGTTCAGCCTGGGCGCCACGTCCTTGCCGGGTGGCGTAGTCATTCTCAAGTAAGGCAGGATAGCGACGGGAGGAGGCTATCGCGCCGCCCTCAAAATTGGTGTACAGCTTTCCGTATTGGTATTCGTCTAGGTGCAAGAGCGGTCGAAAATCTTTCTTCCGCAATCATCTTTCCATCACGATCCATCACTGAAAGAACCCCCATGCCGTCCATTTTTTTTGCACCGATGCTCCCAGCTTTGTCGCAACGTCGAGATCGCACCGAGAAACTGGCGTGGCGCATCAAGCCATTGGCGCGAGCCATCACCTTGATGCTGGCGACGGGCGGTGCAATGAGCAACGCGTATTCGCAGCAAGCCTTCAGTGCGGCCTGGATGGCGCAGAAAGGGGCGATACGCAGCGCCGCGCAGGCCACCGGAAAATTGCCGAATGGCATGGCGGTCACGTCCCTGAACGGCGCCGCGCCGCAGCCACAGGGAACGCATCAGCAACAGCAACGTGCGTTCGCCAATCTTACCTTGGCAGCACGCAATGTCGCCGCGCAACAGGCGGCGCAAGCCGCCGCGCGTCTTGCCGCCGCCAGCGCCGGCGCAAGGCCGGATGGATTGGCTGAAGGTGGCCTGAAGGTCGACGCCAACAGTCTCACGGCCGGCTGGCTCCATGCAAACGCTCCGACGCAAACAGCAACTGGCGGCAAGACCGTCGTCGATATCAAGCAGACGGAGGACAAGGCAATCCTGAACTGGGAAACGTTCAATGTCGGCAAAAACACCATCGTCAATTTCAACCAGAAGGGCGGCAGCAAGGCGGACGGCAGCAACAATTGGATCGCCCTGAACCGCGTCAACGATCCCAGTGGCAAGCCCAGCGAGATCGCGGGGCAGATCAAGGCCGACGGTTCGGTGTACATCATCAACCGCAACGGCATCATCTTTAACGGCAATAGCCAGGTGAATACGCGTACCTTGGTGGCCAGTACCCTGCGCCTGACCGACCAGCAATTCAAGCTCGGTATTAACAATGCGCAGACCTTGGCCAATCAGGGCAATGATTTCCCGGTTCCACAGTTCGGAGAATTTACCACCCAGAAACCATCGATATACGGTGCGTCAGGCTATGTTGCCGGTAACGGCGCCGTGCCGGACACGCTGGGCCTGGTGGACCGATTCGACCCCGGCACGCCACCTGGAGAGGTCAGGGTGGAGGCAGGTGCGCGCATTGAAGTCGATAATGGCAGCAAGGTCATGCTGTTCGCGCCCAAGGTCAGGAATGCCGGTTATATCTCGGCGCCCGATGGCCAGGTCATCCTGGCAGCCGGCGAAAACGTTTATCTGAAGACACCTTCGGCGCTGGACCCGAATGCCGTGCGTGGCCTCGATGTCGCCGTATCGGCGGTTCCTGGGTGGGTATTTACTGGTGGACAGATGCAGGCTGCGCTGGGTTTGGAAACCGCGTATGCGGATTTCAATTACGTCGCAGGTATCCGCGACGTTGTCTTGCCTGAAATGGCCGCGCGCGCCAAGGCGGTCGCTTATGAAGTAAGCAATACCGGCACGGTGCGGGCCGATCGCGGCAACGTTACGCTGCAAGCGCAAGACGTGCGCCAGGACGGTGTGCTGATGTCGAGCACCGCATTGAACAACCGCAATGGTTCCATCCTGTTGCGCGCCTGGGGCCAGGGCACGCATATGTACGCCGATGGCATTGACGATCTGTACAACTGGTCGGCCGGCACGTTGACGCTGGGCAGCGGCAGTGTGACCCAAATTTTGCCGGACAGCTCGGACAAGAGTGAAATCGAAGCGTCGGCCCTTGCCACGCGCTACCAGCCAGGCTGGGTCGGCATGTACGGTCAACTGATCGACCTCAAATCGCAGGCAGGCGTCGTTGTTCCTGCCGGCAAGATCAACATGGAATCGGCTGTCAATCCGATCTTTACCCAGCAGGCCTGGCGCAAAGGGAGTGTGGGCGACGCCAGTCGTATCTATTTCGACGGCGATGCATTCCTGAGCGTGGCTGGCTTGCAAGACATGCTGGTGGCGATGTCGCGCAACTTCATCGAAGCGGAGTTGCGGACAAATGAACTGCGTGATTCGCCACTGTTGCTGGACTCCTGGCTACGCGGTAAAAAAGTGATTGTCGACCGCCGCGCACACGGCGTGTTCGACAATGTGCCGATGGCCGGCGTGAAGTGGGTCCAGAAAAAGGATGCGAATGGTCAATTGGTGTACCTGCCCGGCGCATGGGTAGGCACGCCGCTGGGCGACATGGCAGGCTGGGTTGGTGTTGGCAAGACCGATCTGAATGAACTGTCGGCGGATGCCGGAAAAATCATGTTGCGTGCAGGTGGCGCCGTCATTACGCGCGGCGGTTCGATGATCGACGTATCGGGTGGCTCGATCCGTTATGCCGACGGCGTCAACAACGCCACCAGGCTCCAGGGAGCCGATGGCCGTCTGTATGCGATGGATCAAGCCATGCCCGATATCGACTACGTAGGTATCGCCGGCAATTTCACGCGCAAGAGCGCGCGCTGGGGGCAAGCGGAGACCTGGCGTAATCCCTTGATTGGTGGCAACCGGCTGGAAGCCGGCTATACGGAGGGGCGCAAGGCCGGCGAGGTACAGATCTTTGCCGGCGATGCCATGGTGCTCGAAGGCGATGTGTGGGGTGGCGTGGTGGTGGGCGAGCGCCAGCGGCAGGCACCTGGCGGCAACACGGGCGGCAAGCTGGAATTGGGCGGCGGCAGCGTGGAAGACCGCCCCTGGTCGCCGGGCACCATCATCGTCAGCCATGATCCGCAACGCCTCGGCAGTGCATTCAACGCCACTACGGTGCTCGGTTCGGACTTTTATATTCCCGTCGACCCGGCCAGGCCACAATCAAAAAAATTGACCCTGCTCGCCGACGCCATGTTGAGCAGTTCAGGCATGGGGCAGCTCAATTTCAACATCATTCGCGGCGACTTTGAATTGGCCAGCGGTGCCAATCTGGCATTCATGCCCGGCACCGCGCTATATGTTTCCGGCGCCGATGGATCGACGGGCAATATCGGCATCAACGGCATGATCCGTTCCGCCAACGGCTCCATCGGTCTCGATTCCGCCAACGGACAACTGGTCATCGGTGCCCAGGGCGGACTGGATGTTTCCGGGCAATGGCTCAATGCATGGCGGGACGGCATGCCGGCAGGTCCATGGGCCATCGATGGCGGCGCCATCAAGCTCAATGTCGGCAAAATGACGGCGAAAGGGGAGGCGGTACTCGATGTCTCCGGCGGCGGCCGTGCAGACGCTGGCAAGAATGGCTTGCCGACTTTGCGCGTGGGAAATGCCGGCTCCGTCACCTTGGCCGGCGTGACGCCGGATATGGACCTGGCGGCACTGAATCTGCGTGCGTATGCAGCCGGTTCATCCGGCAGCCTGTTCATCGAAACGTCTTCCTCGGTGCAACTGGGCGGAGCGGCGGACGTGCCGAACGTCGTGCTGCTGCCGGCCAGCCTGTATGGTGATCGCGGTTTCGGCAATGTCTCTGTCACCACGCGCGGCTCCGGCAATATTGCGGTGCCGGATGGCGTGACGGTGGCGCAGCAGGCAGCCAGCATCGACTTGACTTCGTTCGCCTACCGCGACGTCGCGACCGGCCGCAGCCTGGCCGAGGTGGCGCCGCTCACGGTGCTGCGCCAGGAAGAGCGGCTGCAGCGCAAGCCGGGCGGCCTGGCGTTATCGACGGAAAACGGCGCCATCAGCGTGGGCAAGGACGCGGCGATCATTGCCGATAACGGTGGACGGTTGCAGCTCGGCGCTGGTGGCGTCAGCGGTGCGCTGGAGGTGCTGGGCCGCCTGGAAGCCCCGGCGGGCAGTATCGAACTCAGTGGCGCCAGCGTCGCACTGGGCGCGGATGCGCAATTGCTGGCGCGTGGCGTGGCATCGATCCATACGGACAAGTCCGGGCATTTGCAGGGCGAGGTCAGGGCTGGCGGCGTGATCGATATCCGCGGCGCGGAGGTGACACTGGCAGCCGGTTCGCTGCTTGACGTGTCGGGCGCCCATGGGGAGATCGAGCAGGCCGAGGCAGGCAAGGCGCTGGGAGAGCTCGGTTATGCCAGACGCGGGCTGGCGAGTGATGGCGGTTCGATACGCGTGCGTGGCGCAGGGCTGATGGCCGGCACGCTGGCAGGCCAGGCCGGTGGCGCTGGCGCCCAGGGCGGCACCCTGGCGATTGCGCATGCATCGTCGGCGACTGGCGCCAATCTGGCGGAGCGCGTACGTGGCTATTTTTGCATGGCCGCCGGTTTATGTAGCGCCGATAAAATCATCGGCTTCGATTTTGCCACGATGGTGGACCCGAGTTTGCCCCCCCTGGTCATCAGTAAAGAGCTGTACGAGTATTTAGGCTCGGCATCCAGGCTTGCCCTTGCCGTGACGGCTACTGGCGCGGCGGGCGGAGGGCAGGGTACTGCCATCGATTACGCGGCATTTGGCATGAACGATACCGTGCTGGACTTGTTCCGCGACTATGTCGGCCTGGATTTGCGGTCCTTGACGCCGGTCAATTCGCTCATGGTGGTGCGGCCGGCATCGTTTTCCCGGGGCGGCTTTGCCAATCTCGGACTGGCCTCTGCCGGCGCGGTGGAATTGGGTGACGTGCAGCTTGCCGCGGCCACGAGCATCACGCTCGACGGCACGCTGCGTCATGCTGTCGGGGAGTCGGGCCATGCCAGCCTGACAGCGGCGTATCTCGGACTCAAACAGACCGCCGCCGCCGCCGTCCCGGCCGCAAGCGCACTGCGCACGGGCAGCTTGACATTGAACGCGGACGTTATCGATGTCGTCGGTGGCCAGAGCGGCGCTGCCGGCATCGCCGGGCCGGTGAGTATTCGTGGCTTTGCCCGGACGGCATTGCATGCACCGGAGTTGCGTTTCAGCGCCGCGAGCGCCCCGATCGATGCCAGTGCCAGCACTGCCGTGCTGGACGTCGATGGCGCGCTGAGCATCGCCGCGGGACAGATCTATCCGTCCGTGGCGGTGAATGCCAAAATCGTGTCCGCTGAAGCGATAGCCGTGGAGCGCCTGGGCACCGCATCGGGCTTGCCATTGTCGGCGGGAGGCACATTGCGACTGGAAGCGCCCGTCATTGAACAGAATGGGGTATTGCGTGCCCCCTTCGGCCAGATCGAATTGATCGCCAGCAATCAACTGACACTCGGTGCCGGCAGCATCACCTCCGTCTCCGGTGCCGGGTTGATGGTGCCGTATGGCACCTTGTCCAACAACGAGCACTGGCAGGACCCCGCCAGGCCGGCCGATGGCAGCAATCCGGCGACAGGTTCGCTCACATCGCCGCCCGAGAAGCGCATCAGCATGACGTCACCGAATATCGACCTGGCCCAGGGCGCGGTCGTCGACATTCGCGGTGGCGGCGATCTGTATGCCTGGGAGTTCGTTCCCGGCCCAGGTGGTTCCCACGATATCCTCAACATGCCCGGCATGTACGCCGTGATGCCGGGCCAGCCGGCAAGCGCACCTGTTGCCGGCGTAGCATCGGGCAAGCGCATCTGGCTCGCCGGTGGTCCCGGCCTGGCAGCCGGCTGGTACGCCTTGCTGCCGGCACGCTACGCCTTGCTGCCGGGCGCTTTTGCGGTCCAGTCGACAGGCAATGCATGGGCCGGCCCGGTCGCACCGGGCTTTGCCACGCCGGAGGGGCACCTCATCATGCAAGGCAAGAGCGGCAATGTGTATGGCGGGAGCGAGGACAGACAAGCATCGGCATGGCGCGTCATGTCCGGCAGCACGCTGCGCAAATACACCGAATACAACGATGCCTTTGCCAATAATTTTTTTTCGTCGGACGCGTTCAAGCTCACGCAATACCGCCTGACTGGCCAGGACATCGTGACGCCGCGCCTGGCGCGCGACGGCGGCGGCGTCGTCTTTGATGCCAGCAATCGGCTGACGCTCAATGGCAGCTTGCTGTCGCAGGCAGACAAGGGCGGACGGGGCGGCCTGGTCGATATCGCCGGCAAGAAGATCGCCATCGTGGGGGGCGGGCAGGATGCCGGCACGCTGCAGGCGGAGGGCTACCTCGTCATCGATGCCGCAGGCCTGTCGAATTTCGGCGCCGGCAGCTTGCTCATAGGCGGTACGCGCAAAGGTGATCTGCTGGGCACGCAGGTCAATGTCACCGCCAGCAATATCGTCGTGCGCAATGGCGCCGGTTCGGAACTGCATGGCCCGGAAATCATCCTGGCCGCCAGCGAGCAGGTCGCCATTGATGCTGGCAGTGTCGTCAGTTCCAAAGGCAGCGCCAGCAGCAGTGGCGATCTCATCGTCAAGCCCATGCAAGCTGCGGTGTATACGGACCCGGACGGCAATCTCGACGATAACTACGATGGGGTGGTCGATGCGCAGGATGCCAAGGATGACGTGCTGACCACGCCGGCCCAAGACTGGGGCGCACTGGTGCGCGTCGCCAATGGCGAGGCGATCAAAGTGATGCGCCAGAACGTCGATACCACGCGCGGCGGTCGGGTGACTGTCGGCGCCGGTGCGGTACTCAATGGTGGCGGCGCCTTGCTGCTTGACGCCACGCGTGAAACCGATCTTGCCGCCTCTGCCCGCCTGTCCGGCGTCCATCTGTCGGTCGCGGCCGGCCGCATCGGGTTTGGCGGCGGCAGCGGCCTGGTGCTCGACACCGCAGCGCTGGCACAACTGAGCAATTCCAGGCACCTGACCTTTCGCAGCTACTCCAGCTTTGATTTCCATGAATCGCTCGACCTCGGCGCGGCAGGCCTCGCTGCGCTGACATTCGATGGCGCGGCGTTTGCCGGCCATGGCGGTGACATCACCGTCAAGGGCGACGCCATCGCGCTGGAAAACAGTGGCGCCAATCTGGTCGCGACAGGCAATGGCAGCGGCACACTGAAACTCGACGCCGGCACCCTGATCCTTGGCGCAGGCCAGAAGAGCTTTGCCGGATTCAATGCCATCGCCCTGGGTGGCCGCGAGCAGATCGTCGGTGCCGCGAAAGGCGGCATCGATACCGGCGCCATCGCCCTGACCTTGAACACGCCTTTGCTGACTGGCCGCGACGGTGCCGCGCAAAGCATCAGCACCAGCGGCGCATTGCAGGTGCTGGCAACGGCCGGGGGCAATCCGGCACAACAGCATCTGCAGGACAGCCTGGGCTCCCGCCTGAGCCTGTCCGGCGCCAGCGTCCTGTTCGGCGGTCGCGCCGTTGCGCTTGGCGGCAGTATCGACATGACGGCCACCGGCGGTGATCTGATTCTTGCCGATACCGCACAAGTCGATGTCGGCGGCTATGCCAAGCAATTCTTCGACGTGGCCGAATATGCCGATGCCGGCAACATCAAACTGTCGGCGGTGGGCGGCGATGTACGCCTGAAGCGCGGCAGCAATCTCAATCTGGCGGCGCACAAGCTTGGTGGCAATGCGGGCGCCCTGCATATCGCCGCAGCCAATGGCGGCACCGTTGTGCTCGATGGCAGCATACGCGCCCAGGCAGGCGGCAGTGGCGGCGCTGCTGGCAAAGCGGGTTCTTTCTCGCTCGATATTGCTGAATTGAGCGATTTCGCCGGCTTCAGCCAACGCCTCAATGAAGCCGGCATGAATCGTTCACGCCAGTTCCGCATCCGCCAGGGCGACATCCGGCTCGATGGCACGACCACGGTGGAAAACTTCGGTCTCAGCGCCGATCAAGGCAGTATCAGCGTCAGCGGCACCATTGACGCCCGGGCTGCGTATGGCGGCGCGATTCGCATCACCGGCGGTGACGGCGTGACGCTGGGCCCCGGCGCGCAATTGCTGGCAGGCGCCACCGGTGATTTCGGCAGTGGCCGCGTCACCGTCGAAGCGACGGGCGGTCAGCTGAACCTGCAAGGCGGCAGCATTGATGTCGCCGGTAACGAAGGCGGCAAAGTCAGGTTGCGTGCGCAACAGAATGCCGCACACAATGATCTCGACGCCACGCCACTGAACACTGGCATCGTCGGCGCCCGGTCTGCGGTCCTCGAAGGCGTCGCCACCTACAACGTGGCCGACTACGACGGCAGCACGGTCGATTCCGTCAAGGCGGCCGCAGTCGCCGATGCTGCCCAGTTCAACGCTGCTGCGCCTGCCATCGCCAACCGGCTCGGCAGCCATGTTGCCATCACGTCCGGCATTGTCATCGAAAGTGCAGGCGACCTGAGCATGAACGGCGACTGGAATTTGCGTG
Source organism: Janthinobacterium kochi (assembly GCF_051380715.1). NCBI lineage: Bacteria > Pseudomonadati > Pseudomonadota > Betaproteobacteria > Burkholderiales > Oxalobacteraceae > Janthinobacterium > Janthinobacterium kochi. Next base: position 106,291 of record NZ_JBNYXO010000004.1, read on the forward strand.
ACGACTTTGCGACCGCGCGCCAAGGGTCGCTCACCTTGCGGGCAGGCGGCAACCTGAGCGTCAAAGGTCATTTGAGCGATGGATTCGACCGTGCCGACCGTAGCGGCAAATTGCAGGAAGGTGCTTCGTGGAATCTGCGCCTCGTCGCAGGTGCCGACCTGGACTCGGCCAATACACTGGCAGTGAAACCGCTGGCAGCACAAGCCATGGGGAGCGGCAGCATCATCATCGGTACTGCCGACAGCAATCCCGATGCCGCGATCGACAATGGCGCGGGGAAACTGATACGCACCGGTAGCGGTGATCTGGAAGTGCGGGCAGGCAGGGATTTGACGCTGGCGCACAAGGAATCCGTGATTTATACGGCAGGTCGCAAGGACATGACGACGTGGGGCGACTTCACGACGGCGAATGCGGGTGCAGCATACGGTATCGAAGGCGGCAATCTCGATATCGGTGCGCAGGGCAGCATGACGGCGCAGCCTGCCGGGCAACGCTTCACGGAGTGGCTGAACCGGCAGGGGACCTTGAACAAACAGCGTTACTTTGGCGAGTACGAGAGTAATGTCTATGGCTGGCGGCCAGATGGCAGCTATGGGCTTTTGATGTTGCCGGCTGAACAATCGAGCTGGTGGGTCAATTATGCTGCTTTCCAGCAAGGCGTGGGCGCCCTCGGGGGCGGCAATGTCACCGTCAACGCCGGTGGCGACCTGAACAATCTGGTGGTGGTGCTGCCGACGACGATGCGCATGCGCGGCGGTCTTGCCGCCAGCGAAGCGATGACGATGGAAACGCGCAATGGCGGCAGCATGAACGTCGAAGCCGGCGGCGCTATCCGTGGCGGCCAGTATTACATTGCGCGGGGCACGGGCGATATCAAGGCCGGTGAAACCGCTGTTGGCAATAGCGTTTCCGTCGTCTGGAATGATGATGAGCCTGATCGCCGCGTCTTTACATTTTCCGTCGCACCCATACTGGCGCTCGGCGACGCCACGCTGAATGTACGCACAGCCGGCGATCTGCGCCTGCAAACCGTGATCGATCCGCTGCTTGTCCGTTATGGCGACGATGGTACGGGGACGCTGGCGAGGATGGATTACGCCGCCTACATGAGCGGCTATACCGATCGCACTGCGCTCAAACTGGTTTCCACCGGGGGTGATATCACCTTCGTCAATCAGGCCGATTTTGTGTTTCACGACGTGTCCTTGAAGCCTGCCCATACTGCTCAGAATAATTTGATTGGTCATGGGGGCAATCGCTTCCCCGCCCGCCTGGCAGCGTTTGCGCTCAATGGCAGTCTGGAAATACAAGGGCCGCTGAGGGGCATGGCCGGCTCCACGAATGATGTGCAATTGATCGCGCAAGACGACATACGTTTTGCGACGCAAAATCGCGACGAACTGAGAGAATTGCGTCTATATGGCGATGTCGAGGCACAAGTGGTCATGCCATATGCGACACCTGGCATGATGCCTTCCCCTTTCATGCCAGGCAGCGTGAGTCAGATTGCCATGGATGCCTTGCTGGCGAATCAGATCGACAGGCCGGGCGCATCGTATTTCAGCGATCCCTACATGCGTGCCATGAGCAATCCAGATGTCTTGCCCCTGGCGCGTGATTTTGCGCCTAGCCGTATTTACGCGGGAGCGGGTTCCATCCTGGGACTGGACTTGACGGCGAATGAACAGACCTGGATACGCGCGGGCCTGGATATCCGCGGGATGCGGCTCAATGCGCGCAATATACGGCCGAGCGATGTGACGTTGCTGGAAGCCGGCAACGATATCCTCGCGATGACGAATGTCCGTGCCGCGATCAGCAATCAGGTCAGCGATACCGGCAGCATCGCCGTGCAGGGACCCGGCGCCCTGACCTTGTCCGCCGGGCGCGACATCTATGCGGATAACTTGAAAATTCAAACCCTGGCGAACCAGCGCTACACCGATGCGGACAATCGGCCGATGGCAGAAACGCAGATCAATGGCTTGCCATCCCAGGGCGCGTCGATCACGCTGATGGCGGGCATGCACAGCGCAACCGGCTACGACGTCTTTGCCAGCGCCTACCTCGATCCAGCCAGGGTCGCCACCATGCCGGAGTATCTCAAAGCCGCAGCGCCCGATGGCGGCATGCTGCCGATCTACCTTACCGACAGTATCGAAACGCGGGTCGACGGGCAGCAGAAAGTCACCCGCCGCGGCCTGGTTTCCTACATGAAGGACATGACAGGACAAGACCTGGCTCCAGTTGACGCCTGGACGCGCTTCCAGTCCTTGCCCCAGTTGGCGCAACAGCAGTTCCTGCGCCAGGTCTACTTGCTGGAGTTGCGCGAGGCTGGCCGCGATCAAGGTGAGCCCGGCGTCGATGGCGTGCCGCGCAACGGCGGCTACAACCGCGGCTACCAGGCGATCGCCACCTTGTTCCCGGGCGATGGATGGAAAGGCAATGTTTCAGCCAATAACATGATGCTACGCACCATGTCCTGTGGCGACATCAACGTCCTCACGCCAGGCGGCGGTGTGCAAGTCGCCTCGCTGGGAGCCGCCGTGCCGGCCGGCTACGGCCTGGTGACGCTGGGCTCCGGCCACATCAATGTGTTTGCCAAGGACGATGTCGTCGTCAATCAGTCGCGTATTCTGTCTTTCGTCCCGGAAGCGACGCTGCGTGGCAGCGACCAGATCATTTGGTCCAGCCGGGGCGGCATCGATGCCGGTCGCGGCTCGAAGACGGTGCGGGTACCATCGGCACCGGAGGTCGTCACCAATGTCGACGGTCACACCATTGTTCGCGAAAAATCGGACATGAGTGGCAGTGGTATCGGTACCGTTGGCGACGGCGACGTCGACCTGGTCGCACCGGAAGGCGTCATCAATGCTGGGGATGCCGGTATCCGTGTTGCCGGCAACCTCAACATCATGGCTTTGCAGGTGCTCAATGCAGACAACATCAAGGTCAAGGGGGAAGCCAAAGGCTTGCCAGCGGCGGCCTCGGTGAACGTCGGCGCCTTGAGCAATGCCAGCGCGGCAGCATCGCAGGCCACGGCGGCGGCGCAGGACGTGCTGCAGCGCGAGCGCAACGATGCCCGCAGAAACCTGCCGTCGATCTTTTCTGTGCGCGTGCTGGGCTTCGGGAATGAGCTATTGCCGGCGAACGGCAATGTTGACGCGGCGCCATCGCATGGCTCGGTGCAGGGCGGCGCCCGCTACGATACGAATAGCGCATTTCAGGTACTTGGGCAGGGCGATCTGACTCCTGCGCAGCTTGCGCGCTTGACGCCGGCCGAGCAGCGTCAGATCAAGAAATAGGCGGGCGCATGACATTTTCGTGACAAACGGCATACGCGGGCGGCAAATCTCGTCTGTATCATAGTCCCGCTGATAAACATGGAAACATGGCGATGCTGCCGGTTTGGCGGGGGTGAGCATGGCATCGTCCGCGGCTGACGTCGCCAAGGACGACCGACGCATTATTTTGACTAGGAAGAGCATGCAGCATTCAGGCGACCAGAAAAAAACCGTATCCACCGTTCTGCCCGGCATCGTTCAACGCGGCATAGAGCGCATGTTGAACATGCTGGCCACCCTTGGTATAGGCCTGACGGTAGTGGCAGCACAACTACCGGCCGCGTCTGCGCAGACTATTCCGCAGCAATGGATCGGTTATGCGCAGATGGCAGGAACGCAATTTGAGGCGTGGCTCAGTGACCCTGCCAGCGATACTGCGGCGAGCTTGCATGCCTGGATGCAGGAGCGCAGCGCGCAAGGCGGGCAGTTCGTGCCCCCGCCGTTGATCGTACGGGTGTGGGTGGCGCCATCGGGCCAGGTTCAGCGTGTCGAGTTCGCATCGCTTGGCCAGGCGCAGGCCGATGCGGACTTGCGTGCGCTGATGACTGCGCGGGTCTTGCCTGAGGTGCCTCCGCCAGACATGCGCCAACCGATGATGCTTGAATTGACCCTGAATCAAAGTGAAGCCCATTAAATCATGGTGCTTGCTTGCTGCCGGCGCGGGAAAAACCTGGAGGTAACGGCAATGCCGCACGTCACGCAGGATGGCATGAAGTTTCGATACAGCAAGATGCTGGCGATGGCATTGACTTTGCTACTTTCCATGACGCTCGGTGCCTGCGGTTCCATGCAAAGTTCCTGGTCGTGGAATGCCCCCGATTTTTCCGCGCTGGCCAAAAAATATGGGCCGGCAGTCGTCAATGTCGGCGTTGTCCGCGACCCGGCGCCGCAACGTGCCGACAGTGCGGCCCCGGTGCAAAATGGCGTGCAGGAAGACAGTCTGGGCTCCGGCTTCATCGTCAGCGAGGATGGCTATATCCTGACCAATGCCCATGTGGTGGCACGCGGTAGCCAGATCAGCGTCAAGCTAACCGACCGGCGTGAATTCAAGGCGCGCCTGATAGGGACGGATCGCGTCGCCGACGTGGCCTTGCTGAAGATCGACGCGCGCGGCTTGCCTACGGTCCGTATCGGCGATCCGAGTATAGTGGATGTCGGTGATTGGGTCTTGGCGATAGGCTCTCCTTTTGGTTTCAGCAATTCCGCCACGGCCGGCATCATCAGTGCCACACGGCGGATTTTGCCTGGCGCCGATTACACGCCATTCCTGCAAACTGACGTGCCAGTCAATCCTGGCAATTCAGGCGGACCGTTGTTCAACCGGCGCGGCGAAGTCATCGGCATCAATTCGCGTATTTACAGCAATAGCGGCGGCTATCAGGGACTATCGTTTGCGATTCCCATCGACGCGGCAATGCGGATCAAGGAGCAGTTGCAAACCACCGGCGCCGTAACGCGAGGCCGACTGGGCATGACGGTCCAGGAAGTGAATCAGGCCTTGGCGGAATCGTTTCACTTGTCGCGTCCGGCTGGCGCGCTGGTCGGTTTTGTGGAGCGGGGCGCTGCGGCGGACCGCGCCGGTGTGAAATCAGGCGACGTCATCTTGCGCGTCAATCAGCACGACGTGATCCAGTCGGCCGACGCCTTGATATTCATTGCCGATGCCGTGCCGGGAGAAGAAGTGGCGTTGACAGTCTGGCGTGATCGCGCGGCGCTGACGCTGATCGTGATGCCCGATCGCGCAGACGCATCGCGCCCGCCGGCGGCCAGGCCTGACATGCAGGCGCCGTTGGGACTGGTCGTCCGGCCGTTGCTGCCGCAGGAACAATTGGTGTTGCGCATAGACGGTGGCTTGCTGGTGCAACGGCTGAACGCCGCGGCCTTGCGCGCCGGCGTAAAAGCTGCGGATGTGATACTGGCGGTGAACGGTCGAACCGTGGGAACGATCGAGGAGCTCGCTGCGGAAGTGGGCGAGGGAGACGGTGCGGTGGCGCTGTTGATACAACGTGGTGCGACACGTTTGTTTATCCCGATCGAAACAAAAAAACCGGCGCCCCGCGACGCAGGGTAATCGCTCTCCATGACGGTGGATGCCTGCCCCGGCGGACCAGCGCGGCGGCGGCTGACGCCAATGCTGATCTTGCCCCCTGTATAACCGGACACGACCTATCCTTGAATTGGCGTCGTTTTCCTGAACCCGGCGCACCAGGATCGACACGTCGCGGCCGGCATTGATCGTATCGATGGCGGCCTTGTTCGCGCCATTCTTGTCCATCGTGATCTTGTCCGGATCGCCGTTCGATGCTATCGCCTTTTGAAGAAGCGCTTCGCGCCAGCCATGTCGCGCTTCGCCGTCAGCAGGAAATCGACTGTCTTGCCCCGCTTGTCGATGGCGCGGTAACGATATTTCCAGATGTCCTGGACCTTGATGTCGGTCTCATCCATGCGCCAACTGCGCCGCGTCGGGATGGTTTAAAAATATATTTGCAATTGTGACAATGCGAGTGTTTTTGGCATTTTTTTATCATTATATTGTCCATTGGCATGGCGGAAATGAGCGAAGTGCTTTATTCACGGTCATTCGACAGTTTCACGCACTTCCAGCAGGGATTTTCCCAGTTCATTTTTGAAGGGTGCGATGATGACAATACTGTTTAATGACTTGTCCTGTAATCAACAAGAGCAATTCAAGGCCACATGCCGGCGCCACGGCATCGATCCAAATACCGTTCGGGCGACATTATCAACCGATAATATGGGCAAGGGCGTATTGTGCGGCCATCCGGCGGCCAGTTCCGCTTTCCCGCCCGATAATATCGTCCAGGTCGACAGCGTAAAGCAGTTGAAAGCCCTGGGCCGCGGTGAAGGCGCGGACGATGTCCTCGGCGCTACCGGTGCGGCTGCGGTCCGCTATCCCACGCCGCTGGCCGAGATGGCGATGCCGGACCTGGCCGCATTTGAGGGGCAGACCGTCAAGCTGCGCAATAGCCTCACGCGCCCGCAATTCCAGGCCGTTTCCGACGCCATGAACGCCTACCTGCTGGGTGATTCAAGCCGGGTCGCGGACTATGAGGACTACATCAACAAGCTGCACTTTCCGCTGCAAATGGCTGTCTACGCAGTTGCCGACCTGGAGATCACGGCAGCCAATCCATTGCTGGTCGCCTATTCGACTTCGCCCACCAGCCTGATATTCGGGACGGTCACGGTGCAGCCGGGCGGCTATATCGAAGCGCAGTCCACATTACAAATGAATGTGCAAACCATGACGATCGTTTCCTGATCTCGTCACCGAGAATATCGTAATTATAACGTTATATTTTTAATATCAACAGCAGTTGATGTTTCGTGTCGAGATCGCGAATATTAACGAATGGCTCCATTCCCATAATATGGTTGATGACTTGACGGATTTTTATCCAATCTGAAGGAGTGAGACGATGGCAAAACAGTTTAAAGATCTGAGCAGCGAGCAAGTGGCGAAATTCAATGCGCGCTGCGCCCAGCTCGGCGTGGACCCGAGCAAGATCCAGGGCAGCGTGACGACCGCCGGAGCCGAGGGCGGCTTGCACTGCGGGCATCCCGGCGCCAATTCGACTTTTCCTCCCGCGAACATCCTCAAGCTCGACAATGTGGCGCAATTGAAGGCCCTGAGCGCCTGCAATGACGAGGATTATGTGCGCGGGCTGGAAAGCGATGCCCACGTCAAGTATCCCCAGCCGGTCGCGGATTTGGAACTGCCGCTGCTGTCGTCCTACGGGAGCGACCTCACTTTGATCGAGAACTTTATGACCGAGGCCCAGAAGGAGACGGTGGTGCAAGCCTTGCACGCCTACCTGGTGGGCAATTCGAACAAGGTGAAGGATTACGAGCCGATCATCAACGCGATCCATTTCCCGATGTCGCTGGCGGTCTACGCGGCCCAGGACATCACGATCACCGCCGCCAATCCGCTGGTGCTCAATTCCGACCAGATCGGTTTGTACAATTTCGGCGTCGTGACGGTCGAGCCGGGCGGCAGCATCCAGGTCCTCACCGCCGCCCAGATGGATTCGCAGGTATTCAACGGCCAGACCGCGATGCGCGCTAACGCGGACGGCACGGCCACCGCCAGCGTCGTTCCGACCATTAACTTCAAGGGCGCCAACGGCAGCAACGGCACCGACGGCACGGCTGGCACCAACGGCGGCAACGGCGGCAATGCCAAACAAGGTTCGCCGAGCAGCAATAACTGCGATTGCAACAATCCTTCGCCGGTGGCCGCCACGGCCAGCGGCAACGGCACTGCGGGCAGCTCCGGCACCCGGGGCGCAGACGGTTCCATTTCCGGCAACTCGGTGTTTTCGTTGGGCGCGATCTCCGGCCCGATCCAGGTGACCTACGTCGGCGGCGTGGGCGGCAACGGCGGCGCCGGGATGGCCGGCGGCTCCGGCGGCAATGGCGGCAACGCGGCTGGGGCGGCGGCTTCGCCGTGCAATAACTCATATGCCGGCACCCCGTCCGGCAATGGCGCCAATGGCGGCAACGGCGGCAACGGCGGCAACGGCGCCAACGGGCCGAACGTGACGATCTATTACACCTCGATCACCTCCGACACCACGTTTTCGATCGACACCTCGTCGATCGCCGCCGGCTCGGGCGGCGCGGCGGGCGCCGGCGGCGCGGCCGGCACCGGCGGCACCGGCGGCGGCACGGCCGGGACCCCCGGCACGGCCGGCGCGCCCGGCATCACCGGTTCTCCGGGCACGCTCACGACGCGTTTGCAACCGGCGTAAGGGCAGCTTCGGTAGTGTGGGTGACCTCCCCGTGCAGGCCAGCGCGGGGTCTTGAAGGGGAGAAGAGATGACTACTTTTGATAGCAGCGATGCAGTGATACGCCTGGTCGGCCTGGACGCGAACCCGGTCCCGGCCGCCGCCGGCGGCGCTACCGGCACGGCGGGGGCCGCAGGCGCGGCGGGCAGCTTGACGTCTGGAAAATGCTGCAACTGTTCGAGCAACGGGAGCGCTGGCGGACCTGGCGGCTTCGGTAATAATGGTTCGCCCGGCGGGCCGGGCTGGCCGGCTCCCACCTTCACGCTGGTCGTCGGCAGCGTCGAGGGCTTGCTGACGATCGCCTCGACCGGCGGTGCCGGCGCCGCTGGCGGCGCTGGCGGCGCGGGCGGGCTCGGCGGGCTCGGCGGCGCGGCCGGGCAAATGACGGCTTCGGCCGAAACGAGTTGCCTGGAGGCGTACGGCAGCAAGTCGCCCGAGTGCAGCACGGCGGCCGGCGGCATCGGCGGAACCGGCGGCAATGGCGGCATCGGCGGCAATGCCGGGTCCGGCGGCAGCGGTGGTGGCGTCACTGTCACCTACACCACCATGAGCACACCGATCCTGGCGATATCGACCGGCGGGAGGGCCGGTCCCGGCGGACCGGGCGGCCTGGGCGGTGCCGGCGGCGCGGGCGGCGCCAACGAAGTCGCCTCGAGCAGCAGCGAGCCGAGCAACGCGGCCAGCGGCAGCGCCGGAGCGGTCGGCACGGCCGGCAGCCCCGGCTCGGCCGGCGCCACCGGCGAGGTGTGCATCCTGCAGAGTCAAGCGGCGGTGGCGGGATGATGGCCGCCGCCACCACCGGGACCTACGACGCCGCGCTGGCGGCCAAATTGGTGCCGCTGGCCACGCTGGCCAACGCGTCGCTGGCGAACCTGTACCTGCCGTCCGACTGGGGCCTGGCATACAGCCACACCGGGTCCGCCTCGATGGGCAGTTGCCAGTACTTCCTGGCGGTCAGCCCAGCTTCCTCGCCAACCATGTGCGTGCTGGTGCTCGGCGCGCTGTGGAGCGATTTCATCGCGTTCTACACGCCCGACAACCATTATTTGTTCCTGGTGCCGAGCAGCGTTGTCGGCACCACCGCGGCGATCTCGGCCGACGGCGGCTTCGAAACCATGTACCAGTCCATCCGCAGCTCTCTATGGGCCGACCTGGCCAAGATCCAGCGCACCATTCCCGCCTTCACCAGCAACTTGCCGCTGGTGGTGGTCGGCCTCGGGCCGGGCGCGCCAGTGGCGCAACTAGCGTCGCTCGACCTGCGGCCCAACAAGACCCTGTCGCCGTCGCCGGTGACCAGCTTGCAGTCCTACGTGTATTCCTGTCCGCCCTTCGTCGACACCGCCTTCGCCACCTCGTTCGCCAGCATGGTGCCGGCGGCCTACCGGGTGCAGGCGCCGGCCGACCTGTTCGCGTCGCAGCCGCTGCCGGCCAGCGGCTACGTCCAGGCCGGCGCGCAGCACAACCTGGCCATGGCGATCCCGACCTACGATTCGCCCTGGGTCGAGCGCGACGGTCCGTACTACCAGCAATTGCTGACCGGGGTGGCCCCCTTCAATGACGGCGCGGGCACAACGGCCGTGGTGCCCGGATTCGATCCGCTGCTCGCCTTCGCGATGGCCAAGCTGTCGGCCATCCCCTACCAGATGGCCCAGCATCCGGGCAGCACCCTGGCCTTCACTTACAGCCCCTACGTGCTGCAGCAAAACCTGAGCTTCGGCGCGACGGTCTGGGCCACCCTGTTCGAGGGGCCCGACACGCTCGTCATCGCGCTGCGCGGCACTTTCACGTGGCTCGAACTGATCACCCTCGTGAGCAACGCCGTCCCGTCCTCGCCAGCCTGGCTCAGCGGTAATTACGGGAAATATGCCCAGCCCCTGGTCGACCTGTATGCCAGCGGCCGCGACTGCCTGCGCGCCGCGCTCAACGTGCTGAGCAACAAGCCTGTGATCTTGACCGGGCACGATTGCGGCGGCGCTCTGGCCAACCTGATGGCGGTCGACATCCTGGCCAATCCGCTGGCCGGCAATCGCACGGTGGCGTCGGTCTACACCTTCGGCACTGAACCGGCGGCCGATCTCACGTTCGCGCGCAGCTACGGCTCGAGCCGCCTGGGCAGTTGCAATTTCCAGGTAGCCAGAACGCTCGACATCATGCCCGGCTTGCAACTGCTCAGCTCACTGCAAACCTTGGGCACGCCGGTGCAGTTGTCGGGAGGCGATTTCGACAGCTACAACGGCAGCACCTTCCACGGCTTGTACAACTATATCGACCTTCTCAATCCAGGGAGCTGAACGATGGACGCTGTGACGCGACGCGCGATGTCGCCGTATTTTCTGCGCCAGCTGGAGTACTACGGGGTCGATCCGACCGCGCTGGCCGGGCCGGTGCATGCCGGCCTGGTCCTGAGCGGGGACCCCGAGCAGTCCGACCTGGCGCCCCAACGGGTCGGCCCCAGGCAGGCGGCCGTGTTCGCGTTGAGCGAGCTCACCCTCGGGCCGGGGCAACGCTTGCTGGTGAGCGCCAAGGCCGAGCAGCGCGTGGTCCTGGTGCTCGCATCGCTGTCGATGGCGGACGACGCGTGCCTGGTCTTGACGGCCAACACCGACCTCGTGGTCGATCAATGGTGCCCCGGCGCGGCGCCGGGCGGGACCAGGGTGGTCTTGCTGAGCGCCCCCGACGGCCAGGCCGGCTTGCCCGGAGTGCGGGGTGCAACGGGTGCAAACGGCGTTGACAGCAATACGCCGGGCGGCCCCGGCACCTTTGGCGGGGCCGGCTCGAACGGCAGCCGCGGCTTCGACAGCCCCGACGCGCTCATCACCATCGCGCGCCTGGGCGGCGACACGCTGTTCGAAGTAAGCGCGGGCAAGGGCGGCGATGGCGGCGCCGGCGGCAAGGGCGGCCAGGGCGGCATGGGCGGGATCGATCCTGCCACCAGGAAGATGGCGGCGGGCGGCGCTGGCGCTGCCGGCGGTCCAGGCGGCCATGCCGGGTCCGGCGGCAACGGCGGGTGCATGCGGGTCTGGATCGAGGCGATCGATGCAGGCGCGAGCTTCACCACCCGTGCCGGCCAGATACCGGGCAGCGCGGCCGGCGCCGGCGGCGCGCCCGGCATTCCCGGGCGGGGCCACCCGGACGGGGCCTTCGGCCAGCCCGGTCTGCCCGGCAATCCCGGTTCGGCCGGCACGTCCGGGGTGGTGGAAGTGAAGTTGGTTTGACGGAAACAGTCCTTGAAGCTCATGCAACGGGAGTAAATGATGTTCATCAACACGTTCTCTTGTGAGGTCCATCGTGGGTAGCCCAAGCACCTTCGACGCCTCGCAGCTGGCACCCACCTTGCTCAAGCTGGGCATCGCGATCGGCATTCTGCGTGCGGTCCAGGGCCAGGCCAACAGCTACGAGCTCAATCCGGACTGGTTCCAGAACCCCATGAATTTGACCGGGGACAATCTGTCGACCAACGGCGCGATGATCGCCGCACTGTTCGCCGAGTTGCTCGGCGAAGTCTCGGCAAGCGCGCTCGGCTTGCCGGCCCAGGACCTGGGCAGCATGGGCGTGTGGAATCCGATCCCGTATCCGGGCAGCCTGACGGCGACCGGTTTTTACCTCGTCAATTACGCAGTCGATCCGGACCTCGTCAACAGCGACCAGGTTTTCGGCATCGGCGTGCTGCACCAGTGGAATTTCGCGGCCCAGGGCGTGGCCGACGGTATCAGCGACATCGAGGTCAGCGCCTGGGGCTTGCTGCCGGTGTTGAAAATCGGGCAGGGCGGCATGAACATGGTGCTGGGGAGCAGCGACTTCCCGCTTAACATGGGCGTGCAGTTCGCCGCTGCGGGCGGTCAACATATCATCAGCAGCAACGGTCTGTCGTTCAACGGCGTCAAGTTCAGCGCCCAGATCGACCTGGGCGCGCCTTCGGTCGACCTGTCGGTGGTGGTGATGCAACTGCAATTGCCGACCGAACTGCTACCGGCCGACCGCAACCTGAGCCAGATCGCCCAGATCACGCCGCAGGAATGGCTGAGCACGGTGTCGACCCTGTTCGTGTCGGCCTTGCAGCAGGTGCTCGGCCAGGACAACCGCGCCAGCAACCTGTTGCCGATCCTGGGCCTGTCGCCCATCGTCCCCGGTTCGGCGGTACGCCTGCCGCTGCTGCGCTGGGATACGCTGCTGTCGCAAGCGAACGCGGGCGCTTCGCTGGGCGCGCCCTTCGTCGCCTGGTTCAACAGCTTGTTGGCCGACGAGGCCGCGTTCCCGGCCTGGATGGGCGCGATCGGCGCCTTGCTCGGCGTGGCCGCGCCCGAGGTGGCCGGCGACGGCAGCGTGGCCGCGCCGTTCATGGTGCCGTTGCTGAGCGACCCGGCCTACGGCGCTCTGGCGCTGACCATGGTCACCCAGGTCGACGCCCTCGGCATCCGTTACCTGCTGCCGGGCCTCAATTTCCGCGGCAAGGGCCAGCAACTGGGGACGGCCCCGGCGCAAGTCCTGGTCCAGGCCCAGCTCGACCTGGCCCAGTTCTCGCTGGCCACCACCGGCCAGCTCGGCGTGAGCACCAGTTTCCTCAACCTCAATGTCGGCATTGCGCTGACCAACACCGACACCGGCAAGCCGCTGTTCGCCGGCAGCGTGGGCGGCGAACAGTACAGCTTCGGCAGCCTGGCCGGCGGGGTCTCGGTCTTGCAAAGCAGCACCGCGGCGATGAAGGTGGTGCCCGCGTTCCAGCTGGTCAATGTATCCACGCCGAATGGGCAGTACGCGCAGATCGACCTGACACAGCCGGGTACCCTGGTCGAGCAGGCGATCACGGAGTTGTACACCCTGGTCGACGCTGCCCTGCAGGGCGTGTTCGGCCTGGCCGCCGGATCCGCCTATGGGCACCAGGCCGCCATCCTGCTCGGCGTGATTGCGCCGGACCTGGGCGCGGGTGTGAGCTGGCCGGCCGCTTTGGCGCCGCCATTCAGCGCCGCGCAAATGGTCACGTCGTTCCAGAACCCGGTGGCCGCGTTCAGCACGTATTACAGCGCGCTGCTGCAAGGCGGCACCCTGGTCGATGGGCAGTTGCCCGTGTACTGGCTGCTGCAGGCGGCCGGCGCCTTGTTCGACCAGGCCGGCGTCAAGGCCAGCGTGACCGGCAAGGGACAGGCGGCCGACCCGTGGCTGTTTTCGCTAACGGACGCCAGCCTGCCGGCCTCCCTGCTGGCCTATGTGGAAACCCAGACCGGCGGCGCCAACCGCCTCACCATGGGCCTGCAACTGAGCCCGGACATCAGTTACGCCAGCCTGCAAACGCTGGACATCGGCATCGACGTGTATGCGCTGAGCATGCAGTTCGGTAACGGCGCGCCGGTGCAGGCGTGCCTATTCCCGGGCATCGCCGCGCGCATCGCACTGTCGCAAACCCTCGTCACGCCGGCCGTCGCCGGCGCCGCCGTCAGCGTCGACGGCGCCTCCTTCACCGGCAGCTGGTCGCCCTACGACAGCTGGCACTGGAACGTCGCGGTCGGCCAGCCGGCCATCATCGTCGACGGCACCTCGATGCCGGTCGGGCAAGACATGGTGTTCTCGGATGCCGATTCGCTCGATGAACTCGTCACCAGGCAGGGACAGACCTTCGCGCCCATCGTCACCGCCCTGTCCGGCGTGGCCGTGTACCGCACTGGCAACCGTCCCGGCCTCGCGCTGAATGCCTTGCTCGGCTTGCTGCCGAACCTGGGCCCCTTCGTGCCCGCCGGCCTGAACTGGCCGGCCACGATGCCGGTGATGAAGCCGGACGGCTTCACCGACCCGGTCGGCGACGTCAAGTGCCAAGTCTCGGCGCTGCTGGCGCAGGCGGACTACACCGAGGCGGCCATGGCCTTGCTGGGCTGGGCCGTCAGCGACGATGCGCCCATCCCGACGGTGTCGGGCAGCGGCAGCTACGCCGCGCCGTTCGCGGTGGCAGTCGACCTGCCGGGCGAGCTGGACCTGGCCGTGTGGACTTCGGCGCTTGGCCAGAGCCTCGGCCTGGGCTTGCAGCGCCGCTTCAGCTTCAGCGCCCTCGGTATCGACGCCAGCACCGACTTGCTGCTGCGCTTCGTCGAAGTGTCCCTGACGGACGCCGCGCCGCAGAGCAACTACCTGCCAGGCTTGCGCCTGCAGACCCTGCTCACGCCGCAGGCGCCGGTCGTGGTGCCGAGCACCGACGGCACCATCAAGACGCTCGTGTCGATGCGGCTCGGGATCGACATGGCGCTCGACCAGGGCAGCCTCGTGCTGCAGCCGCAAGTGGTGCTGACCATGCAAAGCGGGGCCGACACGCTGGTCTACGACCTGGCCCAGTTGCCGTTCCAGAGCAGCGAATGGGTGGCCGTGTTTTACGGCCTGCTCAACATCGGCGTGGGCCAGTTCGTCACCCCGTTGCTGGGCAACGCCGCCATCAGCAACGCCTACCAGGTGATGGACCTGATGAACCTGGTCATCCCGCTGCCCAAGGGCGACGCGCTGGCCGGCGTCGATTCGGCCGGCTGGACCGCGATGCTGGCCGATCCGCTCAATTACTTCATCGAACGCGGCATCGCCCTGTTCGAGGATGCCGCCAGCAGGGCCCAGGCGGTGGCGCTGCTCGAATCCATCACCGGCATCACGATCCCGGCGGTGCCGCTGCCAATGCTGCAACTGCTGCACGCGCTGCAACTGGTGAAGGACCAGGACAGCGGCTTCGCGCCCTGCCTGTACGACTGGGTGGCGCTGGCCGCCAATCCGGCCGCGCAGCTGGAAAGCCGTTTCGCCGCCCTGATGGCCGACCCGCTGCGAGTGGCCCGGCTGAGCGCCGAACTGTGCTCGCAGATCGAGCCGGTGACCTTGGGACCGGTGCAATTGTCGGTGTCGGAGGGCGCGCTGTTCCAGGTCAGCCTGCTGGCCGACGCGCTGCCGATGTGGGGCAACTTCCTGCAGATCAGCGGGGCGATGGGTTTCGACCTGCGCAGCAGTGAATTGAGCGCCGAACTGAGGCTGTACTGCGCGCAAGTGCAGCTCGAACTGCGCTCCAAGCTGGCCGTCACGGTCGCCGCAGCGTCCAAGGCCGCGTTCGCGGTCGAACTGTGCTGGGGCGACGGTGCCCAGCCAATGCCGCTGCCGCTGACCCTGTACCCCTTCGACGCCGCCGTGTTCCTCGAGCAAACCATCGCACTGGCGCCCAACTTCGCGCTCTCGACCTTTTTCGGGCAAGTGGTCGACGCCCAGCTGCTCAACGCCTACCCGGTCGCGCGCACCGCCATGTCGGCGCTCGGGCTGGCATTCCAGGACAGCGCCACCGGCCTGTGGTTCACCAAGTCGCCCCTCGGTCTGTTCGGCGATCCGCTTGGCTGGCTGCTGGGCGACGCCGTGCTCGGCGCCAACGGTCACCTCAACATCGCCGCCCTGGCGCGCGTGTTCTCCACCATCACGGTCGCCTCGCAGGCCTCCAACGGCGTCGGCGTCAAGCCGATCACGGGCGGCCTGTGCATTTTCGGTTTGCCGTACAGCCAGCAAATCGAACTGGTGGCCGACGTCGCCGCGCAGAAATTCATCATCACGCCCGGCCTTGCGGCTGGCAAGACGCTGGCGCTGGCCGACGGCGTGGAGTTGCTGACGCTGGCGTTCTCGCTCTCGCTGGGCCCGAACTTCCAACCCGGCCTGGCCGGCAATGTCTCGCTCAGCGGCAAGGTCACGGGCGACACTACGCTGGTGCTCCAGGCCGCTTACGACAAGGTGTTCCACCTGTCGGCCAGGCAGCTCGAGAGCGGGCAGAATTTCCAGATACTGCCGTTCCCCGGATGGCAAACGCTGGTGGTCGAGGCCGCGCAGCAAGCCGCGCAAGCCTTGCTCAAGCAACTGACCACCGTGCTGCTCGACGAACTGGCCGCAGGCGGCGCGGGCGCCTTCGTGGCCAGCCTGCGCAGCGCCTCGGACGAGCTGCAGGTGGCGCAGCTGGTCAACCAACTGATCGCGGTCAGCGACGAGGGCGCGGACGCCGTCGGCAGCGCGGCGCTCGCGTGGCTGTCTGGACGGCTGTCGAGCGCCAACGCGCCGGCCACCGTGCAAGCCGTGGCCGGCCTGCTCAAGCCGTATTTCGCCAGCATCGAGACCGATGCGGGCCTGTTGCGCTACAAGCCATCGGCCAGCCTGCCGGTCACCCTGGTGACGGGCGTGCAAACCCTGTCGGGCACCTTGCAGGTCGGCCTGTGGGTCGAACTGTACCTGCCCACCGGCGACAGCATCGTGCTCGAGATTGCGCCCACCGGTATCGGCATTCCGGTGCTGGCCGACGGCACGCCGGTCAGCCCGGTCAAGCCGCAGCTGCACTTCGCGCTGGCCATCCTGGCGCCCCTGCAGGACGAGTGCGGACCGAAACTGTCGATGCAGTTCAACATGCTCAGCGGCAAATTCCTGCTCGGCGTCGACCCGGCCGGCACCGCGCTGGCCGACAGCAGCTACTATCGCGAATTGCTGCCGACCTTCTTCGGCCAACCCGACCGCTCCCAATGGAGCAAGGATGTCCTTGACTGGCTCGAATCGATCCTGCTCAACATCGTGCCGCGCTACCTGTCGATCCTGGTGCTGAACCAGGCCGCCGTCAGCAAGTGGATGGCGCAACCGCTGTTCTCGTCGGACAAGGGCCCGAGCGCCGCCAACATTTTGCTGGCCTCGCAATTGATGATCCAGGAAGACAAGCTGTACATGCTGAACAGTCTGTCCGCACTGGAAAGCCTGACCATCGAGCAATTCCTGGCCCGTTTCCTGCGCGCCATGCTGGCCGAGCAGTTCCAGCTGGTCAGTATCGGCAGCACCGGCGGCATCTGGCTCGGTCCGCGCACCGTCGGCAGCGACTACTTCGGCCTGCGCGTGATGGTGCCGGGCCTGGAACTGGCCGCCGTGCCCTATGTGACCTTGCAGCTGGGCGACGAAGACACCGAATGGATCGCCAAGGCCGGTGGCGACCCCGACCTGAAGGGCGGCGTCTCGCTGTACGTGCCGATCAGCGCGGACTCGCCGGAATTCAGAAAATTGCTGCTCGAACTGGTCAACATCGGCATGGATTTCCACGGCAAGGAAGGCCAGAATCTGGTGCTGATGAGCCGCTTCAGCCTGGGCGCGGTCGCGCCGCGCGGCTTGATCACCTTCGACTTCGCCAACACCGCCAACCGGGTCAAGTCGTTTGGCGGGGGCGTGATGCTCAGTAATATAGGCATTTCGCTTTCGCCCAACGTGGCCGTGCCGGGGCCGAAGGCCAATCCGGTGGCGGAAAACCTGCTCGGCTCCGGCAACGAGGCCTCGCCGCAGTCGGCCAACCCGGTCGCCAATCCGGGTTTCTCGGTACGCACCTCCTACGTCAACGATTTGTACGTCGAGCTGTTCAGCGGCGACGGCAGCCAGGGCAGCCAGGTGTGGTTCCCGGTGCAGCGCAGCTTCGGCCCCTTGTATGCCAACCAGATCGGGGTCGGCTGGGAACAGGATAAGTATCTGCTCGACATGCTGTTCGACGGCAACGTCAGCATGGCGGGCCTGTTCATCGGCCTCGATTCGCTGTCCGTCGGCGTGCCCGTCAAGACCCCGCTCGACTCGAGCGCCTACACCATGGACCTGGCCGGGATCGACATCCAGTTCACCGGCGGTGGCGTGGAAATCGCCGGCGGCTTCCTCAAGCAGGACAACCCGGTCAGCTACGACGGCTACGCCACCGTCAAGGCCGGCTCCTTCGGCCTGATGGCGCTCGGTTCGTACGCGCTGGTGCCGCTCGACCCGGCCAAGCCGGACGGCCCGACGGCCGCCTCGCTGTTCATCTTCGTCAATCTGAACATCCCGCTCGGGCCCACCCCGGCCTTCTTCATCAACGGCCTGGCCGCCGGTTTCGGCTACAACCGCAACCTGCGTATCCCGGACGTGGACGGCATCGCCGAATTCCCGCTGGTGCAAGGCGCGACCGACAGTCGCGTGTTCGGCTCGGGCGCGACGCCGGATTCGGCCCTGAGCGTGCTCTCCAAGGTGGTTTATCCTGAAATCGGGCAATACTGGGCCGCAGGCGGCATCCAGTTCACCAGCTTCCAGATGCTCAACTCGTTCGCGCTGTTGATCGTCAAGTTCGGGCGCGAGTTCTCGATCGACCTGATCGGCATCAGCTCGGCCTCGTTCCCGCCCAAGGCCAAGCCGGCCAACGCGCTCGCCTACGTGGAACTGGGCTTGCTGGTATCGTTCCGCCCGAGCGACGGCGTGGTGTCGGTGCGCGCTCAACTGACGCCGAACTCCTTCGTGCTGTCCAAGGATTGCCAGTTGACGGGCGGCTTCGCGGCCATCGTCTGGTACGACGGCATCTACGCGGGCGACTTCGTCATCACCCTGGGCGGCTACAACCCGGCCTTCAGCGTGCCCGAGAACTATCCGACCGTGCCGCGCCTGGGCTTCAACTGGCCGATGCTCATGCCGATCGGTTCGCTCAACATCAACGGCGGCGCCTATTTCGCGCTGACTCCGTCGGCCATCATGGCCGGCGGCTACCTGAAAGTGTTGTTCGAAAGCGGCCCGCTGCGCGCCTGGTTCGCCGCCGGCGTTGATTTCCTGATCCAGTGGCAACCCTTCTATTTCAGGCTCGACGCCTACATCACCGTCGGTGCCGGATTCGAGACCGAGGTGGCTGGCGTCAAGCTGTCGCTGACGGCCCAGATCGGCGCCCGCCTGGTCCTGTGGGGCCCTCCGATCGCCGGCGAGGTCGGGGTCGACTGGTACGTGATTTCGTTCACGATACCGTTCGGCGACAGCAAGCAGGCGCAGCCCGGCACCAATCCGCTCGACTGGGCCGCCTTCCAGCTCAGCTTCCTGCCCGCGCTGAGCATCGGCACGTCGCCGCTGGGCGCCAAAGCAGCCCCGGCCAAGCTGATGGCGCTGGCGCAGCAGGCGCCGACCCCGGCGCTGACCCAGGCCTACGCCGTGCTCAAGGCGCAAGTGACGCTCGGCCTGATCGAGGACTACCCGGATGTCGGCTGGGTGATCCAGAGTCCGTTCACGCTCACCGTCGGCACCGTCGTTCCGGCGACCACCTTGCGCTTCGCGGGCGCCGCCGCCAGCTTCAGCGGTCCGGCCATCGGCATCCAGCCGATGGCGCAGGTCACCGTGACGACTCCGTTGAGCTTGACCTTGCTGGGCTGGTCCGTCAAGGACAACGCCTGGGAAGCGATCAACCTGGACGCGCGCCTGATCGACGTGGGCATGCAGCAAAGCAGCTCGCCCGAAGCGCTGTGGTCCAAGAACGCCTTCAATCCGGATGGCATCCCGCAGGCGAAGTCGATTCCCGGCACCATCCTGGGCGCCAGCTTGCAGGGCTCGCAAGTGTTGCGGTATGCGCCGGTCGGCCCAATGGCACTGACCACGCTGGCCTTCGTCACCCTGGGCCCGCTGCCGCTGCCGTTCGCCTGGACCCCGAACTATCCGGCGCAAGCGGCGCCGCTCCAGACCGACCGCGCCCGGGTGATCGCTTCGACCATCATGGACCCGGTGGTCGAGCTGCTGCGCAACGACATCCTGGCCGCGCTGCGCCTGTTCGGCCAGCCGGCGCTGGAGGCGCCCAACTTGTCGGTGCTGCAACACAACGTTGGCAACATCTTCCAGTCGCCGCCCAGCATCGCGCCGCTCGGCATGGACCTCGCGCCGGTGGTAACTGCCCCGACCGCGATGGCGCAAGCGGCGCCGCGGGTGGCCGCGGAAGCGCCCGCCGCCGTGAACGCCAGCCGCGTGATCGGCCACAGCCGGCGCTATCGGGCCGGCGGCCCCCAGTACGCGCTGGGCAAGGGCGCCACCGCCTTGCAAGTGATGCGCTACCGCAGCCGCGCAAAATGGGTGGCCGGCCTCGGCCAGTTCGCTGCCAAGGTGGCCGGCCAGCTGCATCTGACGTTGGCGCCGGGAGCGACCAGCATCGTCCGCCTCGGCGACGCCGCCAGGCGCAGCGTGCAGCTGCGCGGCAACCTGGCGCTGCGCCTGCTCGCCTTCAACCGTTACGACGAGCCGCTGCAGCTGCGCATCGCCGATCCGGCGTGCAGCGCGCACCACGAGCTGCCGGCCGCCACCAGCGAGCTGGTGGTGATCGCCGCCGACGCCAGCCCGGACGGTGTCGCCGGCTGGTACCACGACAGCGACTGGACGCGCCTGAACCACTACTACTTCCAGGCCGACGGCTGCCTGCTGCGCCCGGAAGCGGCGCCGGTGCTGAAAAAACTGCAGCGCGGCCAGATCCTGGCCAGCGACGTCCTCAAGGGCAACCAGGTGCGCCAGGCCGACGGCAGCCTGGGGCAGGGGTGGCTCGAAACCCTGTTCTTCGAGCACGTGTCGACGGTGGCCGTGCTGGTCGGCGGGTCGGTCCGGCCGCGCGTGCAGGCGCGCTGGACCGACGATCCGGCCAACCCGGCTTATGCCAGGGATGACGACCTCGAGCCGCAATTCGTTCTCCAGGTTGGCGCGCTCCAGGCCTATGTATACCAGGTGCCCGCTTGCCTCGACGTCAAGCTTGACCTGGCGTTGCTGGTGCACGGGCGCGACACCGCCTGTTACCGCTCGTCGGCGTCGGCCAGCGTGCAGGGCGTGTTCGGCTTTTGCGCCGACGCGGCGACCCTGAAATCGCGCGGCTTGAGCGGCCTCATGCAGTGTGCCGCGGGGGCGCCGCTCGATACCGCGCCGCCGTCTTGCCAACTTCAAATAGCGTAAGGACAAGTCCATGAACGATATCGCCATCGCCGACGAGGACGTGCCGCTCGCAGCGGGACAGATCCGCTTCTATTGCGCCGCCGAACCCCCGCTCCAGGCCGGTTCCTACTGCTTGCAGGCGCAGCAGACGGTCGACGGGCTCAAGGCCGATGTGACAGGCAACAGTTTCGGCGTGCAAACCCCGTTCCTGGTGAGCGGGCCGCGCTTCCAGCTGCCGTCCCAGGACTTGCAACTGGTCTATCCGCCGGCCAATATGGTCGGCAACTACGAAGAATCCCTGCCACACGTGGTGCTGCGCACCCGCACCTTGCCGTGGGTCAGGTCGATCGACGGCAACACCAACAACGCGGGCGACAACGACGGCACCACGCCGCCCTGGATCGGCCTGCTGACGCTGTATCCGGACGAGCTCAAAGGCGCCACCCCGAAGGTGATCACGGTGGCGCAGCTGATCGACCCGGGCGACCCGTCCATCCTGGGGCCGAGCCTGATCGACGCGGGCACCCTCAGTGCCGGCGAACTGGCCTCGCAACTGCTGGCCATTGACCTCGATCTGGCCGCCTTCCTCGCGCTCGCGCCGTCGCTGGCCGAACTGCCGCTGCTGGCCCACGTGCGCGAAGTCAACACCGACCAGAAAGAGGTGCTGGGCATGGTCGAGGACGGCTGGTTCTCGGTCGCGGTCGGCAACCGCCTGCCCAAGAGCGGCTGCGACAACAGCTGTTTCCTGGTCTCGCTCGAAGGCCAGCAAGACCATCTGCACGGCGGCCCGGCCATCGCGGCCCAATACACGACGATCCGCCTGGTTTGCCTGGCGACCTGGAAGTTCACCGCCGCCGGCGCGCGCGGCAGCTTTCTCGACTACATGCAGAACCTGTGCGGGCAGGGCGGGGTCGACCTGATGCAGCCGACCCACAGACCGTTCCCCGCCGTCTTGAGCGGGGCCGAGAAAACGGCCAGGGAGGCACTCCAGATCGGCTACATTCCGCTGCAAAACGTGACCCGCAGCGGAGAAGTGACGACCTCCTGGTACCGCGGCCCGCTGACGCCGGTGCCCACCACGGTCGACCCGCTGGGGCCGTATTTCTTCAGCGACCGCGCGATCCGCTACGACCCGGCCAACGGCTTGTTCAACATGTCTTACGCCAGCGCCTGGCAAATAGGCCAGTTGCTCGGCTTGTCAGACGCGGCCTTCGCCGGTTCGCTGTTCCAGTGGCGCATCAACAGCTACCAGGCGAACCTGTCCGCCGTCGCCTCGGACCACCTGCACGGCCTGGCCGACCAGCTCCAGCAGCCGCGCACCGGCGTCACGCCGGTGCTGCTGAAGGTACTCTCCAAGGTGGCCGGGCAGGCCGCCTCCATCGCTCCGCTCAAGGCGCACGACCGGCGCGACGAGGACAAGTTGCCCGGTGTGGTGCCGCACTGGGAGGAGCGCATCGCCGCCGGCGAGGACGCGTTGCACCTGTTGCACCAGCACGTGCGCAAGCCAAACTAAACGAGGAAGTTCACATGACCACAAGCAGCCATAGCGGCGCGAGCGAGTTGCTCAAGGTGTACAAGCAGGCGCTGGCCAGGACCGATGGGAACAAGGGAAATGGCCTGCTCGACATTCCCGACGACATTGTCGCCTGGCTGGCCGAGCTGTGTCTGCTGTACGGCGTGCCGTTCGAATACCTGGTACCGGACGCGGCCATGCTGCCGCCTGAATCGATCCGCTTCTTTTACCTGGACCAGAACTGGACCGATTGCGCCGTCAACGGCGCCGTCAATATCGCGCTCGGCTCGTCGCAGGATTACGTGCAAGTGCTGAGCACCTTCGAGCGCCTGGCCCAGCAGACCGCGCTCGCCGTCGGCAACGTGCGCCCCAAGCTGCGCCGCAAGCCGCTCGCGGCCACGGCGCAGGTGGGCGGCACGGTGACCGGCGTGCTGCTGCGCTCGGCCGCTGTCAAGGGCTGGCCGGGTATGGAGGTGAACGCCTTCTTCGACGTCCTGGGCACTGCGCCGATTCCCCTGCTGCGCCTGGACCGTCTGTCCGACAACGTGCTACTGGCCCTGTTCAACGGCGTGCCGCAGCTGGTGAACTTCTCGGAACCGCCGGAAGGCTTGCATTTCGGCGTCATCGGCGTGCCGGCCGAGCCGGGGGCATATCAGATCGCTCTGCGCGGCTTGGGTGGCGCCTTCCCGACCGGCAAGCAGATCAACGATAGCCACGGCAATGCCTGCACCTCGTCGATCTCGTTTCGCGACGACGACCGCGCCAGCGGCGTGCTCGACATCGTCAAATGCAAGGACACCATGGTGGGCACGCTGGTCGGCCTCGGCGCCTGGCAAGCCGGCGCTGCATTGACTTCGTCGCAATTCGCGGTCGAGATGGTCAAGGGGGCGGGCTTGCAGCAATTCGAACCCGCGACTGGAAAAATGTGCAACGGAAATCTGGTGAACGCATGAGCACGCCTATCGTCAATCCAATCTGGGCCGGGCCGGTCCTGCTGACCCCGATCTACCTCGACGCCCTGATGGTGGGCACCAGAAACCAGACCGGCGACTGGGCCGCCGTCGCGGTGCAGTACGACCAGCTCGGCCTGCGCCTCGGGCAGCCGCAGCCGAGTGCTTTCGAGATAGCGTCGATCCCCCCCGCGCCCGGCATCCACCTGATCTGGACCGTGCCCAGCGCGCTGCGCCACGGCCAGGTGGACGCGCTCGGCGGCGTCACCTTCCCCTCGCTGCCGAACCGCTGGATCGTCACACGCAGCTTCATCGCCCAGCCCGGCGACGTGCCGCAACTGACGGCCTGGGTGCTCGAGAGCGATTACCTCGGCCCTGCGCCCGAAGGCACCCACGTGTTTCCCGACCCCAGCGGCGGCAGCACCTTGTACTACATCGGCCGGCGCTTTGACCTGAGCGCCTGGGACGGCACCACCTCGACCTATGACAAGGCCTTCCTGCAGGCGATGGGCCCGGGCGACCCGACCTATGTCGCGGTGTACGACAACATGACCAACGTGCTCGCCTTCCACGACGACATGGCGGGCGCGGCCGATGGCGTGTACAGCTACAGCAGCTGCGGCTGGTACGCCACGCCGGACGACGATCTGCTCTACGGCAAGACGGTCGACATGCCGGCCGGCTTTACCACCGAAGAGCAGTGGAGAGCCATCATGGACACCATGCAGTGGAGCGTCGGTAACGACGCCGACCTGGCCGCCGCCGAGCAGGACTGGCAGGACTGGCTGGCGGCCAACCCGGTCAGCGGCGGCCCGCCCCTGACCACCGCCCAGGGCCAGTGGCCGGCGCAGAACATGTGCCACGGCTTTGTGTATGGCCTGCAATGGAAGGGGAGCGACCAGTTCTACCCGATCAACCCGATTCTGGACGGCACCAATCCGCCCACGGTGGCGATCGGCGCCAACGCCGAGGAGGCGCTGTCTGCCTGGCTGGCCAACGAAATCGGCAGCGTCGAGGCCGAGGGATTGCTGCTCGCGTTCCAGCAGGACATGGTGTACGACTACGTCGACAATCGCAGCGTGTTCCTGGTCCAGTCGCAGGCGGCGCGTTTCGCCACCCAGGGCGGGGGCAAGCAATGGGTCGTTTTCCAGGACGGGCAAACCTCGTCGCCGACGCAGATCCCATCGGGCGCCTATTCGGTGCCGCTCGATACGGCCGCAACTGCGGCCTTGACCAAGCTCAACAGCGACCAGTACCGGCTCGACAGCGCCACCACCTTGCTGGCCAGCTTGAAGTGGCAGTTGTACGCGGCCTACTGGAAACTGGAAAACTATCCGCGCACCAACCCCGGTTACGGCGCCAAGGCGCAGGCGCAGATCGATGCCCTGACGCCGCAGATCGGCGCGCTGCAAGACCAGATCGCCGCGCTCACGCTCACCCTGGAGCAGGACAAGACGGCGCTGCAGACGTTGGTCGCGCCGCTGAACCTGACGATGAACACGATCAACCAGGCGCGCTTCAACTACCGCCAGGACCCGGTGATTGTGCTCGCTGGCGCCAGCCAGGACACCAAATTCGGCGCGCCGAGCGACGGCGCCGACGACGGTCAGTTGTTCACCCGCTTCACCGGCCAGACCATCTACGCGATCGACGTCGTCTACGCCTCGGTGCCGCTCGACGTGACGCTGGCGGTGGGCGATTTCCCGGCCATCGTGTGGCCGGCCGGCGTCATGATCCCGAAGGAAATGCAGGACTATTGGTTCGAGACCTTCCTGCTCGACACCAACAACGCCCAATTGATCGCCGCGCGCGCGTTCCAAAAGGCGGACATTGTCCCGAGCGCGACCCAGCTGGCCGACCTGAGCGCGCAAATCGCGCGCCAGCAAACGCTGGCCTGGAACGGGCCGGCCGCCCAGGTGGTCGATGTGCGCACGATCGCCGAGACCGCCGGCCTGAAGGGCCTGCCGCCGGCCAAGCTGTCGGTTGCCGCCTGGACCCCGCCGTGGGCGCCGATCTACCTCGATTGGGAAATCGAATGGCATCCGAGCGCCGCCACCCCGCAAGCGATGCTGGCCGCCTGGCAGCTCGACGAACTCGATTTCGAATGGAGCGGCACCACGGTTACGGCCGCCGCCGCCACCTACACCGGGCGCAGCATCCTGAACGGGCAAAGCGCGGTCGGCCTGCAGGACAAGCTCAACGACTTCCTCAATAGCGATCCGAACATGGCCCTGCTGCCGCAATACCAGATCGACGAATTGCGCGACATGGCCAGCACCATCGGCCAATTCGACGTGCTGGCCCAATCGATGTCCGGCATCATCCAGCAACTGATCATGCAACAGCTGGAAATGAGCAAGCTCAGCTCCGTCCAAAAGACCGAGATCGCCGAACTGCTCACCGACGTGGCCAGCTACCTGCCGGATGCCGGTGCCGACCTGTTCTTTCCTATCCACGCCGGCCATTTCCGCATTCCGAAGCTGCAAGTGGTGGACGCCTACGGCCAGATCCTGCGCGGCTCGCAACTGAGCGACAACCTCGAGCCGATCCGCAGCGCCAGCCTGGTGACCTTGGGCGAGGGCAACACCAAATACATGCAACTGACCCCGCGCGTGACGCAGCCGCTGCGGCTGGACTTCCGCATGGTGAAGGCGGACGATGACAGCGTGCGCAGCAATTCGTCGGACCTCACCAGCGCCATCTGTGGCTGGGTGATCCCGAACCATATCAACCATAGCCTGGTTGTGTTCGACCCGGCCGGCAACAACCTGGGCGAGGTGCTGCTCATCGACTACGGCAACAACACGCTCGATGTCGGCTCCGGCTTGCGCTGGGACGCCGTCCCCGGCAGCAATTCGGTGCTGGGCAGCCCGCCCGACTTCGGCCCAGCCATGCGGCACCTGAACGGCTTCGTCGATGGCCTCCTGCTGCGCGGCTCGGAGGGATGTCCGGCCCTGCAGGAGTTGCTCGACGTGATAGATTCGAGCCTGTGGAAAGTCGACCCCCTGGGCCAGCCTATCCAGGGCAACCTGGCGATCCTGCTGGGCCGTCCCATCGCGATGGTGCGCGCCCTCGTCACGCTCGGCGTGAGCGGCTCGGACGCCAACGACCAGTCGTGGGCCGACACCGGCATGGACGTCACCGAGGACTTCACCTCGGTGGCGCTGCCGCTGCGCATCGGCGACATTGGCTTGAGCAACAACGGCGTGATGGGTTATTTCCTCGACGATGACTTCAGCTGCTTCTATCCCTTCTACGGCTACGACGACCGGCTCGCCATCCCGCGTCGGGTGATGGCCGACCGCAGCCTGGCGCCGCGCGACAAACTCGCGCGCATGGCCAGCGACCTGGCCGCCAGCGGTGCGCCCGGCGCGGCCAACCCGAACTCCTATCTGGTGGCCGACCCCGGCTTCACTACCGTGGCCGACGGCGTGACCACCCACAGCGTGACGATGCTGGTCGACCCGCGCGGCTGGATGCCGGCCGTTTCCGGCTACCTGCCGGTGCAATGGCTGTCGTTGCCGGCCGGGCCGGTTAACAGTGCGCTCAACAACATGTTCACGACCTTCCGCACCGGCCCGGTATTGCTCGAGACGCCGCAGATCCAGTTGCCGCTGCCGGCCAGCGTGAAAGGCGAATGGACTTGGGTCGAGCGCTCCGGCGTGACCACCTGGAGCGAGAGCGACGCGCTCACCAGCGCCGCCGCCGCCGCCGTGGCGGCGCTGCCGGCCACGCGGCCGATCCTGAGCGAAGGCTGGCTCAAGCTGAGCGGCGCTCAGGGCAGCGAACAGGCTTGATTTTTTCACTTACCCCGCTAGAAGAAAGATGCGATGAGCGCGACAGTCCTCACTTATGTTTTCTCCCCGGCCGCGGCCGTCGCCAACAGCCGCGTCAATTTCACACTCGTGGCCAGCAACGGCGGCGCCACACCCTTGCAGCTGACACCGAACGATGAAATCTACATCTGCCTGCCGGTGGGCACCGGCGCCACCGACTTGACGGCGGACTTGAGCACGGTCAACACCGGGGCGCCTGCCAACTGGCGCTGCAGCAAGAACGCCTCGGCCGCCCCGTACAATTTCCTGATTTCGCCGAGCCAGAACGTCACGCTCGCCGCGGGCGCCTTCCTGGCCTTCGAATTCAATGCGGTGGTCATCAATCTGGAGCAGGGCAACGTGTCCGTGCTGCTCGATGAGTTCATCGGCGCCGGCGAGGCCAAGATCAGCTTTCCGGTATCAAAAAGCGTGGCCGTGCTCAGCATCGTGGCACAGGCGGTCCCGCAGATCGTCGGTCTGGGCCAGAGCACGACCCTGAAATGGACGGCGGCCAAGGCCGCCTACGTGACGATTTCGCCGCTGCCGAACCAATACAAGACCATCGACCAACTGGTCAGAATTCCGTCGAACGACGTGGCCCCGGGCGCGGTGCAGGTCGCCTACACTTTCTACGCGTGGACGCCGTCGCAGGAGTTCGCGCGCGACATCGTGGTGGTGACGATCAGCGTGCCGGTGGTGGACAGTTTCGCACCCCAGAACAGCCCGGCCATCAACTATTACGACACCGTCACCTTGAGCTGGAATGTCGACTACGCCCAAACGGTGCAACTGACTACGAACAAGGGCGTGGTGCAGGTGGCCAGCTCCGGCAGCATGGCCGTGCAGCCCTACACCATGTTGCAAGGCAATTCGGCCATCTACACTTTGCGCGCGACCGGGCTTGGCCAGCCGGTGCTGGCGCAGATCGACATCCCGTTCAATCCGGTGACGGTCGATTACTTCCGCTATCCGGCCTTCGGCGTGACCAACGCCTACCAGGCCGGCGTGACCAACGGCATTTCGCAGGTCGACCAGTTTCCCGGTTATTTCCGACTCACGGCGAGCGGCCCGTACGGGCCGGTGATTCAATTCCTGGGCGACTACCCTTCGCTGCAGGTGCAGGTGTTCCTCGCCAGCGCCTACAGCGTGGCCGCCGGCACTGCGGTGACTTTGCAATGGCAAACCAGGCTGGCGCTGGCGGCCACCCTTGGCGTGAACGGCGTGAGCCGCGCCATCGCCAGCGACCAGGTGGCCAAGGGCAGCGTCGTCGTCAACCCGGCCGTCACGACCGATTATGTGCTCAGCGTCAGCGACGTCAACGGCAACGTCGTGACCAGTTCCCTCAGTGTCGTAGTGAACCCGTCGTAATTATTCAACCCTGCCAAATGGAGCAATGCTATGCGAGAATCTGAACGTGTCATTTACGAAG
The DNA here is from genome assembly GCF_051380715.1 of Janthinobacterium kochi. Classification (NCBI taxonomy): domain Bacteria; kingdom Pseudomonadati; phylum Pseudomonadota; class Betaproteobacteria; order Burkholderiales; family Oxalobacteraceae; genus Janthinobacterium; species Janthinobacterium kochi. Next base: position 134,844 of record NZ_JBNYXO010000004.1, read on the forward strand.
CCATCCGCAAGGTCAAGCCCTCGCTGATCGAAACCGAGCTCACCCCCGCGACCCGCTTCGACAAGTTCGACATTGCGTCGCTGGAAATGGCGATGATCGTGTTCGAGATCAACGACGCCTTCGACATTGAGATCGAACTCTACACCTTGATGACGCTGGACACCATCGAGGACGCCTGCGTCCACGTCGACCAGGAGCGCCGCAAGGGCGGTGCGGTCGGGACGGCGGTCGCCGATGCATGAGCTGAGCGACGAGCAAAGGGTGGTCATCACCGGCATGGGGTGCGTGTCGGCGATCGGGATCGGGGTGGCGCCGTTCTGGGACGCGCTGATCCACGCGAAATCGGCGATCCGGCCCGTCACCCGGGCCCAGGTGGGCCATACGATCACGGCGCCGGCCGCCGTAGTCGAAGGCTTCCAGTTGCAGCAGCACATACGCACCAGCCAGCAAGCGTTGCTCGACCCGTTCTCGCAGTACGCGCTGGTGGCGGCCCAGGAGGCGATCGCCGACGCTGGCTGGAACCGCAGCCAGGTCCCGGGCGACCAGGTGGCCGTGATCCTGGGCACCACCAGCGGCGGCGAGGCCTCGCGCGAGGCGGAGGCGATCCGCCTGTTCCACCTCGGCAAAAAGAGCTGCAATCCGGCGCTGGTGGTGCGCACCAACCATCAGGCGTCGGTCAGCTGCATCTCGATGGAATTCGGCTTCACCGGGCCGGCCTTCGTGGTCCATAGCGGCTGCGCCTCGGGCACGCATGCGATCGCGCAGGCCTTCCTGATGCTGCGCCACGGCTACGCCGGCTACGCCATCAGCGGCGGCAGCGAGGCCAGCGTCATCTATTCGACCCTGCTCGCCTTCCAGGCCATGGGCGTGCTGGCCACCGACACTTGCCGCCCGTTTTCGACCGGGCGCAGCGGTCTGGCGCTGGGCGAGGGCGCCGGCGTGGTGGCGCTCGAAACGCTGGCCTCGGCGCGCGCGCGCGGCGCCGTCGTGTACGCCGAACTGGCTGGGGTCGGCATCACTTCGGACGCGGGCGACCCAGTCAACCCGGTCGCGCAGGGCTCGGCTGCGGCCATGAACAAGGCGATGCGCTCGGCAGGCCTGCGTCCCGACCAGATCGGCTACATCAACGCCCACGGCAGCGGCACCGAATCGAACGACCTGGTCGAAAGCGAGGCGATCCGCAGCGTGTTCGGCGCGCGCGATGCGGTAGCCGTGTCGTCGACCAAGGCGGTACACGGGCACGCGCTGGGCGCGACCGGCGGCTTCGAGTTGATCGCTGCCACCCTCGCGCTCAAGCACGGCCTGATCCCGCCGACCGCCAATTTCCTCGAACGCGATCCGCTGTGCGACATCGACATGGTGCCCAATGAAGTGCGCGAAAAGCGGATCGACGCCGCCTTGTCCAATTCCTTCGGCCTGGGCGGCATGAATTCGGTGCTGGCCATCAAGCGTTGCCCGTCATGACGCGCGCTCACCTGGCCACCCAACGGCGCGTGGTGGTCACAGGAATGGGCGTGGTCTCGGCCGCCGGCAACGACCTGGCCAGTTACTGGGACAATTTGCGCCGCGGGCGCAGCGGCGTGGCCGCGCTCAGCCGCGAGGGCGAGCAGTGGTGCGCGACGGCGCAGGAACCGGAACGCCTGATCGGCGCCCAGGTCAGCCTGCCCGTCGCGCGTGCAGTGGCGACCAATATATCGCCCGAAAGCATCGACGATTTCGCGCGCTTCGCCCTGCACGCGGCCGGGCAGGCGATGCGCCAGGCCGGCTTCGACTACCTGATGGCGAACAGGGAAGAGGTCGGCGTGGTGCTGGGCACGGCGATGGGCGGCGAGGATGCGCGCAACGTGGCCGGCTTCCGGGTGTATGTCAAGCGGCGTCCGCCGGCACCACAAACCCTGATTCGCGCCATGGCCAACGCCGGCGCGAGCACCGTCTCGATGGCTTTCGGCCTGCAAGGGCCGAGCCACTCGGTGGTGAGCGCCTGCGCCTCGGCCACGCACGCCATTGGACAGGCTTACCAGATGATCCGGGCCGGCCTGGCCGACGTGATGCTGGCCGGCGGCAGCGAACAGTTGCCGTCGTACAGCCTGTACAGCGCGTGGCGCCAGATGCGCGTGCTTTCGCCGGATGCCTGCCGGCCCTTCGGGGCCGACCGCAACGGCATGGTGCTGGGCGAGGGCGCCGGCGTGCTGGTGCTCGAGACGCTGGCCTCGGCGCGCGCGCGCGGCGCCACCATCCTCGGCGAAATCTGCGGTTTCGCGATGAACGCCTCGGCCGCAGACTGGACCCGCCCCGACAGCGCCAGCATGGCGCGCTGCATCGGACGGGCCCTCAAGAATGCCGGGCTCGACGTCGAGCAGGTCGGCTTCGTGATCGCGCACGGCACCGGCACCTTGCTCAACGACGCGGCCGAGACCGAGGCCATCCATGCGGTGTTCGGCCGCTACGGCGCCAGTGTGCCTGTATCGGGCGGCAAGGCGATCCACGGGCACGCTCTGGGCGCCACCGGTGCGCTTGAATGTATCAGCGCGCTGCTGGCGCTCGAGCACGGGGAGGTTGCGCCGATCGGCGCGCTGCACATTCCCGACCCCGCCTGCAGGCTCAACATCGTCCATGGGGCGGCCATCGGGCATGCCAAGCGCCATGCGCTGTGCAATTCGTTCGCCTTTGGCGGACTCAACGGCGTGCTGGCAGTCGGGCGCCACGACGAGGAACCATGATGCTGCTGAAAAAACTCTACTTCATCGCCAGGACGCGCCTGCTCAACTACAAGATCGTCAGCGTGTTCAACCCCTTCTTCAACCGGGTGATCGGGGGCGACAAGCGGCCGATGTACTTCGACATCGACCAGACCTATCCCGCCTTGCGCCTGTTCGAGCAGAACTATGATGCGATTCGGGCCGAGCTTGACGTCGTGTTGCCGCACCAGCACGAAATGCCGCGCTACCACGACATCGACATCGACCTGTTATATGCCTCGGGCCGCTACAACCGTGAAAAGCGCTGGAACGTGTTCATGCTGTTCTGCTACGGCGAGAAGCCGGAATTCAACCGCAAGCAGTGCCCGAGGACCTGCGAACTGCTCGACGCGATACCGTACCTGTGCCAGGGATTCTTCTCGATCCTGGACCCGGGCAAGTCGATCCCGCGCCACACCAGCCCCTCGCGCTATTACCTGCGCTACCACCTCGGCCTGAAAGTGCCAAAGCACAATCCGCCGTCGCTGCTGCTGCACGACACCAAGTACACCTGGAAGGAAGGCGAAGCAGTGCTGTTCGATGACAGCTGGGACCACGAAATCATCAACGACGCCAAGGAAGTGCGGGTCGTGCTGATCGTGGACGTGTTGCGGCCGATGCCGCAGCCGGCGCACATGCTGGGCCGCTTGATCATGTTGATGGCGCGCCGCGTCTACGCCATCGGTACGCACCGGCGTGCCAGCAACTACACCTGGAAAACCGATTAAGGAGTCCTCATGCGAAAACTTGGTGCAATCATCATCACCGGCGGCAGCCGCGGCCTGGGCCAGGCCTTTGTGCGCGACGCGCTGGCATGCGGCCACATCGTGGCCACCTGCAGCCGCAACGAGACGGCGTTCATCCGCGAACTGCGCGCGGCCGATCCGGACGAGAACCGCTTCTGCTGGCGCGCGCTCGACATCACCAACGGCGCCGAGACCAAGAAATTCGTCAAGGAGGTGGCACGCCGCTACGGCGCCATTTCGGGTTTGGTCAACAACGCCGGCTACAGCGACGGCCAGCTACTGACGATGATGAACGAGGAACTGCTGCAAAAGCTGTTGAGCACCAACCTCACGGCCTTGATCCGGATCACGCATTTCGTGGCGCCCTATTTGCTCAGGGAGGATGGCGGCAGCATCGTCAACATTGGCTCGATTTCCGGCAAGCGCGGCTTTTCCGGCATGTCGATCTACGGCGCGACCAAGAGCGCGCTCGACGGCTTCAGCCGCTGCCTTGCGCGCGAGCTGGGCGAACGCATGGTGCGCGTCAACGTGGTCGCGCCAGGCTTGATCGCCACCGAGATGGCAGACGCGACCTCGGAAGTGGAGAAGCAGAAGATCATCGGTCTCACGCCGATGGGCCGGTTCGGCACCGTCGCCGACGTGGTCGGCGTGGTGCGTTTCCTGCTGTCCGACGATTCGGCATTCATCACAGGACAAAGCATCACCGTCGACGGCGGCTTTACCTGCTAACGGTAGTTTGTTGAACCACGATTGAACGTACGGCTTGCGCAACTGGCGCACGCTAGATCGAGAAGGCCTGTTGACAGCGATTTTCGCCGACGAGTCGGCGGTGACCGCGAGCGAACTTGCCGGAGCGCGCACCCAGGGTTTCGCCGCCAGCGGATGGCTGGCGCGATGCCGCACAATGCCATGTCGCGCCAGCCGTGATGGCAAGCCCCCCCCCGCTCGTGGCCTTCCTTATTCCAATCCCAGCGCCTTCGCCACCTCCCCCCAGGCCACATACTTGAAGTTCTGCGGCCCATCGGGCAGGCGCTTGTAGCCGTCCTGGATTACCAGCATGCCTTGCGCATACGCGCCGCCCAGGTTGGCGGAGGTGACGTCGAGGCCATCCGTCTCCGAGGTGCCGTCTATGCCGGCCGGCAAGTTAAAGCCGACTGTGAAGCGGCCGCGCACCTTGTAGGGGGCTTGCGCGTCGAGCACCACGTAGCTGCTGTCGCCCTGGCTGGAGACGATCAGGTAGCCGGTGTTGGGTGCGCCACCCGGCTTGCGGTAGATGGCCATGCCTTCTACGTCGGCCGTCAGGTGCTGGCCGACCGGCAAGACCATGGTGAGGGCATCCGGTTTGGCGGCGTCGGCCGAGGTGGTCCAGATGCCGCGCGTTTCCTCGCCCAGGAAGAGGCGGGCGTTGGCGTCGTCGGCCACGCAGCCTTCCGGTTGGGTGGCGACCTTGAAGCTGCGCAAGAGGGTGGCGCTGAACTTGCCGCCGCTCAAGCCGCTCATTTCGATCTTGTACTGCTGGAAAGTGCCATCCTTGTCGTTGAGGAACGCTTCCACGCCGCCGCTGGCCGGTTGATACAGGCACATGCCATAGATGCTTTTCAGCCCGGTCGGAAAACGGCCCGCTTCCGCCACTTCTCCGCTGGCATTGATCGTGAACAACATCATGCTGTTGTCGTCGCGCTGGGTAGCCACGGCCAGGTCGACCTTGCTGCCGTCCAACTGGATGTTCTGGCGCACGTCGACGTTGTTCAGGCGGCCCACTTCCAGCAGCTGGGTCTGCTTTCCTCGCAGGTCATAGACCAATAAACCCTGTTTCTTGTTGGTGCCCAGGATGCGCGCATCGGCAGGGTTGCGGGATAGCCAGATGGCCGGATCGTCAGCCGCATCGCCCTGGCGCGCCATCGGCGCCGTCTGCGCCTGTGGGGCGATGATGGCCACCGCAGGCACCGCTTTCGCTTGGCCAGCCCATTTCAAGGGGCGCGCTTGCCAGCCATTTTTGCCGCGCAGCAGCATGGAGTCCTTGTCCAGTGCCAGCTGGCTGTCGCCTTTGCGTACGTTCAAGGCGACAGCTTGCGGCGGCAGGGCGGTCCATTTATTCGCCTGATAGGCGAACAGATGCAGCTTTTCCGCCTTGCCGTCGAGCACAGCCACGCCGCCCGGCAGCACGGCCAGCGCACCGGCGCCGCCGTCCAGCTGGCCATACGGTTTGCGCAGGGCCACCACTTCGCGCTTGCCCACGCCTTCGGACTCGGCGTCATACGCCCATACGCCCATGTTGGACTCGCTCACCAGCAGGCGCTGGGCGCCATCGTCGACGCGGCAATGTTTTGCGTGCGGCGGCAAGGCCAGTTTGCGTACCAGGCTGCGCTGTTCGCCCTGCATCACCCATTGTTCCGCCTGCCCATCCTTGCCGATCAAGAACAGATGATCGAGTTGCTGGGCGTCGCGGTACAGACAGGACGCTTCCACGGAAAAAGTTGGGACGGGGAAGGGGGGCAGTTTGCGTAGTTTCCCCGCCTGCACATCGACCGTCACGGGCAGCGGGCGCTGCGTGTCCGCTTCCAGGAACACGGCCAGCACTTGATTACCGTCAAGGCGCGTGTCGAGCTGCTTGGCGCGTACGGCGATGCGGTCCTGCTCCTGGCCGGCCGCGTCGAACAAACGCAAGCCGTGCTTGTCCAACGTCAGCCAGCCGCCGCCGGGCAGGCGCGCCAGTTCTTCCGCTTCCTGCGCGAAGGAAGGAACAGCTTGGACAGGCGCGGCTTGCGCTTTAGCCGAGAGGCAAAAGGCAGCCAGCAAAGCACTGCAGAGTACGGTCTTTTTCATGGTATTTGACATCATCAGAAGGCGCTGGCTTTCAGGCTCACTTTGAAAGTGCGGCCGTATTGTTCGTTCTGCACGTTGTATTGCTTCGTGCCCTGGTAGACATAGTATTTCTCGTTGTTCAGGTTAGCCGCTTCAAACGTTACCTGGAACTGCTTGCTGATCTGGTAGGACAGCGAGAAATCGAGCTGCTTCTGGCTGTCGACGATGTGGTCCTGGCTTTGATCGAGGATATCGTTGCCCATTTCCAGCAGGTAGGGCGACTTGTAGTTGAGAGCCAGGCGGGCGCTCAACGGCCCAGTTTCATAGCCCAGCATCAAGTTCATCACCTGGTTCGACTGGCCCGGCAGGCGAATATCGCGGTGCATCTGCTGCTTGCTGGCCTTGTCGTAGCGGCCGATTTGCGCGCTCGAGGTGCTCAGGGTGCCATTCACGCCGACGAGGAACTTGTTGAATGGCGCCGGCAGCATGCGCAGCGGCTGCAGGTAAGCCAGTTCGATACCTTTCACCTTGGCCGCATCGCCGTTCGCATACGAGGTGGCCGAGGTGTAATTGGCCCACTGACCCGTGCCAGCCAGGTTGGTCGTGTACGTAAAATTGTTGATGTCCTTGTAGAAACCGTAGGCCGACATTACGCCGTCGTTGCCCAGCACTCTTTCGATGCCGAGGTCCAGGTTGTTCGCTTTCAAGGGTTTCAAGTCCGGGTTGCCGATCACGGCTTCCGTATTGCTGGCCAGGCTGATGCCGGGCGCCAGCTGGCTGAAGTTGGCGCGCACCACGGCTTGCGTCCAGGCAGCTCGCACGCTGGTCTTTTGATCGACGTCATAACGGGTTTGCAGGTTGGGCAGCCAGTTGGTGTACGAACGTTCGCGCGTCAAGGGCGTGGCCACCCCTGCGCTGTCCACTTGCGAGCCGGCCGCTTCAAAGCTGGTGCGTTCGGCGCGCACGCCGCCGAGGATGTGCCAGGCGTCGAAGTCATAGCTGTTTTGCACATACATGGCGTTGATGTCTTCATGCATGCGGTAATCGTTGATGATGGACTCGGTCGCCAGGCGCGCCTTGTCGCGGTTCAGTCCCGCCACGCGGGCGCGGATCAGGGCGGGATCCAGCGCCACGCCGATGTTGCCCAGGTCGTAGTCGAGATTATGGCCTTGCACGAAGTTGCTCATCGACGTGGAACCGGCGCCCCAGTAATTACCGCTGGTGGCCTTGCTGCTGTTATACGCCCATTGATCCGTGTCATTGGTTTTTTCGCGGCGGCTGATTTTGGCGCCGAATTTCAGGGTGGCGATGTCGAACTTGCGCGCCAGGTCGATGCGCGCGTGGTGCTCATTGTCCTTCGAGTAACGTTTTTGCAGGGTGATGGCGTTCAGCGCGTAATTGGCTGGAGCGTACAGCGAGGCGGGGCCGCTCAATGTCGGCTCCTGCGTATCCGTGAAACGGATGCCGGCGAAATTGCTGGTGCCGCGGAAACGGCCGTCGTTCAAGGACTCTGGCGTGTCTTCCGTGGCACGGCTCATGCCGCCTTTGACGTCCAGCGTCCAGTCGCCCGATTTCTGTTGCGTGCCCAGCACGAGCGAGCGCACTTGCTGCGTGTACTTGCGCTGGCGGATGCGGCGCTCGGCGCGCGCGCTGGCCGTGGCTCCTTCGGCCAGGCTGCCGCCCGCGATATTGCTGATGGTCAGGCGGTCGCGCACTTCATCGTCGGAAAATTCGCTGACGAACGAGCGCAAAAACCAGCTGTTGCCCGCTTCCGGGCGGTAATCGAGGTTGACGGCCAGCGCGCCGCGCTTGCGCACGGGCAGGTAGTCGCGCAATTCCAGGCTAGATAATTTACCCTTGCTCCAGGCGCCGCCCGTTTCCACGTCATCGGAACCGAACGAGCGCTTTTCCGCGCTCAGGCCGGCTGCCACGCCCAGCTTGCCATCGAGGAAGCGCTGGGCCCACAGGGCGCCGCCGCTGGGGCTGGTCTTGCCCGTCTTTTCATCATGGCTGGCGCCCACGTTGGCCGACAGCAGCTTGCCCGGCAAGTCGAAGGCGGACAGCGATTTGACTTCGATGGTGGCGCCCAGCGAGTTGGCGTCCATTTCCGGGAGCAAGGTCTTCGAGACTTCCAGCGTACGGATCAGGCCGGCAGGCAGGATGTCGAGCGCCACGGCGCGGCGGCCCGCTTCCGGCGACGGCACCAGCGCGCCGTTGATGGTGACGGCATTCAGGTCCGGGCCCAGGCCGCGCACGGTGATGTAGCGGCCTTCGCCCTGGTCGCGCTGCACGGACACGCCCGGCAAGCGGGCCAGCGCCTCGGCCGCATTTTTGTCCGGCAAGCCGCCGATGTCGTCGCTGCTGATGACGCTGATGATGTTGTCGGCTTTCTCTTGCGCGGCGATGGCGTTGCGCAGGCTGGCGCGCTGGCCGCTGACGACCACGGTGGCGGCCGTCTGGCCGTCCGCATCTTGCGCTTGCGCATGGCTTTGACCGCTGAAGATGGCCATGATCCCGAGGGACAGGGCTGTCAGGCGCAGCGGGGAGGGGAAGGAAGTGTGCATGGTTTTCATGAAGAGCTCGGTTAGGGAGGAGGGAACCGGGCGGATTCTAGGCAGCAAATATGACGGTTGCGTGACAGGCAAGGGCTTGTCACCCTGAAAACAACGGCATGCGAACGCTTTCCGGCCGGAAATGAACCGTGGTGAGCTGAAATGACCTGCCATCGCCGGGCGCATGGGGCGTGGCATGCCGTATTTGCACGATGGTCACTAGTAATGCTGAGCCGTTTGCACCTGCCGCACGGGCGCGCGGCATGTCATCGTGCCGTCATGGGCGGGCGCTATCGTGGCGACAGCACCACTTTTAAAGGTTTCCCACATGCTGCCGTTGCACCGTAACAGCCTGATTGCCGCCGCGCTGGCCTTGCCCCTGTTCTTGTTCCTGTACGCCACACTGGGGCACCTTAAACCGTTTGCCATCTGGAAGTGGATGGATATCGTCTGCGAAGGCGGCACGGCCGTCATGGCGGGCATCTGGTTCTTGTTTACCCTCAGCAGCCGTCCGCGCGGCCGGGTGACGAGTCTGATCGCCGGCGGCCTGTGCGCCATCATGCTGGGTTCCTGGGCCGATTGCCTCGATGAATTCTTTGCCGTCGATAAGAGTGCCGTGTGGGACAACTGGCTGGAAGCGCTGATTCCGTTTGGCATGCTGGTGCTGACGATCGGCATGTATTACTGGCGCCAGGAACAGTTCCGCCTGAACGAACACCTGCACAAGCGCGAACGCCTGTTCCGCGACCACCGCGCCTTCGACCGCATCACGCAGCTGGCCGACGCCAGCTATCTGCGCACGCAGATGCGCCTGGAACAGGAACGCCGGCCCGGCCTCGATTGCGCGCTGGTCTTGCTCGATATTGACAGCTTTCACCTGATCAACCGCGAATACGGCCACCGCGAAGGCGACCGCGTGCTGCAAGCCGTGGGCCACATGCTGCTGTTGAACTTGCGTAATGACGATTTGCTGTGCCGCTATGCGGGCGACCGCTTCGCCGTGCTGATGCCGGGCGTGTCGCGCGAGGAGGCGGCCGTGAAGGCGCGCCACCTGTGCGCCATGGTGGGGCAGATGCGCCACCATGCCAACGACAACCGCGAAATCCGTTTGAGCCTGCGGCATGCCTGCTCGCTTACCGATGGCGTGCCGGAAGTGGTGTTGGCCGAGCTGAGCCGTGCCGTGGAAACGCCGCGCTCCGCTGCCGGGATCAGTTCCGTCGCACCGGCCTGATGCTGCTGAACCAGCAAGGCGACCCCAGTATCGCGGCCCATCACCAGCCGGCGCTGGTGCTCGATTATGCGCGCAGCCGCGAGCTGGCCGTGGCGCCGCTGCTCAAGGGTACGGGCCTCGATGGCGGCGCGCTGCCATCTGCGGAAAGCCAGGTCAGCGCCGCGCAATACCTGCAATTGCTGGCCAACGTGGCGCGCGGCCTGGACAGTGCCGACACCAGCTTCATGCTGGGCCAGCAAATGCTGCCCGGCCATTACGGCGCCGCCAGCCATGCCTTGCTGCAGGCGCAGAATTTGCGCCAGGCCTTGACCATACTGTGTGACTTTCACACCTTGCTGTGTCCGCTGTTACAGCCCCGCTTGCGCGTGGCGGGTGACATGCAGGTGCTGTACTGGACGGACGCGTTCGGCGCGCCCAGCCAGCTGCCTTTTTTGGTGGAAATGCACATGACGGCGCTGGCCGCCATGTGCCGCTGGCTGGCCGGCGAAGCGCTGCCGTGGCGCTTCTGCTTCAACCGCGCGCGGCCCCGTCACGTCGAGCAGCATGAAGTGCACCTGGGGCAGGCGTTGCGTTTCGATTGCCAGGTCGACGCCATGCTCATCGATTCCAGTTGGCTCGACAAGCCCTGGCCGCGCGGCAATGCCACAGCGGTCGCGTTGGCCTTGCGGGCGGCCGCCCTGGCGCCCGTGCCGGCCGCCAGCCTGCTCGGTGCGCTGTACGACTATCTGCTGGCCAATATCCGCTGTGCGCCCACCCTGGAGCGCACGGCGCAGGAGTTTGGCGTCAGTCCCGCCACCTTGAAACGCCACCTGGCGCGCCATGGCACGCATTTCCAGGCCGAGCTGGACCAGGTGCGCGCGCACAAGGCCATCTACCTGTTTCAGGCGCATGGCTACGACAACGATGCCGTGGCCGCCTACCTCGGCTTTCATGATGCCACCAACTTCCGCCGCTCGTTCAAGCGCTGGACGGGGCAAACGCCGCAGCTATTGCGTCACGCTCTGGCCCTGTTCGTCGCTGGTTGACCGATGGCGTTGCGCGCCAGCGCCGCGGGTGGTCGTTCCATCGGGAACAATTGCCCGTTCTGCTACATCCATAGTACACTCGATAAGAGAGCGAACAGATGCGCTTTGAGGCGCTCCGGCATGGCGTCACGCGACGCCGCGCATCACCATTTCGATGGCGGGCCGGCGGCAGACGACCGGTGTGCCGTGCCTTAACCCAGCCTGGAAACTGGTGCACCCAGCGTAGTGCGCCGGAAACCGGGCAACTTGATAATGCTCAATCGTGTATTCACAATCGCAGATCGATCCAGTCGTCAGTTTCCGTAACACCCAGGGTGAGGCGGTGCGTGGCACGATTTTCAACTTGCAGCGCAATTCGCTGGTCATGGAAATCTACAATCCCTACTCGATTGTGCAGGTCAGCGAGGTGCTCAATGAGCTGACGGTGCGCATGGGGGCGAAGAACGCCTATGTGGGCAAGGCCGTCGTCATCAGCAGCGTCAACACGGGCCTGACCGCCATCGTTTCCGTGACCCTGATCGACGAGTGGCGCGAACTGAGCGACGTGGTGGTGGTCAAGGGCGCCGTGGCGAAAGAGTCCAGCGCCTTTGTCGCCGGCTGGGGCGAGCGCTTCCGCATCCGCCGCGACTACCAGATCGTCGTCAACGAAATGCGCGCCTTTTTGTCGGAAGTGGCGCGCTGGGTCGAGCAGGTCGACTTGTCGGACTCGCTACCGAAGGAAAACGGCCGCCTGCGCGCCGACATCTTCGACGAGCTGGCCTTGCCGCTGATGGAGCAAACCCAGCTGTACTTGCGCCAGCTCGAGGTGGAAGCCTCGCTCGTCGAGGAAGAACGGGCGCCGGCCCACCGCGCCTTCGCCCAGACGGCGCTGCACCCGCTGATCCTGCGCGCGCCGTTCGTCTTCCGCACGTTTACCAAGCCGCTCGGCTATGCGGGCGACTACCAGATGGTCAACCAGTTGCTGGACGACCCACGCCAGGGCCCGAGCACCTATTTTCAGATCGTCAATGCGGCATTTTTGCAGGCGGCCGTGGCGACGGCGCACCGCAACCGCATCGATATCCTGACGCAATTTCTGGCGCAAAAGGCGGCCACGGCGCGTGTTGCCGGGCGTGTCTTCAAGGTGCTCAACGTGGGTTGCGGCCCGGCCATCGAGGTGCAGCGTTTCCTCGAGACTTGCCCGGATGCGCAATGGCTGGCCTTCGAACTGGTCGACTTCAGCGGCGAGACGCTGGACTGGACACGCGCGCGCCTGACCTCCATCATGCAGCGCACGGGACGCGTGGTGGAGATCGATTATGTGCACGATTCCGTGCACAACCTGCTCAAGCGCCGCCACGGCTCTGGCGCCGCGGGCTTGCCCGGCAGTTTTGACGCCGTGTATTGCGCCGGCCTGTTCGATTATCTGTCCGACAAGGTGTGTGCGCGCCTGCTGCTGCACTTCGCCTCGCGCGTGGGGCCGGGCGGACGTTTGCTCGTCACCAATGTGCACGCCGACAATCCGGGCAAGTTCGGCATGGAGCATTTGCTGGAGTGGCATTTGATCTATCGCAATGAAGCGAGCTTGTCGGCCTTGCTGCCCGAACATGCGATGGCGCCGAAAATCTATGTCGACGCCACGGGCGTGAATGTGTTCGCGGAAGTGAGCATTCCTTGATGGATACTCCAGGCTTGCACGCCGGCTACACGGCTGTTTTGCGCGACTTCCGCCTGGAATTCAGTCGCGGCGGGGCCTACACGGGCATCGTGCTGATCCTGCTGGGCGTGGGCCTCGATTCGGCCCTGTATCCGGACAAGCAGTCGGCGTTTACCAGCGCGCGCATCCTCGTGTCGGTGCTGATCTTTTGCGTCGTGCTGGCCATGCGCACGCGCTGGGCGCAAGACCGCATCCAGGCACTGACGTTTGTGTGGTTGATCCTGCCGCAAATCATGATCGCCTGGATGATCGCCGTCACGGAAGGCGCCACCTCGATCTATTACGTGGGCATGACTTTGGCCATCTATTCGTCGGGCATCGTGCTGGCCTTCGGCCTGTGGCAAAACATGGTCTTTGGCGCCATCTCCTGCGTGCTGTACATAGCCGCGTGTGCCTGGCATGCGGACGGCTTCGACTTGCCGGGTACGTTTGTCGTCAACTGTCTGTTCCTCATCATGTCGGCCAGCATCAGCGCCGTGTTTACCTATTTCAACGAGCGCGCCCGCTTCATGCTGTTCCAGCTGAAGGCGGAAGTGGCGCAAAAGAACACGCAGCTGGAAGAAACCAACAAAAGCCTGGCCGATATCAAGGGGCAGATGCTGCAGCAAGAGAAAATGGCTGCTCTCGGCACCCTGGCCGCCGGCATGTTGCATGAAGTGAACAACCCCGTGAATTTCTGCATGATGGCCATCGAGGTGGCCATCGAAGACCCGGCCGCCAGGCAAAGCGCGCTGGTCAGCGAATGCCTGGCCGACGCCAAGCAGGGCATGCTGCGCGTACAGCACATCGTTTCCGACTTGAAGACCTTTGCCTACCGCAAGAGCGGCAACCAGCTGGAAACGGGGCACTTCCAGTTTCGCAGTGCGCTCGACGCGGCCATCCGCCTGGTGGGGCATGAAACGAAGAATGTCAGCATCAGCCACGACTTGCCGGTCGACACCCTGGTGCGCGGCGACGAGGCGGCCATCGTGGGCGTGCTGATCAACTTGCTGGGCAATGCCGTGCTGTCCATGCGCAAGGGCAATGCGCCGCCGTTCGCGATCCGCATCACGGCCCGCTGGGATGAAAATCGCCTGCGCATCAGCGTGCGCGACAATGGCCCCGGCATCGCCCCGGAAAACCTGGCACGCGTGTTCGAGCCGTTCTTCACCACGCGCGAAGTGGGGCAGGGCCTGGGCCTGGGCCTGAGCATCAGCTATGGCGTGATCGAGCGCCACGGTGGCACCCTCTCCGCCGAAAGCGAACTGGGCCAATGGGCCAGCATGAATTTCGACCTGCAGCGCTCCGACTGGGAGGGCCGTTAATGGACAACGATAGCCGCGCCAGCGTGCTGTATGTGGATGACGAAGCGCTGGCTTGCAAGTACTTCGAGCGCGGCGTCGGTGCGCGCTACCGCGTGCTGACGGCACAGAGCGTCGATGCGGCGCTCGCCTTGCTGGAAGACAATGGCGCCCAGATCGATGTGCTCGTTACCGACTACCGCATGCCGGACCGCCTGGGCAGCGAGCTGCTGCAAGAAGTGGCGCAGCACTATCCACACATCGTCTGCATGCTGGTGACAGCGTATGCGGACAAGGACGTGCTGCTGGAACTGATCAACGGCGGTTCGCTGTTCCGCCTGCTGGAAAAGCCGCTCGACTTGCCCGCCATGCAAACGGCGCTGCAACTGGCCGTGCAGACGGGACGCGAGCGCGCCGCGCGCCGTCAGGGGCTGGTGGCGATGGAAGAGTCGCTGGCCTTCCTCGCGCATGAATTGAATACGCCGCTGGCGGCCATCGCCAATTTTGCGCGCGGCATCGCGCGGCGCGCGCAGGCGGAAGCCGCACCGCAGGCCGAGATCGGCGAAGCGGCCACCTTGATGCACGATAATGCGCGCTATTGTTTGTCCGTGCTGGCCAGCTTTGTCGACACGGTGCGTCTGGCCAGTGCCGGGCCGGGCATGCAGGGCGGACGCAGCGCTGGCAGCGCGCGCCAGTTGCTGGCCGCCTTGCTTGATAGTTACCCCTTGAGCACGGCGCAGCGCGCCGCCATCACGGTCGAGCAGGGCGAGGATTTCGCCATTGCCGAGTCGCCCAACTGTGTCGCGCTGATTCTGTCGTCCGTGCTGGCGAATGCCTTGCGCTCTGCCGGTGAGCAAGCCCATCCTGCGATCGGCATCCGCATCGATGCCGGCCGCATCACGGTGCGTGACAATGGCGCCGGCATCGCCCCCGAGATTGTCGCGCAGCTGTTGATTGACCCCGTCAGTGCCAGCGGCGACGAAGGCAAGGGCTGGGGCATGGTGTTTTGCCACCGCATGATGCAGTCGTTCGGCGGCAACCTCGATATCGCCACCGAGTTTGGCAGTTCCACCACGGTAACCCTGAATTTTCCAGTACATATAAGGAACTAGCATGATTGACGCCAATCTGCGTTTGCCGGCTCAGCGTGAGCCGGCGCAAGGCTTGCCGACGATACTCTATGTCGATGACGAGGCCAACGCCCTCAAATATTTCCAGCGCGCCATCGCTCCGTTGGCCGACGTGCTGACGGCCACCTCGGTCGAGGAGGGCAAGCGCATCCTCGACGAACAGGCCGACCGTATCTCCGTGCTGGTGTCGGACCAGCGCATGCCGGGTGCTTACGGCAACGAGCTGCTGTCATACGCCTGGGACCGCCATCCGCACATCGTGCGCATTCTGACCACCGCGTATTCCGAACTGGAGCACACGGTGGAAGCCGTCAACCAGGGGCAGATCCACCGCTACATCCAGAAGCCGTGGGATATCGCGGCGCTGCGCATGGAATTGAAGCAGGCGCTGGAGCTGGCGCGGCTGCGCAATGAACACGCCCAGTTGCTGCGCGAAAAGCTGATGGTGCGCCAGCGGCAAGCCGTCGCCAACCGCATCGGCACCCTGTACGCCCTGTGCGCGAGCCTGGCCGGTCCGGAACAGCAGCTGCCCGTGGAAGCGTATCTGTCGGCGGCCCTGACGGCCGGCGTCACGCCGCCCGAGCCGGACTGGCTGCTGATGGATTATGCCGACCTGGTCAGTTCGGAAGCCTTCCGCGGCACCGCCTTTGCGGCCGCCGTGCGCCAGCAGCTCGACAAGCTCGAGCGCGAGTATCCGGGGCGTGGCGTGGAGCAAGCGATCGACATGCTGCTGCCCGTGTTTGGCGTGGCGCTGCAAAAGCAGGGCGGCACGGCGCTGTTCCTCGATGGACGCCTGCTGACGGAATTCCTGGAAACGCCGACCACCACGCCCGTCTCGTCCATCCACGCATTCTGGCTGGCCAGCTTGCTGTGGCTGGCGCGGCGCGGCTGGTCCTTGCAGCTGAGCAAGACGGAACAAGGCTTGCAAGGCAAGGTGGTGCAGGCTGAACCGGCGCTCACGCCGGACCACCTGGCCGCCTGGATCGAGCAGTTCTGACGGGGCACTCACTGAAACAGGGCCGCGCGGGCCCTGTTTGTGCTTGCTGCGAGCGGGCTTAGCGCTCCGCGGCCGCCTTCAGGTTGTTCAAACCCTTTTCAAAATCCTTGCCGATCATTCTGTCCATGCTGACAAACACCGTCATGACCTTGCTGACGTAAGGGCTGGGGCCTGTCATGGTCCAGTTCACCTTGGTGCTGTCGCCCTCTTGTGTCATGGAAAACGTGGTGGTGTTGTGGCTTTCGAACGGCTTGAGAAAGTCCAGCTTGATGACGGTGCGCTCCGGCTGGGCCGCTTCCGTGATTTCCATGCGGCCGGCGCCCACCTTGTCATTGCCTTGCCACGCATACTGCGCGCCCAGGCCATTGGCCGGGCCCGCAAAGGTGCGGCGCATGGCCGGATCGAGCTTTTCCCATGGCGACCAGGCAGCCCAGTAATGGAAATCCGTAATCAGGGCGGCAATTTTTTCGGGCGGGGCTTTGATGGTGATTTCGCGCTGGACACTGAAGGTGTCGGGTTTGGTGGTGGCATAGCCGAGGATGGCGGCGACGACGACAACGATCAGCAGCAGGGTTTTTTTGATCATATGCTCTCCAAATCTTGAATGGTCGATGCGAACGAATCCAGGCAATCTTAGCAGATATGAATGGCTGTGCGCAGCCTGTTGGCCTTTATTTGCGCCAGCTTTGCGCAGGGCCGCCGGCACGCTCGTTCGCCGCCGCGCGCACCCGCGCACGCCAGGTGTGTGCAAGTTGGTGGTGAGGGCCGGCGTCCGCTAGAATGCTGGCCTGCAACGATTTCACTTAGGGAAATATGATTCAACGATCGATCGCCAGGCTGACCCTGGCGTGCGGCTTGCTGGCGTCCGCCTTTGCCGCGAACCTGGCGCATGCCGATGCCTGTTCCGCCCATTACGTCGATGGCCGCAAGCCGGAAATCACCAACCCCAAGCTGGACGTGGCGACGAAAGAGCTGTGCTACAACGTGTTTGGCGTGATGCACTCGGGTATCACCCGCACGCCGCTGTGGTCGGCTGAACACTTGACGGCGAACAACCTGGAAGCGGCGCAGGACTTGTCGCGCGAAAACTCCTTCCATGCCGAACGCAAGCTGCCCGCCGCCCAGCGCGCGGAACTGGCCGATTATGCGCGTAGCGGCTTCGACCGTGGCCACATGGCGCCCAACGGCGACATGCCGGACCGCCAGAGCCAGCGCGACAGCTTTACCCTGGCCAACATGGTGCCGCAGGATGCGCGCAACAACCGCTATGTGTGGGCCGGCATCGAAGGCGCCGTGCGCAAGATGGCCAAGAAAGAGGGCGACTTGTATGTGATTACGGGGCCGGCTTTCATTGGCGGCAACCTGCGCAAGGTGGGAAGAGTCATTGTGCCCAGCCACCTGTACAAGGCCGTGTACAGCCCCCGCCAGCGCGCCGGCGCCGCCTACTTCATAGCAAACGCCGATACCAAGGCGTATGAAATGCTGAGCATTGCGCAACTGGAAGACAGGATCGGCATCGATCTGTTACCGTCGCTGACGCGCCAGCAAAAACTGCGCATGCTGAGTTTGCCGAAGATCAATAGCAAGTCCAAGAAATAACAAGACCGTCGAAAAGGAAATCCCATGTGCGCAAAGAAATTCGTCCCGTATGCCAATGAAAGCGATGTGCTGGAGATCGGCGGCCTGACCATCGAAAACCGCATCGACCGCGTCAGCATCAGCGGCGACATCGACCTGACCCTGGACAAGCCGGGCCTGGCACTGGCGAAACAGCTGCACAAACTGCTGGGCGACGTGGTGGCGCAGCTGGAAAAGCAGGAACTACCCGACCAGCTGCCGCCGCCTGAGGTGGCGTCGGTGGCCAATCCCTTCGAGTGACGGTGGCGCCAGCGCCTATTTTGCCGGACTGGCGGCGCGATAGTAGCCGTTCCGGCTGATCTCTTCCGGAGCATTCGCGACTTCATACGCGGTCAGGGCGATGGCGATGGCGGCATATTGCTGCGCTGAACGGAATGGCAGCACGTTCTCGTACGTGTCGCGCACCGTGTGATGCACGCGGGCATAGTCGAAATCGCCGAGCACGGTAAATTTCGGCGTCGGCACGCCATGCAGGCTGAAGACGGCGTCATCGCTGCCTGCCCGCGCGTTCATCGCCTTGCTGGCATCGCGCGGCGCATCATGGATGCTCGTGGCGAAACCGAACACGGGGTGGATGTCTTGCAGGGCCCGTTCGACGCGGCCAAACACGTTCTTCCACGCCGTGGGAATCGCGATGCCGTCGATGGCGCCGGGCCGGCCATCGCGGTTGAGCATCATAACGATATTGTTCAATTCGCCCGCATGCCGCTCGGCGAACGCGAACGAACCCTTGCGGCCGATTTCCTCTGCGCCGAAGGCGACCAGCATGATGCTGCGGCGCGGCTTCGCTTCGGATAGTGCCAGCAGGCGCATCGCTTCCAGCATCGTGGCCACGCCGCCGCCATTGTCGGCCGCGCCCGTGCCGCCATCGAAACTGTCGAGGTGGGCGCCGATCAGCACGATTTCCTCCGGCTTTTCCGTGCCGGGAATGCGGGCGACGACGTTGTGATACGTCACCGGGCCCGGATAGAACCAGTTGCGGATGTCAAATTCCAGGGTGACGGACTCGCTGCGCGCCAGGCGCTGGCGGATGTCGGCGTATTGTGGCGCGGCTAGCTTGATGTCAGGCAAGGTCGGCAGCGCCGCCCAGGTGGTGGGCGCCGCGCTGGCGGTATACAGGGGTTCTTCGCCAGACTGGATGGTGCCCAGAGCCCCGGCTTCCATCAGTACCTGGGTGATGGCCCTGGGCTTGTGGATGGCCTTGCCATCGCGCCCGCCACCGCTGTTTTCGCCGCCGATCAATACCCATTTGCCCTTGAACTGCGCAGCGCGCTGCTGCGCCTCTTCCAGGGTGGCCGGCCCCATGATTGCCAGCCCCTGCTGCACGCCACGCGTGCCGGCCGTGTAGGCGGGCGTCGCCATGCGCAAGGGCTGTTCCTGGGGCGCGACCATCTTGCCCGACCAGGGGCCGCGGTTGAAGCCGACGGGCATGTCACCAACCTCTTCCAGTTCGGCCTGCACGCCCCATTGCTGCAGTTGCATGCGCGCCCATTGCGCCGCATGCGTATAGGCATCGCTGCCGGCCATGCGGCCGCCAAAGCGGTTGCTCAGGATGTCGAGCCAGTCCATGGCGCGCGGCTCGCTGGTGCCCAGCGCCACAATCCGGCGCGCCGTGGCGTCGCCAGATGGTGATGGCGTGGCCTCGATGTCGGCATCCCTGCCGGACAACGTGGCCAGGAAGGCGGGCAGCCTGTTTTGCTGGCGCGCCACCAGCGCTGCGTCCAGCTTTGCGGAACGGTGCAGCTGATCCTGTCGCAGCAGGGTTTCATAGGCGTGCAGCACGCCCTGCATGCCCGCCAGGTCGCTGGCGCTTTGCTGCCCCGCCTGGTCCGGGTGGTCGATCTGGAAGGCCATCACGCTGGCCAGGTACTGAAACACCATCGCCTCGCGGATGGCCGTCTGGCTGGCGACGGAGAGCCAGCTTTCCAGCGCACTGGCCGGTAGCATGAAGTCGGGAATCTCCTCGATCCATGCGCCCAGCCAAGCGCCGTCGCGCTGTTGCACGGCCAGGGGATCGCCCTGCGCCTCTTTCGCTATCAGCAGCACGCGCGCACGCTCGGCCGGGGTGGACGGGCCACGCGCGGCGCCGCCTGCTGTTGCCGGTGCGGGCGGCAGCGCCGGTGGCACATAGCGCGCCTGGAGCCGCCTGCCGCTCACAGGCTTGGGTTCGTTCTCGTCGGTTTCCACCAGGCGTGCACCACTCAGCAGGTCGCCTTTGGCCAGCAAGGTCCAGCGGATCGTTACCTCGGTGCTCACTTCCTTGCCGCTTCTCCCCGTGCTGACGCGCTTGCCGCCATGCCTGAAGACGGTGCCGGCGGGGTCGGACGTGCCGTTGACCGTGCGCGGCGACGTAAGCTGGCCCCGTTCGTCGAGCCAGGATATGGTCGCGCGCAAGCTACCCTGGTCTTCGGTGATGTCGAGTATGCCCGTGTCGATCAGGTCGACTTCGACGCCATTCGTCGTTGTCGTGCCCGTCGCCGTCTGGAATTGCCAGTGCCCGGCAAGGGCAGGTGTTTGGGCGTACAGGGTGCCAGGCAGCGCGGCAACGGCGAGGACGCAACTGGCGTAAAGGTGGGGAGGGAGCAGATGCATGGATATCCTTGTCATGGTTTTCACTCGGGAAGAGTCGAAAAACAGTATGGGGATAAGCGGATTGCCAAGATGATGCTTTGCGATCAAGGCGGGGATTTTCGGCTTGAAGGCGCGTTTGGACATGCCGAATACCAGGTCAACCTCGTCCGGCAAGCTGCATCGGACGAGGTTGATCTGGCACAAACTTACTTGGCGAACGCCTGCGCCGCTGGCGTCACGGTGACGGCTGCCGGCTGGATATTCAGCTTCATCGCGCCGATGACCTTGTCTTCATCGAGCAGCGCTTGCGGCTTGTTACCGTCGTACTTGATGGGCGAAAATGCGTCGCTGACGAGCTTTTCCTTCAAGCCGGCCGCATCCTTGGCGACCATCACCACGGACAGGTTCTTTGCCGACAGATGCTGTTTGATGGCGCGGTTGACGTCCGCCAGCGTCAGCTTCGACAAGCCATCACGCATCAGCTTGCTAAACTCGGGCGTGCCATACCATTGCGAATCGAGCGCATAACCGAGTTGCTGGTCCTGCGTCGACGTCATGACGAAGACGTTTTTCATCAGGTAGTCGCGCGTAGTGGCGAAATCGTCCTGCGTCAAGCCGTTGTCGATGAGCTTGCCCAGTTCCGTCAAGGCCACGCGCAGGGCGAAGTGGGCGTTGTCTGGCGCCACGGGGCGTATCCAGATTTCGAACAGTTGCGCCTTGCGGCCCAGGTTCGGGTTCGGGAAGAACTGAACCATGCCGCGCGGGAAGGCTTCGATGTACGCGTAATCGCCATAGTTCATGCCGCGGAGTTCACGGATGCGCTGGTATAGATAGGAATTCGAGGCGCGGTGCTCGCCCAGCCAGGTCTTCGCCAGCCACAGGGCAGGGAAGTCCGGGTGCGTGCGCGTCACTTCCAAAGGCAGGCCGAAGGAAATCGCCGTGGCGCGCGTGTTCTTCTCGATGATTTCTACTTCCAGTCCCTGCGCCTTGCGGCCCGCGGGTTTCACGGTGGCCGGCAAGCCGGGACCGGCCGGCAGTTTGCCGAGTGCCTGCGTCAGCGAGGCCGTCATGGCGTCGGAGACGTCGCCGGAAATGCCCACCTTGACGGCGCCTTGCGCATACGCGCTCTTCCAGAACTGTTTCACATCGTCGAGGGTGATGGCATCGATGCCGGCCACCGTACCAAGTACCGGGTGGCCATACGGCGTGCCTGCATACACATTGGTTTGCAAGCGCTCCTTGGCGAATTCCTCTTCGTTATTGTCCTTCAGGTCCAGCAGCAGCGCGTTCTTTTGCGCATCCTTCAGGCGGCGGAAGTCGTCTTCGCGAAAACCGGGCGAGAGCAGCAGGGGCAGGGCGATGGCGTTGAACTGCGCCCAGTTATCCTTGTGGATGGAGCCCGTAAACGTCGTCATTTCCTTGTCCGTCTGCTGGCTGAAACTGCCGGCCAGCGGGAACAGGGCCTGGTTGACTTCGTCGATCTTGCGTTCGGACGAGCCGCCGGACGCCACCATGGCGGCCGTCAGCGCGGCCAGGCCTTCCTTGCCTTGCGGGTCTTGCGCGGAACCGGCCGTAAACAGCAGCTTGTAGCGGATTTGCGGCAGCGCGGACTTTTGCACCAAGACGTCAAATTTCGCGTTCGTGGCTGCCGGCAGCAGGCTGGCCAGTGTCGGCGTGGTGGCGATGGCGGCCGCCATCGGCTGGTGCGACAGGGTGGTCACCACCAGGCCGTCGTCCGTCAGGTATTTGCGCGCGGCCGCCTGCAGGTCGGCCGGCGTGAGCGTATCGATCAAGCGGTAGTACTGATTGATGGTGGCGTACGAGCGGTCGAAATGCACGAAGGAAGCCAGGGTGCCGGCGATCTGCTCCGTGTTGTCGAGCGAGCGGATCAAACCGTATTTTTCGGCCGACTTGGCGTCCGCCAGGTCTTTCTCGCTCACTGGCGTATCGCGCAGCTGCGCCGCGGTGGCCAATATCGCGTCGCGCACGTAGACGGCGTCATTGACGTTTTTCACGCGCGCGCCCAGCACGGCCAGGGTCGGGTCGACCCGGTCCGGCGTCATGTCGAACAACTGGTCGACCTTTTGTTCGTTTTGCACCAAGCGCTTATACAGCGGCGAGGTGCGACCGAACGACAGCGACAGCAGGGTTGCCAGCGCGGCCTGG
This sequence comes from Janthinobacterium kochi, assembly GCF_051380715.1. Lineage (NCBI taxonomy): Bacteria > Pseudomonadati > Pseudomonadota > Betaproteobacteria > Burkholderiales > Oxalobacteraceae > Janthinobacterium > Janthinobacterium kochi. Next base: position 157,419 of record NZ_JBNYXO010000004.1, read on the forward strand.
TCCTTGTCCTTCACGGAAAACGCGGGCGCGTGGAAGCCCACGGCCACCCATGGCAGGGTCGGCGTGGGCCAAGCCACGTGCTTGTAGACGGGGCCATGCGGCGCGGGTTCCACGGGCACGGCGGCCTGCTGCTTGCCGCGTTGCCAGCCGCTCCAGTATTTTTCCACCAGCGCGATGGCTTGCTGCGGCTCCACGTCGCCGGCGATGATGATGGTGGTGCGCTCGGGACGGTACCAGCGGTCGAAGAAGAGCTTCGAATACGCGTACTGGTTCGGCATGTCTTCGATGTCCTGGATGAAACCCATCGTCGTGTGCTTGTAGGTATGCGTGGTGTAGGCGCTGTCGCGCATCACTTCGAACAGTTTCGAGACGGGATTGGCGCTGTTCTTGTTGTATTCGCCCAGCACGGCCCGCGATTCCGTCTTGAACGCGTCTTCCGCGTAATCGAGGTGCTGGAAGCGGTCCGCCTCCACCTTCAGCACGGTTTCCAGGTCTTGCTTGGCAAACGTCGTGTGGTAGTTGGTCAGGTCGTCGCTGGTATAGGCGTTCTGGCGCGCGCCGGCGCGGGTGATGACTTCCTGGTATTTCTCGGGCGGATAGGCCTTGGTGCCGCGGAACATCATGTGTTCAAAAAAATGCGCGAAACCGGACTTGCCCGGCTCGACTTCATTGCGCGAACCCGTCTGCACGGGAATCTGCAGCGAGACCAAGTTCGGGAAGCCGGTCGGCACGATGATGATCTTTAATCCATTGGCCAGGGTCTTTTCCGTGGCCTTGAATGGCAGTAAATCGGCCTTGCTGGTGGCGGCAGCGCTATGGGCGGCAACCGGTTTGACGGGTGCGGCGGCCAGGTTCGACGAGGCCATGGCCGACAGGGCCAGGGCGAAAGCGGGGATGAATGTGGGTAGCAATGCGGGCAGGACTCTTGACACGAGGGCTCCTTCTTTTTGGATGTTATGAAAGTGCAACGCCGCAGCATAGAATATTCGTGCCGCCCTGCATAGGGGTTCTAAAAGTCGGGCCGCAGGATGCGCGTGGTGAGATGGGTCAGAAAGTCGCGCCGGGTCGGCAGGAACATGCGGATGTAGACGATGCCGTGCGCGCGCTCATGGTGGTAGACGACGCGGATTTCTTCGCACAGGCGTTGTCGCACATCCATGCCGACTTCGCGGGCAGCCTCGATGGGCGCGCCGCTGTCGGGAAAGGCTTTCAGGTCAGCGAATAATTGCCGGAAAGCCAGGAGGAACTGCGCTTGGGCGGCTGCCGCATGGCGCGTCTGGAAGTCGCTGCGCAATTCCCTGAAATCGGCTGCGGCGCTGTTCAGCACGACGATGCGCGTCATCTCAAGCCTGGTCGAGGCTGGACAGGAAGTCTTCTTCGGACACCACCGCGCCGCGCGCGATTTCCTGGTTGCCCAGGGCGACCAGCTTCATGAACGCGTGCTGTTCCTGCATCTGCCGCGCTTGCCGCTTGCCTTCCTGATACGCGTGCATGGACAGCACCACCATCTTCGCTTCGCCATTTTGCGTGATGATGATAGGCTCGTCCTGGCCTGCATCGAAGCCGTTGACGATTTCCGTGGTATTGGCCTTGAGGTAGGAAATCGGCTTGATGCGTTCCTTGAAGTCCATGGCGGCTCCGCGATTGAAATAGTAGGACAGGACTAAATATACACCAAATTTGGTCGTGTTTCTTTGTTGCTTACGTGAGCGTGGTTTCCGGCAGGCTGATGCGGTTGCGGCCCAGGTGCTTGGCGCGGTACAGGGCGCAGTCGGCCGTGTGGATCAGCTGCCCCGGTTCCGTGCCGGGGCCGGGCAGGGCCGTGGCGGCGCCGATGCTGACGGTGACGCAGGCCCCGTCGGGGCGCTTGCGCGGCAATTGCAGCCGTTCCACGCGCTGGCGGATGCGTTCGGCCACGATGGCCGCGCCCTTGAGCGACTGGTTCGGCAGGATGACGGCAAACTCTTCGCCGCCATAGCGGGCCACCATGTCGTTCGCGCGCATTTCGCTGGCCACGGCGCCGGCCACCTTGCGCAGGCACAGGTCGCCGCCCTGGTGGCCGTGGCTGTCGTTGTACTCCTTGAAATTGTCGACATCGACCATCAGCAGCGACAGGGGCTGGCCTTGCCGCTGAGCGCGCTGCCACTCGGCCAGGATGGTGTCGTCGAAGCAGCGCCGGTTTGCCAGCCCCGTCAGGCCATCGCGCGTGGCCAGGCGTTGCAGTTCCACCTGCGCGCGCTTTTCATCGGTCATGTCGCGCAGGGTTTCGACTACGGCGAGCAGTTCGTCGTCATTGCCGTAGATGGGGCTGGCATCGACGGCCAGGTAGCGGCGCCGCCCCGTGCGCGGCATGTCGCACCAGTTTTTCGCGCACAGATTGCTGCCGGTGCTGCTGCGGTATTGCTGCTGCACATGCAGCGCGCGCATGTCGCCGCCGCGTCCGGCCAGTAGCAGGTCGGCCAGCGTGGGGCGCTCGTCGTTGTAAAAGCAGCGGCCCGGCTCATGCGTGCCCAGTACTTCGCTGGCCGGCACGCCCGTCAGCTGCTCGCAGGCGCGGTTCCAGATCATCACACGTCCATGCACATCGAGGACAAAGGTGGGCACCACCAGCAATTCCATCATCTTGACGGCGAAACCCTGGGCTTCACCATACGGCGATGCGCTGGCATGTGCGTGGCTATCCGGCATGAAAGCATCCTTCTTGGGCGTGAATGGGTGGGGCGGGCTCCTTGGCCATGATGCAGCGTGGAGTAACGATGGTGTTGATGTAGAGCAATATTTTCAGCGATGGGCCATCGCTTCATCGTGGCGGCAGCTCGGCAGGGGCAGCGACAGGTGCAAGGTGGTGCCGGCGCCGCTGTGGCTGTCGATGTGCAGGCTGCCGCCGGCGGCAGCCACGCGCTCGTGCATGCCGGACAGGCCGCAACCGAGGCGCGGCGGCGAACCCGACAGCCCGACACCGTCGTCGCTGATGCGGCAGGCGAGGGTCTCGCCCGCTTGTTGCAGGGATAGCTGGACATGCGTGGCGCGCGCATGGCGGGCGATATTGGCCAGCGCTTCCTGCAGCGCGTGGTATAGCAGTGGACCGTGCGCGCTGCCGGCGGCGGCGTCGAGCCGGTAATCGCAGCTGCAGTCGATGCCCGTACTGCGCTGGAAGTCCGCCAGCAAGCCGTCGCACGCCGCTTGCAGGCCGGCATCAAGGGTGGGCGGGCGCAGGTCGTGGATGACGCGGCGCAGCGCCGCGATGCTGAGGTCGACATTGCGCGCCATCACGGCCAGTTGCCGCGCCAGCTGGGGCGTCGCGCCATGCGTGCTGGCCTGCAGCATGGACAGGTCGATTTTCAGGGTCAGCAAATGCTGGCCCAGGTCGTCGTGGATGTCGCGCCCGATGCGCAGGCGTTCTTGCTCGCGCGCCTTGCGCTGTGCGCTGGCCAGGCGCGTCCGCTCTGCGTCCGCGCGCAGTTGTTCCAGCGCCTGCAGGCGCAGCGCCAGCCGGTGCTGGCGCCACAGCAGCAGCGCCACTGCGCCCGGCAGGAGGGCGCAGGCCGTCATCAGGGACCAGGGCAGGCTGGCTTGCGCCAGTGGCCCGGCGGCATGACCGGCATACAGGAACGCGAGTGTGCCGGCCGTCAGGCAGGCCAGAATGCTCCGGCGGTACGGCAGGCGTATCCAGCGTTGCAGCATGTCCTTGCTCCCTAAATGTTTTCCAGCGGGCAATGTTCTTACAGAAAATATATTAACTTTGGGCTATTTATATTGTCTAAACGCAAAAGCTACGCAGTTATGCTTGCCGCTGTGGCTTTCTTGTCCGTTGAGGCAGCGGTGCCAGGTGGCGGCCACGGCATTTGCACGGGAAGTGTCGCGGCGACATATAATAGAGGGTTGTCAATCGGCTTTTGCGGTTCCGGCGCTGTGCGCGGGGATCGCTGCGGTCGCCCTGTGCGAGTACGCCAGCCAGCTCTTAGGAAATTCAGTGACTTATAGCATCAAAGAGATTTTTTACACCCTGCAGGGCGAAGGCGCGCACGCGGGCCGTCCGGCCGTGTTTTGCCGCTTTTCCGGCTGCAACCTGTGGACGGGGCGCGAAAGCGACCGCGCCACGGCCGTGTGCCAGTTTTGCGACACGGATTTCGTCGGCACGGACGGCGAACTGGGCGGCAAGTTCAAGACGCCGCAGGAACTGGCCGCCCTGATCGATAGCCTGTGGCCAGCCAGCTATGCGCCCAGCAAATACGTGGTGTTTACGGGCGGCGAGCCGCTGCTGCAACTGGATACGGCCCTGATAGCCGCCATGCATGCAGTGGGCTTTACCATCGCCATCGAAACGAACGGCACCTTGCCCGTGCCGGCCGGCGTGGACTGGATTTGTGTCAGCCCGAAGATGGGTTCCACCTTGGTCGTACACAAAGGCAACGAAATCAAGGTCGTCATTCCCCAGTTCCAGCAAGACCTGGCCGCCTATGAAGGGCTCGACTTCGAGAACTTCTTCGTGCAGGCGATGGATGGCCCCCTGGCCGCACACAACATGCAGCTGGCTATCGAAACGTGCAAAAGCAACCCGAAGTGGAAGCTGAGCCTGCAAACCCATAAACTCCTGCAAATCCCTTAATTCAAATAATATGCTGACTATCACACGCAAGCTCGAATTCGACGCGGGCCACCGCATTCCCGACCATAAAAGCCAGTGCCGCAACTTGCACGGCCACCGCTACACGGTGGAAATCACCCTGGTCGGCAAGGTCATCGAAGCGGAAGGCAATTCCGACAATGGCATGATCATGGACTTTTCCGACGTGAAAACCCTGGCCAAGCAGCACCTGGTCGATGTGTGGGACCACGCCTTCCTGGTTTACGAAAAAGATGTGGCCGTGCGCGACTTCCTGGCCAGCCTGCCCGACCATAAAACCGTCGTCATCGACCGCATCCCGACCGTGGAAAACCTGGCGCGCATCGCCTTCGAGATCTTGAAAGCGGCGTTTACCGACCATTTCGGCACGGGCTTGCACTTGCATAAGCTGGTGTTGCACGAAACGCCGAATTGCTGGGCAGAAGTGAGCGATGACTGAAGTGCACGATAGCGCGCAGGACGCGCGCTACATGCAACTGGCCCTGGAGCAAGCCCAGCATGCGTGGGACTTGGGCGAAGTGCCCGTCGGTGCCGTCGTCGTCAAGGAGGGGGAAGTCATCGCCGTGGGCTACAACCAGCCCATCGGCCGCCACGACCCCACGGCGCACGCGGAAGTGATGGCGCTGCGCGCGGCCGCCGAAAAGCTGGGCAACTACCGGCTGCCCGGCTGCGAGCTGTACGTGACCCTGGAGCCGTGCGTCATGTGCTCGGGCGCCATGCTGCATGCGCGCCTGGCGCGCGTGGTGTACGGTGCGGGCGACCCGAAGACGGGCGCCTGCGGTTCCGTGTTGAACCTGTTCGAGCAGCCGGCGCTGAATCACCAGACGGCGATCGTTGGCGGCGTGCTGGCCGACGAGTGCGGCGCTTTCCTCAAGCGCTTCTTTGCCGAACGCCGCCGCGCCCAGGCGCAAGCGCGCAAGCTGGCCAATCCGCTGGCCTGACATCGGCCCACCATGCCAACCTTGCCAGCCATCCCGGCTGGCATTTTTGCAACTGTTGCGAAATAACATCTGTCTAGACCACTTCGGCATTCTCAAATGAGAATGATTCGTGTTACAGTATTGTTTTCGCCAGCAAACTTCCCTTGCGCATCGTTATCGATCCGGGTTCAAGAGCCAGCCTTTACTCTTAGACCGGATCATCATGACTACTGTGCTTCCGCAGCGCACCGCTGCACCCGTCGTATCCCTCGCGCCACTTCCCGCTCGCCACCACAACCTGGTGCTGCGCGCCGCCTTGCTGAGCCTGTTCGCCGCGCCGATGCTGCCTGCCTTCGCGCAAACGGCCGCCATCAATGCGGGCACGGCCGCCCAGGAACCGGCCAAGCTGCCCGTGTTTCCGGAAATCGTCGTCAATGCCAAACAGGATTACGAGCGCCGCGCCGGCACCAGGACGGTGATCCGCAGCGACGACCTGGAGCGCCGCAACGTGACGGACATGGCCGGTGTCGTGCGCTATCAGCCGTTGATCAGCACGCCAATGGCGGCCTCGGGCGGCGGCGGCATCTGGGATGGCGCGGGCAACACGGGTTACAACATCCGTGGCCTGGAAGGCAACCGGGTCAGCCTCGATGTCGACGGCATTTCCCTGCCGGATGCCGCACCCAAGCCGGACAGCACTACCCTCAACGCCTTTGGCATGGGCCGCGATTATTTCGATCCTGAAACTTTCCGCGAAGTGCGCATCGATTCGGGCACGACCTCCGTCAGCGGCGCCAATCCTGGCCTGGGCGGCGGCGTGGCCTTCATCACCAAGTCGCCCGAGGACTACCTGGGCGAAGGACAGGACCATTACGTGGCGTATAAATACGGCCGCGCCACGGTCGACCGCAGCAATGCGCACACCCTGACGGGCGCCGCCAGGATCGGCGCCAGTCTGCAAAGCCTGGCCGTGTACGTGCACCGCGATGGCGAACAGCTCGATAGTCGTGGCAGCGCGCCCGTCAACCCGGACGACTGGCATTCGAACGCCTTGCTGTCGAAGCTGGTATGGGCCTTGCCGGGCGAACAAAAGCTGGACTTGACGGTCGACATGTTCGAACGCAAGAACAAGCGAGACCTCAACAATAAAGTCAGCGCCATGTACCCGGACGGCGTGCAGCAGGATTCCACCACCAAGCGTACCCGCGTCAGCCTGGGCCACGATGTGGCGCTCAAGGATTTCGCCCTGTTCGACCGCCTGACCTCGAAAGTCTATCTGCAGAACGCGAAGATCGAGGACAAGAGCAAGGGACGCTATACCTACCGCGGCAACTCCCTGCGCGCCATCGACACCAGCTTCAAGAATGACAGCATCGGCCTGACCTCGGAAGCGTTCAAGCAGCTCAACGCCGACAATGCGCTGCTGTATGGCGTGCAGCTGGAACAGGCAAAATCGCGCCGCCCCTGGATGGAAGACCGCACCGTCATCGCCACGGGCGCGCACGAGATCACGCGCAAGAACCGCATGGCCGACATGGACAGCACCAAGCTGGCGCTGTATGTGCGCGACGACTACAGTTTCAATGTGGCCGGCAAGAAGGCGGTCCTGACGCCGGGCCTGCGCGCCGACTACCGCAAGAATGAGCCGAAAAACCTGCAAAACTATGTGACCGCCGTGCCGAATGCGGCCAAGGAAGTGCGCAAGGAAAGCGACAGCTATTTCACGCCGAGCCTGAGCCTGTCCGTGGAAGTCGTGCCGCAAATGAACGCCTACGCCACCGTGACGCGCGGCACGCGCTTGCCGACGGCGGCCGAACGCACGGGCACCTACGATTCCTTCAGCTACACGAGCACGAATGGCTATGCCATCCTGGGCAATGCCAATTTACGCAAGGAAACCAGCAAGGCGTATGAACTGGGCGTGAAGGGCGATGTCGCCAAGGGCTTGAGCATGCATGCCTCCGTCTACCAGACGGAATACAAGGGCATGATCGAGTATCTGATGCAGGAAGATGATCCGGTGAACTACCCCACCATCACCCAGGGCTTGTACCGTCCCGAAAACATCGGTAATGCGCGCACCTGGGGCGCCGAGCTGACCCTTCGCGCGGAGCTGGGCACCTGGCTGCCGGCCATGCAGGGCTACCGCGTCGACCTGGCCACGGGCGTGGCCAAGGGCCGCTCCTTCAATACCCTGACGGGCGAGAGCGGTGGACTGGCCTCGGTGGCGCCCGCCAAGACGGCGCTGACCTTCGGCTACGACCATGCAAACGAGCTGTTCGGCCTGGCCCTGACGGCCGTGCATGCGGGCGAGAAACAGGCGCCGAACGACTTGTTGATGGGCACGACCGCGCCGCGCTTCAAGGTGCCGTCGTACACCATCTTCGACTTGTCGACCTACTGGAACGTGCACAAGAACGCCAAGATCATCGTCGGCGTGTACAACTTGACGGATCGCAAGTACTGGGACTACGCCGCCGCGCGCAGCCTGTCTGCCGGCACCACGGCCGCCAGCCGCGCCGAGATCGAGCGCTACGCCAAGCCGGGCCGCAACGTCGCCGCCAGCCTCAGCGTCAATTTCTGATTTTTACCGGGGAGGGGTGCTTGCCCCTCTTTTTTTCCATGTTTGATTGAATGGTCTCTCTATGAAGTTATCCAAACTCGTTCTATCCCTGCTAGGCAGCCTGCTGATTGCAAACGCATATGCGGCCCCAGCCACCTTGGCGGAACGCTGGTCCACCTTGCGCACGGAACAGCCGAAGCTGCAGATCCGCGACGCGGCGCGCGCACTGGGTGTGTCCGAAGCGCAATTGCTGGCCACCAATATCGGCAAGGGCGTGACGCGATTGCAGGCCGACGGCAACGGGCCGCGCGAAATCATGCGCGCGGCGCTGGACCTGGGCCTCGTGCAAGCGATCACGCGCAATGAAAATGGCGTCATCGAAACGACAGGCGTCGCCAGCAAATTCAAGCAGGCGGGCGATAAATCCGAGCAGGCCGATGCCAAGGACCCGGAAACGCAAGCGCGCCAGCGCAATATCGCGGGCGGCTACCTGGGCGGCCAGATCGACCTGCGTTTTCACTTTGAAAACTGGAAATACGCATTTGCCGTGGAACAGCCAGGCCGCGACGGCAAGCCGACGCGCAGCCTGCAGTTTTTTGACGCCAACGGCACGGCCGTGCACAAGATTTATGTGCGCAGCGATGCGGGCGTGGCCGTCTACGATAAATTGGTGGCAACGTTCCGTCTGCCCCAGCAAAGCGCCGAGCTGAACGTGCTGGCCGTGGCACCAAAAGCGGCGGAAAAGCCCGATGCCGAGATCGACGTCAAGGAATTCCAGCTGGCCTGGAAAGACATGACGGACGTGCACCAGTTCGCGCAAATCATGCGTGAATTCCATTTGACGCGCGAACAGGCGCTGCGCCTGGCGCCAGCCGGCGTGGTCGAGCGCGTGACGCCCGCAGCGCTGCGCACCTTGCTGGAAAACGCGGCCAAGGACAAGGTCGCCATCATGGTGTTTCTGGGCAATGACGGCTTGACGCAGATCTACAGCGGCAAGATCGAGAAAACCATGGCCGCCGGCGGCTTCTTCAATGTGCTGGACCCGGACTTCAACCTGCACATCCGCGACACGGCCCTGCGCAGCGGCTGGCTCGTCAAGCGCGGCGGCGTCACTTCGGTCGAGTTCTTCGATAGCGATGGCACGCAAGTGGTCTCCTTCTTCGGCGTGCGCGAGCGGGGCAAGCCGCAGCCGCAAGCGTGGGTGGACCTGGCTGATTCTTTGCCAAAAGCCAGGTAAGCAGCACCGTCGAGGCTGCACCGTTGCCGCCCGGCGTACCGGCGCGGCAACACTTCAGTTCGGCTTACACATGAGTCGTGATCGCACTATCACAATAGTGGTATGCTGATTCCAAGGCCGCAGCGATCGTGCCTGCGTGCTGGTTCCTGTAAGAGAGGCAATCATGGCAACCATCATGGCGAACGGCCTCAACATAGCTTATGAAAGCCACGGCAACCCGGACGATCCGTGTGTGCTGCTGGTCATGGGCCTGGGCATGCAACTGATCGCCTGGCCGGCGGACTTCGTCGAAGGCATCGTCGAACAAGGCTTCCGGGTTGTGCGTTTCGACAACCGCGACAGTGGCCTGTCGAGCAAGATGGCGTTGGCGGGCAAGCCATATTTGCCGCTGGCCTACGTGAAAAATCTCGTCGGCTGGCCCCTGAAAACTTCCTACACCCTGAATGACATGGCGGACGATGCGCTGGGCTTGCTGGCGGCCCTGCGCATTGCCCAGGCGCACGTGATCGGCGTCTCGATGGGCGGCATGATCGCGCAAGTGATGGCGGCGCGGGCGCAGCAGCAGGTGCTCAGTCTGACCTCCATCATGTCGAGCAGCGGCCGGCGCGGTTTGCCCGGCCCCACGCGGGCGGCGCGCAATGCGTTATTGCAACGTCCGAAACGCAATGCCAGCCGCGCCGAACTGATGGCGCACATGGCTGCCACCGTACGCGTCATCGGCAGCCCCGCCTATCCCGTCTCGGAAAAACTGCTGTACCAGCGCATCGAAGCGGCGTTGCAGCGGGGCAGTTGCCCTGAAGGCGTGGCGCGGCAAATGGTGGCGATTGCCGCCTCGGGCGAGCGCACGGCCTTGCTGCCGAGCATTAGCTGCCCCGCATTGGTGATCCATGGCGCGGCCGACCCTCTGATTCCCGTCGCCTGCGGCATCGATACGGCGGCGCTGATCCCGGGCGCCCGGCTCGAGGTGATCGAAGGCATGGGGCACGATATGCCGCCCCAGCTGATCGAGCGCCTGCTCGCCTTGATCGATGTGCATCTGCAAGGTAAGATGGCGCCCCAGATGCGCTCCCAGCCGGCTTAAAAGCCAGGCGCGCCCATTCTTATCTACGTGCGGGCATATTTTGAAGACACCTGAAATTGGCATCGCCATCGTGGCGCCGGGCGGTTGCGCGCCCGATGAAGCGGCCGTGGCGCGCGGCATCGCCCGCTTGCAGGCGCAAGGCGCCACTGTCCATAACTATTACGACCCCGAGCACACATTCCAGCGCTTCGGCGGGACGGATGCGGGGCGCCTGGCGCAGCTGAACGCGGCGGCCGCCGACCCGGACGTGCAGGTGGTGATCGCCTTGCGCGGCAGTTACGGCATCAGCCGCATCCTGCCCGACATCGACTTTACCGTCATGGCCGCCAGCCGCAAGCTGTTTGTCGGCTATAGCGATTTCACGGCTTTCCACATGGGCTTGCTGGCGAAAACGGGCCGCGCCAGCTTTGCCGGTCCCATGATCTGCGACGATTTCACCCGCGACGAGCCCGAGCAATTTACGCTCGATCAACTGTGGTCTTGCCTGGCCGGCCCCACGCACACGGTCACGGGCACGGCAGCGGGCAATCCGCCGGTTGATGCAGTGGGCACATTGTGGGGCGGCAACCTGGCGATGCTGGTGCACTTGTTGGGTACGCCGTATTTCCCGCAGATTGACGGCGGTATTTTGTTCCTGGAAGACGTCAACGAACACCCGTACCGTGTCGAGCGCATGCTGCTGCAATTGCTGCACGCGGGCGTGCTCCAACGCCAGCAGGCGGTCGTGCTCGGTGACTTTTCCGGCTATAAACTGAGCCCGATGGACAAGGGCTACGATGTTGACGCCATGCTGGCGTATGTGCGCGAGCGTCTGCCCGTGCCCGTGCTGACGGGACTCGAATTCGGCCACATCCGCCGGCGTGTCACCTTGCCGTTCGGCGGCCAGGCGCGCCTGCAATCGGATGCCTCCGGCTTCAGCCTGCAGGTGGGCGACTATCCCACCTTGTCGCAGCCCTGAACACCGTGAGCGCCAAACCCGGACGTCTGCTGCAGCTCGATGTGCTGCGCGGCATCTCCGTGTTTGGCATCTTGCTGGTGAATATCTGGTCGTTCGCCTGGGGCAGCCTGTCCTTGCGCTACGGCACCTTGCCGGCGCAACCGCCCGCACTGGACCAGTTCGTCATATTCGGTGTGGCGGCGCTGGCGCAATTCAAGTTCTATCCCATCTTCGCCTTTCTGTTTGGCGCCGGTTTTGCCCTGCAGACACGTTCCCTGAAACGCCAGCTGGGCAGCTGGGAAGCCGCGCAAGCCGCCTACCGGCGCCGTTTGCGCTGGCTGCTGATGTTCGGCCTGCTGCACGGCTTCTTCATCTGGAGCGGCGACGTGCTGACCTCGTATGCGCTCGCCGGCATGCTGATCCTGCCGCTGGCAGCCGCCAGGCTTAGCCGCGTGCGCAACCGCGCCTGGCTGGTGGCGGGCGGCTTTTTACTGTTCATGTGTTTGCTCATTCCCGTAGGCCAGCAGGGCGGCGCACCGGACATCGCGCGCGATCTGCATAGTTTTGCAGAGCGTTACGCGATTTACACGCAGGGTAGCGCGTGGGCCGTAGCCAAGCTGCGCGCCAACGATTTCCTCGTCTCTCTGCTGTCCGCCGCTGTCATGCTGCCGCATATCATCGTGCTGTTCCTGCTGGGCATGGTCTCCGTGCGCTGTGGCTGGCTGACGCAGCCGCAGCGCCACCAGCGCCTGTGGCGCCGTGTGCGTGCCGTGGGACTGGGCGTGGGCTTGCCATTCAACCTGCTGGCGGCGGGCGCCATCGCGTGGCAGGTGGCTGATCCGTATCAAACCGTGTTCGATACGGCCTTGTTCGAAGTGGGCCTGTTCGCCGGCGGCCCCGTGCTGGCGGCCGGTTATGTAGCCGCGCTGATGCTGGCCGGGCCCTTCATGCTGCGCTGGCTGGGCCCATGGCTGGCGCCCGTGGGACGCATGGCGCTGAGCAATTATCTGTTGCAATCGCTGATCGGTACCTGGCTGCTGCAGGGGCCGGGCCTGGGCTGGGGCGCCAGGCTGCGTCCCGCCGAGATGCTGGGCCTGGCCGTAGCGATCATGGCGGGGCAGGTGATACTCAGCCGCAACTGGCTGCGTTACTTCCGCCAGGGGCCAATGGAAGCGCTGTGGCGCCGGCTGGCGCGGCTGCCTTAATCCGTTCCCCAGTCAAACGCGCCTTGTGGCGATGCTGGCGGCGGCGCCTTGGCCCTGGCCGTGGGCACCAGCGGATTATCCACGGCATGCCACTCGAACAGTTCCACGTCGAGGATGCAGGTACGCGTCAGGTGCAGCGCCGCTTCGGGCGATAGCGCGGGGTCCAGCCAGTGGTGCGCGTCTTCCAGGCTGACGGCCACGGGGCGGCGGTCGTGGATGTCGACCATGCCGCCCAGGCTGTCGGCCGTCACCAGTACGAAGCCCGCTTCCTCGCGGTTGTGCTTGTAGGGGGCAAACTGGGCCAGCACCAGCAGGAACAGGCGCGCGCGGTCGCGGCGGTGGATGTGCCACGGCTGCTTGCTACCTTTTTCACCTGTCCATTCATACCAGCCATCGACGCAGACGATGCCGCGCCCCGCGCGCAGCAAAGACTTCCAATAGGCGCCGGCGAGTTTTTCCAGGCGCGCATTGATGGCGATGGGGATTTTTTTCTTGCCGGGGGCGGGCACGGCTTGCGCGGCCCAGGCGGGGCGGTAGCCCCAGAAGACGTCGTCGACACGGTGCACGCCATCCTCGATATGCAGCACGGGCCGGTAGGTTCCGGGCGAGACGTTCAGGTGCGGCTCGGCCTCGCTGTCGAACACCGCGTCGGTCCAGCCGAAGGATGACGCCAGAGCGCGCGCCGTGTCATTTTGATCGAATCGTCCACACATGGCGAAATGATACCCTATCGCCCGGCGCCGCCAGGACAGGCGCGTGTGTACTTTCTGTGTGTGGTCAAACGTACAGACTGCAATCGGGATATGGCGCACAGTGGAGCCTAATCAGTTGGCTAACGCTTCTTGCATCGGAGGAAATATGTCTTTTGAAAATCCCACCATCCACAAAGGATTCATCATCAGCGCCACGGCCAGCCAGCGCCGCGATGGCCGTTGGGTCGGTTCGTATGTCAGCCAGAACCAGGCGTGCGGCGCATATGCCGATACCTGCGATTACGATGATTGCAGCAATGAAAAAGAGGCGCAGCAACTGGCGCTGTCCGTCGGCTGGCGCCTGGCCGATGGCATGCAGGCACGTTAAGCTGCGTGCTGCGTCAGCTTTTGTGCCGCAAGGCCAGCAGCAAGCCTGCCACAGGGAAGAGCAGGCTGGCGGCCAGGCGTACGCCGTTCAGCGAAGCCGTCTCCACACCCAGCAGGTGCGGCAAGGCCAGCAGTAACAGTGGGGCCGGTACGGCAATGGCAAAGAAGAACAGGTACCACGAGTAGCCATTCTTTTTGGCCAGCAAGGCAATCAGGGCGCAGCCGATCAGGAAGATCAGCGGTAAATTCACATATTCCATGGTGACGTACTCTTGGCAAGGGGAAAGCGATTATACGCGCCTCTGCGTGCGTCACTTCAATTGCCGACGAGGTCAGGCGGCTGTGGCACTTGCTTGCCGACGGCCGGCGCATCGGCCGGCAGCAGCGCCTTGATGGCGCCGTTATAGATGAGTTCCTGGGCATACGCCGACGCCTCGATCAAGGCCGCATGCGCGGACTTGAAACTGCTCGACGTTTCAATCAGCACGGGCTTGGCGTACACCTGCAGCGTATCGCCACGCTTGCTGAGCAAGATCAGGCCCCGGTAGCGCCCATCCTTCTCCAGCGCCCCCGCCACATGAAATTCATAACCCCTGATCTGGTGTTTTTGTTCCTGATCCATGTTCTCCCGCCTCCAGACCTGAATGTCGTACCGTTTTACGCATATCGAACAGCAGAGTGTTTGATCTGCATCAAGACCGCCATTTCAAGCCACGATTCAACTAACGTCGATTCAACTAACGTCTCGACGCTTGCTGCAAGCGTCCTCACCCCGCGCGAATGGCGCGGATTTGCTGGGCCGTTTCCTCGATCTCCCGATACGCTTCCTGGATATAACCATTGACCGGATGCCCGTCCATCCACTCGAAATAGGCGCGCTCGTCGTGTTTGATGGCAAAAGGGACGTGGTGGTCGCGTATCGACTCGGCCGTTTCGCGCACCAGCGAGGCAAAGAGTAGCTCAAGAGTTTCCATGATGGTTACCTTGCAAGACAGGAATGCAGAGTACGGAATGTAGCACAAAGTGGATAGTGCTCCACGCTGCATGCCGTGGCGTGCGCAGGCCTTGCCCGGTTTCAGGCCGGATGGCCGATATGCTCGTACAGGATCACGCAGCCGATGATGATCAGCACTAGGCCGCCCACCAGTTCGGCTCGCTGGCCCGCCACCGTGCCCAGTACGCGGCCCAGCATCACGCCCAGGGTGACCATGACGAAGGTGGAAAAGCCGATGGCGGCAGCCGTGACGACGATGTCGGCACCCAGCAATGCCAGGCCCGCGCCCACCACCATGGCGTCGATGCTGGTGGCCAGCCCGGTGACGGCCAGCACCCAGAACGAGTGCGATTGCGCCGGCGCTTCTGCCTCGTCGGCGTCAGACAGGGCATTGCGTATCATCAACAGGCCGATGATGCCCAGCAGGCTGAAGGCGATCCAGTGATCCCATGCTTCCACGTAGGGCGCTGCCACGCTGCCCAGGGCCCAGCCGATAATGGGCGTGATGGCTTCGATGACGCCGAAAATCAGGCCCGTGCGCAGCGCCTCGCGCCATTGCGGCTTGTGCAGGGCGGCGCCTTTGCCCACGGCGGCCGCGAAGGCATCGGTGGACATGGCAAGGGAGAGGGCGGCGGTGGCGGCGAAGTTCATCGTTGGCTTTCTGTAAAACCTGGCTGGGATGTGTGTATAAACTAGAAACCCGGCGATTCTACCCTACGTACAGCACGACGATGGAAGCGGCCAGGCAATACGCGCCAAAGAAATGCCAGCGCCCCTGTTCCAGCCAGCGCGACAGCCAGCGCAGGGCCAGCAAGCCTGCCAGGAAGGATAGCAGCATGCCCAGCAGGCTGGGTCCCAGCAGGTGCAGCAGGCTGTTGCCGTGTTCCAGATGGTCCAGGCTGCCATTTGCCATAGCCTGGTAAAAGCGCCAGCCTTCCTTTGCCAGCACGGCGGGCGTCAGCACCACGGCCAGGGCAAAGCTGAATTCTTCCGCCCGGCGCTGCGGCACGCCCATGGCGATACCGGCGGATATGGTGGCGCCCGAGCGGGAAAAGCCCCGGAAGGGCAGGCACAGGCCTTGGACTGCACCGATCACCATCGCCTTGCCGATGGACAAGGTGCCATGCTGGCGTGCTTGCTGGCGCGACGACACGATGATCAGTACGCCAGCGGCGGCCAGCGCGGCGGCCATCAGTTTGGCGTTGCCGAACAGGTGCTCGATTTCAAAGCCGGGCGCATCCTTGCTCATGATGTGCGTAATTCCCTTCAGTAAGCCGAAGCCGACGATGCCCGTCAGCGCTGTGGCGGCCACGAGCAGCAGCACATTGCTGCGCAAGGCGGCGCTCGAACTGAAATACGTGGCGCGCCAGGATGCCCAGAAATACACGATGACGGCGAACATGGTGCCGGTGTGCAGCATCACCAGCAGCATGGTCAGTTCCGGCGAGGTGGGATCCAGGCCCATCCATTTTTCCGCCATGATGACGTGGGCGGAGCTGGACACGGGCAGTAGTTCGGCGAAGCCCTGGACGATGGAAAGGATCAATAATTGCAAAAAGCTCATGGGACTCTGGACACAGGCGGGGGAAGATGGGCCGCCGATTTTACCCGCCCGATGCTGTGGGCACATCCCGCACCAGATTACAGTTTGTCCATGTTTTATTGGCTGACCGGCAACTGCGGCTTGAACAAGGCGCGGAACGCCTTCAAGGCGGCCGGGTGATAGATCGTGCCATGGCTTTCTTCCGGCATCTTTTCCAGATGCCATTGCAAGCCGGGCGGCGCCTGTTTTTCCAGCACCTCGGACAGGCGCTGCACTTCGACGGCGATGCCCGCTTCGCTGCTGGATGCCAGATACAGGCTGTGCTTGCCTGGCGCGCCTTTCGCCAGCAGGGCTGCCGCCTGGCGCGGCAGGGCGCCATGGCTCCACCACAGGCTGGGGTCGAATGCCAGGTAATGGTCGAACAGCTGCGGTTCCAGCAGGTATGTTTCCACCACGAACAGGCCCGCCAGCGATTCGCCGACGATGGCCGTCTCGCCCATCGTGCGGTAGCGCCGTTTGACTTCCGGCATCAGTTCATCGCGGATGAACGCCCGGTAAGCGGACGCGCCGCCCACCACGGGGGCGATCTTGCGGTCTTCGGCATTGTCCGTCGGTCCCGTCAGATCGCGCCGGCGCTGCGTGTTTTGCATGCCGACCAGCATGAAGGGGCGCATCGTGCCATTCGCTACCGACACTTGCAGCAAGCCGGCCACGTGCAGGAAATCTTCCGCCACGCCGCCGTCCGGCATGTACAGCACGGGCAAGGGCGCATCGGGCGGCGTATCCCAGGCGCGCGCCATGTACACATTGATGTGGCGCTTTTCCTGCAGCGCCTGCGAATCGATGACAAAGCTTTCGCCGATGACCAGCGGCGTGGCCGCGCTGGCGGTAGCGGTCGGTTCGGCATGGGCAAACTGGAAGGGGTTGGACAGCAGCAGGGCGGCGGTGAAGTGCAGTGCAAGGCAAGAGCGGCGCATGTTTTCTCGTGATAAGTAGTGGATCGATGGAATGTACTTGTATAGACATGCCATCAAGCAATTCTATCTTATCTATTTTATCTTTGATGCAGTATTACTTGATCGTCAAGAGTTCCCGTTCGAGCACGACGCCCGTCTTGTCCACCGTATAGGCGACCAGCAGCGCGCCATCGCCGGCGCAGGCATGGCAGCTCTTCAGGGGAGTGGAAAACAGCAGGTGCTGGCCGCCGTTTTCCGTTGACGTACTGCCAACAAAGTCGGCGGGCGCAAACGGCACGGCGTCCGGGTGGGCGGCGGCAAACGCTTGCCAGGCCGGTGTGGCGCGGTCTTCCTCGCGCAAGGCGTCCTCGTCGACGTCGATGGCCGCGCCATCGCTGCCGATCAGCAAGCTGCCTTCATTCGTGTTGGCGCGGAAAGGATAGGTGACGGTGGCCAGGGCTACATTGCCCAGCGGGCGCCAGGCGGAGATGAAGCCCGCCTTGTTCGCCTTGACCAGCATCCTGGCGGCGGCGATGGCTTGCGGGCGCGCGCCGGAGCGCTGCATGGTGCGCAGAAGGCAGACGTCGGGTGCGGTGGACGACTCTTCGCTGCGGCAGGCCGACAATGAGCGTTCCTGCCACACGGCCCGCGCATCGACGGGGCCTGCCGGCTGGGATTGGGCATGGGCCGCCTGCATGGTGGCCAGAGCGGAGAAAGCAAGTACGGCGCAGCCGGCTACATGGCGGGAAAAGCGTGTGGGCATGGGGAGTCCTTTGAGTGCGGGAAACAATGTATCGTCACCGATTATAGAAGGAGGGCCGGGCCCGCCCGCGCACCGCAGCCCCGTTCAGCGTTTTTTGGCCGCCGCCTGGCGCAAGGCCTTCGCTTCCTGCTTGTTGGGCAGGTGCGGGCGCGTGGCCAGCTCCGCCTTGACGGCGGCGATGGCGGCGCCAAACAGCTGTTCGGCCTGTTCGACGCTGGCGCCCGCATAGTGCTGCTGGTTGGATTGGGCGGCGCGCAGCCGGCGCAGCAGCGCCAGCAATTGCCTGCCGTGCAGGGCAGGCAAGTCTTGCGCCAGCGCTTGCTGGACCAGCGCGCCTTCCAGATGGTCGGGGTCGAGCAGGCGCAGCAAGGCCAGGCCTGCTGGCTGGGCGACTGGCGTCAGTTTGGGTTTATCCACCGGCAGTTTATAGATGAGTAAAGGATTACAGGTATTCCCAGATTTCATCGAAGGTTTCGCGCGCGAAATCATTGCGCCAGGCTTCCGAATCCTTTTCGCGGCTGACGGCAAACACGGCGCGCCAGGTCTGCTTCGGTGCGCTGGTGTAGGTCGCGGCGATCCTTTGCAGACCAGCCGTGCATTGCTCGACCTTGCAACCGCTCTTTGCCAGTTGCTGGGCGGCACTGGCCCACGCCACTGGCACCTTGACGAGCTGGCATTCGAAGCTGACGGCGGCCGTCTGCATGCCGTTTTCCACCGTCACCGGGTCCGCCTTGGTGGCCTGGCATGCGGCGCCATTCTTGGCGGCGATGACATTCGCGGCCAGCAGTTCGGCGGCCGGCGTCACGGCCGCGCGCATGGCGGCCGGGAACAGGTCGGCGATCAGCTTGCCTGTTTCCGTCGGGAACTTGGCGTCCGCTTCCTTCAGGGCGCTGTACGACGCATATTCCGCGCTCTGGTGGCCCGCCAGGCGGGTGGGGCGCAGATAGGCGTTAAGCTTGGCGACGCTGGCTTCATCCTGGTTGATGATGGTCTTGATGTACAGGTCGGCGACGGCCAGCGGCGCCAGCTCCACGGCTGTTTCGGCGGCGATGGCGGGTTGGGCCAGCGCCACGGCCGCCGCAAAGCATGCTGCCAGCAGGGCAGTGCGCGATGTTTCTTGGGTTTGATGCATGTAATTTCTCCACGATTCGATGTCAGGCGCCAAAAGATGCCTAGTGGCAATTCTGGCGCGCGCATTATAGATGGTGAAAGTCATAACGTTGCGCACTTTAGGCATCCGCCTTGCTGGCCCTTTCAAGCAAGGCCAGCAGCAGCTCCTTGCGCCGACCCTGCGCCTTGCGCGCCAGGGCCGCCAGCTTTTCCAGCTTGCCCCAGACCGGATACAGCATGTGCTCGACCAGATAGCCTTCCAGCCCTTGCAGTTGCTGGCAGAACAGTTCCAGTTTCTCCACCTCATCCAGTTCCGCCTGGATCCTGACTTTTGCGTTATCCGTGCACGCGCGCAGGCACGCCGCCAGCACGGGAGCGGAGTCGGGCGTGACGCCATGTTGTTCGGCGAAGGCGGCCGTGAACTGGTCCTGCACGCACTGGTGTTCCTCGTCGACGTTCTCCATGTAGTGCTGCACCAGGGTGAAGTAGCGTGCATCGAGCAATCCGAGGCCGAACGTGGCATAGCTGCCGGGCATGCAATTCTTTTCCCCTTCCGTGTCGGCATAGAATTCGAATTGCTCGATGGCGGCGCGCGCATATGCTTCCAGCTGCGGTTGCAGGGCGGGCCAGGCGAGGGCGTTGGCAAAGAAGCGGTGCGTGTCGGATTTCGCCAGTCCCTTGATTGGCAGATATTGCTTGACCTTCGATTTGAGCTTGATCTGGTAGCTTTTCGGAAAACCGTTGTTCAGCAAATGCGTGATGAATGCCAGCGCCTGCGCATACGCACCTTCCTCTTCCCGGACGATGCTGATGCTGATGGTGGCAAACACATCGTTGGCGCGGCATTCCAGCAGCGCATTTTTCAGGTGGATGTCGGCATCGGGGAAGCTGCCGCTGCCTTCTGCCAGCATGCGCACGGCCCGTTCGCTGCCCAGTTCGCGCGCGATTTCCAGGAATTTGAGGCCTTTCGACTTGGCGTAGCTCGGTTCGTGGCGCAAGATCATCACGGCGCCATACAGCAGCAGGTCGATCGGTTGCAGCGCCTGCGCATCGGGCAAGGCGCCCGCTTTCAAGGCATATTCCGTGGCGCGGTAGGCGGATTGCGCGCGGTCATAGTATTGCGGCAGAAAGATATTTTCCGCCCATTGCGTGATGGCGCGGATAATGTCGTGGCGGTGCTCGGCCAGCGCGTCCGGGCGCGCCTTGTTCAGGGCCTGGATGCGATCATATTGCGCGATGATCCAGGCCACGTCGGGTTGCGGGAACAGCTGTTTGTCGAGCAGGTGGCGTGCCAGGAAGAACGTTTCCAGCTGCTGCGTCGGATCGCTGCCCTGCGTGAGCTGCTGCCCGATGTACGCGTGGATGTTTTCCAGCAAGGCCTGGCGCTTGGCGTCGTTGACGTATTCCAGCAACGTCAGGTGCAGCTTGCCCTGCGCCGTCTGGAACTTGCCGCGAAAGGTGAAGCGGTAGTCGATCATCGGCGTGTCCACCAGCGGCGCCAGGCGGGCTTGCACCAGCGCCGTCAGTTGCGGCGCAATCAAGTCGCGCACTTGCGCATCGTCCAGGCGCGCCGGCGTCCTGGGGCGCTCTTCGCCGTCATCGAAACCCAGGTCGAGATCGTCGGCGGTGGTGCGGCCCGGTTTGTAATCGAGCATGAAGTCATTAAAGATGCCTGCTTGCAAGGTCGTGCGCTTGACGGCTTGCTCCAGGTCCGTGCGCTGCAGGCGCTCATCGAACCAGGCGTGGATGGCCGCCGTCATTTCTTGTGTTGCCATTTCTACAAGTGTGCTCATCAGTATCGTCGTCTTTCCCTGTCGTGCGCGTGACAGTGCCACCGGCTGCCGTCACGGTCATGTTTGATATAAAGCACTATTTTAGGTGTTCGGGCCTGGCCGCAACAAGGGCCGTACAGTGGTCAGGAAGGGGCCGTGAGGAAGCGCACATCGATGTCATCGGACTGCGGTCCTACGGTGATCGTGGTATGCCAGCCGGAAGGCTTGTCGTTGCCATCGAACAAGGCGATGCGCGTGTGGACAAACAGGACCGAATACACGCCGGACTTCATGTCGCGGTTCAAGTCCCAGTGCATCAGTTCGATGGCTTCGCCTATGCGCGGCAAATGGGCGCCCGGCGGTAGCAGAATGTTCTGGTTGATGAATTCCCTGCTCGGGCCCGGTTCCTTATGGCGCGGATCGATGTAGCGGAACGAAACGCTGGTAACGATGTTTTGCATGCGTGGCACCTGCTTGGTTATGTATCTGACGACAATAGCACAGGGAGATGGCTGGCGCGTGCGCTGCACGGCGCCAGACGGGCGTGCACGCAGCTATGTTCGGTAGCAGACGGTACTTGACAGCGCACCACGCTAGGCTTGCTTATTCTTAATCATTGAGATTGCTGGAAACGCCATGATGCATATATTCCTAGCCGAAAATCGCGCCGAGCTGGAGCGCCGTTGCCGAGATAAAGTCGCCAAGAGGCCGTTGCGTTTGCCGACCGATCAACAGTTGCAACATGGCATACCCATCTTCCTGGATCAGTTGATCCGCACCCTGACGGCGGAGGAGGGGGGGCAGATGGCGAAGAGCCTGGCCATTTCCGGTCCCGCCGATGGCAATGCGCAGGCGGCATCGGAACTGGCCGACAGCGCCACCACGCACGGCGGGCAGTTGCTGGCGCTAGGGTATTCCGTCAGCCAGGTGGTACACGATTATGGCGACCTGTGCCAGGCCGTCAGCGACCTGGCGCTGGAGCGGGGTGAGGAATTCGCCGTCGAGGAATTCAGGACGCTGAACCGTTGCCTCGACAACGGCATTGCCGAAGCCGTTTCCGAATTTACCCAGCGGCGTGACGTGCTCATTGCAAATGAGCAGGCACTGGCATTGAGCCAGCGCATCGGCTACTTTGCCCACGAATTGCGCAATCACCTGGGCACGGCCGGCCTGGCCGTCGCCGCGCTCAAACAAGGCGGCATGGGCGTGGCAGGTGCGACTGGCGCCGTGCTCGACCGCAGCCTCGTGGGTTTGCGGACCCTGATCGACCGCTCACTGGCGGAAGTGCGGGTGGAGGCGGGCCTGACCTTGCAGCGTTCGGTTTTCTTCCTGAACAGCTTCATCAGTGAACTCAGTTATTCGGCCAAACTGGAAGCGGACTTGCTGCATTGCACCTTGATCGTGGAAGAGGTCGCTCCCTTGCTGCAGCTCGATGCGGACCAGGATTTGCTGCTCTGTGCCGTGGGGAACCTGCTGCAGAATGCCTTCAAGTTTGGCGCGCCGAATGGCACGGTGGTGCTGCGCGCGTATGCGAACGGCGAGCGGATCATGATCGAAGTGGAAGACAACGGCGCCGGCCTGTCGCCGCAGGCTGCAGATGACTTGTTTTTGCCCTTTACGCAAGGGGGTGCCAACAAGACGGGCCAGGGCTCGGGCCTGTCGATTGCCCGGCGCAGCGTGGAAGCGAATGCGGGCACCTTGAGCGTGGAAAGCGTGCCTGGCCATGGCTGCGTCTTCATCATCGACTTGCCCCGGCATGCCGCTGCTGTCGCCACGCTGGGCGCATGAGAGGGCGGGGCGGCCATGCCCTATGACATCCTGCGCGACAGCATTGCGCTCGAGCCGGCAGGCGACGCCATCCGTTTCCACCTGACCGTTTTCGGGGTGGAAAAGTCTTGCCGCGTTACCGTGACGGCATTGCGCAGCCTGGACCAGAGTCAGGGCGGCGACTTGCTGGCCATCTTCGACGCCCACCGGCTGCGCATCGGCCAGCGCGCCTTCGCTTACCTGAGCCGCGATCTGCTGGTCAGCGGCGTGGTCTTGCGTGCGCTCGACTTCTAAGTAATCCTCGGGAAATCAGTGTGAATTTATGCCGAACAGAACCGGATGCTATGCAAGGCGCTCGCTGCGACGCAGTGCGAGCACTGCTAGCAGTGAGCAACGGCGCAGAGCGCCGGTTATGGAAGTCAGAAATCACAATAATTTATTGGGGGTTACTTAGCTGTCGCCTTGTGCCAGCCGCCCACCAACGGGGCCGGCCGGGCCTGCCTGTGCCAGCCAGTCGCGCGGTGACAGTCTGGTGCAGGCGCGGAAGGCACGGGTGAAGGCCGGCTGGCTGCCATAGCCCACTTCCAGCGCGACATCCTGCACCAGCCGGCCTTGCCGGAGCAGCGCCTGGGCGCGCAGCATGCGTTGGCCCGTCAGGTATTCGGCCGGCGGGCAACCGATGACCGCGTGGAACTGGCGCGCGAAGCGGCTGCGCGACATGCCGCACAGGGTCGCCAGCGACGCCACCGCCCAGGGGCGCCCGGGATGGTCGTGCATGGCCGCCAGGGCCTTGGCGAGCGCGGGCTCGGACAGGCCGAACAGGCGCGCCGCCGAAATCAGCTTGCCGGCCAGCGCATGGCGCAGCAGCTGGACGATTAGCACGTCACACAGGCGGTTGAGCACCAGTTTCTGCCCCATGCCGCCATACTGCGCTTCGTCGAACAGCAGCCCGAGCACGCCATCCATGGCCGGCGCCTGCGCCAGCGGGACGTGCAGGCAGGACGGCAGGCTGTCGATCACGGCGTCGTCGCCGGCCAGGCGGACGGTGGCGCACAACAGCCGCGCCGTGCCAGCGCTCGTGTCCAGTCCATGCGCCAGCGGGCGCGGGTAGAAAATCAGCGCGGGCTGCTCGACTTGCAGCCGCGTGCCGTCGTCATGCGTGAAGGCTGCCGGTCCCTGCCGCACGAGGTGCAAGTGGCCAATTCCGGGCTGGGCCGGGAAGTGGCTGCGGCCGCAAAACGCTCCCTCGAAGAAGGTGTCGGCAGAAAAGTCCAGGCGCATCAACAGGGCAGACAGACGATCCATAGGGCAACAAATAGACGAAAAGATATAAATTGTAGACTAAAAGCAACAAATGTTTCCATTTTTATCGCTATGATGATGTCCCGATGTTTGTCCTGGACAGCATTTTCATCTCGCGCCACCTGAATGGAGAATCACTATGGCATTGTCCAACTTAAAGATCGGCACCCGCCTGTACATGGCTTTCGGCGCCGTCGTCGCCGTGCTGGCAATCCTGGTCGCCTCCGCACAGACGAATTTGTCGCGGCTCGGCGTCGCCAATGGTTTGAACGTGCATACCTACGAGGTGCTGGGAGAAGCAAGTGGCCTGCTGGAAAGCCTGATCAATATCGAGACGGGCCAGCGCGGCTTTGCCCTGACGGGCAAGGATGGCTCGCTCGAGCCGATGGCCTTGGGCCAGCGCAGTTTTGGTGAACACTTGCAGAAGATCCGCGCCCTGACGGCGGATAATCCGGCGCAGCAGGAGCGCCTGGCGGCGCTGGAACATACCCAGCGGCAATGGCAAGCGAGCGCCATCGACCCCGTCATCGCCCTGCGCCGCGCGGCGGCGGCCGATGGCAGCCTCGATGCGGTCGTCGCGGCCGAGCAGACTGGCAAGGGCAAGGCGGCCATGGATGCGATGCGCATCTTGCTGGCGGACATAGGCAAGGCGGAAAGTATGCTGCTGACGCAGCGTGCCGACGAGGCGGCTGCGCTGAAATGGCGCACCAACGCGGTGCTGCTGGGCGGGGGCGCTGCCGCCGTCGTGCTGGCGGCGGTCCTGGCCATCTTGCTGACGCGGAATATCACCGTGCCGCTGGCAGAAGCCGTGGCGCTGGCCCAGCGCGTGGCGAAGGGCGACCTGAGCAGCGACATCGTCGTGCGTTCGCAGGATGAAACGGGGGAATTGATGACCGCCCTGCGCGACATGAATGCCGCGCTGGTGCGCATCGTGGGCGAGGTGCGCGGCGGTACGGAGACGATCGCCACGGCGTCGAACCAGATTGCGGCGGGCAATATGGACTTGTCGTCGCGCACGGAACAGCAGGCCAGTTCGCTGGAAGAGACGGCGTCGTCGATGGAAGAGCTGACGGCGGCCGTCCAGCAGAACGCGGACAATGCGCTGGCGGCGCGCTCGCTGGCATCGGCGGCGTCCGCCGTGGCCGTCAAGGGCGGAGCGGTGGTGTCCGAAGTGGTGCAGACCATGGGTTCGATCAATGATTCCTCGCGCAAGATTGCCGACATCATCGGCGTGATCGACGGCATCGCCTTCCAGACCAATATCCTGGCCCTGAATGCCGCCGTGGAAGCTGCCCGCGCGGGCGAACAGGGACGCGGTTTTGCCGTGGTGGCCACGGAAGTGCGCAACCTGGCCCAGCGTTCGGCCAGCGCAGCCAGGGAAATCAAGGGCTTGATCGATGATTCCGTCGACAAGGTGGGCGCGGGCAGCAAGCTGGTCGACCAGGCCGGCGCCACCATGCAGGAGGTGGTCGACAGTGTGCAGCGCCTGAGCGCCATCATCGGCGACATCACGGATGCTAGCGAAGAACAGCGCCTCGGCATCGAGCAGGTGAATGAAGCCATCAGCCAGATGGATCAGGTGACGCAGCAAAATGCGGCCCTGGTCGAGGAAGCGGCGGCCGCGGCCAATGCCATGCAGGAGCAGGCGGCGCAGCTGTCGCACACCGTGCAAGTGTTTCGCCTGAAGGATGCGCCGCCGGCCACGACGGCCGGCGCACCACGGCCTGCCGCGCGGCGGCCCCTGGCCTTGACCATGGGTGCTTAGCCTCCGGCACTGTGGCACCGCAGACGGCGACGTATGGCATTTCCGCACAGATCGTCAAGTAAATGCAGGTATGGCTGGACGGAAATGTTACATCTGGGTATTCTGCGCATCTGGTACTTATTTCTATACAGAAAAAGTAAGAGGGCGGTTCGTGTCAGCGGCAACGCGGCTTGCACGGCCAGGCAAGGTCAGGCATGCAAAGGTGAAGTCGTCCGCTTGCTGAGCGAAACTATCGTGTTTCGGCTCGCGACGGGCAGGGAAACAGTGCTGTCATCTTTAAAATAGTAGGAGAGGTTGCTCATGGATGCAGAAAAGGATGTTGTGTACGGTACAGAAGATTTGTTGATGAGTTTGTGCAACTCGGTGGTTCGGGTGCTCAACGTTGCAACGCAAAGTAGAGTCAATTATTCAGGCATGGTGCAGCGCATCACGAAGACCGGCCTGAAGCCGGACATTGGTTGCTTCGTGATGTTTGATGGTGGCTTCACGGGCCTGGTGGTGCTCAATTTCGCTGCCGATACGGCGATGGAAATCTACGAGCGCTACATGTTGCACATGGGCATGCCGAAGTCGGAACTGGCCAATTTCTACACGTCGGACGAAGTGTCGAACATCATGGGCGAGCTGATGAACCAGATCGTGGGCGACTTCACGGGCAAGGTGCGGCGCGAACTGCAAACGAATATCACCCAGAGCCAGCCGAAGATGCTGGTGCTGAACAAGCAGGTGATGCTCAGCGTCGACACGCCGCTGGACCGCCCGGAAATGCGCCGCGTCACCTTCTACACGGAAAAGAACAATATTTTCTATCTGGAACTGGCGATCGACCGTACCGAGTTCATCAAGTTGCACGATTTCGATTCGCGCGAAGTCGATGCCGACTCGCTGATGGATACGGAATACGCGAACCGCGAACGCGATGCTGCTCCCGCGCCGGCAGCGGAGCCGGAAGACGACGACAACGCCGACTTGCTCAAGTCCCTGGGCATGTAAGCAGCGGTGTCTGAACGTGGCCGGCGGCATGTTTGCCGCCGGCCACTGCCGTTTACAGCCGACAAGGCTTTGCTCCGGGCTCGTCCCTGCCAGATAACTTCCCCTGTTGTTATGGTAACGTCAATGTTTCCATGCGGCGCATGCCGACCATGCCGCTCTGCTGGCTGTCATCGAGCGACCAGTATTCAAGCGCATACACATAGTCGCCGTCGACGATGGTCAGCGTTTCCTTCTGGCGGCCGTTGGGCGCCTTGTAATACAGCCGCCGCGCCGGCCTGCCATCCACGGTCTGGTTGAATGACTGCGGCGAAATCGTGACGCGCTTGCCCGTCTTGCCCGCCATCGACATCGCCGTGATCGTCAGATAGGCCCTGTCCGGGCAGCGCGCCAGCAGGTGCGCGCCGTTCAGGACGGTAGGATGCGCCCGATCCAGCGGGAAGCCATACGCTTGCACGCCGACGATATCGTCGCACTCCATCTGCTGCGCCAGGGCCGTCAGCGCGGCCGGGTCGAGCGCGCTGCTAAAGTGCTTTTCGGCCGCTTGCGCCTGTCCCAGCGCCCAGCGGCGCTCCAGCTCGGCCAGCGAAATGTCGCTGGGCACGGGCAGCAGCGCGGGGGTGTCGGGATCGGTGGCCTTCGACATTTCCGCCTGCATGCGCGAGGCGACGGAGTGGCTGCGCTCGGCTTGTTCTGCATGAATCGGGCCAGTCGCCAGGGCCGTGTTGGCGAGGCAGGCGGTGATGGCCAGCGTAAAAACATGTTTTGTCAGCATGGGATCTCTGGCGTTGCGTCTTCCGTGAAGAAAAAGATGTCGAACGGCTGGCCCGCACCTTTCATGGCGATGGAAAACGTAGTGTGGCAGAAAATACAAACTCGCTATAAAAGAAAAGTATTTTTTTGTACCACAGTGATATACATCAAGAAGATTGTCACACATATACACAAATCTCGCTACCCTGCCAGAGAGCTGTTCCATCGCCGGTGTTTCTTTGCCAGTCCTTATTTAAGTCATTGATTGTTAAGGCTTCATTCACTGCCCCGCAGCGCGCTTCTTCTTGCGGGACGCAGCGGCGCAATATGATCTTTTGATTACAGTCCATTGGGAGGCTGGATGTTGAAACGACAGTTATTGTGTATCGATTTGAGTGGCAATGGTTTGCGGCATGAGGCAGGCATGCAGCAGTTTGGTGTGGCCTGGGATGGCTGGCAAGTCTGCACCGTGACAGGCTTGGCGGCTGCGGCACGTGCGCTGCGCACGCAGACGTTTCCGGTTGGCGTACTGATTTCCCCGCTCGACGGGCTGGGCGAAATCGACAGTTTCTTGCATCAGCATTGGGATATGCAATGGGTGGGCATCTTTCCATCACGCGCTTTGCAGACTGCTGCATGCCGGCGCCTGGTACGCGACCATTGCTATGATTATCACACCTTGCCTGTCGACATGCTGCGCCTGCGGCATACCCTGGGCCATGCTTATGGCTACGCCACTTTGCGCGAGATGCCGGACGCGCCACTGTGTGCGCTGGAGCAGCCTGATATGTCGCTAATGGGCAGTGGCGTCGCCATTTGCCGCTTGCGGCGCCAGATCCTCAAGGTCGCCGGTGCCAACGCGCCGGTGCTGATCTGGGGCGAATCGGGCAGTGGCAAGGAACTGACGGCGCGAGCCATACACGCCCATTCCGCACGCGCGGCAGGTCCCTTCGTGCCCATCAATTGTGGCGCGATTCCAGCTGGTCTGGCGCAATCCGAGCTGTTCGGCCATCAACGGGGCGCTTTCACGGGGGCCACCAGCGACAAGCGGGGCTTGATCGAATCGGCGGCCGGAGGCACGGTACTTCTCGACGAGATAGGCGACTTGCCGCTCTCCTTGCAAACCAATTTGCTGCGCTTTCTGCAGGAAAAAACAATTTACCGTGTCGGCGCTACGCACAGCACTGCCGTTGACGCGCGCGTCGTTGCTGCCTCGCATGTCAATTTGCTGGAGGCAGTGCAGCAGGGGAGATTTCGCGAGGATTTGTATTACCGTCTCAACGTGCTGGCGCTCGATGTCCCTCCTTTGCGCGACAGGAAGGAAGACTTGATGTTGCTGGCAAACCATTTTTTTGCTACCTATGTATCGGAGCGGGCGCCGCTGGTGCGCGGCTTCAGCAACGCCGCCGTCGAGGCGATCTGCAACCATAGCTGGCCTGGCAATGTGCGCGAATTGATCAACCGGGTGCGGCGTGCCATGGTGATGGCGGAAGGCAGGGCGATACTGCCGCAGGACCTGGGCTTGTCCATTGCGGACGCGCCAGGCGCCGATGTTGAACTCGGCAGTATTCGCTGGCGCGCGGACCGTGACGCCGTGCAGGCCTGCCTGACCAGTGCCGGCAGCAATGTCAGCAAGGCCGCACGCAACCTGGGCGTGTCGCGCATGACGCTGTACCGGATGATCAAAAAGCTCAATATTGAATGTTGAACCTGGTGTCCCGGGGGAAGTCCTTTGCCCTGCATGCGGATAGTCGCAGCTGTAACGCTGTAACAGAATTGAGACAGTCGCAGGACGGGCATGGCGTCTTGCAAGTGCTTGATTCTGCGTCGATATCGCTACTTTTGCAAGCCGTGGCTGAAAAACGGGTGGCGCATTGTTGTGACAGTTTCCCGTGTTTTGTTTGCCAAGTTTCCGAAGGGAATGCCACGCAAACCCAAGGTCATTGAATAAGGCTTTGTAATTCAATGGCTTGGCCGAGTTCTTTATCGCTGGCACCAAATTTGCTGTGAAGCTGTGTACCCGACGAGTCAGTCTGGTGCCAGCATCCTGATCAACTTTTAAAGAGGAAACTGCAATGAAAAAAACTCTCATCGCGGCAGCGGTAGCGCTGGCCTTCGGCTTCAGCGCCCATGCCCAGAACAATGGCTCGACCAGGGTCGATGACGTCACGGGTAACAATACCCAGACGGCGAGCAACACCACGACACTGTCCGGCTCCGGGCCCGGGGCGAACGCGAACTCCACCGCTACGCAAGACAATAACTCGGACCAGAATAACGACAAGAGCACAGGACAAAACAATAGCAGCGGCAACGCGAATGCCAGTGCGCTGGGCGCATCCGCGGCAAACAATGGCGGCACCAGCACCAGTAGCGCGGCAAATGCCTTCAATACCTCGACGGCAACTGCGGCGAGCACCCTGAGTGGTGCGGTGTCGGGCAACACGGTCAGTAACATCGGCAATGTCGCCACCAATAATGGTAGTACCAGTGGTGGCACAGGCATGGGGGGCGTCGGCGGCAGAGCACAGAGTGGCGATGCCAACGGCAGGGGCGGCGCGGGTGGTGCTGCCACCGGCGGCGCTGGCGCATCGGGTGCGAGCGGGGGAAGCGCCAGGAATGGCAGCGCCACCAATGGCGCAGCGATGGTGGGGGACAGCACGGCCGGGGCAGGTGGTGCGGGCGGCCTGGCCAAGAATGCCAATAGCGGCGATGGCGGTGCTGGCGGAGCAGGCGGCGCAGGTGGCCGTGGCGCGGCCGGTGGCGATGTGTCTGGCGGCAACGGCGGCAGGGGTGGCTTGGCAGGCAGTGCCACGGGCGGCGCTGGCGGCGATACTGGCCGCACGGCAGGCGGCAATGGCGGTGATGCCGGCCAATCCATCGGCGGTGCTGGTGGCGACGGTGGCAACAGCCGCAGCGCCGCTGGCGGGGCGGGCGGCAGAGGTAGTGCCGGCAGCATGGCCAGGAATGGGGGGGGCGGCTCGTCCACCTCGACCGGTGGTACCGCGACGGGCGGCGCCGGTGGCGCCGGTGGCACCAATACGGCGGGTGCAGGTGCCGCAGGCGGGGCGAGTGGCTCCGGTGCCGGTGGTGCTGGCGCTGCATTGACGAGTACGGCTGGCGCCGGGGCTGCTGCAACTGGCGGTAGCGGTGGTGCTGGTGGCGCCGGTGCGGGTGGCACCAGCACCGGCGGCAGCGGCGCCGCTGGTGCGACTGGCGGCAGTGGCGGCAGCAGCGGGATGGCACAAAACACCGGGGGCGCCGGTGCGGCTGGCGGCAGTTCGAGCAATGGTAGCGCGACAAACGGCTCGCCTTCGAACGGCAGTGCCATTGCCGGTGCTGGCGGCGCTGGCGGTGCCGGCGGCGGCAGCAATACCGGCGGCGCCGCCGGTAGCGGTGGCACCAACACGGGCGGCGCGGCAACTGGCGGTGCCGGCGCTGGCGGCGCTGGCGGTGCCGGCGGTGCGCTGGCCGTCAATGCCGGCACGTTCGACATGTCCAACACCATGAGCGGTACCGCGCAGTCGGCGGCAGGCTTGCTGGTTATCAGCCAGAACAGCGGCATTTCTTCGCTGATACAGCAAAGTGTCACGGTGCAGGCCAATCTGGCAGTGGGACAGTAGGCTAGCGCTTGCTAGGTGTCAGGCTCCGCCGTGGCAATGCTGCGGCGGAGCATCACAGGACATGAATAAGGGGATGAGCATGCGCCTTTTTTTTCATTCGATATGCTGTGCCAGTCTGGCCTGTGTTGCCACAGGTGCCATGGCTGCACAGGAAGCAATGGCGCTGCCCTTGCTTGCCGGGCCAGAGTTGAGTCTGCCGATTGTTGCTGCTCCGCCCAGGTCGCTGACCGTGCCGATACCGCTGACGGCGAATGGGACCTTCGCCGGGGGGCTTGGCCGGGCCGCTGGAGAATCCGCGCTGGATCAGGCGCGTGGCGGCACCGACACGATTACCAATGAAGCGCGCCTGAGTGGCTTTGTCACTGGCAACTCGGCCAGCTACGTCAGTACGGGGGCCAACACGATCGATGGTGCCGCGTTTGCCAACGCTTCCGGCATCCCTATCGTCATTCAGAATTCGGGCGCCAATGTGCTGATCCAGAACGCCACCATCATCAATTTGCAGTTGCGCTAAGCATGGCCACGCCTAGCGCATTCACGCCGCTCATGCTGTGCCTGCCTTTGCTTGGCGGCCTGGCATCGCCAGGCGCTGGCGCAGCCGATATCGGAGCCTTCGGCAGCGCGCGCTTTGATGTGCCGCTGGTCAGCATGCGCGAGGCGCGTTTCCAGCGCACTTTGCATCAGCAATACGACTTCAGTTGTGGCTCCGCCGCGGTGGCCACCTTGCTGACCCATCATTACGCCGACCCTGTGACGGAAGCGTTTGTTTTTGAGCAAATGTACCAGCAAGGTGATCAGCAAAAGATACGCAAGGAGGGATTCTCCTTGCTCGATATCAAGCATTTTCTTGCCGCCCGTGGCTTTCTGGCCGACGGGTTTCAGTTGCCGTTGGATAAGTTGGCTGAGGCGGGTTTTCCCGCCATCGTGCTGGTGGCCGAAAAAGGCTATCGGCATTTTGTCGTGGTCAAGGGGCTGAGCCATAGTCGCGTGTTGATCGGCGATCCTGCCGGCGGCACGCGGGCCATGCCGCGCGCCGGTTTCGAGGCGATCTGGCAGGGTCGCTTGCTGTTTGTTATCCATGGACGTGCGACGCCGTCCGCACCGGGCCCTGTGGCTGACATGGCAATGCAGGCGGCCCGCTTCAATGATGCCGATGATTGGCGCGCGGCGCCGCAAGCGCCACTGGGACTGGCGATCAGCCGCAGCGGCCTCGATCAGCTCACCATGCCGAAGAATGACGGTGGAAATTTCTAATGGCGGGCAAACGCCACGCTGGAGGATATATGTACAAGAGAGCGCGGTTGGCCGCCGCCAGCCTGGCGTGTCTGCTCGTTGCCACGCAAAATGCGGGTGCCGTCCTGCCGGAAGTGGGATGGACGGCGGTCAGCGAGGAAACGCTGGAGCAGGCAAGGGGCGGCTTCGACATGCCAGGCGGCTTGAGCCTGTCTTTGGGAATAGAGCGCCTGGTCAGCATCAATGGCAATGTGGTCTCGAGCGTTGCGTTCACGATTGCCGACGTGACGCACCTGAGCGTCGAGGAAGCGAGCCTCGCGCGTACGGCTATCGCGTCGATGAATGTCTTGCAAAATGGCGCTGGCAATGTATTTTCGCCAGGCCCGATGGCGCAAACGATGGCCGCCACCGTGATCCAGAACAGCTTGAATGACCAGGTCTTGCGTACCCAGACAATCATTAGTAGCAGCGTGAATAGTCTTGCATTGCTGAAGTTGGCGAACTTCCAGGACACCTTGCAAAATGCGCTAGGCACGGTTGCAGGTGCCAAATAGAGTTGTTAGCAAGCCGCCCGGATTTCCTGGGCGGCATGGTGCAGTAGCGCCGGGCCATTGCTGTTGGGATGCCCGGGCCTGCTACTGACAGGCAGGGCTTGTCATCGGGAGAGACTATGCGGCATCTTTACTTATTGCGATTCGGTACGGCGGGTGTATCGGCTTTGCTGCTGTGTACTGCCGTTCAGGCCCAGCAAGCGCCCGGCGCCAGGCAGGACGATCTGGCGGCGCAGCTGGAAAGCTTGAAGGCGCAACTGGCCGAGCAGCGGCACCTGCTGGAGGCGCTACGCGCATCGATGCATGAGCAGCAGCGCCGCATCGATGTGCTGCAGGGCAATGAACCTGTCGACAATAACCGCTTGGCCAGGCAACGGGGCACGGGTTTGCGCAGTGCTTATCTGTCGCTGGCGGAGCTGCAGGACGGCGCGCCCGCTCCGGAGACACCGGCGCCATCGACTTCCCAGCCGGTGGGGCAAGCTCCCAGTCGTCCCGTCCGGCCGCCTGAAGTGGCACCCCTGTTCGAGCAGCCTGGCGTGCTCACTCCCAAGGGGAAATACGTGCTGGAACCGTCGATGCAATTCGGTTACTCGTCGAGCAACCGGGTGGCGCTGGTCGGCTACACCATTATTCCCGCCTTGCTGATCGGCCTGATCGATGTGCGCGAAGTCAAGCGCAATACCCTGACCGGTGCGCTGGCCGTGCGTACGGGTTTGACCAATCGTCTGGAAGTCGAAGCCAGGGTGCCTTATGTGTATCGCTCGGATGCCACCGTCAGCCGCGAACTGTTTACTGGCACGGCCTCGGAGCGGGTATTCGACACCAGCGGGCGCGCCTTGGGCGATGTCGAGTTGGCCGCCCGCTACCAGCTGAACGATGGCGGCGCCGACAAACCATACTACGTGGCTGGCCTGCGCTTCAAGTCGCGCACCGGACGCGATCCATTCCAGGTCATCACCGACTGTACGCAGCGTTGCGTGGGCGAGAATGCGACTGGTACGGGCTTGCCGCTGGACTTGCCCACCGGTTCCGGTTTCTATTCCCTGCAGCCCAGCCTGACCTGGCTGTTTCCCTCCGATCCAGCCGTGTTATTTGGCAGCATCAGCTACCTGCACAGCTTCAAGCGCACCGACGTCAGCCGCCTGGTGCTCGATGGCGCGCGCGAACCGCTGGGCACCATCGAGCCGGGGAAAATCTTCGGCGTGAATTTCGGCATCGGCCTGGCGTTGAATGAAAAGGCGTCGCTCAGCCTGGGCTACGATCACAGCAGCGTCGGACGCACGCGTCAGAATGGCGTGACCGTGCCCGGTTCCGTGCGCACGCAGCTCGGTACCTTGCTGATGGGTTTTTCGTATCGTCTTGGTAAGGACAGGAGCTTGAACGTGTCGGTGGGCGCCGGTCTGACGCGCGATACGCCGGATGTTTCCATATCGGTCAGGTTGCCGATGACCTTTTGATTGCGGGCGGTGGGCAAGGCAGCCCCAGCAGGCTGCCGCTGCCGCGTTGCTAGCGGCCAGCCATCGCCGAGGCAATCTCGATCGAACTCAGCTTCCAGCTCCACACGCCGTGGCGTTGCAGGACCAGCGCGCCGTCCTGGCGATTGCCGTCCTGCGCCCGCACAACGAAGGTGTTCACGTCGGCATAGCCTGCGGAATACCGGGCTTTTTTCGCTGCACCATCGGCAGGCGCATCCGCATTACCTTCTGCTCCCGCCTGCGGGCTGACGGCGCTCTTGTTGACCAGTGCCACCACGCCGGCGGGCGAGACCATGGTGTCGACCATTTTTCCCAGCATGGCGCTGGCGATCGACTGGCCCAGGGCGGCCAGCGGGTTGCCGCTGCCGGCAGTCGCCTCGATGCTGCGGGCCATGCTCGCTTCCAGCTGCGCCTTGACGCTGGCGCGCAGGGCGGGGAAGTCCACATGCCCGGCCAGCGCGTCGGCGTCGCGCTCGGCCAAGGCGGCCTTGATCTGGCGCAAGGCGTAATACGGCGACGCATAGGCGGTGGCGGCGATGGCAATGGCGGCCACAGCGGCCGCGATGGTGATTTTTTTCAAGTGAAGCCTGTGAGGTGGAGGGTGGAAAACGATTGCCACGCAGCGTAGCTGCTAAAAGGGAATACGGCAATCATATTTTCTTGTCATTATTTTTGTGCTGTATTTCTGCGCGTTGGCTCCAGCTGCGCTTGCCGGGCCACTATAGAGGGAATAGGGTGGGTGCTGTATAATGGGAGAAAAGTACTTAACTAGCTGTTTTAACTGAATAAAGACCCAATATCACATGCTATCTACAGCAAACATTACGATGCAGTTTGGCGCCAAGCCATTGTTTGAGAATATCTCCGTCAAGTTCGGCGACGGCAACCGCTATGGCTTGATCGGCGCGAACGGCTGCGGCAAGTCGACGTTCATGAAGATCCTGGGCGGCGACCTGGAACCGTCGGGCGGCAACGTCATGCTCGATACCAACGAGCGCCTGGGCAAGCTGCGCCAGGACCAATTCGCGTTTGAAGACATGCGCGTGCTCGACGTGGTCATGATGGGCCATACGGAAATGTGGGCCGCCATCCAGCAACGCGACGCGATCTACGCGAACCCGGAAGCGACCGACGACGACTACATGCAGGCGGCCGATCTGGAAGGCAAAGTGTCCGAATACGACGGCTACACGGCCGAATCGCGCGCGGGCGAACTGCTGCTGGGCGCCGGTGTTGCCATTGAGCTGCATCAAGGCCCGATGAGCAATGTCTCGCCAGGCTGGAAGCTGCGCGTGCTGCTGGCGCAGGCGCTGTTCTCGAACCCGGACATCCTGCTGCTCGACGAGCCGACGAATAACCTGGACATCAACACGATTCGCTGGCTGGAAGACGTGCTCAACGAGCGCAATTCCACCATGATCATCATTTCCCATGATCGCCACTTCCTGAACCAGGTCTGCACCCACGTGGCCGACATGGATTACGGCACCCTGAAGATTTACCCGGGCAACTACGACGAATACATGTTCGCCTCGACCCAGGCGCGCAACCAGCAGCTGGCCAACAACGCGAAAGCGAAAGACAAGGTTGCCGAGCTGCAGGAATTCGTGCGCCGCTTCGCCGCCAACAAATCCAAGGCCCGCCAGGCCACATCGCGCGCCAAGCAGATCGAAAAGATCAAGGTCGACGACATCAAACCATCGTCGCGCGCCTATCCGTTCGTGCGTTTCGACGGCGAAAAGAAATTGCACCGCCTGGCCGTGGAAGTCGAGAATATCTCGAAAGGTTTCGACCGCCAGCTGTTCAAGAATTTCAGCATCATGGTCGAAGCGGGCGAGCGCATCGCCATCATCGGCGCCAACGGCGCCGGCAAAACCACCATGCTGCGTTGCATCGCGGGCGACATCGCCGGCCTGCAGCCGGATCAGGGCCGCGTGAAGTGGGCGGAAAACGCCAACGTCGGCTACATGCCGCAAGACCCGACGGAAGATTTTGCCAAGGACACGAACCTGACCGACTGGATCGGCCAGTGGACGAAAGAGGGCGACGATGACCAGGCCGTGCGTTCCATCCTGGGTCGCTTGCTGTTCGGCGGCGACGACGTCAAGAAGGCTGTCAAGGTACTGTCCGGTGGTGAAAAGGGCCGCATGATGTACGGCAAGCTGATGCTGGGCCGCCACAACGTGCTGATGCTCGATGAACCGACCAACCACATGGACATGGAATCGATCGAATCGCTGAACATCGCGCTGGAAAAATACGCGGGCACCCTGATCTTCGTCTCGCATGACCGCGAATTCGTGTCCTCGCTGGCCAACCGCATCATCGAGATCAAGGAAGATGAAGTGGTCGATTACCGTGGCAACTATGAAGACTACCTGAAGAGCCAGGGTATCGATTAATTTGTGTGCTAACGTTGCGTCGGATTACGCGCTATGCGCTAATCCGACCTACGTCAGGGTGAGTTGCCCGGATTGGTCGCGTAGGTCGCGCAGGTCGGATTAGCGGGGCCGCCGAGGCGTAGCGTAATCCGACACTGCAAGCCAGCGTTGCCAACCGCCAGCCACCCAGCACCATACCGACGCGCCGCGGTCCTTTCGTTCCGGCGCACCAGCTTCATTGCGTTCGTGCCGGTCTATCCCGTTTTTGTTTGACACAGCCATGCAAACTTTAGCCATCAAATCCGTCGAGTATGAACATCCACAAGACGGAGCCAGCTGCACTGCCCACGCCTGGGCACGCACGCCAGCGACGCCATCTCCGGCTGAAAAAGCCGAACTGATCACGCGCATCAAGCGCCTGCTTATCGAGCGCGAAGCCGTGCTCGTTGCCCACTATTACGTTGATGCCGACCTGCAAGACCTGGCCGAAGCCACGGGTGGCTGCGTCTCCGATTCCCTGGAAATGGCCCGCTTCGGGCGCGACCATCCGGCCAAGACCCTGGTCGTGGCCGGGGTGCGCTTCATGGGCGAAACGGCGAAGATCCTCAGTCCCGAGAAAACCGTGCTGATGCCCGACCTCGACGCGACCTGTTCGCTCGACCTCGGTTGCCCGGTGGACGAATTCACGGCCTTCTGTGATGCCCATCCGGACCGCACGGTGGTGGTCTACGCCAACACCAGCGCCGCCGTCAAGGCGCGTGCCGACTGGATGGTCACGTCTTCCATTGGTCTCGACATCGTTGCCCACCTGCATGCGCAGGGCAAGAAAATCCTCTGGGCACCCGACAAGCACCTGGGCTCGTACATCCAGAAGCAAACGGGCGCCGACATGCTGCTGTGGCAGGGTAGCTGCCTGGTGCACGACGAATTCAAGGGCATCGAACTCGATTTGCTCAAGGAAGAGTATCCGCAAGCCAAGGTACTCGTGCATCCGGAGTCGCCCGCGAACGTGGTGGCGCTGGCCGATATGGTGGGCTCGACGTCGCAAATGATTGCGGCAGCGCAAACCATGGACACGGACACCTTCATCGTCGCCACCGATAACGGCATCCTGCACAAGATGCGCGCGGCCGCGCCGGGCAAGCGTTTCATTGAAGCGCCCACGGCCGGCAACAGCGCCACCTGCAAGAGCTGCGCGCACTGTCCGTGGATGGCCATGAACGGCTTGCTGAACCTGGCGCAAACGCTGGAAAACATGCATAACGAAATCCACGTCGATCCTGCCGTCGGCCAGCTGGCCGTGCGCTCGATCAAGCGCATGCTCGACTTCGCCGCCGCCAAGAAGGCGGGCCTCAAGCCGGGCGCGGACCTGGCAAAAGAAACCACATTGTTCCAAGGAATCGGTCCAGCATGAGTACCCTCGTTAATTCTTTCGCCCCTTTTGATGCAGCCCTGGCGCGCGCCTTCGAGGGTAATCTGCTGGCCGCCTTGCTGGAAGACGTGGGCCAGTGCGACCTGACGGGCGAACTGGTGCCGCCCGACTACATCGTCACGGCCCGCGTCATCGTGCGCGAAGCAGCCGTGCTGTGCGGCGCACCGTGGTTCGAAGGCATCATGAAAAGCCTGGACCGCAGCATCGATATTGCCTGGCATTACGCCGAAGGCGACAGGATGACGGCCGACAGCGTCGTGTGCACGATTCAGGCGCCAGCGCGCGCCTTGCTCACTGCCGAGCGCAGCGCCCTCAATTTCCTGCAACTGCTGTCGGCGGTCGCCACGGCCACGCGCCAGTATGTCGATGTGATCGCCGGCACCAAGGCAGCCATCCTGGACACGCGCAAGACCTTGCCTGGCCTGCGCCTGGCGCAAAAGTATGCGGTGCGCGTCGGCGGCGGCAAGAACCAGCGCCTGGCCCTGTACGACGGCATCCTGATCAAGGAAAACCATATCGCGGCCGCTGGCGGCGTCAGCCAGGCCCTGGAAAATGCGCGCAACCTCGACGCGGGCGTGCCTGTGCAAATCGAGGTGGAAACCCTGGCGCAATTGCAGGAAGCGCTGGACGCGGGCGCCGTCTCGGTACTGCTCGATAACTTCAGCAACGACATGCTGCGCGCAGCCGTGGCATTGACCCATGGCCGCGCCTTGCTGGAAGCGTCGGGCGGCATCAATGTCGACAGCGTGCGCGCCATTGCCGAAACAGGCGTGGACCGCATCTCGATCGGTAGCCTGACCAAGGATGTGCGGGCCACCGATTACTCTCTGCGCATCGTCGGCTGATGAGCAGAGCAGGGCGGCGCCTGCTGGCCCTGGCGCTGCTGTGGCCAGCGTTTGCCGTGCCGGTGCAGGCGCGCGAGTTGCTGGCCGTGGGCGCGCAGTTCGAGCGTGTGTTCGAGTACCAGAACAGTGGTGAGTATGGCGGCCTGGGCGCGGAACTGCTGCGCTTGATGGCGGCGCGCACGGGCCATACCGTGCGTTTTCGCATGGTGCCGTGGGCGCGCGCGCAAGCCATGCTGGTGCAGGGCCAGGCCGATATCTTGATCGGCCCCTACAAGACGCCCGAGCGCATCGCCAGCATGGCGTTTTCCGACAAGCCATTTTATCAGGACCAGATGGTCTTTTATACGCGCCAGGACGCCAGCTTCGGCTGGGATGGCGACTACGCGGTGCTGAAGAACCGCAGGGTGGTGCTGCTCAATGGCTGGGCGTATGGCGCGGAATGGGAACGTATGCGGCCCGGCTTGCAGGTCAGCGTGGCCAACAATGTGGAAAATGGCTTGAAGATGCTGGCGCACAACCACGTCGATGTGTTCGTCAGCAACCGCCGCAATACCGACCCGGTGATTGCCCGCCTCGGCTATGGGCGCCAGGTAAAACCCTTGCCCAAAGTCATCGACATACAAAACGGCTATTTCGCCTTTCCCCGCTCGCCCGCCTTCGACAAGCTGCGCCTGCAGTTCGACCAGGAGCTGAATAGCCTGATCGAGACGGGCGAACTGAAAAGGCTGGGCAAGCGCTACGACGTCGGCGTGCCTTGATCGATGCGCATGCCGGCCCGCAGGACGGCATACGTGGTTCCATTTACAGCTGGCGCGCCTCAAACGTATTGCATTGTGCAATCTGGCCACTCTCGATGCCCTTGCTGAACCAGCGCACGCGCTGTTCCGAGGTGCCGTGCGTAAACGAGTCCGGCACGACATGGCCTTGCGACTGGCGCTGCAGCGCATCGTCGCCGATGGCCGTGGCCGCTTTCAGGGCCGCTTCCACGTCGCCCTGTTCCAGGATCTTGCGATCCTGGTTCGCGTGATACGCCCACACGCCGGCAAAGCAGTCGGCCTGCAATTCCAGGCGCACGGACATGGCGTTGGCCTGGCGTTCCGATTGCGTGCGGCGCGCCTTGTCGACCTTCTCGGACAAGCCCATCAGGTTCTGCACGTGGTGGCCCACTTCATGGGCGATCACGTAGGCTTCGGCAAATTCGCCCGAGACCTTGAAGCGCTGCTGCATCAGCTTGAAAAAGTCGAGGTCCAGGTAGACTTTCTGGTCGCCGGGGCAATAAAAGGGGCCGCTGGCGCTCTGGCCCGTGCCGCAGGCTGTGGGGATGCTGCCGGAAAACAGCGCCAACTTGGGTCGCACATAGGTGCCACCTTCGGCCTTGAACAGGGCGCCCCACGTGTCTTCCGTATCGGCCAGCACGGTTTTCACGAAGCGGGCCATGTCGTCCGATTCGGGCGGCTGGCGCGCTGGCGACTGGCTTTGCTGGGTGCTGACCTGGCCGCCGCCACCGCTGAGCAGATTGAGCAAGGTCAGCGGATTGACGCCCAGCACATATGAGCCGACGAGGGCGATGACGATGGTGCCGATGCCGATCGAGCGCCCGCCAAAACCGAAGCCGCCACCGCCGCTACCACCACTGCCTCCTTCGCCGCGGTGGTCTTCCACATTATCGCTTTCGCGATTGCCTTCCCATTTCATGATCTTTACTCCTGCTGCAATGATTTTTATTGATGCCGCATAAGACGCTGCGGCTGTTTTTGTAACTATGTGTCGTGATTATCTCAGCAAACGTGGCTGCGCACAGGCTTATCGCAGGGCTATTTTCAGGAAGGGCGCCGTGCGGCTGGCCCGTGTTTTCGCCACCTGCGCCGGCGTGCCGCTGGCCACGATGACGCCGCCGTCGTCGCCAGCACCGGGGCCGATGTCGATGATCCAGTCGCTGGCCGCCAGCACGCGCATGTCGTGCTCGACGGTGATGACGGTGTTGCCGCCAGCCACCAGGGTATCGAGCTGGGCCAGGAGGCGGTCGATGTCGGCCGGGTGCAGGCCCGTCGTGGGCTCGTCGAGGATGTACAGGGTGTCGCCCCGCTGGGGGCGCTGCAGCTCCGTGGCCAGCTTGACCCGCTGCGCTTCGCCGCCCGACAGTTCCGTGGCCGACTGGCCCAGCCGCAAATAGCCCAGGCCCACGTCGGCCAGCACGGACAAGGGGCGCTCCAGGGCCGCCTCGCCCGCGAAGAAGGCCAGCGCATCGTCGACCGTCAGTCGCAGCACTTGCGCGATATCCTTGCCCCGGTAATCGACGGTTAACGTTTCCGCGTTATAGCGCGTGCCGTGGCACACGGGGCAGGGCGTATAGACGCTGGGCAGGAACAGCAGTTCCACCATGACTTGTCCTTCGCCTTCGCAGTTGGCGCAGCGGCCCTTGCCGAGGTTGAAGGAAAAGCGCCCCGCGTCGAAATGCCGGCGCCTTGCGGCCGGCGTGGCGGCAAACAGCTTGCGCACGTGGTCGAACAAGCCCGTGTAGGTCGCCAGGTTGGAGCGGGGCGTGCGGCCGATGGCTTTCTGGTCCACCGTCACGAGGCGGCCGATGGCTTCCAGGCCGCCGGCGATGCGCCCGCCCGTGGGCGCCGCCATCTGCGCCAGCGGCGCCTCGTCGATCTCGTCCGTTGCCGTGCCCTGGCCCAGGGCGGCGCTCACCAGTTCCACCAGCGCCTGGCTGACGAGCGTGGACTTGCCCGAGCCGGACATGCCCGAGACGCTGCACAGCACGCCCAGGGGAAAGCGCGCATCGAGGCCGCGCAGGTTGTTGCGCGTCACGCCGGCGACCTCCAGCCAGCCGGCGGGCGCGCGGGGCGTGCGTCGCGGCGGCGCTTCCTGCTCGAACAGGTAGCGCCGCGTCTGCGACTGCGCCACGGCGCGCAAGCCTGCGGGCACTCCGCTGTAGAGGATTTTCCCGCCATGCTCGCCTGCATGCGGGCCCACGTCGACGATCCAGTCCGCTTTGGCGATGACGTCCAGGTCGTGTTCGACGACAAACAGCGAGTTGCCGGCCGCCTTCAGGCGCGCCAGCGCGCGCAGCAGCGCCTGCGTATCGGCCGGGTGCAGGCCCGCCGACGGCTCGTCGAGCACGTAGACGACGCCAAACAGGCTGGAGCGCACCTGCGTGGCCAGCCGCAGGCGCTGCAATTCCCCCGGCGACAGCGTGGGCGTGCCGCGCTCGAGGCTCAGGTAGCCCAGGCCCAGGTCCAGCAGCACCTCCAGGCGGGCACCCAGGTCTTGCGCGATGCGCTGTGCGACGATGGCCTTTTCCGGGTGCCGCTTGCCATCGCGCAGCCTGGCCTTGCCGTCCGCGTAGGGCGCCATCAGGGCCGCCAGCTCTGCCAGGCTGAGGCGCGACATGTCCGCGATATTGAGGCCGGCGAACCGCACGCTCAGCGACTCAGGGCGCAGGCGCTTGCCGTGGCACAGGGAACAGTCGGCGCCCAGCATGTAGCGCGCCACCCGTTTTTTCATTTGCTCGCTGGGGCTGCTGGCGAACGTCTGCAGCACGTACTTGCGCGCGCCGGTGAACGTGCCCATGTAGCTGGGCGGCAGCTTGGCCTTGAGCGCCGCGCGGGTTTCCTGCGGCGTCAGGCCCGCATACACGGGCACCACCGGCTGCTCGTCCGTAAACAGGATCCAGTCGCGCAGTTGCCGCGGCAGCGCGCGCCATGGCGTATCGACGTCATGGCCCAGTGAGGTGAGGATGTCGCGCAAATTCTGGCCATGCCAGGCCGTGGGCCAGGCGGCGACGGCTCGCTCGCGGATGCTCAAGCTGTCGTCCGGCACCATCGAGCGTTCCGTGACGGCATACACGCGGCCCAGTCCGTGGCAGGCGGGACAGGCCCCCTCCGCCGTATTGGGCGAGAACGATTCCGCGTACAGCAGCGCCTGACCCTTCGGATAGTCGCCTGCGCGCGAATACAGCATGCGCAGCAGGTTGGACACCGTGGTGACGCTGCCGACCGACGAGCGCGTGCTGGGCGCGCCGCGCTGCTGCTGCAAGGCCACGGCGGGCGGCAAGCCGTCGATGCGGTCCACCTCGGGCACGGCCATCTGGTGGAACAGGCGGCGCGCGTATGGCGAGACCGATTCCAGGTAGCGCCGCTGCGCTTCCGCATACAGCGTGCCGAAGGCCAGCGAGGACTTGCCCGAGCCGGACACGCCCGTAAACACCACCAGCGCGTCGCGCGGGATGTCCACGTCCACGTTCTTGAGGTTGTGTTCGCGCGCGCCGCGCACGCTGACATGGCCGGCCAGGGGAGCGGCGGACGATTGTTGTCGGGACATGGGCCGGCCTCATCGCTATAAAAGGCCATTCTGGCGCTACTCCGCAGACTCTTCCGTTCTAACGCGCACACAAGCGCGTTGTGGGACGAAAATGCAGGAGGCAAAGAAAACGTTATAAAATCAGCCATCTTCCACGGAACCGCGCCATGACCGACCTTCTGCACGCCACGCCCGCCGCCATCGTCCAGGCCCAACTGGACGCCTACAACGCACACGACGTGCCGGCCTTGCTGGCCATCTACGCCGATGATGCGCAGCAGTTCCAGCATCCCGCTACCTTGCTGGCCACGGGCGGCGCGCAGATCGGCCCCCGTTTCACGGCGCGTTTCGCCGCCAGCCGGCCGCAGGCGCAGTTGCTCAACCGCATCGCTTGCGGCAAGCTGGTGATCGACCACGAGATCGTGCATGGCGACACGGATGATGGCGTATCGGCGCAGGAACTGGTGGCGACCTATGAGGTGGAACAGGGGCGCATCGCGCGTGCCTGGTTCAGCTTTGGCGCCCTGACGCGCCTGCGCGTGGCGCTGCCGGCCGATGTGCCGCAAATGAATGCGTTGATCGCCCGTTCCGGCGTGGCACTGAGCGCGGGGTTTTATACACCCGAGCAAGCCGCAGCCGT
This sequence comes from Janthinobacterium kochi, assembly GCF_051380715.1. NCBI lineage: Bacteria > Pseudomonadati > Pseudomonadota > Betaproteobacteria > Burkholderiales > Oxalobacteraceae > Janthinobacterium > Janthinobacterium kochi. Next base: position 201,268 of record NZ_JBNYXO010000004.1, read on the forward strand.
GACGCGCCACGTGTTCGGCGTCGATACGCAGCTCGTTGCCGACCGGACGTATTTCGTCATCGAACGCGATGGCGTCATGCTGGCGTGCGGCGGCTGGAGCCAGCGCGCCACCCTGTATGGCGCCGACCGCGCCAAGAGCGGACCGGACCCGCTGCTTGACCCGGCCAGCCAGCCGGGACGCATCCGCGCCTTCTTTGTGGAACCCGCAGCCGCGCGCCAGGGCCTGGGCAGCATGCTGATGCGCCATTGCGAACGCCAGGCGCTGGCCGCGGGTTTTACGGCACTGGAACTGGCTGCCACCTTGCCCGGCGTGCCGCTGTACCTGGCCAGCGGTTTTGCCGTCACGGAAGATTTTCACCTCGACTTGCCCGATGACATCAAACTGCCGCTGGCGCGCATGCACAAGCGGCTGTAAGGCTGTTTACCAGGGCAACGGCGCCGGCTCTCCATTGGCATGCTCGCCGTAGTACAAGGACGGCAGGAAACGCGACAGATAGGTAAATTCGCTGTAGCAATGGCGCAGCAAATTGAGGCCCAGCACGTCGGGCACGTCGCGCACGGGATCGAGGCTGTTGCGTCCCAGCAGGAAGCGGCTGCGCAGCACGCAACCCGTGGGCGTGTCGCGTGTCAGGTGCAGCATTTCGCCGTCGAGCGGGTCGCCCTGCGGGTCCAGTTGCACGTGCTCGCCAAAGCCGATGCGCGCGCAGATGGCGGCCGACAGGGCACCGCTGTCCTTGGCCTGTTGCAGTTGCGCCGGGTCAAATACTTCCTTCGGATCATGGAACTTCAGCTTGGCTTTCACGGGTGGAATGTCGCCCAAGGATTCCACCGCCTCGATCGAAGCGCCGTAATAGCTCTCTCCCTTTTTCCATGCGCTGTTCCAGCCGTGATGGGCCACGTGGTCGTGCGGGTGCCACCACTTGATGTGCTGCGTCGTCTCGAAAAACGTAAACCACCAGTCCAGCATGCGGCCACTGCAGCCGTGCAGTTCCGTGCGCGCCGCCACCAGCAGGCAACCGTCGTCCAGGCGCGTGACGCCCGTTTCCAGGTGCAGGGGAAACGGGTCGAGCAAGTCGCCCGTGTTGGTGATATTCCATGGGAATTCAAGAGGCTGCGTCATGTCGTTCTCCTTTGTTGGGGTGAGACAATTATATATTAAAGAAACGTAAAACGTTTCCAAAATATGTTTCAGTGTAGAATTGCCCATCGATCAAGCCTGGAGCCGGCATGCAGGAAGAAGAGAGCAATACAGAGAGCAATACAGAGAGCAAGGCTGTACGTGGACGGGGCCGTCCAGCGCGTCCGCCCGAGGAAGCGCGCGAGGCGGCCGTGCAGGCGGCCACCTGGCTGCTGCTGAACGAAGGTTATGCGGCCACGACCATGGAAGCGGTGGCGCGCCACGCGGGCATGGCAAAAAAGTCGCTGTATCAATATGCGGCCAACCGCGAGGAACTGGTGGCCCTGGTGGTGCGCGGCTGGACGGATGCCTTCCTGCCGGCCATGGCGCACGAGGCGACCGCGCCTGGCGAAGTGCTGCCCTTATTGAAAGAGATCTTGCAGGCAATGGCGGCGCGCGTGCTGACGGAGGACGCCGTGGGCCTGTTCCGTTTGCTGTGCACGGAGTTTCCCGCACGCACGGACTTGCTGGCCGTGTATCAGCGTAACGGCATCGAGCGGGGCACGGCCTTGCTGGCCGAGTGGCTGGGACGCCAGGCGGCGCGCGGCCATCTGGTGCTGCAGGATGGGCAGGAACTGGCAGGCTTGCTGCTGGCCATGGTGATCGCCGAGCCGCTGCGGCAGATGGCGCTGGGCTTGCTGGCGCCCGTGCCCGCCTGGGATGCCGCTTCCCGCATCGACGCGGCGCTGCAATTGCTGGGCGGCCAGTCGTTCAAGGTGGCTGGTGTTTCAGCGCTTCGCGGTAGCTGAGCGGCGTTAGTTGCTGGCGGTGCTGCGTAGCAAAAGCTAGCACCTCTGCCGGCGCATGGCGCGCGTAATCGCGCAGGGCCCAGCCGATGGCCTTGCGGATGAAAAACTCGTCTTCGGGGGCCAGCGCCAGGGCCGCGTCGAATAGCCAGGCGGCATCCGTGTCGCCGCGCCAGCCCAGCTGGTGCAGCATGGCGATGCGGCGCAGCCAGAAATCTTCATGCTGCAAGGACGCGTCCATGTGCGCATGGCCATCGCCGCCGCGCCGCAGTTCCGCCTGCAGCACGTCGCCCACGATGCCCGCCATGCCGTCGACGCTGTCCCACCAGGCGCGCTGGCGCGCCAGGCCGAGCAGGGAGGGGAGGTGTTCGACGCACAGCTGGCCCCGGTGCAGGGCCAGCATGTCGAGCGCCACGTGCTGGTATTCGCGCTGCGGCTGCTGCCACAGCAGTTGCGCATGTTCCAGCAGCGTTCCGGCATCGATGCCCTTCAAGCCCGCCAGCAAGTCCCTGGCGGCCAGGCGCCGCTGCGGTGCCGCCACGCCCAGGAACACGAACTGGTCGCGCATATAGGCTTGCATGGGCGCCGCACGGGTGGGGTCGGCGACTGTTTCGAGTGCTATCCTTAATTCTTCATGTAGATTCATCGCATCTCGCTTTTTCCAGGCGTAAAAAAGGCGCTCCGTGGAGCGCCTTTTCATCTTCATCCAATATTACTGGATTTTTGCTTTCTTCATCAACTCGTCGCGGTAGGCGGCGAGTTTCTTCTGTTGCAGCGATTCAGCCACCTGGCCCTTGACTTCTTCCAGTGCCGGCAGTTTCGTCGGACGGGTTTCTTCCAGCTTGATCACGTGGAAGCCGAATTGCGATTGCACCGGCGTTTGCGTGACCTGGCCTGGTTTCAGGGCCACCATGGCGTCGGAGAATGGCTTCACGTACGAAGCCGGGCTAGCCCAGTCCAGGTCGCCGCCATTGGCTGCGGAACCGTCTTTCGATACTTTCGCCAGTTCTTCGAACTTGGCGCCGCCTTTCAGCTTGGCGATGATGTCTTTCGCTTCCGCTTCGGTGGCTACCAGAATGTGGCGTGCATGGTATTCCTTGTCGCCGGCCTGCGCCTTGAACTTGTCGTACTCGGCCTTGATCTCAGCGTCCTTGACAGGGTTTTTCTTGACGTAGTCGGCCAACAGGGCGTTGATGATGATGCTTTGACGGGCATTGTCGATCTGCGACTTGACTTCCGGACGCGTGCCGTAGCCTTGCTTGTCGGCTTCCTGGATCAGCACTTCACGGCCGATCAGGTCTTTCTTGATGGCTTCGCGCAATTGCGGCGAATCGGCTTGCTTGCCTTGGGCGACGACTTGCTTGACGACCTGGTCGACGCGCGACGATGGGATGGCCTTGCCATTCACGGTGGCCACGTTTTGCGCGAATGCAGGGATCGCGACAACGGCGACCAGGGCTAAGATCAGGCGGGCTGGCTTCAAAATCATGTTCATTCCTAATAAGTATACTAAAAATCGATACGCGCGACTGTCGCGCAGTGCGCATTCAGGCGCAGAATACACGACCGGCGCCGAAAGGGGCGCCGGGGAGGTCAGTTCTTACTGAACTTTTGCTTTTTTGATCATTTCTTCCTGATACGCTTGCAATTTCTTTTGCTGCAGCGCTTCGGCGATCTGTGGCTTGACTTCTTCCAGGGTCGGCAGCTTGGCCGCGCGGGTGTCGTCCAGCTTGATCACGTGGAAACCGTTAGGCGTTTGCACCGGGGTATCGGTGACTTGGCCTTTTTGCAGTTTCACGAAGGCGTCGGAGAACACTTTCGGGAAGGACGATGGCGCTGCCCAGTCCAGGTCGCCGCCATTGTCGGCCGAACCGGCATCTTTCGATTGCTTGGCCAGGTCTTCGAACTTGGCGCCGCCTTTCAGCTTGGCGATGATGTCTTTCGCTTCGGCTTCGGTGGCCACCAGGATGTGGCGCACGTGGTATTCCTTGTCGCCGGTCTGGGCTACGAACTTGTCGTATTCCGCCTTGATTTCAGCGTCGTTGACAGGGTTCTTTTTCAGGTAGTCGCCGACCAGGGCATTGATGACGATGGCCTGGCGCGCGTTCTCGATTTGCTGCTTGACGGCTGCATCTTTACCGAAACCTTTGTTTTCCGCTTCTTGCATCAGCACTTCACGGCCGATCAAGTCCTTCTTGATCATTTCGCGCAGTTGCGGCGAATCCGGTTGCTGGCCTTGGGCGACGACTTGCTTGACGACTGCATCAACGCGCGACGATGGGATAGGCTTGCCATTAACAACGGCAATATTTTGCGCAAAAACAGGTACCGCGACAACGGCGAGTAGTGCGATCAGCAAGCGGGCTGGCTTAAAAGTCATTATTAAATCCTGTTAGGGAAAGTTTCGTAAAAAACGCATGGAAAGAAATTGATAACATGGCTCGGGTACGCCAAAACGCCATCCTTACACTACTTCGGACGGCGCCAGGGCCACAATCGCCAATGCATGGATCTCATTATGCATCATATCGTGCACGGAATCATACACCAGTCGATGGCGCATGACGAGCCTGAGCCCCTCAAATTGACTAGAAATAATGCGTAGATTGTAATGACTTCCGCCCGAGGCGGCGCCCGCATGGCCACGGTGGCGCGCCGAGTCGTCTTCCAGCACGCATTCCAGAGGGGAAAGTGCCGTTTCCAGGCGGCTACGAATGCGCTGCATGCGCGTTTCAGGCGAGGTGTTTTCGGTGGTGGAGCTCATCATGCGTCTTCCTTGATATGTTTGGCCAGGAACAGGGTTTGCGCCACGATGAAGGCAAAGAAAATGCCCGTCGCGCCAAACGCCTTGAAACTGACCCAGGCGGCCATGTCGCCCTTGTACAGCACGAAGGCGACGAACAAATTCAGCGCGCCGATGACGCCAAAGAAGATGATCCACGCCGCCAGCAACTGGTTCCAGACCGCATCAGGCAATTGCACTTGCGCTTCCATGGTCTTGCGGATCAGGTTTTTCTTGAACCCCACATAGGCAATCAAGAGGGCCAGGCCGGACAGCCAGTAGATCAGGGTCGGCTTCCATTTCAGGAAGAAATCGTCATGCAGATAAATGCTGGCACCGCCGAACACGACAAAGATGAACAGCGACAGCCACAGCATGCCGTCGACCTTGCGCCCGCGCAGCAGCAGATAGCTGACCTGGCAGGCGGTGGCGACGATGCCGACCAGCGTGGCAAGTATCCATGGTGCCTGGTCGGCCTTGATGAGGCCGCCGGACACGAAGCCGGACAAATATTGCTGCACGAAATCGTGCGTGGCCGCTTCATACATGCCGCCCAGTTTGAAGGCGGCGAAGAAGGCGATCAGGGGGAATAGGTCGAATAGAAATTTCATGGCGAGACTTTACTATGATCGTGGTGTAAACATCTTAGGAATGACTTAGGAGCAATATTCGTGTTCCATGGTCATTCCTGTGGCATCAAGGCTGCGGATCGAAGCGCAACGAGGCCGAATTGATGCAATAGCGCAAGCCGGTCGGCGGCGGGCCGTCCGGGAAGACGTGGCCCAGGTGGGCATCGCAGACGGCGCAGACGATTTCCGTGCGCTGCATGCCGTGGCTGCGGTCGACGATCTCCGTCACGTTCGCCGGGTCGAGGGCCTGGAAATAGCTGGGCCAGCCGCAGCCCGAGTCGAACTTGGTGTCCGAGGCGAACAGCGGCGTGTTGCAGCAGACGCAGGTGTAGATGCCGTGTTCATGGTGGTCCCAGAACTTGCCCGTGAAGGCACGTTCCGTGGCCGCATGGCGCGTGACTTCGTATTGCATCGAGTCGAGCATGGCGCGCCATTCGGCGTCGGTTTTCTTGACTTTATTCGTGGTCATAATGACTCCTCAGGATGAGCAACTGACTTCAAGGTGGCTGGCCCAGTCGGGCGGCAGGGCCGCATAGTGCTGGTGTTCGGGCTGTTCGTCAAATGGCTTTTGCAGTATTTCCAGCAATTTCGCCACTTCCGTGTAGTCCTGCTGCTGGGCTTTCTCGATGGCCACTTGCGCCAGATAGTTGCGCAGCACGTATTTCGGGTTGACGCCGTTCATGGCCGCTTGCCGCTCGGCATCGACGCTGTGCTCCTGCGAAAGGCGCGCACGGTATTGTGCCGCCCACGTATCGAAGGCGGAGCGGTCGATGAACAGGTCGCGCAGCGCCGTATCATGCTCGGGGGCGGCCACCTGCAGTGTCGCCAGGGCGCGGAAAAAGTTGGTGAAATCCACGTGATTGGCTTGCATCAGCGCAAACATGCTGTCGAACAGCGCCGTATCGTCGGCGTGTTGCGTGTGCAAGCCCAGCTTGGCGCGCAGCAAGGCATTCATCTTCTCCGCAAAGGCGCTCTGATACGTGTCCAGCGCCGCCTGCGCCAGTTCCACTTCGCCGATCAGCGGCAGCAGCGCCTGGCCCAGCGCGTAGCAGTTCCAGTGGCCCACCTGCGGCTGGTTGGCGTAGGAATAGCGGCCCTGCTGGTCCGTATGGTTGCAGATGTGCTCGGCATCGAACGCTTCCATGAAGCCGAAGGGGCCGTAATCGAGCGTCAAGCCCAAAATCGACATATTGTCCGTGTTCATCACGCCATGCATGAAACCCACGGCTTGCCAGTGCGCAATCATGTGCGCCGTGCGCACGCACACTTCGGCCAGCAAGGCTTGATACGGATTGGATGCGGCGCGCAAATGGGGATAAAAACCGTCAATGACGTAGTCGGCAAGGATTTTCAGTTCGTCCGGCTGCTTGCGGTAGAACCAGTGCTCGAACGAGCCGAAGCGCACGAAACTGGGCGCCATGCGCGTGACGACAGCCGCAGTCTCGACTGTTTCGCGCATGATGCCTTGCTGCGACCCCATGATGGACAGCGCGCGCGAGGTGGGAATTCCCAGCGCCGCCATGGCTTCCGAGCACAGGAATTCCCGGATGGACGAGCGCAGCACGGCGCGCCCGTCGCCCATGCGAGAATACGGCGTGGCGCCGGCGCCTTTCAGCTGCAGTTCCATCGGACCGTGTTCGGTGGCGATATCACCGAGCAAAATGGCGCGGCCATCACCCAGCTGGCCGGCCCAGACGCCGAATTGGTGGCCTGAATACACGGCCGACAGGGGCAGCGAACGCTCGGCAACCGTATTGCCGCTCAGCAGCGCCACGTAATCAGCTTCGGCCAGGCGCGCCGCATCGAGGCCGACCAGGCTTGCCGCCGGCGCGCTGGCGGCCACGAAATACGGGGCGGGCAGGGGCGTGGGCATCAGCCGCGTATAGAACGCGGGCGGCAAGGCCGCAAAGGCGTTATCCAGTGGTAAGGTAGGAGCGGTGATGGCAATTCCATTCAAATAAGATGTAGCGGCGAGGTGCGCCAGCCTGGAATGCGATTTTACCGCACAGCGCCAAGGCGCGTGGCGGATGTCCGGGCGGCTAAAAAACGGAATCAAAAATTCCATGCTGCAATGCAATATCGAAATGCGTTGACGATTTCCGCACGACCGTACGAAACTAGGAAAAATCTTTAGCTTCCTACAATAACCGAGTATCCAACCCAGGAGACACGATGTCGGCATTCCCCTTGAGTCCAGTGATGGGCCAGATGATGAATCAGCCCCTGCTGATTTCCAGCATTATCGAGTTTGCAGCGCGTCATTACGGGGGCAGCGAAATCATTTCGCGGCGGGTGGAGGGAGACATGCACCGCTACACCTACCGCGATTGCCACCAGCGCGCGCGCCGCCTGGCCAATGCCCTGCATGGCCTCGGGGTCGGTATGGGCGACCGGGTTGCCACGCTGGCCTGGAATGGCTACCGCCACCTGGAAGCTTATTATGCCGTGTCCGGCTCGGGTGCCGTGCTGCACACCATCAATCCGCGCCTGTTTCCCGACCAGATCGCCTACATCTCGAATCACGCGGAAGATCAGGTCTTGCTGTTTGACCTGACCTTTTTGCCCGTGGTGGAAAAAATCGCCGCCGACTGCACGTTTGTGCGTCATTTCGTGCTGATGTGCGACCGCGAGCGCATGCCCGCCAGCAGCACGATCCCCGACCTGCTGTGCTATGAAGACTTGATCGCCACGCATTCCGACGAGTACACCTGGCCCCTGTTCGACGAGAATGCGGCCGCTACCCTGTGCTACACCTCGGGCACGACGGGCAACCCCAAGGGCGCCCTGTATTCGCACCGCTCGACCGTGCTGCACGCGTATGCGTCGGCCATGCCCAGCGCCCTGAACGTGCGCGCCTCCGACACGGTGCTGCCCGTGGTGCCGATGTTCCACGTGAATGCCTGGGGTTTGCCGTATTCCGTGCCCCTGTCCGGCGCGCGCATGGTGTTTCCTGGCGCGGCGCTCGATGGCAAGTCGCTGTATGAACTGTTCGAGGCGGAAAAAGTGACGTTCTCGGCCGGCGTGCCCACCGTCTGGCTGGGGCTGCTGAATCACGCCTTGCAGAATAACCTGAAATTTTCCACTTTCCGCCGCACGGTGATCGGCGGCGCGGCGTGCCCGCCGGCCATGATGGATACCCTGATCGACAAGTTCGACATCGAAGTCATCCACGCCTGGGGCATGACGGAAATGTCGCCGCTGGGCACGGCGGGCGGCTTGCAGACCAAGCACCTGGACTTGCCGAAGGCCGAGCAGCGCAAGATACTGCAAAAGCAGGGCCATGCCATCTATGGCGTGGATATGAAGATTGTCGACGACGACGGCAAGGAATTGCCGTGGGATGGCGTCGCCTACGGCCATTTGCTGGTGAAAGGGCCGTGGATCATCTCGTCGTATTACAAGAACGAGGGTGGCGACGTGCTGCAGGATGGCTGGTTCCCCACGGGCGACGTGGCCACCATCGACGCCGATGGCTACATGCAGATCACCGACCGCAGCAAGGACGTGATCAAGTCGGGCGGCGAGTGGATCGGCACCATCGACCTGGAAAACCTGGCCATGGCGCATCCGGCCGTGCTGCAGGCGGCTTGCATCGGCGTGTTCCACCCGAAATGGGATGAGCGGCCCGTGCTGGTGGTGGTGTTGCGCCCCGGCATGACGGTCACGCGCGAAGCCTTGCTGCAATTTTTTGAAGGCAAGATCGCCAAGTGGTGGACGCCGGACGACGTGCTGTTCATCGACGCCTTGCCCATGGGCGCGACGGGGAAGATCCAGAAGAACAAACTGCGCGAGCAGTTCAAGGGCCACCGGTTGCCCGGCATGTAATCGAGGCGGCGCGCAAGGATGGAGCGGTGTTGTACCATGATGGCCGGCACCGGCGCTGCGCGCGCCGCGACAAGAATAATACGAGCGTTCTTTTATGCGGTATAGTGAAGCTTCATCCCTTGCATCCACTTCATCGCCAAGTAAAAACCAATACACCAGTAAGGAAGAGACATGAGTGCTGAATATCAAGTGAACGGTGCCGTTGCCGTCATTACCCTCGCCAATCCGCCCGTCAATGGCCTGGGTCTGGCGACACGCACGGCCGCCGTGGCCGGCATCCGTCAGGCGCTGGCGGACGAGGCCGTCAAAGCCATCGTCATCACGGGCGCCGGCAAGGCCTTTTCGGGCGGCGCCGATATCAAGGAATTCAATTCGCCCAAGGCGCTCACGGAACCGACCCTGCACACCCTGATCAATGTCGTCGAGCAATCCACCAAACCGGTGGTGGCGGCCATCCACAGCGTGTGCATGGGCGGCGGCCTGGAGCTGGCGCTGGGCTGCAACTACCGCGTGGCCGCGCCGGGCGCGCAGATGGCCTTGCCGGAAGTCAAACTCGGCATCTTGCCGGGCGCGGGCGGCACGCAGCGCCTGCCGCGCGTGCTGGGTCTGGAAATGGCCCTCAACATGATCGTCTCGGGCACGCCCGTGGCGTCTGAAAAGTTGGCCGGCACGGCCCTGTTCGACGAAGTCATCGCCCCCGGCGCCGACTTGTTGCAAGCCGCCGTGGCCCTCGCCACGAAAGTGGCCGATGTGCGCCCGCTGCCGAAGGTGCGCGAGCGCAAGGTCGATTACCCGAACCATGAAGCGTTCCTGCAGTTTTCGCGCAATACGGTCAAAGCCATGTCCGGCCCGTTCCCCGCACCGCTGAAATGCGTCGATGCCGTGGCGGCCGCCGTGACGATGAAGTTTGACGATGGCTTGAAGTACGAGCGCGAACTGTTCATGCAACTGGTGCAGTCGCCCGAATCGAAAGCCTTGCGCCACGCCTTCTTTGCCGAACGCATCGCCAGCAAGGTGCCCGACGTGCCGGCCGATACCCCCGTGCGCAGCATCGCCAGCGCCGCCATCGTGGGCGCCGGCACCATGGGCGGCGGCATCGCCATGAATTTCGCCAACGCGGGCATTCCCGTGATGCTGCTGGAAACAAAACAGGAAGCGCTGGACAAGGGCTTGGCCACCATCCGCAAGAATTACGAAAATACGGTGAAAAAGGGCAAGCTGACGCAAGAGAGGGCCGAGCAGCGCATCGCGCTCGTGTCCGGCACGCTGGCGTATGCCGATATCGCACAAGCCGACATCGTCATCGAAGCCGTCTTCGAGGAGCTGGGCGTCAAGGAAACGGTCTTCAAGCAGCTCGATGCCGTCATGAAACCGGGTGCCATCCTCGCCTCGAACACGTCCACTTTGGACCTGGACAAGATCGCCGCGTTCACCCAGCGCCCGCAAGACGTGATCGGTACGCATTTCTTCAGCCCCGCGAATGTCATGAAGCTGCTGGAAATCGTCCGCGGCAAGGAAACGGGCAAGGATGTGCTGGCCACGGCGCTGGCGTTGTCGAAAAAGCTGAAAAAGACGGGCGTCGTCTCGGGCGTGTGCGACGGTTTCATCGGCAACCGCATGATCGAGCAATACAGCCGCCAGGCCGGTTTCCTGCTGGAAGAAGGCTGCTTGCCGGAGCAGGTCGACAAGGCGGTGGAGAAATTCGGCTTCGCCATGGGCCCGTTCCGCATGGGCGACCTGGCCGGCAACGACATCGGCTGGGCCATCCGCAAGCGCCGCGCTGTGGAAAAACCGGAAGTGACGTATTCAAAGACGGCCGATTTGCTGTGCGAACTGGGTCGCTATGGCCAGAAGACGGGCGCCGGCTGGTATGACTACAAGGCGGGCGACCGCAAGGCGTATCCGTCGGAACAGGTGAACGCCATGATTATCCAGCACTGCGCCGACATCGGCGTGGCGCGGCGCAAGATCGGCGACCAGGAAATCGTCGAAAGGCTCGTGTATGCACTGGTCAATGAAGGCGCGCGCATCCTCGAAGAGGGCATCGCCCTGCGCGCCTCGGATATCGATATGGTGTATCTGACGGGTTACGGCTTCCCCCTGTTCCGTGGCGGCCCCATGTTCTATGCCGATACGGTGGGCTTGCCGAACGTGCTCGATACGATTGCCGGTTACGCGAAAAGCCGCCACGGCGAGGCGTGGACACCGGCGCCCCTGCTGGTGAAGCTGGCGGGCGAAGGCAAGGGATTTAATAGCTAGAAAACCCAACGGCAGAGACCGGGGTCGGACGGGGACGCCTAGTCCCTCAGGGTCCGACCCCAGATTTTGCTGCTGTGGTTAAATGCCAGCGATACGTATTACTTCTTCTTCGCCACCATCTTGACCGCCTCGTTGACGATGACGGGGTTGTCTTTCTGGATGTAGTAGCCGGCGCCCGTGATGCGCTCGATGGCCGGTGCGCCGGACAGGCGCTGCCAATCCTTTTCCTGGGCCCGCACCACGTTTTCAAACGAGCCCATTTCCTCGATGCCGAACTTGTCGCGCACCAGCAGCATGGCGGGCACGCGCAGGGCGCTGCGCATGTCGACATGCTGCAGGCATTGCGTCTGGGCATCGAATTCGGCCGATTCCGTACTGTTGAACATGAGTTTGCGCCGTGTCTTCACGAGCATGGCGTAGGTGGGCGCGTCCGCCTGCATCCGGTTCCATTGCTGCGGGTGCGTGGGGTCGAGCAAGACCAGGCCGGCCACGTCCTGCGGGTACAGCCTGGCATATACATACTGGTACAGCCCGCCCAAGCCATGGCCGACCAGCACATATGGCGGCTTCAAGCCCGCTTGCGCCAGCAGGGCGCGCTGCTGGGCGGCAATGGTGCAGGGGTCGCGCGGCGTGGTAGTTTTTTTGCTGTCGCCGTAGCCGGGGCGGTCGTAGACGAGCACGCGGTGCTGCCTGGCCACTTCGGGCACCACCTTGGCCCACACATCCTTGCCGTCGCCCATGGCGGACTGGAACACCACGGGCAAGCCGCTCTGGCCGCTCAAGGTATAGGCGATGCTGGCGTCGGGCAGGGCGGCCGTGGCGGGCACGCCCGGCGTGACCGGGGCAGAGGGCAACAGAGAGCAGCCGGAAAAACAGCCTGCCAGCAGCAAGCCGGCGCTGGAGAGAAGCATGGTGCGCGCGGGGCGGCCGACGAATAGATGATGCATGAATTTCCTTCTTGGTGCAGGGACCGGGGACCGGTATGGCGTGCCAGCCATTATAGGCAAATCATGGGAAAGTGAAAATGCTGAACAGAACGGGATTTCCCGTCCTGTCAGCCGGCCTCGGTGCGATGGCAGACGGCTTCGATGCGGTTGCCGTCCGGATCGAACAAAAAGGCCGCGTAATAGCTGGCGTGATAGTGGCGCAGGCCGGGCGCGCCCAGGTCGATGCCGCCGTGCGCCAGCCCGGCGTGCCAGAACGCTTCCACGGCCGCGCGCGAGGCGGCATTGAAGCAGCAGTGGCGGCGCGGCGCGTCGTCGGGCCTGGGGCCCAGGCGCACGGAAAAATAGCTGCGTTCCGGGTGCTCGGCATCGCTGCGCTCGCCGTAGCCTACCCAGGCGTTGGCATGGTCGCTGCCCACCTTGGGCACCTCCAGCGCGGCGAAGATAGCGTCGTAGAAGCGCTCGGCGCGTTCCAGGTCGGCAACGGTGAGAGAAACGTGATCAAGCATGGGCATTCCACTGTAAAAACAAGGACGGCCATAGCATAGCCCGGATCAGGACGGTCGTGGGCCGAAGTGACCGAGTGACACTGCCGGCGGCCAACTGCCGGTTAATGGCGGCTGGCGAGCCGCGCCACGATGCTGCCCGAGCACCTGGTGGCGTTTGCGGCGGGCAATCCGCTGTTGAACGAGGAGTCGGGCGTCTAGCTCGCCTGTTGTTGCGCCAGCCAACGCGTAAATTGGCGCAGCGCCGGCGTAAAACCGCTGGCTGGCACGGCGCCTGGCCTGGCCTGGGCAAGGAAATACGCGATTTGCGCCTGCATGGCGGGATAGCGGCGCAGCAATAGCGCGGCATGCTCGTCCAGGCTGACGGGCCAGCCGGGATCGCCATCCTGGCGCAGGAGGTTGCAGGAACGTATCAGCTTGCGCGACGCCTCGCGCTGCAGGCGGACGATGGCGGCAGGGTCGCGCTCGTCATCGAGGCGCCGCGCATAGTCATCCAGCACGCGGGCAAAGTCGCCATTGACGGCCAGGGCGATGGCGCGCGAGGGCGCGAACGGCGCAAAGTGCGGCGCCAGGTCATCTCCCCACAGACAGCGGCACTGGTGCTTGAGCCAATAGCCCCAGCTGTACAGGTGCTCGGGTGCCAGCGCCTGGGCGCGGTACCCGATATCGAAATCGATCTTGATCACCTCCCGGTGGCGCGCCTGCAAGGCCAGGCGCAGCGTTTCCAGCGTTTCCCGCAGCGGCGGCGTGGGCGGCTGGCGCAGCACCAGGGTCACGTCGAGGTCGGATATGCCCGGCGTGGCGTCGCCGCGGGCAACGCTGCCGTACAGGTATATGCCGTCCAGCAAGTGACCGGCTTGCGCAACCAGGCTGGCGCAGACGTCGTGCAGCAAGGCGTCGAAATGGGGCTGCAATGGGCCGCAGGGAGCGGGTGCAATGGTCGGCATGTTTGAAACGAGTCTGGTAGGAGAAACTTCCACCATAGCATGCAGCGGGGCGCGTGCGCAGGCGAATCCTTTCCATTCAGTAATACCGAGCGCTTGTACTTTTCGGCAAGATCGCGTTAAGATAAAGCTGCCCGCTTATCCAGCGGGCAATCTGGTGTTTTTACGCGCAATTTCGTCCCTATCCATGAGAGTAGCAATGAAATATCTGATCGTTCCCTTCTTGCTGGCCATGACTGGCTGTGAAGTCTTGTATGACGCGAACCGGGACAAGATCGGTGAGTATTGCAACAGCCTCAATAATTTTGACGACCGCAATGCCTGCCGCAAGCGCAACCAGACCAGCTACCAGGAATACGTGCAGCAGCGCGACCAGCTGACAAAGAGCAAGAGCGACAAGTAAGCTCGCCGCCGCATACGCCGTATAAAAAACAAACGCCGCTGAGCAGTCAGCGGCGTTTTGCTTTGCGGACCCCGGCATTGTGGCCGGGGCTGGCGTTGGATCAATCGTCGGCGTAGATATTGTTATCCTTGGTTTCCTTGACGAACAGGGTGCCGATCACGACAGTCGCCAGGGCGATGACGATCGGATACCACAGGCCGTAATAGATATCGCCCTTGAAGGCCACTAGCGCGAAGGCCGTGGTCGGCAGCAAGCCGCCGAACCAGCCGTTACCGATGTGGTAGGGCAGGGACATCGAGGTGTAACGGATACGCGTCGGGAACATTTCCACCAGCATGGCGGCGATCGGGCCATACACCATGGTCACATACAGTACCAGGATGAACAGCAACAAGACGACCATCGGCTTGTTGATCTGCTCCGGATCGGCTTTGGCCGGGTAGCCCGCTTCCTTGATGCCGGCGCCGATTTCTTTCTTGAACGCGGCTTCCTTGGCTTTGCTGTCCGCATCGAAATTCAAGCCGTCGGCCGTCATGACGGCGTTAAACGAGGTTAATTCCTTAGCGCCTATGCGCACTTTTGCCACGCTGCCGGCGGGCGCGTCTTCCTTCGTGTAGTTCACCGAGCTGTTCGACAGGAAAGCCGTGGCGATGTCGCACGACGATGGGAATTTCTTCTGGCCCGTCAGGTTGAACTGGAAGTGGCAGGAGGCCGGATCCGCCACCACCACCACAGGCGAATTCTTCAGTGCCGCTTCCAGCTGCGGATTGGCGAAGTGGGTCAGGCCGTTGAAGATCGGAAAGTAGGTCGCCGCGGCGATCAGGCAGCCGCCGAGGATGATGTACTTGCGGCCGATGCGGTCGGACAGGCTGCCGAAGAAGAGGAAGAACGGCGTGGCCAGCAGCAGGGCGATGGCGATCAGCACGTTGGCCGTTGCCAGGTCGACTTTCAGGGTCTGGATCATGAAGAACAGGGCGTAGAACTGGCCCGTGTACCACACGACGGCCTGGCCGGCGGTCAGGCCGATCAGGGCCAGGATGACGATCTTCAGGTTTTTCCATTTGCCGAATGCTTCCGTCAGCGGCGCTTTCGAGGTCTTGCCCTCGGCTTTCATCTTGGCAAACGCTGGCGATTCATTCATGGCCAGGCGGATCCACACGGAAATACCCAGCAGGATGACGGAGACCAGGAAGGGAATGCGCCAGCCCCATGCTTCGAAATCTTTTTCGCCGGTCGCCAGGCGGGTGCCCAAGATGACCATCAGCGACAGGAAGAAGCCCAGGGTAGCCGTGGTTTGTATCCACGCCGTGAACGCGCCGCGCTTGCCTTCAGGCGCGTGCTCGGCCACGTAGGTGGCTGCGCCGCCGTATTCGCCGCCCAGCGCCAGGCCTTGCAGGATGCGCAGAAAGACGAGGATGATCGGTGCGGCGATGCCGATGGAGGCATGGCCCGGCAGCAAGCCGACGATGAAGGTGGAGCCGCCCATGATCAGGATGGTGATCAGGAAGGTGTACTTGCGGCCGATCATGTCGCCCAGGCGGCCGAAGACCAGAGCGCCGAACGGACGCACGATGAAGCCGGCGGCAAAGGCCAGCAGCGCGAAGATGAAGGTGGTGGTGGGGTCGCCGATGAAGAATTGCTTGGCGATGATGGAAGCGAGCGAACCGTACAGGTAAAAATCGTACCATTCAAAGACGGTGCCGAGTGAAGACGCAAAAATGACCTTGCGTTCTTCGGGCGTGATCGGCGTTCCCTTGGTGGAAAATTTCCGTACGTCGGCCGAGCCGGATGGTGTTGCCATGGTTTGTCTCCCTATGTTTTATAGTGAACTATTGCCGCGGTCTTTTTGACCATTCTTGCAACAGCTTGGAGGCGAGTGTGTTCTCTAAACCTTACGTCATGCTTGCTTGAAACTTACATGAAGCTTACTAGTTGTGCTTGCCAAAACTTTGCGAACGACCGTACTTAAATGTGCTATTCTGCTTCCGAGGCACCACCATATAACATTCCCACAAGGAGACACAGCATGAATGAAGCCGTCATCGTATCGACCGCCCGCACGGGCCTGGCCAAGTCCTGGAAGGGCGCGTTCAACATGACGCACGGCGCCACCCTGGGCGGCCACGTGCTGGCGGCCGCCATCGAGCGCGCGCGCATCGAGGCGGAAGAAGTGGAAGACGTGCTGGTCGGCTGCGCCTTTCCCGAAGGCGCCACGGGCGGCAATCTCGCGCGCCAGGTCGCCTTGCGCAGCGGCTGCCCCGTCACGACTGCCGGCATGACCGTCAACCGTTTTTGCTCGTCGGGCTTGCAGGCGATCGCCCTGGCGGCGCAGCGCATCATCGCCGGCGAAGGCGATATCTATGCGGCGGGCGGCGTGGAATCGATTTCCTGCGTGCAAAACGAAATGAATACGCATATGTATCGCGACGTCTGGCTGCAGCAGCACAAGCCGGAAGTGTACTGGCCCATGCTGCAGACGGCCGAAACCGTGGCCAAGCGCTACCAGATTTCGCGCGAGCGCCAGGATGCCTATGGCGCGCAAAGCCAGCAGCGTGCCGCCGCCGCCCTGGCTGCCGGCCTGTTCGATGCGGAAATCGTGCCGATGACCACCATCATGGGCGTGGCCGACAAGGCCAGCGGCATGCTGGTGTCGCGCGAAGTGACAATCTCTGCCGATGAAGGCATCCGTGCCGACACGACCTATGACGGCGTGGCCAAGATCCGCCCGGCCATGCCGGGCGGCGTCATCAGCGCTGGCAATGCCAGCCAGTTTTCCGATGGCGCGGCGATGGCCATCGTGATGAACGCGAAAGTGGCCGAAGCGAAAGGCTTGCAGCCGCTGGGCATCTTCCGCGGCTTTGCCGTGGCCGGCTGCGAACCCGATGAAATGGGCATCGGCCCGGTCTACGCGATTCCGAAACTGCTGAAAAAAGCGGGCTTGACGGTGGCCGACATCGGCCTGTGGGAACTCAACGAAGCGTTCGCCGTACAAGTGCTGTATTGCGCCGACACCCTGGGCATCCCCATGGAGCGCCTGAACGTCAATGGCGGGGCGATTGCCGTCGGCCACCCGTACGGCGTGTCGGGCGCGCGCCTGACGGGCCACGCCTTGATTGAAGGCAAGCGCCGCGGCGTCAAATATGTGGTGGTGACCATGTGCATCGGCGGCGGCCAGGGCGCGGCCGGCCTGTTCGAGGTGCTGTGACGTAGATTGACCTCAGTCTGCGGGCGGCTTCCAGGCCGCCCGTTTGCATTCCACCGGTGCGCTCTGCAAAACACGCCGATAGCGGGTACAGTCATGCTTCATTAATAAACAAGCAGCCTGCCACCATGATCAAGCACATTGTTTTCTGGAAACTGTTAGACCACGCCGAAGGCGCCGACCGCGCCACGAACGCCTTGAAACTGAAAGCCTTGCTCGATTCCTGTTCGGATTTGGTGCCCGGCATACTGAAATTCGAGGCGGCCGTGGCCCAGCCTGGCCTGGAAGCGACCTACGACATCGTGCTGTACAGCGAGTTCGCCAGCCGCGCAGCGCTCGATGCCTACCAGAACCACCCCGAGCACGTGAAAATCAAGCCGTTTTTTGGGGCTGTGCGGGAAGCACGGCAATGCATGGACTACGAAGTGTAGTGACACCGAACCAAACCTACTGCGCGTCGGTATAGGTGGACTGCGATGCTCACCGTACTACAGTACGGTTGCGCTTCTCGGCCACCTCTCCCTTCCGCTCGCTACGGTTTTGTTCGGTGTCGTGAATATCAATGTAAGCTATCAACTTTATTGACAGGAGCATCATGACCACCTACCAACGCATCGTCCTCGCCTCGCGTCCCACGGCCGAAGTGCAGCCAGATAACTTCCGCCTGGAAACGAAAGACATTCCCTCCATCACGGATGGTCAATTGCTGGTACGCAACCAGTATCTGTCCTTGGACCCCTACATGCGCGGGCGCATGAGTGCGGGTAAAAGCTATGCGGCGCCGCAGGCGCTCGACGAAACCATGATCGGCGGCACGGTGGGCGTGGTGCTGGAATCGAAGCATCCGAAGTTCGCCGTGGGCGACACGGTCGTGGGGACGTTGGGCTGGACGGAAGTGGCTGTCTCGGACGGTACGATGCTGCGCAAGGTCGACACGACGCACATCCCCGCCTCGGCCTATCTGGGTGCCGTCGGCATGCCGGGCATGACGGCGTGGTATGGCTTGAACCAGATCATGGCGCCGAAAGCGGGCGAAACGGTGGTCGTGTCGGCCGCCAGCGGCGCCGTGGGCAGCGTCGTGGGCCAGTTGGCGAAATTGAAAGGCTGCCGTGTCGTCGGCATCGCCGGCGGCGCCGAGAAATGCGCGTATGTCGTCAAGGAACTGGGTTTCGATGCCTGCGTCGATTACAAGGCGGGCAACCTGGCGGCCGACCTGGCAGCGGCCACGCCGGACGGCATCGACGCCATCTTTGAAAACGTGGGTGGCGCCATCTTCGACGCAGCCCTGGCGCGCACCAATGCGTTTGGCCGCGTCGCGGTGTGCGGCTGGATCGCCGGCTACAACGGCGAAGCGACGCCGCTCGACAATGCGCGCTTCATCCTCACCAACCGCCTGACCGTGCGCGGCTTCATCGTCTCGGAGCAGCCGGAATTCTGGCCGCAAGGCCTGGCGGAACTGGCTACCCTGGTGGCGACGGGCAAGCTGAAATTTCGCGAATCCGTGGCCGACGGCCTGGCCAGCGCACCGGAAGCCTTCATCGGTCTGCTGAAAGGCCGCAACTTCGGCAAGCAATTGGTGAAGCTGGGCTAGCCCCCTATGAAAGGCGGGCCGTGCGACAATTGCGGCCCGTCTCTTACTACCATCTACCATGACCAAGCACACCATCCGCCTCGGCGACTGGGCCACCCTGGGCCCTGACGCCACCGCCATCCGTTTTGAAGTTTTCGTCGATGAACAGAAAGTGCCGGCCGAGATCGAACTCGACGACATGGACGCGGTCTGCCTGCACGCCGTCGCCTATGACGACTTTGGTGCCGCCATCGGCACGGGCCGATTATTGCCGGACGGCCATATCGGCCGCATGGCTGTGCGCCAGCCGGGCCGCGGCACGGGCGTGGGCGGCGCCATCTTGACCTTGCTGATGGACAAGGCGCGCGCACGCGGCGATGCAGCGGTGGTGCTGAACGCGCAAACCGTGGCCGCGCCATTCTATGCGCGCCACGGTTTCGTGCAGCAGGGGGAACAATTTGAAGAGGCGGGGATTGCGCATGTGGAGATGCGGCTGCAGTTTTAACTGCTGGGGTCAGACCCCCCCTAACGTTGGCACAGAGCTTTGCGTTAGCGGAGTTGAGGGTCTGACCCCGGATTTTAATTTTGCGCGTGGCTCTGGCGCCATTTATCCAGGATCACCGCCAGCACGATGACGACACCCTTGGCCACATACTGCCAGAACGATGACAGTCCCAGGATCGTCAAGCCATTGTTCATCACGCCGATGATCAGCGCGCCGATGACGGTGCCCCAGACGGAACCGACGCCGCCCATCAGGCTGGTGCCGCCCAACACGACGGCGGCGATGGCGTCCAGTTCATAGCCGGTGCCCCAGTTGCCGTTGGCCGCATACAAACGGCTGGCCGACATGGCGCCGCCCAGACCCGCGAACAGGCCGCTGATGGTGTAGACAAACATCAACACGAGGCCGACCTTGATACCCGTCAAACGGGCCGCCTGGATATTGCCGCCGACAGCGTAGATATGCAGACCCAGGGTCGTCTTGCGCAAAATAAACCACGTCAGCACGACGACGGCCGCGGCCAGCCAGATCAGCCAGGGAATGGCCAGGAAGCTGCCGTTGCCCATCCATTCGAAGCTGGGGATTTCCGTGTTCAGCACGCTGGTGCCGTCGGCGAACAGGTAGGCTGCGCCGCGCAGGGCCGTCATGGTGCCCAGGGTGACGACGAACGGGTTCAGGCCGACGAGGGCGACCAGCACGCCGTTCAATGCGCCCAGCAGCAGGCCGACGATGAGGAAGGTGGGAATCGAGAAGCCGGCGAATTGGGCCGACAGCGACATCAGCATTCCCGCCACGGCCGAGACGGCCAGCACGGAACCGACGGATAAATCGATGCCGCTGGTCAGAATGACGAAGGTCATGCCCGAGGCCAGCACGATGTTGATCGACACCTGGCGGAAGATATTCATGGTGTTATTGCTGGTCATGAAGGTCGACGTGCCGTCGGCCGAGAAATACACGGTCAGGCCGTACATGGCCAGGTACAGCACCACCAGCACGGGCAGCATGCCCAGGCGGCGCATCAGGTTCGAGGCATTGAAGGGTTGGCTCGCGCTTGCGGCGCCGCCGGTGGTAGTGGTAGTCATGATAGTTCTCCCTGTATTGATTTTTTAAGCGGCGTCCAGATGGGTGGCATAGGCGAGGATGTTTTCCTGCGTGATGTCGTCGCCCGTCACTTCGCCCGTCAGGCGTCCTTCGCACATCACCATCACGCGGTCGCAGATGCCGACCAGCTCGGCCAGTTCGCTGGAAATGCACAGCACGGCCGTGCCCGCATCCGCCAACTGGTGGATGATCTTGTAAATTTCACTCTTCGCGCCCACGTCCACGCCCCGCGTCGGTTCGTCGAGGATGAGGACCTTGGGCGCGATGGCCAGCCAGCGCGCCAGCAAGACTTTCTGCTGGTTGCCGCCAGAGAGTCCGCCGACGATGCCATCCGGCCCCGAGACCTTGACGTTGAGGTTGGCTATCGCCTCACGCGTCAGCTGCGTCAGGGCGCCACGGTTGACCACGCCCGCCGTGGAATGCCTGGACAGGATATTCATCGACATGTTTTCCATGGCCGACAATTGCATGAACAAGCCCAAGCTCTTGCGGTCTTCGGGCAAATAGCCGATGCCGTGGCGGATGGCCGCCAGTGGCCGGTGGATATGTACTTCCTGGCCATCGAGCCACACTTTCCCCGATTGCTTCTTGTCGGCGCCAAAGATCAGCCGCGCCAGTTCCGTGCGGCCCGCGCCGACCAGGCCGGCCAGGCCCGTGACTTCGCCCGCATGCAGCGCGAACGAGGCAGGCTTGACCTTGCCACCGCCCACGTTTTCCACGCGCAGGCGCTCGGCGCCGCGCGTGGTGCGCCGCTGGTGCGCATAAAAGTCGTCGGCGGGGCGGCCCACCATCATTTGCACGACTTTCTTTTGATCCAGTTCATCCTTGCCCAGCTCACCCACATAGGCGCCGTCGCGCAGCACCGTGATGCGGCGCGCAAGGCGCTCCACCTCGGCCATGCGGTGGCTGATGTACAGCACGGCCAGGCCCTTGTCGCGCTGTTCTTCGATGATGCGGAACAATTGTTCGGTTTCCCGGTCGGACAGGGCGGCAGTGGGCTCGTCCATGATCAGGATGCGGCTTTCGTGCACGAGGGCGCGGGCGATTTCCACCTGCTGCTGCTCGGCGATCGACAGGCTGGACACCATGGTGTCCGCGTCGAAGCGGGAACCGAGGTCGTCCAGGATGGCGTTGGTGCGCGCGCGCATTTCGCCGCCCTTGACGGTCCAGAATGGTCCCTGCGGCTCGCTGCCCATGAAGACGTTCTGCGCCACCGTCATGTTCTTGGCCACGCTCAGTTCCTGGTAAATCAGGTTGATGCCCAGCGCGCGCGCCTCGCCCGGGTTGCGGATCTTGATCGGTTTTCCGTCGAGAATGATTTCGCCCGCATCGGGGGTGTACACGCCCGAGAGGATTTTCATCAGGGTGCTCTTGCCGGCGCCGTTTTCGCCCATCACGGCATGGATTTCGCCGCTGCGCACCGTCAGGTGCACACCGCGCAGCGCGCGCGTGGCGCCAAAGCGCTTCTCGATGCCGCGCATTTCAAAAATAATTTCGTCGCTCATGACTGTCCTTCCTTGCGGGTGAAACTGGCGCCGCCTGCGAACTGGCCGGCGGCGCCACGTGGTTCAGGTCAGGCAGATCAGTTCTTTACCCAGCCCGTGTAGGTGGCGACGTTTTCCTTGGTGATGGCCGGGGTCGGCAACAGCACCATGGTCTGTTTCGGCGTACGGCCATTCATGATGTCGTAGCCCATCTGTACGGCGTCGGTGGCCATGCGGTACGGGTTTTGCGCCGAGGTGGCGGCAAACAGGCCAGCCTTGTTTTTCAGGGCGTTCTGGCCATCGGGTGCGCCATCGACGGCCGTGATCAGTTTCACATCGGTGCGCTTCGACTGCTTGATCGCCAGTTCGGCGCCGATGCCGGTCGGGTCATTGATGGCGAATACGGCGTCGATCTTCGGATAGGCCGTCAGCAAGTTCGACATCACGGTCATGCCGCCGTCGCGGCTGCCGCCCGCGTTCTGGTTGTCGGACAGGATCTTGATATCCTTGAAGGCAGCCAGGGTTTTCTTGCAGCCATTCACGCGGTCGATCACGGACGTGACCGGTGGGCCGTTGAGGATCACCACATTGCCCTTGCCGCCGATTTGCTTGGCCAGGTAGGCGCACGAAACGTCTCCCGCCATGGTGTTGTCGGACATTACGGTGGCGGAAGCTCCTACGGCGCCCACATCGACGGCGATCACGACCACGCCCGCATTGCGCGCTTTCTTGATGGCCGGTGCGATGCCCTTGGAATCGACGGCGTTCAGGATGATGATGTCGGTCTTGTTGGCGATGAAGTTTTCAATCTGGTCTACCTGGGTGTTCAGGTCATACTTGCTGGACACCGTGGTGACTTTCACGCCAGGGCCGCCGAGCTTTTTCGCGCTTTCTTCCGCGCCGCGGCCAATCGCCACGAAGAAGGGGTTGGCCAGGTCGCCCACGCTCACGCCGATCGATTTCAGCGGTTTGTCGGCGGCAAAGGCGCCGCAGGCGGCGGACAGCAGCAGGGTGGCGGTAATGACTTTTTTCATGAGGATCTCCAAGGGTTTTTATTGTAAAAACAAACGGTGCTACGGGTGAAAACTGCGTGCAAACCTAGCGCTTGCGTAATTGCTCGATCATGGCGTCCAGCTTGCCCGCATCGATGGCAAAGCCGCGTATGCCTTCGGCCAGCTTTTCGGTCGCCATCGCATCGTCGTTCAAGGCGTAGCGGAAAGCGGCCTCGTCATACGTGATGGCCGGCTGCGCCGCGCCCAAATCGGCGCCCAGGGCGCGCTCGAATGGTGCGTTGGATGCTTCCAGCTTCGCCAGCAAGTCGGGGCTGATGGTCAGCAAGTCGCAACCTGACAGGGCCGTGATCTGTCCCACGTTGCGGAAGCTGGCGCCCATCACTTGCGTGGCGATGCCATGTTGTTTGTAGTAATTGAAGATGCGTGTCACGGACTGTACACCTGGATCATTGGACAGGCTGCGCGCCGCTTCGTCCCATGCCGCGCCCAAGGACTTCTTGTGCCAGTCGTAGATGCGGCCCACAAACGGCGAAATCAGGCGTACTTTGGCATCGGCGCAGGCGACGGCCTGGCAAAACGCGAACAGCAGGGTCAGGTTGCAAAAGATGCCATCGGCTTCCAGTTCGCGCGCCGCCTGAATGCCCTCCCAGGTGGCGGCGATCTTGATCAGCACGCGCTCACGGGCTATGCCTGCTTGCTCGTAAAGGGCGATCAAACGGCGCGCCCGGGCCACGGTGGCGGCGCGGTCAAAGCTCAAGCGGGCATCGACCTCCGTCGACACGCGGCCCGGCACGACCTTCAAAATTTCCAGGCCGAAGCGCACCAGTACTTCATCGACGATGTCGTCCAGCGACGCGGTTTTGTGCGCGGCGACGGTGCTTTCCAGCAAGGGCGCGTAATCGGGCTGCAGCACGGCCTTCAGGATCAGTGACGGGTTGGTGGTGGCGTCTTGCGGCGCGAAGCGCGCCAGTTGCAAGAAGTCACCCGTGTCGGCGACGACGGTGCTGTGCTGTTTTAATTGTTGCAACTGATTCATTACTATTCCTTATCACTGAGTTGGTGCAAGGCTTGCACGGCGGGAAACAGGCTACGGTACCGACCGTAACGAATGCTCAAGGCTGCGCTGTGCGCGGCATCGGGCAGGAAAGTGTTTTTGATGGGCAAGCCCTGCGTCAGCAGGCTGGTGTCGCCGATAGCGGCAAAGCCCAGCTTGGCTGCGCCCAGGCTGGCCGACAGTTCGCTGTTGTGCAGGGTGCGCATTTCGCGTCCCAGCACATTGGCCAGCAACTGCGCCCAGTATTGGCTGCGCGCGCCGCCGCCCACCAGCATGCAGTGGGGCACCACTGCACCGGTTGAGGTGACGGCCGCCATGGCGTCGCGCAAGGCGAAGGCCACGCCTTCGAGTACGGCGTAGCCGAGCTGCGCCGGCGTGCTGTCGTGGCCCAGCTGCAAGAACGCGCCGCGCACTTGCGGGTCGTTATGCGGCGTGCGCTCGCCCGACAAATACGGCAGGAACAGGGGCGCCGAGGGCGCGATGGGCGCATCGAGCGGCAAGCGCGCTTCCACCAGCGCCAGCAGTGCCGCTTCGTCGGGCTGGCCCAGCACGCCAGTCGCCCAGCGCAAGCAGCTGGCGCCCGACAAAATCGCGCCCATCGCATACCAGCGCCCGGGCAGGGCGTGACAAAAGCTGTGGACGCCGCCGGCCGGGTTGCCCAAAGGCGCTTCGGTGACGGAAACGATGGCGGCGCTGGTGCCCAGCGAAATAAAACTGTCGCCGCCATTGACGGCGCCGATGCCCACGGCCGAGACGGGGTTGTCGCCGCCGCCGCCCGCCACTACCACGTCCATGGGCAAGCCCAGCTGGTCGGTGATAGCGGCCAGCACGGTGCCCGTGGCCGCATCGCCTTCGGCCAGTGCCGGCATCTGTTCCGGTGCCAGGCCGCAGGCGACCAGCATGGGGGCGTACCAGGCGCGCCTGGCCTCGTCGAGCCACAGGGTGCCGGCCGCGTCGGACATGTCCGTCAGTTTGATCCCCGTCAAGCGCAGGCGCAGATAGTCTTTCGGCGACAGCAGGCAGGCGATGGCGGCAAAGGCATCAGGCTCATGCTTTTTCAGCCACAGCAGTTTCGGCGCCGTCAGGCCTGCCATGGGCAAGCTGCCCGTCACGTCCGCATACGCGGGATAGTCGCGCGCCAGTGCAGCCGCTTCGGCCTCGGCGCGCGCATCGTTCCACAGGATGGCGGGACGGATCACAGTATCGTTGGCGTCGAGCAGCACGGCACCATGCATCTGGCCAGACAGGCCGATGCAGGCGATCTGCGCGTAGTCCTGCGGCCAGGCGGCGCGCAGCTGGCCCAGTGCGTTGACGCAGGCGGCCCACCAGTCCTGCGGCGACTGTTCGGACCAGCCCGGCTGCGGGCGGCTCACATCCAGGCGCACGGAAGCCTGGCCGCGCACCTTGCCAGTACTGTCCATCAGCACGGTTTTCAGTTCGGAGGTACCGAGGTCGATACCGAGGGAAATCGCTGGATGCATATTGTTTTACTGTAAAAGGTCAGGGACAGCCGCAGGAATTGCGCACGCGCAAGGTTGGCGACAAGCGCTGCACATGCTGGGTGCGGTCCGGGTTGGCGATACGTTCGATCAACAGGTCGACGGCCCTGGCGCCCAGCTCCTCGAGCGGCTGGGCCATCACGGTCAGGCGGGGGCTGAAGTAATCGGCCCAGTCGAAATCATCGAAGCCTGCCAGCGCCACATCTTGCGGTACCGCAATGTGCGCGTCGCGCAAGGCATGCATGGTGCCGATGGTCATCAGGTTATTGCCGGCCACGATGGCCGTCGGACGTTGTCCGGGCGCCAGCGCCAGCAATTCACGCGTGGCCGCGCCGCTGCGCTCCAGTTTGGAGTCGCCCGAGCGCAGCAGTTCGGGGTCAAAAACGATGTTGGCGCGCTGTAAGGCCAGGCGGTAGCCTGCGATGCGCTCATGCGTCGTGGACAGGCCGGGCGCGCCGGCGATGAAGCCGATGCGGCGGTGGCCGTGCGTCGCGATCAAATGGCTGACCAGTTGCGCCGTCGCCTCGGTGTTTTCCACGCCCACCTGGTCGAATGGTTGCGGTGACATGCGGTCCACCAGCACGGAAGCGATCTTGTTGCTGGTCAAATAGTCGAGAGCGCGGTTGTGCGGATCGCCCGAGGGCGCCAGTACGATGCCATCGACGCGTCGCTGGTGCAAGTTCTGCACCACTTTGAGTTCCTGTTCGGGGTCGTCATGCGTATCGGAAAACAGCATCATCAAGCCGTGGCGCGTGCAGGCCGCCTCGATGGCGCGCACGGTTTCGCTGAAGTAATGATTGGTGAAGGCGGAAATGGCCACGCCGATGGTGCCCGACGACGAGCCGGCCAGGGCGCGCGCCAGCATGTTCGGCACATAGCCGATCTGCTGCATGGCCGCATTGACGGCGGCGACGGTTTTCGGGCTGACCTTGCGCGTGCCGTTGACTACGTGCGAAACGGTCGACAGCGATACGTCCGCCGCCCGCGCTACATCTTCCATGGTGGCCATGGTGTCTCCTGATGATTTTTTTTATTATGTGCTGCGATTGGGTACGGCTGTGTCGCCGCGTTTGAATCTATCGTAAACAAAAGAAAGCGCTTGCGCAAGCGCTTTCTTTTTTGTGCGCATGGCTGGCTGGTGGTTTTTCGATGAGGATTGGAGGAGCTTGCGTAGGTCGGATTAGCGCGCCAGAGGCGCGCGTAATCCGACATCGGGGACGGCGGTGATGTTGGTTGAGTGTGGTGGTGTTGTCGGGTTGCGCGTTGCGCGCTAACCCGACCTACTGTATCAGCAGCTCATGCAGTTCGCCGGGCGAGTCCGGGAACAGTTTCACGACGGTGGACGTGCGCGTGCCGTAGCCCGGCGTTTCGATGCAGACGGCGGACAGCACGCGCTCGAGGTCGAGCGGCACGCCCGTGTCCGGCAAGCGGAAGTCGGGCGCGCGCGTGGTGTCGGCCAGCATGTCGAAATAGGCATCGTCGGGCGCGCCCTGGCACAGCAGGCTGGCGAACTGGGCCTTGGTCTTCAAGACTTTCGGCCACGGCGCGTCCAGCAGGGCGTTCGACAAGCCGTAGATGCCCGGTTCCAGAGGCTGGCCATTGCGCGCATCGCCATCGCCCCGGTTGGAAAACCAGATCAGCGTATGCGCATCGCCCAGCACCAGATTAAAACCGTTGTAGGCTTTGCAGCCGGAGCGGATTTGCGCGATGTAGTCTTGTGGCGACATGTTGCCGGCCAGATAGTCGGCAACCAGGGCGCCGCGCGAGGGGGCGTCCGGGTTGCGGTCTTGCGGGCTGCGGATATTCGTGATGGCGGCAAAGCGCGAACTGCCGCTGCCGGCCTGCGTGATGCCCATCCAGCTGCCGCCTGCCTGCAGGTCGCGGCCCGCATATACTTGCGGGTGTTCGGGCCAGGCACCGGCAGGGGCGCTGGCGCGCTCATAGAATTCGTCGCGGTTGGCGGCGGCAATCAGCGGGATGTGCGGATTGACTTTCCAGGCAAAAACGATCAGGCACATGGAGGCAAATCCATGAACACTTCCGTTTGCCGCGCGCCGGCCGTCAGGGCCAGCAAGCCCGCCTCGTCGGCGGCAGCGGCCAGCTGTTCGGCAAAGCCTTCGCCGACGACGGGATAGATTTCCATCCACGTCTGCAAGCCATCCTTCATTTCCGGGCGGCGCTTCAGTTGTGGCGCCACGCCGGAGGCAGCCGCCAGTTTCGCTTGCATGGCGCGCACGCGCGCTTCCAGCGCCTGGGCGTGCTCTTCCTTCACTTGATAGTAAATGTATAAATCTTTCATGGCATTCTCACAAGTCGAGTGCGTCGAGCACGTAAGGCATGGGCAGGAACTGCACGTGAACGCCCTGGCTCGAGCCGTAGCGCACGGTGCCGGCGACGCTTGAACCTTCTGCTATCGCCCCCAGCTTCATTTCAACGAGGGCGTCGATGCCGCCCACGCCGTTGGGCGCGGCGTTGACGACCATGCCGCAAGGCTGGTCCGGGTCGCTGACGGCGAACAGTTCGCCGCCGGCCACTACCGAAGGATCGGCGATGCTGACGAGGGTGGTGCGGCGCTTGAGCTTGCCCAAATACTGGCTGCGCGCGACGATTTCCTGGCCTGGGTAGCAGCCTTTCTTGAAATTGACGCCGCCCAGCAGCTCGAAGTTGACCATTTGCGGCACGAATTGTTCTTGCGTGGTAGCCGTGATCTGCGGGATGCCTGCATGGATTTCCGACAATTGCCAGGCGTCGTTGCCGCCCTTGGCCAGCTGTTGCGTCAATGGCGGCCACACGTCGCGCGCCGTGGCGGCGGAGGTCAGCCATTCATAGCGGGCGCTGCCGAACGCATCGGCCACGCGCAGCAGGGTACCCAGCACATGCTCGACCTTGCTGAACGGCGCGGCAGGCAGGGTGGGGAACCAGGCGGCCAGGGCGGCGCTGGCTTGCTTGCCGCCGAGGCCCAGGATGACTTGATTGGCCTCATCAACGGACGCATCGTGCAGCTTGGCCTTGGCGCGCAGCACGAACATCTGCAAGCGCTTCTGGATGGCCGGCTGTATGGTGCGCGGCAATTGCAGATAAATGGTGGTGGCATTGCGCCACATCAGGAAACTGGCCAGCAGCCGGCCTTTCGGCGTGCAGTAGCCGGCCAGGCGCACTTGCTGCTGCTCCAGGTGTTCCACGTCGTTGGTCAGCTGGCCGTGCAGGAAACTGGCTGCCTCGTCGCCATTCAAGCCGATCAAGCCCTGGTCCGTGATGGCCGCGACAAAACCTTCTTGCAGCTGGGACACTGTCAGGGACTGGCCGAAATCGTGGATAGTGGCGGCGGCGATGGGGGCGGTGCTGTCAGGCGCGCCACCGGTGGCAACGGGACGGGCGCCTTGTGCTGTTAAAAATTGATTCCAGTTATTCATAATTTCCATTAGATCAGCGATTAAGCATTATCATTACGGGTTCATTATAGTGATGTCGCGCAGATCGCGTCGGCAGCGGCAAGATTGCCAGTGCTGGCGCCGCTTTGCGCGCACTTGCTTCACAAATGAACGATCATAACAAGCGCGTGCTGCCCGCCAGCATCCGCATCACAAGAATCGGAACAATGGCTTTCTTTAAAAAACTTGTAGTCAGCTCAGTCATCGCCGCCATCGGCGTCGGTGGTACTTTTGTGTACTGGGCGCAGCAGCCCATCACCACGGAAGGCGAAGCGATCCCGTTTACGATCACGCCGGGCAGCGGCGCGCATGCGGCCGGCCAGCAGATTGCGGACGCGGGCGTGCCCATCGTGCCCATCCTGTTCAACCTGCTGGCGCGCATCGAAGGCAAGACCTCGAAGATCAAGGCCGGTTCCTACGAGTTGAAACCGGGCACCACGCCGCAGCGCCTGATCACGCAACTGGCACGCGGTGAATTCGCGCAAGAGTCGCTGACCATCATCGAAGGCTGGACTTTCAAGCAGATGCGCCTGGCCATGGCCAACCATGCTGGCCTCAAGCACGATACCGTAGGCCTGTCCGACAAGGAACTGATGGCGAAAATCAGCCCTGAATATGTGCATCCGGAAGGCCTGTTCTTCCCGGATACCTATCTGTTCGCCAAGGGCGCCAGCGAAATGCAGATTTTCAAGCAGGCGCACACGGCCATGATAGGCCGTCTGTCCGAAGCGTGGGACAAGCGCGATCCGGCCCTGCCCTATAAAAACCCGTACGAGGCGCTGATCATGGCTTCCATCGTGGAAAAGGAAACGGGGCAAAAGTCTGAGCGCGCCATGATTGCCGGCGTCTTCGTCAACCGCCTGAAAACCGGCATGCTGTTGCAGACAGACCCGACCGTGATCTATGGCATGGGAGACAACTACCAGGGCAAGATCCGCAAACGCGACCTGGAAGCGGACACCCCTTACAATACCTACACGCGCGGCGGCTTGCCGCCCACGCCGATCGCCCTGGCTGGCGCGCAATCGCTGACGGCGGCGCTGGCGCCGGCCCGCACGCAAGCGCTGTATTTCGTCGCGCGCGGCGACGGCACCAGCCAGTTCTCGGCCAACTTGCCAGACCATAACCGCGCCGTGAATCAATATCAGCGGTAATTGCCAGCATTCATCATCACCAGATTAAGAGTTTCATGACACAACACTATCAACCCCGTTTCATCACCTTCGAAGGTATCGATGGCGCGGGCAAGTCGACGCATATCGGCTTTGTCACCGACTATCTGCAGCAGCGGGGCGTAAGCCTCGTGTCGTCGCGTGAACCGGGCGGCACCAGCCTGGGTGAAAAGCTGCGCGAACTGCTGCTGCATGAAAAAATGCACCTGGAAACGGAAGCCTTGCTGATGTTCGCCAGCCGCCGCGAACACATCGCGCAAGTCATCGCACCCGCTCTGGCGCGGGGCGAGTGGGTCATTTCCGACCGCTTCAGCGATGCCAGTTTCGCCTACCAGGGCGGCGGCCGCGGCATGGACTTGCGCAAGATGGAAGCGCTGGAGGCATGGGTGCACCCGCATTTGCAGCCGGACCTGACGTTCCTGTTCGACGTGCCGCTGGCCGTGGCCAGAGCCCGCCTGGACGCCACGCGCGCGCTCGACAAGTTCGAGCAGGAGCAGGCAGACTTCTTTGCCGCCACGCGCAACGAGTATCTGCGCCGTGCGGCCCAGTTCCCGGAGCGTTTCCGCATCATCGATGCCACGCAAAGTATTGCCGATATCCAGGTGCAGCTTGCGCAACTACTTGATGTGTTGCTCGAACAAAGCGTCGCAAATCGCTGATTTACAAAGAATAAAATGACCAGTTCTCTCTATCCGTGGCAACAGGACGCCTGGCAGCAATTGCAAGCCTTGCGCCCGCGCATGCCGCACGCCATTCTGTTCCATGGCGCGCAAGGCATCGGCAAGGCCGACTTCATCGAGCATTTTGCGCAGGCCTTGCTGTGCGAAGACGTGCGCGCCGACGGCCACGCGTGCGGCGCGTGCGCCTCGTGCGGATGGTTTAGCCAGGGCAACCACCCCGATTACCGCCGGGTCCGTCCGGAAGCGCTGGAAGACGAGGTAGCCGACGATGGCGAAGACGGTGACGGCGCGAAGAAAAGCGCCAAGACCAAGACGCCGTCGAAAGACATCAAGATCGAGCAGATCCGCAATCTGGCGGACTTCATGAACATTTCCACGCACCGCCAGGGCTTGCGCGTGGTGGTGCTGTATCCGGCCGAGGCGCTCAACACGCCCGCCTCGAACGCCTTGCTGAAGACCCTGGAAGAGCCGCCGCCGGGCACCTTGTTCCTGCTGGCATCGAACAGCCTGGACCGGCTGCTGCCGACGATCCTGTCGCGCTGCAGGAAATTTGCCTTGCCCATGCCCAGCCACGAGCAAGCCTTGACCTGGCTCAAGCAACAAGGCTTGAACGATGCGGACAGTTGGCTGCGCGAGCAGGGCGGCGCGCCGCTGGCCGCGCTGGCCCAGTCCGAATCGGGTGGCCGCGAAGAAACGGAACAGTTGCTGCAAGTGCTGGCCAATCCCGGCGTGGAAGCGGCCCTGAAGGCGGCGGATAAATTGCAGAAGGCGCCGCTGGCGCCGCTGGTGGCGTCCTTGCAGCGCTGGCTGTACGACGTGTTTTCCGTCAAGCTGGCGGGCACCATCCGCTATTACCCGCGCCACCGGCGCGAGCTCGAAGCGCTGGCCGCACGCATCAACGTCAGCCGTTTGATGGCCGCCATCAAGGCCGCCAACGAACGCCGGGCGATTGCCGAACACCCATTGTCGCCCAAGCTGTTCCTCGAAGACATGCTGCTCGACTACTCGTCAAGTTGTCAATGAAATCAAGCACTTGCCATGTCCATTTAATCCAGATTGTTTGATGCTTGGCGCGATTGGAATGACTTAGCCGCAGGCGCGCGTGCAGCTGCGGTAGTGCACTTCACAAGATTGCAAGCGTTCGGCGCGCCGGGCGCGGAAGGCCTGGGCTTGCGTCGGCTGCAGCTGCTGCGACTGGGGTCCCGTTTCCCGGCTCGCGGCAGCGTAGGGATTGCTGCTGGGCTTCATCGACAAGATGGGGCTGCTATCGTCTTCCGTGGCTTGCTGCACTTGCGCGCGGCAATCCTGGCGTGCCGATGCGCACACGGACGCGCACAGGCCCGCTTCCGGGGGGGGCTTGGGCGCGTCGCGCTTGTCTTGTGCATGCGCTGTCAGGGCCAGGCAGGCCAGCAGTATCAAAGGGCTGGCAATTTTCAGCATGAACACTCTCCACGTTTCCGCGCGCAACCGCCTGGCTGCACACCGGTGTTCCACTATACATCTTGATAACATTTTTGCCTAGCGCCATGGCCGTTTGCCACGCCCGGGGCCCGATGTTACAGTCGACGCACTGGACAGCAACGGAGGCGCGCATGAAACGGGTCACTGGCATCGGCGGCATCTTCTTCCACGCGCAAGACCCGGCCACGTTGCGTGCCTGGTACCAGCGCCACCTGGGCCTGGACGTGCAGCCCTGGGGCGGGGCTGCCTTCACGTGGACGGACGGCGATGGCCAGCCCACCGGCGGCACCACCATCTGGTCCGTGGCAGCACGGGATAGCGAGCAATTCGCGCCCGGCAAGGCTACCTTCATGATCAATTACCGGGTCGACGACCTCGATGCGCTGCTGCAAGCCCTGCGCGACGAAGGCTGCACGGTGCTGGACAAGGCGCCCGATTCGGAATATGGCCAGTTCGGCTGGGTCATCGATCCCGAGGGCAACAAGGTGGAGCTGTGGCAGCCACCAGCAGGGCAATAGGCAGGACAGGCGCCAGATCAGCGATAATATCGGCTCAGCTAACCATTCCATTTATTTATGCGCGACATTATTGCTGGATTTCTACGCTTCCAAAAAGAGGTTTTCCCCACCCGCCGCGAGTTGTTCAAGACCTTGGCCACGGGGCAAACCCCCAAGGCACTGTTCATTTCCTGCTCGGACAGCCGCATGGTGCCGGAACTGGTGACGCAGCGCGAACCGGGCGAGCTCTTCGTGATCCGCAACGCGGGCAACATCGTGCCGTCGTATGGTCCCGAACCGGGCGGCGTGAGCGCCACGGTCGAATTTGCCGTGTCGGCCTTGAACGTGAGCGACATCGTCATTTGCGGCCATTCCGATTGCGGCGCGATGAAGGCGATTGCCACCTGTGCCTGCCTGGACCACATGCCGGCCGTGCGCACCTGGCTGCACCATGCCGATGCGGCGCGCATGATCAACGAGTCGGTCGCGCATCCGACGGAACAGTCGCGCATCGACGGCATGGTGCGCGCCAACGTGGTGGCGCAATTGAATAACCTGCGCACCCATCCCTCGGTGGCGCTGGCCATGGCGCAAAACCGGCTGACCCTGCACGGCTGGGTGTATGACATCGAGAACGGTTCCCTCGACGCGCTCGACGAGTCGACCGGCAACTTCGTTCCGCTCGCCGAACACCCGTCCTCTCAGTTGTAATCGGCTGCAAGCATCTGAACCGCCGCGGCAGGGGGGGCTGCGCCCAGCGCTTCCCCTGCCAGTTTTTGCTCCCTCCGGTACAATTCCGCCTTATGTATATCGATTCCCATTGCCATATCAATTTTCCCGAGCTGGCTGCTCGCATGCCCGAGATCCTCGCCAAGATGGCCGAGAACAAGGTGACGCACGCCCTGTGCGTGTCCGTCGACTTGCCGGACTTTCCCCAGGTGCTGGCCTTGGCCGAGCAGTATCCGCATATTTTTGCTTCCGTCGGCGTGCATCCCGACTACGAGGACACGCCTGAACCATCCGTGGAAGACCTGGTGCGCCTGGCCGACCATCCGAAGATCATCGCCATTGGCGAGACGGGCCTCGACTATTTCCGCCTGACGGGCGACCTCGAGTGGCAGCGCGAGCGTTTCAGGACGCACATCAAAGCGTCAAGAATCACCCGCAAGCCCTTGATTATTCACACAAGAGCGGCCAGTGCAGACACGATACGCATCATGCGAGAAGAGGGCGCCGGCGTCGCCGACGGTGGCGTGGCCGGCGTCATGCATTGCTTTACGGAATCGCTGGAAGTGGCGCGCGCCGCCATCGACATGGGCTTCTATATTTCCTTTTCCGGCATCGTCACGTTCAAGAGTGCAAAAGATTTGCAAGCCGTGGCCCTGGAAGTGCCGCTCGAGCGCATCCTCATCGAGACGGATTCGCCGTATCTGGCGCCCGTGCCGTTCCGTGGCCGCATGAACGAGCCTGGCTATGTGGCCCACGTGGCCGAGTATCTGTCGACCCTGAAGGGCATCCCTCTGGAGCAGGTGGCGCGCCAGACGACGGAAAATTTCTTCAAGTTATTCAATCAGTTGCCATAACTTCTTAAGGTCGAACATGATGAGAAAATTCGCCCTGGCGATGCTGCTGTGCTGGTCCACCGCCAGCCACGCGGCGCCGGATCCGGACAGCTTCTTCCGCGCCGTATCCGTCAACAACGCCAGCGGCGTGCGCAGCATGCTGCTTGACGGCATGAATCCGAACCAGCCTGATACGCAGCGGGGTGACATTCCCCTCGTGCTGGCCCTGCGCGACGATGCGGACAAGGTGTTCAAGCTGCTGCTCGATGCGCCCGGCATCGACATCGAAGCGCGCTCGGCCAATGGCAACACGGCACTGATGATGGCGGCCTACAAGCACAAGCAGGACGCCGTGCAAGCCTTGCTGGCCAAGGGCGCCAAGGTCAACCAGAGCGGCTGGACGGCGCTGCACTATGCGGCTTCGGCGGGCGACTTGCCCATCATGAAGATTTTTCTCGACCGCGATGCCGTGGTCGATGCGCGCGCCCCCGCCAACGTCACGCCGCTGATGTTTGCCGCCCGCGAAGGGCAGGAAGGCGCCGTCAAGCTGCTGCTGTCCTGGGGCGCGGACGCCAGCCTGAAAAGCGACCATGGCTGGACGGCCGTGCAGTTCGCGCAGGCCGGTGACAAGCCGGGCGTGGTGGCCATCATCGAAGCTGCCCAGAAGGCACGTGCCGCCCGCAAGTGATCTTTTTAGTAATATTTTCCATGCCAGCGTCGAAACTGGCATGGAATTGCCTCTCACCTCAGCCCTTTGTTCTCCCTGCCGATTAACGATAATGATCATGTCGCATTAATCAGGAGATCTTTCGCATGGGCAATCACACCACCGTCAGGCGCCGGTTGTACTGTCGCCGCCCCGCGCGCAGCCCGTGCGACATCACTGCTTTCTGGAATGACAAAACCGATCGGCCATCGGAGCCAGACTCCAAGAGGACAGACATGCTGAATGAACGAGAAATCGAGAGTTGTTACCTGGGGCAATTTATCCCCGTCCATTACCATCACAATATGTTGATGGACCAGAACCGCATGCACGGTTTCAAGTCGGCGATCGATTACGCGGTGAAACCCGGCATGAAGGTGCTGGAACTGGGTGGCGGCACGGGCGTGCTGTCGTGGTTTGCAGCCGCGCGCGCCGACAAGGTGTGGTGCGTGGAGTTCAATCCGGACATGGTCAAGGAAGCGCGCAAGATGCTGGTGCTCAATCCCAACGGTGAAAAAGTTGAAGTCGTGCACGCGGACGCCTTCGAATATCTGCCGCCGGAGCCCGTCGATGTGGTCATTTGCGAAATGATCCATGTGGGCATGCTGCGCGAAAAGCAGGTGGAAGTGATCGAATCGTTCAAGCGCCGCTACCTGGCCCGTTTTGGCGGCCCGCTGCCCATCTTCCTGCCCGAAGCCGTCATCATGGCCGTGCAGCCGATGCAGCAGGAATACGACTTTGAGGGCTTTCATGCGCCCATCGTGCAATTTCAGGAAACCACGGCCATCCACCCGGGCGTGCAGGAACTGGCGCCGCCGTCCGTCTATAGCATCATCGACTTCAGCCAGCCGACGGACAGCGTATTCGGCTTTGACGGCAAGTTTGTCGTCGAGCGCAGCGGCACGCTGAATGCCTTGCGTTTCGTCACCAAGAACATCCTGGCCGTGGTGCCCGAGCGCTCGAGCACCATCGACTGGCTGAACCACTACATGTGTTTGCCGTTGGCCACGCCGGTGGCCGTGAAGGCGGGCGACGTGCTGCAAGTGAGCTTCCAGTACCGCGCGGGCGGCTCGATTCCTTCGCTGGAAGCGTCGATCCGCGCGCAAGTCATCTACGATGTCAACCTGCAACCGGTGGCCCAGAACGCCGTCTACGCGTAAGCTTCATTAATGTAAAGGCAACGCCGCAGGCATTTCGTCCTGCGGCGTTTGTCCATTCAGGGTATATTTCGTCTTTTACCCACTGGACAGCTTTACTATCATGGAACAGATCGATCAGCGTTACCTCGTGCAACAGAACAAAATCAGCGATGGCGAGACCAAGCCGCCCGTGTTTGCCAAGGTAATGCGCAGCAAGGAAGGCGTGTTTGAAGGCGTGTCCTTCATCAAATCGAAGGAAAAGGCCACCGTCATGACCATCGAAGATGCCAACCAGGCCATCAAATGGGCCACCAACAAGAAGCCGAACGCGCATGAATACATCACGAAAGTGATTTGCGTCGGCCAATAAGCCCCCGTTCATCCCCGTTTTTACACCGTTCATCCCCGTAGCACGCAGTTCATCGCATGGCCGTTGCCTTCCAGATAGCGCTTTTATATAGTGCTGTCACGGTAGCGGGGCAAGCACGGCTTGCTCCGCACATTTCATTCGAGGGGAACGCGATGCTGGGATTCGTGCTGTGGCTGCTGCTCTTGCTGGTGTGCTGGCCCCTGGCCTTGCTGGCGCTCGTGCTGTATCCGCTGGTCTGGCTGCTGTTGCTGCCATTGCGCCTGATCGGCATTGGCGTGGAAGGCGTGTTCGAACTGCTGCGCGCCATCGTCATGCTGCCGGCGCGCGTGCTGGGTGGCGGCCGGCGCTAAAACTATGTTTCCCATAAAAAAATGGCGCCCTCGGCGCCATTTTCATTTCTGTCACTGTACTGCTTACAGGTCGACCATGAAACCGGCACCGATCGATTTCTGCGAATAGTTGTAGTCGATCAAGCTCTGGCCATAGCCGGAGAACAGTTGCAGATAGCCTTTCAGGTTGGCCTTCAATGGGAAAGCCCAGCTTGCCTGCATGGAGCCATGCTTCTTGCTGAAATTGCGGCGGGCCGTCACGGCATACTCGTGCCCCTTGTTGCGGTAGCTCACGCGCAAGTCGCCATGCCCCATGTAATCGGTGATGTCGATATTGTCATTGTCCGTCTTGCCATTGTCGAGGCGGTGCCAGATGCGCGTCGTGACGGCCAGGTTGTCTTTTTCCACGCCCAGCTCGGCATACACGCGATTCCAGCTGCGCGACAGGGTCGACGTCTGGCCATTCGACTGGTGCACCAGGCCGAAGTTCAGGTAATTGAATTCCACGCCCGCGAAATGCTTGTTGATCGGTAAGACCAGCATCAATTCTGGCTGATAGTTGGTCTCGCGGAACGGGCTCGATGCCTTGCGGTTATACGCTTGCCAGAAACTTTGCTGCGTGTAGCCGAACCACATGTCGATGGGCGTGCCGGCTATGTCTTCCAGCAACTTCATCTTGAAGCTCAGCTGGAATGTCAGTTCCACGTGCTGGCTCTTGACGCCGCCAGGCGTGAAATCCTGGAACGGCTCGTCGTTCGAGGCGCTGCTGTAGTTGGCCAGCAGCAGATAGGTATCGCGGTGCGGGCGGAAGTTGAACAGGCCGCGCTTCGAGGCATCGTTGAGTTCCCACGATTGTTGCGTGCGCGAAATCGGCGTTTCCGGTGGCGCGGCGCCAGCCTGCGCGATGGCGGGAATGGCGGCGTTGACCGCGTCGGGCGTGGCCACGCCCGGCGGGCTGACTGGCGTGAGGGGAGCGGCCTCGGCTGCCGCTGCCAGGGTCACTGCCGCCGTGGCGGAATCACCGCCGGCGGCGAAGGTGGCCTTTTCCGCTGCCTTGGCCAGGGTGTCGAAGCAGCCCAGGCGGGCGCTGGCATCGCCAAGCACGGCGCAACGCTGCATTTGCTGTTCCAGTTCGCCGGCCATGGCCAGCGCTGGCGACGCCAGCAGGGAGGAGAGGATTATTTTTCTTAGTTGGATAGTCATAGTCTGTGTGGGGCATTCGTTCGGTGCGCACCTGGGCTGCATGCCTGCGGCGTCGCCTTGCACGATAAATTACCGTGCGTCTTGATTCTGATTAATCTTTACTGGATTAATGGAGGTGGAAGTATAGCGGAATACCTTGTTTATTCTCTGTCCCAGACGTGTGTGCGGCGGACAGTGTTGTGCGCTTGGTAAACGGCCAGCTGCCGTGCCACCCAAATCGATGTCTGCTACACTGGAAAACCGGGTGCCGGGGCTAGCCAAGGAGATTGTGATGACCCGCAAAACACCTATCGAGCGCTACCGCAATATCGGCATCAGCGCCCATATCGACGCCGGCAAGACCACCACTACCGAGCGCATCCTGTTTTATACGGGGGTCAATCACAAGATCGGCGAAGTGCACAATGGCGCCGCCACCATGGACTGGATGGAGCAGGAGCAGGAACGGGGCATCACCATCACCTCGGCTGCTACCACCGCCTTCTGGAAAGGCATGGCCGGCAACTTCCCCGAACACCGCATCAACATCATCGATACGCCCGGCCACGTGGACTTCACGATCGAGGTGGAGCGCTCGATGCGCGTGCTCGACGGTGCCGTGATGGTCTACGATGCCGTCGGCGGCGTGCAGCCGCAATCGGAAACCGTCTGGCGGCAAGCCAACAAATACCACGTGCCGCGCATCGCCTTCATCAACAAGATGGACCGGGTGGGCGCGGATTTCTTGCGCGTGCGTAAGCAGATCGCCGCCCGCCTGAAAGGCGTGGCCGTGCCCATCCAGCTGCCCATCGGCGCCGAAGAGCATTTTACGGGCGTCATCGACTTGCTGAAAATGCGCGCCATCACCTGGGACGACGCCAGCCAGGGCGTGCAGTTCAGCTATGGCGAGATTCCCGCCGAACTGCGGGAACAGGCGCAGGAGTGGCACGAGCACATGGTCGAGCACGCGGCCGAAGCCAGCCTCGACATGACGGAACGCTATCTGAATGGCGACACGTTCACGGAAGCGGAGCTCAAGCAGGCCTTGCGCGCGCGCACCATCCGCAATGAAATCGTGCCCATGCTGTGCGGCAGCGCGTTCAAGAACAAGGGCGTGCAGGCGATGCTGGACGCCGTCATCGAATACCTGCCGTCGCCCATGGAAGTGCCGCCCATCATGGGTCACGACGAGCATGACAACGAGGTAGAGCGCCACCCGACGGACGAGGAGCACTTTGCCGCGCTGGCCTTCAAGATCATGACGGACCCGTTCGTGGGGCAGTTGACGTTCTTCCGCGTGTATTCGGGCGTGGTGAACTCCGGCGACATGGTGTACAACCCCACCAAGAGCGCGCGCGAGCGCCTGGGACGCATCTTGCAGATGCATGCGAACGAGCGCAAGGAAATCAAGGAAGTGTATGCGGGCGACATCGCCGCCGCCGTGGGCTTGAAAGCCGTGACCACGGGCGACACCCTGTGCGCCATCGACCACATCATCGTGCTGGAAAAGATGGTTTTCCCGGAACCCGTGATTTCGCAGGCGGTCGAACCGAAGACCAAGCCCGACCAGGAAAAGATGGGCATCGCCCTGAACCGCCTGGCGCAGGAAGATCCGTCCTTCAAGGTGCATACGGACGAGGAATCGGGCCAGACCATCATGTCGGGCATGGGCGAGTTGCACCTGGAAATTTTAGTCGACCGCATGCGCCGTGAATTTGGCGTGGAAGCGAACGTGGGCAAGCCGCAAGTGGCGTATCGCGAAACCATCACGCGCACGGTGGAAGATATCGAGGGCAAGTTCGTCAAGCAGTCGGGCGGACGGGGTCAGTATGGCCACGTGGTGCTCAAGCTCGAACCCCTGCCGCCGGGCACGGGCTACCAGTTCGTCGACGCCGTCAAGGGCGGCGTGGTACCGCGCGAATTCATTCCCGCCGTCGACAAGGGCATCGTCGAAACGTTAAAGGCCGGCGTGCTGGCTGGCTACCCTGTGGTGGACGTGAAGGCTACGCTCACCTTCGGCTCCTACCACGACGTCGATTCGAATGAAAACGCGTTTCGCATGGCCGGTTCCATCGCCTTCAAGGATGGCATGCGCAAAGCCCACCCTGTGTTGCTCGAACCGATGATGCAGGTGGAGGCGGAAACGCCGGAAGAATTCATGGGCAACGTCATGGGCGATTTGACGGCGCGCCGGGGCATGGTGCAGGGTGTTGACGACATCCCCGGCGGCGCGGGGCGCATCGTCAAGGCCCTGGTGCCGCTGGCCGAAATGTTCGGCTATTCCACCACTTTGCGTTCGCTGACCCAGGGCAGGGCCACCTATACGATGGAGTTCAAGCACTATGCGGCCGTGCCCAAGCATATACTCGACCTGGTGGCGGCGGGAAAGGCGAAGTAGGCTCAATGGACCAAATTGGTGGCTGCCGCCAGTTGCCGCTGCAATTTGACCTCATCAACACAGGGAGACAGCATGACGACGGAAAAACAGAAGCAGGAAGGACAGCACCGCGACAGCAGCGACTTTGTCATCACGCAAACCTTCGACGCGCCGCGCGAACTGGTGTTCCAGTCGTGGGTGGAGCCGGAACGGCTGGCCCAATGGTGGGGGCCTGTCGGCTTCGAATTGAGCGTGCTGGCGCTGGACTTGCAGCCGGGCGGCGTTTTCCACTACGGCATGCGTGCCGACAATGGCTACGAGATGTGGGGCAAGTTTACCTACCAGTCCATTGACGCGCCGGAAAGGATCGTCTCGATCCTGTCGTTTGCCGACAAGCAGGGCAATGCCGTGCAGCACCCCGTCAGCGCCACTTGGCCGCTGGAATCGTTCAATACCATGACCCTCACGGAGGAAAACGGCAAGACGACGATGACCTTGCGCTCCACGCCGCACAAGGCCACCGATGAGCAGCATCGGACTTTCCTGGAAGGGCATGAGTCGATGAAGCAGGGGTTTAAGGCGACTTTCGCCCAGCTGGCACAGTACCTGGCGCGTGTTCAGTAGAGTTGTGTTGATCGCTGGCTATTAAGAACGGCGGGCCAGAGCCGCGAGCCTGGGTTTGAGGCGCGGGCGTGTTCTTGCTGTCGTTGCCGGTTCGCGTTTGAGGGACGTCTGCTCGCGCCCCTGAGCGGAAGTTCAGACGTTAGAAAAGCGGACCTTCAAAGTTTGAGCTCAGGCCGCGTCCAGTCAGTGTCGTCGCGCCTGCAGCCAAGGATTAGGTAGCGGCGTGAACCGACCCCCATACGGTGTAGACGATACCTGCAACGTAGAGCCCACCAAAGACCACCTTGTTATGGCGGGCCAGCCAGAGCGGCAAATAGATGTCGAAGTTGTCCTGGCGCTCGGATGCGTAGCGGCCAGCCACGGCGGTTAAGGGACACTTCATCCGGTTGAGCAGGAGGACGGCAACCTCAAGGAAGACGAACCCGATCAGCCCCCACGCCACCTTCACGTTTCCGCCCGAGGTATAGACCGGGATTGCGACGATGGAGCCCGCAAATACCGCCCACACCAAGGTGTGTATCGCCTTGATGGCACGCAGCTTCGATTCAGGTTCCATGTGATCTTGAGCTAAGCCTTAACACGTCACCTAACAGCTACCGAAGGGAGCGAGGTTGAGCGCCAGATTGGGCTTACCCATGGGGAGCCGATGTGGCGCGCGCGAGAACGAGCGGCATTACTGCAAATAGTGCCAGCATTGCCAGATAGAAAATGCCGGATATTGGATCGCGGCTGGCGACATACTCGCCAAACGTCAGATCCTGAAGTGCGACGGCAAACAAGACTTCGGCGGCGACCAGCAGACTCAGCGCAAGAAATCCAGCCACCAAGCGAGCCAAGGCATTGGCGGGCAGACTGAAACGCCTGATGATGAGTCGAGCCGACACCACTATCGCTACAAACATGAACGGCATTTCGATGAGTTCCGCGACACGTTCGCCAAGGCGCGGCACCAGAAATGGCACACGGATCATTCCCAGCGCAAAGCCCGCACCGAACACCAGTGCGAAGCAGGTGATGCCGGCCTTGATTGTATTGTCCATCAATCAATCATCGGTAGCTGGGCGGTGCGAATTCAAACCAGTACCGCCTGTACCGGTCGTCGCAGTGACGACGGTAGTTTGGGGCCTCGGCCGAACCTGACGACAAGATCGGGCCTGCGCTTTCCGATACCCAGAAAATCGGCAAACTGCGGCCGCAGC
Source organism: Janthinobacterium kochi (assembly GCF_051380715.1). Classification (NCBI taxonomy): domain Bacteria; kingdom Pseudomonadati; phylum Pseudomonadota; class Betaproteobacteria; order Burkholderiales; family Oxalobacteraceae; genus Janthinobacterium; species Janthinobacterium kochi. The sequence continues at coordinate 243,643 of NZ_JBNYXO010000004.1, forward strand.
GTCGATACCTCCACGGGTTGATTAAGCATCGCATTGCGAATACCCAACGCAGCCGACTGCAGCGCGAAACGTTCGTAGCAACGTCCCACTTCAACCCACTGGGCAGGAACTGCGGTGTCCGAGACGAATATCGCGATGCCGGCCGAACTTCGCACGTATTTCGCGTACTTGTCGTTTTCGTTCTTCGGGCTAAAGAACAAGCTGAAAAGCAGGCTGCCCAGCCATGTTGGCGCAGACGGGTTACCGGATGATGCGGCATATAGCCCATCTCCGGCTCGAACCGCCTCGTCGCCGTTGAAGCGTATCCATTTCTTCAATTCATCGACGAAGGCGGGATCGTTCATCTGGACTGTGTTGCCTTGAACGACATACTCAAGGACCGTCTCCATGGCTTTGCGTTCGGTCAGGACAATCACCTGAACGCCATTGCCGGTACCTGCCTGCTCCAGCAGCTCAAGTTCATACCGGTCGAGGGGGTGCCCGTCATACTCGCCGCGTGTGCTCTGGCGCTCGGGGATCGCCTGAAACAGCGATGATGCGACGGGTTTTGTCGGCTCAAAAGCCACACGCAGTGCATTGCCCGCTGCGGCGTCGAAGCCAGAGTGTCCCATCAGCCCATTGGCCAAAGCTGCCTGATACAGGTTCTCGGCGGCGCACCCGAGGGAGACGAAAAGGTGGTGATCATCCGGGTCGACCGCGGGGCACCGGCGCGACAGGTCGGGCAGTATCGAAATGGCGCCATCGTCAAGGCGGAATTTCCAGCACTGAGTGTTATGGCTTGACGGCGCCAAAGTCGCGTAGCGCACAAGTTCATGTTGAAGAGCGGCCTTGTCGCCGACGGCAACCTTGCCGTGACGCCAAGTGCGAGCCGTCACACTTTCGTAACTGTCTGCACTGGATCCCGACGAGCAGGACGACAAGCCTGCCATTGCGCCGGCGGCGGCCAGCGCGGTACCAACGAATTTTCTTCGAGAAGTCATGGCCCAACTTCCTTGTCAGAAAGCCCAGCAGTGCTTAAAGGGCCCTTGGGGTCCGTGTAACAGATGATATTGATGAGGCGAGGAAAGCTGTTCTTTGTCCATGACTGTCAGTCACTTGGAATTATTTCTGTCATTATAACGCTCCAATATGCCGAACACTTTTAAATTGTTTCCTGGGCCGGGCGACGGTTACCCGAGAAATGGGGCCACGAACGGCCGCTTTCCGGCGATGGCCCGAAGGTCCGCTTGTGGCCGAAGTCGGCCACGTTACTCTGCCAACCCCAGATCAACGTTGTTGGGGGCATGCCGCCTCAAACGATTATTTCCCGCTCAGCAGCGCGCCGAGCTTGTCCCGAGTTTCCTTCATGTCACCCAGGCTCAGCCCTTTCCTGAAGCTTTCAACGGCTTTTGGCTTGTCGCCCATGGCGGAATATAGATCGCCCAGGCAGTCATAGGTATTGGGATCATTCGGATAGTATTGCTCCAGCTGCTGGAAAAAGTAGGCGGCTCGCTCATATTGTTTGCGATTCAAGAAAGCATATCCGTTCTTGACCAGCTCAGCACTGTTCGGTTGGATGCGATAGCCCATCTTTTTCGCCAGCGCCTGATAATGCGCGGTGTGGCGCTGTACCACGTCAAAGCCAGGATTGTCTACCTGGCTTCTATAGAATTTCAAGCGGTAGTTGTCGAAAATGAATCGCAACGCATCATACTCCGCCTGTAGCGTCAGGGAACTGTGTGAATCGTCCGGATAATACTGTTGCCCCAGGCGCAAAGCCGTGCCTTTGTGTTTGGCAAAATCATCGATCAGTTCGAGATTGGCCCGAATCAGCTCGGTGTCGCTGCTTTTATCCTTGCGCACCTGCTGGAGACTGGGTTTGGTTTCCAGATGATTGGCCATGGCAATGAACAGGATCTTGCCTTCGTAGGACGGTTGGCCCAGCACGTTTTTTGCCTCTTTAACAACATGATGTTTGTTCCACCAGAGCGCGCCTTCCAGCGAGATATAGCTGTTAAACAGCTGCGGACGATGCACCAGAGTATGCACCACAGTCAAACCGCCCACGGAGTGCCCGACAAATGTGCGATACGGTGCACTACGGAACTTCGCGTCAATATGGGGGATCAGCTCTTTCTCTATATAGTCGAGAAATTTCTCCCCCTTGCCTTCGGAGTCCGGAAATTCCATATCCTTGCCGAAGGTAAGCTCCGCCAGCCTGTCGTCCTGCAGGATGCCAACGACAATCATCTTGGGCATCAGGTTTTCGCCGCTCAAGTGTTCGATCACCGCTACCAGTGCTTGAAATTGATCCTTCCCATCCAGCACATAAATCACCGGATAACGTTCGGCGCCATCGGCCTTGTAGCCTTCGGGTAGATGAACCCATATCGTGCGCTCGGCCTTCAGGATGGCGGAGGGAATCGTTTGGGTAAAACCGATCGTCAAAGGACGAGGTTCTTGGGTGTTGCCGGCGCAGGAAAAGAACAGTAGTGCAATGGACAGCAGTATTTTCTTCATCGGGTTCCACGGGATTGGATAGAAGGGACGTTCGCGCGGCAACCAATTGAAGCAAATAAACATGAAGCGCAAAGATTTACTAAGTTTGCCTTATTTGCACTAGTCTTGCAATGTGTCTTGCGCTCGCCAATGTCGGCTTGTGGCCGAAGTTGGCCGTCATTCCTCACATTCGTCGAGCAAAAGCAAGCGCTGCACTTCTTCGTCACTAGGCTGCCAGTCAGCGCCACGTTCCTCGTAAATCTTTACTAGGCCCAGTAGAGTCAATGGGTCGTCAGCGACAAAAATACAAGTGTCATCGTCCGCTTGATATTGTTGTTCAGCCGACTTGTCTCGAGTCACCGCATAGCCAAGTTTTTGCAAGATTCCCAACGCAGGAGCGAGCGTGTTTCCAGCGGCTGCAATTCGAATTTTATGTTGCATTTCAATGATTCCATCATCAGTACAGATGCATTCCGTGCCAAGGGCCGTTCGCTCTTGGCCGATTTCGCCCGTTCAACAGCACGCGCTCAAACATCAGGAATTTCTCTGATTGCACGCTTAATATCACGCTCGGCATCATCAAGTTCGCTAAGCGCTTTGCGAATTTGGGACTCAGCATCTGGATTTGCATCGTTACGCGCTCTCATCAATGCAGTCGCCGCATCATCAATTGCACAGAGAGCCTTCTTGAGTTCCGTCTTCGCTGACATTGGTTTCCTTCCTGGATTGAATTCCCATTTTTCAAACCTCAACAACTGTCACGTTGACTGGTTGACTCCGCAGGCGATAGCCCTCCGTAATCACCTATTGCTGACTTGCGCTGCCAGTACGTTAAACACTGTTGTCCCTGAAACTCAACGTAGTGTTCTATCTGTACAGAGAGGCTTGTCTTGCGGGGAGCTGTCATGTCTCATCGCGCTCGGCATCGCGCTCGCGGCAGCTCAGGGACGCATAGTGCGCCTTGGGCACCTTGTTCTTGATCGCCACTTCGCGCAGTGCATCTGCAAAATCAACATGGTCGGTCAGGGTGCAGCGGTTGGCGCGGGCGAACTGTCGCAGATTCTTGAGGCTGCCATGGACTTTCAGCGTGATCCCGACGCCGGGGCTGACGCAGCAGCCTATGTATTTGTCGATGTATTCTTCTTCGATCAGCACCAGTTCGTGGCCCATGAAGGGCACGGGCTTGTCCAGCAGGTAGTAGTCGGTGTAGTCGGCGCGCTGGCGGGGCGTTTTGCTGACCAGGCCGGCGTGCTGGTAGGCGCGGATGGCTTGGCCGGACGTGCCCGTGCGTTCGGTCGTGCCCTTTTTGAGCTGCATGGCATGCAGCAAGCCGCTTTCGAGTGAAAGGGTATCGGCGGCGAACGCCATGGCCGAGCAGGCGGCAAGCAGGGTGAAGGCGATGGTGCGTTTCATTTCGCCTCCATTGCCAGCATCTGTTTGATCACCGGCAAAATCATCCGCCACGCATTCGACGTCGCCGCGATCTCGTCGTAATGGCTGGCGCCGGGCAAGATCAGCACTTCCGCATGGTCGCCGGCCTTGAGGGCCCTGGCCGCATAGTCGTGCGCGACTCTGGGCGGGGAGATGGTGTCGAGCTCGCCCGTGGCCAGCACGGTGCGGCTGCCGTTGGGCATCAGGTCGGCCGCGTTGGTGTCGCTATAGATGTCGGGGCGCTCAGTGCTGGCGCTGCCTGCCAGTTGCGCGATATCACGTTCGCAGCTGGTCTTGATCAAGTCCTTTTCATGGCGCAGGTCGGCCAGGCCGCCCAGGCTGACAATGTTTTTCACTGGCAGGAACTTGTCGCGGTACAGGGGGCTGGTCTTGGGCAGCTTTTCCCTGCCCGCGATCCATTGCACCAGCTGGCCGCCGGCCGAATGGCCCATGGCCACGATGCGGCTGGTGTCGAGCTGGTATTGGGGCGCGTGCTGTTGCAGGCTGCCGAGCGCCGCGTGCATGTCTTCATACGTGCCGGGATAACCACCACCCGGCTCGTCGACCCTGCGGTACTCGACATTCCATACGGCGATGCCTTGCGCCACCAGGGCGCCGGCCACGTTGCGCATCTGCCCGATGCCGCCGAAGGCTACCGTCCAGCAGCCACCATGCACGAGCACGACGACGGGGAACGGTCCGCTGCCTTCGGGGCGGAACAACTGCGCGTATTGCGACGGCGCGGGGCCGTACGCGATCTGCGCCGTGGGGGCGGGGCCATTCAGGGCCAGGTAGTCGTCCAGGTTCATGGGGGCGGCGACGGCGCCGTGGACGGAGGCGAGCAGGGCAGTGGCGATCAGGGAGGATGGCAAGGATGTCGGCATGCTGGGTTTCGCTTGAGAAGGGAGCAACACTGTAGCATAGGGCCGCGCAGTCGCAGAGATCAAGCGGCGCGCTGTTTTCCCCTAGAAGAGGGGTGCCCCATGGTATATTTCGGGCATCAGTTTTCCCCTTATCGACACGGTGCACGCAAACAACATTCTTTCCTTGCTGGACGCCGAGCATAGTGCGCTGGGCAGTATCGCGGCAGGCGCCGACTTGGCCCATGCATTGGAGCATTTGTTGCTGGCGCTGCAAGACCTGGCCGAGGGCGGCGCGCATGCCTGCCTGGTGCTGATCGACGAGGCCGACCGTTTTTGCGGCTTGTCCGGGCCCAGCCTGCCGCAAGACCTGTGTCTGGCCTTGCGGCATGGCGGCGAACAGCCTTCCCCGTTCGGCACGGCCGCCTTTTCCGGCGCGCCCGTGTATTGCGGCGACATCACGCGCGACGTACACTGGAGCGCGGGACGCAAGGAAGCCATGCTGCACGGCTACCGCGCCTGCTGGGTCGCCCCCGTCTTCGGCGCCAAGGGGCATATCCTGGGCGTACAGGGCCTGTTTTTCCAGTCGCCATGCCATCCCACGCAACCCGAAATCGAACTGCTGGCGCTGGCAGCGCGCGTGGCCGCGCACGTCATCGAGCGGGGCCAGCTGGAAAAAGCCCTGCACGACAGCCGCGAACACTTTCATTACGCCATCGAACTGAACACGCAAGTGCTGTGGACGGCCGACATCGACGGCAAGCTCGACTATGTGGCCCAGCGCTGGCGCGAATGGACGGGCTGCAGCGGCCTGGGCAGCAATTGGCTGGAAGCCATCCACCCCGATGACGTGCCCCATTCCCTGGCGGCGTGGAGCGAAGCGCTGGGCAGCGGCCAGCCTTTCGATGCGGAAATGCGCGTGCGCCGCCAGGACGGCCGCTACCGCTGGGTGCACTCGCGCGCGTATTGCCGGCTCGACGAGCGGGGCCGACCCGTGAAATGGTATGGCTCGTGCGAAGACATCGACGAGCACTGGCAGGCGCGCAATGCCTTGCTCGACAGCGAAGCGCAGTTCCGTTCGCTCGCCTCGACCATGCCCAACCAGGCCTGGCTGGCGCATGGCAGCGGCGCCACCTACTGGGTCAACGAACAGGTGTGTGAATACACGGGGCAATCGCTGAAGTCGCTGGTCACCAGCGGCTTTCGCCACTGCGTGCATCCGGACGACGTGCAGGCCACGCAGAATAGCTGGGAGCGGGCCGTCGCCACGGCCAGCGCCTACGAGCACGAGTTCCGCATGCGCCGCGCCAGCGACGGCGCCTACCGCTGGTTCCTGGCGCGCGCCTTGCCCCTGTTCGACGAGGCGGGCACGGTGCTGCGCTGGGTGGGCACGAATACTGACGTGCAGGAACAGAAGAACGTGCTGGAAAAGATGGCCTACCTGAATTCCTCGCTGGAAGTGGAAATGGCCAACCGCACGGCCGACCGCGACCGCATGTGGCGCCTGTCGACCGACATCATGCTGGTGGCGGACCTGGCCGGCATGATCATCGCCGTCAATCCCGCCTGGAGCAAGATCCTGGAGCGGCCGGAAATCGAATCGCTGGGCATGGATTTCATCAGCCTCGTGCATCCGGACGACCGCATGGCGGCCTTGCAGGATTTGTCGCGCCTGGCCCATGGCGCGCCCACCTTGCGCATGGAAAACCGCTACCGGCGCCGCGATGGCGGCTACCGCTGGATTTCCTGGACGGCCGTACCGGCGCAAAAGCTGATCCACGCCATCGGCCGCGACGTCACCGATGAAAAAGAGGCGCGGCTGGCGCTGGTGCGCAGCGAGCAAGCGTTATTGCAGGCGCAAAAGCTGGAATCGATCGGCAAGCTGACGGGCGGCGTGGCCCACGATTTCAATAATGTGCTGCAAATCATTTCCGGCAACTTGCAGTTGCTGAAACTGACGGTGGCCGATAATCCGCAGGCGGCCAGACGCCTCGATTCTGCTGCCTCGGCCGTCGAGCGGGGCGCCAAGCTGTCGTCGCAACTGCTGGCCTTTGCGCGGCGTCAACCGTTGAAGCCGCTGGTGACGGACCTGGGCCGCTTGCTGCGCCGCATGCATGAGCTGATCCGCCGCGCCCTGGGCGAAGCTATTTCCGAGGAAACCTTCATCAGCGACGGCTTGTGGCATACCCTGGTCGACCCGAACCAGATGGAAAACGTGCTGCTGAACATGGCCATCAATGCGCGCGACGCGATGGAAGGGGGCGGTCGCCTGACGTTCAGCTTGAGCAATGTCACGCTCGATGCCGCCTACGCCAGCCTGCATGCCGACGTGCTGGAGGGGCAATACGTGCTGCTGACCATCAGCGACACGGGCCATGGCATGGAGCGCGACGTGATTGACCAGATTTTCGAACCGTTCTTCACCACCAAGCGCGAAGGCGAGGGCACGGGCCTGGGCCTGTCCATGGCCTACGGCTTCATCCGCCAGAGCGCGGGCCACATCAAGGTGCACAGCGCGCCCGGTGCCGGCACGACGTTTAAAATTTACCTGCCCCGTTCGCTGGAAAAGCTGGCCGAACCGCCAGCGGGCCTGACGGGCCCCGTGCTGGGCGGCGGCGAGACCATCCTCGTGGTGGAAGACGACGCTCCTGTGCAACATACGGTGGTCGACATGCTGCGCGGCCTGGGCTACGACGTGCTGCATGCGGACGACGGCGCCTCGGCGCTGGCCCTGCTGGGCACGGGCGTGGCCATCGACCTGCTGTTTACGGACGTGGTCATGCCGGGTCCCGTCAGCAGCAAGGAGCTGGCGCAGCAAGCCCGGCTGCTGCTGCCGGAACTGGCCGTGCTGTTTACCTCGGGCTACACGCACAATGCCATCATGCAGGGCGGGCGGTTGGACCCGGGCGTGGAACTGTTGAGCAAGCCTTACCAGCGCGAAGACCTGGCGCGGCGCATCCGCCACCTGCTGGCCGACCGCCGCCTGGTGGGCGCACCCGATCCGTCCGGGCGGCGCATCCTGCTGGTGGAAGACAATGACGATGCGCGCGAAATGACGACGGAAATGCTGAATATGCTGGGGCATACCGTGCATGGCGTGGCCAGCGCCGAGGCAGCCTTGCCCCTGCTGGCCATGCCGGGCCTGGACGTGCTGGTGACGGACATCAGCCTGCCCACCATGTCCGGCCTGGAACTGGCGCGCCATGCGCGCGCACACTGGCCGCAGCTGGACGTGGTGTTTGCTTCCGGGCACGACTGGGGCGCCAGCCTGATGCAGGACGCCAGCGCGCGCTTCCTGCGCAAACCGTTTGGCCTGGAAGAGCTGGCCGGCGCACTGAAGGCGCGCCGGCTCGACGTCTACTAAACTGGCGGCAGCAAGGCGTGCTGCAATTGCTCGATGGTAAATGGTTTCACGAGGAAGCGCGCGGCCGGGTCCAGCACGCCGGAATTGGCGGGTGCATGGCCCGTGGAAAACACCACTTCCAGCTGCGGCTGCTCGCGGGCCGCCTGCTCGGCCAGCTCGACGCCCGACATCTGCGGCAGGCTGATATCGGTCAGCAACAGTTCCAGTCCCGGCGTGCCCAGCAGGGGCAAGGCTTCCTCGGCCGTGCCCACGGCCAGCACCGTGTGTCCCAGCATGGCCAGCAGTTCGCTCGTCATGGCGCGCGCGTCGGTGTTGTCTTCCACCAGAAGGATATGGCGTCCTGCCGGCAGCGCCGGCGCAGGTTGCGGCGCCAGCTGCGCGCGGTACTGGTGCAGCGCCGTCACGTGGCGGCCATTCGCCAGCAAGTGGCGGATGCGCCGCGCCAGGTCTTCGCGCCGGTACGGCTTGCTCAACAACTCCACGCCCGGTTCCAGGCGGCCGCCCTGCATGATGGCGTCCTGCGTATAGCCCGAGGTAAACAATACGGCCAGCTGCGGCAGCAGCAGCCTGGCCTGGCGCGCCAGTTCCGTGCTGGCGACCTTGCCCGGCATCACCACATCCGTAAACAGCAGGTCGATGGGGACGCCGCTGCCGACGATGGCCAGCGCGCTTTCGCCATCGCTGGCGCGCAGCACGCCATAGCCGAGGCCACGCAGCATGTCCACCACCGTCGTCTGCACCTGCACGTCATCTTCCACAACGAGAATGGTTTCCTTGCCACCGAGCACGGGGCCATTCAACTGCAGCGGCAGTTCCGTTTCCGCTTCGAGCGAGCGTGGCAGGTAGATGCGGAAGGTGCTGCCATGGCCGGGCAGGCTGTCCACCGTCAGGTGGCCGCCGCTCTGGCGCAGGAAGCCGTACGCCATGGACAGGCCCAGGCCAGTGCCTTCGCCTTCCTTCTTCGTCGTGAAGAACGGTTCGAAAATCTTGTCCAGCAATTCGGCAGGAATGCCCGTGCCTGTATCGGAGACGGCCAGTTGCACGTAGTCGCCGGGCGCCACGTCCGCCTGGCGCGCCGCATAGTCGCTGCCCAGCACGCTGTTGCTCAGTTTAATGGTCAGCTGGCCCTGGCCATCCATGGCGTCGCGCGCGTTGATGGCCAGGTTGAGGATGACGTTTTCCAGCTGGTGCGGGTCGACCAGGGCGCGCCAGCAGTCGTCGGCCAGCAGCAAACGTGTCTCGATGCTTTCACCCGTGGCGCGCCGCAGCAGCTCTTCCGTTGAGCGCAACAGATGCGCCAGGTCCGTTACCAGCGGTTTCAATGGCTGACGCCGCGCAAAGGCCAGCAGCTGGGCCGACAGCTTGGCGCCCCGTTCCACGGCGGCCGAGGCGCTGGCGATGCGCTTGGCGGCCAGCGGGTCGTCGTCCAGGGTCAGCTGCAGTAGCTGCAGATTGCCGGAGATAATTTGCAGCACATTGTTGAAATCATGGGCCACGCCGCCCGTCAGCTTGCCCAGCGCTTCCAGTTTTTGCGATTGCAGCAGGGCCATCTCGCTGTGGCGCAGCGATTCCTGCATGCCGCGCAAGGTGCTTTCCGCTTCCTTTTCCAGCGTGACATGGCGCCCGGTGGCAAAAATCAGGTCGCCTTCGATTGCTGCCACCCAGGACAGCCAGCGGTGGCCACCCTCGCGGTGCCGGTAGCGGTTTTCAAAGCTGGGCATGGCTTCCTTGCCGACTTGCAGCAAGGCCTGGCGCGTGGCGGCGGCATCCTCGGGCAGCACGAAGTCGAACAGGCTGCGGCCCAGCAATTCCTCGGGCAGCCAGCCCAGAATGGCGGCCGAGGCCGGGTTGACGGCGGCAAAGCAGCCTTCGGCATCGATGGCCACCATCAAGTCTTGCGCGCTGCGCCACAGCCGTTCGCGCTCGCTGTTGCGCGCGGCCAGCTCCGCTTCCAGTTTCTTTTCCACGGTGATGTCGCGCGCGCTGCAATACACCTTCTCGCCCTCGGGCACGGCCACCCACGACAGCCAGTGCCAGCCGCCCAGCTTGTGGCGGTAGCGGTTTTCGAAGCGCAGCGCCGGCTGGCCTTGCTGAGCCGCATCCCAGGCCGCATGCGTGCGCGGCAAGTCGTCCGGGTGAACCAGTTCCATGAAGCGCGTCGTGCGGATTTCCTCCACCGACCAGCCCAGGGTGGCGTGCCAGGCGGGGTTCGAGTGTTCGAAGTAACCGTCGAGGTTGAGCACGCCCAGCAAATCGGGGCTGACGTTCCAGGTACGGCCAAATTCGCGCGTGCGCTCGGCCACCTGCATTTCCATGCTGGCACTGAGCGCGCGCAAGCGCGATTCCGCCTGTGCCCGCAGTATGGTCGACCAGACCCGTTCCGACACTTGCACGGCCAGTTCGATCTCGTCGGCATGCCACAGGCGCGCCGCGCGGCTGTGCACGACGAACAGGGCCGCCAGCCGGCCCTCCTTGGCAATGGGAATGTTCAGGAAGGCGCGGATGCCCAGGCGCGCAAACGTGGCCAGCGCGGCCGGCGTGGCCGTGCGCGGGTCGCTGGCCACATCGCTGACAGCCAGCACCTGGCCTGCGGCCAGCGCATCGGCCAGGCGGGCAGCATAGTCGCCGAGGAAATATTCGCCGGCGGCGCCGGGCGCCAGGCCATCGCTCCACGCATGCTGCAGGGTGGGGCATTGCAAGGTCTGGTCGATATCGAAACAGGCCACTTGCTGGGCGCCCAGGCGCTGGCCCAGCAGCTGCGCCGACAGCGAGAGAATCTCGCCCGTGTCTTGCAGCAGCCGCAGCCGGCGTTCCAGTTGCAGCAGAAAGGCCACGCCGCTGGTGCCGGCCTGGCTGCGTGGGGCAGGGGGGCTGCTCATGCGGGCCTCAGCTGCCGGCCAGCGGCAGGGTGACGCTGAACAGGGCGCCATTGCCGGGCTGGCTTTGCAGGGTGATGGCGCCGCCATGCGCGTCGACCAGCTGCTTGGTGATGAACAGGCCCAGGCCCAGGCCGCCCGTGCGGTCCTGGTGCATGACGCGCTCGAAGGCGTCGAAGATGCGTTCCTGGTCGCGTGCATTGATGCCGATACCATGGTCGCGCACTTCGATGACGGCGCTGTTTTGCGTGTGCGCCAGGCTGATTTCCACGGGCTGGCCCTGGCCGTAGCGCACGGCATTGCTGATCAGGTTGACAACGATCTGCTCGACGCGGAAGGCATCCCAGAAACCCTGGATGGGTTCGAAGGCCAGCACTTCCAGCACGCTGCCCGTGGCGGCTGCATACGGTCCCAGGTCGTCGGCCACCCTGCGCACCAGGCTGGTCAGGTCGACGGCTTCGCGGCGGATCGACAGCTTGCCGCTGGTGATGCGCGAGACATCGAGCATGTCGTCGATCAGGCGCACCATGCTGCGGATTTGCCGCCCGTCGCGCGCCACCATCTTGTTCAGCTTATCCGGTTCGAAGGCGGCCAGGTTGCCCCGCTCCAGGTTGACGGTGCGCATCTGCGTTTCCAGGAACAGCGTGTTCAGGGGCGTGCGCAGTTCGTGCGCCACCATGGACATGAATTCGTCGCGCAGGCGCAGCGAACGCTGCAGCTCAGCTTGCGTGGCACGTAATTCTTTCAATAGCGCTTCCTGCTGCTGGCGGCTGTGCTCGAGCGCCTGCACCTGGCGCCGCGTTTCGCTGCGCTGCTGGTGCAGGGCGACGAAGACGTTGACCTTGCTTTGCACGGCATTGATGTCGAGCGGCTTATGCAGGAAATCGACGGCGCCGCTTTCATAGCCCTGGAAGGCGAAATTCATTTCCTTGCCGGCCGCCGTAACGAAGACGATGGGGATGTGGCGCGTCTTTTCCGTGCCGCGCATCAATTGCGCCAGCTCAAAACCATCCATTTCCGGCATTTGCACATCGAGGATGGCCAGCGCGAAATCGTGTTCCAGCAACAGGGCCAGCGCTTCTTCGCCCGACGACGCCTGGTAGACGCTGCGGTCGCTCTCGCGGATCAGCGCATTGAGCGCGCGCAAGTTCTCCGGCAAGTCGTCGACGATCAGCAATTTGGTGCTTGTTTCATTCATCATGTTTTATTCCTGGCATGTGCCGTCCAGCGTAGTGGGAAGCGGCGTGCGACGGTGCACGCTTGCGGTAGAGCTTTTCGGGACCGGGCAATGGCTCGAAGTCGGCGGCAAAGCGCGTGAAATGCGTACTTTCCTTGCTGCCCAGGCCCAGGAAACCCCGGTGGCACAGCGAGTCGTGGAACAGGCCCAGGGCCCGCTCCTGCAAGGTTTTATTGAAGTAAATCAGCACGTTACGGCACAAAATCAATTGCGTTTCAATGAAAACGCTGTCCGTGGACAGGCTGTGGTCGGCAAAGTTGATCCTGTCGAGCAGGCGCTGCTGGAAATGCGCGGTGGCATGTTCGACCGTGTAGTACTCGGCCAGCTGGCCCAGGCCGCCTGCGGCCAGGTAGTTGTCGCCGTAGTCGGCCATGCGGTGCAGCGGATATACGCCGCGCGCGGCCGTGGCCAGCGCTTGCGGGTTGATGTCGGTGGCGTAAATCGTGCTGCGCTCGAGCAAGCCTTCCTCGTGCAGCACGATGGCCATCGACAGCGCCTCTTCGCCCGTGCAGCAGCCGGCGACCCAGATCGTCGGCGACGGATAGGTTTTCAGCACGGGCACTACCTGTTCGCGCAAGGCGCGGAAAAACGCCGGGTCGCGGAACATTTGCGTGACGGGCACGGTCAAAATCTGCAGCAGCTTGCCAAAGGCGGCCGCGTCGTCCAACACCAGCTGCTGCAAGGCGGGCAAGTCGGCGCAGTGGAAGCGTTCGAGCGCCTGATGCAGGCGGCGACGCTGCGAGGGCAGGGAATAGTCGCGAAAATCATAGCTGTAGCGCTGACAGATCGCGTCCATCAGCGCATGCAGCTGCGCGTCCGTGGTGCGCTGGGACATCACATGCGTTCCATCTTCGGCATCCACACACGCAGCAGCGAATACAGACGGTCCAGGTCGATCGGCTTGGCCAAGTAGTCTGACGCGCCCGCTTGCAGGCATTCTTCCTGGTCATTTTTCATGGCCTTGGCGGTAATGGCGATGATGGGCAGCTTGTTGTAGCGGCCATCGGCGCGGATCAAACGCGTCGCTTCCAGGCCATCCATGCCCGGCATCATCACATCCATCAACACCAGGTCGATATCCTCAACGCTGTTGAGCTTGCTGATGGCTTCGAAGCCATTGCGGCCGATTTCCACCATCACGCCTTTTTGTTCCAGCGCATTCGTCAGGGCAAAGATATTGCGCACGTCGTCGTCCACCAGCAAAATCTTGCGCCCTTCGAAGACGCGTTCGCGGCTGCGCACCTGCTGCAGCATGCCCTGGCGCTCGCTCGACAGTTCCGATTCCACCTTGTGCAGGAACAAGGTCACTTCGTCGAGCAGGCGCTCTGGCGAACGGGCGCCCTTGATGATGATCGAGCGCGAATACTTCATCAGATCCGCTTCTTCCTCGCGGCTCAGGTTGCGGCCCGTGTAGACGATGACGGGCGGGAACGAGCACAGTTCTTCATGTTCCATGCGTTCGAGCAATTCGTTGCCCTGGATATCGGGCAGCTTCAAGTCGATGATCATGCAATCGAAAATCTGCGTTTTCAGCAATTCCAGCGCCTGTTCGCCCAGCGCCACGGCCGTGATTTCCACGTCGTCGTCGCTGATCAGGTGGACCACGCTTTCGCGCTGGCGTGCGTCGTCTTCGACCAGCAAGATGCGCTTCATTTTTTGCGTGAATTTTGACTCGAGCTTGCGGAACACGTCCTTCAGCTGCTCGCGCGTGCGCGGCTTGGTGGCGTAGCCGATGGCGCCCAGCTGCATGGCTTCCTGCATCTGGTCGTTGCCGGACACGATGTGCACGGGAATGTGGCGCGTCAGCGGGTTTTCCTTGAGCTGCTGCAAGACCAGCAAGCCCGGGCGGTCCGGCAAGCCCATGTCGAGCAGGATGGCGTCGGGCAGGAATTCTTCCGCCAGGCGCAAGCCTTCGTCGGCGCCGTGCGCCACCAGGCAGCGGTATTGCATTTCATGCGCGAGGTCGAACAGGATGCCGGCAAATGAGGGCTCATCCTCGATCACCAGCACGGAACGCTGGCCGGTCTTGCCGGCCGGCACGCTGTTCCTGTCATCCTGGAAGGTGGGCAGCGGCACGGGCTTGGCGGCGGGCGCCGTCTTGGGCGCGGCGGAGGCGGCGGGCGCTCGTGGCGCTGCAGCCGGTGCCGTTGTGACTTCCACCGCGCGTGCCGGCATGACAGCCGGCAGCACCAATGTAAACGTGCTGCCCTGGCCGGGCGTGCTGGCCAGGTCGATGCTGCCGCCCAGCAAGGCGGCCAGGTCGCGCGAAATCGACAGGCCCAGGCCCGTGCCGCCATAGCGGCGGCTGGTGGTGCCGTCGGCTTGGTGGAAGGCGTCGAACACCTTCTGTTGCTGGTCGCCGGCGATGCCGATGCCGGTATCCTGCACCCGGAAGCGCACCTGGCCGGCCGCATCCGTGCTCACGTGCAGCGACACCGTGCCCGCATCGGTAAACTTGATGGCGTTCGACAGCAGGTTTTTCAGGATTTGCTCGAGGCGCTGGCGGTCGCTGACGAAGGACGGCGGGGTGTCCGGCGCCACCTTGACGTCAAAGACGAGTTTTTTTTGCTGCGCCTGGGCACCAAACAGCATCTTCATGCTGCTGAGCAGTTCGTCGAAGGGCACGGCGTCCGGCGTCAATTCCAGCTTGCCCGCCTCGACCTTGGAAATGTCGAGGATATCGTTAATGAGGGTCAATAAATCGTTGCCGGCCGAGTAAATGGTTTGCGCAAACGTCACCTGTTCCTGCGTCAGGTTGCCGCTGCTGTTATCCGACAGCAGCTTGGACAGGATGAGCGAGCTGTTCAACGGCGTGCGCAGCTCATGCGACATGTTCGCCAGGAATTCGGACTTGTAGCGGCTGGCCCGCTGCAGTTCTTCGGCGCGCGCTTCCAGCTGGGAGTGCGCCTCGCCGATGGCCATGTTTTTCTGGTCCAGCGACAGCGCTTGCACGGCCAGCTGCTCGTTCGACTGCTCCAGCGCCGCCTTTTGCTCTTCCAGATGGGCTTGCGACTGTTCCAGCACGCGCGACTGCTCGCCCAGCTCTTCATTGGCCGTGCGCAATTCTTCCTGCTGCACTTCCAGCTCTTCATTCAATTGCTGGGTTTCTTCCAGCACGTTTTGCAGGCGCTGGCGGTACAAGGCCGCTTCCAGCGAAGTGCCGATATTCGCCGCAATCAAGTTCAACCATTCCTTGGCGCGGGCGCTGACGGGATGCGTAAAGCCCAGTTCGATGACACCGTTGACGACGCCTTCATTGTTGACGGGCGTCAAGACCAGTTCCAGCGGCGCGCCGCGGCCCAGGCTCGACGTTACGGTCAGATAATTGTCGGGCACTTGCTGTACATGCTTGAGGCGCTTTTCGCGCGCCGTTTCGCCCACCAGGCCTTCGCCCAGCTTGAAGACCTGTTTTTCTTTCACGCCCTGTTCGTTGAAGCCGTACACGGCCGTGCGGCGCAGGCTGCCATCCTCGTCGACGACGTACAGGGTGGCCACGGCCACGTCGAGGCGGTGGGCGAGGAAGTCCAGCACGTGCCGGCCCAGCTGCGGCAGGCCCAGCTGGCCGCTGGTGTGGGCCGCCAGCTCCGTTTGCCCCGTGCGCAGCCAGGCTTGCTCCTGCAGCACCTCGTTATCCTTGCCGCGCTGCTCGAGCGCATCGTTGTAGATATCGGACAGGCGCAGCAGTTCGCGCCGGCCCAGGTAGGCCAGCAATCCGGACATGCCCAGGCTGAGGATGAGGAACACCACCACGGCCAGTATGGTACGGCCCTCGGCCGTGTCGGCCCGTTCCTGGCGCAGCCGTTGTTCCATGGACAGGAAGGCGAGGAATTCGCGGCGGATTTCGTCAAATTCCAGCTTGCCTTCACCCTGGCGCACGCGCGCGAGGAATTCCTGGTTGCTGCGGCGCTGCGCGATCACGCCTTCCGCATACTCCATCCACTGGCCTTGCAGCGCGCGGATGCGGCGCAGGCGGTCCGTCTGAATGGTACTGTCGGACACGAGGTCCAGCAGGGTAGTCATTTCCACGGCGATCTTGGCCTTGCCCGATTTATACGGCGCCAAAAACGTTTCGTCGCCCGTCAGCAAGTAGCCGCGCATGCCCGTTTCCAGGTCGACAGACAGCTTCATGACTTCGTTTGCATTGCCGATTACCCGTTCTGAATGCTCGACCGAGCGCAGGGCCGAGAGCAAGTAGGCGATCAGGCCGACAAACACGAGGGCTGTAGCGACCCCGATGACCAGCGGCAAGGTCACGTTGCGGGCGAGGATGCGGCGAAAGCTGAAGGAATCGATCGGGGTCTTGGTATTCATCATGTCCGTGGTAGGCTGTCGCGAAAAAACAATTTTAATTGAAATGCAAGTTTTCTGGTGCTCAAGCAAAGCGTGCGCTAGCATAACAGCCTTGCGCTCAATTGCCGACTCGCGAGTCCGTGCAAAGCGAGGCAATGCACAGATCAAAGTAGCCGAAAAATCAAGCTGCCCACGATTGAGGCAGGTCAAAGAGATTGGTTGCCGACATCCTAAGATGCAGGAGGTGGTGGCGTCCAAGCGGACGGCCGCCGTGTGCAAACCAGCCCATGCAGGAGGACATCATGGCTAATCAACTGATCCGTCGCGATCCGCAAAACCCGCTGGCACGTTTCGACCCGTTCAGCGATATGGAAGAATTCATGCACGACTTTTTCGCACCGGCCCTGCGCCTGCGCGATGGCGGTTCGTCACGCATGCGCCTCGATATTTCCGAAACCGAACAAGCCTATCGGGTGCAGGCGGACATTCCCGGCGTCAACAAGGACGATATCAAGGTCTCCATCGACGGCAACCGCGTCTCCATCAACGCCGAGCTCAAGGATGAAAGAGTGACGCGCGACGGCGGCGGCAAGGTCATGCGCAGCGAACGCGAGTACGGCCAGCAGTACCGCAGCTTCGTGTTGCCGCATGAGGTGGATGAGGCCAGTGCGCAGGCGCGCTACCAGAATGGTGTGCTGCTGCTGGACTTGCCGAAGAAGGAGGGCACGGGCGGGCGGCAATTGGCGATACAGTGATGCGGGGACGGCATAAAAAAACGCCGGACGGTGCCGGCGTTTTTTCCGTGCAGTGCGCGCTGCGCACTATATATATGTCAGTCGCGGATTTCCAGCGCCCGGTTCAAGCTCAGGGCGGCCAGTGAGGCGACGGCGCCCGACAGCAGGTAGAAGCTGACATAGGCGAGGCCGAAGTTGGCGGACAGGCCCAGCGCTACCAGCGGGGCGAAGCCGGCACCCACCAGCCAGGCCAGGTCGGATGTCAGGGCCGCGCCCGTGTAGCGGAAGCGGGCAGGGAAGTTGGCCGTCACGGCGCCGGCTGCCTGGCCGTAGGACAGGCCCAGCAGGCTGAAGCCCACGAGGATGAAGATGTCCTGGCCCGCATTGCCGCCGCCCATCAGGGTCGGCACGAAGGCGCTGAAGATGGCAATCAGCACGGCCAGCACGCCCAGGGTGGTGCGGCGGCCCACCTTATCGGCCAGCAAGCCGGAAATCACCACGCCGACGGCGGCCAGCACGGCGCCCAGCATCTGCACTTGCAGGAAGTCCGAAGCGGAACGCGTCTGGTAGACGGAAATCCACGACAGCGGGAACACGGTCACCAGGTGGAACAGGGCGTAGCTGGCCAGCGCGGCGAGGGCGCCGATCAGCACGTTGCGGCCCTGGCCGCGGCTCATTTCAAACACGCTCACGGGCTGCAGTTCGCGTTCGTCCAGCAGGCGCGCATATTCATTCGTCGACACCAGGCGCAGGCGGGCAAACAGGGCGACCACGTTGATGGCGAAGGCCACATAGAACGGATAGCGCCAGCCCCAGTCGAGGAAGTCTTCATCCGTCAGGGTGGTCAGCATGAACCAGAACAGGCCGGCGGCGAGCAGGAAGCCGAACGGCGCGCCCAGCTGGCCCAGCATGGCGTACCAGCCGCGCTTGTTTTCCGGCGCGTTCAAGGCCAGCAGCGATGGCAAGCCATCCCACGAACCGCCCAGCGCCACGCCCTGGCCGATGCGCAGCACGGACAGCCAGATGATGGCGGCAAAGCCCAGGTGCGAGTAGGTCGGCAGGAAGGCGATGCCGGCCGTCGACACGCCCAGCAGGAAGAGGGCGATCGTCAGCTTGGCGCTGCGCCCCATGCGGCGCTGGATCTCCATGAAGATCACGGTGCCGAACGGACGGGCGATGAAGGCAAACGAGAAGATCAGGAAGGCATATAATGTGCCCTCGAGGCGTTCTTCAAACGGGAAGAAGACGCGCGGAAATACCAGCACCGAAGCGATGGCGTACACAAAGAAGTCAAAGTATTCGGAAGCG
Organism: Janthinobacterium kochi; assembly: GCF_051380715.1. Lineage (NCBI taxonomy): Bacteria > Pseudomonadati > Pseudomonadota > Betaproteobacteria > Burkholderiales > Oxalobacteraceae > Janthinobacterium > Janthinobacterium kochi. The sequence goes on from NZ_JBNYXO010000004.1 coordinate 262,221, forward strand.
CGGCCGATGATCACGCCGACGGCGATTTCAGCTGGGTCGATATGCGATTCGACCGTGCCGGCCCCGCGTGCGTCACGCAGGGAGTGGGGGGAAAAGTCGGCGGGTACATCCCCGCTGGGTATGCGCGTGCTGGACATGATGATCGTCTCCAATATAGTTTCGAGTTCGGCCAACGCGTAACATACTCCGGGTGTCTCACGCCCGGAGTAGGACTATTCATCAGGTAGTCGTAGGAAAACTCCGCGCCTACGCAGTGAAAGTCCGAGCAAGGGGTAGGACAAAACGTCCAATTGCCAACGCGCTCCAGTGAGAATACAGTACCATATCTTCATCCCCTGTACTGGACTTTCCTGTATGTTTTCATTAAAAGTTCGTCGCGGACTGCTTCTCTTACCTCTCGCATTGTTGGCTGGTTGCAATACGGTAGTACTGAATGCGTCCGGTGACATCGCAGTTCAGCAAGGCAATCTGATTATCATCTCGACATTGCTGATGCTGTTGATTATCGTTCCGGTAATCGCCCTGACCCTGCTGTTTGCATGGCGCTATAGAAAAAACAACACCGCGGCCAAATACGAGCCGGACTGGGACCACTCGACTCGCCTCGAGCTGATTATCTGGGGCGCGCCCCTGCTGATCATCATCGTGCTGGGCCTGCTGACCTGGATCAGCACCCACACCCTCGATCCGTATCGTCCGCTGAGCCGTATCGACGCCAACCGTCCGATTCCTGCCAGCCACAAGCCGATGATCGTCGAAGTCGTGGCGCTGGACTGGAAATGGCTGTTCATCTACCCGGAGCAAGGTATCGCTTCCGTGAATGAACTGTATGCGCCAGTCGACCGTCCGATCCGCTTCAAGATCACCGCCTCGTCCGTCATGAACTCGTTCTTCATCCCCGCACTGGCAGGTCAGATCTATGCCATGCCGGGCATGGAAACGCAGTTGAATGCCGTCATCAACAAGCCTGGTGTCTACAAGGGCTTCTCCGCCAACTACAGCGGTGCCGGTTTCTCGGGCATGCGCTTCAAGTTCCACGGCGTGAATGATGCGGACTTTGACAAATGGGTGGCATCGGCACGTGCCGGTGGCGGCGCGCTGAACCGCGACGACTACCTGTCGCTGGCCCAGCCTAGCGAGCGCGATCCGGTGCGCCGCTACAGCAATGTGCCGACCGATCTGTACAAGGCAATCCTGAACCGCACCATCGTTTCCGACGCCCTGTGCGTGACGCCGGTCGAGCCATACAAGTTGACGATGGAAAATAGCCCGGTAGCAGCCGTAACGGCAGTAGTTGCTAGCGATGCAGTGGTTGAAAAGGGTGTTCAAGCCAAGTAACGACTGCATGAATCCTGCAGCGCATTGCGCTGCAGATACTGGCGCCGTTTGCCTGGCGCCTCCCTTTTTTCTCTGAGAGTAACAATGCTAGACCATATTGATCTGACGAAGCTTATCTTCGGCCGTCTGAATTGGAGTGCAATTCCACTTCACGAACCTATCCTGCTGGCGACCTTTGCGATGGTTGCCCTGGGCGGTATCGCACTCGTTGCGGCACTGACGTATTTCCGCCTCTGGGGTCCCCTGTGGCGCGACTGGATCACCAGTATCGACCATAAAAAAATCGGTATCATGTACATGATCCTGGGCCTGGTCATGCTGCTGCGCGGCTTTGCCGACGCGCTCATGATGCGTACCCAGCAGGCGATCGCCTTTGGCGACAATGCCGGCTTCCTTCCACCCGATCATTACGACCAGATTTTCACCGCTCACGGCGTGATCATGATCTTCTTCGTCGCGATGCCTTTCGTGACGGGTCTGATGAACTACGTGGTGCCGCTGCAAATCGGCGCGCGCGACGTGGCTTTCCCTTTCCTTAACAACTTCAGCTTCTGGATGACCACCATGGGCGCCGCCCTGGTCATGGCTTCGCTGTTCGTCGGCGAATTCGCCCGCACGGGCTGGCTGGCGTATCCACCGCTGTCGGGCATCGTCGGCAGTCCGGACGTGGGGGTAGACTATTACATCTGGTCCTTGCAGATTGCCGGGGTCGGGACGCTATTGTCCGGTGTCAACCTGATCGCCACCATCGTCAAGATGCGCGCGCCAGGCATGACCTGGATGAAAATGCCCGTCTTCACATGGACCGCACTGTGCACCAACATCCTGATCGTCGCCGCTTTCCCGGTACTGACGGCGGTGCTGGCCATGCTGTCGCTGGACCGCGTTGCAGGCTTTAACTTCTTCACGACGGAACTGGGCGGCAACGCCATGATGTACGTCAACCTGATCTGGATCTGGGGCCACCCGGAGGTGTACATCCTGATCCTGCCACTGTTCGGCGTGTTCTCGGAAGTCGTCGCCACGTTCAGCAGCAAGCGCCTGTTCGGCTACGCCTCGATGGTGTACGCCACCTGCGTCATCATGATTCTGTCGTACCTGGTATGGCTGCATCACTTCTTCACCATGGGTTCGGGCGCCAGCGTCAACTCCTTCTTCGGCATCACGACGATGATCATCTCGATCCCGACGGGCGCGAAGATCTTCAACTGGCTGTTTACCATGTACCGCGGCCGTATCCGTTTTGAGTTGCCCATGCTGTGGACGATCGGCTTCATGGTCACCTTCACCATCGGCGGCATGACCGGCGTATTGCTGGCCGTACCACCAGCTGACTTCGTGTTGCACAACAGCCTGTTCCTGATTGCCCACTTCCATAACGTGATTATCGGCGGCGTGGTGTTCGGCGTGTTCGCTGCGATCAACTACTGGTACCCGAAAGCCTTCGGCTACAAGCTCGACGCGTTCTGGGGCAAGTGCTCGTTCTGGTTCTGGTTCGTCGGCTTCTACCTGGCCTTCATGCCGCTGTACGTGCTGGGCCTGATGGGTGTGACCCGTCGTGTCAACCACTTTGAAGATCCATCCTTGCAAATCTGGACTATCATCGCCTGGTTTGGCGCCGTCTCGATCGCACTCGGTATTGCCTCCATGCTGATCCAGTTCGTCGTCAGCTACCGCAACCGTCACGCCCTGCGCGACGTCACCGGTGACCCATGGGGTGGCCGTACGCTGGAATGGTCGACGTCGTCGCCTCCGCCAGACTATAATTTCGCCTTCACGCCACAAGTGCACGAACTCGATGCATGGACTGACATGAAGAAACACGGTTACCAGCGTCCGACGTCCGGTTTCACGAAGATCCACATGCCGAAGAACACCTGGGCTGGTTTCGTGATCGCCGCACTGTCCGCACTGGTCGGTTTTGGCCTGATCTGGCAAATGTGGCTCGTCGCCAGCATCGGCTTCGTGATCATGATGATTGCCATCATCGTCCATACCTTTAACTACAAGCGCGATTACTACATTCCTGCGGAAGAAGTGGTCCGTACCGAAGACGCTTACACTAAATTGCTGAGCAGCCATGTCTGATACCATCGCCCATAACACCGGCGCCGCTGGCGCCGCACCAAGCACGCGCAGCTACTTTGTGCGCGAGCACCACCCGGAAAACGGCAGCCTGCTGGGTTTCTGGCTCTACCTGATGAGCGATTGCCTGATCTTCGCCTGTCTGTTCGCCACGTACGCCGTGGTGGGCCGCAACTACGCGGACGGCCCTACGGGCGCCGCGCTGTTCGACCTGCCGCTGGTGGCCGTCAACACGGCCATGCTGCTGCTGTCGTCGATCACCTACGGCTTCGCCATGCTGGCCATGCAGCGCAAGCAATTGCGCAGCACCCTGGTCTGGCTGGGCATCACGGGCCTGTTCGGCCTGGCCTTCCTGTCGCTGGAAATGTATGAATTCATTCATCTGATCCACGAAGGCGCCGGTCCGCAGCGCAGCGCGTTCCTGTCGTCGTTCTTCGCCCTGGTCGGCACCCACGGCTTGCACGTGACGTTCGGCGTGATCTGGCTCGTGACCCTGATGTTCCAGTTGAACAAGCATGGCCTGACCCCGGAAAACGGCCGTCGCATGATGTGTTTGTCGCTGTTCTGGCACTTCCTGGACGTCATCTGGATCGGCGTCTTCACCTTTGTCTACCTGATGGGAGTGCTGCCATGAGCGACCACCACACACACGGCGATAGCCACCACCATGACCAGCATGATCATGGCAGCCTGAAAAGCTACACCATCGGCTTCATCCTGTCGGTGATCCTGACGGCCATTCCTTTCTGGCTGGTGATGGCGAAAGTCATCACCAACTCGGGTACCATGGGCCTGGTCCTGCTGGCGTTCGCGGCGGTGCAAGTGGTGGTGCACATGGTGTACTTCCTGCACATGAACACCAAGTCCGAAGGCGGCTGGAACATGATGGCACTGATCTTCACCATCATGATCGTGGGCATTGCCATGGCCGGTTCCCTGTGGGTCATGTACCACATGAACCACAACATGATGCCGGATCTGATGCCTGAGTACATGCATACGAAAACGGCTCCATGATGAGTCAACAGCGCCCAAGCAACACCGGGCGCGCCCCTGGCGCCGCATCGCAAGATGCCGCGCCAGGCCCACGCGGCATGGCTGTGCACTATTCGAAAATTGCATTAGCCTTGCTGGCGGGGATCTTGTTTGCCGGTTTCTGTGCCCTGGGCACCTGGCAAGTCAAGCGCCTGTTCTGGAAGCTTGACCTGATCGAGCGCGTCGAACAACGCGTACATGCGCCCGCAACGGACGCACCTGGACCCGCAGCCTGGGCCAGCATTACGCCACAAACGGATGAATACCGCCATGTGCGACTCTCCGGTACGTATCTCCCCATTTTTAATACCCTGGTGCAGGCAACGACGGCACTGGGCAGCGGCTATTGGTTAATGACGCCCTTGCGCCTGACCGATGGCAGCACCGTGCTGGTCAACCGCGGCTTCGTGCCGAAACGCGCCAGCATCGCCGCCAGCACACCGGCCGGCATCGTCAACGTCGAAGGCTTGCTGCGCGTCAGCGAGACGGGCGGCGGTTTCCTGCGCGAAAACAGTCCTGCCACCCAGCACTGGTATTCGCGCGACGTGGCCGCCATCGGCGCCTCGCACATGCTGACCAATGTGGCGCCATATTTTGTCGATGCGAAGGAAAAATCGGAAACGGCCGTTGACGCTCCCGTCGGCGGCCTGACCGTGATTTCCTTCCACAACAACCACCTCGTGTACGCCTTGACGTGGTTTGCGCTGGCCTTGATGGTGGCCGGCATCAGCTGGTGGATTGTGCGCGAAGACAAGCGCCGCCGCGCCCGTGGCGCCCAGCGCCAGGAAAGCGACCATGCCGGGCAGGATTGAGATCCTGCCTAACCGCGAAGTCTTAGAACGCGGTGCGGTGGCGGCCGAGATGGAACATCCGGCCGGCCACCAGAACATGAAGCTGCTGATCCAGTTGCGCTGGCTGGCCGTGATTGGCCAGATCAGCACGATCTTCGGCGTGGGCGTAGGGTTGGGCATCGCCTTGCCCGTGCCCTACATGCTCGAAGTGCTGTCGTGCCTCATCGCTTTCAACTTGGCCAGCCTCTTGCGCTGGCACGAACGCCAGCCCGTTTCCAACACGGCCCTGTTCCTCGCTCTGCTGGTCGACGTCACCGTGCTGACGGCCCAGCTCTACCTGAGCGGCGGCATCAGCAACCCGTTTGCCTTCCTGTACTTATTGCAAGTCATCCTCAGCGCCGTGCTGTTGGAAGTATGGTCGACCTGGATCATGGTGGCCATTACCAGCCTGTGCCTGGCCGGCCTGGCCGTGCTGCCCGGCCCCCTGATTCTGCCGATCGACCCCGAGCGGGGCTTTGCCAGCCTGTACGTGCAAGGCTTGCTGATCTGTTTTATCCTGAACGCCGCCTTGCTGGTGGTGTTCATCACGCGCATCAACCGCAATCAGCGCGCCGGCGACGCCAAGGTGGCCGACTTGCGCCAGCGCGCGGCGGAAGAGGAGCACATCGTTCGCATGGGCTTGCTTGCCTCGGGCGCCGCGCACGAGCTGGGTACTCCGCTGGCGACGCTGTCCGTCATCCTCGGCGACTGGCGCCGCATGCCGGAATTGAGCAAGAATAGCGAGTTGCTGGAAGAAATCACGGAAATGCAGGCGCAGTTGCGGCGCTGCAAGAGCATCGTCAGCGGCATTTTGTTGTCGGCGGGCGAGGCGCGCGGCGAATCGTCCGTGAAAACGACGATCAATACCTTCCTCAACGACCTGGTTGATGAATGGCGCGTCAGCCGCCCGATCCAGGGTTTCGAGTACGATAACCGCATCGAGCACGACGTGCCCGTGGTCTTCGATTCGACCCTGAAACAAACCATTTGCAATGTGCTCGACAATGCGCTGGAAGCGTCGCCCGACTGGCTGCGCTTCGAAGCGACGCGCGAAGCGGATGCCTTGCACCTGGTCATTACCGATGCGGGCCCCGGTTTCGAGCCGTCGATGCTGACGCACCTGGGCAAGCCGTATCAAAGCAGCAAGGGTAAACCCGGCGGCGGCCTGGGCCTGTTCCTGGTGGTGAATGTTGCGCGGACCCTGGGAGGTACGGTGACGGCGCGCAACCGGGTGCAGGGTGGGGCGGTGGTGCACCTGGCCTTGCCGCTGGCGGCCATCAAACTGGAAAGAGAAAGCGACCACCATGCAGGATGACCGTCTGTTACTGATCATCGAAGACGACGCCGCGTTTGCCCGCACGCTGGGCCGCTCGTTCGAGCGGCGCGGCTACCAGGTCATCCTGGCCACCAATTTCGATGAAGCGAGCGCCTTGATCGAGCAGCATTGCCCCGACTATGCCGTCGTCGACCTGAAACTCAATGGCAATACGTCCGGCCTGGCTTGCGTGCAGATGCTGCACCAGCACGACCCGGACATGCTGATCGTCGTGCTGACGGGCTACGCCAGCATCGGCACGGCCGTCGAAGCGATCAAGCTGGGCGCTTGCCAGTACCTGGCGAAACCGTCCAACACGGACGACATCGAAGCGGCCTTCGGCCACGTGGCCGGCAGCGCCGACATCGAACTGAGCAACCGCGCCACCAACATCAAGACCCTGGAATGGGAACGCATCCACGAAATGCTGGCCGAGACGGATTTCAATATCTCGGAAACGGCGAGAAGGCTGGGCATGCACCGGCGCACGCTGGCGCGCAAGCTGGAAAAGCAGCGGGTGAAATAGGCACTGCGATAGCTACAGTGCGGTCTAATCGTTGTCGAATGTCAGCTCGAGCACGCTGTCGTCGCTCCAGTCCTGCTCCCGCAACGGTGGCGTGAACGACGTGCCACTGAAGGGCACGCGCGCACTTTTCCCGTTGAAACTGATCGTCGCAGCCGTGATGCGCTGCGGTTCGGAAAAACTGTAGGTGCCTTTTTGCAACACGAAATTGCAGGGGCCACCCAGTGCGCTCATCGTGGTGCGCATGGCGAAAGGCAAGGTTTCCTTGTCGATGGCCCAATGCACTTCGCAAGCCAGTCGCAGGTCGCCCAGGCGGCGGATGGTGTCGCTGGCCGACGCACTTCTGACGTAGGGAATCCACCTGACCGACCCCGCCTTGCGGTTCACGGTCAGCTCGGCCTTTTCATACAGCGGCCCCTGCTCGACGGGTAGGCTGAAGATATTGCGCTCCCCCAGCGGTATCGGCATGCCCGCCTCATCGCTTTTCAGCCTGAGCGCGATGGCGTGCATGTCGACATCGGCACGGCGTGGCTCCAGGATGAATTTCAACTCCGCGCCAGGCGCCAGAGCATGTTTTTCCTCAAACCGTTTGACGCCCTTGAGCATGGCACTGTAGGGCTTCCAGTCCGGGTCACGGATACCTTTGACATTGACGGACGGAGGCTCCTGGCCGGCTTGCTCCACGGTTTGCGCCGTGTCCGCCTCGGCCTGCACCGCAGCGCCGCATAAACACAGCAGAAGACCAGCGATTGCACGCATATCCATCTTTCTATTCATGAATGAAAACGTGAGTGTAGAAAAAAACAGAGATACGAGCAGGTTTTTAAGACAGGATGCGAATCGCGATGAATGGAGTGCTTGAAAGCGCTGTTTTCTACATTATCCGCATTTGTACTTATGTCAATGCCATCAGCAAACCAGAAGCCATGACTGCTGCAGCAAATAGCGCGACGGCGAAGCGATTGTGAGGAAGCCCCCTCGCCGGAGGGTAGTGGCCCAGCGTGAGCAGCCGTAGCATTGCCCAGCCCGGCCAATAGAACAGCTTTTCGACGACTGTTCCTAGCAGGCCATACATCAACAGGCGAACGCTCCAGACGATGCCGTCAAAAATCCAGTCAAGCACAGTGCATCCTCGGGGTGTGCCAATGGATTGAGCTCATGCCACCGTCAGCCATTCCATCTTCTGCACCTGGATATGCGGATGACTTTCCAGCGCTTCCCATTCCGGTAAAAAGACAAAGCCCTGTTTCTGGTAAAAGGCGGCCGCGCGGGCATTTTCGGGCGCGACATCGAGCACCAGCCGCGCATGGCCGTTGTTCACGGCACATTGCTTCACGGCATCGACCAGGCCCTGCGCCACGCTCATGCCCCGATAGTCGGACTGTACCCACATGGCGATCAGATGGCACTCGCCATTGCCGGCCACCACTTGCGCGGCCAGGCCGATGGCTTGCTCACCATCGAAGGCAAGGAAAAACGTGCGCTGCGGTGTGCTGACGGCGCGCTGCCGCCAGTCGGCATCGGAAAAACCGGCCGCGCTGGCGTGGCTGGCGCCGAAAGCCGTGGGGGCGTCGAGCAGGGCGGCCAGGCGCGTGGCTTTCAGCGATGGCCAGTCGCTGGCGGTGGTGGGGCGGATGACAATGTTGTTCAAATCTTCAGGATTCCTTGGGCGACAAGGTCAGTCGTTGATGTATTTGGCAATATTAACAGTATTGCTGCCATTCCAGCTCCCAGTTCGTGTTTGTCGCGTGCAACTTATGACTGGTCCCACACTTCGATGCTGAGCAACTGTCCTGGCAGGCACGCGGCGATGCGCTCCGGATGCACGGTGATGCTGCCGGGCCAGCCCGTGAGTTTATCTTGCGGAAAGTCGCCATCGTGCGCCTCGGCAATGCCTGCCTGCAGCATGGGCGCGATGATGTCAGCCGGGGCCGTATAGCGGTTGGGAAAGCCGTTGAACGCCAGCTGGGTCGCCTTGCCTTGTGCGCACAGTTGCGCGATCCAGTCCGCGCCGAACAGGCCCGCTTCCCAGGTGGCCAGGATGGCGTCTTTATTGACCTTGGTCAGGTCGGCCATCTGTTCCGGAGTTTCTGTCGAGATAATGGTCCACCAGCCTGACATGGGCATTCCTTATAAATAGTTAAACGAATCAGCGGGTCATGGCGCGGCGCAGCAGGTAGCTGAGGCCATCGACGGCGGCCACCATCAGCAGCATGGCGACGATGACGGTGGCAGCGTTCTGCATCTGGAACAGCGACAGATGGTATTTCAGCATCTGCCCCAGGCCGCCTGCACCCACCACGCCGAGGATGGCGGCGGCGCGGATATTGTTTTCCCAGCGGTACAAGGTATACGACATCATTTGCGGGCTGCATTGCGGCAAGGTGGCGTACAGGAAAGCCACGGCGGGGTGCACGCCATTCATGCGCAAGGTGGCGGCCGGCAAGGGCGGGCAATTCTCGAAGGCATCGGCAAACAATCGGCCCAGCACGCCGACCGTGTGCAGCGCCAGCGCCAGGGTGCCCGCGAACGGGCCCAGGCCGGCGGCGATCAGCAAAATCGAGGCCCACACCAATTCGGGTATCGAGCGCAGCACGTTCAGGATTGCGCGCGTGGCATTGCGCGCCAAGGGGCCAAAACGGCCGCTGGCGGGCAGGGCCAGCAGCGCGCCCAAAACGGCCGCAATCACCGTGCCGATGGCCGACATGGCCAGCGTCTCAAAGGTGGCCATGCCGACCTTGGTGAGAAACGCGGGCGCCAGTTCGGGCGGCGCGAAGCCGTGCAGGAAGTCGGCGCTGGTGCGCACGGCGTCGGCACTGAAGAACTCGCCCCATTTCAGGGGCAGGGTGGCGAAGCTGGCGATGACCAGCAGCAACAAACCGGCCAGCAAGGCCCACGTGGACCAGCGCACGGGAGGGGAAACTGGCAGCATGGATGTGTCGCCCTTCATGCCAGCCTCCGGCGCAGCATGGCGGACACGGCATCGGCGCCCGCCACCAGCAGCACGAACACCATCAGCATGGTGGCCAGTTCACTGCCCGCCATCATTTTCATCGATTCATCCATGCGCTGGCCCAGGCCGCCCGCGCCGACAAAACCCATGACGACGGAGCCGCGGATCGCGCATTCCCAGCGGTAAATCGTGTAAGAGACCAGTTCGGCGGCCGATTCGGGCAAGGCGCCGTACAGCAAGGCTTTCAAGCGGCCGCTGCCGTTGTGGAGCAGGGCGTTGCAGGCGGCAGCGTCCGATGATTCGAGGATTTCCGCATACACCTTGCCCAACATGCCGCAATACGTGAGGGCGATGGCGATCACGCCGGCCGTCGGGCCCAGGCCGACTATGCGCACCAGCAATAATGCCCAGACCAGTTCCGGCACGCTGCGCAGCAGCACCAGCAGTGCGCGCACGCAATGGCGCAGGGCGGCGGCCAGAGGTGACACTTTGCCAGAGCCGATGCGCGAAAGCGACAAGCGCTCCGTCACCAGCAAGGTCAGGGGAATGGCGCCCAGCATGGCCAGCGCCATGCCGGCCGTGGCCATGGCGATGGTTTCCCAGCTGGAAACGGCCACCAGTTGCAGGAATTCCAGCGAGTGGGCGGGCGGCACGAAGCTGGCAAGGAATTGCCAGGTGGCCGCCAGGCTTTGCGCATCGAATAAAATCCATGGCTTGAATTCGGCTTGCACCAGCATCGGCCACAGCACCAGCAGCACGACGGCAACGGTGGTCAGGCGGCCGCGCCAGGCGGGGTCGCGCGGCATGGCGGCGTTGGTGGATTTCAGCAAAGGGGCCTCGCGGCGTCCAGCTGCGTTTCCAACACCTCGATCAGGGGCGAGGGATCGGCCTTGTTGCGGTACAGCTCGGCGATCATGGCGTCGCTGACCTCGGTGCCAGGCAAGTCGAAGACGATCTTGCCGTCGCGCAGGGCGACGATGCGCGTAAAACAGGCGCGGGCGATTTCCACCTGGTGCAGGCTGCAGATCAGGGTGGCGTTGCGCGCCGTCGCTTCCGCCTGCAGCACATGGATCGTCTGCAAAGCGAGTGTAGGGTCGAGCGCGGACAGCGGTTCGTCGACGAGGAAGACTTGTGCATTCGATACGAGCGCGCGGGCCATGCCGCAGCGCTGGCGCTCGCCGCCGGACAGGCGGTCGACACGCGCATACAATTTATCCTGCAGATTGAATTTGCCCAGGGCCTCCCACGCGGCGCGCGGGTCGACGGGCGCGACCAGCGAACGGATGGCTGTCCACAAGCTCCATTGCGGCAAACGGCCCGCCAGCACGGCGTTGACGACGCGCTGGCGCGGCGGCAGCGGCGGCGTTTGCGGCGCCAGGAACAGGCGCGCGCGCAAGGCGTGGCGTTCGGTGCTGCCGCTCTGCCACGGGGAAATGCCAAGGATGCTCAAGGTGCCCGATGCGGGGCGCAGCGCGCAGGCCAGCGTATGGAGCAAGCTGGTCTTGCCGGCGCCGGAAGGACCGATCAGGGCGATCTGTTCACCCTGGGCCACGTCCAGGTCCAGCTCGCGCAGGGCCAGCGCATTGCCGGCGGCGCCCGCGTGGTGGACGCAGATCTTGTGAAGTTGGAATGTCATGCGATGTTTCGGTGAGGGGGAGTGTGTCGGATGCGTCCGCAGGACGTCATCCGACAAGTTTCAGCAGTTACTTCAACAGCTTCGCATCGCGCGCAGCCGCTTCGATATCCTTGTAATTCTCCGCCTTGGTGGGGATGAATTTGGTGGCGCGCTGCAACTCGAGGATTTCCTTGCCTTCCGGCGTGGAAGCGTCCAGCGCCAGGAAGGCGTCCGTCAGCTTCTTGCGCACGACGGGATTCATGTCGGCGCGCACGCTCCAGTTGTAGTCGTAGTAGCCGGGTGTCGTGTAGAACACGCGTACCTTGCTTGGGTCGACCTTTTTCGTTTCGACCAGTTTTTCCCACACGGAAATGTTCAAGGTGCCCGCATCGACCTTGCCGCCGGCCACGGCCGCCACGGTGGCGTCATGTGCGCCGGAAAACGCGATGCGCTTCATGTCCGTGTCCGGATTGATCTTGGCGGCCAGCAAGTAGTAGCGTGGCATCAAGTGGCCGGACGTCGACGATTCCGAACCGAACGTGAAATTCTTGCCTTTCAGGTCCGATAATTGATGGATGTCCTTGCTGGTGGTGACGAACACGGAGCGGAACTTCGTGTCTTCCTCGCGCTGCACCAGGGGCACGATCTTCCCGCCGCTGCGCACGTTCGCTTGCACGAAAGTAAAACCGCCGAACCAGACCATGTCGAGCTTGTTATTGATCAAGCCTTCCACGGACGCCGCGTAATCGGTGACGGGCGTAAATTCCACCTTCATGCCCAGCTTTTTCTCCAGGTAGCTGCCCAGCGGCTTGAACTTGCGCTGCAATTCCGTCGGCGCTTCATCTGGAATGGCGGACACGCGCAACACTTGCTGCGCCTGCGCCAGGCCGCTGTGGATGGCCAGGGTGGCGGCGACGGTGGCCAGGATGGCGGGGAATTTCGAGAATGTACTCATGCTATTACCTCTTGTGTTTGATTCATTAAAATACGGAAATCCCGGTACTGCCTTCCTGCATCTCGCCAATGACGACGGCGTCGGCAAAGCCTTCGGCACGGAAAATCGCCAGCACTTGCTCGACGGCTTCCGGCGCGCAGGCCACCAGCAGGGGGCCGGCCGTTTGCGGGTCCGTCAGGATCGCCTTGTCGATGGCACTGAGGCTGTCGGCCAGCGCCACTTGCGCGCCATATCCCTGCCAGTTACGGCTTGACGCACCCGTGATGTTGCCATTTTGCGCCAGTTGCTGCACTTGCGGCAGCAGTGGCACGTCGTCCATGGCGATGCGCGCCTGCAACTTGGCGCCGCGCGCCAGTTCCAGTGTGTGGCCCAGCAAGCCGAAGCCCGTCACATCCGTCAGCGCATGCACGCCATCGAGCAGGGCCAGCTTCTTGCCCGGGGTATTCAATTTGGTGGTGTTATCGATCAGCGAGGCGTAGCCATCTGCGTCCAGCGCATTTTTCTTCAGTGCGGCCGACAAAATGCCCACGCCGATAGGCTTGCCGAGCACCAGTTTATCGCCGGCGCGCGCGCCAGCGTTGCGTTTCACCTGCGACGGGTGGACCAGGCCCAGCACGACCAGGCCATAGATCGGCTCGACGGAATCGATGGTGTGGCCGCCCGCGATGGGGATGCCGGCCTGGGCGCAGATGGTTTCGCCGCCTTTCAAGATGAGGCCGATGGTTTCCACCGGCAGCTTGTTGATCGGCATGCCAACCAGGGCCAGCGCCATGATGGGCGTGCCGCCCATGGCGTACACGTCGGAAATGGCGTTGGTGGCGGCGATGCGGCCAAAGTCGAACGGATCGTCGACGATGGGCATGAAGAAGTCCGTCGTGGCGATCAGCGCCTGCTCGTCGTTGAGCTGGTAGACGGCCGCGTCATCCGAGGTTTCTATGCCGACCAGCAATTCCTTCGGCAGGGGAAAGCCGCCGCTGCCTTTTAAGATGTCGGCCAGCACGCCGGGCGCAATCTTGCAGCCGCAGCCGCCGCCATGGGCAAATTCGGTCAATCGGATGGGGGTATCTGGTGTTGCTGCGCTATCGGACATGATCGTCATCCTGCTGAAATAAGTGATTGGGTGGCAAGCCAGGCATCACGCGGCGCTGGCGGTACGGGGTTCGCCGACGATAGCACATAATGCGCGCGCGGCTTGCTCAAAGGCATGTTCTGAAATGTCGGGCAAGACCAGCGGCGTCGCCTGGGCGTAGCGGCTGAAGTTGCGGGCGATCGATTGCCGGTAGACGGGGTCGTAGTGCAGTACCAGTAGCTCTTGCACCAGCTCGGCCATGTGGCCAGCCGTGGCCAGCTGCTGCCAATGGGCAATTTTCTCCTTGCCATGCAGCTGCGTCAACAGGGCCAGTTGCACGTTCAGGCGGGCCGGGTCGCCGACGAAATGCGCATAGTCCTGCATCAGCAATTGCACGCGCTGCTCCGTGGCCAGTTGCACGCCCGTGCAGGCGGCGGCGCGCATCTTTTCCATCAGCGCATCGGGCACGCGCAAACGGCCCACTTTTTTGCTTTCCGATTCGATAAAGACGGGCAGCGTCGGGTCGAAATGGCGCAACTGCTGCCACAGCGCGCTTTCAAACGCTTTTTGCGTTGGCTGATCTTCCTCGGGCAAGCCGCCCAGCACGGAGCCGCGGTGGGCCGCCAGATCCTCCAGGTCGATCACTTGCGCGCCTTGCCTGTCCAGTACTTGCAGCAAACGGCTCTTGCCGCTGCCCGTGGGGCCGCACAGCACATTGATGAAATCGAAGCGTTCGGGCAGGGTGGCCAGTTCGGCATTCACGTGGCGCCGGTAATCCTTGTAGCCGCCCTCGAGTTGCGTCACGGGCCAGCCGATGCGCGCCAGGATGTGCGCCATGGCGCCGCTGCGGTTGCCGCCGCGCCAGCAGTAGACGAGCGGCGACCAGGAGTGGGGATGAGCGATAAAACCGTCTTCGATGTGCCGCGCGATATTTTTCGCAATCAGCGCCGCGCCCAGTTTCTTCGCTTCGAAGGCGCTCGTCTGTTTATATAAGGTGCCGACGCGCACGCGCTGTTCGTCGTCCAGCACGGGCAGGTTGATGGCGCCCGGCAAATGGTCTTCCGCGAACTCGGACGGGCTGCGCACGTCGATGATGGCATCGAACTCATGCAAGCGGGGCAGGATGTCGCTGAAAGGCAGGACTGCAGGGTATTTCATCGGGGCGCGGGTGCTGGCAAGAGGGAAAGGCGTATTATCCCCGATAAACGTCACTGGCGTGGCGGTTTAGCCCAGCAGATGCCCCAGCAGCGGCGCCAGCAGCACCGTGACGATGCCGGAAAAAATCATCGTCAGGCTGGCCACGGCGCCTTCTTCCGTGCCCACGCGGCGCGCCACGGACAAGCCAAAGCCGTGCGCGGCCGCGCCATACGGGGCGCCACGGGCAATGCGCATGCGTAAGGGCAGCAGTTTCAGCAGCGGTTTACCGAGCATCAAGCCAAACAAGCCCGTCATCACCACGAAGATGCCCGTCAGCTGGGCTGAGCCGCCCATGTGGCGCGACGCTTCCAGCGCGAATGGCGTCGAGACGGATCGCGCCAGCAGGCTGCGCGCCATGTCGCCGTGCACGCCAAATACCCGGTCCAGCAGCAGGGTGGCGGCCACGGAGGCGATGATGCCGGCGCAGCTGCCCAGCGACAAGGCCAGCCAGTGCTTGCGGATCAGCTTGCGCTCCTGGAAGATGGGCAGGGCGAAGGCGATGGTGGCCGGCCCCAGCAGCCACGGCAGCCAGCGCGTCTCGCCGAAATACGTGGCGAACGGCGTCGAGGTGGCCTGCACGATGACGATCAATATCGCCGAGGTGCAGATGGCGGGCGTGAGCAAAAAATGCGGATGGCGGCGGTGCACGGCCTGGTTGGCGTAGAACAAGACCAGGGTCAGCAGCAGGAACAGCAGGGACAAGAGCAGGGTGCTCATGCTTGCGCCCTGGCTGCGCGCTGGCGCAGCAGCTTATTCAGGCGCAACTTGCGTTCATAGCGGCACACCCATTCCACCGTCAACGCCGTGGCCAGCATCACGCTGGCAAAGCCCAGGCCGATATTCACGAACAGCATCAGACCTTGCGATTTCAACAGTTGCGTAAATTGCACTACGGAGACGACCAGCGGAATGAAGAACAGCAGCATGTTGGCCAGCAGCCAATTCGCGCCCAGTTCGATGGCGGCCGGCCGCACCCAGCCCGACAGCAGCAGGGCCACCAGCACGAACAGTCCCACCACGCCGCCGGAAAACGGCAAGTGCAGGGCGGAAGCGGCCTCGTCGGCCAGCCACCAGGCGGCGATCAGTACGCCCACTTGCCACACGGTCTGCGCGGGCTGGCGCCAGACGGGGACGGAGGGCAGGGCGGCGGTGGAACAGTGCAAGGCTTTCACGGCAGGCTTTCAAACGGCTGGGGGAAGTCTTCATTGTAGTGACACCACATCAAAAGATAAAATGACTTAAAATCATGATTATCATTCGATATTGGAATGCATCATGGATATCCGTTCCCTGCGCTACTTCGTCGAAGTGGTCGAACAAAACAGCTTTACGCGGGCGGCCGCCAGGCTGCACGTGACGCAGCCCACCGTCAGCAAGATGGTCCAGCAATTGGAACAGTCTCTGGACCTGGCCTTGCTCGACCGCGCCGGCAAGCGGTTCACCCTGACGGACGCGGGCAAGGTGGTGCTGTCGCGCGCGCATGAACTGCTGGCCCTGCACGCGGAACTGAAGGTGGAATTGCGCGACCTGCAACATCTGGAGCGGGGAGAACTGCGCGTTGGCGTGTCGCCGCAAACGCATTCCACCCTGGCGCCATGGCTGGCCGAGTACCACCAGCGCTATCCGGGGATCGAGCTGAAAATGTATGAAAGCGGCACGCAAGCGATCGAACGCGACTTGCGCACCGGCACGGTGGAACTGGGCACCATGCTCGATTACCCGGGCAATGCGGCCACCTGGCAGGATTTCGAGGCCTTGCCCCTCGTGCGCTCACCGCTGTGCCTGCTTGCCGCGCCCGGCTCGCCGTGGCAGGGACGCGCCTCGGTGGCCCTGGCCGAGCTGGCTGACAGTCCCTTCATCTTCTATGGTGCTGCGTTTGCCCTGAACGACATTGTGCAGGATGCCTGCCAGCGGGCCGGATTCGCGCCGCACATCACGGGCCGCAGCGGCCAGTGGGACTTTATTGCCTCGCTGGTGCGGCTCGGCGTGGGCATCTGTTTGCTGCCGAAGATGTATTGCGACACACTGGATCAAGCGCAGTTTGCCGTGATTCCCCTGGACGGCCCGCCCGTGGAGTGGAATCTGATGCTGGCCTGGCGCCGTGGCGGGCGGCTGTCGTTCGCCGCGCGCGCCTGGCTGGACCTCGTCAGGGCGCGCATGGCGGACGCGGCACGTTTACAATAGGCGTACGCCAACTTCCGCCCGACCAGATGAACATCAACGTCAACGCCAAGGCTACAGCCAAAATCAAACGCACCGCCTGCTCGCTGCTGCTGGGATTATTATGCACCGTGGGTCTGATGAGCGAAATGGGTTACGCCCAGGCCGCGCTACCCGTGTATGGCTATTTCGTCAAGAATACCTATCCACACGACCCCCAGGCCTTCACCCAGGGCTTGCTGTTCAAGGATGGCCACCTGTATGAAAGCACGGGCCAGAATGGCCAGTCCTCCTTGCGCAAGGTGGAATTGACGACGGGCAAGGTGCTACAGAAAAGCATGCTCGACAAAAAAGTGTTCGGCGAAGGCATCACTGACGTGGGCGATGAGATCCTGGGCCTGACGTGGATTTCGCAGACCGGTTATGTGTTCGACCAGAAAACCTTCAAATTGAAACGCACTTTCAGCTACCAGGGCGAAGGCTGGGGCCTGGCCAGCGATGGCAAATTCGTCTACATGAGCGACGGCACTGCCGCCATCCGCGTGCTCAATCCGAAAACCCTGGCCGAGGTGCGCCGCTTCGAAGTAAAAGCCGAGGGCCGCGCCATCGAGCGCTTGAATGAGCTGGAAATGGTCGATGGCGAACTGTACGCCAATGTGTGGGGCGCGGACGTGATCGCCCGCATCGACCCGGCCAGCGGCAAGGTCGTGGGCTGGATCGACCTGACGGGCTTGCTGCCACCCGCGCAGCGGGGCACGGCCAATCCCGACGCCGTGCTCAACGGCATCGCCTGGGATGCGCGCGGCAAGCGCTTGTTTGTCACAGGCAAACTGTGGCCCAAGCTGTTCGAGATCGAGCTGATCGAAATCCAGCGCCACTGATGTTTCCAATTGGGCAGTGTTGCTGACGAGGAATCGTCTATGATGTGCATCCTTCGCCCCGTGCGACCTTTACAGGATGCCATGCTGTCCCTTTCTTTCCCCCTGCGCCGCCTGGCGGCTGCGGCCAGCCTGCTTGCCGCCGTCCTGCCTGCCGCGCAGGCGCAAACGCCATACGTGCCGGTGGTCAAACAGTACGGCGACTTCGTCGTCACCAACGACCGCCACGATCCGCTCGTCACCTTTTCTTTCCGCCAGCACGGCTATTGGCCCGGCGGCGCGCGCGAAGTGGTGGAAGTGCGTCCCATCAAGGCCACGCGCGAAGGCCAGCCCATGCTGCTGGCGTTTACCAAGGGCTATACGGGCCAGGGCACCATCCTCATCGGCGTGCAAAATGGCGAACCGCTGATGCGCCCCATCAGTCCCATGCAGCGCGACAGCATAGTACGCACGGAGCGCGACCCCGAATGGGGCGTGCCGCAGCCGGGCCGCAGCGAGGTGCTGCTGTTTGCCCGCGACGGCCGCGCGCTCGACACGGGCACGGGCGAACTGCTGTGGTTTGACGTGCAAGGTATCGTCACGGGAGATTATGCATCCCCCATGCTGGTTTCCGTTTCGCCCGACCGCCAGCGCGGCGCCTATCTCGCCAGGAAACTGACCAAGCTGCAAGTCATCGTCGCCACGCGCGACGACGGCGTGGCCGGCGTGCTGGCCTTGCCGCCAGACAGCTATCAACGCTGGCTGAAACCACTCTCGGAGATGGCATCCGAGCAGGCGCGCGTCGCCATCAAGGCGGGCCAGGGCCGCACGGATTCAAACCGCATCCAGCGCGAGCTGGAACTGGCCTGGTTCGGCCAGCAATTTCAATGGAAACAAGGCAAGAACGGCTGGCAGGTGACGGGGCTGGGCCTCGCTACCGCGCCGCCGGAGGGAAAACAGCCATGACACAACACCACAACATCATCGGCGCCTGCCTTGCCGCAGCCCTCCTGGCCGGCTGCGTGCATGGCGAGCTATTCCCCAAGGATTACCTGACGCAGGACATTGACAAGCAACAAGCCTTGCTGGAACTGGACGTCGTCTTTGCACAAACGCCCGATGACAAGCTGACGTCGCGCATGACGGCCTACAACAGCGTGGAATACGCGGGCGCGCCGCATATCGTGGTGCCGTTCTACCAGAAGGGCCTCGGTTTCGACCAGGGTTTCGCCGGCACTTACATGTTCGCCGTGGCGTATCCGGTTGCCAAAGTCGAGACGGCCACGGCCAGCAGCCGCGTCTTCGGCCAGCAAGTTGATGGTCGTCAAGTCGGTGGCCAGCAGCAAGGCAGCCCGCGCTACCGCTTCCGCGTGCCGGGAAAAGCACAATGGAACAGCAATGAAACCTTCATGCTGAGCTTTGAGCGCAAGGGCCGCCGCGAAGAGATCACTTTCCGTTTCAGCAACGAAAAAAGCTGTCCCTCCGCTTTCAATGCCATCACGCCCAAATTTGGTTTCCCTATCCAGGTCAGCGCCACCTTCAAGGATGGCAAGGGATGCCTGAAAGTATGCGACAGTCGTGACCAGTGGCCGGGCTTTTGCGCCTTCCAGCCACCGCCGGCCGCTTGATGGTACGCGGCTGAGCAATACCTGCAGACGTAAAAAAGGCCGATGGAAATCGGCCTCGATGAGAACTGAATGTGTTACTTAGCGGTAAAACGCTTCGACTTTGCCCTTCAGCTTGATCTGCAGCGGACGGCCGCGGCGGTCCAGCGACTTGGTGGAAGCGACCTTGATCCAGCGTTCGCTGATGCAATATTCTTCCACGTCAAGACGTTCCTTGTCGTTGAAGCGGATGCCGACATCGTTCTCGAACACGGCTGCAACGTGGTAAGGGCTGCTAGGGTCGATCGACAGGCGATCGGGCAATGGGGGTAAGGTGGTGGTATCGTTCATGGGCGTAATTATCGCCCAGAATGTCGATCCAGACAACGGCCTTTCGCACGTCAACCGTCGGACCGTCCATGAAATGGTGGGCCTGGCCCTACGGTACCCATGGGCCGGCACGGCACTGCCGCACCGGCCCATGCTGTAGCGGAGCGCCGGCAGATTAGTCGGCAATCAGACGACCCGGCACTCAGGATTTGTCATCATTCTTGTGGCTTTGACGTCCCGTTTCCCGGCCCGTTTCCACATGCTGCTCATGCGCGCCACCGCGCGAACCGGCGCCGGAAGCCGCTTGTTCGCTGGCGCTCCTGCCTGGCCCCATTTGTTGCGAACCGGATTGCTTGTCGCCGTCATTCTTATGGCGTTGGCGGCCCGCCTCGACATGCTGCTCCTGCTTGCCGCCCTGAGTACCACCGGATGACTGGCGGCTGCCGGACTGTTTGTCCGACTGTTGGTTGGCCGATTGCTGTTTGTCCGACTGTTGGTTGCCCGATGGCTGTTTGCTCGACTGCTTACCGCTTTTGTCGTTGCTGTTTGAAGTCATGATCGTTACCCCTATGGTTAGTCTGCCCCATCATCCGCACCAAGGATGGCGTGAGAATGGATTAAGGATGCTCCTGCCTGGCCTCCGGCGCCGTGCAGCACCGTTGAGGCCATTTTCGCTGCCGGACGCTGGCTTAACCATAGGGACACTACCTGTCGCCACGTAGGAAAACTCCGTGGTGCGTGACAACCATTTCTGCATTGCATTTTTACAGATGCCGTGTTTCCTGCGGCGGCGCGTCCCACTCGTCATGCCTGCCATCGATGAAGGTGATTGGCACCTGGGCCAGTGCAGCCACCGACGCGTCATCGAGGCAACTGACGCTGATGCCGATAAACGGACCGCTGCGTGCCGAATCTCCTTGGCCAAACGGGCGCACGCCGCAATGACGGCAAAAATAGTGGCGTTCGCGGCCAGCGCCGAAGCGGTATTCGCTCAAGTCCGCTTCTCCGGCCAGCAGGTGGAAGGCCGTGGGCGGCACCTGGCTGGCCCAGCAGCGCACTTTCAGGCAGAACGAACAGTTGCAGCGCAGACTGGGGGCCGCCAGGTCGATCTCGGCCGCGAAGCGCACGGCACCGCAGTGGCAACTGCCATGGTAGGTTTTTTTCATCGTGGCCCACTGTACAGGGTTGCAGGACTGTCATGCAACTGTCGGCATGGCGAGAGAGCGGCATGCACCAGGTCACACCCTATAATGACAGCTGTTGAATGGACGGGACAGGAGTTGCAGTATGAAAATGAGCATGACTGACAGCTTGCGGCAACAGGCGTATGCGCAGGCGGCAGCCTTCGTGCGCACGCTCGACCGGCGCGATCGTGTTGCGCTGCAGCGCGAGTGGTCCCTGTCGCCGGGCGTGACCGAGGAGATCGTCGAGATGCTAGACAGCTATTTTTCGGCGAACCAGGCCCTGTCGCTGACGCCGCTGGCGCAGGCCTTTGTGCCGGGCAAGGGCGGCCGTCCCGCCGTCGATGTGTATGCCACCGACGCCGGCCCGCTGGGTATGGAATGCCTGTTGCTGGCCGATGGCAAGCCGGGCGAGGCGACCTTGCACCTGGAAATGTCCGGCCACGATGGCGCGCTGCGCCTGCATTACCACTACATCGGATCCTGAGAGCACCATGACTAAACTGATCAGCGAAACACAACAGCGCATCTGCGACAAATTCGGCTTGCCGGCGCAGGCGCCCGAACCCATGGTGGCACTGGCCATCGGCAGTCTGGACCAATCACCCATCTACGGCACGCGCATCGTGCTGCCGGAAAACGGCACCATCAGCTGGTTCATCCATTGCGGCGAACACGACGACGCCAGCGGCTTTTACCAGCCCCTGCATGCGAAACACCTGCACGAGATGCTGCCGCAAGTGCTCGATTACCTGGCCTTGCCCAGCGGCGCCAAATTCATTCTCGACCGCGACGGCTATGAAGACGTGTGGCTGGAAGAGTGACTTTCTGACATGCAAGATTGTCGTTGACGTTGATAAATAGGTATGGGATGCTGCTGTTCCGTTTTCTCTTGCCGAAAGCCGCATCTTGAAGCCACACCTCCCGTCTGTCCTGCTGGTCATGGCGCTTGCCGTCGTTGCCTCTCCCGTCACCGCCACTGCCGCGCCCGCCAGCGGGCTGCAGGCATTGCGCGCGGAACAGGACATCGCCGCCTTTGTGCGCAGTGAAATGCAGGAGCGCCAGATTCCAGGACTGCAACTGGCAGTGATACAGCGTGGCAAGGTCGTGCTGGCGCGCAATTTCGGCCTGGCCAGCCTGCAATACCAGGTGCCGGTGACGGACGCCAGCCTGTTTTCCATCAATTCGGCGACGAAGGCGTTTGCGGGCGTGGCCGTGATGCAACTGGTGCAGCAGGGCAAGATCGATCTGGCGGCGCCCATCGGCCAGTATCTGACGGGCTTGCCTTCAGCCTGGCAAGCCGTGACGGTGACCCAACTGCTCAACCATACATCGGGTTTGCCCGATGTGCTGGACCAGCGCAGCGGCAAGCTGGTGGGGCCGCAGCCGGACGACGCCGATGCGGCGTGGAAAGCCGTACAGGCACTGCCGGTGGAAGCCAAACCAGGCGAACGCTACCGTTACAACCAGACCAATTACGTGTTGCTGGCGCAATTGATCGAGCGGCAAAGCGGCCAGCCCTTTGTTTCCTTCATCCAGCGTCAGCAGTTTGACGTGGCGGGCATGCCGCACAGCGGCTTTGGCGACGCGAAGGACGTGGTCGTGGGCAAGGCCAGTTCCTACATGCTGGACAGGGGGGGCAACGGTTACCGCAACGTGAACGAGGATTTCCCCGTGTTCATGCGCGCCGGGGCCGGCATCAACAGCAATGCGGGTGAACTGGCGAACTGGCTCATCGCACTGCAGTCGGGACGCTTGCTGGCGCCCGCCAGCGTGGCACGGCTGTGGCAGCCGACCAGCTTGAATGACGGCAAGCCGGCGCCGTGGGCGCTGGGCTGGCCCACCATCGGCCGCGATGGCCACCGCGCCGTGGCCGGCATCGGCGGGGCCCGCTCAGCCTTTTATGTGTATCCGGACGATGGCCTGGCCGTCATTATCCTCAGCAACCTGGCCGGCGGCCAGCCGGAACAGCTGATCGATACCGTCGCCGGCTTCTACATTCCCGCCCTGCGCCAGCAACGCGGCGGCGCGTATGCCGCGCACCTGCTGCGCAAGGCCGCGGCCAGAGCGGGATATGACGGGCTGGACAAGAAACTGGCGGCCATCCGGCGCCAGCATGGGCTGTCTGATCCCACCGAAGACGACTTGAATGCCTGGGGCTACCGCTTGCTGGGCCGGCAGCAGCCGAAACAGGCGGTCGCCGTTTTCCAGCTGGGCGTGCAACTCTACCCGCAAGGGGCGAATGCCCACGACAGTCTGGCCGAAGCGTACGAGGCCGATGGCGTGAAGGCGCTGGCCGTCACGCATTACCGCCGTTCGCTGCAACTGGATCCGGGCAACACGCACGCCGTGGCGCGCTTGCGCGTGCTGGCTGCCGATTAGCGCTCCGCCTGGGCTGCCGTGGCCTTGCCGTGCTCGGCCCCATGCAAGGCCAGATAGCCGGCCAGGTTGTCGTCATCGATGCCCAGGGCGCGCAAGACTTCTTGCGTGAAGGTGACAGGCGCCGTGCCGGGCGCCGTGATGATGCGCTGGTCGGCCACGGCCCACGGCACATCCTGGTACAGGGCGGCGCCCGCATAGCCGACATCCGTCAGGTTGTCGGCGCAATTGGAGGTGTGGCGCACGTTGTCGAGCACGCCTGCCTGCGCCAGCACGCGGGTGCCGTCGCAAATGCCGGCCAGCAACACGCCCTTGTCGCGGGCGGCGCGCAGCAACGGTCCCAGGTCGGGCGCCTTGCCGCTTTGCCAGTGGCTGCCGCCACACACCATCAGCAAGTCGAGTTCCTCGAGCACAATCTCTTCCAGCGCCAGTTGCGGCGTGACCTGCATGCCACCGGACGACGTGACGGGCAGGCCGCCCGGCGTGGCGAACTGCGTATAAAAGCCGTAATACAAGCGCGCCGTGGAATTGATCAGGGCAGTTTCCCAATCGGCAAAGTTCTCGGTCAGTATGGTGATGGCACGTGTCATGGAAAAGTCCTGTCGCAGGTGGAGATATCAATATTAATACAGGCTGGCTGGCCTGCTGGTGCCGAAAGCATAATAAAAAGTACTGACAATTTCTGTCAGGAGCACGCGTGAAATGTTGCCACACCTTGCAAGGGACTACGCTACAATCGCTGGCCCGTCCGCGCGGGCCTGTCCCAGTTCATTGTTTACTCTCTATCGCCTCCATGCTGATTCTGTTTTGCCGCGTCCTGTTCAGCATTGCTGGCCTGCTGCTTTTCTTCCTCTTCGATCAGTTAAGTGCAAACGAATGCCTGAAATTGTGCGTCTTGCTGGCGGCGCTCCTGCTGGGCGTGGGCGGCGTGCTCTACGCCTGGCGCTGCAGCGCCAGCGCGGTCACCGTCCTGCTGCGCATCGTGGTGCCCGTGTTTTACCTCGACGCCGCCATCAAAGGGTTTTTGCGTGGCTATTTTGGCATGCGGCCGAATCCGAATGCAGTGTTACAGGCCATGTTTGCGACAGATCAAGCCGAAACGGGAGAATTTTTCCTGCACAACAGCATTGCCCTGGCGCAATCGGCGGGCTGGTTTGTGCTCGTGACGGCGGCGCTGTTGCTGGCCGACCGCCAGTTGCTGCGCTGGCAGGCTGGGCGCGACAGTGCGGCACCGGGCCTGCTGCAAAAAAGCTTTGCCGCCACCATGGCCGTCTTTCTCGTGCTGCTGCACGTCAATACCACCATGCGGCGCGAAAATCCGGCCCTGTTCTGGCCGCTGCGCTACCAGCAGTACAACGCGCAGCTGGAAGCGATGAAATCCATGCAGCATGCGTTGACGGCAGCCATGGCCGCGCCGCGCGACTGGCATGTGCGCTATGTGGGCGAGGATGCCCGTACCGTCATCCTGGTGATCGGCGAGAGCACCAACCGCGCCTCGATGTCGCTGTATGGTTATCCGCGCGCCACCACGCCGCGGCTCGATGCCATGCGTTCCGAGCTGCTGGTGTTCAACGATGTGATTTCGCCTGCGTCCAGCACGGTGGAATCGATGATGACCATGCTCACGCCGGCCGATATCGGCAACCCCGATGCGTGGATGTCCAAGCCGAATTTGCTGATGTTGGCCGAGGCGGCCGGCTACAAGACGTTCTGGGTCTCGAACCAGACGCGCAACGACGGCTGGATCGGACTGCTGGCGGGCGAGGCGGATGAAAGCGATTTCATCAACTACGGTACGGGACGTGGCGAAAACAATTTCGACGGTAATCTGTTCCCGCCGTTCTCCCGTGCGCTGGCCGATAGCGCGCCGCAAAAGCTGATCGTGGTGCACCTGCTGGGCGCTCATCCCAGCTATGACATGCGCTATCCTAGCCGATTTGCGTATTTCGATCAGGCGCAGGATGCCGTCAGCGCGCAAATGGCCAGCCAGGGTAGGTCAAGCTGGATACGCAGCCGGCGCGATGAGTACGATAACGCCATCCGCTATGGCGATTATGTGCTGGGCACCTTGATCGGCATGGCCGACAAAGCCAAGGCCGGGCGCGCCGCCTCGCTGCTGTTTGTCTCCGACCATGGCCAGGAAGTCGGCTACAGCCGCAATCACGCGGGTCACTCCGCGTCGGACAAGAGCGGCTATGAAATTCCCATGTTGATCTGGAACAAACAGCAAGCGCCGCAATCGACGGCCACGCGCGCCGCGCTGGAAAGCCGACCGTATCAGACGGACAAGCTCGATGCGACCGTGCTGGGCCTGCTGAAGATCGAGACGCGTTATTACGCGGCGCATGACGATATCCTTAGCGGCGCCTTTCAGCCCGTGCAGCGCTTCATGAATGGCTTGCAATACCAGCGCGGCACGCCCGTGCTGGTCCGCGCACCTGGCGCCAGCTGAAAAGCAAGAGGCCCGGCGCCGCCGCGAAAAGCGGCGGGGCCGGGCCCCTGCTGTGTTGCGGAGGACTTGCCGATTACTTCTCGGCGAACGCGCGCTCGACAACGAAGTCGCCAGGCGTCGAGGTATTGCCTTCCTTGAAGCCACGCGCTTCCAGCATCTCTTTCAGGTCGCGCAGCATGTCCGAGCTGCCGCAGATCATGACGCGGTCTTCGGCAGGATTGAGCGGTGGCAAGCCCAGGTCCGCGGCCAGTTTGCCATTCTCGATCAGTGCCGTGATGCGGCCCATGTTGCGGAAGTCTTCGCGCGTGACGGTCGGGTAGTAGCGCAGCTTGTCGCTGACCATTTCGCCCAGGAATTCATGCTTCGGCAGGTGCTCTTCCAGCAGCTCGCGGTAGGCCAGTTCATCGACCTGGCGCACGCCATGCACGAGGATCAGCTGGTCGAAGCGCTCGTAGATGTCCGGATCGCGCACGATGCTGAGGAAAGGCGCCAGGCCCGTGCCCGTCGACAGCATGTACAGGCGCTTGCCTGGCAGTAGGTAGTCGGACACCAGGGTACCCGTCGGCTTGCGGCCGACGATGACGGTATCGCCCACTTGCAAGTGCTGCAAACGCGACGTCAGGGGGCCGCCCGGCACCTTGATGCTGAAAAATTCCAGGTGCTCTTCGTAATTGGCGCTGGCGATACTGTAGGCGCGCAGCAATGGCTTGCCATCCACGCGCAGGCCGATCATGGTGAAATGGCCATTCGAGAAACGCAGCGACGGGTCGCGCGTGGTGGTAAAGGAGAACAGGGTATCCGTCCAGTGGTGCACGCTTAATACGCGCTCTTCATTCATCGAACTCATAGTGTTTGTTGGCTGGTCAAAAAAATGGTTAGTTGCTGGCAACTGCTGGCAAAAGTGAAACCCTGTGTAGGCCCAGACGCTATTGTACTGGCGTCCACACGAAATTGTTACCGTCTATCGCCGCCATTGCTGCCGCACGCGGTGCCGACATTATAGTGCGGATGGCAAGTCCGGGCTGGAATTTGCCTGGAAACGGGCTGTGGGCATGCGCTCTCTTGACCTGGCTCACTTTTTCAAGGCGCCGCTCCAGGGCTGTCGCCAGTGTGTGCAGGCGCGGCCGTGCCGACGCCCCGGAAGTGCCGGCGCAGGGCGGTATTCGCCGGTTCGGATACATAGCGGGCGACGAGCGCGGCCGCCAGTGCCGTCGCGGCCAGGAAAAGCGCCAGCCACGGCAGGCGCTCCGCGTAGCCCAGGCCAGCCTTGTCGACCACATTGCGCATGCCGGCCAGTATGATGATATGGAACAGGTACAGCTCATAGCTGTGCCGTCCCAGCCATTGCAGCGGACCGGGGCGGCCCTGGCTGGCCGCCTGGCCCGCCGTGGCGCCCACGATGAAGGCGGCGCTGGCCAGCGCGATCGCGCTGAAGCCGAAGACTTCATGGCCGCCGATGCCGCGCACGTACAGGGCCGCCAGGGCCAGGCCCGCTAGCCAGCGCAAGAGTTGCCCGGCACGCGCGCCCGGCTGCCAGTGTTGTGTCAGCAGGGCCGTCAGGCAGCCGATGGCGATGGCGTCGAAACACGCGATATAGCCATACATGAAATAGATTTCGTTGTCCGCGTGCAGGCTGCGATAGACGGGGCCGGCCACGATGGCAACGCCGCACAGCAGCATGATCGCCTGGCGCTGGCGCAGGAAGCGGCACGACAGCGGCAGCAGCAGATAAAACATTTCCTCGACCGATAGCGACCAGTACACGTTCAGGCAGTAATTGAAATAGCCGGCGCTTTGCATCAGCACGTTGTGCCAGAAGGTCAGTACGGAAGCGATGGCGATGACGAAATAGCTGGCTGGCAAATCCTTGCCTCCGTCCGAATTGGCAAAGAAGGGCACGTCGAGCACGCCCAGCAGCACGATGAGGGACAGGGCCAGCAGCAGAGACGGTAGCAGGCGGGCGATGCGATAGGCATAAAACGCCGCCAGGTCGATGCGCGCCAGGTCGCCCCAGCGGCGTAGCGAGGTCGAGGTGATCAGGTAACCGGAAATAACGAAGAACATGGTCACGCCATAATTACCCTGATAGGCGGCGCCCAGCAGCCAGCCTGGCAAGGCCGAGAGCGGGCTGTTCTTCAAGCCATAGGCCAGCGCGAAGTGCAGCACCAGCACGCACAGGATGGCCGCGCCGCGCAGGGCGTCGATATGATGGTTGCGGGCTTGCAATGGCGTCCTTGTCGGGTTTGCTTGCATGAGGGGCGATTATGTGAGATATGTCGCTCGCAGGTCAACGATTTTGCAATTGCCGGGAAGGGCGCGCCGAATGGAGCAGGGGCGGGGGCGCCTTGCGTGTATGATATTGCCGAACAGAATTGTTGGGCATCTGTCATCGTTGAAGGCGCGTTTTCCTTGCGCGCCAGCCCATGAATCTGCGTGCACGATTCCGGCCGCCAGGATGCCTGACCCACAGCGAAAGGTAATAAAGATGTATAAAACAGTGCGCGACATGTTCCTGCATTTCAAGGAAGCCGTCCCATTCCGCCTCGTCCCCGCCCTGATTTGCACGGCCTTGCTGGTGAGCATGCTATTGCTGCCGGCGCCGGACGGCTTGACGCTCAAGGCCTGGGGCCTGGTGGCGATTTTCCTCACCACCATCCTGGCGATCATCTTAAAAGTCATGCCCATCGGCGTGATGGCCATGATGGCCATCGTCATCGTGTCATTGTCGCAAGTGACGTCGACCTCGTCCAAGGGCGCCATCACGGATGCGCTCAGCAGTTTTTCGAATCCATTGATCTGGCTGATTGTCGTGGCGATTTTGATTTCGCGCGGCCTGAAAAAGACAGGGCTGGGCAGCCGCATCGGCCTGCTGTTCATTTCCCTGCTGGGCAAGCGCACCATGGGCATCGGCTATGGCCTGGCGATCTGCGAACTGGTGCTGGCGCCATTTACACCGAGTAACACGGCACGCGGTGGCGGCATCGTCCACCCCGTCATGAAATCGATCGCCAATGCCTTCGATTCGGATCCGGCCAAGGGCACGGAAAAGAAGGTCGGCACCTATCTGGCTCTCGTCAATTACCACGCCAACCCGATCACGTCGGCCATGTTCCTGACGGCCACGGCGCCCAATCCCCTGGTAGTCGACTTCGTGGCCAAGGCCAGCGGCCAGAGTTTCCACTTGACGTGGACGACCTGGGCCCTGTGCATGCTGCTGCCGGGCCTGGTCTGCCTGCTGGTCATGCCCCTGATTATCTACTGGCTGTCGCCGCCGGAGTTGAAAGCCACGCCGGATGCCGTCACCTACGCCAAGGCGGAACTGAAAAACATGGGTCCGCTGTCGCCGTCTGAAAAAGTCATGCTGGGCACCTTCGCCCTGTTACTGCTGCTGTGGGCGAACGTGCCTGCCATGCTGTTCGGCCCCGCGTTTTCGCTCGATGCGACGGTGGTGGCCTTTGTCGGCTTGTTCGTGTTGATCATTACCGGCACCATCGACTGGGACGACGTGCTGTCGGAAAAGAGCGCCTGGGACACCCTCGTGTGGTTCGGCGCGCTGGTGATGATGGCCGAGCAGCTGAACAAGACGGGGGTGATCGCCTGGTTCTCGGCCGGCATGAAGGCCGCCATCGTCGCCAGCGGCATGGACTGGCTGCCGATCGCCGCCGTCCTGGTACTGGTGTTTGTCTTTTCGCATTACTTCTTTGCCAGCACGACGGCCCACATCAGCGCCATGCTGCTGGCCTTCCTGACGGTGGGCCTGCACCTGATTCCCGCCGAATACCACGTGCCCTTCATGCTGATGATGACGGCCGGCTCGGCCATCATGATGACTTTGACCCACTATGCGACGGGCACCTCGCCCATCATCTTCGGCAGCGGCTTCGTGACGATGGGCAACTGGTGGCGGGTCGGCTTCATCATGTGCGTGGTGGAATTGCTGATCTTTGCCGTTGTCGGCACGACCTGGTGGAAGGTGCTCGGTTACTGGTAAGGCTACACGCTATCGCTGGCGCGTCAGTGTCGATAGTCACTACCTGCGCGGACCGCATCACGTCCGCCATATCGTGCATGTCGACACTGGCGTTTCATGAATGACCGGCATGATAAGCGCTGCGGGAGGCCTCAGCCGTGCATGCGCGGCAACCACATGCCCATGCTGGCGACGGCGATGCCCACGCCCATTGCCACTGTCAGTAGCGACAGCAGCGCCGCCATCGCCCAGCGGGCCACCGCGCTGCCGCCGTCGCGGCTGCGCAAATAGCCCTCCAGCACGGCCAGCGGCAGCAGATACTGCGCGTAGGCAAGAAAACTCAGAAAAGGTCCCGTGAAGCTGCCTGGGTCGAAACCGGCCGGACCGCCGTTGACGGCCAGCCAGAACATCAGGCCGACACGGAAGAACCACACGCCGCTGACGGCCAGGAACAGCCGCAGCGCCCAGCGCCGGTGCGCGGCAATATCGCGCTGCAAGGCGCGGCGCAGGGCCTTGCCCGCGAACAACAGCACCAGCACGGCATTGAGGTTGATGCCGATGTGCTGCACCACGTCGCCGACGGCGCCGCGCCACCACAACATGTAGATGCCTGACAGCGCGGCCAGCACGGCGCCGGCCAGGTACACGCGCCCGTTCCAGCGATGCACGCGGGGAGCGATGCGGCGTAGCTGCGGCACCAGTTGCAGGGCGCCGCCCAGCATGATGACGGCCGCCAGCAGCAGGTGGATGCCGGTGGCCAGGTTGCCCACGCCATCGCCGGGCACGTGGCCGTGCGACATGACCGCGTTCCAGCCCTGGAAGTTGCCGTGTATGCCATGCCCGCCGTACAGGGCCACGATGTAGGCGGCAAACACCAGTTGGCCGATGACGGTGACCGCGAACCAGAAGGTGGCGGCAGCGGACAGCGCCGTGGCGGCGCCGATGCGTGATGGCGCCAGGCACTGGCTGGCGGCGGAAGGTGCGGATGGCATGGCGTGTCTCCTGACAGTGTTGTGCAGCCGTCAAGATAGGCGCGCGCGTCCCGGACGGGTGCAAACAGGCGCCGCCGATGCGACGAACGGCGGTTTTCAGGGCTTGAACGGCGGGCGTATCGCGGGTATGGTGATGCCATGACATCAGCGCCCGCCACCACCCGCCGCTACGCCGCGCTCCTGCCCAGCGCGCGGCAGGCGCTCGTCGTGACGGTCTTCACCTTGCTGCTGTCGTGGCTGCTGCACCTGCTCAGCGGGACTTCTTACCTGGGCGTGTTCGGGCGTATCGGTTTTATTGGTGCCGCCTTGCTGCTGGCGTATTCGGCGGCCGGCGCCCTGCATCCGCGCTGGCTGTCCCTGGCAGCGGCAAGAGTGGGTGCCGTGGTGCTGATGGCGCCCGTGGCCGCCTTCTTGACGGCACTGGCCACGCAGCAGGGCCAGTTCTTTACCTACCTTGCACAAACGCAAACCCTCGTCGGCCACTTCCTGATGGTGTTCCTGTCCATCGTTTTTGGCGTGTCGTTTGCCCTGCTGGCCATGCGCAGCGAACGGCGCGAGCGCGAACGGGCCGACCGCCTGCAGGCCGAGCTGGTAAACAGTTCGTTGGAGCGCGAATTGCTGGACGCGCGCCTGTGCCTGCTGCAGGCGCAGATCGAGCCGCATTTCCTGTTCAATACCCTGGCCAATGTCGAAGCGCTGGTGGCGACCGGCTCGCCGCAGGCGGGGCCCGTGCTGCGCCAGTTGATCGCCTATCTGCGCGCCGCCATGCCGCGCCTGAACGACGGGGCCGCCACCCTGGAGCAGGAACTGCAACTGGTGCGCGCCTACCTTGCACTGATGCAGATGCGCATGCCGGACCGCCTGCAATTTTGCGTCGCCGGCTGCGTGCAGGCGGCCACCTTGCGCTTTCCGCCGATGGCGCTGCTGACACTGGTGGAAAACGCCGTGCGCCATGGCATCGATCCCGGCGTGGCAGGCGGGCGCATCGACGTGGGCACGGAAGTGGAGCCTGCCAGCGGCAAGGTGCGCGTCTGGGTCAGCGACACGGGCGTGGGCATGGCGGTGACGGCGCAGCCGGGCACCGGCCTGAACAATGTGCGCAGCCGCCTGCTGGCCGTGTATGGCCCCGGCGCCCGCCTCGAGCTGCATGCGGTCGCGCCGCAGGGCGTGCGCGCCGAGCTGCATTTCATCCTTCCTGGAGACACGCATTGAACATGACGACCGCCTTGATCGCCGACGACGAACCGCTGCTGCGCGAGCGCCTGCGCAGCCATCTGGCCACCTTGTGGCCCCAGTTGCGCGTCATCGGCGATGCGCGCAATGGCACCGAAGCGCTGGAACTGTTTGAACTGCATCAACCCGACATTGTCTTTCTCGATATCCGCATGCCGGGCATGGATGGCATCGCCACGGCGCGCGCGCTGGCCCGCCGCGCGCACCTGGTGTTCGTCACCGCGTATGACCAGTACGCCTTGCAGGCGTTCGAGCAGGGCGCCATCGATTACCTGGTGAAACCTGTCGACCCGCTCCGCCTGGCCGATACGGTGCAGCGATTGCAAGAGCGGCTCGCCAGTCCGCTGGCGGCCGGCAACGGGCTGGACGCTGTGCTCGACCAGCTGGCCAGCAGGCTGAGCCAGCGCGCCGCGCTGCCTGCCTGGCTGCAATGGATCAAGGCGTCTGTCGGCAGCAGCGTGCGCCTGATTCCCGTCGAGCAAGTGCGCTATCTGCGTGCCGAAGAGAAATACACGCTGGTGGCATGGGAAGAGGGCGAGGCCCTGATACGCACCAGCATCAAGGAGCTCGGCGAGCAACTGGACCCAGGCCGCTTCGTGCAGACCCACCGTTCCGTCATCGTCAACCTCGCGTATGTCGGTGCCGTTACGCGGGGAGTGAATGAAACGGCGCAGCTGCAACTGCGGGGCAGCAGCGTCACCTTGCCCGTCAGCCGCAGCTATCTGCACCATTTCCGGCAGATGTAGGCGCCGCCCCGCTCAGCAGCCGGCGCCCGTCTTTGCGCATAACCAGGCGCGGACGGCCGGACGGTCCACGCGCGTAAATTGCTGCAGTCCCGATTCGCATAATTGCGTGGTGCCCTGTTCCACGGCACTGGCAATGGCAACCAGTTGCAAGGGCATGGTCCAGCCTTGCTCCACGCTGCCGAGAAAGACAGGGCCACCTGAATCACCGAGGCAGATGCGCGCATTCTCATGGGCGGCGCCCTCGGGGCCGTTGTTTAGCAAGGCGCCGCTGTCACTGGTGAAAACCAGATCGCGGCGCAAGCCCACTTCCAGCAGCAGGTCGCCGACGGTGTCAGCGGCGTTGGTCTTGCCGTAGCCGGCAAGCGTCAGCGGCGGATCGATTTGCGCGCTCTGGGGTATGCTTACCAGGCTGGTAGGGGAGAGCGTTGACGATACGCTGTCGAGGCCGATAAGCGCCACGTCATTGCCCAGCTTGATTTGCCACAGCATGCCTTCCTCGCTCGTGGGCATGGCCAGGCCGCTGGCTTCTCCGAACCAGGCAATGACCTGGGTGAGCGGCCATCGTTTCAAGTTCTTGCTTTCTTTGCCATCGCTCGTTCTCTGCACGGTCTCCGTGCCTCCTTGAAACGGAAAGAAGACGCCAAGATGTTCAATAGGAAACTTTTCCTGTTTTGAGCTATCAAAAAAACAATGCGTGGCCGTCAGAAACCACTGTTTCGATATCAAGGTTCCCGTGCAAATATGGGCGGGCGGCGTCACGGAAATGTCGGCCAGGACACCGACGAAACGGTAGCGTGTCCGCGAATACTGCTGCGTCGAGCGGCGCGCATTGAAATCGAATGTCGGTATGCCGACACTGCGGGGGACGATGTCCGCATCGACAGGCGTGAGAGGATTGAGCAGCAGGATGCCGCCCCGATCATCCTTGGGAAAGGCCATATTGATTCTGTCGAGGAGCGCCGCGTCTGGAGAGTCCTTCAAGGCCTCGTTCTGCAGCTGTAACTTGGTGACTCCCGCCGCCTCCATGAGTTTATCTTCGGGGATATTGCTGATGGATAACTGTTTGAGTTCGAGCCTGGTCCTGGCGATGTTTTCGAGTTCCCGCAGCTTGCCAGGCGACAGCATCGTCTCGCGCGCGGAGAGCCTGCGCGACGCGATTTCGTCGAAATCGCCATTGATTTTATCGAGCACCTGCCGGTCGCGCAGCACCTTGACATTCGATACGAGAGCCGGATCCGCGCCGCTCATCTCCAGGCGCTCGCCCAGGCGTTTGGATAACTGTACGTGCAAGGCTTGCTGCGCATCTTTCGGCATCGCTTCATGGGATCTCATCTGGCCATGGCACTGCATGCTGATCATCAGTAAAGACAAGCCTGTCCATGGGCTCATGGCGTCACCTCTTGCAGTTTTTTGTACGCATTGAGGGCATTCTGGTAATTGGTTTGCTTCTGCAGCAATTGCGTCTTGCGCTCGAGATCGTCCATTTCAAGCTGCAGAGGGGTCTTTTCCTTCACCTGCAGAGCAAAATCGTCTTTCGCCTTCAAAAGCGTCATCCGGTTTTCATAGCCTTTGATTTCCTCGTCAAACGCCTTTTGGGCCTGATCATCCTGTATTTTTGTCCGCGCCGCCGCCGCCTCATCGCGTGCCTTGGCAAGGTCGGCATACTTGCTGGAAAGGGTCTCCAAGGTCGTCGCTCCACGTTCCGCCGTCGACTGCGCTTTAAATTCGAACAAGGTCAACGCGCCATCGGGCGCAAACAAGGCTTTGATCGAATTTTTATCGAAGGGGCCGTTGCTCAAATCCAGCGATGCGAGCGTGCCGTACTGCGGTATGGAGAACGGGCTATTACTCAAGAGAACCGGCGGCAAACCTTCCCCTTTTTTTATCGTGATGCGGCCCATGACGGGCTGGCGATAGAGGATGCCGCCAGTGCCCTGTCCGGAGGCGTGCGCAGCGTCTCCCGAGCCGGACAAGCGCTGCATTTGCGTGCGCGGACGTTTCGCCGTGGATTCCGCGCATACGAGCGCCTCGAACGCCGCGTCGCCACCCATTGTTGACCTGGCGGTATGTAGCTTCTCATATTCGTCCGATCTCGCGATATCGAGGAATTTTGCAAGGTAGTTTTCCCCTGTCAATGTGACCTTGCTACATTGTTCAAGCACGCTGGGAATATAGCTAAAACTGGTTTCGCCGGTGAGGGTTTGGAGTAATGCATTGATTCTTTTTTGAACCATTTCTGCCGTTGGTTTTACCGCTGCCGCAGTGGCGATCGCTTGCGTGCCCGCGCGGGCCTTGCGCTGCGTGCTGGCGGTGGCGGGGGCCGCCGGCGTTTTTTTGCCGGTTTTCGGCACTTCCTCCTTGGCCGGCTCCGCATTCACATTTTCAGTGCCCGGCGCTTCCTCTCTGTTCAGATCGGCAAGAAGGCTGCGCTGGACCATCAGATCCTTCAGCAGGCGATCGATGGGTTCCGCGCATTTGGCTGTTTCACCCGGCGTTCCCGCCGCCGCTGGCTGCACCGGCACAAATGTCGCGGCCTTGACGATATTCAATGCCGAGCCCGCGATTGCGGCCAGCGTTTCGCCTGTGCGGTCGTCGATCTCGGCATTTACCGTCTTCAGGGTGCCTATCGGATAAAATTCAAAGCTTGCCGTG
Source organism: Janthinobacterium kochi (assembly GCF_051380715.1). NCBI lineage: Bacteria > Pseudomonadati > Pseudomonadota > Betaproteobacteria > Burkholderiales > Oxalobacteraceae > Janthinobacterium > Janthinobacterium kochi. The sequence goes on from NZ_JBNYXO010000004.1 coordinate 297,692, forward strand.
GTGATTTTTATTGCGGAATTTAATTTTCCATAATCGACATAATACCGCTGCTCTTCGTCCGCCACGGTCGAATACGTAGTTTTTGCATCGCTTATTTCATATTTGAATTTCATCTTGCCGCCATATAGCGCGCATGACGTGGGAATGAAGGATATGTTGCCGCTGACCGCCGTGGCGGGAAGATAATACATGCTTCCGCTAGGAACTAGCGTCTCATTGCTGGGAAATTGATTCGAGCGCAGCATCGTGCTACATGCAGCCAAAGTCAAAGAAATCATTAGGATGAGAAATATTCGCATTATTTCCCCCAAGAAATATATTTTCAGATGCTCCCGTCAGTAAAATTTACGCTGCATGATTTAGCGCTGTTTGCGATTGGATAAGGAATGCCCCGATAAATCGCGCGGCATGGGCATAATGTATTTCCCGGCCTGATGATTGAATGCCTTTTTTCAATGGCATTGAATATGCTTATTGCGCGTGCGGCTGGCGCAACTGCACCACCACCTTGCCGCGAGCGCGGCCCTGCGCCAGCCAGGCCAGCGCCTGGCGCGCCTCGGCAAAGGGAAACACCCGGTCGATGACGGGGCGAATGGTGCCGGCGTCAAGCAGGCCGGCGATCTGCGCCAGCTGGCTGCCGTCGGGACGCCCGAAGTGGAAGGCATAGTCGGCGCCGCGCCGCTTCGCCAGGCCGATGATCTTGCGGCTGAGCAAACCAAGCACCAGTTTCAGCACCAGGTTCATGCCGCGCGCGCGGGCGAAAGCGGCGTCCGGCGGACCAATCAGCGAGACGACATGGCTGCCAGGCTTGACGATGCGCAAGGCCTTTTCCAGCCCGTCGCCGCGCACCAGGTCGACATTTGCCGTGCTGGTGGTGGTGCCCACGCGGGCGCCCAGGTGCCTGGCCAGCTGGATGGCAAACGTGCCGATAATCCAGGTTCGCCGGCAAGCCAGGCGCAGGTCCTTGCGTAAGCCCGCGTCCAGCAGCGAGGCGGGCAGGAAGCGGCGCATCAGGCGCAAGCGTGCCGCCAACGGGCCGGCCGTGTAGCGCAATTTCGGCTGGGGTGCCTGCGCCGCCGCAAGGACGGTGTCGGCCACCACGCCAGGGTCATCGGCGCCGGCCAAGAGTTCCTGCAGCCGGCGCACGACGGCCGCACGCACCTGCTGGTAGGCGCTCAGTGGGGTATCGGACGCCAGCAAATTGGCTTCGAACGTGGTTTTCGTGTAGGCCGGCTCGATGACGCTGGCGCGGATGTCCCAGCTGCGCACTTCATGGTCGAGCGATTCCGTATCACCTTCGATGGCGTGTTTGGTGGCTGCATACAGTGCGCCGTAGGGCATGGGCAGGAAGCCCACGACGGAACCGATGTTGAGGATGCGCCCGCCGCCCTGGGCCCGCATGTGCGGCAGCACGGCCAGCGTCATGCGCACGACGCCGAAGAAATTCGTGTCGAAGATGGCTTGCGCCTGGGCAATGCTGCTTTCCTCGGCGCCCGCCGGGGCCACGCCGAAACCGGCGTTATTCACCAGCAGGTCGATGCGGCCTTCGCGCTGCATCACATCGGCCAGGGCCGCAGCGACAGAAGCATCGCTGGTGACGTCGAGCTCCAGCACCGCATAGCCAAGCCTGGCCGCTTGGTCGCCGCGGCGGCTGGTGCCGTACACCGTATAGCCGGCTTGCGCCAGGCGCCGGGCCGTGGCGGCGGCGATGCCGGACGAGGCGCCGGTGACCAGGGCAATCTTGTGGTTTTTCTTGGCAGTTCCTTCAGTGATTGACCGCTTGCGATATAAAATATGAAAAGCATCATATTGTTGTTGAAAAAAAGCGCGGAGCGGACCAAGGTCCCGGACGGTACGGCTAGCCGGGCGCTTGACACCGCGCCAGGGTAGCCTCGGGCTGGGGTAGCTGGAATAACGAACGACAGGGAGCAGCGATGACATCTTTTACTGCGGAAACGCCAGAGCAGCTGTTTTCCTACGGCACCTTACAGCAGGCCGATGTGCAGCTGGCCACCTTCGGGCGCCTGCTGGACAGCCGGCCCGACCAATTGCCCGGCTACCGCCTGGCGCTGCTGGCCATCGATGATGCGCAGGTGGTGGCGACCAGCGGCAAGACGCACCATCCGATCACCTCGCGCAGCGGCGAGCCGACGGATTGCGTGCCCGGCGCCGTGCTGGCCATCTCGCTTGAGGAATTGCGCCAGGCGGACGGCTACGAGGTAGCCGCCTACCGGCGCGAGCGCGTCGCCTTGAAGTCAGGCATGCAGGCCTGGGCGTATGTGGATGCGCGCGATGCGGCGCCGTGACCACTGATTCCGGCGCCGCTTGAATTGGAAAAAGAACGGCTAGCTTTTCAGGCTGCAGAAGGACGTATAGTGGTCCTGCGTATAGTAGCGTTCCACCAACTTGCGTTTGCCCGCCGGAGTCTGCACCAGCAATACCGCACGATGCGAACCCGCCCCGCCGTCGCCGCCGATACCCAAATAGTATTCATAATAAACCTCGTCCTTGCCGGCGGCGGGGAGGCGCTTTTCATTATTATTGAATACGGTATTGCCCGGACCACCCGCCACCGCGCTCGTCTTGGCGTTGCGGTAGGCGTCATATTCGCTATTTTGCGGGGTAGGCAGGGTTTTGCTCGGTTCCCTTTTGCCGCAGTCAGGGATCTTCGCCGCATAGGCATGGGAAGAAAACAGGGCGCCTGCCATAACAAGACCCAGCGACCATATTGTTGCGTGTTGAACTTTCATCGATCAGCTTTCGTTGGTGGTGCGTTTAACGGATAGGCTTCTTTTGATACGGGATACGGCCGGTGTTCGGGCGACCGGTGCAATCTCTGCAATACTGAATATAGTTAAAATTTTGAAAATGTAACTATCCAATTGTCACGTGCCGATAAATATTTTTATGTCTTCTTCAGAGAAATAGGAGGGATGCGGAGACAATGGCGAACAGATGGATGGTGTCATGCTGCGGGAAATAAATGCAGGGCAAGGCGCGCAGAGCAATCACATAGTCAAGCGCATTAACGTGACAATGTTAGAGTTTTTTTGATTGGCAATTCGTTATGCTTTGAAGCAGTTATGGGTAACAAGCGAGCCAGTTTATGCATATCGCTCTCCCGATATTCTGTTGTCGAGCATATGAAACCCTGAATGATGAATGTATTCATCGTCAATCATTAACTTCTGATAGGAATGTGCATGAGCCATGACCGCCTCGCTTGCGCCTGCTGCAACCTGCCTACGCTGATAAGCGGCCTGTTACCGTAAACGGATGGCCGCCGATGGCAGCGAGCAAGTGGCGGCACTGGGCATGGCCGGCGGCATCATCATTGCCACCGGCACGCAGCAAGATGTGCGCCAGGCCATGCAACTGCAGCAGCCGCGCGATGTCGACCTGAACGGCAGCCAACTGGACCCGCTGAGCAGCACGGTGCCCATCCTGCTGATGAACTCTTCCGGCCACCTTGCCTATCTCAATACTGCAGCGATTGGGGGCTGGCGGGCACGCCCTTGCTGGCGCGTTTCAAGGGGCGAGTTTCAAGCTCAGGCCGGCTTGCGTTTTCCTGCGGAAACGCGGTTCCAGCCATAGCCGGCGACGATGATGGCCAGGATGGCCGCCTGTGCCAGCAGGGTTTCCGCCGTGGGCAGGATGCCCAAGAGATCAATGCGCATAAAATCGACGGGAGTCACACCAACCCAGCCCGCTTCTTGCAGCGCGGCAACGCCTTTACCCATCAGTATCACGGCCAGCACGGCCACGAAAGCGGAGGTCAGCGAGAAGAACTTGCCGATCGGCATGCGGGCGCTGGTGCGCAACAAGGCCCAGGCAATCACCACCAGCAGCACGATGGCCACCAGGAAGCCGCCCAGCAGGGCGCCGCCATTGCCGTCCGCCGCCAGGGCGGAATAGAACAGCACGGTTTCAAAGACTTCGCGGTAGACGGCAATGAAGGCCAGGGCGAACAGGCCCCAGGCAGAGCGCCGCGTCATTGCTGCAGTGAGTTTCTCGTGCAGGTATTGCTGCCAGCGTCCGGCGCTGCTCTTCTGGTGCATCCACAAGCCCACGCTGAGCAGGACCAGGGCCGCAAACACGGAGCCGAGCCCCTCGCTCACTTCACGGCTGGCGCCGCTGATGGTGACCAGGTATGTCGCTGCCACCCACGTCAGGCCGCCTGCCACCAGCGCGCTGGCCCAGCCCGCATGCACGTAGGGCAGCACGTCATTGCGCTTGGCCTTGCGCAGGAAGGCGATGATGCCGATCACGATCAGCAGCGCTTCCACGCCTTCGCGCAGCAAAATGGTCAGGGCGCCGATAAAGGTCGTCATCGGCTCGGCCTTGGCGTCGCCCAGCTCCGCTTCCACATGGCTAAACAGTTGCTGCAGCTTTTCGCCGGCCGCCTCGGCGTCGGCCACCGTGCCCTTGGCAACGGCGGAACGGTAAGCCAGCATGGCGTTTTCCACGGCCAGCAGCAGCGATTTGTTGCGCGCACCGACCATCGGCTCGATCGGCTCAAAACCGTCCAGGTAGGCCGACAGGCCCAGGCGCGTAGCGGCCGCGCGGTCGCCCGCGTGCATGGCGGCCAGGCTTTCCGCCAGGCGCAAACGCGACAGGGCCAGGCCCGCCGGCTTGTGCGCCTCGGCCTTGTCCGGGTGGCTGCGCAAATAGGCCGTCAAGGCTTGCGCCTCGTCCGCGCCCAGCTTGGCGGCAACGGCTTCCTGTGTCAGGGTCGTCACGGCAGCCAGGTCCGCATACAGGTTTTTCGCTCGCGCATCGTCTTGCCACAGCTTTTCACCGTGTGCGCGCGCCGCCGCGCCGTGCGACATGCCGCCCACGAAGAAGGCCAGGTCCCAGCGCTCGTTTTCGGACAACTGGCCGAAACTGGCCATCGAGGTGCCGGCCACGCCTTGCGAAATGACCTGGTACAGCGCCATCACGCTGCGCGACTGCGCCCGATCGCCATCCGTGAAGGCAATCGGCTTCGGTTCCAGGCTGGCCGCCAGCGGACCGTCGCCGCCACCGGCTGCGCCGTGGCAAGAAGCGCACTGGGCCGCATACAGGGCCGCGCCGCGCGCCAGCTTGGGTAATACTTTGGGCGCCACGGGAATCGGATACGCGGCAATCAGCAAGCCGTTGGCGTGGTGCGCCAGGCGCTTGACTTCCACGCCGTCGGCCTTGGCGACGACGGCCGCGCGCAATTCATCGATGGCGGCGGCAATGGCTGCCTTCGAAGCGTGGGCTGGCAGGGCGGCGATCTGCGTCGTCGCGTTGTCGGTAAAATCGAGCATTTCCGCGTATTCGGCCTCGCTGACCACCTTGCCGTGCTCGACGGCGCCGCTGTAATCGACGGCAACGTAGTCAATCAATTGCCACAGCTGCTTGGCGCCAGCGCCCTGGTCGGCCACTTGCGCTTGCGCGCCGCCGGCCAGCAACAGGCTGGCAGCCACGAGCGGATAGCACACAAGCCATTTCTTCATAGAGTTGAACATGATTCTCATTCTCATTTATCCTTAACCCGGCGACTATAGGACAGACGGTGCAGGGTGTCAACGGCGCACGGCTGCGCGCGGGGGTAAACAGCGCCGCCCTGGTCAAGATGCTTGACCAGGGCGGCGTGCCTGGAGAATGGAACACGGGGGAGTGAGGGCTATGGCTTCGATGCCGGTTTCGCGTACAGGCCTCTGGCCAATCCGCTGTCCGTGTCGTCCACTTGCAAGCCACCTTTGACGACGCGCAAGGCCAGCTTCTGGAATGCCTGGCCCCTGAGCCATTGAGCGTCGGTGACGGCGAATGCGGCGATGCGTTCCTGCGCGCGCGCGGGCGGCACGAGCAGCCATTGATAGTCGGCCTGCGCGCCCTGGCGGCGCAAGCCGGCGCGTACCCAGCGTTCCGACGCCGGCATGTGGACGATGGCGTCGCCGTTCGCCGCGCTGACGGCCGTGGCCGTCTTGCCGCTTTGCGCCTCGAACGTCACTTCCACGCCAGCCATCGGTCCCAGCCGGGGAAAGCCGACGATCGCCACCCACAGGCCCGCTTCGGCAGGTTTCTGGATGCGCATTTCCGCTTCCTCGAACACGCGAAACTGCGGCTCCTTGCCGTCGTTGCCCGTCACCAGGGTCACCGTGTCGCCGGCAACGCGCCACGCACCGCTGGCTTGCTGGTCGGTATTGCCGTAACTGAGCATCCACTCGAAGGTGCCGTCCTTTTTCAGCAGCAGTTCGGAGCCCGTTTCCATGACGCCTTGCAGATAATAGTGTCCGGCCAAGGAGGGGGCAGCCTGGTCGGCCGCGCTGGCAGCAAGCGGCCAGGCGAGGGCGACGCAGGCCAGCAGGCAAGAAAGAGAAATTTTCATCGGTGTGTCCTTTGTAATATGCAATTATGGCAACAAAAATTCAATTGCCGTCGCACGACACACCGGCGCAGTTGGCGCTCTGCTCAGCCGTAACTCAATTAGCGCTGAAATCGAGTACCACGCGCGAGGCAACCTTGCCATGCTCCAGGCGGCTGAAGATTTCATTGATGGCCGACAGCGGCTGCAATTCGATGCCCGCCTTGACCTTGCCAGTGGCGGCAAAGGCGAGCGCCTCGGCCATGTCCTGGCGCGTGCCCACAAAAGAGCCGCGTATCGTCACGCAATTGGCCACCACGTCGAACAGCGGCGTCGGGAAGTCACCCGGCGGCAAGCCCACCAGCACGCAGGTGCCGCGCTTGCGCGTCATCGCCACGCCTTGCTGGAAGGCGTCGAGCGACGGCGCCGTGATCAGCACGCCGTGCGCGCCGCCACCGGTCGCTTCACGCAAGGCCGCAATGGGATCGCCCTGGCGGGCATTGATGGTCACTTCGGCGCCCAGGGCGCGTGCGTGCTCCAGCTTGCCTTCATCGATGTCGACGGCCGCCACGCGCAAGCCCATGGCCAGCGCATATTCGACGGCCAGGTGGCCCAGTCCGCCGATGCCGGAGACGGCCAGCCATTGGCCCGGCCGCGCGCCCGTTTCCTTGATGCCCTTGTAGCTGGTCACGCCGGCGCAGATGATGGGCGCCGCCTGCACGGCGGACAGCCCGTCCGGAATATGCGCGACGTAGCGCGGGTCGGCGAGGATGTATTCGGCGAAACCGCCATTCTTGGTGTAGCCGCCGAACTGCGCCGCGGCGCACACGGTTTCCCAGGCTGCCAGGCAATGTTCGCAATGGCCGCAAGCCGAGTAGAGCCAGGGTACGCCGACTCTGTCGCCCAGCTGCACCTCGGTCACGCCCGTGCCCATGGCCACCACCAGGCCGATGCCCTCGTGGCCGGGAATGAACGGCGGCGTCGGCTTGACAGGCCAGTCCCCGCGCGCCGCATGCAAGTCAGTGTGACACACGCCGCAAGCCTCCGTCTTGACCAGGATCTGGCCAGGGCCGGGAACCGGCACGGGAACCTCGCGCAACACCAGGGGTTGCCCAAATTGTTCGACAACTGCGGCTTTCATGGTAGTGGGGATCATGTTATTCCTTATGAAGTTGGGGTGGCGTCAGTCACGCGCCCTGCCATGGGCTGCTCAACAGACACTTGCGAATGATCATATTCTGCTGCATGCGATTCGAAAATTGATTGATCTACATCAATGTGTGAGCGCACGGTGCCTAAAACTTCAAGAGCAGCGACTTGCGTGCGAAAATCGCCAGCCAGACCGGCGTTGCTATCCCGATCCCTAGCGTGCATGCATGCGGAGATTGCTTCGCAGGCGAGATTGCTCTTGTCGACGGCGAACTCACTACAAATGATTAAGCAAGATATATGGATGAGTATGGACAACTGCTATTGCATCGAGCTGCAGGCTGCCCGTCTACGCCACCGCACTCACCACATAGCGGTACTTGCCCGACGCCTCCGCCGCGATCTCGTCGACTTCCTCGATGGCGATGTCGACCTGCGCGCCCAGCCTGGCCTGAAAGCCGGTCACGATGGCGCTGCGCGTGGCGTCGTCCAGGCGCGGCTGGCAGACCAGCAGCACGCGGGTGCGCAGCAGGCTTTCCTGGATGATCTTGAAGCTGCGCACCTGCGGCAGTTCGCGCACGATGTAGACGAGGGCCAGGCCGTGCATGACGGTGCCATCGACCGCCGTGAGGAAATCCGTGCTGCGCCCTTCGATCTTTTGCAGCAGGGGCAAACCGCGTCCGCAGGCGCATGGCTCGGTGCCGAGCGCGCCCACGTCGCCCGTGGCGTAGCGGATGAACGGATAGTCCCGCGTGGCCAGGTGGGTGACGACGATCTCTCCTGTGGCACCAAAGGGCAGCGGCTGGCCCTGGCCATCGACGATCTCCACGATGATGTCTTCGGCCGTGATGTGCATGCCGCCGTCAAGGCATTCGTGGGCGATGAAGCCCGCGTCGCGCCCGCCGTAGCCGTTGGCCACGGGGCAGCCGAAGGCGGCGGCGATCTGTGCGCGCTGCTCGTCGTACAGGCGTTCGGCCGTGACGAACGCCACTTTCACGCCCAGGCCGTCGAGCGGCAAGTCGCGCGCGCTGGCATGGCTGGCGATGCGGCACAGGGCCGACGGATAGCCGAACAGCATGCGCGGACGCCAGCGGCGCAACTGCCTGACATAGCCATCGAGGCGCGCGGGCGACATGGCAAAGGCGGGCAGCAGGGTGCTGCGCAGCAGCGCATCGCGCAGGCGGCGCACGCGGTCCTGCGCCTGCAGCTCGATGGGCGAGCCCCATAGCACGGCTTCGCGGTCGCCGATATCGACGCCCCACCAGCGCGTGGCGCGCCACTTGGCGGCGATGTCGTGGCTGATCCTGCGCCGGCCGAGGAAAAACTGCAGCGGCTCGCCGCTGGAGCCGCCCGTGGCGAACGGGCGCAAGCCCAAGGCGCGGGCAGACTTGAAACTGTCGCGCGCGCCGGCGATATCGCGCTTGCGCAGCAGCGGCAGGCGCGACAAATCGGCCAGTTGCCGCACTTGTTCCGGGTCGAAACCGCTGCGGGCGAACAGCGCGCGATAATGGGGCACGTGCTCGCCCGCGTGGCGCAGCAGCGCACGCAGGCGCGCCAGCTGCCACTCCTGCAACTGCTGTGCGCTCCACCACTGCGAGCGTTCCAGCCGGCGCAGCAGGCGCGCGCTGTGGTGGCCCTTAAGCCATTCATGCAGGGGAAACAGCCAGCGGGACACGCAGCGCGTGTAGGCGCCGGGGCGCGGCGCGGCGCGGATGCGGCGGTAATGCGCGGCCAGGCCGGGCGCAATGCCGGGCCAGCCGAAAGTGGCGGCATGCGCCAGGCCCGCGTCTGCCAGCTTTTGTGCGCGGGTCGGGTCGCGCAGCAGCGCCAGGATGGCCTGCGCCATGGCGGCCGGCTCGCCGGGCGGCACCAGCAGCGCCGTCACGCCGTCTTGCAGCAGGGCGGGGATGCCGCCTACGTTGGTGCTGACGACGGGCACGCCGCAGGCCAGCGCTTCGAGCACGGAGTTGGGCATGTTGTCGGCCAGGCTCGGGTTGAGGACGATGTCGCTGGCCTGGTACAGCGCGGGCATCGCGGCATTGTCGACAGGGCCGGCGAAGCGCACGGCACCGTCCACGCCGAGCGATCTGGCCAGGCGCGCCAGCGCCGCGCGCTGCGGCCCGCCACCGGCCAGCACCAGGCGCGCCGTGGGATAGCTTGGTCGCACGAGTGCAAAGGCGCGCACGGCGCTTGCGTTGTCGTACAGCTGTTCCAGGTGGCGCGCCACCAGGATGCACGGACCATCGGCGGGCGCACGCGGCGCGGCCGGCGCAAAGCGCTGCAAGTCCACCACGTTCGGCACGATGTGAGCCGTATGGCCATACTGTTCGAAGATGCCGGCCAGGTAGGCCGACGGCACGACGATGGCGCTGGCGCGGCGCAGGCTGAACGCCACCAGGCGCGGCCAGCGGGCCAAAAAGGCGGCCGCTTCGCCGCCCCGGTAATTGAGCAGGGCCGGCTTGCCTTTCAGGCTGGCGATCCACAATGCCGGTGCCGCGTGCAGATGCCAGGACCAGCCGGAATTGGCCATGATGTGGAACAGGTCGACCGTATTGGCCGTGCGCCACAGGCGCCACAGGTACACGGGCAGGCGCAGCGCGGCGCGCAGGTAGCGGATGCGCGCCAGCCAGGGCGGCGGCACGGGGCCGTTGACGGCCAGCAGCTGCACTTGCGCGCCATCGTCGCGCAGCTTGCGCGCCAACTGCAGCGTTTGATTGGCCATGCCGCCCGCCGGCGGCGGCAGCGGGCCGACCAGCGCGATGCGCAGGCCCGAGAAGATCATGGCGCCGCTCCCGCCGCCATGCGTGCCGCGGCCACGCGGGCATACACGGGCGCGTAGCGGCCCACGCTGGCGCTCCAGCTGCGCTCCGTCTCGACAAACGCGCGCGCCTGGCGCCGCAGCACCGGCCAACTGGTGGGCGCCAGCAGCAGGGCCAGTATCGCCTGCACCAGCGCATCGGTGTCGCCGGCGCGAAACAGCATGCCCGTCTTGCCATGGTCGACCAGTTCGCGGTGGCCGCCCACGTCGGACGCCACCACGAGGCGGCCCTGCGCCATCGCCTCTAACGGTTTCAAGGGCGTCACCAGTTCCGTCAGGCGCATCGGCAGGCGCGGATACACGCAGATGTCGAGCAGCTGATAATACGCGGCTACCTGCGCATGCGGCACGCGCCCCGCGAAGACCACCGCGCTTAGAACACCTAATTGCGCCGCCAGCGCGCGCAGCGCCGCGTCCTGCGGGCCGCCGCCGGCCAGCAGCAGCCGCAGCGCCGGCTGCGCTGCCAGCAGGCGCGGCATGGCGCGCAGCAGCAGGGCCAGTCCCTCGTAGGCATAGAACGAGCCGATGAAGCCGATGACAGGACGGCCATCCAGACCCAGGCTGTGCGCCAGCGTGGGATCGGGCACGGCATCGAAGGCCCTGGCGTCGACGGCGTTCGGGATCACGGTGATTTTATGCGCCGGCACGCCGCGCGCGCACAATTCGCGCCGCAAGCCGTCGCAGATGGTGGTGACGGCGTCGGCGCGGCGCAGCGCATAGCTTTCCAGCGCGCGCGTGAGCCGGTAGCGCAGGCAGCCGGTCCGGCTGCTGCCATGGTCGGCGGCCGCGTCTTCCCAGAAGGCGCGCACTTCATACACGACGGGAATGCCCAGCGCGCGGCCCGCGTTGAGGGCGGCGATGGCGTTCAGGGCGGGCGAATGCGCATGCAGGATGTCTGGCTTGAGCCGCTGCGCCAGTTGGCGCAGGCGCACGGCCAGGCCGATGATGACGGCCACTTGCCGCAGCACGGGCAGGCGCGCCCACCAGCGTGCATCGGGCGCCGTGCGGTAGAAATGCCAGCCGTCGACCAGCTGCTGCGCGCCATCGGACGGCCCCTGCTTGGCACTGGTGAGCTGCATGGTGTGCCAGCCCAGCGCGCGCTGCTGGCGCAGGATGGCCAGGGTGCGGAAGGTGTAGCCGCTGTGCAGGGGCAGCGAATGGTCGAGGATGTGCAGGATGCGCATGGATTAGCCTGGGACGGATGTTGGGGTCAGACCCGTCGGGGGAATACGGCCCATTGGGCCGTATTCCCCCGACGGGTCTGACCCCGTTGCAACCTGCCGCAGGAACGCTTCAAACATCAGCAGCGACCACAGGGGCGCGCTGTAGTCGCGCCGTCCGCTCGCATGTTGCTCGAGCAGCAGGCACACGTAGTCCATGTCGAACAGGCCGCACTGCGCCAGGGTGGGGCCCAGCAGGCGCTGTTGCAGGCGCTGGCGCAGCGGGCCGCGCAGCCAGTCGGCCAGCGGGATCGAAAAACCCATCTTCTGGCGGTACAGCAGGGTGTCGGGCAGCAGCGGGCGCAGGGCTTTTTTCAGCAGGTACTTGCCGACACCGCGCCGCAGCTTGAATTGCGGCGGAAGGCCGGACATCCACGCCACCAGTTCATGGTCGAGCAGGGGCGAACGCACTTCCAGCGCATGCGCCATGCTGGCCCGGTCCACCTTGGTCAGAATGTCGCCGGGCAGGTAAGTTTTCATGTCGAGGTACTGCACCTGCGACAGCGGATCTTGCGCGGGGCTGGCCAGCGCGTGCCGGCGCAGCACTTCCACGGCGCGGTAGCCGTGCAGGCTGCGCCGCAGCTCGGGGCTGAACAGACGCGCGCGCATGGCGTCGCCCAGCAGGCTGACGCCGTGAAAATACGCGTCCGTCGTGTCGCGCGCCAGGCCTTCGAAGGTGGTCTTGGCGCGCAGGAAGCGCGGCGCCCAGTCGGCCTTCGGGTACAGCCGCCCCAGGGTGCCGAACAGCGACTGGCGCAAGCCGGCCGGCAGCAAGGGGTCCATCGCCTTGCGCACTTTTTCTTCGCGCGTGTGCAGGCGGTAGCGCCGGTAGCCGCCCAGGCTTTCATCGCCGCCATCGCCCGACAGGGCCACCGTGACGCGCTGGCGCGCCAGCTGGCAGACTCTGTACGTGGGCATGGCGGAACTGTCGGCGAACGGTTCGTCGTACAGGTTCGCCAGCAGGTCGATCAGCTCGAAGTCGTCCTGCTCCACCTGGCGCGCGTGGTGCGCCGTGGCGTAGCGGCGCGCCACCAGGTCGGCGTAGCGCGCTTCGTTGTACGCCGGGTCGCCGAACGAGATCGAGCAGGTGTTGATGGGCGTGGCGCTGGCCCCGGCCATCAGCGCCACGACGGCGCTGGAATCGACGCCGCCGGAGAGGAAGGCGCCCAGTGGCACTTCGGCCACCATGCGGATGCGCACCGCTTCGCGCAGGCGCGCCAGCAGTTCGTCGGCCGCCTGCGCCTCGCTGGCGGGCGGATTCGGCGTGAACGGAATGTCCCAGTACGACTGCGGCGCGGGCAGCGGCCGGCCGGCGCGGATGGAGAGCGTATGCCCGGGCGGCAGCTTGCGCGCGTGCTGGAAGATGCTGCGCGGCTCGGGCACGTAGCCGTAGGCGAAATACTCTTCCACGGCCAGCGGGTCGAGCACGCGCGGCATGGCCGGATGCGCGAGCAGGGCTTTGAGTTCGGAGCCGAACAGCAGGGTGCCATCCTGCGCCTCGCCGTAATACAGGGGTTTCACGCCCAGGCGGTCGCGCGCCAGGAACAGCAGATGGCGGCGGCGGTCCCACAGGGCGAAGGCGAACATGCCGCGCAGGCGCCGCACGCAGTGTTCTCCCCATTGTTCCCAGGCGTGAACGATGACTTCCGTGTCGCTGCTGGTGCGGAACTGATGGCCGAACTGCGCCAGTTCGGCCATCAGGCTGCGGTAATTGTAGATTTCGCCATTGAAGACGATGGCGATGCTGCGATCGGCGTTGAACAGCGGCTGCTGGCCGCTGGCCAGGTCGATCACGGACAATCGCCGGTGCGCCAGGCCCAGTCCCGGCTCGCGGTGCAGTCCCCCTTCATCCGGCCCCCGGTGGTGCAGGCTGTGGTTCATGCGCGCCAGCAGCAGCACATCGATGTCGCGCTGGCCCTGCAAATCAAAGATGCCGCTGATGCCGCACATGGGAGGCCTTTCAGGGATAAGTGGACAGAGGGGAGGGCTGGCGCGCGCCCGTCAGGCGGTCGTACACGGCCAGGTAGGCGCCGGCCATGGCGGGCAGGCTGTGCTCGGCCAGCACCTGGCGCCGCCCGCGCGCGCCGTGGCGCGGGCCCAGTTCGGGCATGCTGTAGTAGTCGAGCATGGCGTCGGCCAGCATCTCGGCAGAACCGGACGGCACCAGGGTGCCGCTCCAGCCCGACTGCACCAGTTCCGCATTGCCACCCACCTGCGTGGCGACGATGGGCAGCCCCGTCGCCATCGCTTCGAGAATGGTGTTCGAGCTGCCTTCGGCCAGCGAGGGCAGCACGAACAGGTCCATGGCGCGCAGCAGCTGCGCCACGTCATCGCGCGCGCCGGGCAGCCAGGCAAGATGGGCCACGCCAGCCTGCTGCAGCAGTTCCAGACAGGCCTGGCGGCACGGCCCGTCGCCGACGATGATCAGGCGCAGGCGCGCGTGGGCGCCCGGTTGCGCCAGCAGCAGCAAGAACGCGTGTACCAGCGAGGCATGGTCCTTGACGGGGGCCATGCGGCCCACGCTGCCAATGACGAAGGTGCCGTTGCACAGGAAGCCGGGCGGCCCCACGGCGGCTGGCGGGCCCAGGCGTGGATGGAATTGCACGCTGTCGACGCCATTGCCGATGTGCGACACCTGCGCGGGCGCCGCGCCGATGGCGTTCACCAGCCATTCTCCCAGGTCGGCGCTGACGGCGATGAAGTGCTGCACCAGCGGCAGCATGCATTTGCGCAGCAGCCGGTATTTGCGGCGGGTGCCATGCAAGTCGCTCATGTCGCGCCCGTGTTCGCCATGCACGCGCAGGCGCACGCCGGCCAGGCAGGCCAGCAGTTGCGCCTCGAGGCAGCCCAGGTTGCGCGTATGCACGAGTGCCGGGTGCAGCTGTTTGAGTACGCGGTACAGGCGCAGATAGTGGCGCCAGTCCTTGCCTTCGCGCTTGTCCAGGCTGATGACATCGACGCCTGGCGTGGTCAGGCGCCGGCGAAACGCGGTGGCATTCTTCAGGCAGACGATGGCGTGCCGATAACGCTCCGGCGGCAAATGGTTGATCAGGTTCACCAGGCCGTTTTCCAGCCCGCCCACGTCGAGCTGGTGGATCACATGCACGATCAGGGGGGCGCTGCTGGCCTCCCGCGTGCCGTCCATGTCGAGGTCAATGGCCATGCGGCAACTCCTGCAAGCGTCGTTCGATGACGGGCATTGCTGCCCGCAGGAAGGCTTGCAGGCGCGCGCGTGGTGGCGGCGCCAGCTCGTCGTAGGCGGCAAAGACGATAATGTCGGCGCCATCCTGGCGCATGCCCAGCAGCTTGGCTTGCGCCAGCAGCAGTTTTACCAGCGCGGGCCGGGCCGTGACGATGCCGCCCTGGCGGTAGACGCGCCACACCAGCAGGCGTTCGCCGCCGTGCCCAAGCACGCTTTCGCGCACGTCCAGGGCGCCGCTGGCCAGGCTGACATGCTGCACGCGCTGCGCCAGCGGCATCCAGCGCGCGCCATACGGCAAGGCCTGG
This sequence comes from Janthinobacterium kochi, assembly GCF_051380715.1. Lineage (NCBI taxonomy): Bacteria > Pseudomonadati > Pseudomonadota > Betaproteobacteria > Burkholderiales > Oxalobacteraceae > Janthinobacterium > Janthinobacterium kochi. The sequence goes on from NZ_JBNYXO010000004.1 coordinate 312,717, forward strand.
TGCGTCAGCAGTTCGGCATCGCGCGCCTGGCGCGCATACCAGTGCAGCTGCAAGCCCACCGGCGCGCCCTCGTCACCCTGGCGCGCATACGTGGCGGCAAACCGCGCGGGCGTGCCCGCATATGGCGCCTGCCAGGCTGGTGCAGCATCGTGCAGACGCTGCCAGGTGGCTGGATCGGGCAAGGCCAGCACGGTCGCTGGCATCGCGGCGCCGTCGTGGCGGTGGCTGGCCAGCGCCAGCGCCGGCCACAGCGATGCCAGCAGCAGGCACGCCACGCTGGCGCGGATGGCGGCGCGCATGCCGGCCATGCCGGCGTCAGGGTACACGGACGGCACGGCGCGTGGGGGAGGCAATTCGCGCCAGCGCGCGGCCAGCCAGAACAGCAGCACCACCACCACGCCGAAGAACAGCCAGCCATAGATCAGATGGTCGACGCCCACGGCCAGGCGCATATTGCTCAGGTGACCCAGCATCACGATCAGGTAGGCGCGCACGCCATTGGCCAGGATGGGCACCAGCAGGGCGGCGGCCATGACGGCCAGGCGCCGCCGCGTGCTGTGGAAGTGCACATGGGCGTACAGGGCGCCCAGGGCCAGCGCGGCAATCAGGTAGCGCAAGCCGCTGCACGCTTCCACCACCGACCAGTTACCGGTAGGCAGCGAAAAATTGTTGCCATCGCGATACACGGGCACGCCAGTCCATTGCAGCGCGGTGACGGTGAAGGCGGCCGTGAAGTCGATCAAGGGTTCCAGGAAGACTTCGCCAAACGGCACGGCGAGAAACAGGTACGCCAGTGGAAAGGCCAGCAGGCGCACGGCCGGCCAGCCGAGGATGGCCAGCACGCAGGCGGGCAGCATGGCGGTGGCTGCAGTTTGTTCCACCACGGGCACGTTGGCGGCGTCGGCCAGCAGCCAGGCCAAGCCCAGCGCCCCCAGCAGCAGCAAGCCTTGCCGCGACGGCTGGGGCGCCAGCGCGGTCAGATGGGCGCGCTGGCGCCAGGCCAGCCAGCAACTGATGGGAACGATCAGGAAACCGTGCGCGAACGTCTGCGAGCGGGCCCATAATTCCACCATCGACCAGAAAGTGGCGTGATACAGCAGCACGACGACGGCCAGGGCCAGCAGCAGGGCCGCCAGGGCCGCCTGGCGCCGGTGTTCGCCATGCGGCAGGACGGCCGCGTCCGGCAAGCGTACCGCCTGGTCGAGCAACAGGCTCATGTGGATATCTCCCCCACGGGCTGTGTCGGTGCGGCGGCGCCTCTGCCGGCTGCATCCGCCCCGGCAGGCAGGCCCAGCATGGTACCCAGGCTGCGCAGATTGCGTTCCCAGTCGTAATCTTGCAAGACCAGCTGGCGCGCCGCCGCGCCGATGGCCGCGCCGCTCCCTTCGGCCGCGCCGCCCTGCGCGTTGCGCAGCACGCGCGCGGCATGGTGGATGAATTCGGCGTCGTCGCGCGCCAGCAGCAGTTCCAGGCCCGGCTGGGCGGCGATGCCTTCCAGCGCCTGCGGCGTGGCCAGCACGATCTTGCCCATCGCCATCGCTTCGAGCACCTTGTTTTGCACGCCGCGGGCGATGCGCAGGGGCGCTACGGCCAAGGCTGCGCCGGCCAGGTAGGGACGGATGTCGGCCACCTTGCCCGTCACCACCACGCCGGCCACTCTTGCCAGCGCCGTCACGGCGGGCACGGGTGCGCTGCCGACGATATAGAACTGCAACTGGGGAAACTGGCGCCGCAGTGCGGGCCAGACTTGGCGCACGAACCACTGCACGGCGTCGATGTTCGGCCAGTAATCCATGGCGCCCGTAAACACCAGCGCCTGCACGCCGGGTGGATACACGCCGGGCTGGGCCGGCATGGGCGTGAAATACGCCGCGTCTACGCCATTGTTGACATGACCCGTCTTGCGCCGCGCCATCGGCGCGCACTGGCGGAACAGGGCCGCTTCGGCCGGCGAGACGAAGCTGGCGGCCGTGAACTGCTGGGCGATATGGCGCTCGTACTGCAGCAGCAACTGCGCTTCGCGCCGGTACAGCAGCGACATGGGCCAGGGCTTGCTGTCGCCGTACTGGCGCCATTTGTCGGAATCGACATCGACGAAATCGATCACGCGGTGCAGGGCGCGGCCCGCGCTGCCGTCGATGTATTGCGCCATGGGTCCGGAATAGGCCAGCGCGTGGCGCACCTTGCCGCCCGATAGCAGCCCATCGACCCATTGCAGCAGGCGCGCATCGCGGTAGTAATGCACGCTCATCGCTTGGCGCGACAGCAGCGCCTGCATGGCGCGCCTGCGGGCCGAGCCGCGCCGCAAGTCGATGAAGCGCGTGCTGGCGCACAGGGCGGCCACGGTTTTCGCATGCTGCCAGTCGTCGTCATCGTCGATGAAGCAACCGAGGTGCACGCGGAAATGCAAGCTCAGGTACTGCAGCATGTGCCACGAGCGTATCTTGTCGCCCTTGTTGGGCGGATACGGCAGGCGGTGGGCGAGGAAGAGAAGTTCGCGCATAGTGTGTCCCCTTGCTTAGCCCAGTTGCCGCACGAGATGCGGCCCCAGCAGGTTGGCCAGCGGCAGCGGCAGGCGGCGCCAGGCGCGGATGAACAGCGCGTATTTCGGATTCAGGGGATTGACGTCCGGCAAGGCCGTGGCGCGCACGAGCCGGTAGGCATACGGCAGCGGCTGCGGCGTAAAACCCCAGTTCTTCTTGAAGTCCCAGGCACCTGTCCCCAGCTTGCTGCGGCCGAAATCGAACAGGCGGTATCCGCGCGCGCAGGCGCGGCGCATCGCTTCCCAGTACATGAAGTCGTTGGCGCCCGTGCTGCGCGCCAGCGGCGTGCCGCCGCCATAATAAGGCAACACTTCATCGCGGAAATAGAACAGCAGCACGCTGGCCTGCGCCTGCTGGCCGTGGTACACGGTGAGGATGTCGCAATCGCTGCCGAAGACTGTGCGCAGCAGGGCAAAATGGCGGCGCGCGAAGACGGGCGTGCCCAGCCGGTGCACGCTGGCCGCATAGATCGGGTAAAAACGTTCGAGGTCATGGTCGATGGCGCTGTGCAGGCCGGCCGCCATGGCCTTGCGCACGACGGCGCGCTGCTTGCGCGGTATCGCCAGCAGATTCTGTTCGGCATCGGGATGCAGGGGGCGGCGGAAGGTTGCGTACAGGGGTTTCTGCAGCCAGGAAGAGTCCGCATTTTGCTCCACCTCGCGCCAGCGGTACTCCAGGTGTCCCACGCCGAGGCGCCGCGCCAGCGCCTGCGCGGCGCCGTCGAGGGCCAGTCGCACGGCCGGGCTGCCGCCGGCGATGCCGCCGTACACGCAAAACGGCAGCGAGACGAGGGAGGAGCCGAACAAACGGCTGCGCACATGCGCCAGCGGCAGCACGCCGGCGATGCGTCCGTCCTGTTCCGCGTACAGGAAATGGCTGTCGTGGCGGAAACCTTGTTCCAGGATGGTTTGCCAGCCGGCGCGGTGAAAGAACGTCGCTTCGGGACAGGCCTGGACAAAGGCATCCCAGCGCGCATGCTCGCGCGCCTGCAGCGAGCGCACGGCAACGGCGGCGCTGGACGGCGCCGGGTCGGGAGGAAGACTGGCCTCGTGCATCATGTGCTTTCCAGAAAAATACGGTCCATGCGGTCCCAGGTGAAGTCGCGCGTCAGGCGCGCCAGCCGCGCTTCCATGCGCCCCAGGTTCAGGTAGTGGCGAAAGCGCGTCTTCGCGCTCAGGCCCGGCGGGCGCGGCTGGCCGGGATCGAGTTCCCAGGGATGAAAATAGAATATGCCAGCTTGCCCGTCGCGCGAATTGATGCGTCGCAAAAGCCAGCGCGACAGTGCATACGGCATCAGGCGAAAATAGCCGCCGCCGCCGGCCGGCAGGTTGCGCCCGCGCAGGCGCACGGTGCTGACGGGCAGTTCCAGCACGCCTTGCGGCCCGCGTGGACGCCAGGCGAAGCGGGGAGCATCCGGCATGCCGTAATGGTCGTGGCGGATCGGGTAGATGCTGGAACTGTAGCGGTAGCCCGCTTCCTGCAACACCTCGAAGGCCCACAGATTGGCCGCGCCGATGGAAAAACTGGGCGCCCGGTAGCCGTGCACGGCCAGCCCCGTCAATTGCTCCAGGATGCTCTTGCTGCGGCGCACATCGTCGGCGAACTGGGCGGCCGACTGGTCGCAGGCGCGCAGGTGCGCATAGCCGTGGCTGGCCACTTCATGCCCGGCGCCGGCCACGCGGCGCAGCATGGCCGGATAGCGCTCGGCAATCCAGCCCAATGTAAAAAAGGTGGCGTGGATGCGCCGGCTTTCCAGCAGCAGCAGGATGCGCTCGATGTTCGCCTCGATCCGGCATTCCAGGCGGGGCCAGTCGGCGCGCGCGATGTGCGGCGCGAAGGCGGACACCTGGAAATAGTCTTCCACGTCGATGGTCAGGGCGTTGCGCAAGATTACCTGTGGCGGCGTCATGGCGTGCCCCGGAGCGCCGCCAGCCAGGGCGCGATGACGGCGGCGATACGCGTGGCTGCGTGACCATCCCACAGGGGCGGAATGTGGCCCCGCTTGCCGCCCGTCTCCAGGATGGCGCGCGCCAGCGCCAGGATGGCGGCCGGCTGCGTGCCGGCCAGGGTATTAGTGCCCTCGCTGACGGTGACGGGCCGCTCCGTATTGTCGCGCAGGGTCAGGCAGGGCACGCCCAGGGCCGTGCTTTCTTCCTGGATGCCGCCCGAATCGGTCAGCACCAGACGCGCGCCCTGCATCAGGCCCAGCATTTCCAGGTAGCCTAGCGGCGGCAGGCAGACGATGGCCTGCCGCGCCAGCAATGCTTCCAGGCCCGCCAGGCGCAAACCGGCCAAGGTACGCGGGTGGATGGGAAACAGCAGCGGCAGCTGGCATGACAATTGTCCCAGCGCCTGCAGCAGCGCTTGCAGCTGCGCCGCATCATCCACGTTCGATGGCCGGTGCAGGGTCAGGAGTCCATACGCGGCTGGGCAGGCGTGGCCGTGGGCGCTCAGGGTGGCGGCGGGTGTTACTGCATGCGGCAGCTGCTGCCGCAGGCTGTCGATCATGACGTTGCCCGTGAAGTGGATGCGTTCGGCGGCGATGCCTTCGCGCAGCAAGTTGGCGCACGCGCCTTCCTCGCTGGTCAGCAGCAGGCTAGCCAATTGATCCGTCAGCACGCGGTTGATCTCCTCGGGCATGCGCCGGTCGCCGCTGCGCAAGCCCGCCTCGACATGGATCACGGGAATGTTCCGCTTGGCCGCCGCCAGTGCGCACGCCAGGGTGGAATTGACGTCGCCCACCACCAGCACCGCGTCGGGCGCCAGCGGCGGATGGGCGTCGAGCACGGCATCGAAGCGGCGCATGATTTCGGCCGTCTGCTGCGCGTGATTGCCGGAGCCGACGTCGAGGGCGATGTCGGGCGCGCGCAGGTCCAGGTCGGCAAACAGCTGGCCGTTCATGGCTGTGTCGTAATGTTGCCCAGTATGCAATAATGTCACGCGCACGGCAGGCGCCTGGCGGGCCAGGGCGGCCAGGATGGGCGCCATCTTCATGAGGTTGGGGCGCGCGGCTACCACGCACAGCAGGTGCGCGGGCGCGCCGGACGGAAGAGATGGGTCGGACATGCTGCGGCCTCCTTAGAATTGCATGGTGAGCGTGGCGCTGACGCCGTTTTCGCGGTAGTTGCCGCCCCGGTTGCTGGTGTGCCGCATGTGCCGCACGTCGATGCTGGCCGTCATGTTCGGCTGCAGGATGCGCGTGTAGCCGGCCGTCACGGTGATGTTGGTGTCGCGCCGCGGCACGCTCAGCGAGCGCACGCTGGCGTAGCCGGCATTGACATTCATGCTGGTGCGCGAACTGGCTTGCCAGCTCCAGCCCAGGTTGCTGCCGATCTGGCGCGTGCGGTCTTCGCTGCCGAACTCCATGCCGGGCAGCAAGGCGCTCTCGATGCCACTGGCCGTTTGCGCCGTGCGATCGACGGCCGTGACGCCGGCGACCAGCGTGCTTTTCGCCGTGGCGCGCGCCATCGTCAGTTGCAGCTGTTTTTGCAGGAAATAGCGGTGGCTGAAGTAATTGATGGCGCCCCGTTCCGGCCCCAGGCTGTTGGCGTAGCGCAGGAAGGCATTGATGCGCAAGCGCCGGTCGCGCGCATTGGGAAAGATGCCGCGCCATAATTGATCGAGCAGCTGGCCCGCGTCGCGGTCGCCCAGGCGCGCAAACTGCGTGGGCAGGGTGGTGATGTTTTCGCTGTAGCTCAGTTGCCAGTTGGTATGGCGCTGCAGGAAGTTGGCATCCAGGCTGTAGGTGTTGCCAAAAAAGCGCTTGCCCGTGCTGAAGGCCACGCTGGTGCGCGGCGATGGCGTCCACACGCCGCCCAGCGACCAGAAGCGGCCTTCCGGCGCCTTGCCGCTGCTCGACATATAACCTTCCTTTTCCATGCCGCCGCTGGCCGTGGCCGCCCATTTTCTGCCGAACGGATAGCGCAGGCCCACGCTGCTGCGTTGCATGCGCACGGGCGCCAGCTTACTGTCCTGCGTGCGGCGCACGTCGTGACTGGCGTTCCAGGTCCAGCCCCTGCCGCGCGGCTCGCCGCTGAGCAGCAATTCCATTTCATCGCTGTGTACGGACAGCAATGCGCCGCTGTCGACCGTATTGCGCGTGTAGCGCAGCTCGGCCGTGGCCAGGCCGCGGAAGCGGTGGCGCAGGTAGGGGCTGATGCCGGTGGTGCGCACCGTGCTGGCATTGTCCGTGTCGGGCAGCTCGTCAAGCAGTTGCGGGCCGAACGGCGAGATGTTGCGCCGGCTCACGCTGGCGTCCGCATCGATGAAGAACCAGTCCTGCACCAGTTCGGCGTCGGCCGCGGCGCGCAAGTCGTGGTTATCGCTATTGCCGCGCTGCCCCGAGAGGAATTGGTGCCAGCTGTAATCGAGGTGCACGCGCAGGCGCGGGCCCGTGCCGATGAGGGCGATGGCGGGCGCAATTTCCGTGATGAAGTCCGATTGCGCCTTGCCGGGCGGCGCGCGCAGCGCATTGTCCGTATAGCTTACACGCTGGCGCAGCGAGGGTTTCACCAGCCAGTCGACAGCAAAGGCGGGCAGGGGCAGCAGCAAGGATAGCAAAGGCAGCAACGGCGGCAGCGCCAGCGGTAGCGAAACCCGGCGGCTAGTCGTAATAGCCATAGCCGTAGTAGTCGTTGCCGGGGAACGATTTGGTCTTGTTGTAGATCAAATGTATGTGTTCGCACGAGTCGATCTGGCGCAGCGCTTCCTTGACGGCGTGCTGGGTCGTCGTCTCCGCCTCGACCACCATCACCACTTGGCCCATCTGTCCCACCAGCGCGTGCGCTTCACTGGTGATCAGCAGGGGCGGCGAGTCGAAGACGACGACGCGGTCGGCGTAGCGGCTGGCGATCTCGGCCAGCAGCCGGCTCATGGCCCGGCTGGCCAGCAATTCCGTCGCATGCTTGTTGCTGCGCCCGGCGGGCAGGATGCGCAGGTTGGCCACGTTGGTTTTCAGGATCACGTCCGCCATGGACAGCTGCGGATCGAGCAGCACGTCCATCAGCCCAGGCTCGGGCGACAGGCCCAGCACTTTCAGCACGGACGGGCGCGCCACGTCGGCGTCGACCAGCAGCACCGTGATGTCCATTTCCATGGCGATGCTCATGGCCAGGTTGACGGCGCAATACGTCTTGCCTTCGCCGGGCATGGCGCTGGTGACGACGATCAGGTTGCCGTGGCGGATGGCCTCGGCGCCGCTGGCGCGCGCCTGGCGCAGCAGCGGGCGTTTGATGATGCGGAAATCTTCGGCCACCGAACTGCGCCCGCCTTCCTGCGTGAGCATGCCTTGCTCCGCCAGCCGGGCCAGGTTCAGGGCGCGGTATTGGGGGTTGCTGGCCGCCTGGGTGTCCGCGCCGTCTGCGCCATCGGCGCTGTCCGCTACGTACGGCACGGGGGCTTCGGCGACGCCCAGGATGAGGGCTTCCTGCCTGCCGCTGTCCTTGCTGCTGCGCTCCTTGCTGGTCATCGTCGCTCCCGTGGCATGGTCTAGAATTTGAGCAGCGCGGCCGTCATGACCCCGCCGTACAGCAGGAACAGGCTGCCCAGGCAGCCGGCAAAGCCATAGCGGGCGCGGCGGCGGCGCACCTGCTGCAGCGGCGTCCAGTTCATCGATACTGTGCCCAGCACGTTCAAGCCCGTGGCATCGCGCAGTTCGGCAGGGCTGAGGAAGGTGGGGCGCACCTGGCTGATCAGCAGGGCCGTGGCGATGCCGGCCACCAGGGCCGCGCCCAGCGCCGCACTGAACAGCAGCGGACGGTTCGGGCCGACGGGCGCATATTGCACCGTGGGCGGGTCGATGATCTTGAAGGCCATCATCTCGGTGGTGGAACTGAGTTCGCCCGACAGCTTGGCCGCTTCGCGCCGGCCGATCAGCTTTTCATAGTTTTCCTTGTTGATGATGTAGTCGCGGTTCAGTTGCGCCAGCTGCGATTCCACCTCGGGCACGGCATTGCTTTGCGCCAGCAGGCGCTCATTGCGCGCGTTGTATTCCTGCACGCGGGCGCGGATGGCGGCTACCTTGGCGTCCGCGTCCGTCAGCGCCACCTTCAACTGCTGCAGCATGGGGCTGTAGTTCTTGCCCGGGTCGCCGGCCGCCGTTTTCAGCTTGCTTTCCTCGATCTTGCGCTCTTCCAGTTGGGCAATCAGGCGCTTCGAGGCGATGATGTCGGGATGCAACTCCGTAAATTGCATGCGCAGGCTGTCGAGGTTCTTGTTGAGTGAGGCGATGCGCTCATCGAGTTCCGGGTTCGTGATGGCCGAGGCGTTTGGCTCCAGGTCGAGCACGGGTTCGTCGCCTTCGATCTGGCTCAGGATGGCCTTGCGCGATTGTTCCGCCTCGACCAGTTCCAGCTTGGCATTGTTCAGGCTATCGGACGACATCAGCAGCTGGCTGCCATAGTCGATGCCCTGGCGCGGCAGCAGCAGGTTGTTGCGGATCTTGAATTCCTTCACCAGGTTTTCCGCCGCGCTCAGCTTGTCCTCGTAATTCTTGATCTGCTCGTCGATGAATTGCACGGCTTTCTGCGAATCGCCCTTTTTGCCCTGGAAACTGCCTTCAACAAAGATGGTCAGCAAGCTTTGCACCACGTCGCGCACCAGCTTCGGGTCGCGCCCGCTGTAGCTGATGGTGTAGATGTCGTAGGCGTTGGTGCCAGTGATCTTGATGCGGCTCATCAGCTCATCGAGCCGGGCTTCGTGTTCGCGCACGGACTTCGAATCGAGGTCGAGGTCGACCATGCGCATGACGCGCTCCACGTTCGGGCGACTGAGCAGGGTGCGGCTCATGATGGCCACCTGCTGTTCCGTGTTCGGCACGCTGGTCATGCCGGCCAACAGAGGCTTGAGGATGGTTTGCGTATCGACAAACACGCGCGCCGACGTCTGGAAGTCGTCGGGCAGGGTGATCACCTTGATGAAACCGCCGATCGCCACCAGCCACGCCACCAGCACCGCATGCCAGCGGTACTTCCAGATGCCTTTCAGGCTGGAAAGCAGTTGCTGTATCAATTCCTCCATGTCGCTTCCTTCTGGTGACGGTGCTGCACGGTCGATGGCTGGGCGGCGCGGACAACGGCGTCTTGCAAGAAATGCTTGCCTGTTGAGTAAGCAAAGTATAGGGCGCCTGGGAAGCAAGATTTCCCAAAATGATTGCTTCTTGATACGCCTCAAGGTTCACTTGCCGGGTTTTAATAATCATAGGAAGTTCGCGGCCCAGGCTGGTTCTGCGGGGCCGGCCATGGACGCGCCATCGACTCGAAGAGGCCCCGCATGAATCCGTTTCGCCGTGCATTTCTATGCCACACACTGGTACTGGCGGGTAGCGCCAGCTTGCTGGGGGGCTGCCGCACACCTTATCCGCTGGCGCCCGCCGACGACAGCGCGCCCATGCACGACTACCTGATCGGCCCGGGCGACTCCGTCAACATCATTGTCTGGCGCAATCCGGAAGTGTCGCTGACGGTGGCCGTGCGGCCGGACGGCAAGATCACCACGCCGCTGGTGGAGGATTTGGCCGCCAGCGGCAAGACCTCGACCCAGCTGGCGCGCGACATCGAGCAAGCCTTGGGCAAGTTCATCCAGCAACCGGTGGTGACGGTCATCGTCACCAATTTCTCGGGCCCGTACGGCGAGCAGATCCGGGTCATCGGCGAGGCGGCCAAGCCGCAGGCGCTGCCGTACCGGCTGGGCATGTCGCTGATGGACGTGCTCATCGCCGTAGGCGGCATCACTGACTTTGCCGCCGGCAACAAGGCCAGCATCATCCGCATGCGCGAAGGTAGCCAGCAGCAGCTGGGCGTGCGCCTGGACGACCTGCTCAAGAATGGCGATATTTCCGCCAACGTCATGATGCGCCCGGGCGACGTGCTGTTGATACCGGAGAGCTTCTTTTAGTAGCGATCTGAGCAATATCAAAACAGCAGATATATTTGTCTTTTTGTTCTTTTCAGCAAATTTCAGCGTGTAATTTTGCCATCTAAAGGGAAATTTCTTCTGTTTTTTTAGCTAATGGTGGGAACTTTTTTCGTCTTTTTCTTGTCACAAGGCATTGGCTTCAGTCCGTCTCGGCGGCGGCCGATGAACGTGAGGACAAGATGAGCTTTCAAGATGAACCCATTATTTCCTTCGACACGCCAGGCACCTTCAGTGACCTGGTGGTGGGCGAGGGGCAGATTGACCCGGCCATGGAGCACGAGCTCGACCTGCAGCGCTTTCATATCCGCATGGCCAATTCGCGTGGCCGGCGCGAAGCGGCCAGTTTGCTGATCCGCAAGATGTACGGCTGGCGCGGCTATGCCGTCGATCCCGGCATCGCGCATGCGCTGAATAAAATCACCCTGTTTGCAGAAACGGCCGGCTCCACCGTCGGCACCATGACCTTGTGCCTGGACAATGACGAGACGGGCTTGCCCGCCGATGAAAACTTCCGCGACAAGCTCGATGTGCTGCGCGAGCAGGGCCGGCGCCTGTGCGAACCGTCGCGCCTGGCCATCGACAAGGGCGTGAGCAAGCGCGTGTTTGCGGCGCTGATTCATATTTCGTATATCTATGCCCACAATATTCACGGCTTCACGGATTACGTGATTGAAGTCAATCCACGGCATGTGGTGTTTTACAAGCGCATGCTCGGTTTCAAGGATTTTGGCGGCGAGCGAGAGTGCACGCGCGTGGGGGCGCCGGCCGTGCTGCTGCGTCTGGACCTCGACTACATGGGGGCCCAGATCCGCAAGTACGGCGGCATGATGGAACAGCATGGGGGTGAACGATCGTTTTACCCCTTTTTTTTCCCGACATGGGATGAACCTGGCATCACCGACCGGCTGCGGCAGGGGCGCAACTGAGTCATCTATTTTTCAGCATGATCGCCTGCATATGGCTGCCCGGAATCGCATACGTGATGCCGCTGGGCGCGCTGATGGCGGCCTCTCTCAGGCCTTTGACATACACCATGTTGACGATGCCGTAGACGAGGCCGGTTTCTGGATCATACAAGGGGCTGCCGCTGCTGCCCGGATATGCGGTCGCGTCCAGCTGGAACACGATGTACGGTGTTTTTTTCAGTTGCGCCAGGCGCCGTGGGTCGAGGCGCTGCGCATTGTCGCTGGGCGTGACCACCGGCGTCAGCGACGATACGGTGGCGCGGTGCGTGACGTGATGTAAGCCCAGCAAGGCACCCAGCGGAAATCCCGTAAAGGCCATGGCCTGGCCTTCGCGCACCGTGCTCGCGTCGCCCAGCGCCAGGGCAGGCAGCGGCTCGCCCGCCAGGCGCAGCAGGGCCAGGTCGTGTTCCGTGTCCAGCACCTGCACTTTTGCCTGGCGAAATTGCGCCGCCTTTCCCTGGCCTGTGAGAATGCCGATGACTTCGTCCGGGTTGGCGTCGAGCAGTTTCTGGATCACATGGGCGCATGTCAGCACGCTCAAGCCGTCGCCCGCCACGAAGCCCGTGCCGAGGAAATTCATGGGCGGCGTGCGCGTCTTTTGCAGGCTGCCCACGCCGACGACGGACGGTTTGACGCGCGCAATGACTTGCGCCAGGGCGTCGTCGGCACGGCAGGGCGCGCTGGCCAGGGCGAGGACCAGGCAGCTCATCAGGGCGGAGGAGAATGTCAACGGCAGGGCTTTCATGGCGGCGCACTTTCAGCAGGAGGAGGTGACAGGGGTGGCAGGGGCTGCAGCAGCGCGCATAGCAGCATCAGGTAGCACAGCAGGGCAATGCGCGGCACGTCGAGCAGGCTGTCGAACAGGCCGACAACGAGAAAGCCCAGCAGGGCGGCGGCGTAGGCCAGCGCGCCCTGGTCGCCTGCCGCGGCCTGGCGCAGTTGGCGCAGGCCGGCCAGGGCCAGCAGGCCCAGCATGGACAGTGCGCCGCACCAGCCCGTTTCCACCAGCAGTTGCAGCGCCAGGCTCTTGATATGCCACGGCAGGTGATGGTGGTCGCTGCTGAAAAACCAGTAATTGTTGGCCTGGGTAAAGTGACCGTTGAGTATCAATTCCTCGCCGCCAGACGCGCGCAGGCTCAGATTATCGACCTCGATCACGGATGAGGTGGCCGTACCGCTGGCCGCCAGTTCCAGCTGCACGGGCGGGCGCAGCAGCCAGGCGCCCGCGCCCAGCCATCTGCTGTCGAATGGCACTTCATAGTGCAGCCACGCGCTGGCCGGCGCGCCTGGCTGCGGGAGGCGCAGGCGCAGGGGGATGTTCACGCAATTTTGTGCATACAGCAATTGTCTCTGGCACAGGCGCACCAGCAGCACGGGCATCGGGCCGCTTCTACGCGCGTCGAGCGCCAGCGTGTAGCGCGTGGCCGGCTGCACCGGCAGGCGTTGCAGCAGCCGCAGCAGTTCGCCGTAGCCGGCGCTGTAGCCGGGACTGGCCAGGCGGACAAAAGTGTTGCCGGAGTTGCCAGGCTCGCCGCCTTCCTCCGCATACGCGATGCTGGCCGGCACCTCGCGCCTGGGATTGTGCCAGTAATACGTGGCGGGAAAGCTGCCCATGCCCATGCCGAACAGCTGATCGCCCCAGTCGGATGGCTGCATGGCCAGCACTTGACGCCAATGGCGCAAGCGGCCTTGCATGTCGAAGGCGGTGGTGGCGAAACGTTCGGTGGCGTAATAGCTGGCCGAGACGGGTATGGCCAGCAGCAACAGGATGCCGGCGGCGCCCGCCATGCTGAGGCTGGCGCGGTCCAGCCGCCATAGGGGTGGGCGCAAGCGTCCATTGCACAGCATCAGCATGGCCAGCAGCACGACCAGGCAGGCCGGTGCCAGGGCAGGTGGTCCCGCCCAGTGCCAGCCTATCCAGACGAGATTGCACGCCAGCATGGTCCACGCCATCATCGCCAGGCTCAGCCTGGCTGGGCCTTTGGCGGCAGCGCCGCCTGGCCAGAGGAGGCCGGGCAGCAGTGCTGCCGCCAGCAGTGCTGCTGCCAGCAGAAACAGGAAATACGGACCTTTCAGCCAGCCGGCAGCCTGCTGGCCGGCCCCTTCCGGCCACCAGCTGGCCAGTACCCCCTGCAGGCACAGCGCGCACAGCAGGCTGGCCGGCGCCAGGCGCCACGGCAAGGGCCGCGCCGCCAGCACGAAGCTGGCCGCGAGCAGGACCACGGCGGCGAGCAAGCCCCGGTAGCCGGCCAGGCTGAACATGGTCACGAGCAGAACGGTGCCCAGCACGGCCAACAGCAGCCCCAGCAAGAGTTTCCCCATTGCTCGCCGGCCCGTCCGGCGCCGCGCCGCGCCGTGACCTGTGCGCAGGGTTTGCCACAAGGCCAGCAGCATGGCCGCTGCCAGGGCCGCGTACAGGCCCCGTGAAAAAGTGGTGCATGCCGCGTGCAGGGCCAGTGCCAGCAGCAGCAAGGCCAGCGCCGCTTGCCAGCGGCTGCGCGCGCGCGCCAGCCACAGTCCCGCAAATGGCAGGCTCAGGGCCAGATAACCGTCCAGCGCGGCGCCGCCCGTGTGCATGGCGGAAAACGGCGCCGTGATGCGGTAGTCGCTGGACAGGTTCATCAAACCGGGAAACACGGCCCGCTCCCACAGCGCGAACAGGGATACCATGGCCAGCCCGACCAGCATGCCCGGCAGCGCGTAGCGGCGCAGGGCGGACGCGTCCCCGTCGCGCAGCAGCATCGGCAGCAGCAGCATGCTCCAGGCCCAGGCCTTGCCCAGCCGCAAGCTGTTGTAAGGGCTCAGATAATTGTCCCAGGCGTACACGGCGAGGGGCGGCAGCGGCAGGACGCCGCGCAGCAGCGCCGCCAGCCAGGCCAGGCTGCACAGCAGCAGGCAGGCGCGGGCGGCGGGCGAAAGCCGCGCCGCGGCGCTCTGGGCGGGCCCGCCCAGGCGCCAATAGCCGCAAGCTACCGTCAGCAACAGCAGCACGTCGATTTCTTCGAAGAAGAACCAGCCCGTCCATGGCGCCAGGTCCAGCACGGGCAGCAAGGCGGGCAGGCAGAACAGCCAGCAGGCGGGACGCCAGCACAGCAGCAGGAAATAGGCGGGCAGCAGGGCGGCAAACAGCAGGCTGGGCCAGCCGTGGCCCAGCGGATAATGGCGCAAGGCCAGCATGCAGCCGACGCCCGCCAGCAAGGCCAGCAGCCGCAGCGCCAGGCCGGGCAGGGCCGTGTTTGCCACCATGGCCTAGAGCTGGGTCAGCAAGGCTTGCGCCTCGGCCCGCTGCGGGAAATCCTTGTTGGCGGCCAGCAGTTGTTCCAGTTGCTTGCGCGCCCCCGGCTTGTCGCCCGATTTCGCCAGCGCCGCGCCCAGGTGGTACTGGATGTCGGGCGACTTCGGCGCCAGGCCGGCGGCCTTGCGCAGCAAGGTGGTCGCGCGCTTGACGTCGCCCTGTTCCAGCACGATCCAGCCCAGGGTGTCGAGCACGATGGGGTTGTCCGGCACCAGCTTGAGCGCTTGCTCGGCCGTCGCTTGCGCACGCGGATCTTTTTCCTGCTGATACGCCCACGCCAGGTCGTTCAGCGCCGCCAGATTGGCCGTGTCCTTGGCAACGATGTACTGCAACTGTTCGATGGCCGCGCGATATTGCTTTGCCGCCAGCTTGGCGCCGGCCAGGTAGGTGCGCACGCCCAGGTCATCGGGCTTGTCCTTCAGCCAGGCCGCCATGCGCGCATCCGCCTCGCCCACCTGGCCCGAGGCCAGCAAGGCGCGGTACAGCTGCACCTGCATGGGGCCGATCTTGCTGATCTGGAGGGCGCGTTGGTACAGCTTGACGGCTTCCTGCGGCAGTTTCTGCGCCATCAGCACGTCGCCTTCTAGCTTGTAGCCGGCCGCCAGCTTCGGCTGCTGCTGCTGCACCTGGCGCGCCACGACCAGCGCATCGCGCTGGCGGTTCAGCGACAGCAGCAGGGTCACTTCGAGCACGCGCGCTTCGAGCAGGGTGGGATCGAGCGCCTGCGCCCGCTTGACGGCTTGCAGCGCATGGTGGCCGTCGCCCAGTGCCAGGTGCAGGCTGGCGATGCGCATCTGCAGCGGTGCCGACGTCGTCTGCAGGCTGGCCAGCTTGTTGTAGCTGTCGAGCGCCGCCTGCGCCTGGCCGGCGCCGTATTCGACCTGCGCCCGCATGGCCAGCGCATCGGCGTCGTCCGGGTGGCCCGACTGCAGGGTACGCGCCAGTTCCAGCGCCTTGTCGGGCGCGCCCGTCTGCAAGTAAAAGTTACTCAGCAGCAGGGCCGGCGCGACGGCGTCGGGATTGTCGCGGTGGGCCCGCTCCAGCCAGCGCCGCGCCTCGTCCGTCTTGCCTTGCGAGGCGGCCAGCTTGGCCAGCGCCGCGCACAGGTCGGCATTTTTCGGCGCTTTCGCCAGCGCCCGCTCAAAGCGCTGTTTCGCTTGCTCCGGCTTTTTCTCGGCCAGGTCGATCTGCGCCAGGTTGTTCAGGGCGGGTAAATAGACAGGGTCCATCCCCAGGGCTTGCTCGAAACTGGCGCGCGCGGCGGGTACGTCGCGCAAGGCCATGTAGACGCCGCCTTTCAGGTTCAGCAGCAGGGGATTTGCGCCTTTCTGCTGTTGTTCCAGCATCTTGACGGTGGCCAGGGCCTTGTCGTTCTGTTTGTTGCGCAGCAAGGTCATCACCAGCATGGTGCCCACCTGCGGCGTGCTCTTGTCGAGCATGCTGGCGCGTTCCAGTTCGTCGATGGCACGGCTGTACTCGCCCATGCCCAGGCGGGTGATGCCCAGCGCCGCATGCAGCCTGGCCGTGTCCGGCGCCAGGGTATTGGCCTTTTCGAAATACGCCGCGGCCTTGTCGTAGCGGCGCGCGCGCAAATGCGCCTCGCCGGCCAGCGACAGCAGTTCCACGTCGTCGGGAAAGGCAGACAGCACGGGCAGCAGCAGGTCGAGGGCGGCGTCCGTCTTGCCGCGCATCAGTTCGATCGACGCCATCATCTTGAGCGCATACACATGTTTGGGATACACGGCCAGGAAGCGCTGCAGATAGCTTTCCGCCAGTTGCGGCGAACCCAGCTTCAGCTGCACGGCGCCGGCCAGCAGGATGGACGGCATGTGCTCGGGCGCCACCTTGAGCACCAGTTGCAACGATTGCAGGGCCGCCTTGTTCTTGCCCTGGCGGAAATCGAGCAGCGCCTGGGTCTGCAGCAGGCCCAGGCTGTTGGGCGCCGTCTTGCGCGCCGTGGCCAGCTGGGCCGCCGCTTCCAGGTAGCGGTTTTCCACGATATCGAGGTTGGCCAGGTCGATATGGGCCTGGGTATTGTCCGGCTTGAGCTTGAGAATTTGCATGTAGGCGAGCCGCGCCGCCCCGTTCTTGCCTTGCAGGCGCTGCAGGTCGCCCTGCAGGCGCAAGGCGTCGAGGTTGGTGGGCGCGCTTTTCATGGCTTGCGCCAGCAGCAGCTCGGCCGCCGTCAACTGCTGCTCCAGTGCCGCCAGCCGCGCCAGGCCCAGCAGGGCCTCGACCTGGCCCGGATGGGCTTCGAGCAGGCGCGCAAACACGGCGCGCGCTTCGTCCTGGCGGCCCAGGGCCAGCAGGGCATCGCCGCGCAGGGCCAGCACGGCTGGCGGTTGCGCGGCATCGTCGGCGATCTCGGCCAGTACCTTGTCGAACTGACCCAGCATCAGCCAGGCCTTGCCCAGCAATGGCATCACTGGCTGCGATGCCAGCCCCAGCGACTTTGCCTTGCGCAATTCTTTCTCGGCAGACAGCGCTTCGCCCGTGTCGATATAGATGCTGCCCAGCAGCAGGCGTGCCGCCGCGTTGTCCGGCTCCTTTTGCAGCAGGTTCTTCAGCTGGATGATGGCTGCGCGCGCCTCGCCCTTCTGGCGGTACTGCTGCGCGTCGGCCAGCAGGGACTCGCTGCTCTGCGTGCCGTGGCAGCCCGTCAGCAAGGGCAGCAGCAGGGTGCAGCACAGCGCGGCGGCCGGCAGGCCAGGAAAAGCGCGGGGCAGGGAACGGGCCATGGAAGTCTCCGGTAGCGGCGTGCATGAGGGATGGGCATGGCCTAGCTTAAAAAGATGGCCGCCGCTCTCCTTGATTGTGCTCAACAAGCCGCCGATTATCCGCGCGCAGTCTTGCTACGGCTCCTTGTTCCTTGTTCCCGCTCAAGAATGGCCGGGCCGGCGACCGTAGAATTTCCCGGACGGCGATGCTCGGGCCGCAACCATTTGGAGCGATGCATATGGACAGCAGCGTGGATAGCAGGGCGGACGTGGTGGCGGTGGTGGGGCTCGGTTATGTCGGCTTGCAGCTGGCCGTCGCGTTTGGCATGCGCCAGCGCACGATCGGCTTTGACTTGTCGGCACGCAAGGTGGAAAGTTACCGCAACCATGTCGACCCCACGGGCGAAGTGAGTACGGAACAGTTGCACGCCGCGCAGTGGCTGAGCGTGGGCTGCGATCCGGCCGAGCTGCAACTGGCCGATTTCATCGTCGTGGCCGTGCCCACGCCCGTCGACAGCGCGCATAATCCCGATTTCTCCGCCCTGGCCGGCGCCAGCGCGGCCGTCGGGCGCCACATGCGGCGCGGCGCCATCGTCATCTACGAGTCGACCGTGTATCCGGGCGCCACCGAGGAGATCTGCATTCCCATCCTGGAGCAGCATTCGGGCCTGCGCTGGAAGGAAGACTTTCATGTGGGCTTTTCGCCGGAGCGCATCAACCCCGGCGACAAGGCACACACCCTGCACAGCATCCGCAAGGTGGTCTCGGGTGACGACGCCGTCACCCTGGACAAGGTGGCAGCCCTGTACGAAGGCGTGGTCGAGGCAGGCGTGCACCGGGCCTCGAGCATCCGCGTGGCCGAAGCGGCCAAGGTGATCGAAAACACGCAGCGCGACCTGAACATCGCGCTGATGAACGAGCTGGCCATTATCTTTGACCGCATCGGCATCGACACCCTGGAAGTGCTGCAGGCGGCGGGCACGAAATGGAATTTTCTGCCGTTCCGTCCAGGGCTGGTGGGCGGCCATTGCATCGGCGTCGACCCCTACTATTTGACGCACAAGGCGGAAATGCTGGGCTACCATCCGCATGTGATCCTGGCCGGGCGCCGCATCAATGACGGCATGGCCAAGTTCGTGGCGGAAAAAACCATCAAGGAAATGGTGCGCGCCGGTTTTAAACTGAAGGGTGCGCACGTGAATGTGCTGGGCCTGACCTTCAAGGAAAATTGCCCGGACTTGCGTAACTCGAAAGTGGTCGACATGATCCACGAACTGCAATCGTACGGCGTGCAGGTGCATGTGCACGACCCCGTCGCCGATGGCCAAGAGGCGCTGGAAGAATACGGCTTGACGCTGGAAAGCTGGGACCAGCTGCCGCGGGCCGAGGCCATCATCAGCGCCGTCTCGCACCAGGCCCTGCTGGCCCGCCCGCTGGCCGACTTCCAGGCCAAGGTGCAGGAAAATGGCTGCTTCATCGACATCAAGTCGCATTTCGACCCCCGCCCGCTGCAAAACGGCGGCCTGAACGTGTGGCGGCTGTGATGGCGGCCGACGCTTTCGATTCGCCAGCCGACACCGCGCATGGCGCGGCAGGCACGGCTCCCGGCGCGTACGCGCTGGCCTGCGCGCAGCTGATGCAAACGCCGCGGCGCTGGCTGGTGACGGGCGTGGCCGGCTTCATCGGCTCGCACCTGCTGGAAACCTTGCTGCAGCTGGGGCAGGAAGTGCGCGGCCTGGACAATTTTCTGACGGGCCACCGCCACAACCTGGAACAAGTGCGCGCCAGCGTGGGCGAAGCGGCGTGGCAACGCTTCACCTTCCTCGAAGGCGATATTCGCGACCCGCAGGCGTGCGCGCGCGCGTGTGGCGCACCGGCGCAGGCCGCCAACGCTGGCGGCGGTGATGCAGATGCTGCCGGTGGCGGCCCTGTCGACTATGTGCTGCACCAGGCGGCGCTCGGTTCCGTCTCGCGTTCGCTGGAAGACCCGCAGCTGTGCCATGCCGTCAATGTCAGCGGTTTCCTGAACATGCTGGTCGCCGCGCGCGATGCGGGCGTGCCGCGCTTCGTGTACGCTGCGTCCAGCGCCACCTATGGCGACCACCCGGCCTTGCCAAAGGTGGAGCAGCACATCGGCGCACCCCTGTCGCCGTACGCCTTGAGTAAATATGTCAATGAACTGTATGCGCAGGTGTACGCGCGCTGCTACGCCATGCAAACGGTGGGGCTGCGCTACTTCAATGTCTTCGGTCCGCGGCAAGATCCGCTGGGCGCCTACGCCGCCGTCATTCCCCGCTGGATTGCCGCCATGCTGGACAAGCAGGCCGTGTACATCCATGGCGACGGTGCCACCAGCCGCGACTTCTGCTTTGTGATCAACGCCGTGCAAGCCAATATCCTGGCCGCCACGCATGCCGATCCGGCAGCCGTGAACCAGGTCTACAACGTGGCCGTCAATGCCCGCACCAGCCTGACGCAGCTGCACGCCACCATGCAGCAGATGTTGCTGGCCGCCCGCCCGCAGCACGTGCCGCTGGCGCCGCACTATGGCGAGTTTCGCGCCGGCGACGTGCGCCATTCGCAAGCGGACATCGCCAAGGCGGCCCGCTTGCTCGGTTACGTACCCACGCACGACCTGGCGCAAGGATTGCGTCAGACCATCGCCTGGTATGTGGCGCAGGCTGACCAGGCATGAGGTACGAGCTGGCCGCGCATCCGGTACGCGCTGGCCGCACCTGACGTGCGCGTGCAGGCGGCCCGCATCATATGGCCCGCATCATGTATGTCCAATCCACAGCCGCGCGACTGCCTGCTGCCTAGTGCTGCACGGGCGTCGCTGGCAGTGTTGGCGAATTGGGCGGCTCGGGCACGCCATCGGTCTTGCTGTGGAGAACACGGGGTGTGCCCCGAAAATCGGCCGTATGCAGGGTGACGGGGCGGCGCCAGATGCGGGCGATATACGCCAGCACCTGTTCCGCCCGCTCCAGGTCGAGGCCGCGCCCATCGCGCTGGTGATCGTGGCGCAGCACCAGGCTGCCGTCGTCGTTGAGCAGGGTGACGGCGATGCACGGCGCGCCGTAGTTGTATTTGGGCGCCAGGATGGCTTCGCGGATGGCCCGCAAGTCGCGGCTGGCCAGGCGAGTTTCGCCGTCGCGGCGGCTTTCATGCATGAACAGGCCCAGGCGGTCAGCCAGTTCCCCGTCCAGATAGTTGCGAATGAAACTGCAATCGTCGTCGTCGCGGCAAATCTGGCGCGCCCGCGCCAGTCCTTCGCGCTCGATGATGTGTTCCCACATGCAAAAGCCCAGCTGATAGGGATTGACGGCCAGCGCCTGCTGGTGCTCGCCCGCGTAAGGGCGCACCACGTCCGAATGCGACTTGATGGCGGACAGATACAGTGCCGGGGGCAGGAAGTCGGCTTCGCGCAGCAGCCGCGCATGCCAGTACGAGGCCCAGCCTTCATTCATGATCTGGCAGGCGTACACGGGATAGAAGTAAAACGACTCTTCGCGCACGGCCAAAAAAATGTCGCGTTCCCAGTCGGCCAGCTCCGGCCCGTGTTGTGCGATGAACCACAGCAAGTCGTACTCGGCTTGCGGCGGCACGAGCGGGCGCTGCGCCGGGCGCGCCCTGGCCGCCTCGCGCGCCGCCAGCGCGGCCGCTTCACCGGGCAAGCGCCGGTAGCGTTGTGTAAAGGGATCGTCCGCGGCGGCTTGCTTGCCCGCCACGTCGCCGGGCTCCGATGCCGCGGCATAGGGCGGGCGGTGCAGCTCGGCGTGAACGTCCACATGCTGTTCCAGCGCCAGTGCCGCGTCGAGCACGGCTTCCACCTGCTCCTGCCCGTGCTGTTGCAGTGCCGTTTCGAGACGCCGCGCGCGCGCCGCGCTTTGTTCCAGGATGTGCTGGCCCGCCATGGCGCCGAAACGCAGGAACAGGGCATTGCGGCTGGCAAAGTCGGCGTGGCCCAGCACATGCGCCGTGACGAGCGTGTTTTCGGCCACGGAATTGTGTTCCGCCATGTAGGCATGGCAAGGGTCGCCGGGAAACATGACTTCGAAAATATGCGAATTGCCCATCTTTTGATGCACGAGCTGGTGGATGTAGCGCACGCCGAATGACCAGTGGCGCATCCGCACGGGCAAGCCATAGATGGCGATCTCGGCCATGAAACTGTCCGGCACCAGTTCGAACTCGACAGGGAGAAATGCCAGGCCCAGTTCCCGCGCCAGTGCTTCGATGCGCGCCGCGTAGCCGTCCAGGCCCATTCTGCCTGCCTTGCATGTCTTGTCTGTCCCGTCGCCGCGCAACTGTGCATCAGGCTGTGTCATGGCACCTCCTGCGTGTCGGCCGCCTCGTGCTGGAAAAAGGTGCGGATGGCCGCCCACACATCGTCGGTCCTGCTAAGGATGCTGCTGTGCAAGGGCAAGCCTCGCCGTTCGTGCTCGGCGCACAGGCTGTGCATTTCCGTTTCCAGGCTGCGCGGCACGCCGGGCAAGGTTTCCACATAGCCCATATAGCTGAGCAAGGCGGCCAGGTCGCCCAGGGCCAGGCTGGCGGCGCCCCGGTCTTCGCTGAAATTTTCGCCATCGGAGGCATAGAACAGGTAGGCGTTATAGCGCTCCGGCGCATAGTGCTCTTGCAGCAGTTCGCGGCTCAGGCGAAAGGCGGTGGACGCCATGGTGCCGCCCATGCCATTGACCTGGAAGAATTCGGCTTCGGAAAACTCCCAGGCCCGCGTCGTATGGGCGATGAAGCGCGTTTCCACGCGCGCATACCTGCGCCGCAAGCCCTGCAAGGCAAAGAAAAAGAAGGATTTGGCCAGCCTGCGCTCGGCTTGCGCCATGCTGGCCGACACGTCCAGCACGAAAAACACGACGGCATTCGTGCTGGGCCGGGGCTGTGGCAGCACCTGGCGGTAACGCAAGTCATCATTGGTGAAGGGCACGGGCTGCGCTTGCACCGCGCGCCGCTTGATCGCTTCCTTGACGGTGCGCCGGCGGTCCAGGCGCGAACGGGCGCCATGCCGCTCCAGGCCGCTGCGGACCAGCTGCACCTCGTCGATCACGCCCAGGTGACGCGGCTTCAGATGCGGCAACTCGAAGGCCTCCCATAGCCAGTCGAGTATGTCGTCGATGGGAAACTCCAGCAGCAGGCGTACCGCCCCCTCGCCATCGCCGCCCGGTGCCCCGGCCTCGCCCGTGGCGGCGGGCCGCGCCGCGCGCAAGAGATCGCCGGGCTGGCCTTCACCCTGGCCTGCACCCACGCTGTTGCGCGCGGGTGCCAGGCGAAAACGCGCATGTTCGAGCAGGTGCATGGGCACGTGCACCGTGCGCTGCTGGGGCCCGCCGATCAGGTCAGGCATGGCGATCAGCTCGGGCAAGTGCGCCTGCACGGCTTCGCGCACTTTCTGGTTGTGGCGCAGCCAATCGCGCGTGCCGCGCGCGAACAGCGCGTACCACGGTTGGGCCAGGGCTGGCGCGGCGGAAGCTGGCGAGCTCGTGGCGGACATGGCTATTCCTGCGCCAGCAAGGTGGTGACGTAATTGAGCGCTTCGCGCGCGCTATGGGCGTCATAGCCATATTCGTCTACCAGGCGTTGCTCGACGGCGGAAATCCTGGCCCGCACGTCGTCGTCGGGGCGCTTGGCCGAGCCGACCAGGCGCAGCACGTCGCGCCGCTGCTCGAACAGATATTGCTGGATGGCATCGAGCAATTGCGCGTGGCTGCCCAGGCCAAAGGCCTCGCCCCGCTTGAAGGCGCTCATGGCCTTGCGCACCACTTCTTGCCGGAAAGACTGCTTGCCCGAGTCGCTGATGTGGATTTTTTCTTCCACGGCGCGCAGGAAGCGCTCGTCGGGACGGCGCTCTTCGCTGGTGATGGGATCGCGGATCTGGCGGTTGTCGAGCATGGCTTCGACTTCATCGAGATATTTGCTCAGCAAGTCCTGTGCTTCTTGCTCGAACGAGACGAACAGGGCCTTGTGCACGTCGGCCTTGACCCAGCGGTTATAGAAATCCTTGCGCGTGAGCACCAGGTAATCGACCCACTGACGCTTGCGCCGCGGTTCGATACGCGCATCGTTTTCTATGCCATCCTTCAGGGCCAGCAGCACGTCCATGGTGGAGAGGCTGTTGCGCTGGGCGGAAATGATGGCGTGCGACAGGGCATTGATGACGAAACGGGGCGACACGCCCGACAAGCCCTCGTCGGGCGACTTGTCGCGCTCGCGCAGGCGGCGGATGTCGGCATGCTGCAAGTCGCCGACGTCTTCGTCTGCATACACGCGCAGCTTCTTGACCAGCTCGGCTTCCTTGTCCTCGCCCTCGGGCAAGCGGCTGAGGATGGCGAACACGGCCGCCGCATGCAGCGCGTGCGGATCGAGGTGCACGTCGCGAAAGGCGGGCGCGGCCGCCAGGATCAGCTTGCGGTAGATACGCGCTTCTTCGCGGTAATTGAGCGTATACGGCACTTGCACGATGACCATGCGGTCGAGCAGCGCCTCGTTTTCTCTTTCTTGCAGGAATTTGCGAAATTCGGCCAGGTTCGTGTGCGCGAGGATGGTTTCATCGAGGTAAATCAAGGGGAAGCGTGACACCTTGACATTTTTTTCCTGCGTTAACGTCAGCAGCAGGTACAGGAATTCGCGCTTGACCTTGAGGATCTCGATCATTTCCAGCATGCCGCGGCTGGCCGCATACACGGCGCCGGACCACGACCAGGCGCGCGGATCGCCTTCGTCGCCGTACTGCGCCACTTTCGACAGATCGACGGACCCCACCAGGTCGGCCAGGTCGGCCGTAGTGGGATCGTGCGGCGCATACGTGCCGATGCCGCAGCGGCCCGCCTCGGAAAGGTGGATGCGCTCGATGGGCATGCGCAGGAAGTCGCCCGCATATTGTTCTTCCAGGCGGGCGCGGCAATGAGGGCACAGTTCGCCATGCAGCTCGGCATCATAGCTGGCGCGAAAGTCGGCGCGCATGTTGTGCGGCACCAGGTGCAGCGGCGATTCGTGCACGGGGCAGCCGGCGATGCCATACAGCGCGCCTTCGCTGCTGTGGCTGTATTCTTCCAGCCCCCGCTTGAGCAGGATCACCAGGGTCGACTTGCCGCCCGATGGCGGGCCCAGCAACAGCAACATGCGCCGGCCCACCTCGGAGCCGGCGGCGGCCGCCTTGAAGTAGGCGGCCACCCGGTCGATCGCCTCGTCGATGCCGAACAGTTCGTCGTCAAACAGGCGGCAGCGGAAGCGCCCGCTGTCATCGGTCTGGCCATTCCCCCGCATCATATCCCACAGGTACTGGTGCGCGCTGCGCGTCAGCAGGGCCGCGCGGCCGGGCAGGATTTGCTCGATGAAGTCGGAAAAACTGCCGCGCCAGGGGCTGATGCGGTGTTTTTCCGCCCAGGCCGCCATGCCGTGCACAAAACCGGCATGCTGGCCTGCTTGCTCGCCCGCAGGCGCGTCGTCGTGGCGTGTCATACCAGGGCTCGTCATTGTTTCCCCATCCATGCCGTTGCTGGCGTTGCTGTTGTTGCTAACCTTGCTGCCGTGGAGCAGGCCCGGTTCCAGCCTGTCGGCCAAGTATACGGCGGCGCCTCTGCCCGCACGCCTGATCTCGCTCAACCTTGACGAGGGAACTATTTTTGCCCCCCTGGCCCCGTTGGCGCAGGGCGGCCTCGCGCCTGCGAGTTCAATCCAGATCAATACCGGCCGGTGCGGCCCGTCCACACTGGTGGTTCGCAGCGACCCACGAGGAGAACATGATGATAGGCAACGAGAATGGTTTCAGCGCCCCACCGGGCAGCAGCGGCAGGGGGCAAAGCGCGGACGATGAAGAGGCCGTCGGCCAATTTTCCATCCCTGGCGAAGACGATAAGACGATCGAGAGCGCATCCGTTTCGGACGTGCCCGACGCCCTGAGCGGCGTCAGCATGGAATTGCTGGAAATCAAGCGCAGCATCGAAGATGGCATGCGCCACTCCATTTCCCAGGCGGGCGGCGTGCGCGCCGCCGACGCCTTCAGCGACGGCGGCAATATCCAGGGCGTGTCGATCGGCTTGGGCGAGGGCGCCAGCGACAGTTCGTCCGGCGAGCCGGGCTTGCCAGCCCTGACCCTGTATGTGGCCGAACCCACTTCCGTCGACCGCGCCAAGGCCGCCATTGTGGCGGCCATGGGCGTGCGCGCCGTGGCCAGCGACAGGGTGCCCGTCAACATCGTCGTCACGGGCGTGATCGATGCGCAGCCCCACCGTTTCCGCTTGCGTCCGGCGCCGGGCGGCGTCTCGATCGGTCATTTCCGCATCACGGCTGGCACCATCGGCTGCCTGGCCGTGGGGCGCAGCGCGCCGCGCAACAGCCGTTTGATGATTCTGAGCAATAATCACGTGCTGGCCAATTCCAACGGCGGCGCGTTCAACGACTGCATCGTGCAGCCGGGCCCCATCGATGGCGGGCGCTGCCCGCAAGACCAGGTGGCCGTGCTCGAGCGCTTCGTGCCCATCAATTTCAGTGGCGGCGTCAATTTTGTCGATTGCGCCACCGGCTGGGCCTGGCCAGACCGCGTGCGGCGCGAACTCGTCTACCTGAGCGGTGGCGTGCCGGCCTATTTCCGTATCAGCAACGCGCTCGCAGCGCCCGCGCTGGGCATGATGGTCGGCAAATCCGGACGCACGACGCAATTGACGCAGGGCCGCATCACGGGCCTGGGCGCCACCATCAACGTCAATTATGGCGGCGGCAGAATCGCGCTGTTCCAGGACCAGATCGCCATTACGGGCGTCAGCGGGGCATTCAGCGCGGGCGGCGACTCCGGCTCGTCCATCTGGACCTGGAACCAGCAGCGCAATCCCGTCGGCCTGCTGTTTGCCGGCGGCGGCAATATCACCTTTGCCAACCAGATGCGGCGCGTGGTGGTGGCGCTCGACATCAATTTATACACTTGAGCATTGTCACAGAAAACGGTGCGGCGGCGTGATGCTTGCTTGCACTGCGCCACCTTTTGCACGATGATGATATGGTCAGGTGTGCCTGCCATGCATGGCCTGGCGGGCAAGAGGCGCTGCCGTGCCTCCTTGTTCCACGCGTGCCATGGGCAGCATCAGGAGGATGTGTCATGTCAAACAGTAAATTTGTACCAGCGCCATACGCCGTCTTTGAAGATGCGGCCATGCCGTATGTGCCGGACGAGCCCAGTGGCCACGCTCATGCCACACCGCCACCCGGCCGACTGGAAGCGGCAAAGCGGCGCAACGAGCGGGCCTTGATGGCGATCGATGGGGTCGAAGGCGTCAGCCTGGGGCAGACCGCCATCGGCGGGGAAGCCCTCGTCGTGTATCTGCGCGATGCGTCCGTCAAGCGGCGCGTGCCGTCGCAGGTCGACGGCTATCCGGTGGAAACGAGCATCACGGGCCAGATCGATATCCAGCGCTGAGGCAAGCGTGCCTGGCGGCCAGTCCTGCCTGTCGCAGGGTGCTGCGGCTGAAAGGCCTGTTGCCCGGCCCTTCAGCCCGCTTTATTTGCTCAGGCGGCCGATCGCTTCGGCCACGCCCGCGCCGTAGGCTGGGTCGCACAGGGTGCAGTTGCCGATGTGGCGTTGCTTGACTTGCTCCGAGGCGCCCGAGGTGGCGCGCGCCGTGTTGTCGAACAAGGCTTGCTGCTGTGCTGGTGTCATCAGGCGGAACAGGGCGCGCGGCTGCGAATAGTAATCCTCGTCGACCCTGTGGTTCCAGTGGTCGGCCGCGCCTTCGATACTCAGGGGCGGTTCGCGGAAATCGGGCTGCTCGGCCCATTCCTGCTCGCTGTTCGGTTCATAGCCCAGGGTCCCGCCCTGGTTGCCGTCGACGCGCATCTGGCCGTCGCGGTGGTAGCTGTGGAACGGGCATTTCGGCGCGTTGACGGGGATATGGCTGTGGTTGACACCGAGGCGGTAGCGCTGCGCGTCGCCATACGAGAACAGGCGGCCTTGCAACATCTTGTCCGGCGAAAAGCTGATGCCGGGTACCACGTTGGCCGGGTTGAAGGCCGCTTGTTCCACTTCGGCAAAGTGGTTGTCGGCATTGCGGTTCAGTTCCAGCACGCCCACCTCGATCAGCGGATAGTCGCCGTGCGGCCACACTTTCGACAGGTCGAAGGGGTTCAAGTGATACGTGCCTGCCTCTTTTTCCGGCATGATCTGCACGTACAGGGTCCAGCGGGGGAAATCCTTGTTTTCGATGCTGTCATACAGGTCGCGGTGCGAGCTTTCGCGGTCCTTGCCCACCAGCGCCTCGGCTTCGGCATCTGTCAGGTTTTGAATTCCTTGCTGGGTTTTAAAGGTGAACTTGACCCAGAAACGCTCGTTTTGCGCATTCAGGAAGCTGAAGGTATGGCTGCCGAAGCCGTGCATGTGGCGAAAACTGCGCGGCAAGCCACGGTCGCTCATCACCACCGTCACCTGGTGCAGGGCTTCGGGCAGCGAGGTCCAGAAGTCCCAGTTGCTGTTGGCGCTGCGCAATCCTGTGCGCGGGTCGCGCTTGATGGCGTGATTTAAATCGGGAAATTTCAGCGGGTCGCGCATGAAGAAGACGGGCGTGTTGTTGCCGACCAGGTCCCAATTGCCTTCTTCCGTGTAGAACTTCAGGGCGAAGCCGCGGATGTCGCGTTCCGCGTCCGCCGCTCCCCGTTCGCCGGCCACCGTGGAAAAGCGCGCAAACATGGGCGTTTGCTTGCCCACGGCGCCAAAGATTTTCGCCCGCGTGTAGCGCGTGATGTCGTGCGTGACGGTAAAGGTGCCATGCGCGCCGGAACCCTTGGCATGCATGCGGCGCTCGGGGATGACTTCACGGTCGAAGTGGGCCAGCTTTTCCAGGAACCACACATCTTGCAGCAGGGCAGGGCCACGGGGGCCGGCCGTCTGGATGTTCTGGTTGTCGACAACAGGCGCGCCAAAGGCGGTGGTCAGCTTTTTCATTGGACTCTTTCTTATAGGGAGGTCAACGGACGAGCCAGGGCCTACCCAAACACTGGCTGGGCTGAGCGTATGCGACATGCTCACCGAGGCTGGTCCAGAGTAACAAATTTCTAAAAAGCAAATACAGTGTGCTATTTCGGGGCCGGCAACAGCCCCGCCGCCTCCACGGAAGCAGCTTGTTCATCATAGCCCCTCGGCAATGTCCAGTCCAACACGATTGACCTGGCCCAAAACGCAGCGTGATTTTCTGGCGCCAGCGATATGTGGGCATCCAGCAATACGGCTTGACCTTGACATGGCTTAGAACTTGTTCCAGTTATTATGCCGGTGCTCCGTTGCTTCCTTCATCAGGTGGCCCGCGCGCACGGCGTCGTCCGCCTGCACCGTCATGGCCAGCTCCTGGATGGCGGGCGGGTATTCGTGGTGGGCCGCTTCTTCCAGCAATGCATGGCCCTTGACCAGGTCGCGCGGCACGCCGCGGCCTTCGCGGTAGGCGTTGTATAGCAGGAACATGGCGTGTGGATTGCCCAGCTCGCTCGATTTTTCCAGCCAGAGCGCCGCTATCACGGGATCTTGCGGCACGCCTTCGCCGTTGGCTGCCAGCAGGCCCAGCATCAAGGCCGCCTTCGCATGGCCTTGCTGCGCCGCCTGGCGGTACCACAGCCAGGCTTGGGCCGGCGTGGCCGCGCGCAGCATTTGCCCCAGTTCGAAGGCCGCTTCCGTGTCGCCGGCGCGGGCCGCCTGTTCGAACAGACTCAGCGCCTCGGCGCGCCGTTCCGGACGGGGCTGGTAAATCAGCGCCAGTTCGCGCTCGGCGACGGGCATGTCCTTGCCGGCCCAGCTGCGGACCTTGCGCTCGGCCTGGTGGTCGCCCGCCTGGCGCGCCTGCATGGCGACGGCTTCGATTTCCGCCGGCGTGGGCGGCGGCGACGACTGGCAGGCGGCCAGGACGGCAGCGAGCACGACGGCGGGGAGGGACAGTGCGTGTTTCATCAGGATCACCTTGCAGAATGAGGGTCGGAACAGCAGCAGTCCCGGCCCATGGACCTTATTTGCTCAGGTCGATGCGGTACTTGGCGAAACCGCTGGCGTCGAGCCCGCCTTCGGCCGCTACATTGGCGATGCCACTGCCTTGCGCCAGCGCCAGGTGACCGGGCGCCGAGCGCAGGATCACGGGGCCGGCCGTGGCCGTCTTGACGAAGCTCCAGCTGCGCGCGCTGCCATTGACCGCCAGGCTCACCTTGCCACCCTTGGTGCTCAGCGACGCGAGGTAATTGCTGACCACGGCCTGATTCGCATCGGGCGACTTGATGATGGTCTTGCTGCCATCGATGCCAGGCACGGCGCCGCCGCCACCGGCGCGGTAATCGTTGGTGGCAACGATGAAATCATCGCCATCGGCGACGGGTGCGCCCTTGTACGTGAGATTGACGATGCGGCTGCCCGGCTTTTTCGTCACATCGATCTGGTACGTGAGCGCATTGTTTTCCGCATAGAACACGTCGTAGTTATAAATCGTGCCATACGACGGCACCAGGTCTTGCTCGGCAGTACTGGCCGGGTCGATCTGGCCAAACTGCTTGGCCGACGTTTCCAGCCAGGCCTTCAAGTCCGAACCCTTGATTTTGACGGCTTGCAGGTTGTTGTTGCTATATAAATACAAGTCGCCCGGATTGCGCACTTGCAAGCCGATTGGCGCGGCCGGCGTCGCACCTGCGGCCACGTCCGTAAAATCGGATGGCCCGTTGCGGCCCGCCTTGAACGGTGCGCTGCACGAAATGACGGGGATATTCTTGTAGCTGGACAAGGTGGCATCCGTGCTGGTGGCGATGAAGTTCTTCACGTAATCGAGCTGCGCCTGGTTCACCAGCTGGATGGCGCTCACGTCTCCCACCAGCGCAAAGTAGGCGGACATCTCGAAATCCGTGCTGATGCCCAGTGGCTGCTTGGCGTAAGCGATGGTGGCGGCGTGCTCGGTTGCCACCAGCGGTGCGATGGCCGGGTCGGCTTTCACCAGGGTCTTGCCATCCGTATACTTGAAGCCGCGCGATTCCACCGTCGTCTTGGCCGGCTGCACCACCCATTTACCGCTCTGAAACGCCAGGGTCAGCTGGATGATGCCCAAGCGGCGGCCCCAGCTTTGCGCCATGACGGTGGGCACGCCATTCACGAAGCCCTTTTCGGCGTCGATCTTGGCGCTGGCGGGGAAGGCGGCAAACGAGGCGTCCAGCGCGGCCGCGCCTTGTTCCTTGCCTTTCGGGAAGATCAAGTGCGAGTGGCCTATCATCAGCGCGTCGATGCCCGTGCTGGTCAAGTGATAGCTGCCGTTTTCCATTTTCGGGCTGTAGGCGCTGGTGTCCAGGCCGCCATGCGACAAGGCTACGACGATATCGGCGCCCTTGTTGCGCAATTCCGGAACATATTGCTTCGCCGCTTCCTGCACGCCCGTCACGCTAACCTTGCCAGCGAGCACTTTCTGGTCCCATTCGAGGATTTGCGGCGGCACAAAGCTCAGCACGCCCACATTGATCTTCACGCTCAGCTTGCTGCCATCGGGCGCCGTGGCGGCGAAATCGCGGGGCAGCAGGGTGTAGGGCTGGAAGATGGGCTTGCCGCTGGCCACGCCGACGACGTTGCTCAGTACGGAAGGGAAGGCGGGCGCGCCGCAGGTACCCGTCGGTTTGGCCACGCCGGGTATGCCGAAATCCGTGTTGGTGATCTGACTCAGGTAGGGCAAGCCATAGTTGAATTCATGGTTGCCCATGCCGCCCGCATCATATTTCAGCGCGTTCATGGCCTTGTGCACTGCCAGGGTGCCGGAACAGGGCACGGGTGCGGCCACGGCTTGTAAGTCGGCCAGCAAGGTGCCCTGGATGACGTCGCCATCGTCGAGCAGTACGTTGTTCGGATTTTCCGCGCGCGCCGCCTGGATCAATGTGGAGGTGCGCTCCAGGCCCAGGCTGGTGTCTTCAGCCAGCGCGTAATAGTTGTAACTCAGGACATTCGAGTGGATATCGGTGGTTTCCAGCAGCGCCACGGTGACTGTCGTGCCTTCGGGAATGACCTGCGCAGTCGTCGAACCGCCGTTGCAGCCGACCAAGCCCACACTTGCCAGCGCCGCCAGCATGATCCAATTTGTTTTCATTACCGCCCTCGGAGAGATTCAAAGGACGCGACTGTAACGCCGTCATATGACGCAGCGATGACAGCCGTGCAAGGCGCATGGATACAGGGCGGCGCGCAGGAGTTAATCCGCTACGCGGCGAACTGACAGATTTGCCGCTGTGGTCGATTGCGGATTCGCGTACAGCGTCGCCAGCACATCCCAATAGGCGGCGGAAATTGCGGGACCGTTACCAAATCCATTGAAATGGTTGGCCAGCCCAAGCGCATGGCCAAACTCATGTGTCACGATATCCTGGGTGACGTTGCAATGTCCATTCCCCAGATTGAGATAAACGGGATTCGAGCCGATGCCATTCTGGCTGCTTGGTTGAATCGGGTTGCCCATATTTTTTCCTGTCGCCACATTGGCACAGTAACTGGCGTAATCCGTGGAATTCGGCGGCACATACGACGTGCCATAACTGACGTGAATGTAATTGCCGCTTGCCGGGATGGAATTGACCACGTCGAGCACTAAAAGACCACGCAACTTCGTATTAATTTGCGTGATCGCGTTTTGCGTCTTGCCGGAGTAGTCCAGTTCAGTGGCATTGCCAGCCGCCGGTGGCGTGACATACACGCTCACGTGCTGTTGCGGGGTCCCTGGCCAGCGCCAGGTTCCGGCAGGACGATTCGCGCTCGAAAATTCAATATTACTGGACTTGATATTGGCAATCACATCGCCATCGTTCGCGCTGACATTGTCACCGCCGCCACACGCTGATAATCCACCACAGACCATGGCCATTCCAATCAGGTTTAATTTCATCTTGTTTCTCATTTTTTCATCGTTTTGGCAGGGCCAGAAAACTTATTTAAAATAAAAGCCCATGACCAGCAGGACTATTTACTACGCTGTGATTGTACCTCAGCCATTATTAAAAAA
This sequence comes from Janthinobacterium kochi, assembly GCF_051380715.1. NCBI lineage: Bacteria > Pseudomonadati > Pseudomonadota > Betaproteobacteria > Burkholderiales > Oxalobacteraceae > Janthinobacterium > Janthinobacterium kochi. Next base: position 345,147 of record NZ_JBNYXO010000004.1, read on the forward strand.
ATACCGCCATATTGTTCCATCATTCTGATTTATCCGTCTGCCTGGAATACCCCAAAACGACGATCGCGACCTGATATCAACGCCCATCCTGCGGTAGCGCTGATTGGCGCCGCCATGGCGTGTGCAACGGCAGCAACGGCAGCAGCGGCCCGAAGGCCAGCGCAACAGGCAAAGATTGCAGCACAAATGCAACTGAGTTGCACTATAATTGCAACCGCAAACAAGTTGCATTTGATGCCAGTGCATCCATTGCCCCCTTACCGATTCCATCCAAAGGAAGTCCCATGTCCCAGCCACAGCGCAAACTCCCCGTCACCGTCCTGTCCGGCTTTCTCGGCGCCGGCAAGACCACCTTGCTCAACCACATACTGCGCAACCGCGAAGGCAAGCGCGTGGCCGTCATCGTCAACGACATGAGCGAAGTCAATATCGACGCCTCACTCGTCAAGGATGGCGCCGAGGCGGCTGGCGCGGCCCTGTCGCGCACGGAAGAAAAACTCGTGGAAATGTCCAACGGCTGCATCTGCTGCACCCTGCGCGACGATCTGTTGCTGGAAGTGCGGCGCCTGGCTGCGGAAGACCGCTTCGATTATCTGCTGATCGAATCGACGGGCGTGGGCGAGCCGATGCCCGTGGCCGCCACCTTCGACTTCGAGGATGAGCATGGCGACAGCCTGAACGACGTGGCGCGCATCGACTGCATGGTCACCGTGGTCGACTGCGCCAACTTGCTGGCCGATTTTCATAGCGAAGACAGCCTGGAACAGCGCGGCGAGATCGCGGGCGAGGGCGACGACCGCCAGTTGGCCAACTTGCTGACGGAGCAGATCGAGTTTGCCAATGTCATCGTCCTCAACAAGGTCGACATGGTCGATGCGGATGAGCGCCGGCGCGTGCTGGCCATTGTAAAAGCCCTCAATCCCGGCGCGCGCATCGTCGAAACCAACCAGTCCGTCGTGCCGCTCGATGCCATCCTGGGCACGAACTTGTTCGACCTGGAGCAGGCGGCCAGCATGCCGGGCTGGGCACAGGAGCTGGCTGGCGTGCATACGCCGGAAACGGACACGTATGGCATCAGCAGTTTTGTCTACCGGGCGAAAGAGCCATTCCACGCGCAGCGCCTGCACGATTACATTGCCCAGCCGATCAAGGGCGTGGTGCGCAGCAAGGGATACTTTTGGCTGGCCAGCCGCCCCGAATGGGTGGCCAGCCTGTCCGGCGCGGGCAAGCTGATGAATATCGAGCCCGTGGGCCTGTGGTGGGCATCCGTACCGAAGGAGCGCTGGCCCACGGATGCGGCCTCGCTGGCGGAAATGAAAGCGGGCTGGAGCGAGCCATATGGCGACCGCTACCAGGAGCTCGTCTTCATCGGCCAGGACATGGACCAGGCCGCCATCGAGGCGGACTTAAAGAAATGTCAACTCAACTATACGGAAACGCGCCAGGGCATGGCCGCCTGGCGCAAGCTGCCCGACCCGTTTCCCCAGTGGCAGCGCATGGAAGAACTCGAAGATTAACCATCGACAGGAAAAAATATGACAGAACTGATCCCCGTCACCATCATCACGGGTTTCCTCGGCAGCGGGAAAACCACCTTGCTCAAGCGCATATTGCAGGGCGATCACGGCGTGCGCATCGCCGTGATTGAAAACGAATTCGCCGCCGAAAGCATCGACCATGGCTTGCTGGTGCAAGACAGCGACGAGCAGATCGTGGAAATGAACAATGGCTGCATCTGCTGCAGCGTGCGCGGCGACTTGATCCGCATCCTGGGCGAGCTGCACGCGAAAGGCGCGGCAGGAACCATCGCCTTCGACCACGTGATCATCGAAACGACGGGCCTGGCCGCGCCTGGCCCCGTGGCACAAACCTTCTTTGCGGAGCCAATAATCAGCGAGTGCTACCTGCTCGACGCCATCCTGACGGTGGTCGACGCGCGCCATGCGCAGCAGCAATTGACGGCGCACAGGGAAGCGCAGGAGCAAGTGGGCTTTGCCGACCGCATCCTGCTGTCGAAGACGGACCTGGTCAGCAAGGACGACCTGGCCGTGCTGCGCCAGCGCTTGATCGCCATCAATGGCCGCGCCAGCATCCAGAAAGTGCGCTTTGGCAATGTGCCCCTGCGCGACATTTTGAACATTCGCGGTTTCAATTTGAACGCCATCGTCGAGTTGGAGCCAGATTTCCTGGGAGAACTGGGCCACCGCCATGGCGACAGCGTGCAATCGTTCGTCTATCACCAGTCCCTGCCGCTCGATCTGCTACAGGTGGAGCATTTCCTTGATGCCGTGGTGCAGCTGTTCGGCAGCCAGCTGATGCGCTACAAGGGCATTTTGTACGTCGCCGACCTGCCATGCCGCGCCGTTTTCCAGGGCGTGCACATGCTGATGGGCTCGGAACTGGGCGCGCCGTGGCGCGACGGCGAGACGCGTGCCAGCAAGATCATCTTTATCGGCCGCGACTTGCCGCGGGAGATGCTGACGCGGGGCCTGGATCGCTGCGTGGCCAAGGTGGACAGTCTGGTCGCGGTGGCCGCATGAGCGTGGAAGCGGGCTTGCCCGCCCTGGCGCTGATTTTTCTGCTCGGTATGCGGCATGGCTTGGAGCCGGACCACCTGGCCGCCGTCGATGGCCTGACATTGCGCAGCCAGTCCGCCCATCCGCGCTGGACGCCGTGGATGGGCGCGCTGTTTGCGCTGGGGCATGGCATCTGCGTGCTGGCCATCGTGGCCGTGGCGGCGCTGGCATCGCAGCAATTTACACCGTCGCCACACCTGTTCGGCTGGCTGGAATGGCTGCCCATTGCCTTGCTGTTATTGATCGCCGCCATGAATGCGCGCAGCTTGCTGGCCGGCGCGCAACTGGCCGAGGTGCGCGGGCGGCTGCTGCCACGGTGGCTGCGGGGCGCGTCCGGGCCGTTTGGCGCCATCCTCGTCGGCATGCTGTTCGCGCTGGTGTTCGACACGGCCCTGCAGGCGGCCGCCTGGGGTTACGCGGCCGTGGCCCTGGGCGGCTTGGGGCCGGCCTTGCTCACGGGTACGGTGTTTGCCGTGGGCATGGGCGTGACCGATACCTTCGATGGCTGGGTCACGGCGAAAGTCATGCGCACCGGCAAAATTGACCTGGTGCGCGCCTTCCGGCGCCGCCTGGGCTGGCCCATCGTCGCCATCTGCGCGGCCATGGCCGGCTACATGGCTGCCGGCAAGCTGGAACCCGCCTGGTCGCTGCCGGAAAGCTGGACGGCGGCATTGGGCGCGGCCATGGTGCTGCTGATGGTGTCCCTGTACGGCTGGACCTTGCTGGGTTTGCGCCGCGTGCGTGCCTGAGGCGGGGGCGTGGGTATAATGGGAGAAAACTGCCGGATTCCACCATGCCCGCACCCGAAATCGTCATCCGCCTGCTGACGTCAGCCGACACCGCCGCCTTTTGCGCGCTGCGCCTGCGCGCCATCCTGGACTCGCCCAGCGCGTTTTCCTCGTCGCGCGAGGATGAACTGGCGCGCACACCAGAAGAACACGCGCAGCGCATCGCCGGCCCCATGCAGCGCGGCTTTGGCGCCTTCGATGGCGCACGCCTGGTCGGCTTTGCCGGCTTGCGGCGCGACCCCATGCGCCAGTTGTCGCACAAGGCCTTGCTGTGGGGCGTGTTCGTCGATGCGCCGCAGCGGGGCAAGGGCGTGGCGCGGCGTCTCGTCAACGCCTGCATCGAACAGGCCGAGACGGACCCGGCCATCATGCAAGTGCATTTGAGCGTGAATGCGGAAAATAATGCCGCACGACAACTGTATGAATCGCTGGGATTTATCGCGTATGGCACGGAACCGCGTTCGATGCGCGTCGGCGACTTGTTCTATGACGAGCATCACCTGGCCTTGCTGCTCAAGTGATGTTTCGGGGGAATTATTTACAGCGCGGGCACAGGCCCTTGATCAAATAATCGACTTCGCCGCCGCTGAAACCTTCCGGCAAGAGCACGGGCGGCGGCAGCTTGACTTCATTGAAGCAGGTGACGTTGGCGCATTTGGTGCACTGGAAGTGCGCGTGCTCGTGCGCCTGGTGGCCGGCGCCGGCGCTGAAGCGCCACACCTGGTCGGCACCCGCGATGCGGTGCACCAGTTCGTTTTCCGTCAGCCATTCCAGCACGCGGTACAGGGTGACGGAATCGATATCGCTGTCCTGCGACAACGCCTGCTGGATTTCATGGTGGGTCAGCGAACGGCTTTGCGCCATTAAAAAGTCGAGCACCTTCACGCGCGTCTTGGTGACGCGGGCGTTGGTGTTGCGGATCAGCGATTCGGCTTGCGGTGTAGAAGATGATGTCAACATGATAGGCCTGCTTGCGGGGGATCGGCTGGCGGCGTCATCGCCGTGCCCGTTGCCACCCTATGGGCCGTATCTTAGCATGCGTGCTCTCAAGCATGAAGCCGCGTCATGCTTTGAACGTCCAATAGCGGCCGGCCAGCGTATCGACGGGGTCGAGAAAGCGCTGGTCGGCGCGCGCATGGTTGCGTATCAGATAAAACATGTCGGACAGGGCGGAGCGCTTTTCCGCAAAATACGCATGTTTCATGAAGCTCGTGTCGACCCCGGTGGCGTCGATGGTTTCCACGCCCGCCACGATCAGCATGCCGGCGCCGCTGTCGCCCGCGCGCGGGTAGCCGTGTACGGCTTTCGAGGCGGCCAGGGCCAGGTCTTGCGACGAGGCATACAAGGTGACGGGGTTGCGCGCGTGAGTCAGTTTCGGCGCGATATCGTGCTTGAAGACGGCCGCGTCGATATCGGGTGCGGACAGGATGATTTCCGTGATCTTTTGCGCCAGCTGCGGCTGCGCGGCCAGCAACTCGGCCACGGCGCGCGCCAGGCCCCGGCTGCCCATGCTGTGGCCCACCATATACACTTGCTCCGCCTCGGTGCTGGCGAGAAAGTCGGCCAGGAAGCTGGTAATGTGGGGCGTGCTCCACTCGATATTGTTTTCATCGATGGTGTAGGCGGCCAGGTCGCCGCGCGATGGCCAGCTGTAGAACACGGGCGCGCCGTCAAAGCCCAGGTCGTAGGCCATTTGCCCCGTGCGCCGCGCCGCATCCTCGAAACTCACGTTATAGCCATGCACGAAAACAAAGGCGCTCTTGCCGGCCGAAGCGCGTACTTGCGTCCTTAATGCCGCAAAAAAATTGTCGCGGTCTTGCACCGTGGCGTCCAGCAGCACCACGTGCTTGGCCGGGTCGTCGCGAAATTCCAGGCGCCACAGCGACGGCGATTCCAGCTGGCCCATACGGTGGTCGCGGGGGATGCTGATGTCGCAGCTGCCATAGCTGAGCGGGCCATTGCCGCCGCCATTGCCTCCCGTGATACTGCGTTCGCCGCTGAAGCGCTGCGCCGGCGGCTTGCCCACGTCGCGCTGGCGGTCGGTGGCGAAATACACTTTGACGACAGCATAGTTCGAGACGACGGCGCTCTTGTCGGCCGGCGCGGGCACGGCTTCCACTTCGGGTCGGTGGGGCAAAGGCCGCTGCAGCGCATCGAGCAAGCCTTGCGCGGCAAACAGGGTTTCCATGTCATCGGGCACTTTCGCGCTGGACAGGGCGGCCGACAGGGCCAGTTGCAGGCGGGCATTGGCAGGGTCAGCTTCCAGCGCGGCGATGGCGGCCAGGATGGCGGCGGCGCTATCGAACTTGGCGATGGCCTGCTTGAGGCGTTGATAGTGGCTGGCGACGGCCTCGGGCACGTGGCCGGTCGCGCCATGCCCGATGGCCGCCACCACAGCGGAAGTGATCAAGTCCATGCGCAAGCTGCCTTTCGTTCAATATGGATCGAATGTCAATCCATCGCCATAAGAGCACGCGCAAAGCGACTTGTCCAGCGTCTTGCGCAGCAGTGGCGTCACCGGTCAATGCTGCTTGTCGTCGCTGAACTGCTGCGCCAGCGATTGCAAGGGCGCCACGGTCACGCCGCCGCGGCTCACGTGCTCGGGAATGGCCACGCGCACGGGCTTGCTGTGCATGTTGGCCGACGATAACACGTTGGTCGTGGTTTCCGGCGTGGCGTTCCACACGGGATCGACGATGCCCTCGAACACCTGTTTCAATTGCTCGCCCCAGGTGTCGCGGATCATGCGGAAATATTGGTTCTTTTCATCGATGGTGACGAAGCGCGTGACGGCCAGGCTGCCCGTCTCGTAGACGAGCAAATCGAGCGGCAAGCCGACGGAAATGTTCGAACGCAAGGTCGAATCCATGGAAATGAGCGCGCACTTGGCCGCTTCGTCCAGGCGCGTGAACGGATTGATGACCCTGTCGATGATGGGCTTGCCGTATTTCGCTTCGCCGATCTGGAAATACGTGTTTTCATCGTGCGATTCGATGAAATTGCCGGCCGAATACACCTGGAACAAACGGCAGCGCTCGGCGCCTATCTGGCCGCCCAGGATGATGCTGACATTGAAATCGATGCCGCACTCGGCCAGGGCCTTCGCTTCGCGCAGGTGCACGGTGCGCACGGCTTCGCCCACGATGCGCGCCGCATCGTACATGCTGGCCACGTTCCAGATGCTGCGTCCATCCGCATCGACGTGTTCGGAAACGATCTGGCGGATCGCCTGCGAGATCGACAAATTGCCGGCCGTCATCAGCACCAGCATACGGTCGCCCGGGTTCTCGAACACGCTCATCTTGCGAAAGGTGCCCACCTGGTCCACGCCGGCGTTGGTGCGGGAGTCGGACAGGAAGACCAGGCCTTCGTTGAGGCGCATGCCTATGCAATAAGTCATCGTCTTAAATCAAGTCAAAAGGGGGTGCATTCTACACCAGCCGGGCCCGTGCCACCTGCTGGCAAGGCCCGGCCAGCCTCATTCTTGCCACTATACGGGCACGATCTGGACATCGACTCTTAACGTTTCCGTGCCGCCACCCTGGCGCACGCCGCGCACGGGCGCCGCCGAATCGTAGTCGCGCCCGATGGCCAGGCGGCAATACGCATCCGTCATCAGCCGCGCATGCGTGACGTCGATGCTGACCCAGCCCGCGAAATCCGGGTCTTGCGTCCAGGCATCGACCCAGGCATGGCTGGCCGCGTGGCCCGTCGTGCCCGGATCGATATAGCCGGACACATAGCGCGCCGGGATGCCCCAGGCGTGGCAACAGGCCAGGAACAGATGGGCGTGGTCCTGGCACACGCCGCGCCCCAGCGCCAGCGCGTCGCCGGCCGTGGTCGTGACCATGGTGGCGCCGCTTTCATACGCCACCTTGCCGACGATATGCTCGGCCAGGCGCAGCAAGTGACCGGTGCCCGCCGTCACGCGCTGGTCGGGCAGGCTGGCGGCCGCCAGGTCGACGATGGCGGGATTGGCCTGTGTCAGGGGCGTCGGCATGGTAAACAGCAGCGGCGACAAGGTATCGATCAGGTTCAGCCGTCCCTTGTGCGGGTAGATGGTTTCCACCACGCCGTGCGCCACCAGGCTGAGCGACTGGTGGCTGCCGCTGATCGTCAGCATGTGCGACAGATTGCCGTAGGCATCCGTGTAGGCGTGGCACCGGCCCGGCGTCGTGATTTGCCAGGACAGGGCGCGCTGCTGCGGCTCGATACGCGGCGTCAGGTGCAACTGCTGGATGGTGTAGGCCAGCGGCGCACTGTAGGCGTAATGGGTTTCGTGGCGGATGGTGAGTTGCATCAGGCCGCCAAGGGAACGAGGAAATCGCGGCTGACCCGGTTGCCCAGGTCATTGATGTTTTCCAGAAACTGCGTCAATGTGTGGTGCAAGCCAGCCTTCATGATGTCGTCGATATGGCCGAATTTCAGTTCCGCGTGCAGCTTGCCCGCAAACCGTTCCGTATCGGCAGACACATCGTTGCGGATATGCTTGAGATTTTCCACCACATCATCCATGCAGGCAAGCAGGGAGCGCGGCATGTCGCCGCGCAGCATCAGCAGTTCCGCCACCCGTTCCGGGGTGATCACGTCGCGGTAGACCTTGCGGTAGATTTCAAAGCCGGAAACGGAACGCAACAGGGCCGCCCAGTAATAAAAGTCGCGCTGGGCGATGTCTTTCGACGTGTCGCGCGCGCCGTGGAACTTCACGTCGAGGATACGCGCCGTGTTGTCGGCCCGCTCCAGGAAGGTGCCCAGGCGAATGAAGTGGATCGCTTCATCCTTGAGCATGGTGCCCAGGGTCACGCCGCGCGACAGATGCGAGCGGTACTTGACCCATTCGAAGAAGGCGCTGGGGTCCGTTTCCAGCAGATTGCTTTTCAGGCGCTTCTGCATGTCGAGCCAGGTGGCGTTCTGAATTTCCCACACTTCCGTCGTCAGGGTACCGCGCACGGCGCGGGCGTTTTCGCGCGCGCCCGTCAGGCAGGCCAGGATGGACGAGGGGTTGTTCGGGTCGCGCACCATGAAATCGAGCACGTCGCGCGTGTGGAAGCGGCCATATTTATGGTCGTACGCGCTTTGCAGCTCGGAAATGCCCAGGGTGGCGCGCCAACCCTGTTCCGCATCCTGCTCGGACTGGGGCAGCATCGAGGTCTGCATGTTGACGTCGAGCATGCGCGCCGTGTTTTCCGCCCGCTCCGTGTAGCGGGCCATCCAGAACAAATGATCGGCAGTGCGGCTCAGCATGTTTTCTCTCCTGCAAAAGCGGATGTGGCTTCCAGTACCCAGGTATCCTTGGTGCCGCCCCCTTGCGAGGAATTGACGACCAGCGAGCCTTCACCGAGGGCCACGCGGGTCAGGCCGCCCGGCACCATGGAAATCGTCTTGCCCGACAGCACGAACGGACGTAAATCGATGTGGCGCGGCGCGATGCCGGCGTCCACATACGTGGGGCAGGCGGACAGGGCGAGTGTCGGCTGGGCGATGTAGCCGCCCGGGTTGGCCAGCAGGCGCTGGCGGAAGTCCTCGATCTGCGCGGCGCTCGAGGCCGGCCCCACCAGCATGCCGTAGCCGCCCGCGCCATGCACTTCCTTGACGACCAGTTTCGCCAGGTTGGCCAGCACGTAGGACAAATCGGCGCTCTTGCGGCACTGGTAAGTAGGCACGTTGTTGAGAATCGGCTCCTGCGACAGGTAGAACCTGATCATGTCGGGCACGAACGGGTAGATCGACTTGTCGTCGGCCACGCCCGTGCCGATGGCGTTCGCCAACGTCACTCTTCCCGCGCGATACACGGACAGCAAGCCCGGCACACCCAGCGAGGAATCGGAGCGGAAGGCCAGCGGGTCGAGGAAATCGTCGTCCACCCGGCGGTAAATGACATCGACGCGCTTGGGGCCGCGCGTGGTGCGCATGTACACGGAATTATCGTTGACAAACAGATCCTTGCCCTCGACCAGTTCCACGCCCATTTGCTGGGCCAGGAACGCGTGCTCGAAGTAGGCGGAGTTGTACATGCCGGGCGTCATGACGACGACCGTGGGGTCGTCCACGCCCATCGGTGCGACGGAGCGCAGGTTATCGAGCAGCATGTCCGGGTAATGGTCGACGGGGGCGATGCGGTTTCGGGCGAACAGTTCCGGGAACAGCCGCATCATCATCTTGCGGTCTTCCAGCATGTAGGACACGCCGGATGGCACCCGCAGATTGTCTTCCAGCACATAGAATTCGCCCTGGCCCGCGCGCACGATGTCGACACCGGCGATGTGTGCATAAATGTCGGAGGCGACGGAAATGCCCTGCATTTCCGGGCGATACTGGGCATTCTTGTAGATTTGCTCGGCAGGAATGATACCCGCCTTGATGATGTTTTGCTCATGATAAATATCATGGATGAACATGTTCAAGGCTTGCACGCGCTGCACCAGGCCCGTCTGCATCTGCGCCCATTCGGCGGCGGGAATGATGCGCGGGATGGTGTCGAACGGAATCAGGCGTTCCGTGCCGGCATCGTCGCCATACACGGCGAACGTGATGCCGACGCGGCGGAACGTCAGGTCGGCTTCGGCCCGTTTGCGGGCGATGGTCTCGGGCGATTGCTGCTCCAGCCAGCGGCTGAATTCACGATAGTGTTCACGTACCTTGCTGTCCGTCCCCACGTCATCTGCAGTCATTTCATTGAAAAAATTTGCCATGTTGTGATTTCCCTTGAGCCGTGTCTATGTATAGCTCAGCAGGAAGCGTGCCAACAGGGCGGGCGTGAACAGGTGCAAATATGACCACTTTTGTGGCGTCGCGCCGCCACTCGCACCAATTCGGTGCGCTAGTTGTCACTCTTGGGGACGTCGCCGGGCTGGACGAAGGGACGGCAGTCGACGGGCACGTCAAAGATGAAGCTGGTGCCCGTTTCGGGTGCGCTGTCGACGGCGATGCTGCCGCCGTGGCTCTCAGCCACGTTTTGCACGAAAGGCAGGCCGATGCCCCAGCCTGGCGCGGGGCTGTCGTTTTCGCGGCGCAGGTAGTCGAAGATGCGTTCGGCCTGTTCTGGCGCGATGGCGTGGCCGCTATTGTGGACGGTGATGATCAGGCGCTCGTGGGCCGCTTCCACGTGCACGCTGACTGGGGCGTCGTCGCCATACTTGATGGCGTTGCCGAGCAGGTTTTCCAGTGCGCGCCGCAGCGAATTCTCGCACCACCAGCCGATGACGGATTGCCCGCTGACCTGGCATTTTCCGGGCCGCTGCAGGTTGACCTGGCTTGCCACGGTGTGCACCAGGGTCAGCACGTCGAAGTGGCTCAGGGCCAGCGGCAGCCGCTGGCCCCGGTGGTAGCTGAGGCTATCGAGCAAGTCCTCGATCATGCTGTCGAGCCGTTTGCTGTGCTCGGCAATCTTGTGCGCCAGCAATACCACCCGTTCCGGGTCCGCTGCCCTGAGCAGCAACTGGGCGCTGGTGCTGATGACGGCCAGGGGATTGCGCATGTCGTGCGACAGGCCGGCCGCGATGCGGCGCTGGAAGCCTTCGTGCATGCTGGTAAATTCGCGTATCGATTCGCGGATGCCCGCATCGATCGATGCGTTGAGCACATGCCAATCCTTGCTGCGCAGGCTGATGCCGGACTCCTGCGCGACGGCGACAAAGCTGTCGCGGAAGATCTGGTATTCCTGGATCACCTGTTCCGGCCCGTAATTGGTCATGCGCGCCCGTTCATTGCCATGCACGGCGGGCACGTTGCTGTTGCTGGCGGCGTTTTCGCGCGGATGGCCCGGGGTCAGCGCCTCGGCCAAGTTATCGAAAAAGGCCGGCAGGGTATTGGTGAGGACGGGCGTGAGCAACTGGTCCGCGCCGCGCACGCTGGCGCGCACGCGCTGTTCCCAGGCGCTGAGGACGGCATCGCGCATGGCGAAGAGGCGCTGCGCGCGCGGCAATGGATGGCGTGCGCCTGCGTGACGATCCTCCTGATGATCCGTGGCAATATTCACCTGAACTCCCTGACAGGAATGGCTATGCTCTCAATAGTATGCACCGAATCCGCCGCCAGGGAAACGGCATTATTGTTCAGTATCGGGCTGCCGCAAGGCTGCATGCAGACGCGAAAGCGAGGCTGACCACTGGTCCAGGGAAAAGTTCTGTGGATCATCATGACCGTTCGCAAAGCCCGTATCGAGCACGGCGTGGAAGGCAGGAATCAGCCACGTGCCCTTGCGCACGCTGGCGGCGATGTACAGCAGGGCCAGCCGGTCGTATTGCGCGGGCGTAAAGCCCGGATCGGGCGCCAGGCCGTCGTTGCCTTTGCCGCCGCCCGGTACGGAGTTGCGCGGCTGCACCAGTTCCACGTGCAGGAACAGGCCCGTCAGCGAAGGCTTGTCCTTTTCCAGCTTGCTGGCGTAGCCGGGCGTGCCAAAGTCCCGCACGGCCAAGGAATTGCCCAGGCGGTTCACATACACATGGCCTTTCGGACCGCCGCCCAGCGCTGGGTTACGTAGATTGAAATCGTTGAAATCCCAGCTGGCGTCGTTGATGTGGCCGGGAATGGATTCCGCCAGGAAATTCGGGTAACTGGTGTCGTGGATCACGAAGTACCGGGCCATCGGCGCCGCCAGCCGGCCCACGGCGCGCGACAGGGGCGCATCGACAGCGCCGCCCACGTCGGCTTCGACGATGCCTTGGTCAGCCAGCCAGGCGCGCAGACGGGCCGGGGCGATGCCCGTGCGCTGGCCGATGTGGGTGGCAAGAAAATCCGGTAGCGGCGTGCTGTCGCCCAGGCGCGCATACAATTTCACGGGACGCAGCAGGCACGTGGCTTGCGCCCGCGCATCGCCCTTGAAACCGCTTTTCCAGGCGGCGTAGGGGCAGGCGGCTTGCTTTTGGGCAGCAGCGGGCAGGGATAGGCTGAGCAAGAGCAGCAGGGCAGGGAGTCGTTTCATGCGGGCATTGTCGCCGAAGCGGGCGTGCCGGCACAGGCGCACACGCGAAGCTGCCCCGGGAGCGCAGCTTTCGTGATGACACTGGCGGCGATCTGTTTAGAACGCCACGCTGCCCGACACGACGAAGGTGCGCGGCGCGGCCAGCACCAGGCTGCCGGCGTCGAACGAAGAGACAGCCGATGCCCAATAGCTGCGGTCGGCTACGTTGTCGATGCGCGCCCGCAAGGTCACGTCATGGCCCGCCACCTGCGTCAGGTAGCGCGCGCCGATATCGATGCGGGTCCAGGATGGCAATTGCTTGCTGTTGGTCAGATCCGCATACTGCGTCGAGGTGTAGACGGTACGGGCGTTCAGCGACAGGCCAGGCGCGCCGGGCACATCCCATTCGCCGCCCACGCTGAGCTGTGTTTTTGGCGCGCCGATGGCATCCTTGCCATTGTTGGTCGGCTTGTCCGTCTTGCGCTGTTCCGTATCGAGCCAGGTGAGGCCGCCCAGCAGGCGCACGCCTGCCATTGGCGTGCCGAAGACGGACAATTCCAGGCCCTCGTTGCGCTGTTCGCCCGACAGAGTGGCGCGCGAACCGACCACGGCCGGCAAAGGCTTGGCCGTCGAGAACAGGGCGGCGCTCATGCCCAGCCTGCCGCCGTCATACTTGATGCCGATTTCCTTCTGCTTGGACTTGTATGGCGAGAATACTTCGCCCTTGTTGCTCAACGGCAGGTCGTTCTTGCCATCAAAGTAGGTGCCGCTGGCAACGGGACCCTTCACCAGCGCCTCGATGTAGTTAGCGTACAGCGACACGTTCTTGCTGGCCTTGTAGACGATGCCGGCCACGGGCGTCGTGGCGCTCTTGTCATAGCTGGAATACTGCACGGCCGTACCGTAGGCATACGCCGCGTCGCGGATCTGCTGGCGGCGCAGGCCCACGGTCAACAGCAGCTTGTCGTCGAGGAAGGCCATGGTATCGGCCACGGCGTAGCTGCTGAGGATGGTTTTTTGCGTCAGGCGCGGGTCGCTCATCACGCCGCCCGAGTTCGCGGGCAGCGTGGGCGGCATGGCCATGTCCAGCGGATGGTAGATATTCGTCGGCAAGCCCACGTAGTCGCTGATCGCATACGCATTCTTCGCTTCATTCCAGTGCCCGGACCAGCTGGCCACCAAGGTATGCTTGACGGCGCCCGTAACGAGCTTGCCGCGAATGCCCAGTTCCCCCGTGCGGATTTCCTGCTTGCGGGCATTGTCGAAGCGGTACACGCTCGCGTCGCCATTAAGCGAGGTCAGTTTCGGCTCGGCCAGACTGTTGGCTTCCTTGGTCGAGCGGCTGCCGAACGCGGCCCAGGCCAGCACATCCTTGGCAAGGTCCACTTCGGCGCGTGCCGTGCCGAACACATCGTGTTCCTTCGAATAGCTCCACGGCTGGGCAAAGTTCTTCGAGGCATCGGGCGCGCCTGGTAAGGCCGTCAGGCTGCCGGTGTTGACGGAAGGGCGCGGCGCCGTCAAATCGAAATTCTGGTAGCCGGCATCGGCCGACAAACGATAGCCGCGGCCGCGATAATCGAGGCCGACCGAGAACATGCCCACGTCATGGTCTTCACGCTTGATACCGGTCTCGCCCTGGCGCTTGGCGGCGTTCACGCGCACGCCGAATTCCTGGTTCTCGCCGAAGCGGCGCGCCACGTCGATGGCCGCATAGGCGTGGCCGCCCGATTCCACGCCCAACGTCAATTCCGTCAGCGGCGTGTTGCCGGCGCGCTTGGGCATCAGGTTGATGGCGCCGCCGATGCCGCTGCCGCCCGGCGCAGCGCCGTTCAGGAAGGCGCTGGCGCCACGGAACACTTCCACTCGCTCGAGCAGTTCCGGCGACACATATTGACGGGGCAGCACGCCGTACAGGCCGTTATACGCCACGTCATCGGAATCGAGGGCGAAGCCGCGGATCACATACACTTCCTGGAAATTACCATAGCCGCGCGACATGCGCACCGCCGGATCGCTTTGCAGCAAGTCGCCCACGCTGCGCGCTTGCTGATCGGCAATGAATTGCTGCGTATAACTGGTGCTGCCGAATGGCGAGTCCATCATGTCCACGGCGCCTAGAATGCCCATGCGCCCGCCGCGCGCCACCTGGCCGCCCGCATACCCCTTCGACAAACCTTCCGCCGAGGCATCGGCGGAGGCGTTCACGACCACTGTCGGCATGGTTTGCGCGTCGCCGGCCGGCGTGGTTTGGGCATGGGCGGTGCTGCTGGCCAGCAGGAAGGCGGCCAGGGCGAACGGGGTAGGGGCGAGGCGGAAAGTGCGCATGGAGTTATCTGGATATTAATGAGAATGATTATCATTATATTCCAGCGTGGCGCGATGCGTGGGAAAGTGTGAGAATGTTGAAAAAAAGTCGTCATTTGCGCAACACTTGGCGCGTCAGGCACTGGAATCTGGCGGAAAAAGGCGCGCCACACGATACCTTGCGGATTTATTAATGCTTATTGCTCAGTTTCGCTAGAATGGGCCATCGCGCCCGGCGCTCACAGGAAACTGCATGCCATTGCTCCGCCATCTACAGTCCGCTTCCCTGCGCATGCGCATACGGCGGGGCTTGAGCTTGAGAAGCGCGGCTGTCGTGCTGATCCTGGCCATGCACGTGCTGGGCCTGTATTTCTTGCTGCTGCCGGCGCCGCAACTCAAGCAATACACGGAAGTGGCTTTCATGACCTTGCTGCCGCCCCGGCCGCTGCCGCAGACGCCACCGATGGCCTTGCCGCTGCCGCTGTCGGTTCCCATGCCGCGCACGCGTGCCAGTGCGGCGCCCGCCGTCCCTGACATGCCTGCCGTGACGGCACAAACCATTACCGTACCCGCCCAGGAAATTCCCGCCGCGCCCGACACGGCGCCGCCTGGCGCAGACTTGCGCACGCGCGCCCGTCTGGCTGCGGGCGCCGCCGACAAGGCCCTGCGTGGCGAACTGAAGCAAGACCAGCCGTGGCTGGCCGCAGCCAACCTGAAGAGCGAAAGCGGCTTCCAGAAGCTGGTCGCTTCCGCCTGGCGCGGCGGCCCCGTCATCCGCGTGGAAGAATTCCTCACGGCCGATGGCCGCCCCGCCACGCGCGTCGTCAGCGCCGGCAGCGCCACGTGCTATGGCATGGATGCAAACCCGGGCGCGGGCGCCGACCCATCCAGGATGGGCGGCAAGGTCAAACGCGTGCCTTGCCCGGGCTAAAGACCGCATTCGGCACAGGGTTTTCATGGCGATTGCGGGGCAGTCATCCCCTGCAGGGCGTCAAATATGCTAAGTTGCGTCTGCAATTCATGTGACACGACCCAGGACGCCCATGCCACCCGAACTCCTCATTCTCGCCCCCAGCCCTTCGGCGGCCGTCAACGCGCAGCTGGAGCAGCAATACACCTGCCATCACGCCTGGCAAGTGCCGGCGGATGAACTCCACGCATGGCTGGCCGAGCGGGCGCCGTCCATCCGCGCCGTTGTCACGACGGGCGCGCTGGGCTTGAACGCCACCGATATGGGCTTGCTGCCCGCGCTGGAAATCGTCGCCGTGAATGGCGTGGGCCTCGACGGCGTGGCGCTCGACCTTGCCCGCGCGCGCGGCATCGCCGTCACCACCACGCCGAACGTGCTGACCGATGACGTGGCCGACGTGGCGCTGGCCTTGCTGTTGGCCAGTGCGCGGCATATCGTGGCACTCGACCGTTTCGTGCGCGAAGGAGGCTGGGAACGGCGCGAGGCCATCGCTCCTGCCTCCAGCCTGCGTGGCAAGACGGCCGGCATCTTCGGTTTCGGCCAGATCGGCCAAGCCATCGCGCTGCGCCTGGCCGCTTTCGGCGTCCAGGTGCGCTACTTCCAGCCGCGCGCCATTGCCGGCACCAGCGTGCCGCGCGCGGACTCCCTACTGGCCCTGGCGCAGGACAGCGACTACCTGATCGTCTGCGCGCCGGGCACGCCTGCCACGCGCAAGATCATCGACCGCAGCGTGCTCGACGCGCTCGGTCCGCAAGGCACCCTGATCAATATCGCCCGTGGCGCCCTCATCGATGAAGTGGCCCTGATCGCCGCCTTGCAAGATGGCCACCTCGGCGCGGCCGGCCTCGACGTGTTTGTGGACGAACCGCGCGTGCCAGCCGCCTTGCGCGCCTTGCCGAACGTGGTGCTGACGCCCCACGTGGGCAGCCTGACCGTGGAAACCCGCCATGCGATGGGGCAACTGGTGGTCGATAATCTGGCCGCGCACTTCGCCGGCTTGCCTTTGTTGACGCCAATAAGTTGACGCCAATAAGGTCATAACGGCCGGAATGAACCGTTTTAATCAAGCATGAATGAAAGAGTAGCTATGGAATTGACAAAATCGCTGCTGCGCACGCGCGGCGGGCAGGACAGCGGCAAGGTGGGCATGATCGAGCTGTTCTTCGACCTGGTGTTTGTGTTTGCGGTCACGCAACTGTCGCATGGCTTGCTGGCGCACCTGAGCGCCATGGGTTGGCTGCAGACGGGCTTGTTGCTGATGGCCGTCTGGTGGGTGTGGATATTTACCTCGTGGATCACCAACTGGCTCGACCCCGAGCGCATTCCCGTGCGCATCAGCCTGTTTGCCCTGATGCTGGGCGGCCTGATCATGTCGGCTTCGATCCCCGAGGCGTTCGGCACGCGCGGCCTGGCGTTCGCGGGCGCGTATGTCGCCATGCAGGTGGGGCGTCCCCTGTTTGCCTGGTGGGCCGTGCGCAACGACACCGTGGCGCGCCGCCGCAATTTCCAGCGCATCGCCCTCTGGGCCGTCCTGTCCGGCATCTTCTGGATCGCCGGCGGCGTCGCGTCGCCCGAGCAGCGCATCTTCTGGTGGGGCGCGGCCCTGCTGATCGACCTGGCCGGTCCATGGATGCAGTTCAGCTTGCCGGGCCTGGGCCGCTCGACGATAGCCGACTGGGATGTCGATGGCGGCCACATGGCTGAGCGCTGCGCCCTGTTCGTCATCATCGCGCTCGGTGAATCCCTGCTGGTGACGGGCGCCACCTTCGCGGGGCTGGAATGGACGGGCGCCAACTGGCTCGGTTTCCTGTCAGCACTGGTCGGCAGCATCGCCATGTGGTGGATTTATTTCGACACTGGCGCCGAGGCCGGCCACCACCGCATCGCCCATTCGAAGGACCCGGGCCGCATCGCCCGCAAGGCTTATACGTATATCCACCTGCTGATCGTGGGCGGCGTGATCGTTTCCGCCGTGGCCGACGAGCTGGCCCTGGTGCATCCGGATGAAGCAAGTTTTGCCGGCATCAGCGCCTTGCTGGGCGGGCCGATCCTGTATCTGCTGGGCAATGCGCTGTTCAAATGGGTCAGCAATGACCGTGCCACGCCGCCGCTGTCGCATCTGCTGGGCATCTTGCTCATCCTGGCGCTGATCCCGATGGCCTACGGCCGCCTGTATTCACCTTTGATCCTGGCTTGCATCACCAGCTGCGTGCTGGTTCTGGTGGCCGTGTGGGAACATATGGCGCTGCGCCGGCCACCACCGGAGATCGATCCCTGATGCCTGCCTGACCTTAGCCGGGCGGCGCAATGCCGTCCGGATCGCTGCGCGCATCGAGTTGCAGCTGCAAAAACGCCAGGTCCAGCCAGGCGCCGAACTTGGTACCTACCTGCCGCATCAATCCCACTTCCTCGAAGCCCAGCTGCTTGTGCAGGGCGATCGAGGCGGCATTGCCCGCTTCGATGCCCGCCACCATGACGTGCTTGCCCAGGCCGCGCGCGCGCACGATCAATTCCTCCATCAAGGCCTTGCCGATGCCCGCGCCGCGACTGTCCGCGCGCACATACACGGAATGCTCGACCGTATGCCGAAAACCCTCGAACGGGCGCCAGTCGCCGAACGAGGCGTAGCCGGCCACATTCTGCTGCGCATCGATTGCGACCAGCACCGGATAGCCAGCCTGCTGGCGGTCGGCCAGCCAGGCGGTGCGGTTGGCCGCATCGACCGTCCGTTCATTCCAGATGGCCAGGGTATGGCTGACGGCATCGTTGTAGATGGCCGTGATTCCTTCAATGTCGCCCATCCGGGCATCACGTATGTGCATGTTGTTCTCCTTGCTGGTCGTCTACTATAATGGACAAATCATAGATTGCCGCCCACGCCTTGTCCAATAGAATCCGAATGGAAGCTAATATATGTCCACTAAACCAGACGAATTGAACCAGCGCATCGGCGCCAGGGTGCGCCTCGAACGGGAAAACCTGGGCTGGTCGCTGACGGACCTGGCGGCCCGCTCGGGCGTGTCGCGCGCGATGGTGCACAAGGTGGAGCGGGGCGATTGCAGCCCCACGGCCACCTTGCTGGCGCGGCTATCGGGCGCCTTCGACCTCAGCATGTCCGAACTGATCGCCCGCGCGGAAATGCGCGCAGGGCGCTTGCTGCGCAAGCTTGAGCAGCCCGTGTGGGTCGACCCGCAGAGCGGCTATGTGCGGCGCCACGTGTCGCCCGCGTCCGACATGCCGCTCGACCTCGTGCATATCAGCTTGCCTCCCGGCGCCGTGGTGGCCATGCCGGCCGCCGCCTATGTGTCGCGGCGCCAGCTGATCTGGTCACTCAGCGGCAGCCTGGTCTTCATCGAAGGCGATACGCGCCACGTGTTGGACGAGGGCGACTGTCTGGAGCTGGGTCCGCCGGCCGACTGCGTGTTCAAGAATGAAACGGCGACCGCTTGCACCTACGCCGTGGCGGTATTGAAGAACTGAGGTCAAGCCAGCGCTACAGCGCGCAGCTGGGCAATGAAGGCGCGCGCGGCGGGCGCCTGTTCATGGCGGCGGAAGGCCACGGCGATTTCCGAGCTGATCTGCGGCGTGGCCAGCTCGCGGAATACCACGCCGGGCAATTGCACGCTGGCCATCACGGAGTGGGGCACGATGGCGCAGCCCACGCCCAGCGACACTTCCGTCAGCACGGCCACCAGGCTGCCCGGGCGCGACACCACCTGCGCCGCAAAACCGCCGCGCCGGCTCACCTCCAATGTTCCCAATTCCTGTTCCGGCACGATGAACGCCTGCTGCGCCAGCGCGGCCGGCCCCGCCAGGCCGAGACGGGCGAGCGGGCTGTCGGCCTGCACGGCCAGCACGAAGCGGTCGCGTAGCAACACCACGCTGTCCAGTCCGTCCGGCAAGTGCAGGGGCGGGCGCACGAAGGCCAGGTCCACGCGGCCCTGGTCCAGCAAGCCGGGCAGGGCATCCATCGCGTATTCGCGCGCACCGATGTGAATGCCGGGATGGCTGGCGCGGAAGCGGGCAAACTGGCTTTGCAGCACGCCGGAATACGCAGCCGAAGCCACGTAGCCGATTTCCAGCCGTCCCAGCTCGCCCCGTCCCGCCCGGCGCGCCACGTCCTGCGCCTGCGCCAGCTGCGCCAGCGCGCGCGCGGCCTCGATGACGAACAATTCTCCGGCGGCCGTCAGCGACACGGCGCGCTTGCTGCGCTGGAACAGCCGCGTGCCCAGCAAGCTTTCCGTTTCCTGCACCTGCTTGGTCAGCGCGGGCGGCGAAATGCCCAGTTCCGCAGCCGCCCGCGCGAAGTGCAGGCTGTGCGCGACGGCCAGCACGCAGCGGAAATGCCGCAATTCCATGTCCTTGTCTGTATTCACCATGGGTGAATTATAAGGCGCTCGTCTTATAACAAGAAATAATACAAGCCTGCTTAAAATACAGGCATGAAAAATACCAACTGGACCTTATACACCTGCTCGGGCGTGTGCGCGCTGATCATGCTCGATACCAACGTGGTGGCCGTCTCGCTGCCCTCGATCGCCCGCTCGCTCAACGCCAGCTTCGTCGACGTGGAATGGGTGGTCAGCGCCTACATGCTGGCGTTCGCCTCGTTTTTGCTGCCGGCCGGCAGCATCGCCGACCGCCTGGGACGGCGCAAGGTCATGCTGTATGGCCTGGCCGTGTTCGCGCTGGCCTCCCTGCTGTGCGGCCTGGCGTGGACGCCGTTCGTGCTCAACGTGGCGCGCGCCATCAAGGGCCTGGGCGCCGCGCTGCTGCTGACCTCCGCGCTGGCCGTCATCGGCCACACGTTTCATGCGGAAAAGGAGAGGGCGCGCGCCTGGTCCGTGTGGGGCGCGGCCATGGGCGTGGCCATGACGGTGGCCCCGCTGCTGGGCGGCCTGATCACGAGCGCCATCAACTGGCGCTGGATTTTCTATCTGAACCTGCCCGTCGTCGCCATCTTGATGTGGCTGGTAAGCAAGCATGTGGATGAGTCGAAGGATGCCTCCAACGCCAGCTTCGACCCGCTGGGGGCGCTGCTGTTTTCCGCTGGCCTGTTCTGCATCATCTGGGGCTTGATCGACGCCAGCGTGGCGCTCTGGTCCAGCCGCGCCACCATGCTGCGCTTTCTGGCGGGCGCGGCGCTGCTGTTTGTCTTCGTGCTGGTGGAACGGCGCCAGCGCGCGCCGATGGTCGATTTGAGCCTGTTCGGTCGGCGCGTCTTCGTCGGCGCCGTGCTGGGCATGTTTGGCTACGCCATCGCCGCGCAAGTGATGATGACGTTCCTGCCGCTGTACCTGCAGAACGCCTTCGGCTTTTCCGCCGTGCTGGCCGGCTGCGCCATGCTGCCGTTTGCCGTCGCCATGGTGCTGCTGTCGCGCCTGGCGCCACGCGCCATGCGGGTTCTGGATGACCGCGGCATTTTGGTGACGGGCTTGCTGATCGTCGCCGTGGGCAACGTTGCCACGGCGCTCGCCGCCGCCAGCCTGCAATATGGCTGGGTGGCGGCCGGCATGGTGGTCACGGGGGCGGGCGCGGGCTTGCTCAACGGCACCACGCAAAAGGCCATCCTCGCCTGCATTCCCCGCGAGCGCACGGGCATGGGTTCCGGCATCAGCACCACCACGCGCTTCGTCGGCATCGTGCTGGCCGTGGGCGCGCTGGGCGCCGTGCTGGCCATGCGCACGGCGGCTTCGTTCGACAAGCTGGCGTGGCTGCATGGCTTGAAGGCTTCGCCCGAGATGATCGGGCGCATCGTCGCCGGCAACGCGGCCGAGGCCTTCGGCCAGCTGCCGCCCGCCATGCAGGCCGTGGCGCAGGAAGCGGCGCGGCACGCCTTCATCGACGGCTTTGCCAGCGTGCTGTACCTGGCTGGCGGCCTCGCGGCCGTGGTGGCGGCGCTGGTCTTCGTGCTGGCGCGGCCGGTGCAAAAAGCGGGAAAAGTGTAACTGTTCAGCAATATTTAAGTACACGGCCTCTGCTTGTAATATGATGCCATCAAGAAATACATGGCATTCATATAACTACCGCAGGTAATCCCATGCGCAGAAAACGCATTATCGTCACCAGCGTGCTGGTCGCCGTCATCGGCGTGGCCGCCCCCCTCAGCCTGGCCTTTTACCTGTCGTCCGTGCGCGCCGAGCAAGGCGAGCAGGAACGCCTGCGCCTGCTCGCCGGCTACGCGCTCGAGCGCGCCCACCGTTCCATCGCCTCGGCCAGCGCCGCCTTGCGCAGCGCCGATGTGCTGGAGCTGGCACCGTGCTCGGAAGCGCATGTCCTGCAGCTGCGCCGCATCACCATGACCACGCGCAGCATCGACGATATCGGCTATGTCGAAAATGGCTTACTCAAGTGCACGTCGACAGGCATCGAGGCAGGGCGCATCGCCGTCACGCCCGCCGACTTCACCCTGGCCAACGGCATGGGCCTCGGATTCGACCTGCGCCCCATCGTCAGCGGCGGCAAGCGCATGGTGGGGCTGTCGTACCGCGCCTACAAGGTGCTGATCGATCCCGTGCGCTTTTCCGACGTCATCGTCGACAGCGATATCCAGATGGCCGTGGCCATCGGCAAGGAAGGCGTGCTCGACACCTTGCACCATCCCGATCCGGCGCAAGTACAGGCCCTGCTCGCCGGCCAGCGAGCGGCGGACGGCGCCGCGCACGACGGCAGCATCCATGCAATGCTGTACCGCGATGGCTTGACGGCCGTGATGATCGAGCCGCGTAGCAAGCTCAACGACAGGCTGCGGCGCGAACAGCTGCTGCTATTGCCGCTGGGCTTGCTGATGGCCGCCTTCATCGTCGGCATCGTCATCTGGCTGTCGCGCCGCCGTTTGTCCCTGATGGGCGAACTCAAGATCGCCATCGAGCGGCGCGAATTCTTTGTTCATTATCAGCCGATCATCGCGCTCGACACGGGCGTGTGCGTGGGCGCCGAGGCGCTGATACGCTGGCGCCGTCCCGACGGCAGCATGATACGGCCCGACCTGTTCATCCCCGTGGCCGAGGACAGCGACCTCATCTTGCCCATCACCGACCAGGTCATCGATTGCGTCATCTCCGACATGCGCGCCGCGCTGCTGGCTGACCGCGAACTGCACATCGCCATCAACCTGTGCGCCAGCGACATTGAAACGGGCCGGGTGCTCGACGTGCTGGAACGTGCGCTGGCCGGCACCGGCATCGAGGCGCAGCAGATCTGGCTGGAAGCGACGGAGCGGGGCTTCATCAACGTGGAAGCGGCCCGCGCCACCATCGAAAAGGCCAGGGCGCGCGGCCATGCGGTGGCCATCGACGACTTCGGCACGGGCTATTCCAGCCTCTCCAGCCTGCAAAACCTGCCGCTAGACGCCCTGAAAATCGATAAATCATTCGTCGACACCATCGGCACGGACGCGGCCACCAGCAGCGTCACGCCGCACATCATCGACATGGCCCGCACCTTGAACATGCTGATCGTGGCCGAGGGCATCGAAACGCAGCAGCAAGCCGACTATTTGCGCGACCGCAAGGTCGAATTCGGCCAGGGCTGGCTGTTCGCGAAAGCGCTGCCGGCTGCCGAGTTCCTCACCTTTTACCGGGCGCGCCGCGCGCCATCGTCCCCATGAAACCAGCACGCTTTCCTTATCCCTTGCAGCCGCTGCGCGTACCGGGCGGCTGGCACATTACCGTCAACACCCTGTTCGAGGTGGAACCGGGTCCGGACACCATGCAATGGTTCAGCAGCGCGCTGCTGCTGTGGGGCAGCTGCCGCGACACCGGTTACTGCTTCAACTCGCACTTCGAGCCGGAAGACGATCCCGCTGGCGAATTCGTGCTGGAGATGGGCAAGGTGGAATACGACCGCCACGGCAAGGTCGTCCGGGGCAGCGACGCCTTCCTGGGCGAATTTCGCACACGCAGCAAGGCAGCGTTTGTCGACCGGGTCGAGCAGTTCATGCAAGACCCGGTCGCCTGAGCGCTACTGCTTGCGCGGCAAGACCACGTCCTGCCCACCCTGTTTGAGTACGGCGCCGGCGATCTTGCCTCCGGCATCGCGTGTAAAGGCCAGTTCTGCCTCGATGACGCGGAAGAAAAACTGGTCTTTCGCGCTGGCAAACAGGGGCGCCGAGCCGACACCCGTGCCGGCCGCTTCCAGCCCTTGCTTGCCCAAGGTCACCGTCAAGGTGAATTCTGCGCTCGGGGAATGCACGAGCACATAGTCGGCCACGTATTCAGCCAATGTTGCGCGCGGCAGTTCGATGGCGGCTTGCGGCTTTTTCAGCGGCGGCAAGGGCGTGCCCGGCAGCAAGGCGGACAAGCCCAGCGCATCGACATCGCGCGCCGTGTTGGTCAGCACCATCACGCCCCGCTTGCCGTCCGTGGTAAATGCCGCATAGCTGGCGTAGCCGCCCGTCTGGCCGCTGTGCCAGGCGTAGCTGTGTCCCTGTTGCTGTTCCAGCAGCCAGGCCAGGCCGATTTTCGTCTCGCTGTCCGGCGCCAGCGGCCGCTGCGGCTGGTTCGCCAGCGCATATGGGCGCAGCGGCCTGAACATATACGCTTGCAGGTAGGCAACCATGTCGCGCGCGCTCGAATACACGCCGCCGGCCGGCGCCACCACATTCAAGTCCCAGGCCGGCGTGGGTTCGCCCGATAGCAAATGGCCGGGTGCCAGGCGCGCCAGCATGCCGTGCGTGGGCTGGTTCGAGGTTGAGCGCATGCCCAGCGGCACGGCGATGCGCTTTTGCAGCAGCGCTTCATAACTGCTGCCGGCCTGTGCGGCCAGGGCCGTTCCCAGCACGGCGTAGCCGATGTTCGAGTAGTCAAATTGCGTGCCCGGCGCGCGTGGCAGATGATAGACGGCGAGAAACTGCCGCTGTTTTGCTTCCGTGTAATCGGCATACGGATTGGCCGGGTCTTTCGGCGCGAAGTTGTCGGGCAGGCGCGGCAGCGAGGAATAATGCGTGGCCAGGTCGAGCAGGTTGATCGTCTTGCCATCGAAGGCGGGCACCGTATAGCCTGGCAATAATGTCGCTACGGGCTGGTCGAGTTTCACCTTGCCCTCGACGATGGCGTCGGCCAGCAGCAAGGCCGTCATGGTCTTGGTGACGGAACCGATCTGGTAGACGGTGTCGGCGCCCGGTTTGATGTTCGTGCCGGCATGCACGCTGCCAAAGCCGTACACGGCGCTGTCCTTGCCGTCGATCACGGCGATGACGATGCTGGCGTGCATGCCCGTGCGCGTCAGTTCTCCAGCGCGCTGGCGCACGGCGTCGTCCAGCACGGGCGCGGCCAGGGCAGCAGTGCCGGCGAGGCAAAGGGGAAGGAGGGCGAAAGTGGGTATCATGGGAACCTGTCAGGTGATCAATGGAAAAGGCAAGTTCACGCCAGCCCCCGGATAAAGTGGCTGGGATGAATGCCGAGCATAGGCCGATTACATGAAGGTTGTCTGAGTTTTATGTCATTCTTGCTATAGTGGAAAATTACCGGCCGCAGACGCTTCCAGCAAACCCGCCAGCTGGGCGCGCATGTCGGCCGACATGCATTGCAGCAATTCGCCGCGCCGGCGCGCATCGGCGCGTTTCTTTGACGGCACGTCGGCCAGGTCCGGCGCCCGGTAGGGCGCGCAGGGCAAGTGATAATTGCCGTCGCGCATGCGCAAGGCGTGCAATTCCTGCCACGCCAGGTCGTAATCGGCGGCGATATGGCGCCTGCGCCGCGCATTCAGGGCGATGCGGTTGTCATTGCTGATCAAAAACAGGTTATTGCAGGCAAAAAAATCGCCGAAATCGCGCAAGGCCGCGACCATCAGGTTTTTCGGACGGCAACCGTGCAGCGCCCGCGTGGCTTCCTTGACCGCCAGCTTGCCCGCCTCGGAGCGCAAGCCTTGCAGCGCTCCCAGCTGCAAAGACACGCCATCGGCGCGCGGCAGGAACAGGAAGCTGGCCAGGTAGAAGGGCTGGCCATCGCGGGTCAGGCGCAGGCACAATTCGCCTTCGCGGTGGCTGTCGTGGATAGCCGTCAGCTGCAAGCGGTACAGCACCGCATCCTTGCCTTCGAACGCGGACAGCACCACGGGCTGGCGCGCGGCGCGCTCGACCAGCGCGCGCGCGCCCGCCTGCCACAGGAAGCGATAATGTCCTTCCAGCAAGGCCAGGCGATCCGTGCAGCCCAGTTGGCGCGAGGCGTAAGGGCGGTAAATCTTGAAGCGCAGGCAAGGATGCAGCTGCGCCAGGGAATGCAAGCCGGGCATGCTGCCCAGAAAGGCTTGCCAGCGCGTGCGCTGGCGGGGAAAGAAGAGGGCGCCCAGCGCCGCTTTCAGGCGGTGGCCGCTGGCGGGAGGTGATGGCACTGCGGGTGGCACGGCGGGCGGCACGGCGGCGCCGTGGCGCAAGGTTAAAGCGATGTCATTCATGGTTCTGCCGGAAAATGGCAGGCGCTGCACAATGAGAGCCTTGCCAGGATGAATGCTACGCGGGCCAGGTGAATTTCACGTTAAGAAGCTGGCGATACATGAAACGCGGCGCAACACGCGCCAGGGCGCAGAAGTGCTAGCATTGGGCACCCCGGCATCGCGCAGGCGCATACGGGCACAGACAGGTCAGGAAAGGGGATCACAGCCATGAAAAAAGCAGAGCCAGACACGCAGTCCGCGGATGGCGCGGTGAGCGGCGAGTCCGCTACCCGCCAGATCGACGCGAAAATCGCCTCCCTGGCGGACTGGCGCGGGAAAATGCTGGCCGGCGTGCGTGCGCTGATCTACCAGGCGGACCCGGACGTGGTCGAAGAAGTCAAATGGCGTGGCGTGCCCGTCTGGTCGCATGCGGGCATGATTTGCACCGGCGAAACATATAAGCTGGCCGTGAAACTCAGCTTCGCCAAGGGCGCCGCCTTGCCCGATCCTGCCGGTCTGTTCAATTCCAGCCTGGACGGCAACACGCGCCGGGCCATCGACATTCACGAAGGCGAGCATCTCGATGCCGCGGCGTTCAAGGCGCTGATACGCGCCGCCGTGGCAATGAATACGGCGCCCAAACCAAAGCGGACGAACACTTGAGACATTATCTTTATATCTGGCACGACCCGGCCGAGCGCATGCTGGTCGCTTCCGGCATTGAATTCAAGGATTTTATCCCCGTCCTCGGCAAGGCCGGCGGCATCGTGCTGCGCAAGGGCAGCGCCGGCACGGCCAGGAAACCTGCCGCCTGGCAGACCTTGGCGCAGCAGCAATTGCCGGCCCTGGCCCACGAAGACTTGCACGCCTGCGGCAGCCATGCCTGGGCCGATTACCAGGATACGGCGCCAGCTTCCCGTGATGCTGCGGTAGCCACAGCGCTGGCGCACCGTGCCGCAGCGTCGCAGCGCACGGGCCTTGCCGCCTTGCAGAACCGCTACCTTGCCTTTGGGCACGACGATGGCTGGTATCTGAAACTGTTTTATGCGGCATGGGGCGACGTGGCGCAGCTTTTGGCCAGTGCCATTCCCGCCACGCTGGGCACGCTCGACATCGATGCATTGGAACGGGCAGGCGACGGCTACTGGCTGCAAAACGGCACGCTCGATGTGGAGCTGAGAACCCACGATATCGACAGCGTGCTGAACCGCCGCCTGTAGCCGGTCAAGAGCGCCAGCCATGCCCATTTTCCTGATTCGCCCCTTTGCCAGTGCGGATACGGCATCCTGCACCGCCATCCTGGCCCTGGCGGGGCGCGACGCCTTCGGCCCTGTCGCAAATAGCGCCGTATTCACGGCCGCGACGCAGGGCGAAGATATCCTCGTTGCCGAACGCGACGGCATCGTTGCTGGCTTTGCCGCCGTGTACACGGGCGACGCCCCCGACTACTTCCTGCACCACCTGTACGTACACCCGACGCACAGCGGACGGGGCATCGGCGCGCAACTGCTGGCGGCTGTCGTGGCGCGCTTCGGTCCCCATCTGAGTCTGAAGACGCAGCTCAGCAATACGGGCGCGCGACGCTTTTACGCGCGCGCGGGCTGGGTCGAAGAGGCGGCGGACAGCGGCGTGGACGCCATCGGAGCGTGGATACGAGTGCGCTACCGTGCCAGGCAGGGACAGTGAAACGTCAGATTCAACGTGGCGCGCAAGGCGACCATTGCGCCTCGCAGGCGCGCAGCATGCCGGCAGGCAGCGCTTGCCTGCGCCAGCAGCGGCGCGCTGATCGGCGTGAGGGTGAAATGCTGCGCATACTCGTCCCCGTCGGCCGTCATCGGGCAGGCAAAATAATGGGGCAAGCCTTGACAGCTGGCGCTGCCCGTCCTGCGGCCAGCATCTAGATCCCATACCATGTACACCGGTTCAGACATCGCGTTGCTCCTTGGTGTGCAGTGCCAGGCGCGCCGCCATGCCGGCATTCTCTCGCAGCAAGCCATCGCGCTCCTGCGCCCATGCTTCCATTTTCTGCTGCGATATTTGCCCGCTTTCCGCCAGCATGTCGAGCTGGCGGTCTTGCGCGGCTAGTGCCACCTTGGCATCGTTCAGCGCCAGCAAGGCCGTATCGAGCTTGGCCAGCAGGGCGTCGGCCGACGCGGCCGCCTGCAGATATTGAAATTCAAACTGGTCGCGCTCGGGGCGCACGGTGGCCAGGGCGTCGCGGTGCGCGGCCGCTTCACTCGATATGCGCGCCTGCTCCGCCTGCAGCTGCGCCAGGCGCATGTCCTGCTGCACCAAAGTCGCTTGCTGGCCCTGCAAACGCTGCTGCAGCTGGGCATTATCCTGCTCCAGCCGGCTGATCCGTTGCTGCGCCTGGGCCCGTTCCTCGCTGCGCTGGGTAGCGGCCGCTTCCTGATAATGGTCGAACTGCGAGCGCACCTGCGCCAGTTGGCGGTTGAGGGCGGCGATTTCCTCGCCCCGGTCGGCCAGGCGCTGCGTCAGGCCCGCATTGTCGCTGTGCAGGGTGGCCAGGGTGACAGCGCGAAAATGGTGTTCTTCCTTCAGTTGCGCCAGCGCGTGCTGGGTAGCGCGCAATTCCTGGGTGAGGGCGGCGCGCGCCTCCGTCAGTTTCAGCCGTTCGCTTTCCGTCTTTTTCAGCTTTTCCAGTGCCGCCTCGAGTTCGGCGCGGTTTTGCTGCATGCCCGTTTCCAGCTGTTGCGCCACGTCGCGCTGCTGCTTCTCATACACGCCGCGCATCGCCTCCATCAGCTCGGCCGGCAAGCCTGCCTCCGTTTTTACGGCGCCCGCGCCCTGGAACTCTTCCTTCCAGCGTTTTAACAGGGGCGCGATGGTGCTCTTGCTGCCCGTGCTGCCCAGCGCTTCGCGCACGCTGTCGACCGTGGGATTGCGCCCATCGGCAGCGACGATTTGGGCTGCTTTCATAACATCAGAGTACAGAATGCCGGTGCGGGCCATAAAACCACCTATGAGCTAAATTTCGTAACGTATTACATGATACGTAGTATTAGATAATATTACGATATAAATTTTACTTGTTTTTGACAAATGTAAGCGACGATAAGATTGCTTATCGCGTGTTATGGGGGTGCTTTGCATGCTATTCTGTGACCCTCCCAGTACAACACCGCGATTTCGCTACTGCCATGCTTGATTTGCCCCTCTCGAAACGCCGTATTGCCCCTTCGAAAAACGCCGCCATCGCCGTTGCACCGTTACACGGCACCCTGATCGATGCCGACCTGGCCGCGCGCCACCAGGCGTTTCTTGCCGCCGCCACGTCGGACAACACGCGCCGCACCTACCGTTCCGCCATCCGCCACTTTCAGGCCTGGGGCGGGGCACTGCCTGCCGATGAGTCGACCGTCATCCGTTACCTGCTGGCCTACGCGGACAGCCTGAACGCGCGCACCCTGGCGCTGCGCCTGACGGCCCTGTCGCAATGGCATGTGTACCAGGGCTTTGCCGACCCGGCGTCCACGCCCACCGTGCGCAAGACCCTGGCCGGCATCGCGCGCCTGCACGGCAAGCCGAAAAAGAAGGCCAAGGCCCTGCCTCTGGAAGACCTGGAGTTGATCGTCGCCAAACTGGCTGCGCTCGGTAGCGTCAAGGCCCTGCGCGACAGCGCCTTGCTGCAAATGGGATTTTTTGGCGGTTTTCGGCGCAGCGAACTGGCGGGATTGACACTGGAAGACGTGAGCTGGGAGCCGCAGGGCATGGTAATCACCTTGCCGCGCTCGAAAACGGATCAATCGGGGGAGGGCATCGTCAAGGCGATCCCGTTCGGCGACGGCGTCTGCTGTCCGGCCACGGCCCTGCGCGCCTGGCTGGCCGCGGCACATATCCGTACGGGGCCGCTCTTGCGCACCGTCAACCAGTGGGGCCATGTGAGCGTCAAAGCACTGCACGCCAGCAGCATCAACACGATCCTGGCAAGCTGCGCCAGGCTGGCGGCGCTCGATTACGTGCCGGAATTGTCGAGCCACAGCCTGCGCCGCGGCATGGCCACCAGCGCGCACCGGGCGGGCGCCGATTTTCAGGCCATCAAGCGCCAGGGCGGCTGGCGCCACGACGGCACCGTGCATGGCTATATAGAAGAGGCGGGGCGTTTCGAGGAAAATGCGGCCGGCAGCCTGTTGAAGGCGAAGAAGAAGCCGGCGACCTGAGGGCGCCCGACAGCACCTTGCGGCGCACCTCCAATGCGCGAGGGAATGGAGCGGAAGGTCTGCCCGCGTCTCATGGCAAATGCGCAATCTGCGAAATCGGCGTAGTCATCCAAGCGTTGGTTCGACGCCCCATCATGGCATCCGTCCGGCAGCGAACAGATCAGATTTCTCTTCAGTCTTTTGAGACTGATTATTAACGTGGATAAACAATGAACTGATCCAGCTTGCCATCAGGCGTAAAGTAGGTTGGCACTCGCAGGGTCCCGCCAGCAGTCTTGATGCGGAAGAAACGGTAGACAAGGCCACCTCGGCGGTCAGAACGCGTTTCGACGATGCTCTCCACCTCGCCCAACGGTTTGAGCGAAGCGGCAAAGTCGGCCACGACCTGTTCGCTGAAATAGCCACTCAGGCCATCGCTCATCTGGCTGCGGTCAGGATGTCCGGTTTGTAACTGTACAAACAGGGCACGAACCTTGTCCAAGGCCAGTGGGGCAGCGGCATCGGCGGTGGAAGCGAACAGAAGCGCTTCGATCTCGCCCGTAACTTTGTCACTGGTACTGCCGGCTCCATTGGTGAGCACGACAATGGCCATATCGTCGTTCGGGAAAACGGTGTTTTGCGAGCGGAAGCCAGCTACCTCGCCACCGTGGTCCCAACGTAAACGTCCTTCGGGCGTCATGCGCACGAATTGGCCAAGGCCGTAGTTTGTACCGGTGCCGCCGGTCAACAAATTTTCCGTCGCAATGGCTAGACGGGAGGCGCGGCCAAGGATGGCATCATGCATCAGGGCGATATCCCACCGTGCAAGATCACTCGCAGTCATCGCCAGGTTGCCGGCTGCCCATATCCAATACTTGCCCTCTGGGCGGGCTGGACGTGGTGGACCGAATGCCGCCACTTCATAGCCCTGCGGATCGCTTGCGTCCCAGGGCGTCATGCTCGTGTCGACTGCCGAGCGCATGCCCAGTTTGTCCGTGATGCGGCTGCGTATGAAAGTACCGAGCGACATGCCGCTCGCCATTTCGATGATACGGCCGGCAATCGCATAGCCGGTGTTGCTGTATTCCCATCTCGAGCCAGGCTCGAAACTGAGCGGCCGTTTCCCCCAGTCCGAAAGGATCGCATCGACCGTCGTTGGTTTCACCATGAATGGCGCCAGATAATCGAGTGGGTAATAGTCCGGGTAGCCGGCTGTGTGCGCAAGCAATTGGCGCACCGTGATCTCATTTGCCCTCGTCAGTTCGGGCAGAAAACGTGCGACTTTGTCGTCGAGCGATAGCTTGCCGTCTTCCGCCAGCAACAGCGTCGCCGCCGCTACGAATTGCTTGGTGTTCGATCCGATCTTGTAGCGCATCTGCGGCGTCGCCTTGAGCGCCCGGTCAATGCTTGCCATGCCGTACGCTTGCGCATAGGCCAGCTTGCCGTCCTTGACAATGGCAATTGACACGCTAGGGACCGACTTATCCTCCAACGCCTTCATGACGATGGCGTCGATCGCGCGCGCGGTATCTGGTGCAAGCTGGGCGGAAGCGCCCAGGGGCAGCGTGGCGCCAAGTGCCAGAATACAGCGGAGAATGGTGCTGCCTGCACCTGCGTTCGCAGTCTGCAACAGCTTGTCGGTTTCTTGCGTGCGGTTTTCGTTTTTTTTCATTGGGAGATGATTGCTGATGGCAAGGGAGTCCAGGCAGTGTAATCTTCCGACCTGCCAGGATCGCCGCAAACCGACGAATGGCAATATTGGCATGATGGAATGTCAATAATGCGGTATCGACGGGCCGGCTCAGTAAAGGCCCAGCTAATGTCACGACCGACTGCAGCCGGTCAGTGATGGGCTCGAATCGCGCCGAAGCGAACCATGAAGCAGTTGAGGTTTGATGTAACGTTGACGTCTGGCGAGGTTGAAAATCATGGGTGTTGCTGCTGGTAGAGAAACCAAGTCAGGCCCGTCTTGCGGTGCGCGGGCAGCACCGCGCCGAGCCAGCTATACAAAGAGCCGTCCTTGGCGGCATACCCCAGCTTGAAGCCCACAGGCCGGCCGTCCGCTTCCGCGATGAGCACCGGGGCGCTGCCGGGCAGCCGTGCCTGCAGCTGCGCCAGGCTACGCCGCTGGTCGAACTCGGGTATCGAGCACCTGACAGGCTATCCTTGATAGTACCGGGCCGTATCATGCGGCGGCCTGCTCCCGGGGGCGGATGATCATGCAGGTGGCCGTCGCGTGCGCGTACACTTTACCGGCCTCGTCGCGGATCGTGCCTTCGGAAATGACCAGGTTGCGTCCCGCATTGATCACTTTGCCTTCCGCGTAGACCGTCACGTTGAAAGGCAGGGGGCGGCACATCTTGATGTTCAGGTCGGTCGTGCCATAGCTTTCGCCGGCTGGCAAGACCGTGTGCGTGGCGCAGCCCGTGACCGTGTCGAGCACGGTCGCGGCGAAACCGCCGTGCACTCCGCCCATGGGATTGGTGTGCGTTTCATTCGCCGTCGCCGTGAAGATGACACGGCCATGCTCCACCGTGTGGGCGTCCATCGGCATGGTCTTGGAAATGCCGGGCCGGGGAAACAGGCCTTGCGCGAAAGCTTGCATCAGTTGCAAGCCGGTCATATCGTTGGGGTGCATGGATAACTCCTGTGGTGATATTGTGGGGATGAGTCAGACGTCCTGCGCAAAACGCAGGCGCGAGGCGTGCAGCAGGAAGCGGGCGACGACGGCCAGTTCTTCCTCGCTGAAACCGTGCTTCAGTTGTTCATTCAGGCTGTCGAGCAGGGGCAGGGCGGCGGCCAGCACCTCGCCGCCCTTGGGCGACAGGTGCAAGGTGCCGGCGCGCGCGTCGAGCGCCGACTGGCCGCGTACGATCAGGCCGTTTTCTTCCATGCGTGCCGACAGCCCCGTCACGGCCGAGTTTTTCAATTGCAACAATCTCCCCAGATCCTTCAATTGGCAACCTTCCTCGCCCTTCAGGGCAAACAGGGCGACGACTTGCGTGCCGGAAAACCCCAGTTCGCTGGTGAAGACGGCGTCGGCCGAGCGAAACAGGTTCTGGCGCGCCAGGTTGAGCAGATTGAACAGACGCGGCGAGCGCTCGCCCAGCGGGCAGGCTGCAGCATCGGGAACGTCTGGGGTGGGGGAGGTATTGGTACGCATGCGGAGTATACTACTACGTATGCGTAATAAATCAAGCGACTATTCTTAGTCGCGCTGGCGCCGCCCGATGTAGCGGGCGCGGGGACGTATCAAGGCGGCGCTGGCGGCTTGCTCGGTGGCATGCGCGATCCAGCCGGCCGAGCGGGCCAGCGCAAACACGCTCATGCCAGCGCCCTCGGGCCAGCCGAACGCCAGCTCCATGGCGGCCAGCGCCAGGTCGGCGTTCGGCTTGGCATCGAGCAAGGCGCTCGCCGTGGCGCATGCTGCCAGGATGGCGCGCAGCTGCGGTCGCTCGTGCGACAGTGCCGACAGGCGGTCCAACAGATACGCGGCGCGCGGGTCGCCCAGCGGATACAGCGGGTGGCCAAAGCCGGCGAATTCCGGCGCGATCGTCTTGTAATAGGCGCCGATGGCGGCCCCGGTATCTGGTGCGGCCAGCGCCTGCATCAACATGCACCTGGCCGCCGTGCTGCCGCCGTGCTTGTCGCCGGACAAGGCTGCCAAGCCCGCGCCCAATGCGGCGGGCAGGCTGGCCCCCGTCGAGGCGACGCAGCGCACGGCAAAGGTCGATGTATTCAATTCATGGTCGGCCAGCAACACGAGCGCGGCGCGCAGCAATTCAGTCTGGTTCGCATCGGCTTGCCACGCCTGGGCCAGTTGCCGGTGCAGCGGCAAGGCGGATGGCGCCGTCTGCAGCAGGGCGGCGGCCAGGATGCGCATCAGTGCCGGGCCAGATTGCAGCGAGTGCGGCATGTCCGCTGGCGCCAGCACGGCCATGCCAAGCATGGCGCGCGCCAGCGGCGGCGCATCGCGCGCGTTGGCCAGCCCCTGTGACAGAGCAGGCGCGTCCTGCTGAAAGTAGTCGTGCGCGTTATCGTCCCACAGCAGGCTGGCAGCCATCTCCAGGGTCGCGTGCTGCGCCAGCGCTGTCGCATCGCGGCCCCGGTACAGCAATCGGCCATCGAGAATGTGGGAAATCTGTGTCTCCAGCACGGGCAAGCCCCAGTGCATGGCGGCCACGGCCGTCTGGCCGCCCCGTTTGGCGTCATTTTTACGGGCCGCCAGGCGCAGCACCTCTTCCTGCGGATAGCGCTTGCGGCGCGACGCTCCATTGCTGATGGAGGCCAGCAAGCCCCGACTCACATAGGAATACAGGGTGGGCAGGCTGACGCCCAAAAGGCGCGCCGCGTCAGGAGCGGACAGATCGTTGTTCATGGCGGCTATTGTAGCGGTTGTCACTTTATATTGATTGATGGAATCAAGATTGACGGGCCGGGGGGCGCGTCACTAGACTGATGCCTTTCCAGGAGTCTGCATGAGCACATTTACCATACGCACCTTGCGCCCCGACGACGCAGCACCCGTGCTGGCCTTCGAGCAAGCCAACCGGGCCTGGTTCGAGCGCCATATCGACCGGCGCCCGGACGATTTTTACAGCGTTGACGGCATCCATGCCCACGTCGCGCAATTCCTGGAAGAGCACGCGCAGGGGCGCATGCACCCCTGCGTCATCGTCGACGAACACGGACAATTAATCGGGCGCGCCAACCTCAAGGACATTGACCGGAAACGAGGCGTAGCCGAAGTCGGCTACCGCATCGGGCAGCAGCAGGCGGGCAGGGGCCTGGCCACGGCCGCGCTGCAGTACCTGATCGCCCTGGCGCAAGATGAATGGCGGCTGAGCAGCCTGTGCGCCTATGCCATCGACGGCAACGGGGCCTCGATCCGCGTGCTGGAGCGCTGCGGTTTCGCGCAGGGAATGGCCGTGCCCGATATTGCCCTGGTGGCAGGCAAGGTAGTCGATGGCCATGCCTACGCGCTGGAGCTGCGGGCAGCCCCCCAACGCATCATCGTCATCGGCGCCGGCATTGTCGGCGCGTCGCTCGCCTACCACCTGGCCAGCAAGGGAGCGCAAGTCACCGTGGTCGAGGCGGGCGGCATCGCTTCCGGCGTGACGGGCACCTCGTTTGCCTGGATCAACGCGTCCTGCGCGGGGAAGAACCCCATCGCGGCCCTGCGCGGCGGCGCCATCGCCGCCTGGCGCCAGCTGGAAACAGAAGTGCCGGGCTTGACGGTGCGCTGGCATGGGGCCTTGTCGTATGGCACGCAGGATGGGCGCGTGTCGCCCTCGTGCATATTGATTGAGCGCGCCCGCATTTCCCAGCTTGAACCGCAGTTGCGGCAGCCTCCGGAGCAGGCGCTGTACGAACCGGAGCAGGGCGCCCTCGACGCCGTTGCCGCCACGCACGCCTTGCTGGCAGCGGCCCAGGCGCTCGGCGCGACAGTCCGCACGCACACGCCCGTGCTGGGCTTTGCCTTCCAGGACGCGAAGGTGACGGGCGTGGAAACGGCCGCTGGCGTCATCGAGGCGGATGTGATCGTATTGGCGGCAGGCACGGGGACTGCTGCGCTGGCGCAGAAACTGGGCGCCAGCCTGCCGATCCACGCCTCGCCCGCCATCTTCCTGCGCTACCAGGCGCCACCGGGCCTGGTGCACGGCATCATTTCCAGCCATGTCATGGAAGTTCGGCAAGCCGAGGACGGCACCATGCTGGCAGCGGAAGATTACGTGGACGAGGCGCCGGAAAACCAGCCCGCCGCCATCGCGCAGCGCACGGCCAGCGCGATTCGCAATGAACTGGAGGGCGCCGAGGCCATCGCGCCGGCATTCGCCTGCATCGGCCTGCGCCCCGTGCCCTTTGACGGCGTGCCCGTCATCGGCTACTTGCCGCAGGTGGAAGGCGTATATGTGTGCGCCATGCATCCGGGCGTGATGCTGGCGGCCATCGTGGGCCAGCTCGCCAGCGGGGAAATTGCCGACGGCCAACCAGCGTCAGCCCTGGAGGCTTGCCGGCCCGCGCGCTTTCTGGCGTGCTGATTCCTAGGGAACAGGCACGACAAACACGGGCAGGATGAATGGCGACGGCTCCTGCTCATCGCCTTGCTCCGACGGGGCCTGCATATAGTGCTCGTTGCGCCAGTCCCCGTTCACCACGCGGTCGGCGATCAGAGATAAATCCTGTGTTTCGCGCAGCGCGCAGCGAAACGGCAGCCGGCCATGCCAGCGCGACACCAGGCTGAAGCGCAGCTGGCGGCATTGCGCATCGTGCCAGCAATACAACAGCATATCCTCGCCTTTGAGCACGCTGCTGCGCGCCGCGATCACCTGGCCGATGAATTCAACGATATCGGCCGCATGCATCTGCGGAGTTTCCTCGTCCGTGGGCGAAAAGCTCCACATATTGGTCATCGCTTCGTGATTGATGTCGTCGGGATAGATCTCCACGGCATCGTCTTTTGCCATGGTGTGCCAATTGTTGACGACAGTTGAGTGAGTCATGTAAATCTTTCCATATTTACTAATATCTGTTTGTTTACGCATGTGCATGCCTTGGTAACGCGTGGCTTGCACAGGCGTGGCCAATCAAGATTTAACTTGACTGTTCAGCCCATTCAGACTTGTGCCATACCTCGACCCTTGCTCCTTAAGCGCCGGTTCCCTGACTCACCCCCTCGGCCCATCCGCCAACAACTCCGCCAGCCTGGTCGTCAACCACAAACTCGTCTCGCTCAGCTTCTTCCCATGGATCGACAGCCGCCGCACGGGCAGGCGCGACAAGGCCAGGGCAGGGCAGGGCACTTCCTGCAAATAGCCCTTGTAGTTGTCGTAATTGGCGATATTCAGCGGCAGGATCGCCCAGCCCAGCTCGTCCGCCACCATTTCCGCGATGCTGTAAAAACTGTCGGAAAACCAGACGGCGGGGCTGAAGGCGTGTTCGCGGTTCAGGTCCGAATCCATGATCAGCTGGCGGTAGCGGGTCAGCTCGTTGCGGCTCACTTCCTGGCCGTGCGCCATCGGGTGGCCCTTGGCCACGAACACGCCTTGCGCCACGCTGCCGATGTGCTGCTGTTCCAGCACAGGCGAGATGGGGCCTCGGTCAAAATGGAAGGCGACATCGGCTTGCTGCTGTTCCACGTATTGCGCCACTTCCGAGGCCGTGGCGTTGAGCATGACCAGTTCCAGCGCCGGGTAGCGCGCCGCCAGTTCCTTCACCAGGGTGCTGATGGCCAGGTAGGGCAGAGCTTCGTCGAGCGCCAGGGTCAGCTGTGCTTCGGGCGCTTCGCTCAGCAGCTGGGCGCGCAGTTGCAAGCGCTCGGCCTGGCGCAGCAATTCGCAGGCTTCCAGGTGCATCACCTTGCCCGCTTCCGTCAGCACGGCGCTGCGGCGCGAACGGTCGAACAGTTCCACGCCGAATTCCGCTTCCAGCAAGCCAATCGAGGTGCTGACCACCGATTGGGCGCGGCCCAGCCGGCGCGCCGCGCCCGAGAAAGAACCGGCGGCGACGGCCGCTTCAAAGTAGCGCATTTGTTCCAAAGTCCATTGCATGGCATCCACCTATCTGTTTTACAGATGGATTTTAACTTGAATGCCATTCAGGGGCGACATAAAATGCCTTTACTCATTCAACAACACGAGATCCGCCATGAAAAACGCTCAAGCCAATTCCCCCGCCATCAGCTTTGGCTGGTGTCACGACGCCACCGCCGAAGATGCGCTGTGCAATCTCTACCTTGACAACGTCAGCGCCGACTATATCTCCCATTCGGAGCTGCAGGGCGAACGCGCCGACGCGCCCGGCAACTGGCGCGCGGACTTGCCTGAGGTCATACGCGGTGAAATCCGCGCCGCCCTGTCGCATGACTGGGCGCATGGCGATTCGACCCTGCTGGCCGTCGCCATGTCGGGTGACGCCATCGTCGGCATGGCCCTCGTTTCCATCGATACGCGCCAGCGCGCCTCGAAATCGTTCGCCGCGCTGGACGACCTGGTCTTGCTGCCCGCCGTGCGCGGCGGCGGCATCGGCAGTCAGTTAGTGGAGTGGGTGGCCGACGAGCTGCGCAGCCACGGCATCGCCCGCCTGTTCCTCGAATGCGGCGCGCACAACCTGACGGCGCAACAATTCTTCCAGGGACGCGGCTTCAAGCAAGTGTCCGTCGTCATGCTGCGCGAACTTGACGCAGTGTCCGCCGTGGATGACAAGGATGGCGACCGTGGCTGACGCCCGCCGCCCCCGACAAGGCCAGGCCCGTGGCAGCCTGGAACGTAAATATTTGCGCAGCACCCGCTTTATCCAAACAGATAGTTGTTAACTAATACATGAGTTGTTTATGCATCCAATGAAAAAATGGCTGACGCTGGCCATCGTCTCCAGCGCCCTGTTCCTGATCGTGGTCGACATGACCGTGCTCTACACCGCCTTGCCCGCGCTGACGCGCGACTTGCAGGCATCCTCATCGCAAAAACTGTGGATCATCAACGTCTACGCGCTGGTCGTCTCCGGCTTGCTGCCCGGCCTCGGCACCCTTGGTGACCGTTTGAGCCACAAACCCGTTTTCCTTGCCGGCCTGGCCGTGTTCGGCATCGCCTCGCTGTGTGCCGCGTTTTCGCCCGCGCCGGAATGGCTGATCTTTGCCCGCGTGTTGCTGGCCATCGGCGCCGCCTTGATGATGCCGGCTACCTTGTCCATCATCCGCCTGACCTTTACGGACCACCGCGAGCGCTCGTTCGCCATCGGCGTGTGGGCGGCGATTGCCTCCGGCGGCGCCGCGTTTGGCCCCGTGCTCGGTGGTTTCCTGATGGAACATTACTGGTGGGGTTCCGTCTTCCTGATCAACGTGCCCATCGTGTTGCTGACCCTGGTGCTGGCCGCCGTCGTCCTGCCGAAACGGGCCGGTAACCGCGACAAGCCGTGGGACTTGAAGGGCTCGCTACAAATCATGATGGGTCTGCTCGGTGGCGTGTATGCGATCAAGGAGCTGGGCAAGTCGCAGCCCTCGTATGCGCTGGCCGCCGCCTCGTTCGCCGTGGGCGCCTTCTTCATGCTCAAATTCGTGCGCCGCCAGAAGCGGCAAGCCAAGCCGCTGATCGACTTCGCCCTGTTCCGCGAACTGCCGTTTTCCAGCGCCGTGGCGGCCGCCATGGTGGCCTCCGCCGCCCTGATCGGCATGGAGCTGGCGCTGAGCCAGCACATGCAGCTGGTGCGGGAACTCTCGCCGCTGGAAGCGGGCTTGCTATTGTTGCCGCTGCCGCTGGCGTCCGTGTTTGCCGGCCCGTTGACGGGTTTCATGTTGCCGCGCGCCGACAAGGCCAAGGTACTCTGGGGTTCGCTGTTGCTGTCCGGTATCGGCATGGCCTCGTATCTGGTGCTGCATGACGCCGCCGTTTCGGCGCAAGTGGCCAGCCTGGTGATCCTGGGCCTGGGCCTGGGTGCCGTCATGACGGCCGCGTCCAGCGCCGTGATGCTGAACGTGGCACC
The DNA here is from genome assembly GCF_051380715.1 of Janthinobacterium kochi. Taxonomy (NCBI): domain Bacteria; kingdom Pseudomonadati; phylum Pseudomonadota; class Betaproteobacteria; order Burkholderiales; family Oxalobacteraceae; genus Janthinobacterium; species Janthinobacterium kochi. Next base: position 384,701 of record NZ_JBNYXO010000004.1, read on the forward strand.
GCAGCAGGCCGGCATGGCCGCCTCGATCGAGGAAGTGTCGTACGAACTGGGCGCCGTCATCGGCGTGACGGTGCTGGGCACGATCCTGTCGGCCGTCTACAGCGCCACCCTGGTGATCCCCGAAAGCGCGGGCCTGTTGCCGAATGCGCATGACACCCTCGATGCGGCGCTGCTGGCCGCCGAGCAATTGCCAGCTGAACTGGGCTTGCAAGTGTCTGAACTGGCCCGCTCGGCCTTTGACAAGGCATTTATTGTCGTGCTTGCCACGGCTTCCGCCATCCTGCTGGCGGCCGCGGCCACCATCCGCCACTTGCATCTGCGGGCGCGCCGAGCAGCTATTCCGGTCAACGCTTGAGCAGCGGCGCCACCTTGTCGCGTAGAATCGTCCATTGGGCGTCGAGCACAGCCTGGTTGGGGTCGTGTCCGGCCCGTTTTACCACCGTAAAACCCTTGGCCGGCGCCGTGATGCTGTCGAAATACGTGCGCGCGATGACGGGCGAGGTCAGCAAGTCCGCTTCGCCCATGAGGAAAAACACGGGCAAGTCAAAGCGTATCCCCAGCGCGGGCAGGTTCACTGTCGAAAACATGCCATCACCGCGCAAGCCGATGAACTGGATGTACGAGTAGTCATCGGCCGCCTCGGCATCGGCCAGCGCTTGCGGCGTGGCGTAGAACGGCGCGGGCTGCCACCAGTGCCTGGGCGGCGCATCCGTTGCCAATCCTTCATATTTGCGGTCGAAGCGGCGCAAGATGCCGAAGTTGCGCGGGTCCGTCCATGGCGGCGCACCCAGCGCCGTCAGCTTGGCCACCGTGGCGGTATCACCAGCCGCTTGCGCCAGCGCCATCACTTCCCGGTACATGCCGGTCTCATTTTCCCGCGCATTGACCACCTGCGCCGTGCCGATATATGCGTGGAACAGGTCGGGCCGCTCCTTGGCCATGTGCACGCCCAGAATCGATCCCCAGGAACTGCCCATCAGGATGACTTTATCCTTGCCCAAGTGCCGCTGAAGATAGCGGGCCACGGCAATGCCGTCGTCGCGCATCTGTGCCACAGTCAAGGGCACGTCTTCCGTTGGCCGCTGCTTTGCATACGTCATGCCGGCGCCGCGCTGGTCCCACTGCACCAGGGTGTAGTGCCGTTCCCAGCCGGCATAGATGGCATCCGCATACGGACTCAGCGCGTTGCCGGGGCCGCCATGGATGAAGAGGATCACGGGATTGCCGCAGGCGGCGCCCGTGACCGTGATCCATTGCTCGATGCCATTAATGGGCACATAGCCCTGTTCGCGCACGGCCTGCGCGGGCGAGGCGCAGATCGACGGGGCGGCGGGTGGTGCCGCTTGCGCCACGCCGAAACAAGATAACAGCAGCAATGCCAGGCTTGTGATGCGCATATCGTCCTCTTGTAACTAGTGGGTGGGAACTACAGTGTGCAATCCTGTACCGCCTTGCCGGCAATGAAGCGCTGGCTCGCCTGTTCAAAGCAGGCGGGGGCCGTCCATAACAGGAAATGCGGAGCGTTGTGCACGGTGGACAGGGCCACCTTGCCCGCCTTGTTCTGCGTCAAAGCCTGCACTTGCGCCTGCGCCCCCGCGTACGGCGTCTTCGGGTCCAGGGTTCCCTGCAGCACCAAAGTTGGCGGCACTTTCGCCGGCAAGGCGCCGAAATAGGCATCGCGCGGGTAGGTGGGCAAGCCGCCGCCCAGCAAGATGCGGGGCAGGGGACTGGTCAACAGCAAGTCCGCCTCTTCGCGGTCGAGGTCGGCGGCGGCCCAGTTGGGGCGCAAGGACGGCTGCAGATTGTTTTCCGAATTGCTGATGATATTGACCAGCGGTATCGACAGCGGCGACTGGGGATAGCTGCCCAGGCTGGCAGCCGCCTGCACCAGGATGGCGCGCACGGACGCCAGTTCCGCATCGCCGCCCTGGTCCAGGTCGCGCAGCAGATACGGAATGCGGGCGCGGGCGGTCGGCACGTCGAGCATGCCACCCAGGAAGTTTTTCAGGTTTTTGCCGGGAATCTTCGCCAGCAGGGTGGCATCGGCTTGCGCCTTGTCCAGCACGCGGCGGTACAAGGTTTCAGCCGGCTCACCCAGTGCCGCGTGGCAAGCCGGGTCCGCATCGCAGTTGGACAGCACCTGCATGCCGACCGTGTTGACCACCTGCGAGCGCTGGCTCAAGTCCCAGCGCGCATCCGTTTGCGGCGGTACCAGCGAGTCGAGGATGACGCCCTTGACGGGCAGCGGCCCCAGCTGCAAGGTGCGCAAGACCAGTTGCGTACCGTACGACACGCTGTATACATACACAGGCGGCTTCTTCTTGCCCTGTTCGCCTTCGATCAGCGCCTTCAAGTCGCGCGCGGCCGTGGTGATGGAAAACTGCGCCGCGTATTCGGGCATCAGATTGATGCCGGCAAAGCAACTGGCCCATTCGGCGCCCGCCAGCGCGCGGCCGCCGGGGCTTCGTTCGGACTCTTCCACCTTGCACAGGCGCGACGAGTGGCCCGTGCCGCGGTGGTCGGGGATCAGGAATTCAAAGCCGGGAAAGCTGCGGCGCAAGGTGGGCAGCAGGCTGTAGAACGAGGCCCCCGATTCGCCGGGGCCGCCCGCCACCAGCCACAGAGTGCCCATGGCAGGTTTGCCGGCCGGCACGTCGGCGGCAAACTTGCGCACGAAGATGTGCATGGCATCCGTGTCGCCGATGGCACGGCCCTGCGCATCGTAGCTGCCGGGCACGTTCAAGCCCGAGCACAGGCTGCCGGAGGCGGCCGTATCGGAGCAGGGCGTGAAGAACATCGGTTCGGCATGCAGGGAAGTGCCAGCCAGCAGAGTGGCCAGCAAGGTCAGGCGGGGAAGAAAGGTCATCGGCTACTTTGGCGGCGGTGGGGAACAGCCGTCAAAGTAGCGTTTTTTACACCAATTGTCCAGATGGAAATATTTCTGCTCGGGACTATGCTTGCTTGTTATTGCGTAACAATCGCAAGCCGTTGGCCACCACCAGCAAGCTGGCGCCCACGTCGGCGAATACAGCCATCCACAGGGTCGCCATGCCGGCCAGGGCCAGGCCGAAGAAGACGGCCTTGATGCCGATGGCAAAGCTGATGTTTTGCACGAGGATGCTGCGCGTGCGCTGGCTCAGATCGATGAATTCGGGCAATTTGCCCAGTTCATCGTCCATCAGGGCCACGTCCGCCGTTTCGATGGCCGTGTCGCTGCCGGCCGCGCCCATGGCAAAGCCGATGTCCGCCTGCGCCAGGGCCGGGGCATCGTTGACGCCGTCGCCCAGCATGGCCACCACGCCGAACTGCTGCTGCAAGGCCTTGATTTCATCGAGTTTGTTTTCCGGCAGCAATTCCGCCTTGACCAGGCTGACACCGACTTCATCGCCGATGCGCTGCGCCGTCAGCAGATTGTCTCCCGTCAGCATCACGGTGGTGACGCCCAAGGCATTCAACTTGGCGATGGCCGCCGCCGCGGTCGGGCGCAGCACGTCGGCCACGGCGATCACGCCCAGCGCGCCGGCTGAGGTGGCCAGCACCATGGCCGTATAGGCGAGCTGTTCCAGTCCGGTCAGGGTCGCCTGCAGTTCCGGCGTGAGCACATTGAGTTCCGTCATCAGGCGCGCATTGCCCAGGTAGTATGTCTGGCCGGCGATATCGCCTTGCACGCCGCGCCCATGCAGGGCGGCAAACTGGCTGACGGGCAAGTGGCTGCTGGCGGGCGGACCGGCCTTGACGATGGCTGCGGCCAGTGGGTGGGCGGAATTGGCGTCCAGGCTGGCGGCCAGTTGCAGGATGGCGTCGCGGCTGCTGCCTGCCAATGCCACCACGTCCGTGACGGCCGGTTTGCCCATGGTCAGGGTGCCCGTCTTGTCGACGGCGATGGCCTTGATGCGGTAGCCCATTTCCAGGAATTGCCCGCCTTTCACTAAAATGCCGCGCCGCGCGGCTGCCGTCAGGCCGCTGACCACGGTAACAGGCGTGGAGATGACGAGCGCGCACGGACAGGCAATCACCAGCATCACCAGCGCTTTATACACCCAGGCCATGAAGGGCTGGCCCAGCAGCAAAGGCGGCAAAACGGCCACCAGGATGGCGAACACGACCACAGCCGGCGTGTAGTAGCGGGCGAAGTTATCGACAAAGCGCTGCGTGGGCGCCTGTTTTCCCTGGGTTTCCTCGATCACCTTGACGATCTTGGCCAGGGTGCTGTTGCCGCTGTTGGCCGTCACGGTGACGTCGAGCAAGCCCCGTTCATTGATGGTGCCCGCATACACGACGTCGCCTACGGCCTTGTCCACCGGCATGCTTTCACCCGTGATCGGCGCCTGGTTGACGGACGATGCGCCGCTGGCCACCACGCCATCGAGGGCGATGCGCTCGCCTGGCTTCACGCGCATGGTCGCGCCGATGGCCACCGTGGCCACGCTTACCGGCTGCCAGGCGCCGCTGGCGTCGGCGACCGTCGCCGTGTCGGGCGCCAGCTGCATCAGGCTGTGCACGGCGTTGCGCGCCCGGTTCAGCGACAAGCCTTCGATCAGCTCGGCGATGGCGAACAGGAAGATGACCATGGCCGCTTCCGGCCACTGGCCGATCGCGATGGCGCCGAAGACTGCCAGGCTCATCAGGAAATTGATGTTCAGCGTGAAGGTTTTCAGAGCGATCCAGCCCTTTTTCAGGGTCGGCCAGCCGCCCGTGGCGATCGACAGCAGGGCCAGGGCGATGACGAGGGGCGAACTGTCTTCGTGCGTGGTCCACGCCAGCGCCTCGGCGCCGGCAGCAGCCAGACCGGAGACGATCAGCAAGCCTTTTTGCAAGCCGGACAGGCTGCCTTCATTCGGATCGCGCGTGACGACCGCGTCCGCTTCCATGGGAATGGCTTGCATGCCGATGCCGTGCAGGGCCGCTTCCACGGTGGCTAGCGAAGGCAGGGTGTGGTGCACGTCGAGTACGCGGTTCATCAGATTGAAATCGAGGCCCACCACGCCCGCCATCGTGGCCAGCTTGTTGCGGATCAAGCGCTCTTCCGTGGGGCAATCCATGTTGGCGATACGGTATTTGGCCGTGCTCGCGCCGGCGATGGGGGCGCTGGGCAGCGCTGGCGCGGTGTCGCCAGCAGGGGCGGCGTGACTGTGCGAACAACAGCCGCCGTGGCTGGGCTTGGCGTCTTGCGCGTGGTCATGCTTGTGCTCATGGGTGTGATCGTGGCTATCGTGCGGCATCGCATTCGTCCTTCCGGTTTCGTGTATGCTTCCATTAGAAACCCTGTAGCCGCTACAGGGTCAAGTGGATTTTGCATGAAAGAATGAAAAGGGGATGCCATGCGTATCGGAGAACTGGCCAAACGGACAGATTGTGACGTGGAAACTGTGCGTTACTATGAAAAGGCGGGCTTGCTGCAGGAACCGGGCCGCAACAGCGCCGGCTACCGCGAGTACCGCGAAGAACACCAGGAACGGCTGCAATTCATCCGCCATTGCCGCTCCTTGCAGATCGGCTTGACCGATATCCGCGCCTTGCTGGAGTTTAAGAACAATCCGGCCGACGGCTGCCAGAGCGTCAATGAATTGCTTGACCACCATATCTTGCGCATCGCCGAGCAAATGGCGAACCTGCAAACCCTGCAGCAGCAACTGGTGACCCTGCGCCACCAGTGCGACCAGCCGCAGCCGTCGCAAGACTGCGCCATCCTGCAAAACCTGTCCGAGGCGGCCAGCGGCCACGACTGCGCCTGCCATACCGAACTTCATTGAACCGATAGCTACATGTTGAAACTGTTGCCTAAAAAAACTTTACTGACCTTATCCCTGCTGTCGCCGCTCTGCCATGCCGCCGATGCGCCTGCCGTCACCGGCCACTACCTGACCCTGTACGCCGTGCCCGGCGTGCCGCAAGACGATGACCCGTATACCTGGAGCACGGCTGGTGGCAAGCAGCTGACAAAAGGCGTGACCAAGGCCGACGGCCGCGCCTATGTCAAGCGGGAAGAGGGGGAAGAAAACTATATCCTGAAAACGCTCAGCATGCGCTGGCAGCTGAAGGTCCCCGCCGAATGCTGGCAGGGTGCGCCGGAGGCCTTCCAGCAATGCATGCAACTGGCCAAAACCACGAGCCGCCATGATGAGGAGCAGGATGCGCGCAAGCTGGCGGAGCAGCACAAAGACGTGAAGATGCAGGCAAGGATCGCCGCTTACGCGGTCGCCGCACGGGCCAACGACGATGCGCTGGCCTGGCTGGGTCGTTTGCCTTCGAGCTGGACCATAGAGAGTTATGGCACGCGCCTGCTGCGCATCGGTGACAAGATTGCCGCGCAGATTAGCAACGCGCTCAAGGATGGCGGGCCCGATGCGCGCCAGTTCGCCTGCCGCGCGCCCGACCACTACGGCCCCGTGCCGGACCAGGCCTTTGTTGACGCCTGGATAGGCGCGCCGCGCGCCGTGCGCAAGGTGCGCTCCGGTCCCTCCTGGGATGCGCTGGTGGCGGCCGGTGAAAAGGGCAACTGGATGGCCCGATTGGAACTGTATTACACCTTGTCCAGCGTCAATGTCAGCGAATTGAGTCTGCTGGAACAGTACCGTATCGTGCAATTGATGGAATGGCTGCACAAGAAACAGGTCGGCGGCCTGTATAGCTACTTCAGCGCCAGTATGCCTGCCGCGCCCGGCAATTCACGCAGCGCCGCCTGGCGCCTGCAGGATCAGGCCTCGCTGTATGCAGCCATGCTGGGCAGTTACGATGACCAGAACAGCAGGGGCAGCGTCTTGCAGTCGGACCCGGACCCCGCGCTGGCCGAGGCAGGCGGCAAAATGCTGGCCTGCGCCAAGGCCGCGTTGCCGCAACGTCACTAACGCGCCAGCAACGGCGGGCCGCCATCGCCCAGGCGGAAGGCGTCGACCACGCGCAATAAATCATGCGCCTGGTCTTGCATGCTTTGCGCGGCGGCGGCCGATTGCTCGACGAGGGCGGCATTGCGCTGGGTCAATTCGTCCATTTCCGTGATGGCATTGTTAACTTCCTCGATGCCCTTGCTCTGGCGCTGGCTGGCAGCCGTGATGTCGTTCATGATTTCCGTCACCTGCTGGACGGAGGCGACGATGTCGCCCATGGTGCGCCCGGCGCTGTCGGCCAGCTCGCTGCCCGTTTCTATCCTGGCCACGGAATCCTCGATCAATTGCTTGATTTCCCGCGCCGCCGTGGCCGAGCGCTGCGCCAGGCCCCGCACTTCGGTGGCGACGACGGCAAAGCCGCGCCCCTGTTCGCCCGCGCGCGCCGCTTCCACGGCCGCGTTCAAGGCCAGGATATTGGTCTGGAAGGCGATGCCGTCGATGACGGCGATGATATCGACGATGCGCCCGGAACTGGCCTTGATCGAACCCATCGTCTCGACCACCTGGCCCACCACGCGGCCGCCTTCGAGCGCCACGTTCGATGTCGACAGCACCATCTGGTTGGCCTGATGCGCATGGCTGGCGTTTTCGCGCACGGTGTCGGTCAGGGCATGCATGGAAGTTGCCGTTTCCTGCAAGGAATGGGCTTGCGACTCCGTGCGCGCCGACAAGTCCGCATTGCCCAGCGCGATTTCACTCGCTTCCACCGTGATGGTAGAACCCGCCTGGCGTATCTCGCCCAATAAGGTATTCCAGTTTTTCAGCACGGTAGCCAGCGCCCGCGACAGCTTGCCCACCTCGTCGTCGCCCCGGGCATCGATGCGCATGGTCAGGTCGCCGGCGGCCAGCGACTCAGCGGCGCGGCAAGCCTCGTCGATGGGGCCCACCACGGAGCGCGCCACCCAGGTGGCGATCAAGGCGAGCAGGGCAAAGCCCACAGCCATGGTGCCCAGCGACAGCCAGCCGGCGCGCTGGCCCGCATTTTTTGTATCCTGCAGCGCATCGACAGTGCGGTGGTCCAGGTTGAGCAGCACCTGGCGCAGCTGCCCGCGCACTTGCTGGTAATGTGTGGCGGCATTTTGCATCGCGGCCACGCCCGTATTCGGATCCATCGAGGCCAGGTCCAGCGCCTGCGTCACGCTGGCACGGTAGCGCTCGACACCCGGCAGCGCCTGGTCCGCTTCCGTGGCCGCGCCCGAGAACTGCTTGAGTTCTGTCAAGCCCTGCGCGATGGCGTTCAGCTGGCCATCCGTTTGCGCGCCGAATTGCTTGAATTGCTCGTCCGACAGGCTGGCGGCGATGGCGATCTTCGCATACACGTCGGCATGGACCTGGCCCAGGGCAATAGCTTGCTGGTTGGCAAGCCGCTCGGCCGTCAGGGTCACATCTTTCAGCTCGCGCATGCGCTGCTCGTTCTGCTGCATGGCGAAGTACGACAAGGCCCCCATGGCCAGCAGGCAAGCCAGCGCGACCACCGGGACGATCAACATCTTCTGTGCGATTTTCATTGAGGCCCGTATCGTTGAGAAATTCGTTGAGAGATCGGTGTGCCATCCTGGCGCTGGCGCTGGCGGTGCGGTGGCTACAGGTAGATGCCGCCGCAGACGACGGTCTCGGCCAGCTTTTCGCAATACATCACTTTCGGTTCGATTTTCTTGGTTTCCGGGTTCGTGAATTTGTATTCCTGCCAGAAGGTGCCCTTGCTCTTGGCCAGGTCGACGCGCTCCTTGACGAAGGCCTTGCCATCGATATCTTTCAATTCGATCAAGTTCTTGCCCAGCATTTTCGGATTGGCGCCATGCGCGACCACGGTGCCGTCGAGTTTATAGACCACCAGGTACAGGTCGTGCAGGATGAATTGCGGCGACTTGGCCGTGATTTCGCCATACGCCTTGGCGTCGCCGGCGCTCTTGATGTAGGCCACGCCTTTCTTGACCATGGTTTCGGCGTCGGCGCGCGTGGCGCCGCCTTCGGCAGCGCTGGCGACACTTGGCAGCGTAACGCCGACAAGCATGACAGACAGGCAAATGGCAGGGGCGAACTGGGGCATGAGAATCTCCTTCAAATTGCGGCGAGGGACGCAGGCGGTGAACCGGCGCGGTGAGGGCAGTACCGACCGTTCATGGTAGCGCGATGCCAGCGGGCATGCACTGGTGCAACAGATTTTTTTTCAGATGGGCGTTTTTGCAACGTCGCGTGCACCTTGCCGTAATCGGGTTTTCAGAGGGGAAACGGTGCTGCAGACTATCGACACGATAGTGTGGCGTCCGCACCGTGCTACCAGCTGGACGGGTCTTCCACGGCCGCGCGCGCCAAGTCATCGCGCCAGTCTTGCCGCACCAGGCGGTAAATATCGGCAAAGAAGGCGCGCGGGTCGACCATCTCGTCCCACAGGGCAGGCAGCGCATGTGTGCTCTCGGGGTCGTGTTCGAGGATGGCCTGAAAGTCATAATCGGGGTCTTGCAAGGCCTGCGCCAGCACGGCCACGAGCGCATGGCGGTGGCGGTAGCTGAGTTCCTTGTACTGGGACGTGATGTCGCGCCGTATCAGCGCCGCGCGCTGGGTGGCATCGTTCATGTCCCAGGCGTCCAGCTCAACGCCCAGGGTGTGTTCGCGGTCGTAGACGTCGAAAGGGCCGAGAAAATGGTGCAGCGTAGGAAGATAGGGAGCGTTGCTCCAGGGGCCGCGCAGCATGGGAATCTGTCGTTTGATTGCTAGATGATCAAGCGCATTCGGGCAAGGTCCAGCCCTCGTAGCCCATGTCGGTCGGGTAGATGGCGCGGTGCTGGTTCTGGCCCCAGCGGGCATGGTCGAGGATGCCGTCTTCATGCATGTCCAGCACCCATTCCGTGCTTTCCAGCAGGGTGCCATCCTTGTGATATACGCGGAAGAAGGCGGATGTGCTGAGGGCGCGCACGATATTGTGCGGCACACCGTTGCCGTAGTGCGGTACATAGGTCTTGATCACGCACGTGCGCTGGTCGTTCCATTGCTGTGCATACACGGTGGCATTGCGCGCCGCGCTCACCTTGATGAAGAGCCAGCCTGCCAGCACAATGAGGAGCAGGAAGGCGGCGGCGATCAGGCCGGTTTTCTTGAGTAGCTGCATGAGGTCATGGCATGGCCGAAAACAAAGTTTCTGCATTGTATGTCAAGAGCAGAAATACTTGCTGTACAGCATGTACGTCGAGCATTTACCCGCGTATTGCAGTCTATTTCGCCAATGCCGCTTGCAAGGCGTTCGCCATGTCCAGATGATGTTGCAACGCTGGCAATGTTTTCTTGGCGAAGGCCTTGATGTCGGGATCGCTGGCCTTCTGGCACGCATCCGCAAACAGTTTCACGGCCTCCTTGTGCGCCGCCACGCCGATGCTGGCCGCATATTCCTTGTCGAATTGCTGGCCTTCCAGGCGGCCCAGCTTGTCGATCTGCGCCCTGTGCTTGGCACCAGGCTGGTCGCTGATCTCGATCTGCTTGCTGCTGGCCAGCTGTTTCAGTTCCGCGGCCAGTGTCGTGTGGTCCGTGAGCATGGCGCCGGCGAATGTCTTCACCTCGGGATTGCTGCTTTTGCTTTGCGCCATTTTGCTGGCGGCAATTTCCGTGCTGCCCGCGTCGGCGGCCTTGCTGAGGAATTGCTTGTCGTACGCGCCCGGTGCGGCAGCGGCGATGCTGTTGATGGCAATGCCGCTCAATAGCGCCACGGCGGCGCCGATGGCCACGCTTTTGAGGGAGGGGGCACGTGAACTGGTGGTGGAGATACGCATGGGATTCCTTTCGGGTATGGTGTTTCCTGCAAGCTGATGGCAATGTTAATCCGTCAGCCTGCGCACACCCATAGGACGCTCACGACTATCCCCGTAGGACTAGTCCTGTTCGTTAGCGCACAGTTCAACTTGTTTCAGAGCAAACAAGGCGGTGATGCCGGCATCGCGACGCCAGGCGGGCATGCCGATATCGAGCCACTGCGCCATCGCCTCCAGGTGGGCTGGCTCCGAGACGCTGTGTTCGAGTTCATCGAGCACCGTGTCGCGGTCGATATACAGGCTGTCCAGCCAGGCGTCGAAGGAGGGCGCCAGTTCGATGAAACCGTGGGCGCGCTTGCCCGTCCACTCCGGCAACTCCTGCACATAGGCCAGCACCCGGCCAGCGCCTTCTTCCGTCAGGTCCAGGTAGACCATGGAATTGCCGCCATCGCGGGCGAAGGGCAGGATGCGCACCGGCATGTCCGTATGCTGGCGCGCGGCGCGGATTTCGCCGACCAGCGTTTCATCACAGAAATCGCCTTCGTCGGCGCTGAAGAAAGTATTGAAACCCATCTGTTCCACGCCGCCATTGCCGTCCGGCACATCCGTGGTGTAGTCGAACCAGGCGCCATTGGCGACTTGTAAAAAAGCCAGGAAGGCGGGCGGCAGAGGCGCTTCCAGCAGGGTTTCGATGGCGGCGATTTGCTGCTCGGTGGGGGCAGGCTTGGCGCCCTCAAGCGCCAGGTGGCGGTACTGCGTGTAATAAGTCATTGATTATCCTTGTAAATTTCTTGCAACCGCCACGCCATCCTCGCAACCCGTCTCCACCTTGGCCAGCGCGTCGACGAGCCCGGCACGCAGCACGGCCATCGAACGGGCCTTGTCGTCGATCTGGGCGATTTTCGTTTGCAGCATGGCCCGCTTGGTGGCCGCATCGAGCGCGTTTTCCTGCCAGACGGCAATGACTTCGGCGATTTCCTTCAGGGTAAAACCCAGCGCCTTGGCGTGGCCGATCAGCTCGATGCGGCGCAAGGCTTGCGCCGAGTATTCCTTGTAATTATTCGTCATGCCCGGCTGCGGTGCTTCGTCCAGCAGCCCCTGGCGCTCGTAGAAGCGCACCGTGTCCTTGCTGACGCCCGTCAGGCGGGTGATTTCTCCGATGCGCATGATTTTTCTATTGACCGTGGACTAAAGACAACAGTTTACATTAGAAACACTTTCAACTACACACCGCTGCCATGACTGCATTCAACTATACCAATCAAACCGTGCTGATCACAGGTGCCTCGTCCGGCATCGGCCGCGTCTTTGCGGAAACCCTGGCCGCGCGCGGCGCCCATTTGCTGTTGCTGGCCCGCTCCGGCGCCGTGCTCGACAGCCTGGCCACGGAACTTGTCCAGCGCCACGGCATCCGCGCGCATGCGCTGGTGGCTGACCTGAGCTTGCCCGGCGCGGCCGCCCAGGCCCATAGGCAGGCCTGCGCGCTGGGCATGCCGCCCGATGTACTGATCAATAATGCGGGTTTCGCCACGCATGGCCGCTTCGAAAGCATCAATCTCGCGCGCCAGGCGAGCGAAGTGACCGTCAATTGCACGGCCCTCATGGAATTGACGCACTGCGCCTTGCCGCACATGCTGGCGCAAGGGCGGGGCGCCATCATCAACGTGGCGTCCACGGCGGCCCTGCAGCCCGATCCCTACATGGCGGTTTACGGCGCCAGCAAGGCTTTCGTACTGTCGTTTTCGGAAGCGCTGTGGGCGGAAAACCGCCAGCGCGGCGTGCGCGTGCTGGCCCTGTGCCCGGGCGCCACGGACACGGCCTTCTTTGACGTGGTGGCCGCGCCCGAAGCGGCCGTGGGCCAGCGCATGGCGCCGCAAGCCGTCGTCGATGAAGCGCTGCGCGCGCTGGACCGGGGCCGCAGCAACCACGTGGCGGGCAGGCCCAACCGGCTGCTGGCCTGGCTGCCGCGCTTGCTACCCCGTCAGACCGTGCTGGGCATCGTCGAAGGCATGCTCAAGCCGAAGGCGGCGTAGGCATCAAAAGGCCATGGTGGCGAACATCGCCAGCACGGCCGTCGCCATGACGATGGTCGACAGCCAGCCCAGCGCCCGCAGGCGGCGCGAAATGGTCAGTGTGCCCATGATGGCGGGGCGCGACGCCATCAACATCATCAGGGCCATGATGGGCACGGAAATGACGCCATTGATGACGGCGCTCCAGTACAGGGCCTTGATGGGGTCGAGCGGCGTGAAGCACAGGGCGGCGCCGAGCACGGTGGAGGCGGCGATGATGCCGTAGAATTTCTTGGCGGCCCTGGGCGCCAGTTCCAGGCTGTTTTTCCAGTGGAAGGCGCCAGCCATGGCGTAGGCGGCCGAGCCGGCCAGCACGGGGATGGCCAGCAAGCCCGTGCCGATGATACCCAGGCTGAACAGGGCGAAGGCGAACTCGCCGGCGATGGGGCGCAGGGCGGACGCGGCCTGGGCCGACGTGTCGATATGCGTGATGCCTTGCGCACCCAGGGTCACGGCCGTCGTCAGCATGATGAAGAACGCCACCAGGTTGGAAAAGCCCATGCCGATGGCCGTGTCCATCTTGATGCGCTGGAATTGCCGCGGCGCCTGTTCGGGTGCGCGGCGCAAGGCTTGCGCGCCAGCATCGGCCCGCAATTCCTCCACTTCCTGCGACGCTTGCCAAAAGAATAAATACGGGCTGATCGTGGTGCCGAACACGGCCACGATCATGGTGATGGAGGCGGCCGACCAGGCCAGCTGGGGCCAGAAGGTGCGCAGCGCCACCTCGCCCCAGGGAATGTGCACGGTCAGCACGGTGGCCACATAGGCCAATAAGCCCAGGGTCAGCCATTTCAGGATGCGCACGTACTGTTGATACGGAATGAATACTTGCAGCAGCAAGGACAGCAGGCCGAAACCCACGGCGTACAGGTGGGTGGGACCGCCGATGATGAGGGTCAATGCATCGCCCATGGCGGCCACGTCGGCAGCGATATTAATGACATTGGCCAGCAGCAACAAGCCGACGATGGCGTACAACCAGGAGCGGGGATAGTGGCGGCGGATATTCGTCGCCAGCCCATGCCCGCTGACCCGGCCAATCTTGGCGCTGATGACCTGGATACCCAGCATCAGCGGAAACGTCAGGCACACGGTCCACAGCATGCCGAAGCCGAACTGGGCACCGGCCTGCGAATACGTGGCGATACCGCTGGGGTCGTCGTCGGCCGCGCCCGTGATCAGGCCGGGGCCCAGCTTGCCAAGCCAGGTGTCGGATGGGGCGGCCGGAGGGCGGACTGCGTCCGCGCGGCCGCTGTCGGTGTGCATGCGTCACTCCTGGGTCGTGGAGCCAGCAGCGTATCACAGGCGGGCGGCGTCAGGGCCACGGTGTTGTGCAGAGAACTCACAGGGCCGCCATGATGCGCTCGCGCAGCCAGCGGTGCGCCGGGTCCAGGTGCATGCGCTCGTGCCAGACCATGGCCATCTCGTAATCTGGCAGGGCGACGGGCGGCTCCCACGTGCGCAGCGCGCCCAGCGCGTTTTTCAACAGGCGCGATGGCAGCAGGGCCACCATGTCGGAGGCGGCCAGCAAGGGCGGGACGATGAGGAAATGCGGCACGGACAGCACCACCTTGCGCGTGCGGCCCAGCTCTGCCAGGGCCGTATCGATGTTGCTGCGGAAGCCGCCGCCATTCGGCGAGACGACGATGAATTCCAGCGCGCAAAACTGGTCGAGGTCGGGCGGCGTTTGCAGCAGCGGATGATCGTGGCGGCCCGTCAGCACGTAGTGTTCGGTAAACAAGGTGCGGTGGCGCAAGCCGGGCGGCGCTTCTTCCTGCGCCAAAAAGCCCAGGTCGACCCGGCCGCTTTCCAGGTCTTGCGCCATGCGCGCCGGCACGGCTTCGAACACGGCCATGCGCGACAAAGGCGCCTGCGCGCGCAGGGCGGGCAGCATGGGCAGCAAAATCGCATATTCGGCGGCGTCGGCCGCCGCCAGGTTCCAGCGCACCTTGGCCGTGGCCGGGTCGAACGCCGGTTCCGGCTGCAAGACCTGCTCCAGCTGGGCCAGCACGGCCTGCAACGGTGCGAACAGGGCCAGCGCCCGCGCCGTGGGCAGCATGCCGCGCGGGCCGGGCAAGAGCAGCGGATCGTCAAAGGCCGCGCGCAGCTTGCCCAGCTGCACGCTGACGGACGGCTGGCTCAGGTGCAGGCGCGCCGCCGCCCGCGTAACGTTGCGCTCGATCAACAGGGCGTTGAGGGTCAACAGCAGGTTCAAGTCCAGCTTGTGCAAATCCAGCTTATGCAAATTGTTCACGACTATACCTTGTATATCAATTATTCATTTCCACTATGATAGTGCAAGCTCTAGAGTAGTTCCTGTGATATCCACTCTTCATCTTTTACAGGAACTAACTGATGCAACTGCATGAATATACAAGCTTTGATGGTCTTGGGCTGGCCCAGCTGCTGCGCGAAGGCTGCGTCTCGGCCGCCCAATTGCACGATGCAGCCATGCGCGCCTGTGCCGCCGTCAACCCGCGGATCAACGCCGTGGTCGAGCTGTGGCCGCCCGATTGTTCAACCATCGACACGGCGGCGCCGTTCGCCGGCGTGCCATTCCTGATCAAGGACGTGGCCGTTACCATGGCGGGCCGGCGCAGCGAAGCGGGCAGCCGCCTGGGCGCCGGCCATGTCGCCGCGCGCGATTCCCACCTGATGACGCAGTTCCGCCAGGCGGGACTGGCAACGTTTGGCCGCACGGGCACGCCCGAAATGGCATTTGCCACCACCACGGAACCCGTGCTGTATGGCGCCACGCGCAATCCCTGGAACGTCAACCTGAGCGCTGGCGGCTCCAGCGGCGGCGCGGCGGCGGCCGTGGCGGCCGGCATCGTGCCCCTGGCCCATGCGACGGACGCGGCCGGGTCCATCCGCGTGCCTGCCGCCTCGACGGGCCTGTTCGGCTTCAAACCGAGTCGCGGAAGGGTCTCGAACGGCCCCGCCATGGACGAGATCTTTAGCGGCCTGGGCGTGCAGCTGGGCGTGAGCCGCACGGTGCGCGACAGCGCCGCCCTGCTCGACTGCGTGCAGGGCGTGATGACGGGCGAAGCGTATGTGACGAGTTCGCCTAGCCACAGCTGGCTGTCGCAGGTGAGCGTGGCGCCAGGCCAGCTGCGCATCGGCGTGCAGCGCGCCGCCTGCAATGGCGCCCATCCCGTGCCTGCCATCGATGCCGCGCTGGACGCTACCGTGCACCTGCTGGAAAGCCTGGGCCACCATGTGGAAGAAGTGGCACCGGTACTGGGCGTGTCGTGGGCAGCGTTCGTGCAGGCGAATGCCAGTATCTGGTGCGCCAACCTGGTGCCGTGGATCGATGGCCTGGCGCAGGAGAGCGGGCGTGGCGTATCGCTCGACACGCTGGAGCCGGCCACGCTGGCCTGCTACCGCCATGGCAAGACGGTCTCGGCGGTCGATTTTGTCGCTGCCCTCGACGTGCGCAACACGGTCACGCGCCAGGCCGGCGCCTTCTTTGCGCAATACGACATCTTGCTGACGCCCACCATGCCGGACGTGCCGTGGCATCTGGGGCGCTATGGCAGGGACGAGGAGAAACTCGACGGTTTTGGCTGGACGGCGCGCCTGTTCGAGCATTCGCCCTACACGCCGCTGGCGAACGTGGCGGGCTTGCCGGCCATGTCCGTGCCGCTGTCCATGTCGCAGGAGGGGTTGCCAATCGGCATGCAGTTCATGGCCGGCTATGGAAAGGATGGCACATTGCTGCGCCTGGCAGGGCAACTGGAGCGGGCGGCGCCTTGGGTGCAGCGTCGCCCGCCCGTCTGGGCAGGTCATTAAGAAGGAGGAAAAGGAGGAGGACTATAGGGCGGCGAGGCGCGCTGCGCCCCGGCTTTCCAGGCGAAAGCGGGCTTTCTCCCACAACCGGTCGTGGAAGGGCAGGACAATCACATTGCAGATCGGTTCGACCACGGCCAGCAAGCCGCCAAAAGCCATCGAACCCGTGGCCAAGTACATCACGCTGAAGGCGACGCCCATGTGCAGGGCTGTCTGGCTGACCTTTTCGCCCGCCCGGGCGGCAAGGCACAGCCGGCTGGCGGCATGGCGGCGGCGCAACACATGCCAGGCTTTTTCATGCCATGGCAGCAAGCCGACATTGATGATAGGCTCGATGACTGCAGCCAAGCCACCTAGTGCCAGCGAACCCGTCAGCAAATAGGCGAGGCCGAAGGCGATCGACATGTGCGTGCAAACCTGGCTGAATGTCTTGATGGCGGTAAACAAAGTCGGCTCCTTTCGTCGTTAACTCACAGACTTATCCTTGATTTAGATGGTAACGATTCTCATTTGCAAATGGAAGTAAAATATTTCAACTAGACACATAGCTTAAAACTATAAGGACATTGCTGAAATCATGGAAAAATCTATCTTGCACTCGTCGTTTGTTACCAGGCAGCTTGCCAGCAAGCTCATACTCTGCCTGCCCGGCGCACGTTCATCGTTCCGCATCTGAACCTGGTGCTGTTGGTGAACGACCGGGGAGAGCCGCTGGACACCTATAGCCTCTACCACCTGGGACCCGGCGTGGCGGGCAAGGCCCAGGTGATCTCGGCCTATCATGCCGCCCTCGCGACAGGCGCCATCATCGTGAAGCCGTCGCGGACGACCTGCCTTCATCTGGCGGGCGCCCCCGCATGGCACGCGAAATGGCACCTTCATTAAAGGGGCGAAGGAGAAATTGGGGAGAACAGAGAAAACGGAAAAAATAGTACGCTAAGAGTTGCGTCCGCAGGGCAAAAGCAATTAAGCTATATTATCTAAACGATAAAATTCTGGATTCTATGCCAGGTGAAATCATACGGAAGGGCGACCAGACAAGCCACGGTGGGCCGCGTCTGGTGTTCGGTCAGTTCGCCCCGATGACTCGTCCTTGGCCCCGTACGATGAGCAGCCGCAGTTGCCGCGCTTACTCTCAGATGGCGTGCCGTACTTGATCATCACATCAGAGGGCCAGCAACTTTCAGGCCGTGCTGATATCAGTGGCAAACTGCCGCGCGTAGTCACGGACGGCGAAGCCGAGTACGAGGTTTTCTGGGGTGATGAAGCGCTTGCGCGCATGGGGGCTGACGGTGTCACAGATATAGCAGCAGGCAAAGGTAAAAACGAACACTACGCCGAATTCCGTTTGCAAACTGGATGCGCCGATTATCAAGTTCAGCGACCTTTGGTCGGCGTACAAAAAAGGAAACCGGGCGAAACAGGCGTCGCCATCGCCCCAGGCCAGTTTACGCCGCATAACAATATCATTCCCATAGGGGCGCCCATCGCCACCAACTTCGGTAGCGGGAATCCGTGCAGTCATTGCAGACCCGGACCACGGCCTTTTCCTGGCGCTCGTCTGAAATGCGCTGCAAGTTGAGCCAAGCCACCTGTTTGCGGCTTGGCTCTGTGAGCGAACGGACAGTCAACGCCACGGCTACCATCCTAGCAACATGAACAAAATATGACTATCAATATTATATTTTTTAATATAATATAAGTTCTGTCTTTTTTCTATATTTATTCTATGATCTATGAGTGACCTTGAAAATGAGCTTGATTTGGGCGCTATGCGCGCCGCGGCAGCCCAGGCATGCGGGATACTGAAGGTCCTCGCGAATCCGGACCGGCTGCTATTGCTGTGTCAGCTGACGCAGGGGCCTCACTGTGTACGTGAGCTTGAAAATGCCCTGGGCATCCAACAGCCAACCCTGTCTCAGCAGCTTGGCGTGTTGCGCGACGAAGCGCTGGTGACCACACAACGCGAAGGCAAGCAGATTTTCTACAGCATTGCGAGTAGCGAGGCAAAGGCAGTCATGCAGGTGCTGTACCAACTCTATTGTGAAAAACCGAAAGGAGCAACATCATGATGATCGATTGGCTAAATTTCACCCCGTGGACCTCCTTGGCCGGCGGTATGTTGATCGGCCTGGCAGCAGCAGTATTTTTACTTTTCAATGGCCGTATCGCCGGGATCAGCGGCATTCTTGGCGGTTTGCTGCAATGGCCGGCTGGCGACGTGGCTTGGCGCATCGTATTCCTGCTCGGCCTGGTTGGCGCGCCACTTGTCTATGGCCTCTTCGCACCGCTGCCCACGGTTCAAGTCGACGCCGGAACAGCAACACTGGTCGCGGCCGGTTTATTGGTTGGCATCGGTACGCGTTATGGTTCAGGTTGCACCAGCGGCCACGGGGTCTGTGGCCTGTCGCGAAGGTCGCCGCGCTCCCTGGTCGCCACTGTGGCCTTCATGGCGGCAGGCTTCATCACCGTTTTCATCGTTCGTCACGTCATTGGATAAGGAGCGCACCATGCAGATCATCACGGCACTTATTGCAGGCATCATTTTTGGCCTTGGCCTGATTCTCTCAGGCATGACCGATCCCTCCAAGGTCGTCGGCTTTCTCGACCTGGCAGGACGCTGGGATCCTTCGCTCGCTCTGGTCATGGGCGGCGCCATCGTTGTCGGGCTGGTGGCGTTTCGCTGGGCAGAGGGGCGCACGCGGTCACTGACTGGCGCCGTCATGCGCGTACCGACGGCCTCGCACATCGACCGACGGCTGATACTGGGCGGCCTTGCCTTCGGCGCTGGCTGGGGACTGGCCGGCTATTGCCCGGGACCGGCGCTGGCGTCGCTGGCCAGCGGCGGCAGCAAGCCCCTCATTTTTTCTGCGGCAATGGTCGCTGGCATGGTGGTGTTTGAATTACTGGAACGCCTGCCAACCGGTCGAAAGCAAACTGCCTGAGTAACTGAGTAATAGAGTTCATGGCATCGCTTGCGCGCTTTGCAACAGTGCAGTTATCAGATTTAACTATTTGCGGCTTTCTGCTGCGCTGAATCATAAAAAATACAGGAGATGGAGATGTCAAAAAAATACATGCTGGGCAAGGCTGGCCGGTCGCTGTTGCTTGCACAAGTGCTGGCGACGATCTGTGCCCCAATTTTTGTCGTCGGCAACGCCCATGCGCAAGGCGCCAATTTCAAGCCGCCGCTTGATGCCAGCATCCCGTCCGGCCCCAAGGGAGAGGCGATCAAGCACGGCAAACTGCTGCTGACAGAGACACGTCAGCGCCTGCCGAACAATGTCGGCAACGGCCTCAATTGCACCAGTTGCCATCTGGCTGGCGGCGCCACACCGAACGCCTCGCCGTGGGTCGGCATCTGGGGTGTTTTTCCTGAATACCGCTCGCGCAGCGGCAAGCTCATTTCGCTGCAAGAGCGCGTCAATGATTGCTTCGAGCGTTCGATGAATGGCAAGCCGCTGCCGATGGCCTCGAACGAGATGAACGATATCCTCGCCTACATGCAGTGGATCTCGACGGGGGTGCCAACCGGCGCCAATGTCAAGGGGCGCGGCTTCGGTCCGCTCGACCAGAAGCTCAAGCCCGATGGCGCGCATGGCAAGCAAGTGTATGCCGCCAAGTGTGCCAGCTGCCATGGTGCCGAGGGAAAAGGCATGCCGAATGGCACGGGCGGCTATACCTTTCCCCCAGTGTGGGGCCCGGACTCGTTCAACGATGGCGCCGGCATGGCCCGCACCTATACCGCTGCGGCCTTCGTCAAGCACAACATGCCGTTGGGACAAGGCGGCACCCTGAGCGACCAGGAAGCGCTCGATGTCAGCGAGTTTTTCACCAAACAAAAGCGCCCGGTCTATCCGGGCAAGGCAAAGGACTGGCCGAAAGGCGACAAACCGAAGGATGCGCGCAGCTAAATCGGTAGAAATGCCTTACCACGCAGCTGCGCGTTGAAGCACTATCAAAAGACAAAGTACAGGCGCACGATTTCCCGGCACGGAAAAGCCGGCGACGGAAAGAGGGCGGGGAAGGGAGGAGGACGCCAACTGGCGTCCTCGCAGGTCACAGGCTCATGGCGAACACGCGATATCCTGACGCAATGCATGCTCAACACCGCTACGGTATTCACTTTGGCACCGTTCGGAATCGCATCCGGATCGACAAGGAATTATCTTGCTTCCTGGACTAATCTGCATGTGGATTCAACGAACGCACTATACGCTCACGCTTGCAAGCGCTTCCGCTGAGCACCGTGCTTTGAAAAGCAAGGTAAAGCCGTTCGGCAGCGAGGTAGTCGAAGCAATAATTCAAGCGATTGCCCGTCGAGCTTGGAAGGATGTTCAAAGTGCGATCTTCACCTGGTCGAAGTCATCAAGCCGCAAGTCTGTAACTTGCGGCTCTTTTTTGGCCTGCGTGTGGCCAGTTCGATGACGGCGCCGCGCACCACGCCCAAGCGCGGGCCAAGGGCTGTCATGTTCATCTGGCGCTGGCGCATGTACTCGGGAACCCACCAGGGCACGCGGGTTTTTCCACTGAGCCAGTCGCGCACGGTACGCTCGTCGCGGCGCAGGGTGCGCGCCAGCTGGCCAAGTGGAATGCCCATAGCATAGTGGGCCAGCTCGGCAGGTTTGCCGTATCGCAGGTTTGGACATCTCATATGTTTGGATTGAAGAATGATGGACGGCCATCATGCGGGAATCGCATTTGCGATTGGAAGATCCGAGAAACGGAGATTTTTTCAGACCCACCGTACACTTCGCATAATTTATATTATGTCAAATGAGAAGTGGGAGTGGAAGGTACTTTTGGTACGCATCACCCCTTGCCGCCAAATAAATATATGGCCTAACTACATCTTAACCACCCTTTTCGGCGCCAACCTCGTAACGAGTTGAGTTTCAACGGTAGTTAATTCGCCATTCCCACCCGGACCTACTATTGTTCAATCCTCGTACCGAAACCTCGACAGTGACAGTCCGTCCTCGACGACCTCAACCAGCGCGACCATAACACTAAAATGCCCGTTCGTTGACGCTATCCGACGCCAAATACATTAAGCAATGAGGCTATTTGTGACCGATACTACGCCGTAAGTGGACTGCTAGCAATCGGACTTTCCGGACACTTGAGGACCTCCTCTTTCGCAGCAGAAAGTCGTTCAAATTTATATTGAGTCAGTGTTCCGTCCTTATAGCATATGATCAATTTCATAGCTCTGTATTGATGTGGGCAATATCCATTCAATGACAGAAGGAAGAATTTCGTAGCCAACTTATTTACACAACCTGCGCCAACAAAACGACTTCCGATCTTTAATGTTGCTTGACCGTCAAGGAAATTTCCCCTAGGATCTAAGGAATTTCCGCAATTTAAGGCGCTCTCATGCAAGCTATCCAAAGTGAAAATTCACATTTCCAAACCGTTTCAATTTTGGAAGCTGCGATTGATGACTACGAAAACGGGGGGTATGGGGGAAAGGCGTTAGATGTTGCAAGAGTCGCTCTCGCGACAGCTCTCGCAACATCGTGCGCTATTCCGATCACACCAAAAATTTCTCTTGAAAGTGTACTGGCACAGTTGGAAACAGTCAGCACAGGACAGCGAGCTAGTGCAGTTTTGCTCATGCGTGCCATTGTTGTAGATGGATTAGTTGGAACTGATGATCCAGGAAGTAAGGCCAGCCGAATAGTTCCTCAATTTATTGAAAGATCTGTTCCCGATATTGCGAAACATCTTAAAACTAGCGAGAAACGCCAAAATTTTGAAAAGCTGAAAGCGTTTCAAAGCTTCCATGGTTTTGCCGTAAGTAATTTTGAGATTCTTAACAATTTAACTGATGATCTAGTTGAAATAAAAAACTTAGATGCTGATTTACGTCGACCATTTGCAAATAGACTCTTCTTAACCTACTTCCAGCCGTTTGGTTTTAGTGCGGTAAAAGGAAAAGTTGAATCAATTTTAGATCAAGTCTCACGGCTTGTAGCTTGCACAGATTCTCGCTATAAATCTTATTTTGACCAGCTATCAGACGACGTAGTCGAGCTTAAGCAGTTCTGCATAGAGAACCGTTCATTTTTCACAGCTGGACCGATTAATCGTTTCGTGGAAGTCATGCAGACAGCTATCACTACGCTTGAAAGTTCTGCATCAGAGCTTTTTTATTGCAATGTGGCTCCGAAACGAAAATC
Organism: Janthinobacterium kochi; assembly: GCF_051380715.1. Taxonomy (NCBI): domain Bacteria; kingdom Pseudomonadati; phylum Pseudomonadota; class Betaproteobacteria; order Burkholderiales; family Oxalobacteraceae; genus Janthinobacterium; species Janthinobacterium kochi. The sequence continues at coordinate 407,377 of NZ_JBNYXO010000004.1, forward strand.
AATAAAGGCTGCAGAAAAAAATACCCACTTCATGAAACCGGGAGGTCCGTTGTCTTTTCAATTCCTATGGAAAATTCCGGCCCCGGCTTGGCTGTCGATGTAGTGGCAGAAATTGACTGCGGAAATGATAGTTCAATAATCGTCGAGAATCCACAGCAGCGTCTCGGTGACATACCTCCTGGAGATTTTGCAATCCTCGTTAGCGCATATATCATGGACAGTACGCCGATGGTTCAGTTCACTGTACAGTTAGAATGGCATCAATTGTTTGGAAAAGGCGATGGACATGTATTTAACGTCGAAATTGAGGCGCAGAATTCTTCCGTTGACTGGAATTCGCTAGAAAATTTAGAACCATATAGTTTGGAGGTTGCGGAGGGTGATACGTTTGTGGGTCGCGTCGCAAAGTTAAAATCTATAGGTAATCGTCTTCTAAAAAAACCCATGTCTTCAACTTATATAACAGGCCAAAAGCGCATAGGAAAGACGTCACTAGCCCGTGCTGCGATTGACCATGCTCAAGCAAGCAATGATCGAAACGAAGTACATCAACTATATCTTGAGTATGGAGAATACTGCTCTTCGTCTCCTCAGATGACTGTTAAGGCACTTGGCGATGAAATTTTCTCATTTCTTGAAAGCTACCTTGCTCCGGGCTTTCAAGTGCAACGACCGGATTTCCTAGGCTCCCTTGCACAGTTAAATACTATTGCAAAATCTCTTGCTACCCAGTCACCCGAAAAACGGTTTGTAATCGTACTCGACGAGTTTGACGAAATTCACCCAGAGATGTACCGCCTAGGAGCGCTTGCTGAAACCTTCTTTGCCAATCTCCGCACACTGGCTTCGAGAAGTAATTTAGCGTTCATTCTGGTTGGTGGAGAAAAAATGCCGTTCATCATTGGAGCTCAAGGAGATCAGCTAAATAAATTTGTGCGCGAGCCACTCGACTACTTTTCTCGAAGCAATGAATGGGCAGAGTATTGTAGATTGGTAACGAATCCTGTTGTTGATCTCTTGAATTGGGACGAGGCTGCTATAAATGAACTATTTAACGTTACCAACGGCCACCCATACTACACGAACTTATTATGTTCGAAGGTTGTCGCTATTGCCATTGACGAACGTGATACCGAAATAATTGTTTCTGACGTTCGCCATGCATTGAATATAGCTGTCTCCGAACTAGATACGAATTCTTTTGCTCACATGTGGAAGGACGGCATCAACGCTGAGCGAGAAGAAGCGGAAGTAACGGAGTTAAAGCGTCTGCGGATGCTGGTTGCAATAGGACGTGCCTTTCGTGAAAACCAACGTACTAGTGCCGGAATTCTTGCTCATTTGAACGCAGTTAGATTGCCAGAGCATGAAGGGATGCCAATATTGGAGGATTTTCTTAGGAGAGAAATACTGCGGGAACATAATGGTGAACTTCGATGCACTGTACAGCTTTTCGAAAAATGGCTTATTGAAATCGGCGTCAATCGACTAATTGCTAGCACTTTAGCTGATGATCTCGAGGTTCAATTACAGCAGGCAAATGATGCGGCTTACGTAGCGGCAGGAGAGGTTCAAGCGCTTTCTGATTCTTGGCCACTATACCGTTCCCAAGCTGTTGGCGCGGAAGCTATTCGCTCTTGGCTAGAACAGGTAAAAAGTTTCCAAGAGCAGCGACTTCTGTTCAAAATTCTTCAAAACATCAGATTTTTACGTTCTGAAGAAGTTGAGGATAAACTGAAATTCGCACACAGTCGATTTGTATTGCAACGTGTGGGTGCACTTCAAATTGAAAAACGTACTGATAAGCGCCGCGATGTTTGGCTTACCTATGTCGGAGGGCCTGGAAAGAGCGGAACTCAGTACGCTCGTATGTATGCAAAGGCAAATTCCATTTCGACTGAGTGCATAATGGAGCCCGCAAGTATAGAAAAGAAACTAAGAGAAGCAGATGCAAATTTTATTAAACCAAAAGCAATCTTGCTAATTGATGACGTAGTTGGATCAGGGAAAACCATGTCAGAGGGCATCACAAGTCTCTCCGGACAATGCGGTGCACTTTTAGTTAATTTATCGATTCCTGTATTGGCTGTTGTGTTGATTTCTACTGAAGAGGGAGAGCAGAAAATAATCAGCACCGTAAAAGCTACACCATTTTGCCATGTGGAGCTTTATGTTTGCGAGCATCTAGCACCGAGCAATTACGCCTTTCCGAATACTGGCATTGGAATCTGGAGCAATCAAGAAGAAAAAGATCGTGCGAAATCTTTGTGTTTAAAATTAGGTACGGAATTGTATAAAAATCCGTTGGGCTACGCCGGGCAAGGACTTCTCCTTGTTATGCCCGATACATGTCCGAATAATTCACTACCTATCTTGCATAGGAGTAAGCAAACACCGCCTAATTGGCGCGCGATATTTCCTAGGCCAACTACTTAAGGAAGTATAAATTATTCGTCAAAGTCACCACGCTTGGCACGTCCGCAAATTCCGTGACAACGAAGTTCATCCTTAAAACATCGTTCACACACACGTAGGCGTAGGCAGTAGCGTGCTTGTTGCACTGCCCACTTAGGCACTCCAAGCATGTACATAAAATCTCCAAGCATCCTAGTCCGGTTGACCGCCCGCCAGTTGGTTCGCCTGGAGTTGCGAATGATCCAGTACTGATTGCGAAACTCATCCTCGATTTGCTCAAGTATCCGCAGTGAATTATCATCAAAATTTGCCATATCACTTCCCTCCTCCCGTCAAATACGGTGGAGTAACTGTCAGAACGGACAATCGTCCACCACCTGTGGCAACCCCGGTGCCGTTGCCAGGTACACGACGCCGAGATTGTTGTTGCACCAGGTCTGCAAGCCGTCCATGCAATGGCCTAATAGCGCCTGGAATGCGACCTGCACAGCGCGCAGCATGTTTGTACAAAACGGCACCCGCCATACATCGACTTCCGGCACCACGATGCCCCTGGAGCGGAAGTAGCGCTTCTGGTCAAGCGCCCTGCACTGCATTTATTTGCCGCAGTATTTCGCTATGTAGCTGGCGATCTTGTGCGCCCCGGCCACGCCAAAGCCGAAACGGTGCGGGTCACGGACGTGGACTTGGCCCATCTGTTCGCCGTTCGGGCCACGCCCCAGGATGCCTTGCCTGATGGAGCGCAGCAGCGCATACATTTGCCGCCCCGCGATGGTCACATGAAAATGCAAGGCGCCTCTGGCTTGCTCTTCAATGACCGCCACATAATGAAATTGTTTATGTTTACCAAGTTTTCGACAAAAGGCTTTCCAGTGTTTTAATGCAAGTTCGCGGTCCAGCATGTTTTCTCTATAGGTCAACGTCACCATGCGGTCAGCGCCGATTTGCTTGCAGCAAAGACGCACATTCTTCTTTGCGCGCCTGCCCGCATCGTCATCATTCGCTTCGCGCTGGCTCGATTCGCTGCGTTTCGCCCGTGGTTTGCGCTGTAGTGCTGGACCGATAGAGAAACGTTCCTTAACGACACTGACTTCACGCTGTCCATCTGGAAATACACGGCGTCTGGCCGCGCAAGTATCGTTCCAGCTATTCTTAATACCTCTGCCGACCGACCACGCGACAGAGCGAGTGAACAACTCCCATTTATTTCAAATGATACAAACATGCTACAAAGCTGTTCAATAGTTTCGAGGATTCCTGCCGTTTACGTATGCAAGGCATGAACAACAAAGTTCTGCCGCACCAACAGGAGAGATCGTATGGCAGGAATATCAGCAGTCAGCGGCGGTACGGGATTTATCCCTACGCAAAGCAAAAAAGACGCCACCAGCGCGGCCAATGCGGCAGAGCAAAAGATCGCCGCGCCGGTCAGCGAGCCGCCGCAGGGTGCCAATGCGGAAGTCGCTGGCGCGACGGCAAGTAAGGCGCCGGACGGCGCGGCAGCGTTGTCGAACACGCTGCAGAGCCAGTACGACGCCTCGCGCGTAGACACGTCGGCTGTCGATGGACGCGCCGCCAAGACTGAGACCGGCAGCGCCGACACGGCCAAAGCTGGCGGTACCGAACAGGCCGGCGCGACCGGCGCGTCCGCCGTCAGCAATGACGCCAGCCTCACCGCCACGGCGAGTTCCAGCAAGACTTACGAAACCGAAGCCGAAGACAAGAACGAAAACGGCGAGGTCACCGAGCAGGAGCGCGCGGACTACAAGGAAACCAACGCCTATCTCAACAAGCATCCCGAAGCCGCTGCCAACGCAAAAGTCAAGGTCGCGGTCGATGCCTACGTGAATGGCGCGGCATCCTTTGCCGAACCACCACGGTCCGCCATTGCGACACAGGCCTGATACTACAATGGTGGGTATCAGTTAAACTGTTCCCGCTTTCCGTTTCGTTCCTGTTTCAAGTAGACCATGCCAACAACTGCCGAAGTGCTCATCGTCGACGATGATCCCGATATCTGTACCCTGCTAGTCGCCTATCTGGGTGATTTCGGCATCCGCGCCCAGGCGGTCCGTGACGGCACCGCGATGCGCTCGTCTCTTGCCCGGCAGCGCTTCGACATCATCATCCTGGATTTGATGTTGCCGGGTGAAGACGGACTGTCTCTGTGTCACAGCATTCGCTTCCTGTCTGATATTCCCATACTCATGCTCACGGCGCGGGGCGAACGCGGCGACAAGGTGGCCGGACTGGAGGCTGGCGCCGACGATTACGTGATTAAACCGTTCGACCCGCGAGAGCTGGTGGCGCGACTGCACACCATCTTGCGGCGCATTCGTGGCCGCGGCGTGGGAGCGCCGCCGACGCCAGAGCGCAGGCTGCCGCCGGCCAACGACATCTGCTTCGGTGGTTGGCGGCTGAACCGCGCCACTCGCGAACTGACCTCGCCCGCGCAGTTGCTGATCCCCCTGTCCTACGGTGAATTCCGGCTGTTGTCTGCGTTCATCGAGAAGCCGCAAAGTGTCCTCAGCCGTAGTTATCTGTTGAGTGCGGCGCGCGGGCGCAGCATGGAGGCGTACGACCGAACCATCGACTTGCTGGTGTCTCGGCTGCGCCAGAAACTCGACACCGACAGCACGGCCAGGCCGCTGTTGCGCACCATCCGCGGCGAAGGTTATCTGCTCGACGTGGCATTCGAAGCATGAGGTTCAAGTTCGTAGACACGCTGTTCTCTCGCCTGTTCGCCTTGGCAGTCAGCGCCATCGTGGCTAGCCACGCCATCGCCTTTGGCCTGTTTTTCATGCTCTATCACGATGCGGCTCGCTGCCACCCGCAGCCGCCGGTGGGCGGCATGGTCATTGGAGTCGTCACGGAGTTGTTGGCACTGGCCACGGCCGCCTGGCTGGGTGCGCGCAGCATCGCGCGTCCGATCCAGCAATTGGCGGCCGCCGCAGTTGAGCTCGGCAACGACGTGAACCGCTCGGCCCTGACGGAAAGCGGCCCTGTCGAGGCGCAGTTGGCGGCGCGCGCTTTCAACCGCATGCAATCCGATCTGCGCCAGCAACTGGCTGCCCGCGGCCACTTTCTCGCCGCCGTTTCGCACGACCTGCGCACCCCGCTGACGCGAATACGGCTGCGCGTCGAGCAGTTGGCCGAGCCCAATGTGCGCGCCCAACTGCACGCCGATGCCGCCGAGATGGCCGCCATGCTCGACGCCACACTGGAGTATCTGCGCGGCGAAGCGGCCGTCGAGGTCCCGGCCATGCTCGATGTGCAAGCCCTGGTGAGTTCAATGACTGAAGATTATCAGGAGCAGGGACACTCCATTGAATGCGCAGGCGTAGTCGCGCCCATTCTGGCGCAGCCGATCGCGTTGCGGCGCGCCCTGGCCAATTTGATGGAAAATGCGCTGCGTTACGGCGGAATGACGAAGGTTGAGTGCGCCATGCACCCATCCGGACTGTCCATCACGATCCACGACCAGGGTCCAGGCATTCCGGCCGCCGAACTGACCGCCGTCATGCAGCCGTTCTACCGCCTGGAGTCGTCGCGTAACAAAGCCAGTGGTGGCGTGGGCCTCGGATTATCCATCGCGCACGAAGCCATTGAGAGACAAGGCGGCACGCTCACCTTATACAACGCCCCCGAAGGCGGCCTGGTCGCCACAGTGCTGTTGCGACCGAACAAATGTTGAGCGCCGCCAGCCCATCCCGGCGGTCGCCGATGCGCATTTGCTTTCCGTAATATTCCATCACGATCTATTGGTACGCGCTATAGCTGACAATCAAGCGGCGCAACGAGGCTCGGCTGCTCGGACACCGATGCAGGTATTTTATTAACCATGTATAACAAGGATAAAACTATGCGTTCCTACCCGCCTAATAGCCCGCAGGCTGTTTCCCGACTGCTCGCTTTGAGCGTCATTATTGATGGTGGAGGCTCGCCGCTTGAGATTGCGGCCACTTACCGACTTGGCATTCTTGACTATGCGGGGATTCAAGAAGATGTTTTCGACCAAGTGCTTCGCGAGATGTGGACTGATCTCCCGACAACACCTGACGGCCTGGTAAAAGTTGAGACCGAAATGATTGATCAGTTGCTGGCGGAAATTGTGCGACCCGATTTACGTCTAGGCCTATGGAAGGCGATGTGGCAACTGGTTTACGCGGACGAAAATCTGGCCGACGCCGAAATCGCGCTGCTTCTCCGGGTGACGAGCACATGGGGAATCGAGGCGGGCGCTAACGGTGATGGCCAGATAGCCGAGCCGGTTCCTGCGCCCCATCGGCGGTGATCATGCGATGGCTCTGCGGCGCGGGTGGGTCCACGCGCGCATAGTTGGCGCTGATGTGAAATAGAAGGAAGCATGCTGTTCCTTGCAGCTTGCCCTGAAGGACGGCGACAATATGTGAAGCGAATCAGAGCAGTGTGACAGCTTGGAGCCTGGCGACAACGGCATCGCCGTCGCGCCGGGTCCGCTTCACCAACATCCATGAAACGTTCAGTCCATAGTTCAAGCCGAAACTACCCTGAGCTCGCGTGTACATTGTGATAATGTAAATATCGCACTGGTCTTAGAATTCGACGGATCGCAGTGGACGATTTACTTCAACGGACGACGCCCATGACTTGACTCAGGAGCGAAATACTTTCGTATCATCACCTTACTCCCCCCCTGAGTCCTGTTTCATGTCGATACCGCGCCATCGCAATGCCTTCAAGCGGCGCTCGAAAACTCCTCGAAGGCCGCCAGCGCATTTGCGGAGTACATTGCCGATGGCCCCCCGCCCATGTAGATGGCCATGCCCAGGGTTTCTTCGAGCTCGGCCTTGGTGGTCCCCAGCTTTACCAGTGCCTGGACATGAAAGCCTATGCAGGCGTCGCAATGAGCCGCGATGCCCAAGGCAAGTGCGATGAGTTCCTTGGTTTTCTTGTCCAGCGCCCCGTCGCGCGTTGCGGCGCGCGCCAAGTCGCCAAAACCTTTCATGACGTCGGGAATATCGGTGCGCAGGGTCGCCAATTGCTGCGATACGGATTGTGTCAGTGCGCGATAGCCGCTTGTATTCATTGCCATGTTACTTGCCTCCATTCTTTGTCTTATTTTTTCACCGGGCAGGTGCGAATGCCAAATGGCAGATACGCGGGACAGAAGCGGAAAATACCCGTCGCCAAGGGGATGACGCCCAGCCAACCCCAGGCGCCGATGGCGCCATACAGTGTGGCGGCGATCAGGCCCACCCCTAACAGTATGCGAATCGCACGATCGATATTGCCTACGTTCGCGTTCATGGTCTTGCTCCTCTATGGTTAATCGTCGCGATGAAAATATCAGACACGCGCCCAAATCGCGTGGACGCGTCCTTGCTTTATCAGAGCATATTCCATGCCAGCAGCACAGCAAACGGGTAAGGGATATAAAACAGGCACTTACGGCCAGGTGACTGCCACCGCCGCGCTGCCAGCCGGCCGGCGGCACTGCCACGCTGCCACAGTGGCAGTGATCGAATGGCAGCGTGCGAGACGGCAGCCTGCATTGCGGCTAAGCGAGGCCCAGAGCTTTCAGGCGGCGGTACAAGGTGCGCTCGCTGAGGCCCAGGTGCGCCGCCAGTTCCTTGCGCGTGCCGCCGAAGCCGGCGTGCACCTCGGCCAGCGGGGCGCTGGTGCCGCGTAGCGGCATGCCTGGCGTGGCGCCCTGCTCCACCGGTGCCGCCAGTAACTGCTCGACGCGGATCACGCCGTCGTCGGCGAACAGGCTGGCCCTTTCCAGCACGTTGCGCAGTTCGCGGATATTGCCTGGCCATGGACGTTGCTGCAACTGCGCCATGGCAGCGTCGTCTACCGTCAGCTTGCGTTTGCCGGCGCCCACGCGGCGCAGGAATGAATGTACGAGCAGCGCGATGTCGTCCGGCCGTTCGCGCAACGGCGGCAAAACAATGGGAAACGCACTGATGCGATAGTACAAGTCCTGCCGGAACTCGCCCCGCGCCATCATTTTTTCCAAGGATTTGTGCGTCGCGGCGACCAGGCGGAAATTGGCGTGCTGGGTCTCGACACTGCCTACGCGCCGGTAGGTGCCCGATTCAATCAGGCGCAGCAGCTTGACTTGCATGGCTAGCGGCACGTCGCCTATTTCGTCGAGAAACAAGGTGCCGCCTTGCGCCGTGTCGACCAGTCCCGGCTTGCGCGAGGTGGCGCCCGTGAAGGCGCCCTTTTCGTGTCCGAACAATTCGCTTTCGAACAGCGTCTCGGTCAGTCCGGAGCAATCGACCACGACGAATGGTCCCGCGGCCCGCGCGCTGTTTTCATGCACGGCGCGCGCAAACAGTTCCTTGCCGGTGCCTGACTCGCCCAGCAACAGCACCGGCAGCAGCGAAGGCGCTACCCGCTGCAATGCCGCCAGGACCCGGTTAAATGCGGCGGAGCGGCCAACCAGCCCTTCGTCGCTGGGCTTGGCCGAAGCACTGCGCACCACTTCCAGCCGTTCGACGTACGCGGTAATGGTGCCGGCGGCATCGAAGATAGGACGCAATTCAACGGAAACGTGCTCGGGACCGCGCGGCGTGTGGTGTATATGCAGCACGCGGTCCGGTCCACGCAGTTCCTGCGCTTTCTTCATGGGGCAATGTTCACCAGCCTGGTCGCAAGGCGTATCGTAATGATGTGAAATGCGGTAGCACTTATGGCCGATCACGGGCTGCTCAATGCTGCCGAATTGTCGCTGATATGCAACATTCGCGGCCAGGATAGTGTAGTCGGGATCAAGGACGATCATCGGCTGGACCTCGTGTTCCAGGAACGAGATCAAGGACTGCACCATAGGCTGGCTGGCGGGCGCTCCGATGTGTGTGACTGGCGGCTTGGGCATGCTGGCTCCTTATTGTGATGCCATGGTGTCTCAGGACTGCCAATGCGTCAAGTGGCACTGCCAGTGGCAGTGCCAAAGTGACGTCTGGCATGTCGGCGTACCCATACCGGCAGCAAGAAAACAAATGAAATCAGGGATTTACAAGGCATTCGCGGCGCAACATCGTGCTGGCACAAGTTTTGCTAACACTACTAAAACTTATGCACGCCACGTTTGCACCTCCAGGAGATTGACAGATCATGACCACCACACCACTGCATGTAGAAGGCTATTTCGACCCTGCCACCAGCACCGTCAGCTACTTGGTCCTGGATCCGGCCACGCGCCACTGCGCCTTGATCGACAGCGTGCTCGACTATGATCCGAAGTCAGGCCGCACCAGCACCGCCTCGGCCGACCTCCTGCTGGCGCGCGTCGCGGCACTGGACGCCAAGGTCGAATGGATACTGGAAACCCATGTGCATGCGGATCATTTGACCGCCGCGCCCTACCTGAAGGAAAAACTGGGTGGCAAGATCGGCATCGGCCAGCATATCGCCACCGTGCAGCAGGTATTCGGCAAGCTGTTTAACGCCGGCGCCGACATGGCGCGCGACGGCAGCCAGTTCGACCATCTGTTTGCCGATGGCGAGCTGTTTTCCATCGGCGCGCTGCAATGCCGCGCCCTGCACACGCCCGGCCACACACCGGCCTGCATGAGCTATGTCGTCAGCAACGCTACGCACAGCGCCGCCTTTGTCGGCGACACGCTGTTCATGCCGGACTATGGCACGGCCCGCTGCGACTTTCCCGGCGGCGATGCGCGCACCCTGTTCCACTCCATCAACAAGGTACTGAGCTTGCCGGAGGATACCTTGCTCTACATGTGCCACGACTATCAGCCGGGCGGCCGCGAAGTGCGCTATGTCAGCACCGTCGGCGAGGAGCGCACCGGCAATATCCATGTGCGCAACGGCATCAGCGAAGAAGAATTTGTTGCCATGCGTACCAAACGCGATGCGTCGCTGGAAATGCCGACCCTGATCCTGCCATCGGTGCAAGTCAATATGCGCGCCGGGCATCTTCCCGAGCCTGAGACGAACGGCATACGCTATCTGAAAATACCGCTCAACGCGGTCTGACAACACACAGCACAGACTGGACGGAGACAAACATGCAAATTCATCCACTGGCGCCCGGCCTGTCCGTATCGGCGCAGATTCTTCCGCACGAGCTCGCTGCGCTCAGCGAGGCGGGCTTTCAATCGCTTATCTGCAATCGTCCCGATGGCGAGGGCGGCGACCAGCCACTCTTTGCCGAGATCTCACGGGCGGCAGTAGCGCTGGGCATGCGCGCCCATTACCTGCCGGCCGAACCGGGCAAAGTGAGCGATGAGCAGGGCATCGCCTTTGGCCAGCTGCTGGCTCAGCTACCGAAGCCGGTACTGGCCTATTGCCGAACGGGCATGCGCTCGACAACGATGTGGGCACTGTCGCAGGCGAATCACCAGTCCCTTCCACACATCATGGAGGCCGCAAAAAAGGCCGGCTTCGATCTGCAAGGCGTGGCGCGGCGCATCATCAATCATGGCCGCACGCCCCTCGATGCCGCCGAAGTGGCGCACGCCGTGGTCATCATCGGCGGCGGTGCTGCGGGCATCGCTACCGCATCGAGCCTTTTGGCGCGCCAACCCGATCTCGACGTCGCCATTATCGACCCTGCCGACGTCCATTACTACCAGCCTGGCTGGACCCTGGTTGGCGCCGGCATATTCGATGCTCCGCAAACCGCCCATACCATGGCATCGACCATTCCCCGTGGCGCGCACTGGATCAAGTCTGCGGTGGCGGCATTTGAACCGGAACGCAACGCCGTCATTCTGGATGGCTGCCGGATCGTCCGGTATGAACAACTGGTCATTTGTCCTGGCCTGAAGCTTGACTGGCATGCGATCGACGGATTGCCCGAAACCCTGGGACGCAATGGCGTCACCTCCAACTATCTGTACCATCTCGCGCCATACACCTGGGACCTGGTGCAGTCCCTGCGCGCCGGACGGGCAATTTTCACCCAGCCGCCGATGCCGATCAAATGCGCCGGCGCGCCACAAAAAGCGATGTACCTGTCCGCCGACCACTGGAAGCGCCATGGCGTGCTGGGGCAGATCAAGGTCGAATTCTGCAGTGCCGGCGCGGTGCTGTTCGGCGTTGCTGATTACGTGCCGGCGCTGATGGAATACATAGACGCTTACGCCGTCGATCTCAATTTCGGCCATACGCTGGTGAGCGTTAACGGGCCTGCCAAAATCGCCACTTTCAGCCGCACAGGCGCCGACGGCGGCCGGCAACTCGTCGAGCGTCCGTTCGATCTGCTGCACGTCGTGCCGCCCCAGGTGGCGCCCGACTTCATTCGTGTCAGCGCCCTGGCCGACGCCGCCGGCTGGCTCGACGTTGATCCCGCGACACTGCAGCATCGGGTGTGGAGCAATATCCATGCACTGGGTGACGTTGCCAATACGGCCAACGCCAAGACGGCAGCGGCGGCGCGCAAACAGGGCCCCGTCGTGGCGCACAACGTGCTGGCAGCGCTGGGCCGGGCAACGGGCAGCGCGCACTACGACGGCTACGGCTCCTGCCCGCTGACTGTCGAGCGCGGCAAGATCGTCCTGGCGGAATTTACCTATGGCGGCAAGCTGGCACCGAGCTTTCCAACCTGGCTCATTGACGGCACGCGTCCTTCGCGACTGGCCTGGCTGCTCAAGGAGCGCATCCTGCCGCCGCTGTATTGGCGAGGCATGCTCAAGGGGCGCGAGTGGATGGCGAAACCCGAATTGGCCGATCAATGACGCCTAGCCGTTATCTTGAGGGGCGAGCATGACCATCATCCTGCTGCTTGGCTTTACAGTCGGCATTATCCTGGCACTCACCGGTGCAGGCGGAGGCATCCTTGCCGTGCCTTTGCTGGTATTTGGCGCTGGCTTGAGCATGGCGCAGGCGGGTCCGATCGGCTTGCTGGCGGTCGGTCTGGCGGCGGCCCTGGGCGCGGTGATGGGCCTGAAAACCGGGACGGTACGCTACAAGGCGGCGATGCTCATCGCCGGCGCGGGCATCATCTGCTCCCCTCTTGGCTTGTGGCTGGCGCAGCGCAGTCCGAATCGGCCGCTGGCGATCCTGTTTTCCCTCGTGCTGCTTTACGTTGCGCTGCGCGTCTACCAGCGCGCCACTTCCGGCGCCGCCGATACTGCGGCGTCCGGCAAACGCGCGCCGCCCTGCCGACTCGACGCCACGCGTGGAAAACTGCGTTGGACGGCCCCTTGCGCCAGGGCGCTGGCCCTGGCGGGCGTGGCCGCGGGAATCCTGTCCGGTTTGCTGGGTGTCGGCGGCGGCTTCGTGATGGTTCCCGCATTGCAACGCTACACGGATTTGACAACGCAATCGATCGTCGCGACCTCGCTTGCGGTCATTGCGCTGGTATCGATGTCAGGCGTCGTCGCCAGTACGGCGGCCGGTCACTTGCAGTGGGCCATTGCGTTGCCTTTCGCCATCGGCTCCCTGGCCGGCATGGCGGGCGGGCGCCTGGTCGCCTCCAGGCTGCCGGCGCAGCATCTGCAGAAAGCGTTTGCGATTGTTGCCGCAGTGGCCGCGCTGGCGCTGTTTGTCAAGGCTATCTGATGGCCTTGCGTTCAGCCGCTACAGCCGGCATGGTCAATTGCTCCAGATGGGCGATACCCACAGGATCGTCCGCCAGCAATGGCACTACCGCGTAGCGATGCGCGAGCTGCCGGGCCACGGTCGCGATGTGCGCATGCTCGTTCAGGGCGCGCTGGCGCAGCAGCGGCGAGCGCGGGCTGGCCGCGCACAGGCTGTTGTTGATGACCCAGGCCCACGGTTCGATCCCCGCCCTGCGCAGGTCGGCCTGCAGGCCGGCGGCTTCCAGCACCGGGGTCGTCTCGGCCAGCGTGACGATCAATACCTTGGTCTGGGCCTGGTCCTGCAACTGCATCATGGGCGTCGTGAAGTGCAGCTGCGTGTCGGCCATCTGGCGCATGACTTCCCGGTGATAGGCGCCCGTTGCGTCCAGCAACAATAGCGTGTGGCCCGTGGGGGCGGTATCCATCACGACAAATTGTCTGCCAGCTTCGCGTATCGCGCGCGAAAACGCCTGAAAGACGGCAATTTCTTCGGTACAGGGCGAGCGCAAGTCCTCGGCCAGCAATGCGCGCCCGGCCGCATCGAGTTTCTTGCCTTTTGTCTCCATCACTTCCTGGCGGTAGCGCTCAGTTTCCGCGTGCGGATCGATGCGGCTCACGCTCAGATGCTCCAGTGAGCCGCTGAGCGTTTCGGACAGGTGCGCCGCAGGATCCGACGTCGTCAGATGCACCGCATGGCCGCGCCTGGCCAGCGCCACCGCCACGGCGGCGGCAATGGTGGTCTTGCCGACGCCCCCCTTGCCCATCAGCATGATCAGACCGTGACCGTTCTGGGCAATCTCGTCGACCAGGCTGGCAAGGGCCGGCGTGGCGATCGTTGGCAGCGCCGCCACGGCGGGAGGCGCGCTGCCGCCCTCGGCCAGCAGCAGGCGGCGCAAGGCGTCAAGGCCGACCAGATTGAACGGCATCAGCGCGATCCGGTCTTGTGGCAATGACAGCAGTGCCTCGGGCAAGGCGGCCAGAGCCTGCTGCTCGCGCTGCACGACGGCCGCGGCGAGCGCATCGCTTGCCCCCTCTGACGGCGGCAAGACGCCATTGATGACGAGATATTGTTGCGTCAGGCCAATGGCGGCGAGCTCATCATGCGTGCGGGCCGCTTCACGCAGGGTGGCGCCTTGGGCCCGCGCCACCAGGATCAAACGGCTGCGCGCAGGATCGGCCAGCGCCGCGACGGCCGCATGGTAGCGGTCGCGCTGCTTTTCCAGTCCGGCCAGCGGTCCCAGGCAGGAAGCATCGCCCTTGCCTGCTTCCAGGAACGCATCCCAGGCGCCCGGCAATTGCAGCATGCGTATGGTATGGCCGGTTGGCGCCGTATCGAACACGATATGGTCATAATCCTCGAGGATATGCGCATCGGTGAGCAGCGCGGTAAATTCGTCGAAGGCCGCGATTTCGGTGGTGCACGCTCCTGAAAGCTGCTCCTCGATGGATTTGACCACCGCTTCGGGCAGCACGCCGCGCACCGGCCCGACGATCTTGTCGCGATACAGCTGGGCGGCGGCCTGCGGATCGATTTCCAGCGCGCTCAGGCCGGGAACGGCCGGGATGGGAGTGATCCGGTTGCCGATCGTCATGTCAAACACCTGGCCGACGTTGGAAGCCGGATCGGTGCTGACCAACAGGACGCGCCGACCCTGGTCGGCCAACAGCACGGCGTGGGCGCAGGCCAGCGAGGTTTTCCCCACCCCTCCTTTGCCCGTGAAGAACATGAACGAGGGGGGATGGTCGAGAAAATGGAAGGCGGCTGACATCGACGAACTCCTTAGCAGGTTTTTCCGCCGCAGCAGGAGCCGGCGGCTGGGGCACTAGCGTCGGGCATGGCGACGCCGGCCCAGCGGGCCAGTTCCGCCCGCTGGGGGTAGCGCCCGGCCAGGGCCAGCTCGCCATCGACCAGTATCAGCGGAAGCGAATCGGCACCGGAGCGCTCCAGGAAGCGCTTCACTTGCATATTATCTGCGAAGGCCATCGGTTGTTGGGCCAGGTTGTAGCGCTCCAGCTGCACACCGTTCATGCGCGCCCACTCCGCATCGGCCGAAAACTGCAGCAACCGCGGTGCAATGTCCACCCCGCATACGCCACTGCTGCAGCACATGGCGGGTTCGAATACCTGAATGATTGTCATTTGCAAGCGCTCCTGTCGTTACTGTTACCAGACAATAGGCCCGATATGGCCAGGAAACAAGCGCGGCGGCATATTGTGCCGCCTGTATTTGCAAAAAAATTGATCTCGCGATGGCTGACCCGCAAATACACGAATTTTTCATCGCGCGATGCCGATCGGGTAAGTATCATGTCAGCATGAACTGCCATGCTCAGGCGGTTATCAAGGAGAGCAAGCGATGTTCTTAGCGCGCACATGCATGGTGCTGTCGGCCCTGACTTTCAGCGGCGCGGTCTGTGCGGATGTCCACTGCACGGATCCGATTGCCGACTGGAAACCTCGCGAGCAATTGCAGCGGGAAGCCGAACAGCGCGGCTGGACGGTCCAGCGCATCAAGATCGATGATGGCTGCTACGAGCTCAGAGCCATTGATCGCAACGGCAACAAAATCAAGGCCAAGTACTCCCCCGCATCGCTGCGCATGCGCAGCCTGGCGGTAGACTTCGGCAATGACGGCGACGCCTCCGACTATCTTGGCCCCGTGCCGCAGGGACCCATCAGGCGGCGTACCGGCCCAACATCCCATGGGGAAAAGCAATGAAAAACATCACAGCCTGTGCCTGCCTTGCAGGTGCATTGGCACTGCCCGGTCTCGTCCAGGCCCGCCCGGTCGCACTCACCGCGCAACTGAAGAACTACGCCGGCAACGGCGCCTACCTGGCGGTGTATGTCACGGATGCCGCCGGCAAGTACAAGAAGACGTTATGGATCGCCGGAAAGAAATCGAAATACTACAAGCACCTGAGCGACTGGGCACGTGGCAGCGGCATGAACGCGCGCGAATTTGACGGGATCAGCGGAGCGAGCGTCGGCAGCGGCAAAACCCTCAAGGTGACGGTCGAACTGGCCGACACCCTGATCGATGCGGGCTACGAGATCCGGGTTGACAGCGCGGCAGAGGACGGGCGCGATAATCCGGCCGACGTGCGCGCTCCACTGACCAAACAAGGCGCAGGCAAGCCCGTTGCCGGGCGCGGCTACGTCAAATCCTTCACTTACGACATGTAACCGCCACCCGCATGTTTCGACAGATCCATTCGCTCGCTGGCCTGATCAGCGCACTGCTGGTCATGCTCATCGGTTTGACGGGCGCTGTACTGTCGATCAACCCCGCGCTCGAACGGCTGGCGACCAGCGTGCCGGCGGGCATCAGCGTTGCCGAACTGGCGGGCCGGGTGGCGCGCCACTATCCGGGCGCGGAGCAGATCCAGCGCACGGCCTCCGGAACCATCATCGTCTATTACAGCGCGGGCGACATCTCGGGCGTGGACCGGGTCGACCCGTCCAGCGGCAAGGCGATCGCGCCGTATGCGCCGCCCGCATACGCGCGCTGGTTCAGGGAGTTGCACAGATCGCTGTTCCTCGACACGCCAGGCAGCGCCGCTGTCGGCATCACGGCCCTGGCGATGCTGCTGCTGTCGGTCTCAGGGCTATTCCTGCTGATCAAGCGGGTGGGCGGTTGGCGCCAGCTGGCACGTCCCCTGCATGGCAATCGCAGCCAGCGCTGGCACGCCGCGGTGGCCCGTTTTGCTGTCGCCGGCCTGCTGTTGTCCGCGGTGACCGGCAGCTACATGTCGGCGGCGACCTTCAGCTTCATTTCCGATGGCAGCCAGGACGAACCCGATATCCCTGCCACCACCTCCGGCGGCTCGCCGCTGCCCGCTGCCCGCTTGCCAGCCTTGCTGGCCACCAGTCTGGCCGATCTGCGCGAACTTTCCTTTCCGCTTGCCGGTGACAGCAGCGCCGTCTACACCTTGCGCACCCGGCAAGGCGACGCCTATGTCGACCAGTCCAGCGGCGCGCTGCTGGCCTTCCGCGCGCACAGCAATGTCCGGGAAGCCTTTGAACTTATCTACCAGTTGCATACGGGCGAAGGCCTGTGGTGGCTGGGCCTGGCGCTGGGCCTGAGTGCGCTCGGCGCGCCCTGGCTGGCGGTGACGGGCATCGCCGTTTGGTGGCAGCGGCAGCGGGCCAAACCGCGCATCGCCAACAACTCGGCTCCGGCTTCGGCCGACAGCGTGATCCTGGTGGGCAGCGAAAACAACAGTACCTGGGGCTTTGCGCGCGTGCTGCACGATGCATTGCGCGAGGCCGGACAACGCGTGCACACGGCGCCGATGAACCAGTTCTCGTCGCGCCACGGCGCCGCGCGCCAGTTGTTCATCCTGACGGCGACGTATGGCGACGGCGATGCACCCGCCAGCGCCACGCACTTTCTGGCCAAGTTGGCCGGTATTGACCCCCATCAAGCGGCAAGTTACGCCGTGCTCGGTTTCGGCGACCGCCAGTTCCCTACCTTCTGCCAGTTCGCGCAGGAGGTCGACGCGGCGATGGCGGCGCGCGGATGGCGCCGCTTGCTGGAACTGGCCCTGATCGACCGCCAGTCGCCCCAGGAATTCGCGCGCTGGGGGAGCCAGGTCGGCGCGCTGCTGGGCCACGAGCTCGTGCTCGAACATGCCCCGGCACATCCGCATACGCATGCACTGCAGTTGCGCGAGCGCATCGCCTACGGCGAGGAAGAACACGATCCCACCGTCGTGCTGCGCTTTGTCGCCGCCCCGCCGCCCGCCACCGCCGGTTGGCTGAAAAGCCGGCTTGCGCGCCATCGGCTGCCCCACTTTGAGGCCGGCGACCTGGCCGGCGTCATCGCGCCCGGCAGTCCCATGCCGCGCTTTTATTCGCTGGCGAGCGGATCGAGCGACGGCGTGCTGGAAATTTGCGTGCGCAAGCAGCCCGGCGGCGTGTGTTCGAGCTACCTGTACAACTTGCTGCCGGGGGACCGCATCGAGGCGTTTGTCCAGCCCAACCCGCAATTTCGTCCGGCCCTGGGCAAAGCGCCCGTCATCCTGATCGGTGCCGGTACCGGGATCGGGCCGCTTGCCGGTTTCATCCGCAACAATACGGGCCAGCATCCGATGTACCTGTACTGGGGCGGGCGCCATCCCGCCTCCGATTTTCTGTATGAGCCCGAACTGCGCAACTATCTGGCCGACCGCCGGCTGACGCAACTGCACACGGCCTTCTCCAGGGTCGAGCATGGCGTCCACGTGCAGACCCGGCTGATGGACGACGCCGACAATATGCGCCGCCTGATCGCCGACAATGGCCAGGTGCTCGTCTGCGGCAGCCGCGCCATGGCTGCCAGCGTGAGGCAGGCCCTGGACCAGATACTCGCGCCGCTCAAGCTCGATGTGGCAGCCCTGCGCGACAAGGGAAGGTATCGTGAAGACGTCTTCTGAGCCAGCGCTGCGGCGCTACAGCCTGAATGGCGAGACCATGGGCGGCCGCTATACGGCCGTATTCTATGCAGCCGGGCAACCGGACCTGGCCGCCATCGGCGCCAGCCTGTTCGCCGCCGTCGACAGGGTCGACCGGCAGATGTCGACCTGGAATGCTGCCTCGGACCTGTGCCGCCTGAACGCGGCGCCGGAGCATACCTGGCTTCCTGTGCCGCCGGAGCTGGCGCAGGTGCTCGCTGCGGGACTGCTGGTCAGCCGCGAATCGGGCGGCGCCTTCGACATGGCGGTTGGCCAGTTGGTGGAAGACTGGGGTTTCGGGCCGTCGCAATGCGCGCCATCGCCGCAGATCGCGGCACAGCATGGCATGACATACTGCCCGGCCGCCGGGGCATTGGACGTGGATCTGGCGCGCCGGCAGGTGCGCAAGCGCGCACCGCTCATGCTCGACCTGTCGGGTATCGCCAAGGGTTTTGGCGTCGACCAGCTGGCGCACTGCCTCGATGGCTGGTCCATCACCAGCTATCTGGTCGGCATCGACGGAGAAATGCGCGCGCGCTCAGCCAGGCCCGATGGCCAGGCCTGGAGCGTGGCGATAGAAAAGCCGACACATGGCGTCCGCGAAATCGGTGGCGTGATGGAATTGCATGACATGGCCATCGCCACCTCGGGTGATTATCGCCGCTGGGTCGAGATTGACGGCACGCGCCATGCGCACACCATGCATCCGGCCTTGCGTCAACCGGTAGCGAACCGTCTCGCGGCCGTTACCGTCCTCGCCCCCAGCTGCACGCTGGCCGACGCCTGGGCCACGGCGCTCATGGTCCTGGGCGAGGTGGACGGTGTCGCGCTGGCCAGGAAACGCGGCATGGACGTGCTGTTCGTCTTGCGCCGCGGCGCCTTGCTCGAAGAAATTCTGATCATCGACGGGAAGATGGCCTGAGCTGCATGGCCGTGCCTCAATGCGCCAGGGCCACGCCGCGCAGCCATCGCCATGTCGCCAGCGCCCACTTGACGCACTCGAACCAGGCGACGCCGAGCACGGCGACCAGTGCGCACTGCATCAGCAGCGCCATGTCCGGGAGCGCGAAGGCAAACAACTCGCGGATGGCCGCCACGCCCAGCACCAGCAACAACAGCAGCGAGGCCGCCAGGCTGATCCAGGCGAATGCCCGGTTCGACTTCAGTCCCCTCCTCCATGAAGGCTGGGTCCATTGGCGGTTGACATAGATCAGTCCCAGGTTCGACAGCACAAGGCTGAGGAAGGTCGTCGTGCGCGCCACCTCGTCGGAATGGCCGGCCCACCGCACCAGCACGTGGAAGCCGACCAGCATGGCCAACAGCCCTGCCCCCTGCAGCAGGCCGCGCAGCAGTATTTCACGGTCGAACAAATGCATGTCCGGCCTCCTGGGTTTGCTCGCCATGGCATCGGCTTCGATCGGTTCGGCCTCGAACACGATCGAGCAGGCCGGGTCGATCACCATTTGCAAAAACAGTATGTGCACGGGCATCAAGAGCATGGGCCAGCCCAGCAGCACGGGCAGGATGGACAGGCCAACGATGGGCACATGCACCGCGACGATGAAGACGATGGCCTTGCGCAGATTGGCAAACAGGCGGCGGCCATGCTGCACCGCCAGCAGCAGGGAAGAAAAATCATCCTTGAGCAATACCAGCGCTGCCGCCTCGCGCGCGACGTCGGTGCCACGGGCGCCCATGGCCACGCCAATGTTGGCCGCCTTCAATGCGGGCGCGTCGTTGACGCCGTCGCCGGTCATGGCGACGATATCGCCACGGCTGCGGAAAGCTTGCACCAGGCGCAACTTTTGTTCCGGCGCAATGCGGCAAAAGACGTCGGTATCGGCCAGGCGCGCCTGCAGTGCCGTGTCGTCCAGCGCGGCCAGATCCATGCCGGACATCACACCGCTGGCCATGCCGGCGATACCGGCCTGCCGCGCGATCGCCAGTGCCGTGGCGGGATGGTCGCCCGTGATCATCACCACGCGGATGCCCGCCGCGTGACATTGCGTCACCGCATCAGGCACTTCCGGGCGCACCGGGTCATGCAATCCAAGCAAGCCAAGGAATTCAAACTCAAAGACATGCTGGTTGTCAGGCAGGGGCGGCGCGGCAAACGTGGCGCTGGCGACGCCGATCACGCGCAAACCGTCGTTCGCCATGGCCTGCACCTGGGCCGCGATGGCGGCGGCACGCGCCGGCGCCAGATGGCACAGATCGATGATGGCCTCGGGCGCACCCTTCGCCGCCACCAGGAACTCGGAACGGTCCGGCGATTGCCACACCCGCGACATGGCCAGCATCTGCCGCGACAGCGGATAATCGTCGATCAGCTGCCAGTCGGCATGCAGGTGCTCCGTATTGGCTAGCAAGCGGGCGCCGGTCTGGCCGATGGCCGACTCCATCGGGTCGAACGCGCGCCTGTGGCTGGCCAGGACGGCATATTCGAGCAAGCCGTGCAGCTCCTCCGGCAAGGCCCCGGCAGGATTGCCCTGACAATCATGGGCAGAGCCCTCCGACCACAGACGGGCCACGTCCATGCGGTTGGCCGTCAGCGTACCCGTTTTGTCAACGCACAGCACCGTCGTCGCACCCAGCAATTCGATCGCCGGTATGCTGCGCGCCAGAATGCTTTCGCGCCCCAGGCGCCAGGCGCCCAAGCCCAGGAAAAGCGTCAGTATCACCGGCAGTTCTTCAGGCAGGATCGCCATGGCCAGCGTCAGTCCGGCCAGCAGGCCTTGCAGGGCGTCGCCGCGCAGCCACCAATACGCCAATGCCAGGCCGGCGGCGAGACACAAGCCGCCGATGGCGACATGCCTGACGACGCGCCGCGTTTCCCGTTGAATCGGCGTCAGCTCGCTCCCCATGGTGGCAAGCGAGGCGCCGATGCGGCCAAGCGCGCTGTGAGGGCCGGTGGCGACCACCAGGCCGCTTGCCGTGCCTTGCGTGATCAGGGTGCCGGAATACACCAGGCTCTCCGGACTGGCGCCAGTCCCGCCGCAGCCATGCTTGACCACCGGCACGGATTCGCCCGTGAGCATGGACTCATCGGCCGTCAAATTCGATGCGCTGAGCAGTTCCATATCGGCGGGCACGCGGTCGCCCTCGGCAAGCAGCACCAGGTCGCCGAGCACCAGCTCCCTGCCAGCAATGCGTTCCTGTTTCCCGTCGCGTATCACCAGGGCGCGCGGACAGGAGAGGTCGCTTAGCGCATTCAGCGAGCGTTCCGTGCGCCGGCGCTGAAAAAAGGTGATGCCCATGACGATGCAAACAAAGCCCAGCAGCATCAGCGCTTCATTGCGGTCGCCCAGCAGCAGATAAATGACGCCGCAGGCGACCAGCAGCAGGAACATCGGTTCGGAAACGACATCGAGCAGCAGGCGCCCGGCACTCAAGGGACGCGAGGCGGGCAAGGCATTTGGCCCGTTTTCGAGCAAGCGCTGCGCGGCCTGCGCGGCTGTCAGCCCTTCACTACCCTGCGGCTCCGACATGGCATTCATCCTTTTCCTGAGAGGCAGCGTGTAGTGGCTAGGCGTGATTGCGGCATTAGGGTTTGGGCGCGGGCGACCATACAGGTCGCACTTCAGTCAGCGAATCGACGATGACCATATACTGCCCCGGCCATTCAATAGTATGGCGATCCGGTTTGAGCACCCACAAATGGCGGCCGTCCTTCACGGCTTGTTCATAGACTACATCGAGCAAACCGTGTGAATCGAGAAAAACATTCAATGTCGCTGGAATGCGGATGCAGCCCTCGGAAGCAACATTTCCCAAGCGAGCCTCCAGCACATCCGGATCGGTAGCGTGCATTTGCAAGCGCATCTGACTGATGGCGCCGGTGCCCCAGCCGCGCTGTGCCTGTTGCCAACCGAAATCGAACACGCGCATGCCGCGCCGCCCATATCCACGAATGTGATTGTCGTTGAGCGTGCCTTCGGAGCGAAAGTCGGGATTTTCCAACGTATGCGCAAACACCCCCAACGGCGTCAAAAAATGATTATAGCTTCCCACCTTGCCGGTCGATACGGCCGTGGCGCCGATGAACGACCATGCATCTTGCTCTGTATGCAAGATCACAAAGGCGGCCTGTACCTGGGGGCTGCGATCCACCAGCAGCAAAGTCTGTGCTGGCATATCGGTGACATTGGCCTCGCTCAGCGCCTGTTTCAACAGCGCCACATAGCGCGCCTGGTCGGCCGTTGGCACCTCCAGCCGATGATCGACTTCGCGCGCGAATCGCGCGCGCCACGCGTCTGCGCTCGGATCGGGCGGCGCCGCGACCACCGCCAGCGGCCAGAGCGCTACGTTCAGAAACAACATCATCAGCACTTCCCGCACTGCTCGCGCCCATGCGCAAGACGCTCGGGCAGATGGAAAGAAAACAGGCTTATCAATTTTCATAAAAATCATTTGTTTTCCCAATGAAACAATCTATCCAGCCCTTGCTGATCCCCCGCCGCCACAAACCACCCCAGCTGCCAGCGCTGCGTGCGCAGAGCCTGGGTAGATTCCGGCACGCACCACGGCGGATACACGCGCAGCGCGCGCTTGCCGCCGCTGCCCGCGCGCGACATCACGCCGCGTTCCAGCATCACGCTGCGCGGAAAAATGAAAAAGCCGTGCTGCGCGCCGTCACCCACGGCAATGATGACGACATCGACGGGGTCCGCTTCATCCAGCGGGGCGATCTCGGCATCGGGATGGGGGCGCTTCCAGACGGTGACGAACTGGCCGGTTTTGGTCGGCGTGGTTTTCGCCACGCGCAAGACCAGCCGCTTGCCGTCCAGCTCGGCACGGCAGGCGCCGTACTCCACGCTTTCCGCTTCCGGCACGGGTGCTTGCGGCAAGCCCAGGAAAGCCCATGGACTGGCCTTCATTGCGCGCTGAACTCGGCTGCGGCCTTGGCCGCCCACAGCGCCTCAGCGTGGTTGGCGAACGGGCTGTCATAGCCGTCGACCTTGCCATCCTCGTCGACAAAGTACAGCCACCAGCCGTCGCCCTGCTCGCGGATGGCTGTCTGGCCCGGTGCGCAATGGGTGTCGATGGCGTCGCTGGCGGCCAGGGTGACGATGCTGATGCCGCGGTGAATAATATGCTCGGGAGTCATGGGAAATAGGTCATGCGAAAAAATCAATGGCTGCAGTGTAACCTTGCCGGCGACTCCTGGCCAGTACGCTACACTGTTCTTTGAAACGGAGGACAACATGGCATCACAGCAAGGCACGGTGGATTTTTTGCTCGACCAACTGGCGGGCGCAGGCAGCGTCAGCGCGAAAAAAATGTTTGGCGAGTACGGCTTGTATTGCGACGGCAAGATGTTCGCCATCGTCGCCGACGACCAGCTGTTCCTCAAGCCGACGGACGCGGGTCGCGCCTGGATCAGTACGATGGGCACGCCGCAGGAAGCGCCGCCCTACCCGCAAGCCAAGCCATACTTTTTGATCGATGGCGGGCTGTGGGACGAGCGCGACTGGCTGAGCCAGCTGGCGCGGCGCACGGCGGACGCCTTGCCGCTGCCGAAACCCAAGCCGCCGCCCAAGCCTAAAAAACCGGCGTCAGCTACTTAGTACGCTGTTTTCGCACGTCTTGCCCTGCAGGAAGCATTGCAGGTTGTGATAGGTGATGGCGGCGATCTCGCGCAGCGCTTCGATGGTGAAGAAGCCCTGGTGCCCCGTCACCAGCACGTTCGGGAACGTCATCAATCGCTGGAAGATGTCGTCGTCGATGATGTCGGAGGAGCGGTCCTGGAAGAACAGATCGCTTTCCTGTTCGTACACATCGATGGCAAGCGAACCCAGTTGGCGCGATTTCAGCGCCTCGATGACGGCGCCCGTGTCGATCAGGCCGCCACGCGAGGTGTTCACCAGCATGGCGCCCTTCTTCATCAACGGCAAGGTTGCTTCGCTGATCATGTGGCGCGTGCTCTCCATCAAGGGGCAATGCAGGGAAACGATGTCGGATTCGGCCAGCAGTTGCGGCAGTTCCACCATCGTGCCCAGCTGCGCGAACGCGGGCGCCGGATACGGGTCGTGGCCCAGCACCGTGCAGCCGAAACCCTTGAAAATGCGCGCCGTGGCCAGGCCGATCTTGCCCGTGCCGACGATACCCACTGTCTTGCCGTGCAAGGTGGCGCCCAGCAAGCCATCGAGCGAGAAATTGCCTTCGCGCACGCGGGCATACGCGCGGTGCGTGTGGCGGTTCAGCGTCTGCACCAGGGCCAGGGTGTACTCGGCCACGGCTTCCGGCGAATACGCGGGCACGCGGGCAACAAACAGGCCCAGGCGCTTGGCCGCTTCCAGGTCGAGGTTGTTGTAGCCGGCGCAGCGCAGCAGGATGGCGCGCACGCCATAGCCATGCAGCGATTCCAGCACTGGCGCGTCAAGCACGTCGTTGACGAAGACGCAGACGGCATCGGCGCCTTGCGCCAGCACCACGGTTTCCTGGCTCAGCAAGGCGCTGTGGTAGACCAGTTCGATGCCGTCCGGGTCGGGCTGGGACGGCAAGGCTTCATCGAAGAAGCGGCGGTCGTAGGGCTGGCTGGCAAAGAAGGCGATTTTCATGGAGAGTCCTGGAACTTGCTGAATGGCAAAACAGCATCATAGCGTACGCGCCCTGCCCCACGGCGTACGCCTGGCAGCAGCGGTGCCCTATTTTGGCTCGCGGGGCAAGGTCAGCACGTGGCGCAGGTAGGCCGTTTCCTCGGCGTGCTGCGCGTGGTAGCGCTCGCGCGCGGCGCGCGTGGCCGCGTGATGGGCCGCGATGCCGCTTTCGGTCAGCTCGGCGCCGAAGTCCGCCGGCGGCTGCAACTCGCCGCCAAACAGGCGCGCCAGGATGAAGCGGCCCACATTGTCGCGATAGTGCGACGCTTCCCAGTAATAGCGCATCTCGCGCGCGCCCGTCACTTGCGGGATAGCCTCGCTGGTGATGCTGTTGAAGCCGGAAAAATCGTAGACGCGCACGTCGCAGCCCAGGCGCCGGTAGCGCCCGGCCATCTGCGCCAGGTCGCGCTGCCATGCTTCCATGGCGTCCCACTTGCCGCGCCAGTACAGGGCGTCGAGCGTGAGCGCGTGCGTGGGGTTGATGTACAGGCGCAAGCGCGTGCCGCCACGGCAGAGCTTCCCGACGCTCGCATCGAAGGCCTGCAGCGCCGGTTCGGTGGGGCCGGCGCCATCGCCGAATTCCTGCAAGCGCGGCGTGAAAGCGCGCGCCGTGCCGGCCCAGCCATGGTTGCGGCTGGTGATGCAGGACGCGTCGCGCTGGCCGTGCAGCGCCAGGCTGGACAGGCACACGCCATCATAGCTGCCGCTGAGGATGCGCCAGGTGTCGCGCGTCATGTCCACCGTCAGGCCGCGCTTGATGTTGAGCAAGGCGCGCCGCGCAAAAAAGGCCGGGCCGCCGTCCGTCAAGCCCGGCTCCACGCCGGCCGAACCCAGTTCCAGGGAAAACGAGGGCGCGTCGATGCCCCACACGAGGGTGTCGACACGGCTGACCCTGGCCGCGTGCTCGGCCAGGCGGATGGCGTCGCCGATCGAGGCGCCCGAAACGGCGCTGTTGAAGACGCTCATGCCCTCGAACAAAGCACGCATGCTGCTCGCCGGCAAGCCCATTTCCGTGCGCGAATTGCCGATGTAGACGACGGCGGGCCGGTAGCGCGCCACGGCATACGTCTTGCCCCACACGCTGAGCTTTTCGCTTGTCGGCCGCAATCGCTGCAGCAGCGGGCTGTCCCACTGGTGCAGCAAATATGGATCGACGCGGTAATTCACGGCGGAAACGACGACCAGCGCGCCCAGCGCGCAGGCAAGGAAGATGGCGAGGTAGCGGCGGGCGTTGGTATCCATGGTCAAAATTGAAAATAAAGAAATTCGGTGACCCGGTTCATGCCAAAGATGCAGGCGATGAACAGCGCGGCAAAGCCCACGCTCCAGCGGCGCGTGGGCCGCCAGCTGAAGGACCAGCGCCCTGCGGGCTGAAATATTCTTTCAATGGCAGGCTCGTAGAGAAAGAAAATTTCTTGCGTATTCGGTGCCTTGAAAGCCAGCAGCATGGCGCCCAGCAGCACGGGCAAGCCGGGACCGGCCAGTTCGATCCAGCGGATGCCGTCAAACGCGGGTTGCCAGCCCCACTGCGCCAGGCTGGGCGCGTGGCTGGCCAGGCCGCGCGGCAGGCTTACGCCGTTCGCCCCCACCAGCGCGCCGGCGATATCCCAGGCCGTGGCCACGTCGGGCGCGCGAAAGAAGATCCAGGCCAGCATGACGGCAAGAAAAGTCATTAGGCCAGGCCACCAGCGCGCCCGCGCCGCGCCAAAGACCCGCTGCCACGCCTGCTGCAGCACCAGGTAGAGACCGTGCAAGCCGCCCCAGATGACAAACGTCCAGCCGGCGCCATGCCACAGGCCGCCCAGCAGCATGGTCAGCATCAGGTTGCGGTAGCGCATGGCCTCGCCGTGGCGGCTGCCGCCCAGGGGAATATATAAATAGTCGCGCAGGAAGCGCGACAAGGTCATGTGCCAGCGGCGCCAGAACTCGGCGATATTGGCCGCCTTGTACGGCGAGTTGAAGTTCAGCGGCAATTTCACGCCGAACAGGCGCGACAGGCCGATGGCCATGTCCGAATAGCCGGAAAAGTCGAAATACAGCTGGAAGGTGTAGGCCAGCACACCGATCCACGCTTCGATCAGGGTGGGTGTCGCCCCGGCCGCGAAGACGGGCATGGCCAGCGGCGACAGGTTGTCGGCGATCAGCACCTTTTTTGCCAGGCCAATGGTAAAAATCGACAGGCCGATGGCGAAATTGGCGGCGCGCGGATGGGCGTTGGCCGGGTCGGCGAACTGCGGCATCATGTCGCGATGGTGCAGCACGGGGCCGGCGATCAGGTGCGGAAAATAGCTGACGAACAGCACGTAATGAATGAAGCGGTATTCGCGCACCTCGCCCCGGTAGCAATCGACGAGGAAGGCGATCTGCGTGAAGGTAAAGAAAGAAATGCCGATCGGCAGGATGATGTCGAGGCCGGACAACGGCAGGCTGTCAGTGCCAGCAACCTCGGCGATGGCATTCACGCTGTCGATGAAGAAATTCGCATATTTGTAGTACGCGAGCAGCCCCAGGTTCAAGGCCAGCGCCGCCAGCAGCACGCGCTTGCGGGCCGCGCCCGCGCTGGCACCGATCAGGCGCCCGGCGCCGTAATTGACGCAGATCGAGGCCAGCAGCAGCGGCAAATAGCGCACATCCCACCAGGCATAGAAGAACAGCGAGGCGAGCGCCAGCCACACGGCCGGCGCCAGGCGCCAACTGGCGCAGGACGCCCAGCGGTCCAGTAGAAAATAGCCGGCCAGCACGATGGGCAGATAGCCGAACAGGAAGGCGAAGGAATTAAACAGCATGCTGCCTCCTGGCAGGCAAGGACTGTACCTGGTAGTAACAATCGGCAATCTGCGCGGCCACCCGTTCCCACGTAAAACGTTCCACCAGGGCTTGCACGCGGGAGCGCTCGGGTGGCAGCGCCAGCAAGTCGAGGATGGCCTGGCGTTGCGCGGGGCCATCGTCCCAGCGCACCTTGCGCAGCGCAAATGCGGAGTCGGGCAAGTCCAGCGCGCTTTGCGCCGTCATGACGACGGGCGTGCCGGCCGCCAGCGCTTCCAGCACGCTCAAGGGAAACACTTCGCCCTGGCTGGGCAAGGCCGCCACGGCCGCCGCATGGCAGGCGCTGGCCAGCAGCGGGTCGGCATGGTCGAGCGCGCCCAGCCAGCTGACGTGCGGCAAGTCCAGCAACTGTTGCAGATACGTTTGCTGTTCGCGCGGCGCGGCGCCGATCAGCACCAGAGGCAAACCGGCGCCCACCAGCGCCTGGGCCAGTCCCAGCTGGTTTTTATACGCTGAAATGCTGCCCGTCATCAGCACGAACGGCCCGGCGATACCCGTCTCACGCAGGAACAGATCGCCATTGGCCGTGAAGAAATGCGGGTTGATACCGTTGGGCAAGACGCGGATGGCGTCGGCTTCCATGCCGAAACCTTGCACGATGGCGTCGCGCTCGGCCTCGCCCAGGGCGATCACCACGTCGGCCAGCTGCAAGGCGCGCCGCGTCTGCGCATAACTGGTTTGCACCATCCATTCCGTCAAGCGTCCCGCCAGCCGGTCGGCCAGCCGCGCGCGCCAGGCGCTGGCGCGGCCCCAGCCAGGGGACAGCAGCGGCGACAGCACCACGGGCACGCCTTGCTCGCTGGCCATTTCCATGATGCGGTAGGTGCCATTGCTGGCCGAAAACACGTGCAGCACGTCAAAATCGGCCAGCCGCTCATGGTTGGCATCGACCAGCTGCACCTCCAGGGGGCGCGCCGCCTGCTGGGGCAAGCGGTTCAGCGCGGCAATGGTTTCGCGCACCTGGATCTGCAAGCCGCCGTCGCGCTGGAACAGCATCGGGTAGGACAAGATACCGACACGCATGGTCATCCTTTCGTGCATTTGACTGCCAGCCAACGGCCAGCCAGCTTGCGTTGCAATAACAGCAATTCGCCGGCGAGCTCATGCCTCACCAGGAACAGACCGGCCAGCCAGCACAGCAAGGTGGCCAGCGCCGTGGCCGTCAGCGCCAGCAGCGCCGGGGTTTCCGTTGGCAGCCACAGCAGTGAAGCCATGGGCGCGATGCCGCTGACGCCGCACAGCAACAGACTCTTGCGCAAGGCCCGCGCCAGGATGCGCCAGTCCAGCGCGCTCAAGCGCCGCAGGCAGCCGTAGTTCAGCCAGCTGCGCAGCACGCTGCTGAGCACCACGGCCCAGGCCACGACCACCAGGCCGAACGGCGCCGCCGCCAGCAGCAGCGCCACTTTGATGACGCCAGCGCAGGCATCGAGCCGCACCTGCGCATGCAGCTGGCCCGTCGCCACGAACAGGTAGCGGGCCATGCTGAACATGCTATACACGGCCGAGGACAGGCACATGATGCGGATCAAGGGCACACAGCCGATCCATTGCGCGCCATACAACACCTTGACCAAGGGCAAAGCCATGCAGGCGAGGAAGAGAAAGAAAGGCCAGGCCAGCGCCGTCATGTAGCTGATCGTGCGCAGATACACGAGCTGCGCCCCGCCCTTTTCCCCTTGTCCTCCATCTTCGCGCGCGCGCGTCGCGAACAGGGGAAACACCACGGGCGAGATGGCGCTGGTGATGGCCTGGTTGAAAATATTGAGCACGCTTTGCGCCTTGCCGAACAGGGCCAGGCTTTCAATGCCGATCAGCTTGCCAACGATCAAGTCCGGCGCCGCCACGCCCGCCTCGTCGACCAGACCGCCACCGGTCGCATACGCGCCAAAGCGGGCGATATCGCCCATGCCGCGCCGGCCCGGCAGCCATGGCAGCTCCTTTGGCCGCAGCAGCAGGCTGACTGCCAGCGAGGCGCAGGAACCGGCCAGCGCCGCCCATACCATGCTCATGTAACTGTAGCCCTGCAGCGCCAGCAGCACGGCCACCAGCAGGTTGACCACGCTATTGGCCGCGTTGATGGCGTAAATTGCGCGAAAGCGCAGTTGCCGGCGCAGCATGGGAAGTGTCAATGCACTGAACGGTATCAGCAGGAAATTGACCGATAGCAAACGCAGCACGAGGGTCAGCCGCGGTTCGCCATAGAAATGGGCGAGCGGCGCGCTGGCCAGCAGCACCAGGCCCGCCAACAGCCAGGCGACAAGCAGGCTGGTGGCCAGTGCAGCGCGCAGTTTCACCGTATCGAGCTGCTTTTCCTGGATCAGGTATTGCCCCACGCCGAAATCGCGCACCACTTGCGCCAGTGCCACCAGCACGGCGCCCAGCGAATACACGCCCACCTCGGCCGGTGTCAGCAGACGCGACAGCACCATGGTGGCGATGATGCCCAGCAGCAGCACCGTGTATTTTTCGGCGAAGGAAAAGAAAAACGAATGGCGGGTGGCGCTCATGCGGGCCGCCCGCGCCTATACCAGGCCCGCATAGAACTGGCGCAGCTGGCGTTCCAGGCGCGGCATCGAATAGCGCTGCACGGTTTCTTCGCGCGCCAGCCGTCCCATGCGCGTGCGCCGGGGAAGATCCGCCAGCAACTGCGCCACGGCCGCGCAGGCAGCGTGCTCGTCCTCCAGCGGCAGCAGCAAGCCGCCCCCGCTGTCGTGCAGGATGTCATGGGTGCCTGGCACATCCGTGCCCACGGCCGGCACGCCGCACGCCATGGCTTCGATGGTGGCGATGCCGAAACCTTCATTTTTACTCAGCAACACATGCAGGTCGAAGGCCGGCATCAGCAATTCGACGCGCTGCTGGAAGCCGGCAAACATCACGCGATCCTGCAAGCCAATCTGTTGCGCCTGCAGCCGCAGCGTGGTTTCCAGCGGTCCCGTGCCCACGAGCACTAAATATAAGTTGGGGAACTGCGGCGCCAGTCGGGCGAACAGGGCCAGCAGCGCTTGCGGGCGCTTTTGCGCGGAGAGCCGCGCCACGCAACCGAGCACCAGCGCGTCCGGCGGCAGCCCGAATTGCCGCCGCGCCTGCACTTTCCGTTCGGGCGAGACGATAAACGTGTCCGTATCGACGCCATTGGGAATGACGGCCAGCCGCGTGGCGGGCGGCAGCATGTCGCGGTACAGGTCGAGGAAATGCCGCATGGACGAGGCCGACACGGCATACACGCCTTTGACGGCGCGAAACGCTTCCTGCAGCCGGGGCCGCTGCCAGTCGCTGAACGGCTCCAGAGGAAAGGCATTGTGCACGCTGATCACGGCCGGCAAGCGGCATTGCCGGGCCAGCCACAGGATGGACGCGCCATAACTGGTCCAGCAAAAGGCTACGTGGACCAGGTCGGGCCGCAGCCGCCGCAGCCGCCACGCGCCCGTCAGCCTGGCGCGCAGCCAATTCCAGCGGCGCCAAGCCCAGTGTTCGAGAAACAATGGCGGTTCATACACGCGCACTTGCAACTGCCTTGCGCGCAAGTCTTGCGCCCAGGCAGTAAAACCGGGAAAGCGCCGCAGCGCCAGCACACTGTCATAGCCGCTCGCGCCCAGCATCTTCGCCTCTTGCGCCATGCGCAGCTCCATGCCGCCCAACTCGCCCGAGTAACTGCTGATGACGATGCGCGGCAAGCGTTTGCGCCGTCCCCGCCACGCTTCATGGAAAAAGCCGCGCAGCCAGGCCCGTTCCCACTGGCGCAGGAACAGCTCGGCGTGATCGCGCCGCAGCCAGGCGCGCACGGCGCCGAGCGACTCGCGCACGTATCTGCCCAGCATCCAGCGCGGCACGCCCAGCAGCTCCACGCTGGGCGCGAGTGTCGCCAGCCGGCATTGGCCGCGGCCGAACAGCATGGCGCGGCGCAGTATCCAGGCGCGCTGCACTTGCTGTGGGCGGATGATGTGCGCCACCTTCGCTTTCGGACAGAACCAGGAAGGATTGCCGGCCGCATGCATCTCCAGGTTGAGGCGGGTTTCGCTGCCCATGGCGTAATTGGCTCCCTGCGGGCCGATGCTTTCGTCATAGCGGGCGCCCGCCTCGAAGATGCGGCGGCGAATCGCCATGTTGGCGCCCCACACGAGGCCCGGATACACGGGCGCGTCGCGCAAATCGGGGCTGGTGATGCCCCACGTCAAGCCAACGGGGGTCAGGCGCAGCAGCCAGTGCGCCGGTTGCTCACGCCAGGCGGGCACGATGGCGCCGCCGAACAGGGCATAGCCGGGGTGATCACGCGCGCTGTGTTGCAGGCGGCACAGCCAGTCGGGCGCGGGCATGGCGTCGTCGTCGCCAAACACGAACAGCTCGCTGCCATCGCCGCCCTGGCGCAAGGCGTGCTCGACGGCCCCGTTCAGGGCGGAACTGCGGCCGCGCCGCGCCACGTACACCGAGTTCAAGGGCAGACGGCCGCGAAAGGCGGCGATCACCTGGGCCGTGGCGTCCGTGCTGCCATTGTCGGCAATGACCAGGCGCCAGCCGCCCACGGGCGGGCGCAGCGCCAGGTAGGCGCGCAATACCTGGGGCAAGGTGCCGGCGCCATTGTAGGTCGCCATGAGAACGGTCAACAAGGACATGCCTCCTTGGTCTTACCATGACAAAACTGATTCACAGTTTCAACCCGCTGAACAGTATTGATCCAGTGTACTGAGCCTGCCCGCCAGCCCGTTGACAGGCATCAATACCATGCCAACCCGGCCAAAACCAGGAGCGTCCCTTTCATGCGCGACATCGTCATCACCATCATTATCCTGGGTTCGCTGCCCTTCATCCTGAAGGCGCCGGCCATCGGCGGCCTGATGTGGGTCTGGGTCAGCGTGATGAACCCGCATACGCAGGCCTGGGGCTTTGCCACCCACATGCCGTTCGCCTTCATCATCGCCATCGCCACCATGCTCAGCCTCTTGACGACGCGCGAACCGAAAAACCTGCCGCTCACGCCCGTCAGCGTGCTGCTGATGCTGTTCGTTGCGTGGATGAATGTCACGGCGCCGTTCGCCCTGCTGCCGGAAGCGTCGTGGGTGCAATGGAACAAGGTCATGAAGATCATGCTCATGAGCTTTGTGATCATGATGGTGATACGCACGCGGCGCGACATCGTGCGCCTCGTGTGGGTGCTGGTGGGCTCGATCGGCTTTTATGGCGTGAAAGGCGGCATCTTCACTATCCGCAGCGGCGGCACGGAGCGCGTATGGGGGCCAGAAGAAACGTTTATTGGGGATAACAATTCGCTGGCCCTGGCCCTGATCATCACCATCCCCCTCATGTATTACCTGCAGCAAAACACGGACAAACGCTGGCTGCGCCACGGCCTGACGGCGGCCATGCTGCTGTCGGCGCTGGCCGCGCTGGGCTCGTATTCGCGCGGCGGGCTGCTGGCCATCGCCGCCATGGGCTTGTTCATGTGGCTGAAAAGCGACCGCAAGCTGGTGCTGGGCGCGTTGCTCGGTGCGGTCGCGCCGCTGCTGCTGGCCTTCATGCCCGAGCGCTGGGCCGAACGCATGGACACCATCAACACCTATCAGGACGATGTCTCCGCCATGGGCCGTCTGAATGCCTGGCGCATGGCCTGGAACCTGGCGCGCGACCGCTTTCTTGGAGGCGGCTTCGATGTCTCCGACGCCAGCATCTTCGCCCGCTACGCGCCGAACCCCATGGATGTGCATGCGGCGCACAGCATCTATTTCCAGGCGCTGGGCGAACACGGCTTTGTCGGCTTGTTGCTTTACCTGGCGCTGGGTATCGCCACCTGGCGCACGGCCGCCGCCATCATCCGCCGCACGCGGGGCCAGCCAGAACTGCGCTGGGCGCACGGCCTGGCCACCATGAGCCAGGCCAGCCTGATCGGCTTTGCCGTGGGCGGTGCCTTCCTCAGCCTGCTGTATTTCGACATGCCGTACTACCTGATGGCCGCCCTGATCGCCACGCGCATCATCGTCGAGCAAGAGGCGCCCACCCTCACCCCTACCTCCCGCCAGGCCAGGCCCCGGGTCGCCATCGCGGAGCAGCCATGACGGCCACCTTGTCCATCTTGATTTACCACCGCGTACTGGCGCGTCCCGACCCGCTGTTTCCCGGCGAAGTGGACGCCCGCCTGTTCGAGCGCCAGCTGCGCCTGTTGAAGCGTTTCTATGCGCCCTTGCCCTTGGACGAGGCCGTGCACCGGCTACAAGATGGCAGCTTGCCGCCGCGCGCCGCCTGCATCACCTTTGACGATGGCTATGCGGACAATGCGCAAGTGGCCCTGCCGCTGCTGCAGCGCCATGGCTTGCACGCCACGTTTTTTATCGCCACGGGCTACCTGGACGGCGGACAGATGTGGAACGACACGGTGATCGAGGCCGTGCGCCATGCTTCCGGTCCCCGGCTGGACTTGCAGGAACACGGCCTGGGCTGCCTGCCCGTCGCCAGCCTGGCACAGCGGCAAGCGGCCATCGCCACCTTGCTGGGCCAGCTCAAATACCTGCCGTTCGCCCGGCGCCAGCAACTGGCTATGCAGATCCGCCGCCAGGCGGGCGCCCCGGCGGGCCAGGCCGCCATGCTGAGCACGGCGCAGCTGCGCCAGTTGCAATCGGCCGGCATGGGCCTGGGCGCGCACACGGTCAGCCACCCGATTTTATCCACCTTGCCGGAGCGGGAGGCGCGACTGGACATCGCCAACGGCAAGCGCCAGCTGGAAAGTTTGATCCAGGCGCCCGTCACTCTGTTTGCGTATCCGAACGGCAAGGCCGGGCGCGATTATGGCGCGCCGCACGTGGCAATGGTCCACAGCCTGGGTTTCAAGGCGGCCGTGGCCACGGACTGGGGCGTGGCGCGCCCCGGCGCGGGGCTGGACCTGCTGCAGCTGCCCCGCTTTACGCCGTGGGATCGAGGACGCCTGGCGTTTTTGTGGCGCATGCGGCAAAACCGCCGGCAAGCGCACCCAGCGCGCCCGGATGCTGGCTGAGCCACTGTTCCAGCATCAGCAGCAGCCACACCATGGTGCCGTGATAGGCCGGATGTTCCGCCAGCAAGCGTCCTTGCAGATCGTCGATGAAGGCGGGCCGCACGATGCCGCGCCCGCGCAACTGCGTCAGATTGTCAAAGGCAAATTCGCGTAGCGGCGCGTGGCTGTGCAGCCACTGGCCGAAAGGCAAGCCGAAACCGTGCTTTTTCTTGCGCACGATGGCCGGCGGCAGGATCTCCGCCAGCGCCCGCTTGAAAAAGGGCCGCAGCTGCCTGCCATCGAGCTTGTCGCGCGGCGCCAGGCGCGCGGCAAACGCCACCATCGCATCATGCAGGAAGGGAAAGGCCGCTTCCACGCCGGCCAGCTCGCAGGCCTTGCGCACCTTGAACAGGTCGTTGTCGGCCAGCGTAAAACGCATGTCCAGCGCCAGCAGTTCATTGATCTGGCTCCAACCCTGGCCTTGGCGCTCCCAATACGCGCCATTCACGCAGCCGGGCGCCATGCCAGGGTCAATGGTGTCGATGAAGCCCGCTTCCAGCACCGTGCCATGGCCATGGCGCAGCAGCAGGTTATAGCTGTCGAGCCTAGCCGGCAGCGGCAGGCTCGCTTGCTCGATGTAGCGGCGCGCCTTGTCGCCCAGTCGCCACGGCTTGCCCCTTTGCTGGCGGAAGAGCAGCGGCTCGATGATGGCCTGGCGCAACAGGGCCGGGATGCGCTCGTAATGCGACAGCAAGGCCTGGTGCGCATAGCGCTCATTGCCACCAAACAATTCGTCGCCGCCGTCGCCGCCCAGCAAACGCGTCACGCCATCCTCGCGCGCCATCTGCGCGCAATAAAAGGCGGGGATGGCCGAGGCATTGCCGAAGGGCTGGTCGAAAATGGCCGCCATGGCGGGAATGGCGGCCAGCACGTCGCTTGGTGTCACGTAGCGCTCGTGGTGGATGCTGCCCGCGTGGCTGGCAGCCAGGCGCGCATACGCCATTTCATCATAGCCGGGCGCGTCAAAACCGATGGAATACGTGCGCGCGGGCCGGCCCGTCACTTGCCCCATGATGGCGGCCAGGGTGGAACTGTCCGTGCCGCCGCTGAGAAACGCGCCCGTGTCCTCCCCATCCGCACCCAGGCTGCTTTCCACGGCCTGGCGCAGCAGGCGCAGGAATTCCTGCTTGTTGCCGGCAAAGCTGGCCCGCGTGCGCGCCACTGCAGGCTCCTGGAAGGCCAGTTGCCAGTAGCTGCCCTTGCATTGCTTGCCACCGCGCACATGCAGGTATTCGCCAGGCAGCAAGCGCTGCTGGCCCAGGTATGCCGTGGCCGGGCCAGGCACCATGTGGAAGAACAGGTAGTGATAGAGCGCTTGCGGATCGAGCGCGCCCCGCACGGATGGATGGGCCAGCAAGGCGTCGTGCGAGGAGGCAAAGAACAGCCCCTGCGCATTGCTCGCATAGCTGAGCGGATGCATGCCGGCGCGGTCCACGGCCAGCAGGGCCGAGCCGGAAAAGGCGTCGAGGATGGCCAGAGAGAATGGTCCGGACAGGCTGGCGCAGGCACCCACGCCCCGGCTCAGCCACAGGGACGCGAGGCGGCACGCCACGTCATCGGCCGAACCGTCGAGCATGGGCCGCCCCCAGATGGCCACTTGCAAGCCATCTTGCTGATACATATGGCGGCTGCCATCGATGGCGGCCACGGCCATGCCGCCCACGTCGCTCACGCTGGCGGCCAGGGGCGCGCCATCGAAACGCGACAAGGGCGCGGCCATGCTGGCCAGCGCGGCCTGCGCTGCGCCGCCAGTATCGGCCCCGTTCGCCGCCGCCAGCCAACCGCACAGGCCGCTCATACGAGCACCTCGGCCGGCAGCGGATGGCCGAGAAAGGCCGTCGGGCTGGCCGTCAAGCCATACGCGCCCGACTGGAACACCACCACCAGGTCACCCTCCTCGACGCGCGCCATCTCCATCTGGTCAGCCAGCAAGTCCAGCGGCGTGCATAGCGGTCCCACGACGGACGCCACTTCGCGCACCCCGCCCTGCAGCCGATTGCCGATGGCAACCGGGTAATTCTTGCGGATCAGCTGGCCGAAATTGCCGGAGGCCGCCAGATGGTGGTGCAAGCCGCCATCCGT
Source organism: Janthinobacterium kochi (assembly GCF_051380715.1). Taxonomy (NCBI): domain Bacteria; kingdom Pseudomonadati; phylum Pseudomonadota; class Betaproteobacteria; order Burkholderiales; family Oxalobacteraceae; genus Janthinobacterium; species Janthinobacterium kochi. The sequence continues at coordinate 444,291 of NZ_JBNYXO010000004.1, forward strand.
CACCAGAAATACCTGCCCATGCGACACCTTGCGTTCGAGCACCTTGCACACATAAATACCTGCCTCGGCCACCAGGTAGCGGCCCAATTCCAGGTTCAGGCGGGCGCCGGGCGCCCCCTGGGCCAGGATGTCGAGCTGCCGCTGCAAGCCTGCGGCCACGGGTGCCAGATCGAGGGCCTGGTCGCCGGGGAAATACGGCACGCCAAAGCCGCCGCCGATATTCAAGGTGCGCAAGGGCGATGGCGCGCTGTCGGCCAGCTGCAGGGCCAGTTGCACGCTCAGCGCCTGCGCTTCGGCCAGGGCGGACGCCGACAGGTTTTGCGAGCCGGCATACAGGTGAAAGCCGTGGAAATCCAGTCCCAACTGGCCGATGCGGCCCAGCAGCGCCGGCACCAGGGCCGCATCGACGCCAAACGGCTGCGCGCCGCCGCCCATGCGCATGCCCGTGCGGCGCAAGGCGAAATCGGGATTGACGCGCACGGCCACCCTGGCCGCCACGCCCAGCCGCTCACTGGCCAGCGCCACCCTTTCCAGCTGGGCGCCCGATTCCACGTTGATCAGCACGCCTGCTGCCACGGCCCGCGCCAGTTCGCCATCGCTCTTGCCTGGCCCCGCAAAACTGATACGCGACGGTGCCATGGGCGTATCGAGCGCCGTCGCCAGTTCGCCGCCCGACGCCACGTCGATGCCATCGACCAGGCCCGCCAGCCACTGCACCACGGCCGGCATGGGATTGGCCTTCATGGCGTAATGCACGAGCACGCCGGTAGGCAAGGCGGCGCGCAGTTCGGCCACGCGGCGCGTGATGTGCGCGCGTTCATACGCGTAGAACGGCGTGCTGCCCACCCTCTGGGCCAGCCGCTGCAACGATACGCCGCCGACCTGCAGCATGTCGTTGTCCACGGCGAACTGGCGCAGCGGTGGGTGCAAAGGTAAGTCCGTACTGTTCGAGCGGATCAAGTCCTTCATGCCGCATCTCCTGATTGGACCGCATACGCACGCGCCAGTTCCCTGGCCAGTAATGGACGGTCGATCTTGCCATTCGGATTGCGCGGCAGCACGCCGTCGCGGATCTCTACCCACAGCGGCACCATATAGCTGGGCAGGCGCGCGCGGCAGGCGGCCAGTACGCTGTCGCGCAGCAATTCGACGCCCGGCGCGGGCGTGACGAGCAGGGCGATGGCCTGGCCCAGCACGGCATGGGGCAGGCCCAGCGCGGCCGCCTCGCCCACCAGCCCGCTCGCATACGCGATTTCCTCGATCTCGGCCGGGCTGACCCGGTAGCCGGACGTCTTGATCATGTCGTCGCTGCGGCCCACGAAATACAGATAGCCATCCGCATCGCGGCGCACGGTGTCGCCCGACCAGACGGCCAGTTCCGGCAGCACCAGGCCGCTCGCCTGCGGCGGCAGCGGCTTGAAGCGCTCGGCCGTGCGCACTGCATCATTCCAGTAGCCAAGCGCCACCAGCGCGCCACGGTGCACGAGCTCGCCCGGCTCGTCGGCCTCGCACACGCTGCCGTCCGGGCGCAGCACCAGCACTTCCGCGTTGGGGATCGCTTGCCCGATGGAATCGGGACGCCGCTCCAGCTGTTCCGGCGCCAGATAGGTGGAGCGGAACGCTTCCGTCAAACCATACATCAGGTAGACCTGCGTGCGCGGCAGCGATTCGCGCAGCTTGTCCAGGGTGGATCGCTGCATCACGCCGCCCGAATTGGTGATGTAGCGCAAAGGCGTAGACAAGGGCCAGCTCAGCTGCGACAGTTGCATCCACAGGGGCGGCACGGCGGCCAGGCCCGTGATGGCTTCCTGCTCCACGAGCTCGACAATGTCGCGCAGCAGCAGATAATTCATCAGCACGGCGCAAGCGCCGCTGGCAAAGGCCGTCGTCAGCTGGCTCAAGCCATAGTCAAAACTGAGCGGCAGGACGCACAAGATCCGGTCTTGCGGCGTGTTGCGCAGGTAAGACGACACGCTGAGCGCACCGGCCAGCATGTTCCGGTGCGACAACACCACGCCTTTCGGTCGCCCCGTGCTGCCTGAGGTATACAAGATGGCGGCCATGTCCGTGTCGATCACCGCGTGCCACAGGGGCGCGGGCGCGGCGGGTATGCCACTCCAGGCCAGCAGCTGCAGCTTGCCCAGGCGGGTTGGCGACGAGGGTTCGCCCGTCAGCAACACCGTCTGCAAGTCCGGGCAGGCGGCCAGCGCAGGGCCCAGCTGCGCCAGGCGTTCGCGCGAGGTGACGAGGATGGTCACGTTGCAATCGGCCAGGATGTAAGCCACCTGTTCCGGCTTGAGCAGCGGATTGACGGGCACGAACACGCCGCCGGCGGCCGCCGTACCAAACATGGCGCTGACGTTTTCCGGGCGTTTTTCCAGATACACGGCCACGCGCGCGCCACGCTGCAAGCCCAGCGTCAGCAGGGTAGCGGCTGCCTCGCGCACGGATTGCGCCAGCGCGGCATAGCTGATTTCCTCGCCCTGCCACGACAGCGCCGGCGCGTGCGGCGCGCGCTGCGCCGTGTCGAATATCAGCTCATGTATCAGTGTCGCCATCGTTTCATCCCCGGGTTGCCATGATTGCCATGCATTCCTCTATGATTCAGACAAACGGCCACAGCGGTCTTGATTTTGATCAATTAACGGTTTCAGCAACACAGCTTGAGCCGGCGCAAGACCAGCGCCTGCCGCTGCGCTCTAATGGACAACATTGGCTGCATAGCCGCCCCATCCTTGACCGCCATGGCCAGCTTCGCCCGCTTCCTCCATTTGCCCCGGTTGCAACGGCTTGCCGCCAGCCTTCACCAGTTGGGCTGGCGCGACAGCGCCTGGCTGGCCCTGGCGCGGCTGCTGGCAGCGGTGCCGGGCCGGCGCTGCGCGCTGTACCGTTATCAATTCGTCGCGCAAGCCGTGGCGCCCGGTTCGCTGTGCCGCGGGCGCGGCCAGTCGATCACCATCACGCCCTGCATGGCGGAGGCGGACTTGCCGACCGGCCCCGAACGCCTTCCCGGCGCGCTGCGCGAACGCTACCGGCAAGGCGCGCAATGCCTGGTGGCGCGGGACAAATCAGGCATGCTTGGCTGGATCTGGCTGCTGCGCCACGGCTGCCAGGAAGACGAGGTGCGCGCCCGCTATGCGCTGGCGTCGAAGCAGTCCTCGTGGGACCTGGACGTGTGGGTCCATCCCGACCAGCGCGGTGGCCTGGTCTTCGCCCGCCTGTGGGAAGAAGCCAACGCCGTGTTGTACGCGCAGGGCGTGCGCTGGTCGTGCAGCCGCATCTCGCGCTTCAACCGCGCCTCGCTGGGCGCCCATGCGCGCCTGGGCACGCATGGGCTGGGCACGGCCACCTTCCTGCGCTGCGGGCGCTGGCAATGGATGGCCGCCAGCCTGCCGCCGTATCTGCACCTGTCGCGCCGCCCCGACGATATCCCCTGCCTGGCCTTCGATACGTCGTCCCTGCCGCACTTCCCTTCCCTGGAGCTGACATGCCGCATCTTGAAGCAGTAAAGCACATCCTCGACACCACGCTGGGCTTGAACGGGCGCGCGCTGGAAGCCCACACGCCGCTGCTGGGCAGCGTGCCGGAACTCGACTCGATGGCCGTCATCGGCGTGATCGCCGCGCTGGAAGACCATTTCGGCATCATTGTCGCCGACGACGATATCCACGCGCGCCACTTCGCCACCGTGGGCACCTTGCACGATTTCGTGTTTGCACAGCTACGACCATGAGCCGCGCCGCTATCGACGCGCTGCCGCTGCTGCCCTTCTTCCTGCCAGCCAGCGGCGGCCAGCGCCACTGCCTGCTGCATCTGCCGCCGCCGGGCCAGAGCGCGCGCGGCGGCATCCTCTACGTGCATCCCTTTGCCGAGGAATTGAACAAGAGCCGCCACGTGGCCGCCGCGCAGGCGCGCGCCTTTGCCGCCTTGGGTTACAGCGTGCTGCAGATCGACCTGTTTGGCTGCGGCGACAGCAGCGGCGACTTCGGCGAGGCGCGCTGGGACATCTGGCACAACGACCTGCACCTGGCTTGCGCCTGGCTGGCGCAGCGCGTCGACGGTCCCTTGACCGTGTGGGGCGTGCGCCTGGGCGCCCTGCTGGCGCTCGATTTTGCCTGCCGCGCGCCGCTGCCCCTGGCGCGTTTGCTGCTGTGGCAGCCGGAAGCCGATGGACGGCGCGTGATCGACCGCTTCCTGCGCCTGCGCCTGGCTACCGGCATGCTGGCCGGCGGCACGCGGGAAGCGCCCGGCCATGCGCGCGCCAAACTGGCGCAAGGTGAACCTGTGGAAGTGGCCGGCTACCTGCTGGCGCCCGAACTGGCGCACGCCATCGATGGCGTCAGCGCAGCCGCGCTGCTGCCCACGGTACCTGTGTATTGGCTCGAGTACCAGGGACAGGAGCAGGCATCCGCACCCTTGCCGCCGCTGGCGCGTCTATGGCGCGAACGCGGCGCCGCCGTGCATGTGGCCAGCTTCGGCGACGGCCCGTTCTGGCACAGCGGCGAGCTGCTGGCGTGTCCGCAATTGCTGGATGCCACGCGGAAACTATGCCGCGACTGGCTAGCCGAGGAAAGGACGCCGCCATGAAGCGCGACAGCGGTCAGCAGCACCTCGCAGGCCAACCCGTGCGCGAGCTGGCGCTGCGCTTTCGCAGCGCGGCCGAAGGTGCCGATGCGGGCGAGGACGGCGAGGCGCAAGCGCGCATGGTCGGCATCCTCACCCTGCCCGCCGCGCCGGGGCCGCGCGGCGTATTGATCGTCACGGGTGGTCCCCAGTACCGGGCGGGCAGCCACCGCCAGTTCGTCTTGCTGGCGCGCGCCCTAGCCGCGCAAGGCTTGCCCGTGCTGCGCTTCGACCTGCGCGGCATGGGCGACAGCGAGGGCAGCGCGCGCGATTACCGCGCCGCCGGTCCCGACATCGCCGGCGCGCTGGCGCAATTCTTCGACGCCGCGCCCTCGCTGCGCGAAGTGGCGCTGTGGGGCTTGTGCGACGGCGCCACGGCGGCCGCCTGCCATGCGCCGCGCGACGCGCGCATAGTCGCCCTGATCCTGCTCAACCCGTGGGTGCGCAGCAGCGCCGGCCTGGCGCGCGCCACCCTGCGCCATTATTATCTGCCACGCCTGCTGCAAGGCGCGTTCTGGCGCAAGCTGGCCGAAGGCGGACTGCAGCTGGGCGCCAGCCTGGCGTCATTGCGGCAGGTGGCGGCCGCCACGCGGCAGGTGGCCACGCCAGACAACGATGCGCCCGCGCCGGCTTTGCTGCGGGCGCTGACGCAATTCCAGGGCAAGGTCTTGCTGATCCTCAGCGGCGACGACCTCGGTGCGCGCGAGTGGCAAGCGCTGTTTGACGGCGATGCAGCCTGGCGCGCCGTGGCCGCGCGCGCGCAATGGACGCAGGCGCAGGTCGACGGCGCCAACCACACCTTTGCCAGCGCCGCCTGGCGCGGCGAAGTTGAACAGCTGTGCGCACGCTGGCTGCAATCATGGTAAGGACCTCGCCAAAACGGGTGCTGATGGTGGCCTACCATTTCCCGCCGCTGGCTGGCGGCAGCGGCATCCTGCGCACCCTGGGCTTCGCGCGCCATTTGCCCGACTGCGGCTGGCAGCCGCTGGTGCTCAGTCCCGCGCCGCTCGCGTATGCGCAGCGCGGCGATGCGCAACTGGCGCAGATCGGCGCGCAAGCCACCGTGCGACGCACCCTGGCGCTGGACGCGGCGCGCCACCTGGCCATCGCCGGGCGTTATCCGCGCTGCCTGGCTCTGCCCGACCGCTGGAGCTCCTGGTGGCTGAGCGCCGTGCCGGCCGGCCTGCGCATGATCCGACAGTACCGCCCCGACGCCATCTGGTCCACCTACCCGATCGCCACGGCGCACCTGATCGCGCTGACCTTGCAAAAACTCAGCGGCCTGCCGTGGATCGCCGACCAGCGCGACCCGATGCTCGACGACAGCGACCCGCTGGCGCCGTATCCGCCCGAAGCGCGTTTGCACCGTATGCATGCGTGGATCGAACAGCGCATCGCGGCGCGCAGCACGGCCATCGTCTGCACCACGCCGGGCGCCATCGACGCGCACCAGCGGCGCCTGGGGCAGGTAGCGCGGGAACGATTTCACTTGATAGAGAACGGATACGATGAAGACGGCTATGCAGACAGCCCTGAGCGCACGGGCCAGCGCAGCCGCTTCCAGCTGCTGCACAGCGGCGTGATCTACCCGTCCGAGCGCGATCCGCACCCCCTGTTCGAAGCCCTGGCCAAGCTGCGCCACGACGGCGTGCTGCATGCGCACAATTTCCAGCTGGTGCTGCGCGCCACGGGCCACGATGCATGGCTGGCCAGGCTGCTGGTGAAATACGGCATCGCCGACCTGGTTAGCCTGGAACCTTTGCAACCGCATGGCGCGGCACTGCAGGAAATGCTGGCGGCCGACGGCTTGCTGCTGCTGCAGGCGGCCAATTGCAATGCGCAGATTCCCGCCAAGCTGTATGAGTACCTGCGCTGCCGCCGGCCCATCCTGGCGCTGACCGACCTGGCAGGTGACAGCGCGGCCAAGCTGCGCCACTGCGGCATCGACACCATCGGCCAGCTGGCCTCGAGCGGCGACTGCGCGCGCGCCCTGCTGCGCTTCCTAGAACTGGCGCGCCAGGGCCGCGCCCCGCTGGCCAGCCCCGCCGCCATCGACCTGCAATCGCGGCAAGCCCGCAGCAACGCCCTGGCCGACTTGCTGGACCAGGTTAGCCACAGGAGAACAGCATGAAACACCTGATACTTGCCTGCGCCCTGGCCGCCTGCTGCGCCAGCGCCAGCGCCGCCGCCTGCCCGCCCTACGTCAAGGGCACCACGGGCGGCGACTACACGAGCGCGGAAGACCGCAAGGGCCTGTCCGTGGTCGAACAATTCCATTTTTCGCGCGCCGTGGAAACGCTCACGCAAGGCATGACGGGTAGCCTGGGCGGCGACATCAGCTACACGCTGGAACACTTTCCGAACCACCACCGGGCGCTGGCCTCGATGGCAAAACTGGGCTTGCGGCTGAAAAGCGCGCAGCCGGTGGGCGCCCGCTATACGATCAGCTGCTTTTTCGAACGGGCGATCGCCTTCGCGCCGCACGACGTGACGGCGCGCATGGTGTATGGCAATTATCTGCTGGCCACGGGCCAGGATGCGATGGCGCTGGAACAGCTGGACTCTGCCAGCCGCCTGGCGCCCGAGCAGGCCACCATCCAGTACAACCTGGGCTTGATGTATGTGAAAAAGAAGGAATACGAGAAGGCCAGCGGGCACGCGCAAAAAGCCTATGCGCTGGGCTTTCCCTTACCAGGGCTGAAGAACAAGCTGAAGGCGGCGGGCAAATGGCGCGAGCCGGAGCCCGCCGTCATTGAAGAGAAGGAAACGAAGGAAGCGCAGGAAGTGCAGAAAACGGAAGAAACGCCAGTACCTGCAGCGCCGGAGCCCGTGGAACCGCCTAGCGGGGAATGACGGCCGGCCGCTCGGCCACGCTCCAATGCCCCATCGGCTCAGCAGTCAGCGCGGCGGCGAGGTCGCGCCGCGATTGTGCCTTGTCTTCGGCCTCGCTGATGTACGCCAGTTCCGCCGGCTGCAGCACGATGACGGTGAGCAGCATCACTTCCCCGTACGGCGTGTCGAACGCTGGGGGAAGCGTGGCCGCGCCCTGGGCCAGCAGCACGCCCACCTGCTCGTTTTCGTCTTCCAGTGCCTTAGGTGCATCCTGCAAGTCCAGCGCCATCGAGACGCTGCCGTGGCGTTGCAGCAGCAAGTCGATGGAGCCGTGGTCGGCCACGTTCTGGCTGACTTGATAAATCACGTCGAAGAGCCACGATGCCTGCACGGGAGCGCCGTCGAAGGCGGCCAGCGGCGCCTCGATGCACACTTCCAGCAAATGGCCACGCGGGACAAACACGTCGTCGTCATCCTCGAACGGGTCGCTCAAGCCATCGCTGACGATGATAATCGAATCGGCACGGCGGATCACCCTTCAGGCCTGGCGCAGTGACGGCCAGCGCGGGCCTCCCATGAAAGCGGGATTGAGCAGCGGCGCCAGCACGTCGGCGTCCATGGCGCCCAGAGTGGCATAAAAGGCGTCGCGCGCGGCGCAGGCAGTGGCCAGCATCTGCGCTCCCGCTTCCTTGCCGACGACGGCGTCGTCCAGTTGTGGTACTTGCGGGATAGCGTTTTCAGGCATGAGAATACTCTTTGAATTAGTCAGCGGGTGGAAAGTCGTGATAGTTGCGAGGCAAATAGCCCCAGATGCGCGCGACCTGGTCCCGCACCTCGAAATCGAAGCCGATGCGTTCCAGTTCCGGCACGATCCACACGCCGTGGTCGATGATTTTCTTTGGCAGCAGCATGGCCACGTGTTCTTCCGAGGTCAGGCCGATATCGAACCATTCCACACCCAGGAAGGGGAACGGCGGGTGGTAATCCCATTCCGTATCCCAGCGCGAGACGTAGCCGGACACTGAACCATAGCGGTACGACGGCGCCCAGTCGGTCCGCCCGCGCATGAAAGCCAGAAGCTCGTTCCACTTGCAATCGTTGGCCGCTCCCGCCAGGTTGCGCCGCGCGATGTGGCCGCGCAGCTTGCGCTTGATATCGTCGCCGCCGGCGTCGGCCTGCGGCAGGCTGTGCGTGACGGGTGCCGTCATGCAGGCGTCCCCGTCATGTCGTCTACGCAGATGTTGGCCCGCAAATCCTCGACCAGCCGCTTGCGGCTGCTCAAAGCATATTCGATGGGTGAAAAAGGCATGGCCGCCGCCGCATAGGCATCGATCAGTGCATGCATTTCCTGTGCCTGCTGTTGTGACAACAGCGTCTTGCTGCCGTTATCGCTTTGCTGCGCGAGCTTTTCCTGCAGCACTTCTTTCCAGGCGATGTGCGCCTCGGACATCGGATGGGCGACGCACAGGGAAAACGTACCGTTCAAAAAATACGTCCAGGCACTGTCGGTACGGGCGCGCAAACCCTCCGCTATCGGCGCGCCCCTGTCGTCGAAGCTGTCGCGCAGGCGCCAGGTCGTCAGGTTCAAGGTCGCCAGCGCGGCCGCATAGCGGGAAGCAAATTGTGCCTGCAGGCGCGCTGGCACCGTTTCCGGCCCCTCGGCGAGAGCATGCCGCGCAACGGCGATCCAGGCCAGTTGGGACGGCGGGAAATAGCGGCCGGCCCGAGCCCCGGGCGCCGCCATGGCACCAAAGACGAACGAGCACAACTTGCCGCTGTCATCGACCACATACGCGGGCGCGGGAACCAGGCCAGCCTGGATCAATGCATCGATTTCTGGCATGGCCATGGCGGCGGCTGCCGCCAATTGCGTCTCGTCCAGATAGTGCTGCGAAAGATAATGATCGAGTTCTGTCATGCGACGGCTTTCATGTTAATCACTGTTTCATCCGCAGACAGCCTTACTTCGCCACCGGCTTCACTTTGGACGCGGCCAGCACGGCGCGCGCGCGGGCCGTGTCGATATCGTCGGCCGTGGCCAGCGCCACGCCCATGCGGCGGCGGGCGAACGATTCCGGCTTGCCGAACAGGCGCAAGTCCGCGCCCGGCACGCTCAAGGCGTCGGCCACGCCTTCGAAGCCGATGCCTTTCGCGTCCAACTGGCCATAGATGACCGCCGAGGCGGCGGGCGAACGCAGCGCCACGTTGACCGGCAAGCCCAGGATGGCTTTCGCATGCAGCTCGAATTCGCTCTGCACCTGGCTGGCCATGGTGACCATGCCCGTGTCGTGCGGACGGGGGCTCACTTCCGAGAACCACACCATGTCGTCCTTGACGAACAGTTCCACGCCGAACAGGCCCAGGCCGCCCAGGTTATCGGTCACCTTGCGGGCGATCTCGCGCGAACGCGTCAAAGCCAGCGGCGCCATGCGGGCCGGCTGCCACGATTCGACGTAATCACCCTGCACCTGCAAGTGGCCGATCGGCTCGCAAAACTGCGTTTCGATCTGTCCCGACGCACCGACGGCACGCACCGTCAGCAGGGTGATTTCGTAATCGAAGTCGATGAAGCCTTCGACGATGACCCGGCCCGTGTCGACCCGGCCGCCGCTGGCCGCATACGCCCACGCCGCGTCCACATCGGCGCCGCTATCGAGCTTGGACTGGCCCTTGCCCGACGAGGACATCACGGGTTTCACGACGCAGGGAAAACCGATTTCCTGGCACGCCAGTTGCAGCTCTTGCAGGCTGCTGGCGAAGCGGTATGGCGAGGTCGCCACGCCGAGCGTTTCGGCCGCCAGCGTGCGGATGCCTTCGCGGTTCATCGTCAGCACGGCCGCGCGCGCGTTCGGGATGCAGGTGATTTGCCCGGCCGCTTCCAGCGCCGCCAGGGTATCGGTGGCGATGGCTTCGATTTCCGGCACGATCAAGTCCGGCTTTTCCAGGGCTATCAGGGCCGCCAGGGCCACGCCGTCGCTCATGTCGATGACGTGCGAGCGGTGCGCCACCGGATGGCCTGGCGCGTTCGGATAGCGGTCGACGGCGATCACTTCCACGCCCAGGCGCTGCAGCGAAATGATCACTTCCTTGCCCAGTTCACCAGAACCCAGCAGCATAACTTTGATGGCGGTGGGGGACAGGGGCGTGCCGAAGGTGCGGGGCGCGATGGTGCTGCTGGTGCTTGAGGTCATGGCAGGGTCTGTAGGCAGATGGAAAGAGGGCTGGGACAAGATGGCTGGGACTATAGCAAATGCCGGCCCTCTTGGACAGGGCGAGCCAACGGTGCAACCCTTTGCGGCGGCACTTGCCAGCGCAAGCCGGCAATGCAATAATTGAGAATGATTCTCAATTAACCATCATACATCATCGACTTTGCCGCCATGAATCCTGTCGCACCGCCCGACCTTGCCACTCTGTACCGCGCCCACCACGGTTGGCTGCAGGGCTGGCTGCGGCATAAACTGGGCTGCGGCGCCGATGCGGCCGACGTGGCGCACGACACCTTCATGCGCCTGCTGCAGCGGCGCGAACGGCCGCAGCCCGCCCTGCGCGAACCGCGCGCCTACCTGACGCGCATCGCGCAAGGCCTGGTGATCGACCATTACCGGCGCCGCGACGTGGAATTCGCCTACCTGCAGGCACTGGCCGCCCTGCCCGAGCAGACGGCACCGTCGCCAGAAACACAGCTGCAGATCATCGACACCCTGGTGCGCCTCGATACGGCGCTCGACGCCCTCAAGCCGCGCGCCAGACTGGCCTTCTTGCTGGCCCAGCTGGACGGCTTGACGGGTCCCGCCATCGCCGCCAGGCTCGGGGTCTCGCTGGCCACCGTCGAGCGCGACCTGGCCAGCGCCTGGCGCGCCTGCTACCGCGTGTATTTCCGGTGACGGCCGCAGCCTTGCCGGAAGACCCCGTGGAGCAAGCCATTGCCTGGGCCGTGCGCCTGCAAATGCATGGCGCCACCCCGGACGCCATGCTGTCGCTGCAGCGCTGGCGCGATGCCGATCCCTGCCACGAACAGGCGTGGCAGCGCCTCGCCGCCATCGGCGGCCAGTTTTCGGGCTTGCCGCCGGAAGCGAGCCGCGCCACCCTCGACGCCAGCCTGGCGCGCCGCCGCCAGCGCCGCCAGACCCTGAAAGTACTGGCCGGCATCGGCTTTGCCGGCACGGCCACCTGGTTCGCCGTCGACACGCGCGCCGACTACCGCACGGGCACGGGGCAGCGCCTGGCCGTGCGCCTGCCGGACGGCAGCTTGCTGCACCTGAATGCGGGGACGGCCGTCAGCTTGCTCTTTGATGGCACGCAACGCCTGCTGAGCTTGCTGCATGGCGAAATTGCCATTACCACGCACGCCGACCCGCAGCGCCGGCCGTTTCTCGTCGACACAGGCGAAGCGCGCATGCTGGCGCTGGGCACGCGCTTCACGGTGCGCCGTCTTGCTGGCGCCGATGCCACGCTGACACGCCTGGCCGTGCAGGAACACGCGGTGCGGCTGCAGGCAGCCGCAAGCGCGGCCCGGCCCGTGCTGGTCCAGGCCGGCGACAGCGTCCTGACGGATGGCGCGCGCATCTGGCGCGAGCCGGCCCATGACGATCCGGCCGCCTGGCTCGATGGCGTGATTGCCGCGCGCGACATGCCCCTGGGCCAGCTGGTGGCCGAACTGGCGCGCCACCGGCATGGCTTGCTGCTGTGCGACGCCGATATCGCCCAGCTGCCCATTTCCGGCGTCTTCCAGCTGGACGATCCCGAGCGGGCCCTGCGCGTGCTGCTGCATACGCAACCCATCGTGGCCGTGTACCGCACGCGCTTCTGGGTGACGCTGAAAAAAGCGTAAAAAAGATGAGGGGATCGGGCTGGCTGCACGGCATACAGCTTGATACCACTCAAATGATAGCGATATATGACCCCATCTTTCCTGCCCTGCCCTCGGCCCTTCCCCGCTCCCGTCCGTTCCCGCCTGGCTGCTGCCGTCGCCGGCGCCCTGCTGCTTGGCGCGGCACCCGTCCTGGCACAGCAAAACCAGCCGCTGGCCGGCAGCGCCAGCGCCGTCCATGCCCTGCAGATCGCCGCCGGCCCGCTCGATGCGGCGCTGGAACAGCTGGCGCGCACGGCGAACCTGACGCTCACCTACCAGGCGGGCGAGGTGCGCGGCCTGCGCACGGCCGGCCTGGCCGGCCATTACAGTGCCGCGGCCGGCCTCGATGCGCTGCTGGCCGGCAGCGGCCTGGCGGCGCTGCAACTGGCGCCCAACGATTTCGTCCTGCGCCCGCTGCCCAGGGCGGCAAACGCGGCGGCCGATGGTGCACAGCAACTGGCCGAAATCACCGTCACGGCCGGCGGCGTACCCGCGCTGGAGACGGAAGGCAGCGACGCGTATGCGGCGGCATTGGCCGGCACGGCCACGCGTTTTACCCTGTCGCCACGCGAAACGCCGCAATCGCTGACCGTCATCACGCGCCAGCAGATGGATGACCAGGGCGTCCTCAGCCTGGCCGACGTGCTGCAACAGACGCCAGGCGTGACCGTCTCGCACGACGATACGGAGCGCTATAACTACTATGCGCGCGGCTTCAGCCTGAACAGTTTCCAGTATGACGGCGTGCCCACCTTCGATTTCAGCACCAATTCGAACGGCCTGGGCATGCGCGACATGGCCATCTACGACAGAGTGGAAGTGGTGCGCGGCGCGAATGGCCTGATGAGCGGCGCCGGCAGCCCGGCCGGGGCCGTCAACCTGGTGCGCAAGAAACCCACGCGCCAGTTCCAGGCGTATGCGCAGGCGGGCCTCGGCAGCTGGGACCGCTACCGCGCGGAAGCCGATGTCTCCGGCCCCCTGAACGAAGACGGCTCCGTGCGCGCGCGCCTGGTGGCCGCCCACCAGGAGCACGGCTCTTACATCGACTATTACCAGCAGGACAAAAGCGTCGTCTACGGCGTCATCGAGGCGGATTTGACGCCGCGCACGCGCGTGCTGGCCGGCATCGACTACCAGAAAATCGATTCCAAGGGTTCGTCCTTCGGCCAGAATCCCCTGTTCTACACGGATGGCAGCCGGACGCGGTTCTCGCGCACCTTCAACCCCGCCGCGCGCTGGACGCACGCGGACAGCACCAGCACGCGCCTCTTCGCCGCCGCCGAGCACCTGTTCGACAATGGCTGGCAAGTGAAGGCGGAAGCGAGCCACTGGAAGGGCGATACGGACCAGTTGCAAGCGAACATCATCAGCTGGGGCCCCTATCCGGATTCAGCGACGGGCCTGGCCACCGTGCAGCGCGGCGCAAAAACCTATGCCATCGACAGCAATTCGCTCGATGCCTACGCGACGGGACCGTTCCAGTGGCTGGGCCGCCAGCATGAACTGGTGCTGGGCGTCAACGCCAGTCACCGCAAGTCAGACTACGTGGCTTATCGCGGCGGCAATGTGGAAATCGATTACCGTCACTGGAACAACAACGTGCCCCTGCCATCGAGCATGGCCGTCAGCCAGACGCAACAATACAGCTTCAAGGAATACGCGGCGTATGGCGCTGCCCGCTTCAAGCCGGCCGATGGCTTGTCGCTGATCATCGGCAGCCGCCTGAACAGCTATGAACGCACGGGCGAGCTGATCTACGGCGTGGGCGACACGGGCCGCGACGACGCGAAGGAAAAACACCGGCTGGTGCCGTATGCGGGCGCCGTCTATGACTTGAGTGGCACGTATTCCGCCTACCTCAGCTATGCCAGCATCTTCGAGCCGCAATCGGTCAGCGACGCCAATGCCAGGGCGCTGCCGCCCACCACGGGCAAATCCTGGGAAAGCGGCATCAAGGGCGAGTTTTTCGCGCGCAGACTGAACGCCAGCGTGGCCCTGTTTCATATCGAGCAAGACAACCTGGCCGATTACGTGGGCACGGACGCCAATGAACGCGAAGTCTACCGGCCCATCGACGGCACCACCACGCGCGGCGTGGAACTGGAAGTGGCAGGCCAGCTGTTGCCCGGCTGGCAAGTGCAGGCGGGAGCGACGTTCAGCCGCCCGCGCGACAAGGATGGCCAGCGCATCGATACGACGCGCCCCGAACGCAGCTTCAAGCTGGCGACCAGCTACCGCCTCAGTGGCGACTGGCGCCGCTTGAGCGTGGGAGGCAATATCAACTGGCAAGGCCGGACGTATTACCACACCGTCCTGGCAGGCGACGTGCCGGCGCGCGCCGACGAAGGCAGCTTTGGCGTGGCGGGACTGATGGCGCGCTACGAGTTCAGCAAGCGGCTCAGCGCCGTGCTCAACATTAACAATGTCTTCAACAAGCGCTATTACAGCGGCTATGGCCTGTACGGCAGCGCCTACTATGGCGATCCGCGCAACGCGCAGCTGACCGTGCGGGCCAGCTTCTAGCCGGCATAGGCCCGCTTGATCTCCTCGATGTCGATCTTTTTCATGCCCATCATGGCTTTCATCACCCGCCCGGCCTTGACGGGATCGGGGTCGGTCAACAGGCGGATCATGATGGTGGGCACGATTTGCCAGGACACCCCGAACTGGTCCTTGAGCCAGCCGCACTGCTGCGCTTCCGGCGGCCCGCCTTCGGACAGCTGCTTCCAATAGTGGTCGACCTCGTCCTGGGTTTCGCAATTGACCTGGAACGAGATGGCTTCGGAAAACTGGAACAGGGGGCCGCCATTCAAGCCCGTAAACGTCTGGCCATCGAGTTCGAAGGCCACCGTCAGCACGCTGCCCGGCGCCTGGCCGTGGATTTCCCTGCCTTCCTCGCCATAGCGCAGGATCTGGCCGATCTTCGAATTGGGGAAAATTTCCGTATAAAAGCGGGCCGCCGCCTCGGCGTTGCCGTTGAACCATAAACATGGGCTAATCTTTTGTACGCTGTGCATGATGTCTCCCTTGGCCGAACCAGGTACGCCTTCCCGCGCGGGTAGGATAGCTATCAATATAGTCACTAGTGCACGGCGCCGCCAGTGAAGAAGCAGCCGTCAGGGCTGCGCTCCAAAATCCTGGTCCTGCAATTGCTCCACCAGAAAATCGATCAACACGCGCAGGCGCGGCGGCAGGTGGCGGCTGGCTGGCCACAGCAGCCAGAAGGCCGTGCACGCCTGCGTATGCTCGTCCAGCAGCGAAACCAGTTGCCCGGCCGCCAGCTCGCGCTGCACGGCAAAAGCAGGCAGGTAGGCGATGCCCTGCCCCTGCACGGCCAGGAAGACGCGCATTTCCACGCTATTGCTGACCATGCCGGACGCCGGCTGGGCTGCCTCGTCCAGCAGCGGCCATGCTTCCAGGCGGCCCGTGGCGGGAAAACGGTAGTCCAGGCGAGCGTGGCGCAGCAGCGCGGCGCCATCGGCGGGCCGTCCATGGCGCGCCAGGTAGGCGGGCGACGCCACCAGCAGGCGGCGGAAGGTGCATAGTTTGCGCCGCATCAAGCTTGAATCGGCCAGCTCGCCCGTGCGCACGGCCGCGTCAAAACCGTCGCTGACGATATTGACCATGGCGTCGGAGAAATCGAGGTCGAGGTCGATGGCGGGATAGGCTTGCATGAAGGCGCCGATGGCCGGCTCGAACAGGCCGCTGTAGCGTGGCAGGCTGAGGCGCAGGCGGCCGCTGGGCGCGCCGCTGGCCTCGCACAATTCCCGCTCGGCCGCTTCCACCTCCGCCAGGATGCGCTTGCAGCGCTGCAAGAACTTTTCCCCTTCGGCCGTCAGCGCCAGATGCCGCGTGCTGCGCTGGAACAGGCGCGCGCCCAGCCGCGCCTCCATCCGCGCCACGCTCTTGCCCACGGCCGACGATGACAGCCCCAGCAGCCGGCCCGTGGCCGAAAAACTGCCGCTGTCGGCCACCTGCACGAACATGGCGATGCCGCCCAAGCTATCCATGTGATTCCCAATTGAAGACATTCTTGTCCGATATGTTCGGCAGTTTAGCCCATTTTTCTTCAATGACGGGCGCGCCATACTCGCCGCTCCTTCTTTCCGAGCCGATCCCATGTCCTCACCCTCACGTCTTTCACTCCCCCTGCAAGTGCTGGCCGCTTGCCTGACGGGCTTGCTGATCCCCCTGTGCTTCACGGGTCCGGCCGTGGCGCTGCCCGCCCTCGGCGCCGAATTGCACGGCAGCGCCGCCGCCCTGAACTGGGTCATCAATGCGTATATCCTCAGCTATGGCAGCGCCATGATGGTGGCCGGCAGCCTGACGGACGTGCTGGGCCGGCGCCGCGTCTGGCTGGCGGGGCTGGCGCTGTTTTGCGCCGCGACCCTGGCCATCGCCATCACGCCCTCGGTGGCGTGGATCGCCGCGCTGCGCTTCGTGCAGGGCCTCGGTGGCGCGGCCGCGTTCGCCGCCGCCATGTCCTCGCTGGCGCCCCTGTTCCACGGCGCGGCGCGCAACCGGGTGATGAGCATGCTGGGCACGACGTTCGGCCTGGGCCTGGCCTTCGGCCCGCTGGCGGCCGGCGCCATGCTGGCGCTGGCCCGCTGGCCCGCCATCTTCTATGCCACGGCTGCGCTGGGCGCCATCAGCATGCTGCTGGTATGGGGCAGCGTACCGTCCGATCCTCCGCGCGGCAAGGGGCGGCTGGACTGGCCAGGCGCCCTCAGCTTCAGCGCCGCGCTGGGTCTGCTGACCGTCGGCATGCTGCTGGCGCCCGAACACGGCTGGCGCAGCAGCGCCGTGCTGCTGTCCGTCGCCGCATCCGCGCTGCTGTTTTGGCTTTTTATCGCGGTCGAACGCAGGACGGCGCTGCCCCTGCTGGATTTATCGCTGTTCCGCCAGCGCCGCTTTATTGCCGTGCAAGTGCTGGCCGCGTCGCCCGCCTTCCTGTTCATCGTGCTCATCGTCATGCTGCCGGGGCGCTTCATCGGCATTGATGGCGTGTCGCCGCTGGCGGCGGGCCGCCTGATGATCGCCCTGGCCGCGCCGCTGCTGCTCGTGCCCATGCTGGCGGCGCTGCTGTTGCGCTGGGCCCAGGCCGGCACCGTGTGCGCCGCGGGATTGCTGCTGACGGCGGCTGGACTGGTCTGGCTGGCGCAGGTGCTGGGCGGCGGTGGCGCTGACGCGCTGGCCGGCCCCCTGCTGCTGATCGGCGTGGGCATCGGCTTGCCGTGGGGCTTGATGGATGGCATGGCCTTGAACGTGGTGGAAACGGAGCGGGCCGGCATGGCGACGGGCATCTTCAATACCGTGCGCGTCAGCGCCGATGGCGTGGCGCTGGCCTTGGCGGGCGCCATGCTGGCGGGCCTGATCGGCGCGGGCCTGGCGCGGCAGCTGCCCGCCGATCTGCCCGTGCTGGCGGCCGCCAGCCGCGCCGCGCTCGGTGATATCCAACAGGCGACACAGCTGCTGGGCGGCCAGGAAGCGCTGCTGCGCGCCAGCTATGACGCTGCCTTCCGACAGTTACTGCTGGGCCTGGCGGTGCTGGCCGTGGCGCTGGCGGCGCTGGTGCCGTACTTGCTCAGGAAGGAAGAAAAGCACCTAACAAAACCGTAGCGAGCGGAGGGTAGAGGTGGTCGAGAAGCGCAACCGTACTAGAGTACGGGGGCGCCGAGCTGGTGAGCATCGCAGGCCGCCTATACCGACGCGCAGTAGGTTTTGGAAGGTGCTTTAGGCGTCGAGGCCGTAGAACACGGCAACGAGGACGGCGATGTTATTGCAGGCGCGGGAAAATATCGTCGTCGCATAGGCAACGGCCACACTGGGGGCGCGGTAGCGCAGGTAGACAAAGCTGAACATGGCGCCCGAGCCCAGCGCGACGATGGCGTGCAGCAAGCCGCCGCTGATGAAATGCACGATGGCCCACAGGATGGCGCCGATGAAAATACTCAACTGGCGGCTGGCGCCCAGGCGCCTGAGGATTTCCAGCGGCAGCAACTGGCCCAGGAAGGTTTCCAGGATGGGCGAATAGATGACGACCCAGAACACCAGCAGGGACAGCGACATTTCGCGCTTGAACTTGGCCAGGCCCGTGTGCGCGCCCCAGTATTCGGGCGGCAGCAGCCATTTGGTGACAAACAAAATGGCAAAGCACAGCATGCAGGTGAGCAAACCCCAGCCCAGGCCGGCGAGGGCCAGCTGCAGCACGGGCGGCGCCGGTTTGTCGTCGTCCGGGCTGGAGAGATCGTGGCTGCTGCGCACTTGCATGAGTCGTCCTGACGGTGATCCAGCTCTCATTGTAGCGCGTAATAGGACTATTGGCGCATGGCTGGTGACGCGCCGCGCTGGTGCACTATCGGCCTCAGGCCGCCAGGCGCAGGGGAGCGTTGGCCGGCTGGGCCAGTTTGAAAATCCCCACTTCCTGTTCCAGCTGCGCCGCCTGCTGCTGCAACTCGTGCGCGGCGGCGGCCGCCTGCTCCACCAGGGCCGCGTTTTGCTGGGTGACGCGGTCCATGTCGACGATGGCACGGTTGACTTGCTCGATGCCGGCGCCCTGCTCCTGGGTGGCATGGCTGATCTCGGCCATGATGCCCGTCACCCTGCCGATCCCGGCCACCACCTCATGCATGGTGGCGCCCGCCTGCTCGACGAGCACCGTGCCCGTGCCTACCTTGCTGACGGAATCGTCGATCAAGGCCTTGATTTCGCGCGCGGCGGCGGCGGAGCGCTGCGCCAGGCTGCGCACCTCGGTGGCGACGACGGCGAAACCGCGCCCCTGTTCACCGGCGCGCGCCGCTTCCACGGCCGCGTTCAAGGCCAGGATATTGGTCTGGAAGGCGATGCTGTCGATCACGCCGATAATGTCGACGATCTTGTTTGACGAGGCATTGATCAAGCCCATGGTGTGCACCACTTCGGCCACGGCCTTGCCGCCCTGCTCCGACACGGTCGACGCTTCGCGCGCCAAACGGTTCGCCTGCTGGGCGTTGTCCGCATTCTGGCGCACGGTGGAAATGAGTTCTTCCATCGATGAGGCGACCTCTTCGAGCGAGCCGGCCTGCTGTTCCGTGCGCTGCGACAGGTCGCGGTTGCCCGAAGCGATCTCGGTCGAGGCCGTGGCGATGCTTTCCGTACCGTGGCGCACCTTGCCGACAATGGCGGCCAGGTTGTCGCGCATGGTCTTGATGGCGAACAATAAACTGCTGTCGTCGCCGTCGCGCGTGTGCACGTCGATGGCCAGTTCACCGAGCGCGATGCGCCCGGCGATCGAGGCCGCATATGCCGGTTCGCCGCCGAGCTGGCGCAGCAATCCCCGCGTGATGACGGTGGCCACCGCAATGCAGATGAGCACGCTGAGCGCGGCCAGCACGCCGATCCAGCGCAGCGACTGGCCATAGATGGCGCGCGCGGCCACGCTGGCCTGCTCCGATTCGCGCTGCACGTTTTTCAGGACGGCATCGATGTCGGCGACGATCTGGCGCCGCAGGGGGCTGCACTCCTCGACGAGGAAGGTGCCGTATTGTTCCATCTGTCCCGCCGCGCGGAACTGGCGCGGACGCTGCAGTTCCTGCGCCATGGTTTTCAGGCCAGTGCTGACTTTCTCGAATTGGGGATCGCCGGCGAACTGCGGCGCCAGCCTGGCCAGCGCGTCCAGGTACAGCGCCTTCTGGCTGTCGAGGATGGCCAGCTCTTTTTCGGCGGCCGCCTGGTCATGGAAGATATACGCGTTGCGGGCGGCCAGGCCCGTCTGGTCGAGCGCTTCGCGCGCCACATACAGGGGTTCGAGTTTTTCCAGTTGGACGTTTTCTTGCGCGTTCATGGCGCCAGAGATGGCGCCGATGCGCACCAGCGCGAAGGCGGCCAGCACCAGCATCAGCAAGACCAGCAGCCCGAAGCCTGCGCTCAGGCGCGCGCCTATCGTCAAACGATTGAATGACATCATTGTTGTTCTTGCCCTGTATAAAGTTGATTTTTGCCGGTTCTGCTAGAACCGGCGATCTGCTCACCGTCACTTGCCGATATTGCGTAGAGAGCAATATCAGTATCCAACTGGCGTTTTTTGGGCAGTCAGCTTCTAATTTCGGGCAATGCAGGCGTGCGGCAGACTCCCCCACGCCATACAACAGCACACTGAATTATAAGCGAACAGCGTTATGGATGATTCCACGCGCTCACTTTTAATGCTTTGATGCAAGTCAAGGGGCGTCGATGACGGCCATGGTGATGCGCGAGATGCAGCACAGTTTGCCGTCGTCGTCGACGATGCGGATTTCCCACACCTGGCTGCTGCGGCCCCGGTGTATCGGTGTGGCGCGCCCCGTCACGTGGCCGCCGCGCACGCCGCGTACGTGGTTGGCGTTGATTTCCTGTCCCACGCTCACGTGCCGGTGGCTGTCCAGGCAGGCATTCGCGGCCATGCTGCCCAGGGTTTCCGCCAGCAAGACCGACGCGCCGCCATGCAGCAGCTTGAACGGCTGCATGGTGCGGTGGTCGACCGGCATGGTCGCTTCGATCCAGTCGGGGCCGAAGGCCGTAAATTCGATGCCCAAGTGGCGCATGGCCGTCCCTGCACTGGCGGCGTTGAGCGTGGCCAGGTCCAGCGGTGCGTGCCAGATTTCCATTGTTACCTCGGATAAGTGTGGAGAAAAAACCATTGTAGGGCAGCTGGCGCGCGCGCGCTGCTTCATCTTTCCTTCACCGTGGCACGGGGTGGCGGTGGCATTAACTGGTTATAATTGCCCCATTCTTAAAAAACGAGGTTGTGTATGAAGTGGGCCTTGCTGGGCATTTTTGCGTTTTCTGTTTTACATATTCATTTTCGTGGCAAGGTACGCCTGCCGTTTCGCCGCCAGATCTTCGATCACTCCTCGTTCATGGCGCCGCTGAACCTGTTCATGCACACCTTTTCCAAGGTACCGGCCACGCCATATCTTTCCGTCGATCAATTTCCGGAACTGGCGCCGCTGCAGCAGAACTGGCAAATCATCCGCGATGAAGCGCTGCGCATGCAGGAAATGAAAAAGATCAAGGCGGCTGAAAAAAACAATGACGTGGGTTTCAATTCCTTCTTCAAGTATGGCTGGAAGCGTTTCTACCTGAAATGGTATGACGCGAACCACCCGTCGGCACAGCAAATGTGCCCGCAAACCTATGCGCTGCTGCAATCGATTCCCTCGATCAAGGCGGCCATGTTCGCGGAACTGCCGCAAGGCGGCAAGCTCAACCCGCACCGCGACCCGTTCGCCGGCTCGCTGCGCTACCACCTGGGCTTGCAGACGCCCAACGACGACCGCTGCTTCATCGACGTCGATGGCGAACGCCACAGCTGGCGCGATGGCCAGGCCGTGATGTTCGATGAAACGTATATCCACTGGGCCCGCAACGATGCCGACAGCGACCGCATCATCCTGTTCTGCGACATCGAACGCCCGATGCGCTACCGCTGGGCGCAAGGATTGAACCGCTGGCTGGGCCGCACCCTGATGACGGCCGCCGCCTCGCCCAACGAACTGGGCGACCAGGTGGGCGGCGTGAGCAAGCTGTTCCAGATTTCCTGGACCATGGGCCAGTACCGCCGCCGCTTCAAGGCGTGGAACAAGACCGCGTACCAGCTCACCCGCGTGGCGCTCGTCGTGGGCGTCATCGCGCTGATCTACTTCATCTAGCAACAGTTCTTGCCTGTTTGATCAAACCGCCTTCGGGCGGTTTTTTTTATAGGGCAATGCCACTAACCAGGAGAATGTTAAAAAATGAGCGAACGCAACCGCCAGTACGATATCCAGATCGGCGATGAGACATGGATCGAGTTCATCAGCATTGACGGCCGCTACGACCAGGCGATCGACATCGATGCCCTGCTGGATGGGCTATGGCCGCTGATCTGCCGCCTGGAAACGCATTGCGTGGCCGGCTGTTGCGGCATGGATGCCTACGATTTCACGCGCGAAGGTGTCGCTACGGCGCTGCTGGAACTGGATCGCGCGCACATGCATGCCGCCTGCGTAGCGGCCAAGGCTGCCGTAACGGCCGCTGCCAGCGATATATTGACGAGCGCCGCGATGAATCACTTTGCCGATAAACGCGTGTTCCTGCAATTGCTCGAGCATCTGGACGAGTGCATCGTCGCACAGGATCGCGCAGGGGCTTGACCTTGCCAAGGCAGGAAGGTCCAAGGTGACGGTATTCAAGAACTCAAGGAGAATCCCGCATGCCAATAATCACCGTCCTGCCCCATCCCGAGCTGGCCCCCAACGGCGCCGTGTTTGACGCGCCCGAGAAAATGAGCATTTGCGACGCCTTGCTGCGCAATCAGATTGACATGGAACATGCCTGCGGCCAGGTGGGCGCCTGCTCCACCTGCCACGTGGTCGTGGTGCAGGGTTTCGACTCGCTCAATGCACTGGGCGACAATGAAGAAGACATGCTCGACCAGGCCTGGGGCTTGCAGCCCCACTCGCGCCTGTCGTGCCAGGCGCGCCTGGCCCAGGAAGACCTGACGCTGGAACTGCCCAGGTACACGCTGAACCACGCCAAGGAATAGTCCCTGGCGCGCTTGCCTGCTTACCTGACCATGCTTACCACATGATCACGCGCTGCTCGGGTGGCAGATACATCGGGTCGCCCGGCTTGATGCCGAACGCTTCATAGAAGCCCGGCTGGTTTTTGACCGTGCCCTTGGCGCGAAATTCGCCCGGCGAATGCGGGTCGCTCTTGATCTGCGCGATCGCCGCCTCGGGACGCAATTTCGCGCGCCATTTCTGCGCAAAGCCGATGTACAGGCGCTGTTCGCCCGTCAAGCCGTCGATGACCGGCGACGGCTTGCCACCGAGCGAACGCTGGTACGCCTTGTAGGTGATCGACAGGCCGGAATTGTCGCCGATGTTTTCGCCCAGGGTCAGTTCGCCATTGATGTGGTAGCCGGGCACGGGGCTGTAGGCGCCGTATTGCTTGACCAGCCCGGCGGCCAGCGCCTTGAAGGCCGCGCGGTCCTGCGCCGTCCACCAGTTGCGCAAGCGGCCCTTGGCGTCATATTGGCTGCCGGAATC
Organism: Janthinobacterium kochi; assembly: GCF_051380715.1. Classification (NCBI taxonomy): domain Bacteria; kingdom Pseudomonadati; phylum Pseudomonadota; class Betaproteobacteria; order Burkholderiales; family Oxalobacteraceae; genus Janthinobacterium; species Janthinobacterium kochi. The sequence goes on from NZ_JBNYXO010000004.1 coordinate 467,649, forward strand.
GTCGAAGGCATGGCTGATTTCATGGCCGAAGGTGATGCCCAGCAAGCCGTAATTGACCGCATCTTCCGCTTTCACGTTGAAAAATGGCGGTTGCAAAATCGCCGCCGGGATCGTGATGGCATTCAGGGCCGGGCTGTAGCTGGCGTTGACGGTTTGCGGCGTCATCGACCATTCGTCGCGGTCCACAGGTTTGCCCAGCTTGTCCAGGTTTTGCTGGCGGCTCCATGCGCGCGCGGCGCGCACGTTGGCGATCAGGTCGTTCGGCCGCGTCCGCATGCTGCTGTAGTCGCGCCAGGTGTCCGGGTAAGCGATCTTCGGCTTCAGGGCGGCCAGCTTGAGCTGGGCTTCCTTCTTGGTTTCCGGGCCCATCCAGTCGAGCTGCTCGATGCCATCCTTGAACGAGGCGACGAAATTGTCGAACATCGCCATCACGCGCGGCTTCGTTTCCGGCGGCAGATACATGTCCACGTAGCGTTTGCCGACGGCATCGCTGATGGCGTTGTCCGTGAAGCGCAGCGCCAGTTGCCACTGCGGTTCGCTTTGCGGCACGCCGCGCAGCACCGTGCCGTCGAAGGCAAAACGCTCCTTGACGCTAGCGCTGTCCAGGTAGGAAGCATAGCTTTCGATGATGCGCCAGTTCAGATAGCTCTTCCACGATGCCAGCGGCACGGCGGCCACGGTTTCGGAAAACCCTGTCATGAAGCTGGGCTGGCGCACCACGGCCGAGGATGCCTTTTTCGCCAGGCCTGCGGCGGCAAAGTAGGCTTTCCAGTCGAAGGCCGGCGCCAGTGCGTTGAATTGGTCGAAATCGACGCGGTTGTACGATTTGACGGGGTCGCGCATCTGCACGCGCGTCCACTGCACCGCCGCCAGACGCGTTTCGATGTCGACAATTTGCGCCGCGTGGTCGGCTGCGGCCTTGTCGCCGCTCATGGCCAGCATGGTTTCGATATGCTTGAGGTACTTGGCGCGCACGGCTTGCAGCTTGGCGTCGTCGTCCTTCAGGTAGTAATCGCGGTCAGGCAAGCCCAGGCCGGACTGACTGATGTTGACCGTGTAGCGCTCGGGGTCTTGCGCATCGGGCGCCACATAGGCGGAAAACGGCGTGGCGACGCCATTGCCTTGCAGGTAAGCGAACAGCGCTGGCAAGTCTTTCTTGTCTTTTACAGCAGCGACGCGGGCCAGTTCGGCGCGCAGCGGCTTGAAACCGGCCGCATTGCGCGCCTTGTCATTCATGAAGCTCGTGTACAGGTCGGCAATCTTGTGCGCCTCGCTGCCGGGCTTGCCGGGATTTTTCAGGGTGGCGTCGATCAGGCCGCGCAGCTGGCCTTGCGCGATTTCGCGCAATTCGATATACGTGCCCCAGACGGATTTGTCGGCCGGGATATCCGTATTGCGGGTCCAGACGCCGTTGACGTAACCGTAGAAATCATCCCGGGGGCTCACTGCCGGATCCAGGGTTTTCAGGTCGATGCCGGAGACTGGCGCGGCGACGGCAGCACCTTGCTGTGCGTGCAGCGATGGCGAAGATAAGGCGAGCAAGGCGCAGCAGGCGGCGCTGATGAGTGAGCGTTTCACGAAGATTCCTTTAATTGTTTTCACTTCATGTTGGAGAACATGCTTTGTCCAGGCATGCGAGGCCGGATTATAGTCGGCCTGCCTGCGGGACAACAATGACAATTGAACAATTCCGGAGATCAGCGAATCAGGAGATCAAATAGATCCAGGCCTTTTTTATCCTGATTTTTCAGCATGTCCGCAAGCGAACCCGGCGTTGGCCCGCCATTGCCGGCGGCGTGATTGAAATAGTTAAAATCGAGCTTGATCTTGTCTTCCAGGTCGCTCGCATAATTGGCCGGATATGGCGACTGTTCCAGCTGCGGCAATGTATTGAAATGCGCGAGCACCGACTTGAAGAAATTGGTCATCTTGCCGGTGGTATTGTATTCCTGCATGGCTTGCGCCACGACCTGGGTGCGCCAGGCCTGTTCTTCATCATAGGCCTGCGTAAAGGCGGCGCGCCGCTCGTTGATGGTGAATGTGCCGCTGTCATCGTTCGAAATGGCGGACAATTGCTCACGTGATAGCCCGGCAAACGGATTGGGGCCCTTCCTGTCGACAAACGCTGTGGCGGCGGCAGCCGACTTTGCCGCTGCCGCATCATTTGGTTGCGGCACCTGCTTTGCGGCGGCCGCCTTGTGTTCGGCGTCCAGCGGATACAGGATGTCGGTGGTATTGTCATTCACCCACGCGCCCAGCGTAGCGTGGTCGTAGCCCCGGATGGTGGCGCTGACGGCCGTCGCGGCCGCCGACAAACGCCCTGCCAAGGTCGAGATCACGACATCGTCCGCCACGGCGCCAGCGCCGGCCGGCGCCTGGGTTGCCTGGGCCTTGTCCGATGCAGCCTTGCCTGATGACACCTTGCTGCCTTCCGCGGCAGACAGTGCCCCGGGTTGGATTCCCGCCGTGCTGATATTGACCATTGCCCGCCCCTGGATAAGTAAATGTTACTATATAAGTAAATATTACTATAGCACAACAAATGTTCAAGCCTGAGCAAGGCAATGGAGCAACTTGATGCAGGAATGCAGATTCAATATTTTTGGCACGCTGATTGCCGTCCGGGGGAATCCGGGAGCATGGCGCGCATTCTATCTCGGCACGGAAGGCAAGCGCCGGCCCGCCGATTTCATTATTCCGGACGATATTCAAGCTGATGCGCTGTGCGAATACCTGGCAGACCTTTTGCACGAAGAGGCGACGCCGCGCAATAACACGGCCACGCAAATCAGCTCGCGCGCGTTCGAGGCCTAGCCTATTTCACCGGCTCGAACGTCACCGTCAACCCATTGCCCGTAGTCCTGATCTGCGTCGGCACGAATTGCACGCCCGCATAGCGCAATTCATCGGGCTTGAAGGTGTAGATCGGCGTTTCATGCATGAGCTGGTCGGCCACCAGGCTGGCCACCTTGGCGAACTGGCGCTGCTGCGACTCGTCCATGCCGTCGATGCTTACCTTGTCCACGCTCGCTTCGCTCAGGTAGACGGCATTGCGCTGGGCGTCGAGCACCAGGCGGCCCGACATTGCCAGGCTACCGCGCCAGCTCTGGCGGATGAACGGTGGCAAGACGCTGGCGTCCACGCTGAGGGCGACTCTTTCGCGCTCGGGCTGCAAGGACAGTTGCGGGTGGGTGAGCTTGACGTCCAGCACGGACAGCACCCGTTTATCGATGGGAAAGCGGCGCTCCAGGCCTTGCTGCATCTTGCTCAGCGACACGTTTACGTCACGCGGGCCAATCAGGGTGGAACACGAAGCCAGCACAGTACAGGCGAAGGCAGCGATGGCGGCGGTTTTCAGCAAGGGACAAAAAGCGGTCACATTCATGGATAGTCTCGATGGAAAGATGGCGCCATCTTACACATGCGCCAGCTTCAACACAAACGGCGCCCGGCTTGCGGCGGGCGCCGTTTGAGTACGTCAACGTCTTAATGCACGAACAGGGCGATCAGTATGATGATGGGCAATGGAATGCCCAGCAGCAGCAAGAGGATGGAACGCATGGCACTCTCCTAGATTGAAATGGATGATTTAAATGGTCACATGGCGCAGCACGCGCTCATGGTCGCGCTGGCGCCCGCCAAAGGTAGCCGCCAGGCTGGCGACGAAAGCGCCCAGCAGCAAGGCGACGAACATCCACAGGGCCGTGTGGGCACCGGCTTTGCGTGCCGTGTCAGCCGCTTGCTGGGCGGCCGCCTTGGCATCGGCGGCGGCCTTTGCGGCGCGGGCGTAGACGGCGTCGACGCGCGCTTCCGCTTCAGCTTGCGTCATGCCCGTGCGGCTGGCCACGATCTGACCCAGGTAAGCGCGGTCATCGGCGGCCAGGCTGCCGGTGGACAGGCTTGTTGCGAAGATCTTGCCGATTTCCATGCGCTGGTCGGCGACAGTACTGCCCGCCTCGCCCGTACCAGCCGCTGGTGCGGCGCGCAGCAGCATGTCCGAGAAATAATCGAGCGGATTGGCGCTGCCCTCGCCCGCCTTGGCGCCAGCCGCTGCGGCCGGGCCAACTGCCGCCGCCACGCCGCTGCCCGCGTCGATGGCGCCGCTGAGCACGGCGCGCGTGCCGCCGGCCAGTACGGCCACGGTGATCAGGGTCGCCACGGCCCAGGCCAGCAAACCGTGCGCCGTATCGCGGAAATGCACCTCATCCGTGTGGATGGCACTCCATTTTACGCGCAGCCGGCCCGCCATGTAGCCGCCGATGCCGGATGCGGCCAGTTGCATGAAGGCCAGCCAGGCGATGGTCGACACGCCGATGGCCGTGGCGTTGAACGACCACGGCGACACGGACGACAGGCCGAGGCCAACGCCGAGGATCAGCAAGATGAAGGACAAGGCGGCCGCAGCGGCAGCGCCCGCCAGCACGGCGCCCCAAGATACGCCCGGATTGTTCAGGTCCGACATGGACAATGGTGTAGCTTGCATGAAATACTCCCTTGGTTGGTAATTTTATGGCGCTCAGGCGGCGCTGCCCGTCAGCTGTTCCTTGCGCGCGGCCATTTCCCGGCCCAGCGCATCGAGGTCGACGGCCGTATCGCGCACTTGGGGAAACATGTCGCCCTCTTCTTCCTTGACGTGGTGTTCAATCTGCTCGGACAGCACCTTGACCTTGGCGTCGTACAGGTCGTCGGCGGGATCCATCGCGGTAATTTGCGCGATGAGCTCCTTGGCGCTCGCGTGCTCGACGACGGCTTCATCCATCAGGTCGCCATCGTGGATGGGACGGCGCACGGCCGGATAGAAGATTTCTTCTTCCAGCTGCGTGTGCACGGTCAATTCCTGGCAGATCTGGTCGGCCAGCTTTTTCTTGGTTGCAAATGAGCGGTCGCTCAAGCCTTCATATTGGGCAAACAAGGCTTTGACGGCCTTGTGGTCCTGCATTAATAAACTGATCGCATTCATGGCGCCTCCTTGTTGTGGATGAGGCAAGGATGCGCCATAGCGGCGCCAGCGTATGTGCGACGCCTTACACAATCTTGATATTGAGTGACTGCCTACTTGATGCCGTGGTGGCCCATCAGGTCGTACAGGGTGGGCCGGCTCACGCCCAGCAGCTCGGCCGCGCGGGCGATATTGCCGTCGGCCCGCGCCAGCGCGCGCACCATGACCTTGTATTCGGCCGCTTCGCGGGCCTGGCGCAGGTTCAGCGGCTCATCCTGGGACACCGCCTGGGCGCTGGCGGGCAAGCCCAGGTCGTCGGCCGCGATCTGCGGTCCGTCGCACATGATGACGGCCCGCCTGATGCAGTTTTCCACCTCTCGCACATTGCCGGGCCAGCCATAGCTTTCGATCAGCTGCAGCGCGCCTGCGCTGAAATGCAGGCTGCCGCGCCCTTCGCTGGCGCAAAACTTGTTCTTGAAATGGTGGGCCAGCAAGGCGCAATCGCCGGCCCGCTCGCGCAGGGGCGGAATGCGCAAGACGATTTCGCTGAGACGGTAGAACAGGTCTTCGCGGAAACGCCCCAGTTCCGCCAGCGCTTTTAAATCCTGATGCGTGGCGCAGACGATGCGCACGTCGACGGCGATCTCGGCGCGCCCGCCCACCCTTTCGATGACTCTTTCCTGCAGGAAGCGCAGCAGTTTCGCCTGCAAGGCCATCGGCATGTCACCGACCTCGTCGAGAAAGAAAGTACCGCCGTGGGCCAGTTCGATCTTGCCCAGGGTTTGCCGCGCCGCGCCCGTAAATGCCCCCCGCTCATAACCGAAGAGCTCGCTTTCCAGCAGGTTGTCGGGAATCGCCGCGCAGTTGATGGCAACGAAGCGCTGCGCGTGGCGGCTCGACAGCGCATGCAAGCCCCGCGCAATCAACTCCTTGCCGCTGCCCGAGTCGCCCAGCAGCATCACGCTGGCCGACGAGGGCGCGACTTTTTCCACGTTGCGGCACAGTTTCAGCATGCCGGCGTCGCGGCTGACGATGCCGGCAAGCGGCGAGTCCGCCTGCGTCTGCAGCATGCGGCGGTTTTCCTGTTGCATCGCGTGCAGGTAGAACGCACGGGCGATGACCAGGCCCAGCATGTCGGCATCGAACGGTTTTTGGTGAAAATCGTAGGCGCCCAGGTCGATGGCCTTTAACGCATGCGCCCGCTCCTGGTTGCCCGAGAGGATGATGACCTTGGTGTCCGGCGCCAGCGCGAGGATGTGCTGCAAGGTGGCCAGGCCTTCCGTGGCGCCGTCCGGATCGGGCGGCAAGCCCAGGTCCATCGTTACCACGGCCGGCTGATGGCGGCGCAACAGCGCCAGCGCCGCCTCGCGCTCGCCCGCCAGCAAGACCTCATAGTCGTCAAAACTCCAATGCAGCTGCTTTTGCAGGCCGGGATCGTCTTCGATGACCAGCAGTTTCTGTTTCGCCATGCGTATGCACTCCAGTCAGCGGGTAGAACAGCGGAAATCTGGGGTATGACCCGGCGGGTCAGACCCCATGGCCGCATGCAGCGGCAGGATCACGCGAAACGTCGTGCCCACTTGCGGCTCGCTGCGCACTTCCAGGCTCCCGCCCACTTCGCGCAGGTATTCGCGGCTTTCGAACACACCGATGCCCATGCCTGCAGTCTTGGTCGTGTCAAACGGTTTGAACAGGCGTTCGCGGATGAATTGTTCGCTCATGCCCTGCCCCGTATCGTCGAGTTCGACCACGGCCGTGTGCTGCTCGCGCCGCAACCGCACGGCCACCTTGCCATCGCTGGCCGTGGCCTCGATGGCGTTCTGGATCAAATGGCCCAGCACCCTTTCCAGACGCGCGCGGTTGGCCAGCACCGTCAGCTCGCCATCGACAATTTCCAGTCGGGGCGCCGGCGCCAGGCTGGCCTTGGCTGCCACGGCCTGGCGCAGCAAGCCATCGAGCAGCAGCGGCGCTGGCGCTTCCGGCGCCTCGCCGCGCGCCAGCTTCTGCAGCAAGGTCTTCATTTTCTGCACGGAATGGTCGAGCGTGCCCAGCATGTCTTCCTGGAAGGCGGGATTGGCGCGGTGCTTTTCGGCATTGCTCAACAACAAGGACAGCTGGAACACCAGGTTTTTGAGGTCGTGCACGATGAAAGTGGACATGCGGTTGAGCGAATCGAACTGGCGCGCCACCGTCAGGGTATCGAGCGATTCGCGGTGCGCCAGGTAGCTGGCGGCCTGGCTGCCGGCAATTTTCAGCACGTCGCGGATTTCCCAGTTCAAGCCGATACGCGTGCGGGGCCGCGCCAGCGCGACAAAGGCGAACAGCTGGCCATGCAGCATCAAGGGCACCAGCAGCCACACTTGCGGCAGCGCCAGCAGCGCCGGCGGCAACTGCAAGCCGCCGTACTGGCGCGGGTTTTGCTGGCAGTCGGGCACGTCGATCACCCATAGTCTTTCCTCCAGGAACTGGCACAGGCTGCCGGAGGCCGGCTCGCTCCACGTGCTCGGTGGCCAGTTCCAGCTGGCGGCCGGCGCGAACAGGCCAGGCTCGCGCAGTATCCACAGCGCACCGGCGCGGCTTTCCACCAGCTGCGCCATGGCCTGTATCGTGCGTTCGCCCAAGGCCGGGCCATCTTCGGACAAGGCGCGTGTAAATCTCAGCCATTCCTCGCGGTAATCGAAGATGGCATTGTAAAAATGCTTGTTGATGGTGACCTTGAGCTTGGCGCGCAGGCTGCCGGAAAACAGCACGCCCGCCAGCAGCAGGGCTGCGCCGCCCAAGTAGGCCATCTGCATGAATGAACCCCAGGTGCCGCCGAAATAGCGCAAATAATAGGCGCTGGCCGCCATGGCCAGCAAATAGATGGCCGAACCCAGCAAGGCGGCCGAGCGGTACAACATCTGGCGCGAGACGGACAGGCCCAGCGCCCAGCCCGGATTGCGCGCTGCCGACACGGCCAGCAGCGGCGCGCACAGGGCGTCGACGATGCCGCGCGCGGCCCAGATGTCGTCGTTGACCGCGCGAAACAGCAAGGCGTCGCTGTACAGATAAAAGTCGTAGGCAAACAAGCCGCCCACGCCCAGGCAGGCAAACTTGATGCCCCAGCGTTTCAGGGGCGGCGTATTGCGGTACCACTGTTCCACCAGCAGCATGCCCAGCACGGCCAGCAGCAAACGGCAGACACTGGCGATGATACGCGCCGGCAAAGGCAGCGCCAGCCAGGAGGAAGCCAGCGAGAACAGCCAGGGCGCTAGCGCCGTGAGGGCGATGCCCACAAGCACCAGGCGCAAGCGGGGACGCGACGGTTCGATCAGCAGCAGCAAGAAGACCAGCCAGGCCAGCGTGCGCAGCAACTCGAGCGCATCGCCGGCCAGCGCGATGCGCTGCCCCAGTAGCACCAGCACCACCGTGCCCGTGGCCCAGCCACCCGTCGCCAGGCAAGCCACCAGCAAGGCGCGCACGTTTTGCCGCGCGCGCCAGTTGCTGATGAGCAGCAGTGCCAGCACGAAGAAGGCCAACGACGCCAGGCCATGGCTGAGGGCAGCCGCGTCGGCCGCCGCCAGCCAGTCTGCCTGCGCCCCCATCATCGGCTGCCCTTGCCAAACAGCACCACCTGCACCGTGTCGAGCAGGATCAGCAAGTCGAGGAACAGGCTATTGTTTTTCACATAATACAAATCGTATTGCAGCTTCTTCACGGCATCGTCGACGGAGGCGCCATATTGATAGCGCACCTGCGCCAGGCCCGTGATGCCCGGCTTGATGCTGTGACGGATGTTGTAGTACGGCACCTGCTGCTTGAGTTGCTCGACAAAATACGCGCGCTCGGGGCGTGGCCCGACAAAACTCATCTCGCCGCGAAACACATTGAGCATCTGCGGCAACTCGTCGATGCGCAGCTTGCGGATCAGCTTACCCACCCGCGTGATGCGCGCATCATTGGTCAGCGCCCAGATGGGCTTGCCGTCGCGCTCGGCATCGCAGCGCATGCTGCGAAATTTCAGCACGTTAAAAGGCAAGCCATCGCGCCCCACCCGCTCTTGCTGGTAAAACACGGGGCCGCCGTCTTCCAGGCGGATGCACAGCGCCGTCACCAGCATCACGGGCAGCGCCGCCAGGCAGATGACGCTGCTGGCCGCCAGGTCGAACAAGCGCTTCGAGGCGGCGCGGACAAAACTCTGGTCGAAGCCACCGCCATAGATCAGATAGCTCGGTTGCAAGGAATCGATGCGAATCTGGCACGCTTCGCGCTCGAAAAACGTGGCCGCGTCGATCACCTTGACGCCGCCCAGCGCGCATTCCAGTAGTTGCTTGGCAGGAAACGCGCCATTGCGCCGGTCGCTGACGGAGACGACGATCTCATGCGCAGCATGGCGCTGGGCCATGGCCAGCAGCGAAGGTTCGGCCGGCAGCAAGGCCGAGGCCGGCACGCAGCATTGCTCACCAGCCACATCGATGCAGCCGACCACCGTAAACTGGTGGAAACCGATCTTGCTGGCGGCCAATTCCATGCATTCGCGCGCCAGCGCCCCGCCGCCCACCAGGATCAGCCGGCCTTCCATCAGCGCCGATTGCGAGGATTTGAACACCACCAGGCGCGCCAGCAGCACGCCGATGGCGCCCAGGCCGAAGATCAGCACGCTGCCGCGCCCGAAATGCAAGGCCGGAATGAAGCGTATCAGCACGCTGAGCACAGCAAAACCCAGCGCGAACGACGGCAGGATGCGGAGCAAGGTGTTGCGGATGTCTTCGCGCGAGCGGTGCTGGTACATGCCCAGCGCACTCATGCTCAGCACGATGACCAGTGCAAAGATCGCCGACGACAGATAGACCTCGCCCACGCGCAGCACGCGGCTGCCGTCCGCCAGCCACAGCATCGATGTCAGGGTGGCCGACAGCAGCAGGATCAGGATTTCCAGCAACAGCAGGATAAACGCTGTTTTCGAGACATAATGGCTGAAGATGCGGATCATGGTTCCTCCTGCGGCAAAAAGCATCAGGCCGCGCACAGGGCGACTTGCTGCTGTCTTGCCATGATGGCCAACTGTTCCAGCAGGACATTGATGCGCCACAAGCTACGGTCCCAGCTATCTTTCGCTGGCAGAATTTATCTCAACACATTACCGAATGAGGTGAAATGGCATATAGTATGCTTCCCCTAAAAGAGATAAATGTCATGAAATTTGATGTAGCGATTGTCGGCAGTGGCCTGGCGGGTTTATCGGTTGCACTGCATTTAGCTGAGACGCGCACTGTCGCGATCATTTCCAAACGCGCGCTGCTCGATGGCGCCAGTAACTGGGCGCAGGGCGGGATCGCGGCCGTGCTGGACTCGGGCGACAGCCACCAGCAGCATATCGAAGACACCCTCATCGCCGGCGGCGGCCTGTGCGACGAGAGCGCCACGCGCTACATCGTCGAGCACGGTCGCGAAGCCATCGAATGGCTGATCGAGCAAGGCGTGCCGTTTACGCGCGACGCCACGGCCGAGCTGGGTTTTCATTTGACCCGGGAAGGCGGACACAGCCAGCGCCGCATCATCCACGCGGCCGATGCCACCGGGCACGCCGTGCAAGTGACGCTGGAAGAAAAGGTGCGCGCCCACCCGAACATCAGCCTGTTCGAACACCATTGCGCCATCGACCTGATCACCTCCGACAAGCTGGGCATGAAGCCGGCCCAGCGCAATGCGCAACCGCATTGCCACGGCCTGTACGTGCAGGATGAAAAAACGGGCAAGGTGCACACCTTTGCCGCCGAGCACACCGTGCTGGCCACAGGCGGCGCGGGCAAGGTGTATTTATATACCACCAACCCGGACACGGCCAGCGGCGACGGCATCGCCATGGCCTGGCGCGCCGGCTGCCGCGTGTCAAACATGGAATTCATCCAGTTCCACCCCACGTGTTTGTACCACCCGTATGCCAAGTCCTTCCTGATCACCGAAGCCATCCGTGGCGAAGGGGGCTTGCTGAAACTGCCGCCTGAAGCGGGCGCGGCAGCCGGCACGCGCTTCATGCTGGCCCACGACGAGCGGGCCGAGCTGGCGCCGCGCGACGTGGTGGCGCGCGCCATCGACTTCGAGATCAAGAAACGGGGCCTCGACTACGTGCACCTGGACATCAGCCACAAGCCGGCCGCATTCCTCATCGAACACTTCCCGACCATCTACGCGCGCTGCCTGGAACTGGGCATCGACATCACCAAGCAGCCTATCCCCATCGTGCCCGCCGCCCACTACACGTGCGGCGGCGTCGTCACGGATTTGGCGGGCCGCGCCGACTTGCCGGGCTTGTATGCCGTGGGCGAGACGGCTTGCACGGGCCTGCATGGCGCGAACCGCCTGGCGTCGAACTCCTTGCTCGAATGCATCGTCATCGGCCGCGCCTGCGCGCAAGATATCGAAAGCAAGGAAAAGCTGGGCACGCCATACTTGCCCGACTGGGATGAAAGCCGCGTCACGGATGCGGATGAGGAAGTGGTCATTTCCCACAACTGGGACGAGCTGCGCCGCTTCATGTGGAATTACGTGGGCATCGTTCGCACGACGAAACGCCTGGAACGGGCCCAGCACCGCATCGCCCTCTTGAAGGAAGAGATCGACGAGTACTACCGCAACTTCCGCATCACCCACGATTTGCTGGAACTGCGCAACCTGGTCGACGTGGCATCGATGATCGTCAACAGCGCGCTGTCCCGCCGCGAAAGCCGCGGCTTGCACTTCAGCCGCGATTATCCTGAAACCTTGCCGAAGGCAATCGCCAGCGTGCTGACGCCGCCGCATAGGTAGACGACCAACACAAGCGCCTTCTGACTCTGAAAGCAGGAACATCGGGGGATCGGTCATTGCGGTGTTCCGCTATCGTCCAGAAACCGACGTTGCTAGCGACAGTTTGAACTGTTGACTCATTCACTGACCGCCCTGATGGGCCCACACTACCATGTTCTTCCGTCTCGCCTTCCTTGCCGCCACCCTGACGCTCGGCTTCGCCGATTCGGCCGTCGCCGATACCGCCGTCCTTGAAAAACTCACAGCTAGCCGGCTCGCTATCACACTTGACAAAGGCACGTTATCGGGACCTGGTGCGGCACTGCTGCTGCAGGCTTCGCGCCAGGCGCAGTACGTCCTCCTCGGCGAGGATCACGGTGTCGCCGAGATCGCCCAGTTTTCATCCGCCTACTTCAATGCCTTGCCCCCTGCCGGCTTCACGACCTTGGTAACTGAAAATGGTCCAGCCGTGACGAGCGCGCTCGAACGGATGCTCAAGGGTGCCGACGCGGTTGCTGCTATCGCCAGATTCGACGCCACCTATCCAGACTCCGTTGCTTTCTACACCATGCGCCAGGAAGCAGAGATGCTCGCCGGCTTTGCCCTGGCCGCAGGACCGCGCTTCGAGTACTGGGGCATCGATCAGGAATTCGTGGGTGCGGCCAAATACCTGATCACCCTGATGCTGGCCCAGCCGGTTAATCCGGCCGCCCGCGCGAAGCTGGAAGCCTTGCGTCAAATGGAAGCTGTCGCGTCTCAAAAGGCGGCAGCCACCGGCAATCCCTTCGAGTACTTTATGCTGTCGGCCTCAACCGATGAACTGACCTCGTTGCGCCCGCTACTTGCCGGCCCCAAAGAGCAAACCGCGCTAGGCCTGCTCGATGCATTGCTGGCCACCCGTGCCATCTATCAGAAAAGCGCCTCGAAAGTGCCCGGCGATCGCGACCTATCCAACCGCTTACGTTTGACGCTGTTAAAGCGGACCCTGGAAACCCGGCTCGGCATGCAAGAGCAAAAGCTGGTGGTCAAGGTCGGCGCAAATCACGCATACAAGGGTATTAATCCACTCAACAATCGTGACATTGGCAACTTTCTGGCTGAACGCGCCGAAGGCCAGGGCCATACCTCTCTGCACCTGATCGTGCTGGCGGCGAAGGGTACGCAACTGAGATTCGCGGGAGCGGGCAAGCCACATCAGCCGGCACAAATCGAACTTGACAGCTCGGCCTCCAAACTGCTGGCCAGTGCAAGCGCCACCGACGGCAGTTGGTCTCTATTTGATCTGCGCTCACTGCGCCCAGGCTCGCGCAAACTGGCGGGGGGTGACATTGAAATGTTCAACCTGATCAACGGCTACGACTTTGCCCTGATTATCCCCGAAGGCAGCGCTTCTGCGCAGCTCGTGACACCGTAGATGGGGTGGCGGGTATTTCAATAATTGCAATTTTTCAATTAAGCTAATTCCCCGCTGCGAAACGGCCACGCGTGCACGGAAATGCTGCTTTTTCGCCTCAGGGCGGCGCCAGCCTAGAGTGAGAATTAGTGCGTTTTACAGATGGGCAAACCGCTATCCTGAACGCCGGCGGCCGGATTCGGCCAAGAGCGGCCACTTGAAATTTTTGGAAAAAAGCGATGCATTTTAGTACCTTATCAATACACGACGCTACGCTTTCAGCCATCTACGTCAGCTGGGAGGCCGCCCGATGCGATATACGTTTACTGCCAGTTGGCTTGCCGCCTCATATGCTTGTATTTGAAGGATTTACAAGCATTGAACTTCCAAGACGCGAGAGTTGGGGACCGTCCTCATCTGTCAATAGTTCTGCGGAGTTAAAGACTGGGCAATTTGAAATAGCGCTGCAATCTGGCGACACGCTTAGGATTGAAGCTGCCCATTGGTCATTTCGGCCGGAAGTCGGCTGACGGCAAGCGGCCAGAAGCGGTCTTTCAAAACCGCCCTTGCAGAGAAACGACCAAAACAGGATATTGTTGCATCACGAAAATTAAAGATGAAGATGTAATTCAAGCACTGACGGTTAATGGCATAACTTTAGACCGCTGGCTCTCCCTTGGCAGTCATCTCGTCGGCTATCTTGATGAGAGTGGTGGTCTAATGGTACGCATCATCGAGGATGATACGCTCGCCGTCGCTGCTTCCAATATGCTTCAAAAGCGCGGTCAGATTCACAACATAAAGCGTGAATAGCAGTGTCCGCTCCGGGGCGAAAGCTGCCGCCCACAAAAGGTCCTGCTCGGCACAAACAGCCATGCGCTACGGATCAGTCCAGGCAGCCAACGGTATTTATATGCGAAATGCCGCAACGACCACGGTGCCGCGGCCGGACGAACGCTGGACGCCATCCAGTGTCACTCCAATACCTGTACATGCCTCGCAAAAAGGCAGGCCACGCATCACTGATCGAACGGCAATAACTTGCCCTGTTCACGATTCCGGCATGTCAAACTCGATCCCATCCTGCGTGTACGACATCTTGGCAGATGCCCCCGCACACTCCCCCTGCGGCTCGTCCGCCACATAGCGGCATTCGCTTTCCACACTGCCATCCTCATGCCAGTGCCGCGTCCAGCCCTGGCGTTCGCCATCCACGTACTCGATCAGTTGCCTCGGCTTGCCATTCGCATACCAGGAACGCAAGGCCCCCTCCTCGCGTCCGCCCGCGTTCCACAGTTTGTGCACAAGCAACACGCCATGCCGGGTAAAACGCTGTTCGCTGCGCATCACATAATGGCCGCTATGGGTGCGCTTGCTGGCGACCTTACCGTCCGGATAATACTCGACGCTGTCGCCCGCAGGCTTGCCGTCAATGTAGCTACCCGTGCGGCGCACCTTGCCATCCGAAAAATAGCTGGTGCTGGGGCCCGTCATGATGCCGTTGACATACTGGCTGCGGCTTTCTACTGTGCCGTCCGGATAGAACAGCAGCAATTCGCCCTCCGTCTGGCCCTTGACCTGCGTCATGCGCGTGCGCAGCTTGCCATCCTGGTCGAACGTTTCCACCAGGCCATCGGCACGGGCGCCGTTGCGGTAGGTGCGCGACTCGATGAGCTTGCCACTTCGGTGATAGGTCTGCTCCTCCCCGTCCTGCACGCCATTGCGCCACGTGTTGCGCATGGAAATCTTGCCGTCCGGGTAATAGCGGGTCTGCATTCCCTCCTGCACACCGCGCCCGTCCTGCTCCACCTGCAGCTCGACCTGTCCACGCGGGTAATACATGCTGTAGTTGCCCACCAGCTTGCCGCGCAGATAATCGGGAGCATTGACCAAGCCCATCAGCCGCTTCGGTTCGCCTTCGCGCACGTGCACCACCTCGACTTGCCAGGTGCCCGGCGTCTTGCCGGGCGGCAGTGGCAACACGAGTGCATAGCGCGCCTGTTCCTTGACTTCGCCGCGCGACAGATTGTGATTCAGGTACAAACGCGCCTTGGCGTCAAGACAGGCCTGCGGCTCGCAGCCGCCCAGCTTGCCAACTTCGGGCATGGCGAGCGCTCCCGCTTCGCCTCCCACCTTGTCTGGTGCGGGACAGGATTTGATACGCATCAACAAGGGCGTCTTGTCGCGGATCAAGGGAGCCAATTGCTGCTTCATGGCAGCGTATTGCTCCGCATCCAGGCGCACGGAAACGGCATTCATCAGCACCTGCCTGCCGCCGCAGCCGCTGTCGCTGGCCAGGGTCAGCACATCGCCGTCGGGCGTCGCCTTGATCGCGGTGACTATTTGCCGCTGCTCAATCTCGGCGTGGGCCAGCGCCGGCAACAGCAGCATGGCGCCAAGCACGTGCTTCACAAGGCGCGCCATGCCTGCTCCTTGCGCAGCAGTTCCGGCGCCGGCGGCGCTTCGCCGCAGTCGCCCTGTGCCTTGCCGGCAACATACCGGCATTCATTCTTCAGGCTGCCATCCTCGCGCCAGCTGCGGCTCCAGCCGTCGCGGCGGTCGTTCACGTAGTCGATGGCTTGCTCGGGCTTGCCATTTTCATACCATGAGCGCGACGTGCCCTGCTCGCGCATTTGCGCATCCCAGCGTCTTTCCAGCACCAGCACGCCCTGGGGGCTGTAGCGCTGGATGCTCAGCAGCCCGCCTTTGTCGCCATACTGCTGGCGGCTCTGCACCTTGCCGTCAGAATAGAACTCCAGCGCTTCCCCGACCGGCAGGTCGTTGACCAGCGTCATGCTGGCGCGCACGGCGCCATCGGGAAAGTACTCCGCGCTGCTGCCATTGAACTTGCCCTTGCTCACTTGCGTGCGGCCCGCTACTTTTCCATCCGGGAAATACGCGAGCAGCTCGCCTTCCATGCGTCCATCGCGCAGCACAAAACTGGTGCTCAGCTTGCCATTCGCGTCAAACGTCTGCACGGGACCGTCCACGCGCTTGCCCTCGCGGTACACGCTAGCCTCGCGCATCTTGCCCGTCGCGTGATATTGCTGGTGTGTGCCTTCCGGCAAGCCATGGCGCCAGTTGCCACGCGATTCCAGGCTGCCATCGGCACGATACAGACTGGTGACGCCATCCTGCCGGCCCTGCCCATCCTGCGCCACCTGTTTCTCGATCTTGCCATTGGGGTAATACGAGACATAGCCGCCCACCAGTTCCCCGGATGCAAAATCGGCCTTGTTGACATGGCCGGACAGGCGCAGCTTGTGGCCGGCGACGCTAACAATCTCCACTTTCCACGTGCCTGGCAGCTTGCCTTTCGGCAAGGGCAACAGCAGCACGTTGGGCGCGTTTTCCTGCTCGATGGGGAAGAAACGTTCGTGCAGGTACAGCCGCGCACGGCCATCGGTGCAGGCGGCTGGTGTGCAGGCGGCGATCTGGCGCACGATGGGCACGCTCGCATCGTCCGGGCATTTTTTCAGGGTGACGAGCATGGGCGTCCTGGCGCGCATGCGCTCAGCAAGCTGGGCTTTCAGCGCCTCGTACGGCGCCTCGTCCAGCCTGACCGAGCGCGCATCCATGCGTATCTGCTTGCCGCCGCAGGCCGTCGTGCCCGCAATACTGAACACATCGCCGCCTTCGCTATCTGGCTCGGCGGCCATGGCTGTCACTACCAGGCGCTGCACGATGTCCGCCTGCGCCATGCCTGAGGCCAGCAAGGAGGCGCCCAACACGGCGCATATCGTCTTGATTTTCATGCTATTCCTTTAATTTTCCGTCGTGGCGACCACACCGCCCGGCACGAAGCTGACCCGGCCATCGCGGTAGCGCACCAGCACCACCACCTTGGCATCGCGCAATTGACCGTGCTGCACGGCCGGCAAGTAGGTCCAGCGCTTGACGCTATCGAGCAGCACCTTGTTGAGCATCGGCTCCATCGGCAACTCGGCCGCCGCATAGCTCAGGCTGCCATCTGCCGCGATGCTCAGGGTCAGGCGGTTTTCACCCGTTGCATGCTTTTCGTCCAGCACGCCATACGCAACCGTCGTCATCGTCTCGCGCTGCACGCCGCCGACCTGGTCCCGCAAGGGCGGCATGGCTTTGAGTTTGGCTGCCAGCAGCGCGCCCTCGGCCAGCACCTTGTCCCAGCGTTTCTGGTAAGCGCCCGGCTGGGCCAGGCGCAATACCTTGGCGTTCAGATCCATGCGCTGCGTCATGCGCGCCACGCCATTGTCGGCCGGCTGACCCGGCTCGGCCGGCAAGGCATGCTCCACGGCGTAGCGGTAAGCCGTCAGTTGCGCCAGCGCCACCAGGTTGACGGCATCGCCCTCGTCGCCACCGCGCAGCTGCGCCGCGGCCGCGATACCTAGCCAGGCCGTGCCATCTGTTGGGTGCGCCCACACGGCTTGCTCGAAGTACTGGCGCGCCGCCTGCGGTTCGTTCAGGCTCAGATGCATGCGGCCCATGGCCGCCGCCACCAGATGGTCGCGCGGGTTGGCTTGCAACAGGTCAAGATAGGTAGCGACCAGCCCCGGCTCATAGCCGGGCACCCAGCCCAGGCCCTCCAGCAACGAGGCGCGCAGCTGCGCCTGCGTACGGTCGACGCCGTAGCCGGACGGCTTTTCCTGGCCGGAACGGTACAACAGCTGCAAGCCGCGCGTGACGGCGTCATCGTCGCCCTTGCTGATCGCTTGCGACAGGCTGCGCACGGCCTTGCGCGCATCGGACGGCTGGAAACCGGGCGCCTTGCGCGTGCGCCAGCGAAACACTTCCAGGCCAGCCGCCTGCTCGGCTTGCGCCTGCAAGCTGGCCTTGGCCTTGGTTTCATCGGGCGACGAGGTCCAGGCCGTAAAGCCGATCAGGAACAGCACGATCAGCAGCACCACCACGGCCCAGCCCTTGCCCGTGATGCCGCCGCCAGTATTGCCCGCCACTGGAATGGCGGCGGGCGCCTGTCCCGGCGCCATATGGTGCGCGCCGCGCGCGCTGCGTTGCTGCGGCAGTGATTGCTGTTGCATCTGCTGCGCCTGCACGGATGCCTGCGCGGCCGCGCCGATGACCTGGTCGCGCGCGCAGGCCGCGCAACCCTGGTCCGCAAAATGCTGGTGCTCGGGATTCGCGGTACACACGACCAACTTGCCGCCGCTGCGCTGCGCATAGCCGCGCAACAACTGCGCCCAGTCGGCCGCCGACGGCCGCTGCGCTTTTGGCGACGGCGAAAACGCGCGGTCGAACATGGCGCGCAATTCGGGCGGCATCAAGGTATGACCACTGGTGATGTTCGGCGCCAGTTGCTTGTGGCGTTTGACACCATACGCATAGCAGCCGTCACGGATGCGCCCGGGAATATCGGTCGCCACTTGCGCATTGCCGGGCCGCCCGCTGTACGGGTGGATGCCGAAGTTCAGCAGCTGAAAGATGACGACGGCCAGCGCAAAACGGTCTTGCGCCATTTCCGTGCCCGCTGACATGCCCTTGCGCTGGAATTCCGGCGCCAGGTAGTCGGCCGTGAATTGCTCGGCAGGAAAACGCTCCGCATGGCCCTGGATGCTGAAGCCGTCGCAGTCGAGCATGGCGATGTACAGCGAATCGCGATAGAAACGCAAATTCACGGGTTTTAGATCGACCACGTAATGCTGCTGCTGGTGCAAGGCATCGATGACGGCGGCCAGGTTGGCGGCCAGCGTCAGCTTGGGCCCAAGTCCCGTGGGCAATCCTGCCGCGCGCGCCTGGCGCTCCTGCATGATCTGTTCCAGCTCGGCCGTTTGCGCCATGTCCAGCAGGGGCATGACGAAACCGGCGAAGCCGCCCTGGCCGTCGAACACGGCCGATTGCGGCCAGGCGATCTGCACGTAGCGCTTGCCGTTTTCCAACTGATCGGGCAGCTCGGGCGACAGTTCCAGCATCGCTTCGAGCTTGCGCCGGTTGGCGGCCCGGTCCAGATGCGGGTGGTACAGCTTGGCGACCTGCGCAGGCGCGCCGGGCAACAGATACACGCTGCCCGCGCCGCCGCTTTTAATCAGTTTGCCCAGCACCAGCGTACGGACTTTATCCAGCCAGATCTTGCCGCCCGGACTCAGGCCCGGTGTCACGCCTTGCTTCTGGCTCATGCGCGCAAGGCCAGCAGCAGGGTCTTGTCATCGCCCGTGATCTGGTGCGTGCGCGGGTCGGCCAGGGTGGACGCCAGCGCCGCATTGCCCAGTTCGATACTCTCGACCGTGCGCAGATAGCCTTGCACGGCATCCATGAATGGCGCATACAGGGCCCCATTGTTCTTGCTCATGGCAAAGGGCATGCAGCCGTCGGACATCAGCACCACGCCACGCACGGCTTGCGGAATCGCAAGCAGGCGCAGCTGTTCGCGCCAACGCTCGCCGCTGATAAAGTAGGTTTCGTTGGCGTATTCGCCGTTGGCAGGCAGCGAGATCAGCTCGCCACCATCGCCCAGCTGCGCCACGCCCAAGCCGTCGCCCAGGTGGAAAAAGAAGCCATGCTCGGCGCCCACGACCACGCCGACGACTGTGGAAGCGTAGTCGTCGAGGGTGGCGTTGGCGGCGCGGGCGATGTCGTCCAGCGCGGCGCGGATTTGCGCCAGGGTGCCGGCCAGCGCACCGTCATGTAAATCCTGCACGGTAGCGCCCTGCTCGATCCGTCCGGCAAGCGCTTGCACGGTTTGCGCGGCAACAAACTGCGCGCCCTGCTCGCTGAGGCGGGCTGAACCGGCGCCATCGCAGACGATGGCCACCAGTACCCCGTTGACCACGGTGTGTGCGTGCGCATCCTGGCAAGGAATATCCTTGTCAAGGTGCGCCTTGCCCGTGACGGACGCGCCAAACACGCGCCAATGCTTGCTTACTATCGCCATGGATCAGCGGGCTTTCACGTATTCACGACAGACCAGCCGTCCGTCGAGGCCAGTTGCGCCTGCGCACCGGGACGCGATTGCGACACCACCTGCATGCTGGCGCTCAGCCACAGGAACAGTTCACGGAACTGCAAGCCCTTCAGCTGCTTCACGCCGCGCTCGCCACGGCTGGAAAACTGCCCCAGGGTATCGATATTCGCGTGGTCGCCCACGGCGATCGGGAAGATCGCCACTTTATTCGCCTGCTCGGCCGCGCGCGCCTGCTCTGCGCCATGCTGCCAGCGGTCCGTCGGTTCGCCGTCCGACATCAAGAACAGCCACGGCCGCGTGTACGCCACGCCGGCGGCGCGGAAGCGCTGCTTTTCCTGCTCGATTTCGGCCAGCGCCAGTTCGACTGCCGCGCCGGTCGGCGTGGTGCCGTTCGCTTCCAACCGGGGCGCCGTGAAATCCATGGCGTCGCACCAGTTGCTGGCCACCACGGCTTCATCGTGGGCGCCATATTGAATCACCAGGATGCGCACGCGCTTGGCGGCGATCACGTCGGACTTGAGTTCCTGTTCCAGCAAGGCCAGGCCTTCGTTGAGCAGCGAGACGGGTTCGCCATCCATGCTGCCGGAACAGTCCAGCACGAGCACCAGCGGCGTGCGTTGTTCGGTGTTGTCGACCAGGGCGACGTCGGGGATCATTATTGAACTCATGGGCAATCGGTAAATGTGAAATCGGACATAGTGCGAATCTTACATCATGGACATGTTTTAGCCGCGCGAGTTTCCTACAGAACACTATCCACGCAGATTTGCGTGCACCATTGCAGCACCGATATCTTTGTACTATCTTGATAGTTGCCCAGGCCAGATGGCAGCGACCAGCCCTTCCTCACAAAGGTGGGGCGGATCACTGCGCAACACCGCCCTTACCCAGTTCCGCACCTGCACGCCTGCGGCGCACTGATGTAATCAGGAAGTGGGGGCAAGCATGGGTACGGCAACAGATGTAAGCAAGCTGATCGGCGCCATGTACGACTCGGCCTGCGGCATGGGCGACTGGCCGCAGCTCGACAGCGCGGGCCTGAACGGCCAGCAATGGCAGGAACTCTTGCCGCATCTGCAACGCGCACTGTGCCTGCAGCAGCGCCTGCGCGAGGCGCAACTGGCCAGCCACTGCGCACTGGCGGCGCTCGACGCCATGGGCGCCGCCGTGCTGCTGCTCGACACGGGCCTCGGACTGCGCTTTGCCACCCCCGCCGGCCACGCCCTGCATGCGGCGCAACTGGCGAACCCCGTGCCACCCACCCTGGAGCGTGCCGTGCACCTGGTCATCGCCAGCGCCGACGGCGCACAGCAATGCCAGTCGCTGCGCCTGGCGCGCAAGCAGCAAGCACCGCTGGCACTGACAGTCACCCCGCTGCCCGCTTGCCAACCTGCCTGCGCGCTGGTGATCGCGCGCGACCCCACACAAACAGGCACGTCCGTCCCTGCCTTGCGCCAGCTGTTTGACTTGACGCAAGCCGAAGCGCAAGTGGGCAAGGCGCTGGCGCAAGGGGCCACCATCGAGGAAATCGCCGCGCGCGGCGGCATCAGCGTCAACACCGTCAAGACGCATCTGCACCACACCTATTTGAAGACGGATACGCGGCGCCAGGGCGAACTGATCGCCCTGATCCATGGTGCAACGGCGCACCTGGCTGTATTCGATGCATGAGGCCGTATCATCTGATCGGATGATGCGCAAGGCAACTTGCCTGCCTACACTGGCAAAACCGGTAGGCCGCACCTTGCCAGTGTAACCACAGCGTGTGCGCACCAGCCGGTTCGATTTCCCTGGCACCCACATCAACATCGCCGCCGCGGCAGCGGACGGCACCACATTCAAGGATGGGCTGGAAAATGAAAACATGGATCTTGGCCGGCACCCTGGGCGTCTGCGCCCTGCTGGCAAATGCGCAATCGCTCCCCGACAACCAGACCGTCACCATTCCCGGCGGACGCCTGCAGACGATCGAACTGCCGGCACACAGACATTTCATGAGTGCGGAAAGGTTTGCCCCATTCCGCGGCGGCTATGAACTGTCGAACGGACAAGTACTCTCCCTGCGCAATGCGGGCAGCATCGGCGCCATCATGTATGCGCGCATCGATGATCAGGAAGAACACCGCATCATCGCCAGCGGCAGCAACAGCTTCGTGGCGCTCGACCAGCAACTGGCCATGCGCATCGACTTGCGCGACGATGGCAGCGTGGGCGGCGAAGTGCTGATGCGGGTACCAGCCGAAAAACTGGCTAGCGGCGACATCGTGCCCGCCCATGTGCAAAGCATGGGCCTGGCATCGCGCTGAGGCGGCAAGCCACATGCCGCAGGGGTGGCAGTCATGAGCAAACAGTATTGCGTGCAACAGCAAAACGCGCTGACCCTGGAGGCCATCCGCCAGACGGCGGCCTGGTGGCGCGCTCGTCCCCTGCCCGACGCCTTGCGCCTGTGCGCTGCCAGCCATGGCGTGGCGCTGGGCACGGCCCTCATGCTCGAGCTGCAACTTGCCTGGCCCGGCAAGCCCGCCGTGTATGGCAAACTGCTGAGCGCCGACGGTCACTTCATTCATTTCGAGATGGATCTGGACGACGCCTTGCGCCCCTTGCCCGGCAGCGTGGCGTGGGACGACATCAGCGCTGGCGTCGACCTGACCGCACACAAACGGGGCACGGGGGTGGGCTATGGGGTACTTTGCAAGAAGGTGCTGCAGGAATTGAATCGCGGCGTGTCATAGCGGAACCGCTGCCTTCGCATGCTATGATCGGCGCCCCGTTCATGAGACAAATGGCAACGCTACATGCAGCATCCATCCGGCAGTAAATCCCTGTCAATGCTGCGCGGCGGCCTGCACCTGCTGGCCTGGCCCTTGCTGGCCCTGGCCAGCGCCGCCTGCACCAGCACCACGCGTCATCCTGCCAGCGAGCCCACGCAAGTCGTCCTGCGCTTCACCTATGACGACGGCAAGCCGATGCGCCATGACGAGTACATGGCCGCAGCGCGCCAGCAAACGTATATCAAGCGCTGCAGCAAGATAGGGAGCACCAGTGTCTGCGACATCGGCGTGGAAATACTCTACATGGGCGGCGACGCCACGCCGGACGCCAACGGCGAAGTACGCGTCACCGTGCGCTCGACCGGTCCCATCGGCGACACCCCGACCAGTCGCTGCATCAATGGCAAGTCCTACGTTTTCAATTCCGGCGACTGGATACGCGGTCCCTTCAGCCCCGGCCAAGTGATCGAGATCCGCTACAGGATCAGCGAAGTGAAAATGGCGTGCCCGACGTCGGAGGGCGCGCCACCGTGGTGGGACAAGGATTAAGCCAACTGGCCGGGGCCGGCTGGCCTGGCAGTTACTGCAACTCGAACTCCGCCGGAGTCAAGCCCAGCTCGCGCGCGATCTTGCTGGCCACGCGCTGCTCGTTGGCGTCGAAATTGCCGTCTGACGAAGCGACGGCGATAATCATGCGCACCAGCAAGCGCGACGCCTCCACATTCGACTTCATCTTGCCCAGCGCCTGATACGCCTTGGCTTCGCCGATATCCTTGTCGAACTCCAGCTGACCCACATAGTCCTGGAACGCCTTGATCACGTCGCTGGTGGTAAACACCGACAGCGCGTCATTGCTTTCAATAAACTTCACCATCTTCTGCTTCTCTTCCGCACTGACACTGCCGTCGGCCATGGCGATCAAGGCCGACCCTGCCATCGCGGCATTCAGGAAATCCTTGTTCTTGTACTTCAGGGCTTCCGTTTTCAGTTCACTTGCTTTGGTCTTCAGTTTGGACAGAAAGGAATCGAAACTCATGGTGGTTCTCCGGGTTGGTTATTCGTCAATACGGCAAGTTGCGCCGCCATGCTCGGTAGTTGAGGGTGCAAGCTTGAAATACAAGCAATGAAACCACACCATACGCTCACTGGCGGCATTTATCTCACCCACAGGCAAAGGCCGGGGTCTGCCCCCAATCCACCCAAGTTAAGCAACAGGCTTGCCATCAAGCAGCCTTGTAGGCCATGTATTTATGAGGCTTGTAGGCGTTGGTTTGCCGTGACCTTGATTGTCCTGGGCGATGTAGAAACGTTCGCTTGGCGATCAGAGCCAGCGCGTCGGCAAGCAAGTGGGCTGCCGCCAGCCCAAGCAGC